>NZ_OZ034727.1:0-1383300 GCF_964027095.1 Wolbachia endosymbiont (group A) of Machimus atricapillus | reverse complement strand
TCTATTTTATCTATTTTTCTGTATACTAAAGTATAGTAGTAATAATAGTTCTATCAACAACTTGTTACTAACTTAAAATTCAGTAAAAATTGACGTTGTTTAATTTGTGGATAAATATGTTAACAACTTCTATATGCTATTGATTTTCTGTTATGATTTATGTGTATAAGTAAGATGTTCAGAGTGTTAGTAATTTTCTTTTATGGAAAACATTTTACCATCATGCATTGTTACATAACTATGTATATGTCGTTGAAAAAACTGTTGATCAATTGTTGGTATTTTATATCAACAAATAATTCACAAATTAATTTGACATTATTCACATGCTTATTAAACATTTAATAACAGTTTTCTTGATAAATCTGATCTGAAAACGTTTTTGCCATTACAGGGAATAAATTGAGTAAAAAAGGAACCTTAGTAGAAAAAATAGCATATAGAATTTTTCTCTTCCTTTTCAAAAAAGCTTCTGTGTTGAAAAAGTGTGCGACTGAAGCATTAATGAAAGATCTGCCAGACCTTAATATATTTAATGGTCTATTAAAATTCCGCGATTGTGGTATAATGGATATAATGACTCCACGTACAGAGATATGCGCAGTAGACATTGAGTCAAGCGAGCGTGAAATAATAAAGAAGATAAAAAACACTTGCCACACTAAAATACCAATTTATAGAAATAACTTTGATAACGTAATAGGCTTTTTTTATGTAAAAGATGTTATTTTTAATAGGGATAAAAATTTTAATCTGAGAAATATTATACAAAGCGTAATATTTGTTCCGCCCTCGATGAAGACAACTAATCTTTTTGTTAGGATGAAATCTTCTAAGTCATACTTAGCTATTGTATTGGATGAATATGGTGGAACTGATGGTTTAATTTCAATGACCGATCTTATAGAGGAGCTAATACCAAACATTGATAGTGAGAACGAAATAAATTCAGAATATACCATTACTGAATTGTCTCAAAATAAGTTTGAAGTGTCAGCAAGGGTTCTTATAAAGGATATAGAAGAGGATCTAAAAATAGAATTACGTGACCCTGAAGAAGACTATGTTACACTTGGTGGTTTGATTCTTTCGATTGCTGGTAAAGTGCCTTCTGTAGATGAAGTCATTAAATATAAAAATGGTATGAAGTTTATCATCAAAGATGCAAATGAGCGCTACATTAATAAAATAGTACTAGACTTAAGTGATTACAAAAATTAGATTTGGTACCCCTTGTCGGGGAATGTCTTGCCTTGAAACGAAGAAAAAGTTGTAATAACCAAATATGCAACTCAAGGTATAGTTAAACCTATCTCCAGCAAATTATTTTCGCAAGTACAATGCATTTCAGTTTTATAGTACTCTAATAATAAAGAGGTCATATAGATATTAATATCTTTTGTATTTAAATTAGTGTCATTTTTTTTGATTAATTTGTCTACTAATGATTTGCTTATTGGTTTGTGTTCATTTAGAATTTTTATAGTTAATAGCATTTTATCTTCTGTTTGACTCAGTAAAACAGACACTAGTTCAACTTCCGCCACTGCGCTGGCTATAGTTAGCACCATATTAGAAATTATCTTATTTATCTTTTCAATTAAATCTTCCTTATTTTTTGCAGAGTATGCGTCTATTTTCCACGTAAGCTTTACTTTTTTTTTAATAAATAATTTTCGATATTAGATTTGGTCTGATCAAAGCTGTAATTATCTGCTGAAGAAGAATATGCCTGCTTCATAACTTTATGTTTATATATTAAATCATCGGAGCTTTCTTTAAGAAACGACAACGCTTCCTTCTGCGCATCAGCATCGTTCTTATCTATTACTTCAAGCTCTTCTAAGCCAAACATTATTCCATTCATAGAGTTAGCAAAGTCATGAAGCAGCCGTCCTGATAGCAGCTCCGTTATTAACAGTATGTTTTTGATGTTTTTGTTCATTGGATAATTATAAATGATTTAAGTTACCCTATATTGGTAAACATATAATAGTCAATTAAGAGAAAGTTTCGTTGCATTTTTTATATCAAGGCATTAATATAGTATTAACAATTTTAAAATTTATAGAAGGATTATGAATACTTATATCAGATCAGGAATAGATCTTGAACTATATAATAAGTTAATAAAAGAAGTCAAGCCTATTGCTCAAGAAACTACTAGAGAAGAAGTAATCAGCGAAATAGGTTCATTTTCTGCGTTGTTTGATTTTGCTGCACTAAGTAAGAAATATGACCATCCAGTACTTGTTTCCTCAACTGATGGAGTAGGTACGAAACTATTGATAGCTCAAGAAGTGAATAGGCATGATACTATAGGTATAGATTTAGTTGCAATGTGTGTAAATGACTTACTTGCACAAGGAGCAACGCCTTTATTTTTCCTTGATTACTTTGCAACAGGTGTTTTGAGCAAGGACGTTTTATTATCTGTGGTCCAAGGCATTGCAAAGGGGTGCAAGCAAGCTAAAATAGCATTGGTTGGTGGGGAAACTGCAGAAATGCCTGGAATGTATGATAATAATCACTATGACCTTGCAGGGTTTGTGGTTGGTGTAGTTGATCGAAAGCAAATTCTTCCAAACTGTAGCATGATGAAAGTAGGTGATTATATAGTTGGCTTAGAGTCAAGTGGAATTCACTCAAATGGGTTTTCTTTGGTGCGCCATATTTTCAAAGGCTTAGGTATAAATTATAACGACTCATCTCCATGGAATAATCAGCTTTGGAAAGAAGTGTTGCTCGAACCAACAAAAATATATGTTGATTCTTTGTTGCCTATTATGCCAAAGGTAAAAGGCATTGCACATATAACAGGTGGTGGCTTGATAGATAATATTCCGCGGATTCTTCCAAAAAACTTATTTGCAAACATAGACATTAATTCCTGGAAATGGCCAGATATATTTTTATGGCTAACAAAGGAGGGTAAAATAGAGAAGAAAGAAATGCTAAAAACATTTAATTGTGGTATTGGCATGGTATTGATCGTAAGTCCTGAGAATATGCAAAACGTGAAAAATCATTTCCAAAAACGTGGAGAAAAAATTGAAATTATTGGAAAACTTGATGAGGCATGTAACCCTCCACTTGATAGAGTAGTATTTAGTTAGTCTAACTTTACTGACAGTCTTTTTGCAACTTCTAGGTACGCTTCCTTTAAATCTCCTAAATTCAAACGAAAGACGTCTTTATCTAGCTTTTTATAAGTATTTTTATCCCATAACCTGCAGTTATCAGGGCTGATTTCATCGGCTAAAATGATTTTAGTACTGTCATTTATTAATCTGCCAAATTCTAACTTGAGATCAACTAAATATATACTTGCATTTGAAAATAGGTGGACTAAGATTTCGTTGATTTTTAAAGTTGTAGTTTTAACTTCATCCATTTCTTTGCTAGATAGCCAATCAAAATACAGTATGTGATTTTCATTCACCATTGGGTCGGCTAGGTCATCATTTTTGTAAAAAAACTCGATTATAGGAGATGTAAGTGCCTCACCTTCTTTGATATTAAAACGTTTGCAAAAGCTGCCAGCTGCAACATTTCTAACTACCACCTCAAGAGGTATTATCTTGAGCTTTTTGACTAGCTGTTCTCTTTCGTTTAGAGTTTTTATAAAGTGCGTGCTAGTTCCTGCTTCTTCAAGCTTTTCCATGATAAAAGCACTAACATGATTATTAATTATTCCTTTGCCCTCAATAATTTCATATTTTTTCTTATTGAATGCTGTAACATCATCTTTAAAGTGCTGTATAACAGTTGATGAGTCTTCAGTTTCAATAATGGCTTTCGCTTTACCTTCGTATATTGTTTTATTCAGTGACATGCTTAATTTAACTATATATTATATCAATTTACTGTTCTTAGAGTATAGCTCCAAATAACTTAAAATAAACCTTAATGGCATTCAATGTTACAATATTAACCATATTTCCAGAAATGTTCCCCGGGTTTTTGAACTATTCTCTTGCCGGAAAAGCGTTAGAAAAAAAAATATGGAACCTTGAAGTAATAAATATTCGTTCTTTTGCGAAAGATAAACATTCAACTGTGGATGATGTTCCATATGGAGGTGGAGCAGGAATGGTTATGCGTTCTGATGTAGTTGGTGATGCAGTAGATAGTATGCTCTCTGTTCATAAAAACACTAAGTTTATTTACATGACTCCATCTGGAACTAAGTTTAATCAGAATATTGCCAGAGAATTATTAGAGTTTCCTCATATAACAATATTGTGTGGTCGATTTGAAGGTATTGACCAAAGGATAATTGATGCGTATACTCCTTATGAATTAAGTATCGGAGATTATATACTTTCAGGAGGTGAGCCAGCTGCGATGGTGGTTCTCGATGCATGCATTAGACTTCTTCCAGGTGTAGTAAATAATTCCGATAGTATTATTGAAGAAAGTTTTAGTTATGATGGTGGTAT
Organism: Wolbachia endosymbiont (group A) of Machimus atricapillus; assembly: GCF_964027095.1. Classification (NCBI taxonomy): domain Bacteria; kingdom Pseudomonadati; phylum Pseudomonadota; class Alphaproteobacteria; order Rickettsiales; family Anaplasmataceae; genus Wolbachia; species Wolbachia endosymbiont (group A) of Machimus atricapillus. Next base: position 1,378,858 of record NZ_OZ034727.1, on the reverse strand, counting down.
GCTTGAATATCCTCAATATACTAGACCTGAGCAGTGGAAGGGATATAAAGTACCTGAGGTTTTGTTATCTGGCAATCACAAAAAAATAAGTGATTGGAGGCAGAAGCAGTCTCATGTTATAACAAAAAAGCGTAGGCCTGAATTATTGAATGGAGAGATAAATGACAAATTTACTTAAAAAATTTAACGAACAGCAAATGCAAGTGTTAGCTAAAGAAATACCAGAATTTCGTCCTGGTGATGATTTGAAGGTCACTTTTAAAGTAGTTGACGGTGCAAGTGAACGTATACAGATATTTGGAGGTGTATGTATATCAAAAAGGAACCGCGGGTTGCATTCTTCTTTTGCAGTCAGAAAAGTGAGCCATGGAGAAAGTATAGTGTCTCAATTTTTTGTTTATTCTCCTGCACTGGTTTCAGTGCAAGTGACAAGAAAAGGAAAGGTTCGTAGAGCAAAACTGTATTATCTATGCAAACTATTTGGAAAAGCTGCAAGGATCAAAGAGCGTACTACTTATGTTAAAAAGAAATCTAAGTAGATACAATAGGGAGTGATGTCAATTGTGTCATCCCAGCACTTCCCCAGTGTCATCCAAGTAGCTGATACTGGGATCTACCTTATTCTATATCATGGATGTTATTTTTAGCATGGAGTCTGTTACCAATTGCCTGATTTGTAAATATTTTTATAACTGGATTCCAGTGTCAAGCACTGGAATGACATCAACGTTTATTAAACTGGACGTTTGTACAGCTGTGGGCTTGACGATAGGATCCAGGGAAAATAAATGAGTATAAAGAAAAAATTCCTTAAATTACTTCAGTCAAGGCGTGTACATGCTCGTATAAAAAGGAAAAATAAAAAGAACAGAGCGTTACGCTTTTGCTCTTTCACGGCACTAGTTATCTCACTTGGCTGTCCTGTGTGTATATTGTTGAGTATATTAGTTAACTCTTACAGTGCCTTAACAGTAACGAAAATTTTATTGCCAATTGAAATAAGTGCTGATCTTACTTTAACAAATAATCCTAGTGATTTGCGGTATAAGTCCATTGGCTTACTCAACGATTCTTTACGTAAGGTGTTTAAAGGAACTGATTTTAAAGACAGTGACGAAATTTTAAGTCGTAATTCTTACAAAGAACTAGAGAAATTTTTTCGTAAGAAAGTAAAAGATAGTGGTGAATATGAGATCTGGTTTACCGCGTCAAGTATAATTAATTCAATAAATAAAGATAAACATTTGAATGATCGTTATGCTAAATTACTTGATTGGCTAAAAGAAAAGAGGAGAGTGAAAAAATTTTTTAATAAGTCTTTATTCCTTAAATCTGACTCTCGTGAACCTGAGAATGCAGGGATTTTAGGGGCATTTATCGGTTCATTAATGACAATTATAGTGTGCCTAGCATTAGCATTACCAATAGGAATTATGTCGGGCATCTGTCTTTACGAATTTATGCCTAAAAATAGGCTAATGACTAATATTGTAGAAATTAGCATGAATAATCTTGCTGCAGTGCCTTCAATAATATTTGGTGTAGTGGGCTTAACTCTCTATCTTGGCATATTTGGGCTACCGCGCTCTTCACCACTTGTTGGTGGAATGACTCTTTCATTTATGATGTTACCTAATATTATAATTGCAACAAAAAATGCCTTTGCGAATGTTCCTATTACGATAAAAGATGCAGCGTTTGCGCTCGGTGCGCCTCACATCAAGGTGATATTAGATCACTCTTTACCGATTGCGTTACCAAGAATAATACATGGTACTGTGCTTGCAATTGCAAGGATTTTAGGTGAATCTTCCCCTTTACTTATGATAGGTATGGTGGCATTTATTGCTGATACACCTACGTCCTTTTTCGATCCGGCGACTGTTCTGCCTGTGCAAATATACATATGGTCAAGTAGTCCTGAAATTGCATTTATTGAACTTGCTGCTATTGCAATTATAGCTTTATTATTGGTGTTATTTGCGTTAAATTTAGTAGCAAATTTTGTAAAAAAGAAATTCGAATTTTTTAATTTTTAGCAATTCATGAAAATCACAGTCCTATCTGGTTATGGCTTAAATTGCGAAAAAGAAACCGCATTTGCATTTATGGAATGCAGCAGAAAACTTGGTATTAGTAATATTGAAGTAAAAATCGTTCACATTAATGATATCATAGATAATCCAAGTGAACTGAAATTAAGCAATATACTTGCAATTCCAGGAGGTTTTTCCTATGGTGATAACACTGGTGCTGGTAATGCGTTTGCTTTACGTATTAAAAACAACTTGTTGGATGAGTTTCAAGAGTTTTTATCTCAGGACAAGCTGATTATAGGAATATGTAATGGTTGTCAGATATTAGTAAAATTAATTCCAGAGTTCTCTAGTCTAGCTTTAATCCATAATGATATAGGCAATTATCAATGCCGTTGGATTAGAGTGGGAGTTAATCCGCAGAGTAATTCTGTTTGGCTACGGGGCCTGAGTGAACTATATCTCCCTATTGCTCATGGGGAAGGCAAATTTTTTATGGATCAAGATATTTTGAACCAATTGATTGAGAGCAATTCCACCGCATTACGTTACATTGATGAAAATGGCAACTATGCTAACCTACAATTTCCTTACAATCCGAACGGATCTACATACGACCTAGCAGCTTTATCAGATAAAAGTGGAAGAGTGCTAGCTTTAATGCCCCATCCAGAGAGGGGAATATTTTTTACTCAGCAAGATAATTGGCCTCTTGAAAAAGAAAAGAGCAAGCGTTTAGGTATTGCTGTGCCAAAATATGGTGATGGAATGCTTATATTTGAAAATGCACTAAAGTATTTTTGTTAAAATTTATTGGTAGGGGTTTATGGTCGAAATTATCCCCTGATATTGCAAAAAATTACTTTACAAGTTTCGCCAGTCCCCTTATTATGATAATAAGGGTATTTATGACTCAAAACTTGTTTTTGACCTGCAGGCTCAATGACAAAATTCAGTAAAAAACTCAGGGTATTTATTGGCGGATTACATAAAATTATAGCGGCTGCATGTCTTTTTTATTTTTTCTACATTCAGCCAAATCGCGCTTATTTTAAGCGTTAGCACATTATTACAGCGCCACTTACAGTAATATAGAGTCAAAACTCGCACCACGGGAGTTCTTTGCCTTTTTTTTTATTTGGTAAATTTCTTAATGTTTGTAGCTAAAGCAACTTAAGAGACCGAAAATGGTGTCATTCCAGCGCGTGACGCTGGAATCTAGTCTTTATTATGCAGCCACTTATTTAAAGTTAAGTTTTCTGGATCCAAGTAGTCAGGGCACTGGGATGACACCTTGACGATTTGAAGAATCGTCATCCCGCTACTTGTTAGCGGCTAAGAGATACCGCGGCGGTATGACGTAGGGACTCCGCCAACAATATTGGAAGAAATCTGAAACTTGAGAAAACTATTTCCCGAAAGCTTCTACAAAAAGAACAGAGAGTTGAATTTATTTATAGAGCTAGTGATCAAATAACCATATGTCTCGATGAATAATAAATGGGAGAGCTAATGGGCAACAAGAAATTAATAGTTTGTATTCGTTGTAGTTATGAAGTGAATAGATTAGCAGAGTTGTATCTATTAGATGCATATGAAAAATTAGTGTTAAGTAAACCAATAAAAGTGAGCAAAAAGGAAGAAAACTCTGAATGTAAGAAAGTAGATTTGAGGAGGGTTAAATGGTAACAGTTAGATTATATGCAAGAGTTTCTTCAGGGAGACAAGCACAAGAAGGTACAATAGCAAGTCAAATTGCTGCTATAGAGAATCAAATTAGTATGGACGGACATAAATTATTAAATGAATATAAATTTATTGATAATGGTTCTAATATAATCCGTCCTGGTTTAGAAAAATTACGTGATAAAATAGCAGAAGGTAGCATTGATAAGGTTTATATTCATTCTCCTGATCGTTTATCTCGCAAGTATGCATATCAGATGGTATTACTTGAAGAGTTCAAGAAACTAGGAGTAGAAGTCATTTTTTTTAATTAGCGATAATCCAGAATCTCAATTACTATTACAAATGCAAGGTATGATAGCAGAATATGAACGTGCAAAAATCATGGAAGGAAGCTGCCGAGGAAAGATTTATGCAGCCAATAAGGGTTATATAAGTGTAATGAGAGCTGCTCCTTATGGCTATCATTATATAAATAAAAATACAGAGACAGGACAAGCCTTATTTGAAATTTATGAAGAAGAAGCTGAAGTTGTGCGTAAAGTATTTTTTTGGGTAGGAAGAGAAAGAGCGAGTATAGGAGAAGTATGTCGTGGGCTAAGTGCTATGTCCGTTATGACGCGAACAGGAAAAGAATATTGGGATAGGGCTGTAGTTTTGAGTATGTTAAAAAACTCTGCTTATAGAGGACAAGCAGCTTTTGGTAAAACAAGGTTAGGCGTAAAATTAAAACATATAAGACCAAAAAAAACTCCTGCGAGCAACCAAAAGATAATTATTCTACTTATCCTGTTCCAAAAGAGGATTGGATTTATATTAAAGTACCTAGTATAGTAAACGAAGATTTATTTGATATAGTTCAAGAACAATTAGCAGAGAATAGAAAAATAGCAAGAACAAGACAAAGAGGAGCAAGATATTTATTGCAAGGTTTAGTAGTATGTAAGCTTTGTAATTATGCATATTATGGTACTAGCACTGCAAGGAATAAGGAGGGAAAAAAACTAATAATCAGGTGTATTATCGTTGTATTGGCACGCCGTTTTGGTGGTAATAAAATGTGTAACAACAAATTAATTCGTACAGATACATTAGACATAGCTGTGTGGGAAGAAGTAAAGCATCTATTAAAAAATCCGAATAGAATATTAGAGGAGTATAAACGAAGACTTTCAGAACTTACCACTAGATCAAAAAAGCGCTTTGCTTGAAGCACAAGAAGATAAATTAAAACGTGGTATTGCAAGGTTAATTGATAGTGATGCTCAAGAATATATTGATCAAGAAGAATTTGAGCCAAGAATTAAAGCAATGAAACAAAACTTAAAAATGGTTGAAGAACAAAAGAAAAAAACATTTGATCAGAAAAAACTCACACAAGAGTTCACTCTAGTAGTAACAAATTTAGAGGGATTTTCCTCTAGTATTAACTCAAGTCTTGATAATGCAGACTGGCTAACTAAACGTGATATTATTAGAACGTTAGTTAAGCGAATTGAGATTAATTTTGAGGATGTGAACATCGTGTTTAGAGTGAAAGAGCTTCCAGACTCTTCTCATGGGGAGAAAAATCAATACTTGCAATGTTGTTGTAGGGGTAGTCATCCCGCTACTTGTTAGCGGGATCTAGAGATACTGCGGCGGTATGACGTCTCGCTTGGGTCAGCTATACCTTTTTTCTACTTAGTTTGGGTTATGCAAGAAGTCTATTATAATCAGGCTTTAAGTGTGCGGAAGTAATTTTTTGCATTAGAGTAAAAAATTTTTTCTATAGCTAATCAAAGTGGGGTCAAGAGAAACTTACCACTTTCTTTACAAAGGGTTTGATGTTACCATTTGATGAACTATTCTGAATTTATTGAATGAACATTAACATAAAGAATCTAGTTCATGCTTTTTCTAAATTGCCAAGTTTAGGACCATCATCATCACGCAGGTTGGTTATACATTTACTCCAAAACAAAGAGAAAGTTATGCTACCACTTGTATCTTTGATTAAAGAGCTAGCAGATCTTATAGTAGAATGTGAGATTTGCGGAAATCTAGATACTAAATCACCTTGTTCTATTTGTACTAACCCAAAACGTGACACTAAGTTACTGTGTGTAGTAGAAGAATTGGGTGATCTATGGGCGTTTGAAAAAGGAAATATATATTCAGGTTTATACCATGTTTTGGGGGGCAGATTGTCTGCAATAAACGGCATAGGTCCAAAAGAACTTAACCTTGATACTATTCTGGAAAGAGTGACAAAATCTAAAGTTGAAGAGATAATTATTGCAATTAATCCGACATTAGAGGGTCAAGTTACTGCACAATATATAATTGAATTGCTAAAAAATTTGGATGTGAAAATATCACGTCTTGCTTGCGGCATACCAATGGGCGGAGAAATTGACTATCTAGATGAAGGAACGTTAAAAGCAGCCCTCACTTCAAGACAAGAATATGAGTTAAATATAAAATAAGGTATGTGCTTAAAAAAACTTGCATCGTTAATAACGTTCAAGAAGAAAGAAACAGCGCCACCACTTCAAGTGGCGGATTGGGAAAATGACCGTCTAAACTATAAGCAATTTTCAGGCAAATTCAACACTATAATTAAAACGATTGATCAGTTTTTTACAATAATATCTTTAGAAGGATATGACGGATGGGGTAAGACGTTTTTTCTGAAAGAGTGGGTAAAAGAGTTAAAACAGCAAAATGAAATTGCAGCTTACTATAACGCATGGGATATCAATGCACTGGATCAACCACTTCCTTCTTTTTTAAATTTTCTATTTGAAGATTTATTTGCATCGTATGAAGTAAAAAGAAGCGTTATACAACAGTTCAAGAACATAAACCAAGAACTATTTTCTCTAAACACACTAGGAAAGCTGATCAGTAAATCTCCACTTGCTATGCTTTCCGTATTGCTTGACGCTACAAAAGAGGCTGATAGGAAAGATATTGGTTCTGTACTGAGAGAGTTGAATACTCTTCAAAGAAGAGAAGAAAACATTAAGGATTTTAAAACACAATTGGCAAAAGTAGTTAATAGAATTAGAAAAGACAAAAACATTTATATAATGGTGGATAATCTTGATGTGTGCCGCCCTAAATTCGTTGTCGATTTTTTGGAATCTATAAAGTATATGCTTGATGTGGAGGGGCTGGTTTTCATTATTTCTGTAAGTAAAGATAAGAGCAATGTGCATAAAGCCATTAGCACGATACTTGGACCAAATTTTGACCTAAAATCTTTTACTGATCTCTCTTTACATTTACCGAAGCAACCGATAGAAAAATTTACAAAAGAACTATTTGAAAATATTAAATTACCGAAAAAGTCAAAAAATTTGATTGTAGATAGTTTTATATTTTATGCAGAAAGCCTTTTACTATCGTTAAAAACAATAGAATACTGCGTAAAAAAAATAAAGCTGTGTCTTCTGAATTACACAAGAGAAGAATTACCTGCTCCAAATTTGTTTTCGTTTTTGGTAATACTGCAATCAGTAAATACTGATTTGTATGAGGAGTTAGATTCCTCATGTCAAAGAGCATTGGAAAAAATTGAAAATGAATATAAATCTTTAATTCTAAATGGTCAAGAGGAATGGGAAAAACTTAAAACCTCTCTAGAAGCTGCTTTTGCAGAGAAGGAATCAAAAATTAACAAAGCTATAAAGGATATAATATTTTGAAAAGATACCCTACCTTTGCATATACAAAGATAGGGTAATATTTGATTAACGCCCCTTTACTATGTTATTACCTTGTTCAAACTTTCTGATTAATTCGCTTACGTTGACATTAGATAATTTTTTACCTGCAGATTTGTCATTATGTGAAGCATCAGGTTTACGAAGGTCTTCCTTACTGTTACTCCTAGTAATATTACATCTGACAATGTTTGAATTATTAGACTTATCGCTTATATCTGAAATATTGCTTTTTTCACTACATGAAGACGAATTACTCGACATATTGTCTAAGCTAAAGCGCTTTTTACCTTGATAGATTGGATTCCAATCAAGTGGATTGTAAGCTTTAGCTTTTTTATCAAGAGTACTGCTACTAACATCACTGATACCACTATCCCCTGAATCACGGCGTTGTTTGTTAGAAGTGCTATGAATATTGTCTTTCATGAGTTTTTGCATTGTTGGGCCAAATGTTCTTCCAAGATTGCTACTTACTGTTTTATTACTATCATTTGCTTGGGAATGAGATGCATTTCGCTCAAAAATCGCTTTTATTCCAGCAAATTTAGCTTGGGAAGATTTCGGAGGAACAGGTGGAGCAACTTTCTTAAGCTTTACTATTTTTTCTAACTCATTCTGCGACGATAACTTGGTCTCTGGTGCTCTTGGTGGTACCGGTGGGGCAACCATGCCTTTTGAGTTAATCTTTCCTTCATTTTTAGGAAAAATTTTTGGATTATTTTTTTCTACTGTAGTATTCATTTTTTTACCTCTAAGCCTATTAACTAGTAGAATTATAAACTTAGAGGTATTAATTTTGTAATAACGATGCTAATAGGTTTCAAATAAGCATCGCCAGAGGACTCTCTATATAATGCTTAAAGGCATTTAAAAATTTTGCTCCTAATGCTCCATCAACTGCTCTATGGTCAACAGAAAGTGTTACTGTCATTATTTCTGCTATCTCTATTTTCTCATTCATAACAATTGGTTGTTTTTTGGATGCACCAACTGCCATAATGCAAGATTGCGGCGGATTGATTATAGCACTGAAGGCTTTTATACCAAACATTCCTAAATTGGAAATAGTAAACCCACCTCCTTGAAATTCTTCTGGCCTTAATTTTCCAGATCTTGCTCTGCTTACTAAATCTTTCACTTCTTTTGATATAGATAAAATACCCTTTTTATCAGCATTTTTTACTATAGGAGTAATTAGCCCATCTTCAAGTGCCACAGCGATTGAAATGTCTACATTCGAGTATTTAAGTATTTTATTATCTATCCACGAAGAATTTATATCAGGAAATTTTTTCATGCTGAAAGCTGCAGCTTTTATGATTAGGTCATTAATTGTTACTTTGTTATTTTCATCTGCTGAGCTAATCTCGTTTTTTAACGATATTAACTTATCAACCTGGCAGTCTACAGTTAAATAAAAATGTGGAACATTCTGTTTGGATTCAGTTAAGCGCTGTGCTATCACTTGGCGCATATTGCTTACTTCAACCATGGTATCTTCCTCGGGCCTTTCACGACTTTCAATGCGTGTACCACTACCTAAAGACTCCAACACATCAGCCTTAATTATGCGACCATATGGTCCTGTACTTTTTAATTGCTGCACATTAACCCCTTCATTTTGAGCTATTTTCTTAGCTAATGGGCTTATTTTTATTCTACCTTCTACATAACCCTCTGTCATCTGAGTAGCTGACACTGGTTCTTTTCTTCTGGATTCCAGCGTCACGCGCTGGAATGACACCGAAGAATGACTTGTTGGCTTTCCGTTTAAATCTTGGTGTTCTGATTTTTGATTATCAACAGCACTTTTTGTCACTTCCTTTTTAACTGCACTATTGATGGAAGTTGAAGTATAGTTGTTAAGTGCACTTTCATCTTCTCCTTCTTCCAGCATTAAAGCTATTGGTTGATTTACAGGCACGCCACTTGTTCCTTCTGTTACTAAAATTTTTGCTAAAACTCCTTCATCTATAGATTCAAACTCCATTATGGCTTTATCAGTCTCTATCTCAGCAATTACGTCGCCTACTTCAACTTTGTCTTGTTCTTTTTTATGCCACTTGACAATTTTTCCTCCAGTTTTGCTCATTGTCGGTGAAAGAGCAGGCATTAATATTTCTATAGGCATTGATTTTGCATTTAAAGATCTATTCAATTTTTAATTTACTCTTTATCTTATGTCAATCTAATCGTGAATTATGATGAATAAGTCTGTTACACTATCCCTCACGTCATCCCAGTGCGTGACACTGGGATCTTGGTTCAGTACTATTATCCTATTGTTTTTATTATTTAGTCATAGCTTGTTTGCTAATAACTTTGTTTCAACAAAGTCAAACAAAATCAACATGAGAACAGGGCCAGGGTTTCACTATCCTGTAAAATGGATATACACTTGCAAAAATCTGCCCCTGAAAGTGATAGAAGAGTTTGAGAGTTGGAAAAAGGTCTGCGATATAGATGAAGACTGCGGATGGATAAAAGGCAATCTGCTTAGTGATAAGCACCACGCAATGATAAAAGAAGATACTTATGGATATCAAAAACAGAGTGTAGACAGCAAGATTACTATGAAAATAGACAAGTTCGTTGTAATGAAAATAGAAAAATGCAACGAAGAATGGTGCTTTCTTTCCACCCCAAAACGTAAAGCATGGGTACAAAAAAAACATATATATGGGGTTGATTAGGTTGATAAAGGATCTGGATTAACACTAGTTTCCGGACCTTCTGTAGCAGACTCTTCAGATGAAGCAGGAGTTGCACTAACTTCTTGAGGTTCTGGAGAATTATTTTGCCATATAGTGCTGTCACAAAAACTCTGTAACATCTCCTCAGCAGATGAGTTTAAAATTTGTACAATAGACTTTTCACTTTGTTCTCTTAGCGATTGATCCATTCTAGAAATCAACTTAAGAAACTCACTACCTGATTTTTCAGCTTCACTTTTTATTTTGCTTTCTATGCTTGCAATATTACCTTGATCAATTTCTTCTTTTGTTATGTTGAATGAATTTGCAACATCTTAATATCCAATCTTGCAATTTCCACAACCAATTATGCAAAAAGCAATAGAATTAGATATTTCATTTGCAGCCCACTTATGTATAGTGGTAGCCAAATAATTGTCATGGTATTTAATGCTAAATTGTTGTTCTATTAGCTCAGAAATTTTATTCTTTAGAGACATAAAGCACCCTCCTACATTCGTTATACCTTTTTGTTAAGATACACCATTTACTACATGCTTTACTTTAATTAATTATTAAAACGAGAGCATAATTTTCAGAGTTATATCTTTTTACCTTAACAATTCTTTTTTGATTTCCTCTTCAACTTTCTCTCTTATATTCATATTAAGGTCCTTCGTCGAAAAATCAGTCATAGCTTCAAGATCATATAGATCTCTTGTCACTTTTTCAATAGCATCATTTATTTCTTCTTTGTCAAATTCCTTTATAATAGGTCTAATCTTCACATACCCTGGAGAGCCTTTACCATAAATTTCTTTGCTTTTATAAATGCAACCACCTGCACCAGGTTTACTGCTTCTCAAACCACTTCCACACTCTATTATTTCATACTTGACTTGACCATCTTCTATATATGTTATTTTATTATCTTCAGTAGACTTCAATGCACTTGCTGGTATGACTGTTTTTTCTAACTCTAAACTCGGTTCATGAATTATTGTGTCCCGATAACTTGTATGTTCAGGACCATATGTTCTATACATACCTCCACCTGCAACAGTGATTAATGGCTTGCAATCTTGTTTGTCTGAACGACACATTTTTATAAAAATAGGTCCTCCGTCCTTATCTGAGGAGTTATTTTCCTGGTTACCCCCTCCCTCTGTAACTTTCACCTTAATTACAGGATAATTAGGGTCAATTTTCAGTTTAGCTTTAATATAATCGCCTGGCATTCCTGCTCTACTTTCAGTGGAACATACAGAAGATTCGCAGTTAATAGGTGTATCTTTTATATGACCTGCTTCACCACTTCCCCACGCTTCTATTTCAACACGATCAAATTTTATTGATAAGTCATCTGTATAAACATCTTTATTTTCATGATCATAGGATTTTTCATTATTTTTTTCAAGATCTGGTTTCTTATTTTTCAGCTGTTTCTTGATTATCTCTTTTAATTTCTTTTTGAGACCTTCTAAATCGAACCTACACAATTTATCAGCGTAAAAGACCTCTGTTCTATCTGCTTTAATCAGTTGATCTTTTAATTGTGTACACTTTTGTACTTCATTTTTTTCATCTCTTAATACTTTACCATCCTTATCTTTACAATCCACTTCCTCATACCTTAAGTAGAATGGCTTATCATTTTCATTTTTATTCAAATATTGTTTTGAACGGCTGCATTTTCCATCAGAGCAGATGCAACCATCATCACCTTGATTACATTTTTCTCTATGCTCTACATCCGTCAATTTGTATACTACTTTCAGTCCTTTACCAGATTTAAATGCCTTGTCTATCTCATCATTTCTTTTTACACAGTAACTGCATTTCCCCTTTTCCTGTTTATTGTCGTCAGGGAAGAAAACATACCCTTGCTTATTAAATATTATTTTATCCAACTGATCTTGAAGTCTTTTTATTTTTAAGAGGTCGACTGTTTCCCTTTCCTTGCTTGGAAGATAATAGAACCGATTTGATTCCTTTGAATAAACAGCATTGTATTTAATATATTTTGTTCCCATTAATTTTAGTGGTATTATTTTATTTTCTCTTTCAAGAACAAACTCTTCTGGTTCTGGCTGCCATCCAGAAAGACAAAGCATTCTACTGTTAGAATTTTCTTTATATTTTATTTCTACTTCTGGTTGTCCTAAGCTGTTCAATTTGCATTTATTTCCTTGAAACTCTTTACATTCTGTTTCAATATCAGGAACATAGTCATATTCTTTCAGAACTTTAAATTGTTGCGGATTACTTTCTAATATACCTTCTATAATATTATCAATATAACTTTTTTCGTTATTACTATCAGTTGTTTTTTTAACTATTCTCGGTTTTACTACCTTTAAAGATAGAGGGCCAATGTTTGTAGAAGAACCAGCATTAACATTAAAAGTACATAAACCATTGCTGTAGGTTCCACGTGCTTCATAAGTACAAGTGTTCTCACTCATCTTCATTCTTATCTTTAACGTGTTACTCTGTTTTCCAGGCGTGTTACTTTTTACTATCTCTACTACTTCAGGCTCTGGAGTAGGTGGTGCCGGGAAACAGCGGACGAACTGTGGATTTTTTTCATCTATACTTTGAGTTCCAAGGTATTCAGCGCAGAGCTTATCTTTTTCTCTATAAGTTTTGAAGTAGTACGTGATGCCATCTTTGTCTAAAATAGAGCGCCACTCAGCTTTATCTTCTCCATACCCTTTAGGGAAATCTAATTTTTCTCCAATCTCTCCGTCTCCTCCTTTCAGATCACCAATGATTACCTTAACTTTAGGGTTAAAGTAATCATTGTCTTCATCTGTTATAGGAACAATTCTAACTTGTGGAGGTGACATCGCAAGTTGCTCACAGAACGGAGGGGGGCCAGGTGCAAGTGGCACAGGGGCACATTTTACTTTTTCCTGATAGCAAGTATCACAAACATTTTCCATTTCTCCAGGGCGAAAGATATTTTCCCCTGAAAAAACTCTAGAATCCCATGCAGAAATACCTGATATACAAGCACCCTTTTGACTGCAAGCGCATATTTTAGGAGAGTTAGCGAATCTTCTTTTTTCCTCATCAGTAACACCATCTGCCCATTCCCACTCAAGACCCCGTGTCACCTGTCCATGAATTTTTCCACCATTCAGCATTTTATCCCCTCCCCAGTCAATAAAAGCTGCAGCAGAAACACCCCCACCTGTACTTTGTGTTCCATATATTTGGCGGCAGGATTCCCCGCTTTGTAAGTCATAACAATAACTTTTTCCATCATAAGCACATACTCTAATTTTAGGATTAAAATAGCCATCAACTCCTTGATCTTTTATTGCTTGTACTTTAATTTCTTTTACCCAATCTCCGCTAACTATTGCTTCGAACCAAGTATTACTCGTTACAAAATTCGGACAATCAGCATATCCTTGATACGAAAGACCAAGTATCAAAAAGAACATCAATAAGAAATTAAGCTTTACACTTCTCATAAAACACCGGTAACCACTCATTAACTTCTTCTCCTTTTTCCTTTATTGCCTCGTACATATACTTTATCGTCTCTTTGTTAGCTGAAAGTACATGTATTTCTTGCATATTCTTTAAATCTAAATTTAAAGTTACTAACCCTTTATACTGCTTTATCAAAAATAAACCTTCCTGTGTTGGCGTCTGCAGAATTATATTCAGCTCCTCTTTCGATAAAGAAAATGCTTTCATGTATAACCTATTTGCATTGACGTTTGGCATCAAGATCCTTGTATCAACATGTTTATCTAAATATTGAGTAAATTTGCTAGCAAATGCGAGGTTTAAGTTTTCAGTACTTAGGATTACTACAACATTTAGTTCCGTCATTCTTTGCATCCAGTTATCAAACTCTTTCTCTGTAGGAAAGATATTACTTATCTCCCATGCTTCATCCAAAACAAGTATTGCAGGCGAGCCATCACATTTTGCCTCAAAAGAATATAAAAAATAGTAAAGTATCACGGACATACATTCTTTTCGTTTTGTGAGGTTTGCGGTGTTGAGAGATATAATTTTTGTTTCCCAGTCAATATCTGATTCATTACCATCTTGAAATAAGTAAGCAAACTCACCACCGTCACACCATCTACTTATTTTACCCCCGAGGAGCAAAAGCACCTCAGAAATTTGCGCAATAGAACGTGACTCCTTGGGTATAGCAAATATAGAATCCACAATTTTTCTTATCTTTTCTTCTACGTCCACCAAGCTCGTATCGGCTACCATTCTTTTGATCAGTTCAACCAACATATTGCGATTGGAAGCACTATCTTCAATGTTTAGTGGATTAAATTTTAGGCTTTTGTCCTTATACTTCGGATCGATTATATAATATTTACCACTCACTGCTTTAGTAAAAATTATCGACTTTCCAGTGTTATCCAATATGACAATTCTTGGGTTAAACTTTCTTGATTCTGATAATAGGAAATTAATGAGTGAAGTTCTGCCTGAATTTGGAGCTCCAAGTATCGTAGTATGGCCATTATTTCTTTTTCCATAGAAATTAAAGAAGTAAGGATTTCCTTCTTTTGAGAAAAAAACTGTTACCGCTTCTTTCCACCTTCCTCCTTTTAATGTACCTGACGTAAAATCATGCAGCATAGCAAAACTGCAAGCATATTTTGCTAATATATTTTTCGGTTGTGTAATAAAGGTAAAATTGCCCGGAAGTTGTGCCCAAAAATGACTTTCCATATGTAGATCAGTTCTAAATATCATGAAGCCAATTAATGACATTATAGAAGATAAATCACTAATATTTTCGGCTAACTTATTCCTATCGTCTGCAAATATTGTAAAAATAATTTTCTGTTGGCAGAAGTCTAGACTAGAGGTCTTTTCAAGCTCTATTATTTCTTCAATTCCTGAGCTTTTAAGTAAGGTATTATCCTCACTAATTTGCAGCATGTTAATTTGTTTATTAAATTCTTTTATTGCCTTACTATTACTAGTAAATATCATTATTTCTGTAATGATAAATTCAGATTCAAGCTGCAAGCACCTATCTATATTGCCTAAGGAGATTTCTCGGTATTCCTTTATGCTGAAAACAGAGCCAAATTTCTGTTGATTTTCAAAGATTGTCTGAAACGTATTGAAACCAAAAGCTATTTTAAAATTTCTAATATATTGCGACAGGTCCCTTTCATGTATTGGATAATCTTTGTGCGTTAATGTAACAATATAGTGGAGAAATTCTATCATTTCAGAATATATTTTACCTTCACTAAATCTTAGACCCAGTTTTTTAGCTCCAAAAGGTCCTAAATCATCGTGAATTAAGTCAGTTATCTTTTGCAACTCCTGGTGGCTTTCTTGTAAAGACAGCTTATGCTTATTCTTTATTCTATTAAAAAAAAATGAATTATTAGTATGCTTACCAAAATCGCTAAACAATATTACAATATATAATTCATTTATATACTGTAATTTACTATCAGTGAGTTTATCAAACCGCGCTGAATGTAGCTTATCAGAGAAGTCTTCAGTTTTATTCCATTTTAAGCTCAATTTATTGCGCTTTCGGACAGTATGAATCCAAACGGTAAAATATAGGCTATTAATATTTTTTGATATGCTTTTTCTAATTTCAGTTCTAAGGTCGCTGTAATTATCAACAGAAGAATAATCTTCTAACTTGATTATTTTTAACAACTCTCCCTGTTTTGTTAGTATAGTTTCTTCATTGTAATGACAAGCATAAGGAATGAAATCTAAATCAATGCTCTCTAGTAATGCTAAGTTGTTCTTTTTTTCAAACTTAGAGTTAATTGCTTGTACTTTTAGCTGCATATGCGTATTCAATAAAGATAATTAAAAAAGATAAAAATACTATCTTAATTTTTATCTTTTTTTTCGCTATCGGATTGTAATTTTATATCTTTTGCAAAATTAAATTTTTCTTTTAAGTAGTCTGTTGCCTTTTCTGTACTACCAAACATCATGATCAGTACACCAAACATTATCATCAAAAAGATTAGACCTCTGAACACTACTGCAAGTATCACCGCAGCTATACACAACCCTATGATTGTTGAAGGACTCATATTTTCTACAGTATCTTTAATTGAAAATGAAGAAATAAAATCTTTTACTGTTTCTTGTACATCCTTTAATTCATCACTCACCGAAGCTTCGCTAGAATATGATGCAAAAATGAAACTTAATAAGGCTATAAAAACCAAAACTTTATTCAATTGAATGCGCATCAACTAAATACCCTTTAAATATTCCTCAAATATAACAACTTTTATATCAATAGGCAAGAACTGAATTCACTTATCCACTACAAGTAACACATATTTAATTTTTACAGATGTGAACATGCTGTAAGCTTTTTATCATCAACAAGAGGTTCCACATTAATGGATGTTAATTTACTTGATAGGAAGTTTGAATGCAATTCAGCTACTGCTGCTATAGCAAACACTGCAGCCATAGCAAGTAGTCCTGCTCCTACCAGTCCTGATGTCATTGCTCCTGCAACAATGCACCCTATTGTAGAGAGAGCACAACCTGCTACAAGTGCAACGTGAAGATTTCTGTTATTGGGTTGTTTAAGTGGAGTATCTTCACCCTTTTTCTCATTCACAGGAGGTTTCTGCATGGTTGTAATGGTATTTTTTTTGTCCTTTTGTTCTTCAGATTTCACTGGCTGACTACCTGTCCTCTGAGTAGCCTGACCACTTGGGTCCATATTTTCTTTTTTTTTGGATCCCAGTGTCACGCACTGGTATGACACCTGAGCTGGCTTTTTTTCTGTGGTCTGTTCTAGCAGCACTTTATTTTCAGTTTCTGCTTTTTGTGGATTACTATCTTCTTCAGTAAAGCTTATACTGCTCCTTACTGGTAATTCCAAACTTTCTTCACTCTTTCTAGGTGAATCTATTCTACTATCTGAATCATTATCATTACTGAGTTCAGAAGTCTGCTTATGCTCCTTTATTTCTTCCACAACCTTGCTATCTTTTTCAAGTATTTCTTCTGTAATACCTAAATTACTAAGTATTTTATTATCACCACTTTTTTTCTCAGCTATATTCAAGGGTGTTTCTTGTGTGTTGTTTTGCTCTTCAATATGTCCTAGCTGCATTTGATCTTCAATATTTTCTTTAACAGCACTTGGTATTGAGCTTACACTGCTGCTCTTGCTAACAACATCTAAAGTTATTAGTTCCATAATTATTTTTTCTATTTCCGTTCTTTTTGCTGTAGTTAGTTTTTTTGAGTTTGTTATTTCTACTTCCAATGCTGGAAGAAATTTCTCGGTGTAATAATTATAGTATTTTTGATATTTTTCTTGCTCTCTCAGTGATTTTTCTAATTGAATTAATACGTTAGGGTCAGCTCCTTTGTTGAACAACTCTATGCATTTTGCGATAGTTCCATCTCCATTTTTTTTTGGACTTTGATTACTATGTGTTTTTTTTGTTACCTTTTTGTATATAGTGTCGCGCAATTGTTGGTTAATATCTTTTTTAGAACTTGGCATAGACTTCTCCATACATAATAAAATGTATAGATACCTTTTTAGCGTTAATTTTACATTAAAACTGGGCAATTATGCCGTATTATGGATAATTATTTGCTCTTCTACTTCTACATTTCAATATAATTGTTTGCCTGTTGAATTAATATGTCTATCACTTCTTTTACAGGCTTTTCCCTATCAACCATGCCAACACTTTGACCGGCCATTAAAGATCCCGTTTCAACATCTCCATCAATTACTGCTCTTCTTAAAGCTCCAGCCCAGAACTTTTCTATTTCAAGCTGCCCATCTTCTTTTGAGATCTGTCCCTTTTGGTATTCATCAATAACTTTTTTTTGATGCTTCATAAAATCATCACTTGCTTTGTTGGCTATAGCTCTTACTGGAATTACAGGAAAATCAGCACTTATCTGTACAGAAGGTATTGCATTACGTGCGGCTGATTTAATAAACACTTTCTTAAAATTTTTGTGGGCAATTGACTCATTAGTGCAGACAAATAATGTACCTATTTGACAGCCACTTGCCCCCATTTCTAAGTAATTAACTATCATTTCACCTCTTCCTATTCCACCTGCAACAAACACTGGTATTTGTTCATTTTTAAAATGAGGCAATATCTCTTGTGCGAGAACAGAAGTGCTAACTGGCCCTATGTGCCCGCCTGCTTCCATTCCCTCTATTATTAACGCATCTACTCCCATTTTTACTAACCTTTTCGCAAGGCTTAATGCTGGTGCAAAGCACATAACTTTAATGCCTGCACTCTTGATTTTTTCTATATTAGGCTTCGTTGGTAATCCGCCAGCAAGCACTATATGGCTCACTTTCGTTTCAATGCACACATCTATCAACTCACTTAACTTTGGGTGCATAGTAATTAGGTTTACACCAAATGATTTGTTAGTTAATTTCTGTGTCTCTATGATTTCTTTTTTCAATAGGTCTGGAAACATTGCACCACATGCAATTACACCAAAACCACCAGCGTTTGAGATTGCCGAAACCAAGTTTCTCTCTGAAACCCAGCTCATAGCACCACCCATTATCGCAAACTCACTACCAAGAAAATCTGTTCCTTTTTTCCAGAGGCTACTTAACATATAACCTATATCATACGTTTAAAAATGTTTTGCTTATCTATAAATGTGTGTTTCAAAGCGCCAAGTATATGCAAGATTATAAAGAGTACCATAAAACATGCAAGCATCGAATGTAGTTGATTAGCCGTGTTAGCTAGATCTTTGTTTTGATTAATCAACAAAGGGATATGAAAAAAATACTTGATCTTTTTGCCAGAAGCAGAAGACATAACATAGCCAGATAGTGGCATTAGCACCATTAAAGAATATAAACCAAAGTGTACTGTTTTACTTGCATTGATTACAAATCGAGAAAAATTTGCTGGAAGTCGTGGAACATAAGTAAAGACGCGAAAAAATATGCGTACTATGATTAGTCCAAGAATAGTGATACCGCAAGCCTTATGAATAGCGTATATGTTGAACTTAATCTCATTGCTAAGTGGTAAGCTTTTCATATAAAGTCCAGAGCAAAGCATACCAATAATAAAAACAGCCATCAACCAATGGATAACTCTTAAACCTAGGCTATATTTATCGTCTTCCATTTTGATTACCCTAAAGTAGCATTTATATAATAGAAAAACTATTTTTCAATCAAAATTATTAAAGCAATTTAGATTTACCGACAATGTAGCTATACAAATTCGACCCAGCCGGGAGTCAAGTAGCTGGCCGGCACCTAAGCCATAAACGGATTAAATGCAAAACTTCCTTGACAAACTCCGCCAACCCCCTTATTGTAGTATTAAGGGTATTTCTGACTCAAAACTTGTTTTTGACCTGCAGGCTCAATGACAAAATTCAGTAAAAAACTTAGGGTATTTTTTGGCGGATTACATAAAATTATAGCGGCTGCATGTCTTTTAAATTTTTTCTACATTCAGCCAAATCGCGCTTATTTTAAGCGTTAGCACATTATTACAGCGCCACTTACAGTAATATAGAGTCAAAACTCGCACCACGGGGCTTCTTTTGCCTTTTTTTTCGTTTGGTAAATTTCTTAATGTTTGTAGCTAAAAGAGCCCAAGAGAGGTGTCATCCCGCTGCTTGTTAGCGGGATCTAGAGATACCGCGGCGGTATGACGTAGAGCTCGCGTTAGCTATGCTTTTATACTCACCAACTTAGTGTCCAATCTGGATCCCAGTGTATGGGCACTGGGATGACATCATAGAGGCGCTGGGATGACACCCTGACAATCGTCATCCCGCTGCTTGTTAGCGGGATCTAGAGATACCGCTGCGGTATGACGGTTCGCGGTGGTATGACGTAGGACTGCTGTCATCCCGCTACTTGTTAGCGGCTAAGAGATACCGCGAATGAATCGCGGTATGACGGTTAAGTATCCCGCTACTTGTTAGCGGCTGAGATACCGCGAATGAATCGCGGTATGACGGTTAAGTATCCCGCTACTTGTTAGCGGCTAAGAGATACCGCGAATGAATCGCGGTATGACGTGTTGCTTGGGTCAGCTATACTTGCCTCCTTGTATGTATTAGATGTAGGCTGAGTTGTGGTCGTGATAAATGTGGTCGCTTGTGTAATCAAACATTTTCACAAAGCCATTCTCTAGATAAAGATTATATTCGTGATGTTGATCTGATAATACAATATTATCTTGCTCCCCTAAATTGAAATGACTTGAATCTGACAGCAATTCGTAATTTGGATTATCTATTTTACTAATGCTGCTTATTACTTTGCCATTACCACTTGATATAGCTAAACTATAACTATCACCATCCTTCATTATTTTGATGGACACCTTATCTTCAGGTAACACTATAAGCTTCTTTGTGCCACTATCGTGGATTACGAATTTGCCTTTTTCAAAATAGTATTTGTCTTCCGGCAAAGCACCAACCTTATATCCTGATTCAGCCAATTTGTGCCAAAACTTTAACACAGATTGCTTTTCTGCTCCTTCCGCTCTATCATACAAGGCTTTCACATCATTATAATCTATGGTTACATTTGCCTTGTGCTTCCCTTCTGAGTCCTGCTCGCGACTCTTTTCTATTTTGAGAATTGTGTCTTTTAATACTACCTGTTCTTGCTCTTTCTCCTCCACTGAAGCTGTTCTTTTCGTTCTTGTTAAACTTTGTGATGGAATTGGCTGATCAGACTGCATTTCACTATTGTCGTTTGATACAGTTCTCTCTTCAGCAGCTTGTGCAACAACATTAGTAGTATTGTGACTTATGTGTGATGTATCAACTTCTGTCTTAGTTTCACTTACTTGCCCTTTTGGACTTTCGGTTTGTTTCTCTTTTGTGAATATTCTCTGATAGTCCGTGTAGCCTCTATTAGTGTCACCGATATCACCATCACCTTGATCGAAAGTTATTTTTTTACTTCCATTCCCCATGTCCTCAATTTCAACTTGAGGAGAAACAGATGCGAGGAAGTCGTTATAACTGTAGTTATAATCAGCAGAAAAGAATATTTTCCCTTTGAAGTTATGGAAATTATTAAATAACATTCCAATTTCTTCATCAGTATCACCATCAAATAGTTTTACTTTAGTGAAATATGCTTGATCTTTTATTCTAACTATTTCACCGCTAGAGTTTCTTTGTATTTGGTAATCATTTGGATCGTACTTTATAGCAAAAAGTTTGCCAGAGCCATATTTCTCTAAGTTTATAAGGCCCACATTTACATGTTTATGGGAATAATCTCTCTTCTCATATTCATGTGCAAATATTGGATCTATATATCTATATTCATCTGGTATGCCATTATACTCTCTCCCTTCAGAATCAGATGGTGCTAACTTATATTGTCCATCCTTTTGCACTAACTTTAGATGAGTAACTTTTTCAGGTAACTCATAGCGCACATTTTTTCCGTGATCATGAATGAACAAGTTACTTCCATTTGTAATTTCACCTCTTTCATTTTTCACCTCTTCGGTAATATAAAAGCCCATATTTTTGAATTCATGTAAGCGCTCGTCTCCTTGCTTTACAACCGCTTCGTATACATCGTCGTCTGTCCTATCTGTTCCCTTATTATCCAGTAATTTTCCTTTTTCCACGATTACTCCATTTGCCTTTTGCTCATCAGAATATTGTGCATGCTTTGAATCCTGATGATTCAAAATTTTGGTACCTCTAAGGAGCAGAGAATCTAAATCTTTTTGGATGTGTCCAGTGCTAGGATGCAACAATTCATTTTCATGTAAATGTGCTTCATCAAAGTATTCATCGCGTTCAACTGTTCTGCCATCTATCAGAGAAGCTTTATAATGACCATTTTCTTTTGTAACCGCCATATAAGCACCACCATCATATTGAACATTTAAGTTGTGCAATATGTCCTCAAAAACAAAAGTTTCTTTAGTTTGGCCTTCAACTTGCTTAAAAAATCCTGATTCGCTCAATAATTCTCCAAGCTTTGTATTTCCGTCATATATAGACAGTGCACCCATATCTCCTTGACCATGAGCTTGCATAGAAAAAATCTTACCTTCTTGTAGATTAATGTGAGTACCTCTGATTAAGTTTGGATCGATATTGATCATCTCTTCTAACATCTTTTCTACATCGATGTTCTTAGTCGCTTTTACTTGTTCTAAGCCAGTGTTTATGGTTTTATCAAGCAAGGTACTTTTTAAATTTTCATACTTATCTAGTATTGCATCTTTCAGTTGTGTATATTTGTCTTGTGTAGCACTATATAATCTCTTATCTTCATTACAATAATTAGTGCTGGCTGAATTGCATTTTTCTACAAATTTCTCATAAGAGATCTCTCCTCTTTTGTGTTGCTCGTATGCATCATGATGCTGTGTTTCTTCCTGTTCACGCAGGCCTTTCAACACATCATCATATTCTATATCCTTCTGCTTATCTAAGTCTTCTAGCTCGCTCGCACGTATTTTTTCTAAGTCTTCTTTCCCATTAGAGTAAGATTTTCTTAGATCTTCACCATATTTTGATAGCATCCTTAAAGCTTGCATTTTATACTCTTGACTGTTTTGATATTCATTACCTTGTTGGTCAGAGTAAGTCAGCTTAACCTGCCCATCAGCAGTTTTTACTGCCTTTAAGAAATGATATTCCTTTGATATATCGAGGTTATCATTTGTTGCCCTATTAACAGCACGAGCATAATCATAAAACGACACATGTTCTACAGGAGAAAAACTTCCAACGTTTTCTCCATCTATTTTTTCTATATTTGCTTTATAGTAGGATATGTTTTTAATTTCTCCACCAACTATTTCTTGACCAGTTGCTATAAAATCTCCTTTTGTAACTTGTAGGGCATTAATTTCTTCCATAGCAGTTTCTGTATCATTCTCAGCAAGCCAACTTTTGAAGTCAGCATCATGTCCTTTTATGTCTTTCAAGAAACTTTTTGACTCATCTGAGTTACCTTGACGTAAAGCATCTAGGTAGTCTCTTAATAAACTAGGATCTTTTTCCTGTAAGTACATTATCAACGCATGACCTGTTTTATAAACCAGGCTATTTGCTTCGCTGTCCTTTGAATATTCTAAACTTAAAATTTTATCTAAATCCAAATTTGCAGCTTCAGTTTTATCGATACTTGATCCTTGAGAATTGAATTTATGATCTGAATGATGCTCAAAGTAATCTGCAATTCCTTCCATTAATACTGTAGGTAGGTGCTTACCTCTTGTAGCCAAGTAAGTTAAACCATGTGCAAATTCATGCTGAAGGTTATGAACGCCACCTTGCTGATAGACATACATTTCAGCAAAAACATCAGCTTCCCCTTTGTAGTAACATTTACCACCCTCATCTCCAAGGTAAGAACCGAAACGCTCGCTTCCGCCAAGGTGAGTGTAATCATCCTTGTCATCAAACATATAAATTTTAAATGTTTGTTCTGAGTTGCTGTGTTCTAACTTGAATGTATCTTTAAAACTAGTAGCTGTTTCTTTTATCTCACTTTCAATTGTTGCAATTTTACTTGCTCTTAAATTATGAGAATAAACTTCTACTTTAATATTTAAATCTTTAACTTCTACAACATGTGGCGAATTAAACCCTTTGCCGTTATTGTTAAAGTATTCTTCTTTAGTTATATTTTTATTTATTTGTTGATTGATTGTCATAATTCTAACCTCTAATTTATTAACTCTTCAAATATAAGGTGATCTCTACTAAAAAAGTGTGAATTTTTATATTGGTATAATCTATATCTTAGTGAAGAAATATAAGTAATTAATTTAATATGAACAATATAAGATATAGCTATAACTAAAGCAATTTAGATTTACCGATAATTTGGTAAGCTATGAACTCGTCATTCCGCTACGTGTTAGCGGAATCTATGCTGAGATACCGCGAATGAATCGCGGTATGACGTAGGAAAACCTGACCTGCACTAGCTATAGGCTCTATAGCTTGACCACAAAAAAAATCTAAATTCTAACGTTACATTAGGATAGGGTAAGAATTTAAAAGCAAATTGACTTTCATTCCACCAAAGCACTATACTAAAACCACGATGGGTAATTAGCTCAGTTGGTAGAGCACTTGCTTGACGTGCAAGCGGTCGCTGGTTCGAACCCAGTGTTACCCACGTTTTTGTTCATGAAAAGATTTTATATGACAGCAGTGCATAACGGCAAACACTCAGCAGCACAGTCCAAGCGCTTAATCTATTCCATAATAATAGTTGCGATAACAATGTTTATGGAAATAGTAGGTGGAATAATTTCACATTCGCTTGCTCTACTATCAGATGCAGGGCATATGCTCACTGACCTCTTTGCCTTAGTTTTAAGCTGGTTAGCACACAAATTTTCAGCTAAGAAATCTGATTTGCAAAGATCATACGGGTATCATCGGTTGCAGATAATTGCAGCATTTGTTAATGGTTTAACTTTATTCTTCATTGCAGTAATCATTATAATTGAGTCAATAAAAAGATTTATTTTTCCGGTAAATGTTGAGTGGAAAGTAATGTTAGTAATTGCTACACTTGGCCTGATCTCTAATATTATAGTCTTTTTTATATTACATAGTAAATGCGAGAGCAATATAAACATAAAAAGTGCTGTACTACACGTTATAGGAGATATTTTAGGTTCTGTAGCTGCTATACTTGCATCCATAATTATCATGTTTACTGGATGGCAAATGGTGGATCCGATTTTATCGGTATTTGTCAGTATAATCATTTTGAATAGTGGCTACAAAATTCTAAAGAATTCTTGCCACATACTTCTTGAAGGCACACCTGAAGGGATATCTACTGAGGAAATAAAAAGTAAGATCACATCAGAATTATCTGAAGTGATAGATGTGCACCACATACATGCATGGTCACTGTCTGATAATTATTTTATAATTACCATGCATGCCAAAGTAAAGCAAGATGCACAACACACTGATATTTTGTATGAGATAAAAAAAATACTACTAAATAGGTTCGAGATAGCACACTCTACAGTCGAGATCGAATACGATGAGTGTGCGGATAATAAGATACTTAAACATTGACGTTTTAAATTACTATGCTATTACTAGAGCGTAATGATGTTGAAGGTAAGCTATGATAGGTATCTCTCAAATACAATTTCCTCGCAGTGGTTCCAGTAAAGTTAGAATTGCTCTCTATTTATCTTTTTATTATGCGTTAACTATAGTAACCATTCCTACTTCGATAATAGCTAGCTTAGTATCTACTCTATATGATACAGAAATTAAAACATTTCTTGGATATAAAAAAATAAAAGGTGGGGAAAAAATAAGTAATAAAGAATATTGGAAAATATTTGGTCAAGGTAACATAATCAAGTCAATCGCAGTTTCATGTATTGCTGGGCTAACAATTTATTATTTTTTCTCTAAGTCTTTAATATTAGCTTGGCTGCTGGCGCCGATACCATTGGCAATTGGAATAATCCTATTGCAGCCCGAAACAAGGCCAGCAACACTTAACCCTATAGCCTTACTTAAAGCTTCATTAAAGCTACTTTCCGATGGTTTGTATAAGAATTTAGTTGGTACAAAAAATGTAATAAATGCTATGAAAGAACATATGATGCCTCATATGGCAAATGATAGCATTATTGACAGTATTAATACACTAAAAGATAAATATGGTGAGAAGATACCAGAACCTAATGGTGTTATACATAATGATGAATTTGTTAAGTTTATTAAGTTCGTAGAAGGGGAAAAAGAGCTTGGAAACAATAATAAAAAAGAATTTATTAACTTTCTTAATGAATGGTGCAATAATGATGAACAAGTTCATGTTTCTGGACTCATGGGGGGGCAAATTTTATATTTGGTTCTAAAGGCTTGTAATAGTGGAGATAGTGAATCAGTTGCAGTAAAAAGGCAAGAGTTAGTAAAGTCTTTAATGTATGCCATGAACTATGCTAAAGGAACAATTGTTCCTGAAACCTGCTTTACTGGTATTATTGGTGCAATGTTAAAGTCATTAGAAGGAATACACCCTGGTATTAGAGTAGAATACCTTGTAGAAGATAGAATTGGAATATGTGCAGAAGATGAGGCATGTGAGTTTATTAAGAAAGAGCTGCAAAAAAAGAAGAATCATAAAGAAATCCTCAATGCCTGGGATAAGTCAGATGATAGCAGTAACCAAATAACTTCTAATTTTATTCAAGAAATCAAGATACCTTTAATGAGAAATTTGTTTAGCTTGGATTGTAGTGAACAGAATGTAGTAGATACAATAGAAAATCTTGAATATATTAATCCAGGAAAATTAACCGACCCAAACATCGATAATATAAGAAGCAACAGGGTCAGCACATGAATTATAAAAATTTATGTTCCTTGCCTTGCAGAAGATTCATAATATTCTTGTAGTGCTTGAGAAAAACTAGTGTTCCTATAACTAGTAATGTTAAGAACAAATTCCTCTGAAAAAAAAAGGACCATGCTACAACCGTTGAAGTAGCAGTCAAAGAAGCAAGAGAAGAGTATCTAAAGATAAAAAATACCACTATCCAGGCAAATATAAACACTAATGCCACAGGTATGTTAAACGCTATCAACACTCCCAGAGTTGTTGCAACTCCTTTACCTCCTTTAAATTTTAGCCAAATAGGAAACATGTGCCCTAAAACTGCTAAAATTGCAGATACATATATATAAAAATCGTTATTATCACAAAATTGTTGTGCTATATAAACTGCGATGAATCCTTTTAAGGAATCCAGAAGTAATGCCAGAGCAGCAAGACATTTATTTCCTGTTCTTGCAACGTTTGTAGCGCCAATGTTTCCTGAACCTACTTCTCTTAAGTTTATCCCTTTTATTTTTGTAATGATTAAGCTAAACGGTATTGAACCTAATATGTAGGATAGTATAAGGACTACATGCTTTTCCATTATACCAAGAACCTAATTAATTTTATTATTCCTCAGCCTTTTTAGGTAGCACTGAACTTCATCGTTAATCTGATTACTAAACAGTATAAGCGCTGTCATATTGATGAGAGCTAAACAAGAGAACAAAGTTCCACCGATATTGGCAATAGCCATTATATCTTTAGAAAGAGCAGAAAAAAACGCTACAATTATTACTGCTATGCGATATATCACTATACTTTTTGCACCGAATAAATATAGCCACCCCATTTCACAACAATATACAAACGAAATTACTGAAGAAAATGCAAACAAAGGTGCAGCTATGGTTAAAAGTATAGGAAACCATGAAGAAACAGTTTCAAATGCCTTTTGAGTGATTAATATCCCTTCACCAACACTAGTCTGGTATGCACCTGTTATTACTATCGTTATTCCAGTTAAACAGCAAGTGAGCATTGTATCAAAACACGGTTCTATCATAGCAACAAGCCCAGTTCTTACTGGTTCTTCATCTTTAGTTGTTGCATGAGTAATTGCAGCAGAGCCGACACCAGCTTCGCTGGCAAAAATTGCTCTTTGAATTCCAGCAACAAATGCTCCTACCATCCCTCCGCCAACAGCATTAAAATCTATCATGCTGGAAAATAATATCTTAAATGTGTGACCAAGATTGTGGATATTAAATCCAATAATAATAAGGCAGCTACATATATATATGAGTGACATAATAGGCACTAGTGCAGAAGATACTCTAGCTATCCTTTTAATTCCGCCAATAATCACTAGAGCAAGCAGCGCAGAGATTATGGAAGAAAGAAACCAAGAGTGACCATCTACCCAACTTGAATAGCCAGATAATATTGAAACCATTTGGTTGGTTTGAAACGCTACACTTCCACCAAGACCTGATAATACAAAGAATACTGCATATATTGCAGCTAAAACAATACCAAGTTTTTTAAATCCAAATTCCTCCAGACCATTCCTTATATACTGAAAGGGACCACTAAACAATTGCTCCTGATCTTCTGTTCTATGTCTAAATGCTAAAGTCACTTCGGCAAATTTTGCTGACATACCAAAAAAACCTGTAATCATCATCCAAGGCACCGCTCCTGGCCCTCCCATTGAAACTGCAATTGCGACTCCAGCAACAGTTCCAAGGCCTACTGTGCTTGAAAGTGCAGTCATAAATGCCTGAAAATGCGTAATATGACCATCATGGTGATTCGTGTCATATTTTCCACATAAAATAGCAAACGCATGCTTAAACATTCTTATGTTGAGAAATCCAAAACGTAATGTTAGAAACACATAACCAAAAGCTAGTAGAAAGATTATAAATGGCACGTAAAGGATTTTGAAAAACAGCACTTCATTCATGAAGTTATTTATTCCATTCAACACAGCATCATAACTTTCATAAAAACCTGAAGCAGCGTACACATCATTAAACAATAGGCAAAATAACACCATACAAAGTAATCTATAAATCATGTTAATACCCTTTAGAATTGTAATAAGAATCTATTGTATTCAAAACTTCCCTTCTTAGTAGATATATTGCAACAGCATTTGGAATCATAAGGCACATGAACAAACTGTCGCCTAGGTAAGATATAAATTCTATATTTTTTGACATACAACTGATATATACTGAAACCACTATAAGAATTTGGAACGGTATCAGTATTTTTTTATTACCAAATAAATACAGCAGAGCAACTTCACAGTAGTAACAATAAGCTATTATTGTAGAAAATGCAAAGGAAAACATCATTAGCGGAAAAACTAACTTGCTGAACAAGGGCAAAACTGTTGAAAATACCGAACTAATTAGTGTAATATCACCCACGTTATCAGTGCTATGCATACCAGTAATAATTATCACGATACCAGTCAAAAATGAGATTAGTATTGTGTCTATAAGTGGTGCAATCATTGCAACGCATCCAACTTTAATTGGATCTTCTTCTTTTACAGCTGAATGTGCTATAGCTGCTGTTCCGGTACCTGCTTCGTTAGCAAACACTGATCTTCTCACTCCTGCTATTAATCCGCTCAATACTCCGCCTCCTATAGCTGATTTATTGAAGATGTCTTGGAATATTATGGATAGAGCATTCAGCAAATTACTTCTGTTTACATAAATTAAATATATACACATACCCATATATAGCACTATCATAATTGGTGCTAAGCTCGTTGAAACGAAAGCAATGCGCTTTATTCCTCCCAATATTACAATAAAGACAAGCAGGGATATAATAATAGATGCGTTGTATTCGAAGAGGTTATTTGACAATGCTGCTATCTGATTCGCTTGAAATGGTATACCGCCCAAAATCATTGCAATAAGTAGCATAATCGCATAAGTAAAGGCAAGAAATCTACCAGTTTTTGCAAATCCAATTTTTGCAAGCCCGTACTTCATGTAATAAAAAGCCCCGCCAGTTGCATTTTCAGAGCGATAGGTGAATGCAAGCACCACCTCGGCAAACTTTATCGACATACCAAGTATTCCGGTAATTACCATCCAAAAAACTGCACTTGGGCCCCCTATTGTGATAGCTATTGCAACTCCTGATATTGTTCCAAGACCAACTGTTCCTGAAATTACTGTTGCAAACGCTTGAATATGAGTGATTATGCCATTGTTATTGTTATTACACTTTAGATTGAATAGCGTCTGTATTCCATGCTTGAACAATCTAAAGTTAGTGAATTTGAATTGGATGGTACAAAAAACCCCAGTTGCAATTACCCAAATAATTATAAATGGAATGTTGAATATCTTTATGTACAGAAATGAATTTAACAGTTCACTTATTTTTACAATCATGCTGCTCACTACTTTTTATTACAACTTATAGCTAACGAGCTTTATACGAGTAATATATATAAAGCCCAGTGCTTACTGGAATAGTAAGTACATACACTACACCTAAAATTGGTAGCGTCATCCAGGGCTTACTGATGAAAAATATAATAAGTACTCCAAAAAATGACACAAATATATAGGATAGGCTTTTGGGAACATAAATATATTTTGCAGAGAAGGTTGGAATGTGACTTATCGAAAAAAATGAAATGGCCAGAAAGTAACAAGCTACGTTTCTTGTGTTAAAAAATCGCTCTATGAGAAGTAAGTATTCACTCTCATGAGATTGAAAGGTAATAATTATTGGTAACAAAGAAAGTAAAGCACACACTGGAGCTGGAACACCAGAAAAGAAAAATTTTTCCCAGTGTGATTGTTCTGAGTGTAGCGAAACATTAAATCTTGCAAGTCTTATTGATATGCAGATTACGTATATCATTACTAAAATCCAACCTATGACTTTGATTTCGTTTAGCTTCCAAAAATACAAAAGAAATGCAGGCGCTGCACCAAAATTTAGAAAATCTGCAAAAGAATCAAGCTGGGCTCCAAAATCGCTAGTTGATTTTAGAATTCTAGCTATTCTGCCATCCATTCCATCTATTATTGCTGCAATGATGATAAAAATTACTGAGAATTCCCATTGTTCATTAAATGTAAATTTAAGTGAAGTGAGACCAGAACATAAACCCAATAAAGTTATAAAGTTTGGGAATAATTTAGTAATAGGTAAGAATCTACTGTTACTTCCATCGTTATTCATATAACGTCAAAAGTAAGCTTCTCTTGAACGTTTTCCTTATTTAAGTTTGCTATAATTGTTTCACCACCAATAACAGTTTGCCCTTCTGAAACTCTGACTTCTATATCAGCAGGAACATAAATATTCACTCTACTACCAAATCTTATAATTCCAAACCTTTCACCTGCTTTCACATTCTGGGATACTCCTAAATTACAAACGATACGACGTGCAATTAATCCAGCTATTTGCTCCACAATAATTTCTTTTCCCTTTTCGTATTCAATCACAATAACCTGCTTTTCATTTTCATTACTAGACCTATTGCTCATTGCGGATACAAACTTGCCTTTTTTATAATTCATTTCCTTTATCGTACCAGATATTGGTATACGGTTCACATGGACGTTCAAAACACTTAAAAATATGCTAACAAGCGTGAACTTCTTCTCTTCTCCATTTTCTGCCGATAAAGGATAATTAACTTCTTCAATTTTTGAAATCACACCATCAGCAGGACTTAATATAAGATCCTTGTTGTTTGGCACAGCTCTTGTTGGATCGCGAAAGAAATAAGTACACAATAATGTCGGAAACAAGCACGTAACACCAAACCCCCAAGATATAGAGAATGCTATACACGTTACTATAAAGGCAACGACTATAAATAAATAACCTTCCCTGTTTATATTAGGTAAACTAAAACACATAATCTTATTCACAATAACCTATTGTTAACAATTTATCATTTATAATTTCTCATGAAAAGCTTTTTTTAACTGCTTCAGCAAAGTCCTCTTGATACAAGGTAACATTACAGATTAGCACACACCGTCATACTGTAACAACCCATCCAACACAAACTAAGTTTAGATCAGAACACTGATTCTTCTAAAAGTTGATCACTATCCTCGTCTATTATAATAGAATTATCATGATTTCTGAGTAAATCTCTGATTTTCATTTCTATTTCATTTGCGACTTCTTTGTTTGTTTTTAGGTAAGTTTTTACATTCTCTCTTCCTTGTCCAAGACGTGTATTGTTATATGAATAGTAAGCACCTGCTTTTTCAAGCACACCAAGCTTTGCTCCCATATCTATTATTTCTCCGAGTTTTGATATACCTTCATTGTACATTATATCAAATTTCGCTTCTCTAAATGGAGGAGCAACTTTATTTTTTACAACTTTAACTCTTGTTTCATTGCCTGTAATATTTTCTTTGTCTTTTATTACACCAACTTTTCTTATGTCAAGCCTTACAGAAGTATAGAATTTTAATGCATTTCCACCCGTGGTAGTTTCAGGATTTCCATACACTACTCCTATTTTCATACGAATTTGATTAATAAATATCAATATACAGTTCGCTTTTGAAACGGCAGAGGTTAGCTTTCGTAGCCCGTGACTTAGAAGCCTTGCTTGCAGCCCCATATGTTGATCACCCATATCACCTTCAATTTCAGCTCTTGGAGTTAACGCTGCAACAGAGTCAATAACTATCACATCAACCGCACCAGAACACACTAAGTACTCAACAATGTGTAATGCTTGTTCCCCAGTGTCTGGTTGCGAAATTACTAAATCATCAGTGCTTACCCCAAGTTTACGAGCATATAAGACATCCAATGCATGTTCTGCATCGATAAATGCGCATGATCCTCCTTTTTTTTGTGCTTCAGCAATCACGTGCAAGGCAAGAGTGGTTTTACCAGAACTCTCGGGACCAAATATTTCAATTATACGTCCTTTTGGCAGACCTCCAACACCTAGAGCCGAATCAAGCGCAATTGATCCTGTGGATATTGTGTCTATTTTCTCTACAGGGTTTTGCTTCAACTTCATTATTGCACCTTTACCAAATGCTTTTTCAATCTGGCTTATTGCGTTATCTAATGCTTTTTGCTTATCATTATTTCTTTCTTCTGAGTTGTTTGCCATGGATCATTTATTAACTTGTATAACTTCCATGATAATCAAACGTGAACAACCTGCCAAGGGTTTTTTAATAACGAAGAACGTTATCGTAGAAAAATTAGCTACCTAAATTATATTAAGATAGAAAGTTAGATAGACTCTGCAGTGCGATACAAAATAACGATAGAATACAATGGTAGTAGTTTCTCTGGCTGGCAGAAGCAGCAACATTCTGCTAATTCAATCCAGGAAGCCATAGAAAATGCTATATTTAATTTTAGTGGTGAGAAAGTTACTTTGTACTGCGGTGGCAGGACTGATGCAGGGGTTCATGCTTTAGGACAAATTGCTCATTTTGATATGGAAAAGGAATTTGAGCTTTATAGAATAAGAAACGCAATAAATTATCATTTAAAATCAATTCCCATAGTTGTACTGAATGCAGAAGTTGTAGATGATGCGTTTCACGCACGGTTTTCAGCAAAAAAAAGATATTACGAATACAGAATAGTTAATCGCTATGCTCCTGCCGCTCTGGAGACAGGTTATGTATGGCAAGTGTTTAACCCACTTGATGTAAATATTATGCGTGAAGCTGCTAAACATCTACTTGGAAAACATGACTTTTCAAGTTTTCGTTCAAAAGATTGTCAAGCCGCAAATCCGATGAGAACAATTGATGATATCGATATAATACAAAATGGGAATCATATACACATCAAAATATCTGCTATTTCCTTTTTACATAACCAAGTGAGGATCATTGTGGGTACTTTAGTTGAATTTGGAAAAAATAGAACTAATCCACAAGAAATGCTAAATATATTAAACCAATGCAAAAGAAATGCAGCTGGAGTTACTGCACCACCTTTTGGCTTATATTTGGTAAAGATAGATTACTAATTTAATAAAAAGTAACGTTCTTAGTGAAATAAGTGTCATACCGCCACGGTATCTCCAGATCCTGCTAACAAGAAGCGGGATGACAAGTTTAAGTTCTCATTGGCATCACTACATATAATACACTTGAATCGTCTTCATCAGTGATAATTGTAGCACTATTACCATCGGCTAAGCTAAACTTACATTTATTTTTTATGCAGGATAGAACATCAAGTAAATAACGCGAGTTAAACCCTATTTCTATAGGGGCTTCATTGTAGTCCACTTCTATGGATTCAGTTGCATCATTGCACTCTTGAGAGTTTGAATGCAGAGTCAGCAGCTTTTCTTGTAGTGAGAATTTAATGGATTTTACTTTATCAGATACAACAACGGAAACTCGATCTATAACATCTGAAAGTTTTTTACTTTCAATAATCATATGCTTATCTTGAGATGCTGGAATAACTGCTTTATAATTTGGAAAAGTCCCATCTATTAATTTTGATATTAGAATATATTCACCGCATGTAAACTTGATTTTTCTGTCTGAGAGTTTTACATTAATTTCATTACAGTCGTCCAATATTTTTAACAGCTCCATAACAGTTTTACGTGGAATGATCACACCAAATTCGCCATTGATGTTCCCAGGCTTTGGTCTCTTTATACATGATAAACGGTGACCATCAGTTGCAACGCAGTACAGAAACTGCTCGTCTGTATGTAGATATATTCCATTTAAATTATACCTTGTATCATCTAGTGATACAGCAAATTTTGTTTTAGTTAATAAGTCTATCAGGTCCGTATTTAGTAGAATAAAATCATGTTTATAATTGTCTTCTTCAAGAGCAGGAAAGCTGCTTGAAACTACATTCGGTAAAGAAAAGTTTGCATTTCCGCAAGACATCAATAATTTTCTTTGGTTGTTTACTTCAAAATTGACATCCAAATCAGCGGGTAACTTCTTCACTATGTCATGTAAAGTATGCGCTGAAATTTTTACTTCTCCTTCTGTTAATACGGTTGCAGCAAGTGAGGCAAACATTGAAATGTCAAGATCAGTTGCCATTAATTTTATGCTGCCGTGTTGTGCTTTGATATTTATACATGCCAAAACATCTATTGCATTACGCCTTTCAACCACTCCACTTACTCTGGATAATGTATTTAAAAGACTTGTACGGCTCACGCTAAAACGCATCTGCTCGCACACAGAATTTTGCTTTTTGATTTCTGTATCTACACCTGCAACCTCTGACATTGCTAACTCTCAAAAATATATTTTAAATGATATCCACATCCTATATAAAGTAAAGTGCTATTTATATTTCCATTGAAAGAGTAGTCCAGTTTATACTATAGCTGGGTATTTTGTTACAATGATTTACTTTGTATGACATAAATCATGCATTTTTTGATACGCTTTTTGAAAACCAAGTAGGGAATAAGTATCATCAATGGTCACTGTTTTTGTTTTTCCATTAACTACCATTGATAATCCCTGCTTCATTTTTAGAATGATATCTTGATCTATTTTTGTATGCTCTGCCCACGCAAAACTTCCCTGTATTATAGGCAGTGTATATTTAATTTTTTTGTCGATATTGAGAGCTACAGGCTCCTTATCATACTGAAAACCAGAGGTAACGCTTACCTCATCTGCTTTTTTATCAACATAACTGACCATTACATACGGCTTGCGATTGGTTGTATAATGCTCGCTTTTTGTCTTAGGGTAAGATACAATGTAACACACTTTCTCTCCATCTTCTGATGCAGTATATACAAGCCAGTCTTTGTATTTTTCCTTCAATTGCACATCACTAACCGATGCAAAAGCGCCTATTGAAAAAAATATTAGAAATATAAAAAAACTACGCATGCAAACCAAATTTCAAACTTTCTGATTGTATATATTGTTTTACCTTAGCCATCGCCTGCTCAGCCAACTGTCTTATTCTTTCTCTTGAAACACAATATTTTTTACTAAGTTCATCTAGAGTTTGAGTGTTTTCAGACAAATATCTACTGATAAAAATGTCTCTTGCCCTTTCGTTAAGGCTTGCTAGTGCATTGTTTAAAATTGTTTCTTTTAATTCTTTTTCTTCATGATTCTGATAGGTTACTTCTTGACTGACCAAGTTACATGGGATCATATCTTGCAACTCCCTTTTAGAGTCATCACCTATTTTTATGCAATCGTTTAGCGACTGATCCTTACAAGCCAAACGGTAATTCATCTGCAGAACATCTCCTTCGGATACAGAAAGCTCATTAGATATTGCTTTTATTTCTTCATTGCTTAAAGTCTCTCTGTTTGTATACTGTAAAATTCTTTTTTTTATTTTACGTAAACTAAAAAATAATCTTCTTTGTGCTTGCGTTGTGCCTATTTTCACGAACGACCAAGATTTCAATATAAAGTCTTTTATTGAAGCTTCAATCCACCACACTGCATAAGTTGAAAAACGAAACCCTAAATCAGGATTAAACTTTTTTACTGCATGCATTAAACCCATATTCCCTTCCATGACCAGGTCCATCAACAATAGTCCATAATTTTTGAATTTCATTGCAATTTTCACTACCAAATTCAAATGGCTGGTAATCAATTTATGAGCAGAAGAAATATCCTTATATTGGTTCCAATTTTTTGCTAATCGTACCTCTTCCTCTTGAGACAGCATAGGAAATTTTTGCACTCTAGCAATATATTGCATGAGATTGGTTCTGCTATCAACACATAAGCTTGCCATTGGGGTCAACATAACAACTTAAATTAAAACTTCATATATATAATATATTGATTTTCAAGCAAAAATTCAAGCTTTGATTTGAAAAAAGTATAAACCTTCTATCTAATTGGGATCTTAAAGACGATAAGCCCCAGCACAGCTACCTGGGTAACACTATATATGACATCCTGCCAGCGTGTAATGATGAACATTATAGTTTAAATACTTAGTAAGTGGTGTTATTCCAGTGCCTTGACACTGGAATCCACATTTCTTTTTTCTAGATCCCAGTGGGCTTTGTTGCATAGCAACGTAAGTTTTTTCCAGAGTAAATAATTTTATGCGACTATTTCAAATTTAGGCATACCAATTGCAGTAAATTTGTTCATTAAGTAGCATTTAATAAGCAGTTTCTTCTCTCTATTTGTCTCAGATTTATTCTTAAAACTAAACCCAAATATTCGCTTCAACCTTGAGAAAAATCCTTCAATATACGATCTTTTTCCGTAATTTACTTCTTCTTTCCATCTTTTTATACCATTCTCACCATGTAATTTCATTAACTGAATAGCGGCATTTCTATCAAGCATATAATCCAATTTTGGATGCTCTGCTGCGTTGTTTTTCGGAGGAATTTTCGTTTTTATGCCATATTGATTACACAGCTTATAGAGCTTTTATAGCATATTTAACATCAAATTTCCCCAATGCTCCATAGTGATCAGAGTAAACGCCATTACTGTATTTTGTAGCTATGACTTGTTTGCTCAACATTATGTGCAATTTTCTTACTTGTTTATAGCCGCGGTACTCTCTATCTTTGCTATTCTCTTTGCTGTGTGTTGTTGTATATACTAATTCCTGTACTGTCTATAGCAATTTCGATATCTTCCATGTTATTTTTATCAACTCTGCAATCATTGATCTTAATATCAAGTTTCTTTTGATGCTTGTGAATAGCTGCAAATTTTTTCCTATTTGTTCAATGTATCCCTCTAAAAATCCCACTCAAACCTATTCTGAATAGATGGGTTATTATATGTATCAAAATTACCACTTTGTTGCTGTAAATATTGTTGCCACCCTACATTTTTGGCCCAATTTCATACCAATTTTCTATGGCTTCGTTGATATAATGAAAAATATTTCCTCTTTTTTCTAGAAATTTGTTATATTCTCTATGGTTACTGACTCTCATTTTTTGTGGCATATTTATCCTTAAATCGTCATTTTATAATGAATTTAGTCAGTAATCACTAGCTTTTCTGCTGCTATGCAACAAAGCCCACTGGGATCCAGATTGGATACTGAGTTGGTGAGTATAAAAGTATAGCTAACGTGAGCTCTGCGTCATGCCGCCACGGTATCTCAGCAGATCCCGCTAACAAGCAGCGGGATGACACCTCTCTTGGGCTCTTTTAGCTACAAACGTTAAGAAATTTACCAAACGAAAAAAAAGGCAAAAGAAGCCCTGGTCATTGTCTATTTTCTGTATTGGCGTTTTTTTAAGTCTTAAACACTGCAATTTAGCTGCTTTTAAGTGCAGCTCACCTTAGTTCAAATATTTAAGAAATTTACTAAGCAGAAAAAAAGGCAAAAGAAATCCCGTGTTAGCTAGTTGTCACTCTCTAATCCTGCAAATTGGCGTACTATAATGTCTTAAACGACTTATAAGCGCGTTTCAGCTTATATAGGTAAAAACCCAGAAATGTTGTGAAGACATAAGGTGCACATAGTGCAAAAAATTAAAAATAAGACGCCAACTACGTTGTTTTCTTGCTGTTTAATCTGCACAGATGAAGATAACTGAATACCTTCACTATCATAATAAGGGGGCTGGCGGAGTTTGTCAAGTAGTTTTGCATTGTGAAAACAACGATCACAAAAATCCTATATCACCGGTCATGAATACGTTATTTGCCCATTCGATTAATAACTTACCTCCTGGTAAATCTACTAAAGTCTGTTGGGCAGTCAGATATCCACGTAGTGTGGATGCAACAAGTGCTGCACAGGCTGCACTACCGCATGATGCAGTAATGCCTGTACCTCTTTCCCAAACTCTTAAAGCTATTTCTCCAGACTTTTCAACTTGTGCAATACTAATATTAATTTTCTGAGGAAATAGTACGTGATTTTCTAGCTTTGGTCCTAAATTTCGCAATGGTATTTCACTTATGTTATCAACAAAAAAAACTATATGAGGGTTACCAATATTTACTGCAACAGGATCTTTTAGCATTTCAAGCTCTATAGGTAAGTGAAGAGTGTCACACTCAGTAGACAAGGGAATTTCATGCCATTTTAGCAAAGGTTTACCCATGTTAACCTTTATGGATTTATCACCAACTTTAAAACACTCTAAAATGCGTTTGTTTACCAGCTCAATAGTGATATACTCAGTACCTTTTTCTGACATTATCAAATATCCAACACAGCGTGCTGCGTTTCCGCACATTTCAGCTCGACTACCATCAGCATTATAGATATGTATAAAGCAGTCTGCAGCATTAGACATTGTTATAATTATCACTTGATCACAACTGCTTTGATCAGCAATTTGTCTATAGTTCCAGTCTAAATTGTTTGTTGAACGTGAGTCTATGATAACAAAATTATTGCCAGTACCGTGCATCTTGATAAAATTTTTAGGACCTTGGCCACTCATCATAAAAAAATATTTCTTCTATTGGTCTTCTTTTTTTCTTACTTGTTTCAGCACCCTCTTCTTCGTAACCAACCGCTATCACTGACATTACATTAAAATCATCGGATATGTTGAATCTTTCTACTATTTTATCTCTATCAAATCCACCCATTTGATGAGCCATTAAGTTCACAGATGCAGCCTGTAGCATAAGTGCATAATTTGCTGCACCAGTATCATGACTAGCCCAAAGATTTTCTCCTTTACCTCGTTTACGGAAGTTTTTAGCACTGAAAGATATGATTAACACTTGTGCATCTTTTGCCCATTTTTGATTAGATTCATCAAGACAATTTAGCAGCTTTTCCCATGCGCTTTGATTGTTCTGTTTGTTGCATATCACATATCTCCAAGGTTCATCACCAAAACATGAGGGAGTCAGCCTTACAGCTTCCATTAAAATATCCATGTCTTCCTGAGATATTGCTCTTGTAGTATCGTATGAACGTCCGCTGTGTCTTGCTTTCATCAACGATAATAGATCTTGTTTACTTATCATTTTTAATTTAATAGTGCATAAATAATTCATTGTAGCACAATATAAGCAAAATTTAAATTGCAAAACCTCTTATATATATTATATTTTATAAGTTATTTTTATTGGGAAGGTATGTTTATAACACAATCTAGCAGTAGATCAACACTGGCTGAAATATTGTCTTGCGTTTTACTTTTATTCTTGATGGCTCAAATAAGCGTACCATTGCAGCCTGTGCCTATCACATTGCAAACTTTAGGAGTAATGCTTATTGGGCTTAAATTTAACCGCAGAACAGCATTCTATTCTGTGCTTACATATCTATCACTTGGTGCAGCAGGATTTCCTGTTTTTGCGAATTTTTCTGGTGGTTATCACATTTTTCTCGGACCAACAGGTGGATATTTAATTGGCTTTTTAGCTGCTGTCATAGTGATGGGTGAAGTAAATGAACTCTTAAGCCTTAAATGTGAATTACTCGCGCGCAATTCTTTAAGTTGTCTGGCTGGTACAGTTGTAATCTTTATTTGTGGTGTTAGTTGGCTTGCTGTTTACTTGGGTCTGGGACAAGCAATAATGGTGGGTGTTTTACCATTTATCCTTCCTGGTTTGGTAAAAATTTTTCTACTCGTAGCGGTTTTGCAGTATTTGAAAAAGTGATAAGGTTTCGTCCTCATCATTTCATGTGCACCCTCGCGTTTCGGGGATATGGGTATTCTCAGGGTTTTGTAGAAAATTATAAAAAGATAGCAAGCAAAGTAATGAGTGATCCTAACACTCAAATCAAAGTAGTTGGCAATCTTGATAGTATTTGTAGTGCTTGCCCAAACCAGACTAAACAAGGTAAATGCACCGAACAAGCTAAAGTTTTAGAGCTAGATAGAAGGCATATGGGAATTTTAGGAATAAAAATTGGCGAGACTTTAACTTGGAATGAGGCGGTAAAAAAGATTAGAGAGAAAATGTCTTTAAAGAAATTTGATTACGCATGTGAGGGGTGCAACTGGCAGCCATATGGAATATGTAAAAATGCCCTTTTAAATTGTCGTTCCTATAAAGGTAGTTGACAAAATGTTAAGATAAATTGAAGCATTTTTGTGGAAATAGACTTCTTGCACTACCTCCCAAGCCACAACTGTCATTCAGTAGAAAAAAAACTTGCTTGACAAACTCCGTCAGCCCCCTTATTATAATAATAAGGGTATTCATGACTCAAAACTTGTTTTTGACCTGCAGGCTCAATGACAAAATTCAGTAAAAACTCAGGGTATTTATTGGCGGATTACATAAAATTATAGCGGCTGCATGTCTTTTTTATTTTTTCTACATTCAGCCAAATCGCGCTTATTTTAAGCGTTAGCACATTATTACAGCGCCACTTACAGTAATATAGAGTCAAAACTCGCACCACGGGGCTTCTTTTGCCTTTTTTTCCGCTTGGTAAATTTCTTAAATATCTTCTTAAATTTTATAGCTAATCAGTACTGGGATGACAAGAAAGGAGCACTGCTATTATAGAGTGAAATGAGATCCCAGTGTCACGCACTGGGATGACATTATAGGAGCACTGGGATGACATTATAGGGGCGCTGGAATGACACCCTGACAATCGTCATCCCGCTACTTGTTAGCGGGATCTAGAGATACCGCGGCGGTATGATGCAGGAAAACCTAGCCAGCGTTAGCCATAACACAACACTTTTATACTCACCAAACCCAATGCATTACTTGCAATTAAGTTTCCTGGATTCCAGACTAGAATGACACCGTCATAAAAGAACCAGTGTCAGCTACTTGCATGACACCTTCCTGATAGACAATGTTCGTACAGTGTTAGCTACTCAGATAACAGGAAGAAGGTGCTGGGATGACAGGAGATACCGTCTTGTTAGTCAACAAAAAAATTATAAAAATTTCCCAAGTTGCATCATAAAATCAAAAAATACTTCCAATTGTGTAACAGTACACAGATTATAGTTAGTGGATATGTTGATAAGTAAATTAGTTTTATACGCACAAAACAGATGAAGTTTACTTATCAACATATCCACTAACCAACAACATTCAATAAATTTGTGTAAGATACCACTTTACATAAGATAGATAGGAAGCATTTTTGATTTTAAAGTACTAAACCTTCAGTCAACCTCCTAGCCCTGTAGTTTTTGATATGGTTAGGATCAAAAGCACTTTTGGATGTCAGAATACCGAAAATGATATGGAGTAGCTTACGCATTGCAGCACCAACGATGGCCATATTATGCTTACCCTTTTCCTTTAATCTTTGGCAAAAGCTCATAATGATAGGATTGTGATTCTTAGCTACTATGGCAGGAAAGAAAAGTGCCTTACGTAATGTTTGTGAACCGGATTTACTTAATCTGGGTTTGGCATATACAGAGGAACCTGACGTCATATTTCGTGGTATAACTCCTGTATATGCTGCCAATTGCCTGGCATCTCTAAAAACCTCTATATCAGAAACTTCAGCTAAAATAGCTATTGCTGATTCTTCTCCTATGCCTGGAATAGTCAATAGAAGTTGAAAATTTTCCAACAATTCTTTGTGTTGATTTAATAGTTCACGTACGGAGTTTTTTATTGTTTCTATTTTTTGAGCTATATTCATTGCAAGGTCTTCCCAAGCATTTGCAACTTCTTTAGGCAGTCTCTCTTTTTTTTCTAAGTGGTTATTTACTAATGTTAACTCATCTTTTAACGCAACTGAGCAACGATAAAGATGTTTTAATTTTTTCATTTCAGGAGAAGGTGGTGTCCAACTAGAAGGTTCCTGTCTTTGGCAATAATCAGCAATAACTTCTGCATCGGTCTGATCATTCTTTTGTCGTATCAGCTTACTCCTTGCATAAGATTTTATGCAATAAGGATTTACAACACTTACAAAATGTCCAGCATTGTGTAGAAATTCAGCCAGTGCTTCGCTATAACAACCAGTAGATTCCATGCAGGTTTTTACTTTTTCTACATTATGTTTGTGTAGAAAATTCAGTAGACTTTGAAACCATCGTTCTTAAAGCTTCTTTTTCTAGTTTCACGCTTTCCTTTTTTGCTTATAAATGAGAGAAAAACATCAAAGCGATCTTTTGATATATCTATGCCCAAAAAGTTGTTGATCATATATAACCCCATACGTTACCATTAAAAATGAAAAGTAAGGCTAACCTTGTGAATACAGAATTAGAACCATTCAGGTCTTTCTACGATACCGTCCAGCCTATACTTTTGAGAAGGGAATTCTTATCTCCTCTACAGATTTTATATCTAAGAAGAAGCACAGAGTTCCTCCCTTCTCCACCTAATGCTTAAGCTTAAAACATTAGATGCTTTTGACAAGATACAAGAAGGGGCTACTCGGATAACAAGAAAGAGGCTACTCGGATGACACCCTGACAACCGTCATCCCGCTGCTTGTTAGCGGGATCTATGTTAAGAGATACCGCGAATGAATCGCGGTATGACGTAGGAATGAATCGCGGTATGACGTAGGACTGCTGTCATCCCAGTGCCCAGACACTGGGATCCAGTTTTCCATATAACCTCATCGAAAACGTTGTATTTTAACGTAAAACATCTATTTTTATGCTTACCAACTTAATAAAATTCCTGGATCCCAGTGTCGGGGCACTGGGATGACAAAAAAGGGGCTACTCGGATGACAAAAAAAGAGCACTGGGATGACAGGAGAAGGGGCTACTCGGATAACAAAAAAGAGGCTACTCGGATGACACCCTGACAACCGTCATCCCGCTGCTTGTTAGCGGGATCT
The DNA here is from genome assembly GCF_964027095.1 of Wolbachia endosymbiont (group A) of Machimus atricapillus. Lineage (NCBI taxonomy): Bacteria > Pseudomonadati > Pseudomonadota > Alphaproteobacteria > Rickettsiales > Anaplasmataceae > Wolbachia > Wolbachia endosymbiont (group A) of Machimus atricapillus. Next base: position 1,335,663 of record NZ_OZ034727.1, on the reverse strand, counting down.
ATGTTAAGAGATACCGCGAATGAATCGCGGTATGACGTAGGAATGAATCGCGGTATGACGTAGGACTGCTGTCATCCCAGTGCCCAGACACTGGGATCCAGTTTTCCATATAATCTCATCGAAAATGTTGTAACCACTTTCTATGCTAGTTTGCTTGCTTACAAGCAAACTTTTCTGGATCCCAGTGTCGGGGCACTGGGATGACAGGAGAAGGAGGCTACTTGCATGACACCATTCTTTTTCCTGAATCCAAGTAGTCAAGCTACTCGGATGACACCATTTACAACCACTCCCCTACCCTTTCTAGCTGTTTATAGCTATTAAATCTCAGGAATTTATCAAAATATGGAGAGGCAATAAAGGGTGTGGAATTACTTAAATAATTAGATAAAAAACCAGGCAGATCATTTTTTAATTCTTGCATTTTGTATCTATAATTTTGTATAGAAATAACTTTTATTTTATCATAATCAAGTTTCCAATAAGCAAGTTCTGAAACTTCTCTTTTTGTTATATGTTCTACCGCTAAGGCTTGCAAAATTAACTGTGGAAAAAACCCCGACATCACTTCTTCGTTGGAAGGTGGTGAACCAAGTTTATAGTCTATAATTGCTACTTGCCCACTTGGTAGATACTTAACTCTATCACATCTTGCTGTCAGTAAAATTTCTTGTGGGATCAGATCTCTATTTGTCATCCAAGCAGTTTCATACTGGGATACATCATCACAAGAAATATAGATTCCAGCGTCACGCGCTGGAATATGAAATATCGGACAGGTAAAACTCTTTTCCAACTCAACATAATTGCTTCGAGTTTCATCAAATTCGACAAAAGATTGAATTATCCTTTGCAGTCTTACCCACCACATATTTGAAAAATTAAACTGACTAGTCGAGAATGCTTTTCGTGCAATGCTCATTGGCGACTTTTTGTTGCGTAAATATCTTGCAAGAATGTTGTGCACCATAGTGCCAAATTCCAATATCGATGGCTTAAAATTCAAGTCTCTTAATTGTTTAAGGCCCAGTATATATTCAACGTAAAATGAATAAGGATTACGAATTAGCTTTTCTATTGCACTGCAAGACATCACCTGCATTTTTTCTTTTCTAACTTCGGTTTGAGGTTTTGGCATAGGCTGAGTACATGGAACAGTACATTCAGGCGTATTTAATATCCTCAGCCAATCGCGATACGGCTGTTTCCCCTCCTTGAGCAGAATTTCCAAACGCTGCAATAGAATTGGTTTTCTATGGCTTAGCGATCTTGTAATATAAACCTTACTTGCACAAAACAAATTGTGTAAAGTATAAAAAAAATACCCCTGCTCTTCTTGCGCAGAAGGAAGGTTAAATTTTTCTCTCGTAAGTGCATTCAAAAGCGGACTTTGAAAGCTTGGCGCTTCATTAAATCCAGCGAGTATTACAACTTTGTTGTGATATAAGCTGAATTTATTCAAGTCATTTGCTACAGAGAAAAACTCTTTCTCTAAAAATAAGGTCAGAATTTGGCTATATAACTCTAAGGAGCACTTAATTTCTATACCCTCACATGCATTCAAGAAATTACAGGTGAAATTACCTATTTCACTATTTAGCTCTGAAAAATTTATACCAGATAGCACATTAATACACTGCAAATGAGTTGCCACCACATCAGAAATAGGGCAATTTATAGAGTTAAGTAAAAGATTAAGTATAGCCTCTAACCTATTGATAATAAGCAATATATCCTCTTTATGTTTTAGCTTTTTATAGGTATTAATAGCATCTATAATATCTTTAAGGCCATTTGTACTAAAGTTGCGTAATATCTCTATTTCAAATTCAGATAAAATCCGAGTGTACTCTTCTTGAGTGTAACCAAAAGTCACTAGCCTATGTTTAAGGAGCGAAAGTAATGACACACTGCTCCAATTTGAGGTCAAAACTTCGATACTATAAAGTAGGAGTGTTATATAAGGATAATTTTCCGGTATGGCACTGTGTTGCCTTGATAAACATGCTATACGAGCTGCAAGTAATTTATCAAAGACAACCAAAGAAACGTTTTCATAACCTTCATTCTCTATAATTAATGATGTCACTTGTGCTTCTTCCTCTCTGGAATCACAAGTGATGACTTCAATATTGCCAATATGTCCATTACTAACTTTGCTTAGATCGGCAGTTGTATCAAAAATGTAATCTAGATATTCCTCAGGACTTCCTGTTATCCCAGCCCTTTCTTCTGTCATCCCAGTGCTTGACACTGGGATCCAGTTTTCATTATACAGCCACCTGGTGCGCTCATTTAAAGTTAAGTTTTCTGGATCCCAGTGTCTGGGCACTGGAGAACACGCTTCTGGCAGAAAACTCACATCTCTTCTATCTACATTTAAATAATCGAGTAGATCTTTCAGGCAATATTGATAATGTTTTTTATCAAGTGATTGCCAATCTTTCTCTTTAATTTTCAAATTCAGATTAGGAAAAATTATTTTTCCAAACGGCAGGTCATATATAGCCTTAATTAACGACTTATCCTTTCCAATTCCAACAAAGATTATATGTTGGTCTTTTTGTAAAGAGATTATCATATTGTTTATGTAATCACTCTTATGTTCTAATATATCTACTACTCCTAAATCTTTTAAAATTTTATTCCAACTCTCAATGAGTAAGCTTGTGAAATTCTCTATTTTTTTTGAATGTTCATCGAATTGATAGCAATCCGTTGTTTGGGTAGATTGAATTTTATCAAGCAATGATGGCAGGCTATAAGCTAAATCAATGGGGAAATTATCATTATTTTTTCTATTCCACTCCAATATGAATTGAATGAGTAGCAGCGTCCTCTTTGTTGGATTGATAACTTTAACTCTATCAAGATTTAATATTAAATCCTCTTCATCAATGTTTTCCAGTGAAACTATCTCTGGCAAAATTATGCATTTTTTAGCGTTATAATTCTTGAACGCACTCAGCAGCGCTATTACATCCCTTTTGCAGGGAAGTATGATCTTTATCTCGGGAATTTTTTCTCTTTCATATTCAGAAAATATGTGCTGAACCAATACATTGAAAAAGGACTCATCCACATTAACGGTAAAAACTCTTCCCACTAACAGTAACAATTAATACAATATTTTATTATATAGAAATCACTCAAAATATAAATGTGCTCGCAGTTTCTTATGCTATGATATATTAAAGTCTTTCACAATATTACATGGCAAACATCAGAATAGAAGTTTTAAATAAATGTGAACAAGTTGGCCGCAGAAGGGTAGTTAATGTTTACTTGATTTACATAAGCAAAGAATTACCATCAAAATTACATGAAGAAATTTGTGGGCTATTTTATAATAAAGTCATACAAGACTGCCGTTATTATTCCTACAATGAAAACCTTCAATATGACTTCATAGAACCACAAGCAAAGTGGGGCTTGGAAATAAGCTTTTTACCTGGCATGACTGACAATGTGGGCAACACAGCGAAACAAATTGTTAGAGAGTATTTAATTAGCAAGGGCCACATTGATGAAGGCGTTCATATCAAAGCAAGAAGTTCAAAGCTGATTTTGGGTAAAGGAAGCATGCCAACCGAAGATGATATAAAGCAAGAATTCAACCCTATCACTGAATATTGCACACTTATCTGTAAGAACTATAGCTGGAAATATTATGGTAAATCGAATACAACACCTGGTGTCATCCCAGTGCCCCGACACTGGGATCCAGAAAATTTCAAGCAATTGTATAATGCAAACTGGATTCCAGTGTCAAGCACTGGAATGACAGAAGGTAGGGTTGGGATGACAGAGGATAGTACTAAGTCTGTTGACCTCAATGTGAGTGACCAAGAGCTTGAAAAAATCAGCAGAGATGGAATCGATGGTAATGGCACTTTAGGGCTCTCGCTGGCAGCAATGAAAGCTATAAAGGATTACTTTAAAAAACTCGGTAGAAATCCATATGATATTGAACTTGAGTCTCTGGCACAGACTTGGTCTGAACATTGTAAACACAATATTTTTTGCTCCCCTATTGATGAAATAAAAGACGGTCTATATGCTCATTATATTAAGCGTGCAACGCGTGAGATAAATTCTGACATATGCGTGTCAGTTTTCTCCGACAACGCAGGAGGAATAATTTTTGATGACGATTACTTGATTGTCGATAAAGTTGAAACTCACAATAGCCCTTCAGCTCTTGATCCATTTGGTGGAGCAATGACCGGAGTGCTTGGAGTTAATCGTGATATAGTGGGTTTCGGGAAAGGCGCGGAGCCTATAATGAATACCTATTACTTTTGCTTTGCCAAAGAAGCAAAAGGCAAATTTTATAGGGACAAGGAGCGCACTGATGAGATCTTACCGCCAAAATATATAATGAAAGAAGTGATTCATGGCGTTAATGTTGCTGGTAACTGTTCTGGCATTCCAACGCAACTTGGATCGGTATATTTTGACGATAGATTTTGTGGCAAGCCATTAGTCTTTGTTGGAAGTGTCGGAATTATTCCACGCAATATAAATAATGCACCTTCACACATTAAAGGACCAAAAAATGGCGATAAAATCGTAATTATTGGTGGAAGAGTTGGAAGAGATGGAATTCACGGTGCAACGTTTTCTTCAGAGGCTTTGTCGGGAAACAGCCCTTCAACGATTGTGCAAATTGGTGACCCCATAACACAAAAAAAACTATCCAATGCCGTCATAAAAGCAAGAGATCTTAGTCTTTATAATGCAATAACGGATAATGGAGCAGGCGGTCTATCATCGTCTATTGGTGAAATGGGAAAAGACGGATTTGAAGTTGATTTGAACAAGGTTCTCCTTAAAAACGATGGTATGGCTCCGTGGGAAATATGGATATCAGAATCACAAGAGAGAATGACTTTAGCAGTGCCAGAAGAAAATTTTCCTGCGTTTAAGCAAATCATGAAAAAACATGATGTGGAGGTTTGTGTGATTGGAGAGTTTAATGAGAGTGGTAAAGCTGTTGTTAAATGTCCTGAAGGGACAGTAATAATGGATATGGAAACTGAATTTTTGCATGACGGTAATCCCAAAGTGCATTTACAAACAAAGCCATGGTCTAAGGAGCCTGCTGTCATTCCGGAACCCTCTCCTGTCATCCCAACACTCTTCCCTGTCATCCCAGTGCTTGACACTGGGATCCAGCAGGCTGAGCCTGCAAACATTTTATGCAAAAACCCATCCAACGGTGGAATTGAATGTGAAATGGATTCCAGTGTCAAGCACTGGAATGACACCTTTGCATTAAAAAAAATGCTAAGCAGACCAAACATATGCAGCAAAGAGTTCATAGTGGTGCAATATGACCATGAGGTTCAGGGGTCGTCAATACTGAAACCACTGCAAGGCAAGGGAAGAGTATGCAGTGAAGCTGTTGTCTCGAGGCCAGTCCTTTCTTCAAACAAAGGTGTTGTAAAATCGCAGGGATTTGGCTCAAGTTATGGAGAAATTGACACTTATCACATGGCAGCATGTGCGATTGACACTGCAATACGCAACTACGTAGCTGCAGGAGGAAATATAAATCATCTAGCGTTGCTCGACAATTTTTGCTGGTGCGATGCTTATAATCCAGAAAGGCTATGGCAGCTAAAGAGAGCTGCAGAGGCTTGTTACGACTTTGCAACTGCATTTAAAACGCCATTCATATCCGGAAAAGACAGTATGTTCAATGACTTCAAGGGATATGACGAAAATGGCGAGAAAGTGATGATATCTGCACCACCTTCATTACTCATTTCAGCAATTGGAGTTATAGAAAATATTGAAAATGCGGTATCGCTTGATGTGAAAATGCCAGGGGACTTGATATATGTGCTTGGTACAACCCACGATGAGCTTGGTAGATCTGAATATCAGTTATATAGTGGAATAGATAATAACAACGTGCCAAAAGTTGATGCAAAGAGCGCTAGGAAGTTGTATGAGCGTTACAACCAGGCAATAAAAGATGGCATAATTGCCTCTGCAATTGCACCAAACTTAGGCGGCTTAATTATTGCTCTGGCAAAATCGCTAATTGCAGGAGACCTTGGTGCTGAAATCGATCTTTCACTAGTACCAATAGGAAAAACACAAAATACAGACATAATAAACAAGATAATAATGTTTTCTGAATCGCAAAGTAGAATTTTGGTTACTATTGCACCACAAAATCAGCAGAGGTTTGAAGCGTTGTTTGAAGATGCGGCTTATTCATGTATTGGCAAAGTAACAGAGAAAAAGGTGCTAAACATAAAGGATGTTTTAAAAGTAAATCTGAAAGATTTGGGAAATAGTTATTATATAGCTAAAGTAACTTAGGTTTACAGACGATTTGATAAACGACAAACTCGTCATCCCGCTGCTTGTTAGCGGCCGCGGCGGTATGACGTAGGAAAACCTTTCTTGGGTAGCTATAGCATGTCAGTTTAAAATGTTTTTTTTCCATTAGGTTAAATAACTCTTTCACTATGTGCAATATTTACTTAAAATAAATGTATGTCATTAAATTTGGGTAGGTAGTTATGTCTATTTTACTGACACTCTTATTTATCAGTCTTTCTTTACTCAACGCTTCAAATAAATTGATGATATGTGCTGCTTTATTTATAGGAGCTGCTTTAGTTGTAAATTCAATGGTTGAATTTTATGGCAAAGAAAAAGCTACGTATAGCTTAATAGTGTGTACAGCGCTATGCTGTATTTTAAAATGGCAAAGTTTTAGTTTGATGATATTGACTTCATATGCTGCAATTTTAGTATCTCTTCTCTCGAGCATAATTGTTTTTGAAAAATTGAAGTCCAAGTTGAATTTTCATATGGCAAATTTCATTACTTTAATTATGGCATCAGTAATTGATAGTGCCGTTGTATGTGTTGGATTACTATACAAATTTTCTGCAGGTAAATGCTTAGCAATATATATTAGAGATTTAATTTTTAAGTTTTCTTATGCGTCAGTATTAAGCATCTGCTTGTTTGTAGGAATGTATTTATTTTGCTTGGCAAACAAGAAGTATTTTAAGATTTCCACATAACCTGTTTTCTGATATAGCTAAACTGACTTTGGGTCCTGGGAATGTATTTGGTGCGTAACAACAGTTTAGAATTTATAGGTAGTAGATTTGCCCTAAGACTCTAACACAAGTTGTACAGCCCTACGTCATACCGCCCGGTATCTCAGCATAGATTCCGCTAACAAGTAGCGGAATGACGATTTACCAAACGCTGCCTAATTTTCCGTAACAGTTGAAAAAATCAATAGAAAATCAACATATCACTGTAAATTCATGTATTTTAAGGCTATAATGGTTAAAATACGTTATATAGTATAATATGGACGATTTTATAAGAGTTAAGGGTGCAAGGGAACATAATCTGCAAGGTATAGATGTCAATATACCGAAAAATAAGCTAGTTGTTATAACTGGGCTAAGTGGTTCTGGTAAATCTAGTCTCGCATTTGATACGATTTATGCAGAAGGCCAACGCCGATACGTTGAAAGCCTATCAGCTTACGCGCGTCAATTTCTCAACATTCAGGATAAACCAGATGTTGAGTCGATTACAGGTCTTTCCCCTGCAATATCTATCAACCAGAAATCGATCTCAAAAAATCCAAGGTCAACAGTTGGAACTGTTACCGAAATTTACGATTACTTGCGCTTAGTATATGCACGAATAGGGGTTCCTTATTCACCTGCAACTGGATTACCGATAACAAAGCAAACTGTATCTCAAATTGTAGATACTATAATTGCGTTACCTTTAGAAACTAAAATATATATACTTGCCCCTGTTGTGCGTGGTAGAAAGGGAGAACATCTCAAAGAGATATTGGAAATTAAAAGACAAGGTTACGTAAGGTTCAAAATAGATGGTGAAGTGTACAATGTAGATGACTTGCCTAAACTTGATAAGAACAAGAAACACGACATTTTTGTGGTTGCAGATAGAATATCAATATTGGGCGATATAGGAAATCGACTGCCAAGTAGTATAGAATCCGCACTAAAACTTGGTAATGGTCTAATGTATGTAGAAGTAGTAAACCTACCTGACAACCATAATTCCGAGTATAAAAATGGTCAAATTCTGACTTTTTCAGAGAATTTTGCATGCCCCGAGTCTGGTTTCACTCTTGAGGAAATAGAACCAAGATTATTTTCTTTTAACAGCCCTTACGGTGCATGTGGTTCGTGTAATGGGCTTGGTAAAAAGCTGGCTGTTGATGTAAAGCTGATAGTGCCAGATGAAACTCTTTCAATATCTGAGGGTGCTTTAAAGCCAGTAGGACCAATGTTCCGTCAAGTGCACACAAGTTATGGATTTCTAAAAAGTGCAATTCTATCACTGGCTGAAAATTGTAAATTTAGCCTTGATGTTCCGTGGAAGAACATAGATCAAGAAGTAAAAGATATGATACTCTTTGGCTCTAATAAATTTCAAGGTTTGATCAGTATCTTGGAGAACCAGATGGATTATGATGAAACGCTTGTTGAGCGATACTGCTCTGTTATTCATTGTAAGGAATGTACTGGCCATAGATTGAGAAAAGAAGCACTCACAGTGAAAATTGATAGCAGACATATAGGTGAAATATCAGGGCTCAGCATCGATAAATCCCTTAAGTGGTTTGAAAATTTGCCAGACAAGCTCACAGAACAACAGAAGCAAATCTCAAGTAAAATATTAAATGAAATAATCAAGAGGCTAGCATTTCTAAAGAATGTAGGGTTGAATTACCTAACGCTCGATCGAGAATCTAGCACTCTCTCTGGCGGTGAGAGTCAGAGGATCAGACTTGCTTCGCAAATTGGCTCTGGTTTAACAGGAGTGCTGTATGTGCTTGATGAACCCTCGATAGGCCTTCATCAATGCGATAATGATCGGTTAATTGCTACACTGAAAGACTTGAGAGACATGGGTAACACTGTAATCGTTGTTGAGCATGATGAAGATACAATAATGGCTGCTGATTATGCGATTGATATTGGTCCTGGAGCTGGCGTAAATGGTGGAAAAGTTATTGCAGAAGGAACACCAGACCAGGTGCAAAGAAATTCAGGGAGCATAACAGGGCAATATTTGAGTGGAGAGAAAAAAATTTTAATTCCAAGGAGAAGAAAGCAAGCAACTCAGTTCATAAAAGTAATAAATGCATGTGAAAATAACTTAAAAAATGTGAACGTTAAATTTCCTATAGGGAATCTTATTTGTGTTACTGGAATATCAGGAGGGGGAAAATCAAGTTTAGTCATAGAAACGTTATATAAATATTCAGCACATAAGATATATCATTCGTCTGCACGGTATGGTCGGTGTGATAGAATAGAAGGCCTTGAATATATAGATAAAGTTATAGAAGTTGATCAGTCGCCAATTGGTAGAACTCCTGCGTCAAATCCAGCAACATATGTCGGTATGTTTACTCATATAAGAAATTGGTTTGCAGGTCTTTCGGAGTCAAAAGCAAGGGGATATAATATAGGCCGGTTTTCATTTAATACCAGAGGGGGAAGGTGTGAGGCTTGTAAAGGTGATGGGCACTTAAAGATAGAGATGCATTTTCTACCGGACGTTTATGTGAAGTGTGAGCAGTGTAAAGGGCGAAGGTATAATCGTGAAACATTGGAAGTTACTTATAAAGGAAAATCAATCTCTGATGTGCTTGATATGACGATAGATCAGGCTTGTGATTTTTTTGAAAACCTTCCAATGGTAAAAGAAAAGTTGGTTTCTTTGCAGGAAGTGGGGCTTGGCTATATAAAACTCGGACAGTCGTCAACAACGTTGTCTGGGGGTGAAGCACAACGAATAAAGCTGTCCAAAGAGCTATCAAAACGATTTACCGGAAGAACATTGTATATTCTTGATGAGCCAACAACTGGATTACACTTTGAAGATATAAATAACTTACTAAAAATACTCCATAGATTAGTCGATCTGGGAAACACTGTTATAGTTATCGAACACAATTTGCACGTTATAAAAACTGCAGATTATATAATAGACATCGGACCAGAGGGCGGAATAAAAGGCGGAGAAGTGATTGCCACTGGAACTCCAGAAGAAGTGGTAAAAATTCCAGAAAGTGTTACAGGCAGGTATCTTAAAACGTATTTATTATAAACTATTTCTTAATTATATTAGGCTAGGTTGCATATTTATGATTTGGAGAGGGTAATGTCAATATATCAATATTTTAAAAGGTATGCTAAACATGGAATTGTACCTGCTAAGAGAGCAGAAGATTGCACACTAGTTCCAGAAAATAGTTTCTATAAGTCCGTACATTACGTTGATAATGTGCTAGGACCTGTGAAAGATGTAATTTGTGGAGTTGAGAGTAAAGACAATTATAACAAGTATTATAAAAACAATGATAAATGTGAATACGTGGGTTACAGGGCAGAGGAAGTGTTTCCACTTTGTGAACGGGGTGCTTTTCTAGTAGCTAGCATAATATTGCAACCTTTATGTTTGATACTAGCATATTTGTCATACTTCCCAATTAAGTTATTATCAAAAATAACAGGGGACTATTGTTTAAAAGCAAGTACAAAGTCATTAGTTGATCATTCAAATGCATTTTTAAGTGCTGGGCAAGATTGTGCTAGTGCAGTAGCTGAAGTATTTAACAAGATTGTAAGTTATGCTTGCGCTGCTATCATTTGGGCTGCCGCGTCAATGATAACGCCACTTGTGTGGGCTTGCAACAAAGTGCAAAGTAAGTTAAGTGAAATACAGGAGCCAGAAAAACATCAGCTTTTATCTAATAAGTTATAAGTTCTGCTTTTTCAGCAGTGGCTCAGTTTGAATTACATTGAAATGAAATAAAAAGTGAAAGAGTGTAAGCACAAGTTACTTTAGCTATACTATATAAATTTTATAATATATTTAATGAATTGTGAACCTTCTCTTACTAAAAAAAGCTACAAATCTTATATTTCCGAACGTATGCGTAAGTTGCGAATATATCATTGATGAAAATCTTAATCTATGTAGTGAATGCAACAAAAAAATCAATTTTCTAACTAAGCATTACTGCAATGTTTGTGGCGTAGTAATCTCAGACAATATTCATACGTGTGGTAAGTGCATCATCAATCCTCCACCGTTTAAAGTATTAAGATCAGTTTTTGCTTATGATCAACATAGTAAAAACATGATTATAAATTTCAAATTTTTTGATAATTTGAATTACGTAAAAATCTATGCAAAGTGGATACACCAAGCTAATCAGGATACGTTTCAGAACGCAGAGGTCATAATTCCTATACCGTTACATAAAATGCGCTTGTTTAAACGTAAATATAATCAAGCAGCATTGCTTGCAAAAGAGTTGAGTAAGTTGTCCAATTTATCCTATACGCCATTTGCAATAAAACGTCTTCGCCATACTGCGCCTCAAGCTGGTCTTTCACTTAAACAGCGTGAAAAAAATTTGAAAAAGGCTTTTAGCATAACCAACAAGAAAATTATCGAAAATAAAATCGTGATATTAGTTGATGATGTGGTAACAACCGGAGCAACTGTAAGATCTTGCTCTCAAGAAATTTTAAACTCCGGTGCAAGAGAAGTGAGAGTGCTATCACTTGCAAGAACGGTGAATGATTGGACCTCTTGCATAAAAAATTAGCAGTCAGTGTCATCCAAGTAGCTTGACTACTTGGATCTATTTTTTTCTAGATTCCAGTGCCAGCGTTACGCACATAGCTGTACGAACATTGTCTACCAGGAGGATGTCATCCCAGTGTCAAGCACTGGGATGACATCACTTTTGCTTCAATATTCGCACATTAGCCACGTCCCTGAACAGATACGGAGGTAAGCCCATTGTGAAAATCAGTATGTTAAGGCATGATTTTTAATAACCTCAACATCACTGAACTCAAAAGTTTGGCTTCCTACAATTTGGAATTTCTCATGTCCTTTTCCTGCAACTAGCAGAATCATACCCTCGTTATAGGCAATATCTACTCCTTTCTCTATAGCTTCTCTTCTATCTTCTATCTCTAGCGCATTAGGGCAATGTAGTAAAATACCACGACGAATTTCTGCAGGATTCCCATCACGCGGATTGTCATCCGTGATTATCACTTTGTCTGCATATATTTGTGCTACTTTACCCATTTCTGCGCGTTTTGTTTGATCACGATTGCCACCACAACCAAAAACTAGAATTATTTTTTTATTGAAGTGCCATTTTAAAGACAATAGGGCTTGTTTAAGCGCACTTGGAGTATGAGCGTAATCCACAAATGCAAAAGGTTTCACTTTTTCCATTCTTCCTGGTGGAGAAACGAGTTTTTCTACGCATATTTCTCTGTAATTCAGTCCAGACGAGGTAACTATACCCATTGCACACAACAGATTATATGCTTGAAATTGCCCCAGAACCGGAAAAAACGTATCATAAATTTCACCACCAATTTTTATTGTAAGGTGTTGACCATTAGGGGTTGGTGTTTGCTCCAATAAAGTAATATCAGAGCCTGTTTTTCCATAGGTGATAATTTTGTTGCTGCGTTTTTCAGCTATCTTAAGCAACGCGTAGTATTCATCTATATCCGCATTTAAAATCGCTGTTTTTCCTTCTGGTAATACCTCGTAAAATAACCTTTTTTTAGTTTCTAAATATTCACCAAGATTTTTATGGTAATCTAAATGATCTTGCGAGAAATTAGTAAAAGCTGCAGCACTCAACTTTAATCCATGGATTCTATATTGATCAATCCCATGACTTGATGCTTCTAACACTAAGTGTTCTACATTTATACCACGCAATGTTGCGTAAAGGTCATCTGCATCTGGAGTGGTAAGACTGTTGCTATTACCTTTTCTACCATTATTGATGCATGTTCCAAGTGTTCCAATAGACGCAGCATTATAGCCAGAGTTTTGCCAGATCTGGCGGCAAAATTCTACTACTGAAGTTTTACCATTCGTACCCGTTACAGCAGCAACATATTTGGGCTGTTTGAATTGATAAAACCTGCTGACTATTTCGCTGTATATTTCTTGAGGATTTGGGTGTTCAAGCACTGCAAAGCTCGAAGTATCTGTCATTCCAGTGCGTAACACTGGAATCCAGTTTTTATTATACAATTGCCTAGTGTGCTCATTTGCAATTAAATTTTCTGGATCCAAGTAGTCAAGCACTGGGATGACATCTTTTTTGGTTCCTTGTATGACAACGTCTACACAGTCGTGTGCGTGATACTGGGATTCAGTAGGAAAAATCTGGATACATGCTGGTTTTCTAGATTCCAGCGTCACGCGCTGGAATGACACCGCAGACACACAAACGAAAAGATAACCTTCCTTGACTCTCTTGGGATTACATGTAACGCCCTTGATTTCAACGTCAAAGTTAACATCAACAATATCATGCAGTAATTCTCTCAGTTTCATGTCCTACTTCATCGTTTTGAAAGTCTAAACATGGTAACCTTTTTAGTGCGTCATTAAGGTCAAAGATTAAATCTTCAGGATCTTCCAGTCCACAAAATATTCGCACGAAACTTCCACCACAATCTGAATTCATTACAGATCTTGACATAGATCTACGATCTACTGGTAATATCAAACTGTCGCACCCTCCCCAAGAAGCACCAATACTAAAAATTTTCATATGATCAACCATGCAGCTTAGTTCTTCACATGAATATTCTCTATCCAGTGCTATACTGAATGTGCCGCTTGCTCCTTTGAAGTAACTTTTCCATAATTCGTGTTGAGGATGGGAGGGAAGTGCTGGATATAAAACCTTTCTAACTTTTTGCTGTGCTTCTAGCCACTTTGCCACTTCCATTGCTGTATTTTGGTGCCTTTTCATACGTGTGTGCAGTGTTCTTAGTCCCCTGTGTGCAAGGTAGCAGTCGTGCGATTGAATGGTTACTCCATAATTTTTATAGCTCTCATAAAGCAATTTAAAAATTTCACCTTCAGCAATAATAGCTCCCATAACTAAATCTGAGTGACCGGCTAGATACTTTGTCACTGAATATAGTGCAACATCAATTCCATAATCAAGCGGCTTAAATAACAAAGGAGTGGCCCATGAATTGTCGCAAACGGTTACGATTCCATGTTCTTTAGCAACTTTTACTATATGCTCTATATTCGAAATCTCAAACATTATAGAACCAGGAGTCTCGATCATTATCAATGAAGTATTACTCTGAATTAAATCAGTTATATCCTGCGTTGGATCATAAAAAGTTACTTCTGTTCCTCTTTTTGGTAGCTCATTTTCTGCAAACCTCCTAAGCCTATAATAACTATTATCTTGAATTAAAACGTGCGAGCCTGCTTTAGTGAAAGTCAAAATAGCAAAAGTAAGTGCAAATAGTCCGGAAGGATAAATAAGCGCTTGTCCACTCCCTTCAATTTCAGCCAGTGCATTTGAAAGATAATGGACAGTAGGAGTACCAATATTACTGTAGCTATAATCCCTTGCAACACCATCGTTGATTACATCGTATATACTTTCTCCATTTGCTGCATTTAAGTAGTCCTTGTAAGTAGGAAATAATATGGTAGAAGAATGATAAACTGGCGGGTTCATAGAACCTTTATAGTCATTAAATTTTCTTCCTGCTTTAACTAATATAGACTCTTCCTTCACATTTTTATTATTTATTTTTTAAATTGTACTCGTTTTGCGTATACAAGTGAAGAGAAATTGCATGTATTAGCTCTATCTCACCCTTCAATAACTCATAAATCAACTTATGTCTTTTTAGAATACTCATTCCAATAAAGCCGTCAGATATTAATATTAATTTAATGTGCGAAGGTAATGTTGAAGATGAAGCAAAATAATGATCAGCATGCTTTGCTGATTCATCGACAATGTTGATATCAATTACATCTATCGAATCGCGTATCTTTTCTTCTATTGTTTTAATAATATCCATAATGGTTTCTTTAAGCAACAACATGCTCCTCTTGTCATCCAAGTAGCTGACACTGGGATGACAGGAAAAGTGATATAACAATACACCCTTATTTATTCTCTTCCTTATTATCTATGTCTTGATAATCAGAATCTACTACTTTTTCTTCTTTATCATTTGGATTCCCTTCTGATGAAAAGCCATTTCCAGCACTATTTTGTTGTGAGGCATTATACATAGCTTCTCCAAGTTTCATAGATAATTGAGAAAGATTAGTAACTTTCTGCTGGATTGAATCAGCGTCATCAATGTTATCAGATTTACTAACTTCTTTTAATTCGTTAACTGCATTTTCAATAGCAGATTTATCTTCTGGTGAAACTTTATCACCATACTCTGTCAGAGACTTTTCTGTAGAATGAACTAAACTATCCGCTTGATTCTTCACTTCAATAAACTTTTTGCGCTTTTCATCTTCTTGCGCTTTTTCTTCAGCTTCTTTTACCATGCGATTTATTTCATCATCAGATAGACCACCTGAAGATTGAATGCGTATTTTTTGCTCTTTTCCAGTAGCTTTATCTTTTGCAGAAACGTGTGCTATTCCATTTGCATCTATGTCAAATGTTACTTCGATCTGAGGAACTCCACGAGGAGCAGGAGGTATCCCTTCCAAACTAAACTGACCAAGTAGCTTGTTATCAACCGCCAATTTTCTTTCACCTTGATGTACCTTAATTGTAACGGCTGTTTGGTTATCTTCTGCAGTTGAAAACACCTGAGATTTTTTAGTAGGAATAGTAGTATTACGTTCAATAAGTGGAGTGAATACTCCTCCTAGAGTCTCAATACCAAGAGAAAGTGGAGTCACGTCAAGTAGTAACACATCTCTTACATCACCTTGAATGATTCCCGCCTGTATTGCAGCTCCAATTGCTACAACTTCATCAGGATTTACTCCTCTATGTGGATCTTTGCCAAAGAATTCTTTAACTTTCTCTATGACTTTTGGCATACGAGTCATGCCACCAACGAGAACCACTTCGCCAATTTGACTAGCAGACAAACCAGCATCCTCAAGAGCTTTTTTACAAGGAGCCATAGTTCTTTCGATTAAACCATTCACTAAGCTTTCAAGTTTTGCTCTCGTTAATTTCATATTTAAGTGTTTTGGACCACTTGCATCAGCTGTAATAAACGGTAGATTTATTTCCGTTTCCATTGCACTTGATAATTCAATTTTCGCTTTTTCAGCAGCTTCTTTGATTCTTTGCATAGCCATTGGATCATTTTTCAAATCAATGCCATTACTTTTCTTGAATTCATCTAGTAAATAACTCACTATTGCGTTATCAAAGTCTTCACCTCCAAGATGAGTGTCACCATTTGTAGCCTTTACTTCAAAAACCCCTTCACCTATTTCAAGTATTGAGACATCAAATGTACCACCACCAAGGTCATATACCACTATTGTGTGCCCATGTTTCTTATCAAGACCATAAGCAAGCGCTGCAGCAGTCGGTTCATTTACTATTCTGAGCACATTTAATCCGGCGATTTTTCCTGCATCTTTTGTTGCTTGACGTTGAGAGTCGTTGAAGTATGCTGGCACTGTTATCACAGCATCTTTTACTTCCTCTCCAAGATAAGCTTCTGCTGCTTCTTTCATGTTTTGTAGTATGAATGCACCAATTTGACTAGGAGAGTATTCTTTATTATCAGTGGTTTTAACCCATGCGTCACCATTTTTTGCTGCAAACACTTTATACGGCACGTTTAGATTTTTCATTTCAGAATCACCGTATTGACGGCCTATTAATCTCTTAGTAGCAAAAAAAGTATTACTTGCATTGGTGGTTGCTTGTCTTTTTGCAGGAGCGCCAATCAACCTTTCTCCTGACGAAGTAAATGCAACTATAGATGGAGTAGTTCTTGCCC
This sequence comes from Wolbachia endosymbiont (group A) of Machimus atricapillus, assembly GCF_964027095.1. Lineage (NCBI taxonomy): Bacteria > Pseudomonadati > Pseudomonadota > Alphaproteobacteria > Rickettsiales > Anaplasmataceae > Wolbachia > Wolbachia endosymbiont (group A) of Machimus atricapillus. The sequence continues at coordinate 1,318,807 of NZ_OZ034727.1, read as the reverse complement.
CTTCTTTATTTTCTATTACCTTTGTATCCTTGCCCTGCATTATTGCAACACAAGAATTTGTTGTTCCGAGATCTATGCCTATTGCTCTTCCCATAATGAGTACCCCATTGTAAATATTATCTGATATAAGAATATATAAGTATAGGACTTATTAATTACAAGCCCAATTTAGGGTTTCTAATTAGTTATTAGAACTTAAAAAGCGCGAAAGCCATTTAGTCAGCCAAAAATTGCCTCGTAGTTTATTTGAATTATCAACTTCTTCATTGCTGCTATCCTCAATTTGGTATCCAGAGTTCTGTAATGGCTTATAACCGTTTGAATTAACATCATCTCCTTGTTTTAAAACAAATGTATTTACATCTAAACTGTTATCAATACTAATGTTCAATGTAATATTAAACTCTTTTTCGATTGTAGAAACTGTATTCCTTTTATTATTAAAAATATGCGCTATAACCGCACTATGCGCTACTAAATCAAAAGACTTATTTTGGTTCCTATGAGCAATGTGTTGTAAATCCCTTAGTATCGATGCAACAATTACTTCGTTCGATTTTACTCTTCCAATACCCTTGCAGTGTAAACACTCTGTAGTATTAATTTCTTGTATGTTTGGTTTAATTCTTTGTCTTGAAAATACCATTAAACCAAAGTCATTTATGTAGCTAAATTGAACTTTAGCTTTATCGTCTTTAAACGCTTGCTTTATAGCAGACTCAACAGCTCTGCAATACTGATATTTCAACATGTCAATAAAATCGACTACTATTAATCCTGATAGGCCCCTAAGATTCACCTGTCTTGATATTTCAGGTACTGCTTCCATATTGGTTCTATAAGCTGTTTCTTCTATGCTATCTTCTCCTGTCATCTTTCCTGAATTTACGTCTATTGAAACAAACGCCTCAGTTAAAGTTATTACCAAAGACCCACCAGATGGCAACTCTACCCTATTGCTATATAACTCAGAAATTTGATCTTCGATTCCATAGTAAGTAAAGATTGGGATAGAACCTCTATACAATCTGTAACGCAACTTACTACCTTTTAATGCATTTTTAGTATATTGTCTCACTGCTTCAAAAGCTTCCTTCCCAGATACTATGACTTCTATACCATCGCTACAAAAATCACGAACAGATCTCATAATTACATCTGCTTCGTTGTAAATTAATGATGGAGCATTTACAGAGAAGGCATTTTTTTGAATGCTCTGCCATAATGAGGATAAGTAATTGTAATCCTGCTCAATTTCTTTCTTATCTTTTCCTGAACCAACAGTTCTTACTATTAAACCTGATCTTTTTGGCAAGTTTATTGAACTCAGTATATCCTTTAACTGCTTTCTGACATTAGCATCTTCAATTCTGCGAGACACTCCACCTTTACTCATGGAATTTGGCATGAAAACACAGTATCTACCCACTAAAGTTATGTATGTTGTAAATGAAGCTCCTTTATTGCCTCGTTCCTCTTTAGTTAGCTGGACCAATACTTTTTGATTTACTGAAATAACATCTTGTAATTTGTATTTTTTATATAAAGGTACCTCTCTTACAAAACCACTACCTAACTCGTTGACATTCTTACTAGCTGCAGAATCTGAAGAAACATTTGCTGAAGCTTCTTCTGTACAATCGTCATTTGAGTAGCCCTCAAAGATAATTTCCTTTTCTTTTTCTGGAATATTGAAGTAATCTAGAGATATCTCGGAAAAAGATAAAAAACCTTGCTTGTTTTTTCCATATTCAATAAATACGGCTTGCAAAGAAGGCTCTATACGCTTTACATAAGCAACGTATATATTACCTCTTAATTGTTTTTTTTCCTTGAATTCTTGTTCAAATTCTACAACCTTATTATTAACTGATAAGGCAACTCTTACCTCATTAGAACAGGCAGAATTTTCTATCAATAATAACCTTTTGCCACTATTTGCCACTTATTTACCGTTTGCTTTTCATTCTGAAGTTAACTTCATGCTACTTAATGCACTGTTGATTGTCAAGAATTTTACGATCTGCATTATTCGGTTGACTTTTAGTGTTTTGCGTAATAAACTCGCATAGAATTTATTATATCATTATAAGTATGGCGAAAAAAAATGCTTCTTTGCTCGTTAAGTTAGTCAGCACTGCAATCAAGATAACAAAAACTGGTGAAGAAAAATCAACTGGCTATTTTTATGTAAAAAAGCGTAATCCAAAAAAGCTCACCAGAAAACTGGAGTTTAGGAAGTATGACCCAGTAGTCAGAAGGCACGTATTATTTAAAGAAGAAAAATTAAAGTAGTTTTTTTATAAGGAATTTTATTATTATGCAAAATTTACAATTAAGTTATCCTATAATAGTAGAGTTGGGGGATGTAAAAGATACAAAACTGAAATTAATAAAGGTCATTGCACAATTAATAAGTAAGAGGTACAAAACACAGAAAAAAGCAGCAAGCGCTCTAAAGATTGATCAACCTAAAGTATCTCAAATCAATAGGTCAAAAATCGAAGGGTTTTCCTTAGAATACTTGCTTAACTTATTGATTGCATTGGACCAAGACATAAACGTAAGAATAAAGCATAATTCTAAACCTGTATAATATGTAAAGGACAAATGGTGATTTAAATGCAGAACAATAAAACAGTAAGTCAGAGGCATTTTAAAAAGAACTTGTTACTCAACAAAACAAGATTTGAAATTTTGTGCAATGCTATTGATTATAGCTAGATATGCATCTTTTCCAGGCTCTATGTCTGATCCAATAGGATCAAGAACTACCATTTTTGCGTCATTAGAAAGAGCATTAGGCTTTATGCTATCTTCTTGTGAATGAGCAAATATACATTTAACGTTTTCTTCCTTCATTATCTTTTTTAGCTTCATTAAACTCTTCATACCTATGTACGAATCCTCTTCTATAGAAAGAATGGCGCTTGGGTGATTTAAACCAAAATATTTTTCAAAATATTGATAAGCATCGTGAGTGACGATGTATTTTTGATTTTTAAAATCATTCAGTTCTTTCACGATTTCTTTTACTTCTTGGTCTATTTTTTTTATGGCTTTTGTTGCATTAGAGTTGTATCGATGGAAATTTTCTTTATCTATGTTAGACAATGTTGCACTTATAAAAAGTACCATGCTCTTTGCATTTTCGGGACTCAGCCAAATGTGTAGGTCTTTTTCATCTTGAGTATTGGTAATTTTTCTAGAAAATGAATGTGGCCGAGCAGGAAGTAGGTTGATTACCTTTGACAATTGCACTAGTTCTTTATTATTTTTGGCGAAAGTTTGAACAAACGTCTCTAAGTTATCGTCAGTGTAAAATATGACATCACTTGATTCCAAATTACTCGCATCAGACGGCTTTAATATATAATTATGCGCAGATGTTGCATAGCCAAGCAATTCCGGTTCTAAAATTCCTTCTGTCACAGAAGCTACAAGTGAGTGGATAGGTTTGATTGTAGCTACAACTTTTAAATTGGATGAAAAGGCAATATTATAGTATAGTGTAAATGAAAGTAATAGAAAAAAAGGCAGTAAATGTCTCATATAAACGTTGAGAAGAAGTTAAATTTTGCCAAAAAGTTAAATAATGTCAATAATCGTGTTCTAAAAATAGAAAATCTTGCTCTCACATATGATGGTAAAAGAATCCTTGACAATATCAATATGTTCATGGAAAGAGGAGACGTAATTACAATACTTGGTCCAAATGGTGGAGGTAAAACCTCTTTAGTGAAAGCAATTGCTGGCATAAATAAAAGCTGTACCGGTAGTATCGTATTTGCTGACAACATAAAAATTGGCTATATGCCGCAAAATTTTAGTATTAGTAATTTGATGCCAATAACAGTTGAATATTTCCTTTTAAATAGCTCCTTGAAAAGACTAAAGAAAAATCAATCCATTATTACAGAAGCGATAGAGTTGGTTGGTATCGGTAACATTTTGAAGAATCAAGTGTTAGAAATTTCTGCAGGGCAAACACAATTATTGCTGCTTGCACGTTGTTTAATTGCAGAACCTGACTTGATCATTCTAGATGAACCAGTCAGTGCAATGGATATTAACGCGCGGGCTAAATTTTATGATATTATAAATAAAATAGCAAAAAAACGATTGGTATCGATTCTTATGACTTCTCATGATCTTAACTCTGCTCTACCATCCTCAGATTACGTAATTTGTATAAATAATACTATCTATTGCCAAGGCAAGCCTGATGAGATTATGAAAAATAGAACCCTAAATGAAATATTTAGCAGTTACGCAGCAAAATGATTCAAAATATTTTGCGTCTTCTGCACATAACTACAGTGCTGACACGTTACAATATATTACCTTATTTACTTCCACCATCAAAGAAATCAATAAATAAAATACAAGGCCATAAGCTAAAGTGTGCTCTTGAAAAATTAGGTCCGGTGTTCATTAAGTTTGGGCAGTCTATCTCATCACGTACTGATGTTTTAAATGAGGATATAACAAATAACTTGTTATTGATATGTGATAGATTGCCATCATTTTCACATAAAATAGCAGTTAAAACTATAGAAAGTGAGTTTAATTGTAAATTGAGCGACATTTTTTCAAGCTTTTCTGAAAAGCCAATTGCAGCAGCATCGATTTCTCAGGTGCATAGAGCGGTTACAACTGAGGGTAAGGAAGTTGCTGTGAAGGTTTTAAGGCCAAATATTGAGAAAACATTCTCAAGGGATATAAAAATGCTTTCTTGGCTTGCAGAAATTGCAGAAAAATTTAGCGAACAATCAAAAAGGCTGAGGCCAATTGAATTAGTCAAAACTTTTGCTGAAATTTGCCGATTAGAGTTAGATCTACGTTTTGAAGCTGCTCACTCTTCAGAACTAAAGGAAAACACAAAAAATGACAGAGGTTTTTATGTACCTGAAATAGATTGGAATAGAACTGCAAAAAAGGTTTTAACATTAGAATGGATAGAAGCAACACCAATATACGAAGTTGAAAAACTGAATAATCGTAAGCAAATAGCTATCAATCTTATAGAATCGTTTTGTAGTCAGGTATACAGGGATTGTTTTTTTCATGCTGATATGCATCCTGGAAATCTAATGGTTGATAGTAATAACAATATTATTGCCCTGGATTGTGGAATCATGGGTAGAATAGATCGTGAGACATGCTATTACGTTATAGAGATACTCAAAGGCTTTTTAAATCGGGATTATGACCACGTTGCAAAAATGCACTTTAAAGCTGGTTACGTTTCATCACAGCATAGAAATTTTGTCACAGCTTGCAGGGCAATAGGTGAACCCATTATTGGGCAGCCTATACAGAAGATTTCATTTGCTAGTTTACTTGCTCAGCTATTAAAAATAACTGGTGATTTTGATATGAAAGTTCAAACACAATTGTTATTGCTGCAGAAAACTATGATTTTACTGGAAGGGACATGTAGAAAGATCTACCCAGAAATCAATATGTGGAAAGTAGTTGAAGCGTGGATAAGCAGTCAACATGAAAGTAAAATAGGGTATAGGGAAAAAATTAGAAATTCTTATCCTGTAAAAACAATCCAAGGGATATTTAGCCTTATAGAAAAATTAAACCTAATAGCTGATAAAAAATTAGAAAACATCCAAGTTAAAAATAAATCAAATGGAAAAGTCTATTTTTTACTGTGGTTTGTAATTATAATTCTAATCGTTAAATTTTTAGGGAGTGTTAAATAAACTGTGTCAAACCCAATTTTTAATTCAACTTAATTTTTAATCTGCAGGAGTCGAGTTGAGAATGTCCAATTTTCCACTTTCTTTATAGCATAACATACTTCAGTCCTGATCCGCCTCTTGCTCCTCTTGAAGCCCAATGGCTCACCACTTATGTGTAAATTAATCGTTAATGTTGTACACGTTCTTTTCTTTTTCTACTCTCTCTTGCTCTTCAATACAATATATAGCAAGCGGATTAGCTTTAAGTCTTTCGACTCCTATTTCTTCTCCTGTTCCATCGCAGTAACCATAAGTGCCTAATTTTATTTTTTCTAACGCCTCCTTAATCTTTTCTTTTCTATCTTTTCGGCGCTTGATTAATTCCTCATTTCCACTATCTCCATCAGAATAGTATGTATCAATACTATTATCTTCTAGTTCTTGTTTCTCCAACTCAGCGAGTATTGATTGTAACTTTAAGCTGAAGTATTCCAGTTGTTTTACGCTCATATATTCTTCATCTTCTGAAGGAGTATAATCCTCTGGTGACTTTATTTTCGGTAACTTTTCCATAATTGCATTATCAAAAAAATAATAAAACCTATATAACTTATGAACAAAAAATTATACTACCCTCAAAGTAAACACTATAATTTATAATAAACATTTAAAAGCCTAGTATGATCGACTTAGTAAAAAAATTAGTAATAGATGTTAAGAACCTTACCTATATAGTATGTATTTTTATTATAATGTTAAGTTTATCTTCATTTACACTTGAAAACAACAATAAACAAGAAGTTATGTTAACATTAACATGGATATGTGCTACATTTGTTTTGCAGATCTCTACAAATAATTTGTTTACATCTGATTATCATGATGGAATATTAGAGCAAATCTTTGTACAGCCACTCTCTTCTAGGCTTATAGTTGCTTATAAAATTTTCGCTCACTGGTTATTATTTGGGCTACCGATTTCAGTGGTTTCTTCCATATTCAGCTTTGCAGTTCTAGGCAATAGTATTGAACACTCAATAGCAGTTGGAGTGTCTTTATTATTTAATACGCTGATAATCATTAATATTTCAGCTACTGGAAATGCATTGATGATTGGTCGAAACAACTTAGCATCAGGAGTATCGCAAATTCTTGTTTTGCCAATGATAATGCCAACCTTTGTGTATTTTAAAATGCTAACTCAATTTGAAAATTTGTCCTTGAATATTTATACACTACTAATCACCATGTTAATTTTTGTCGTTTTGATTGTTAACAGCACTATAACTACTCACATGGCACTAAAATTTGCTGTGGAACAGGATTGAAAAATCTTACTGTTATTCAGTAGGTATCCGTTTAGCAGAGTGGCAAAATAGGTAGACAAGATAAACCAAAAAATCAAGAAAAAGTGAGTTTACAACAAATGGTGTCATGCAAGTAGCTGACAACATAGAAACGAAAAAACTTACTTGACAAACTCCGCCAGCCCCTTATTATGAAACTGAAGCTATTTATTTATCTTCTCTGTACAGATTAAATGACAAAAAAACTCAACGTATTTGGCGTCTCATGTTTAATTTTTTGCACTATGTGCACTCTATGTCTTTATCAAATTTCTAGGTTTTTACCTATACAAGCTGAAATACGCTTATAAAGCATTTAAAACATCAAAAAACGCCAACTTAAAAAATGGATAGTGAATAACTAGCTACCCTAGGGTTTCTTTTGCCTTTTTTTCTGTTTAGTAAATTTCTTAAACATTTATGACTAAAGGTTAGTTGCATTAAAAAGCAGCTAAATCGCGGTTATTAAGCGTTTAGAATAAAAAAACGCCATACTTGAAAGTATAATGTAAGTAATTAGCCAACCACGGGGCTTCTTTTGCCTTTTTTTTTATTTGGTAAATTTCTTAAATTTTATAGCTAATCAGTACTGGGATGACAAGAAAGGAGCACTGCTATTATAGAGTGAAATGAGATCCCAGTGTCAGCTACTCGGATGACATTATAGGGGCTACTGGGATGACATTATAGAGAGGCACTGGGATGACATTATAGAGGCTACTGGGATGACATTATAGAGAGGCACTGGGATGACATTATAGAGAGGCACTGGGATGACACCCTGACAATCGTCATCCCGCTACTTGTTAGCGGGATCTGCTGTGGCGACATAAACTCAAATCATTTCAAATTTCAATCCAAAGAGGTATCATTATGTCAAACAACTTCAATTTTAAAGAATTTTTTAACCACTATGAAACAAATAGTACGTCAGATGATATACAAAGGTATTATTTGCTGTGGAAATCAGTAATAGCGCAGGCAATGACTGATGCAGCAAGTCACTGTAAAAAAACAGAAAGCTTGGTAGAGAAACGTAAGGCGATTTCTTGGTTATCGGACTTTAGTCAAGATTTTGCACACACATGTATATTGGCTGATTGTGATCCGGTATACGTAAAAAACAAAATACAGCCAATCTTAAAAAGCCTTACTAGATAAAGCCTTTTTAATGAGGTTTACTCCTTTTACCGAAAAAAATATCATTCAATCTCCTATCTATAGTTGCCTCTATATCTTTGATTAATAGCTGCTTTATTATGTTTACTTTCCGCTTTGCATCTTGAGCGTGATGCTCACTGTTATTGCTGTAATTATTCTTATCACTATAACTACTGCCACTTGGTTTACTACTGTTACTGAACTCACTACCCTTTTTTCTTCTTGTGCTGAGTATCTGCACTATCTTTTCCTTTAAAAAAGACTTCCAGCCTGTGCTAAGGAACAACTTATAGAGAAAATGCGGAGTAAGGAATGCTACTAATATTCGAATAGAAATTCCGTAACCGAGGTCTTCCCTATTTTCATAATACCACTTGCAATATTGAAATAAATGGTAAAACGCATTTTTGAAAGAGCCAAATTCTACAGCATACCAAAAACCATTGCTGAGAAACATGAGCACAATGCTGGATGTGTAAAGATACATTGTGAAGAGAAACAGTTTCACAATTATATCTTTTAGACTACCTAATATATAATTCAATAATCTTAATTTATAGAAAAGTGATATCATTTCACACCCACTTCAATATGGCTGGGGTGGAAGGATTCGAACCTTCGCGTGACGGTATCAAAAACCGCTGCCTTACCACTTGGCTACACCCCAATACTACTTACATCAATAACACTATTAGCCCAATTAGTAAAAGATTTATTTGCTTTTTCTATGGACATCACAGCAATAGCTGGCTGATCATAAGAATGCATTGCTTCGATTTTTTCTACAATTTTATCAACTTGATCATTTTTGCTCTTCATAATTGCTACTACTTCACAACTATTACTAATTTTACCTTCCCATAAATACAGAGAATTCACTTCAGGAAATATATTTACACATACAATTAATTTCTCGTTTAACAATTCCTCAGAAACAGTTTTAGCCTCCTTCAAACTTGAAAAAGTTGTATAAATCAAAACTAAATTATTCATTAGAATCTACGTAAATGCATTTCTACTATACTCCACTTAGGTTTATTCATCAAGAGAAAATAGATTAGATTTTTCTGTCATTCCAGCACTCTCTTCTGTCATTCCAGTGCCTCCTTCCCCTGTCATCCGAGTGCTCTCTTCTGTCATTCCAGTGCTTCCTTCCCATGTCATCCCAGTGCGTGACACTGGGATCTAGGAATTTTGATTGAGCACTAAGTTGGTAAACATGAAAGTGGCTAACATTTTTTAAAACACAGCGTTTTCGATGGGATTGCGTGAAATGGCTAGATCCCAGTGTCACGCACTGGGATGACAAGAGAGGGCGCTGGGATGACAAGAGAGGGCGCTGGGATGACAAGAGGGGGTATTGGGATGACAAAAAAAGGAGGCTACTGGGATGGCAAGAAAGGAGGCTACTGGGATGGCAAGAAAGGAGCAGCAGGATGACGCCTCACCATGTCATTCCAGCGCTTGACGCTGGAATCCAGCCTTTTCATAATCATCAAAATGTTGTATTTTAACATAAAACGGCTACTTTTATGCTTCCCAACTTAACAAAATTCCTGGATCCAAGTAGTCAAGGCACTGGGATGACAACTTCCCTAGTGGAGAAATCACAATGTTCATACGTTTGTGCGCATAACGCTGGGATTTTTCTATAGTTTAAAAACAAAAAAAGGATGTTACTCATTGAGTAACATCCTTTGGAGAAAGTGAGTGGTTTTGTTTATGCTACTTACCAGATGTAACTCCTGGCTGCTGTGGTTCAATGTAAACTTCAGACTTACACGTAGAAGGCTGTTCCACCATTTTGCCCAGATAACCTGTTTTTTTCAGTTCTGCACGAGCTTTACTTAAGTCTTCTAGAGAAGGACTTTTTGGCGTAGAAGAACCAGAACCCATTCTACTATCAGTAGAAGAGCTTCTTGATACCTTTGGTGGAGTAACTGGAATAGGCTGCTTACCAGAAAGTCTTCCTCCTGCTGTTGCAGTTTTACCAGTATTTTCAATGGGAATAGGAGTATCAACGTAAAAAGTGCTCTTTCCTACTTGTCTAGACAACGTGTCTGATTCAGAAAGAACTTGATATTTAACATTAGTAGTTTCTTCTGGTGCTTTTTTACCCCCCAACCATAATGGCACTTTAAATGGAGCAGTTGTTTTCACTTCTTTATGCTTCGCAGGATTGAACAATTCCGCTTCGCTGCTAATAGTACTTTCAGTCCTTACAGAATCTAGTGAACTCATTGAACTGCTTTCTGATAAACTGCTAGTTGATTGTGTAGAGTCTTTTCTTCCTAGTGAAGACAATGATGACGATATAGACCTAGTTAAACTTTTGAAAGAAGGCCTGTTAGCTCTTTTCTCAGCTTTGTTGAACATATTGCTTACGCTTGAATACAAATGACTTTCTTTACATTCTTTAATAACCTCCTTAATTTCATCATAATGGTCAGAGAAAACACTGTCGATGAAATACCTATACTTAGGCAATGACCTTTTTGTTAACAAGCTATACAAACTTTTTTCATTTAAATTATGAATGAATTCTTTCTGTACTTGCCACTTAGGAGTATACTCTTTCCATCCTAATTTTGCTTCCTCTGCCATTTTTAAATCAATTTTTGACGATATTCCAGAAAGTATATTTTTTACTAACCCAGAATTATTTCCTTTGTCAGCAAAAATTGCCTTGAGATCCCCTTTTATTTCTTGAATTTTCTTCTTTTGTGATGAATCAGGAACAAGCTCATCATTTATTCTGTCTGAATAATTCTCGCTACCAGCCGCATTATATAACTTATTTGCCGCTGCCTCAGTCACACGACTTGCTCCTTTCTTTACTTTTTCACCTACAAAGCTAACACCTCTTTCTAGTGAAGCTGCCGAATATTCATAACCCTCTTTTACCTTGTTTTTGGAATATACAGCACCATCTCTAATTTTTCCGCCAATATACTTCGCCCCATCAACTGTCTTTTCTGCAGCATATTTGAAGCCTTCTTTTATTTGTGCTCTATATTTCCACATTGCATAAGAAGCACCAACCAAAACAATAGCTCCTACTACTGCTCCAATTACAATTCCAGCTATTGGTACAGCAGCTGTTCCTGCAGCGACTGTAGCTGTTCCTGTAGTTGAAAAAGCAGAAGCAATTGCTGACCAGTTGGTTGCAACAAGATAAGATATGAAGCCAATTGCTCCCAACCTAAAAATACCACGGTCCAATCGACCCTGCTTTTGTAATGATTTTATTTCTTTCCCCAATGATTCTATTTTTTGTTTTAATAAATCCTCTGAAGAAGGCGTAGAATTATTTTGTTGTTGAAGTTGTTGTATTTCAACAACATTTGAATTTGTTTCATTATTAGGTAACATTTTAAACCTCACTATTAATTAAATATATTCATATTGTACACCCTCGATTCTTAAGTTAGTGTTAATTTGGCTGTTAATGTTCATTTGTCTTTGAATAATTCTGCTTGACGTGTTTTTTGGAAGCGTAGAAAATTAGGTCAAGAAGCCGGAGTATTTATGAGGTGCATAAAAAGGGCACTCATCTTTTTGGCTGTTATAACTTTAATAATAATAGCTTTACTATTTAGGTATAATTCCCATTTTCACGAAGACGTAGTGCACTTAAAGAGTGACAACAAAGAATTCAAAAAAAAGCCAGAAAATTCTATAGAGTCGACCATACTACATAGAGAAAAGGAAGTGTACGATCATGTTTTCCATCCTGATGATTAATTTGTAAATAAAATAGCAATTTATGTTTGCATTTTCTTATTAAAGAAGTAATATTAGCGTATTAATTATAGAATCAATCATTATGTTTGATGAGAATAATCCTTGGAATCTGGGAAAGAAACCGGTAGGGAACAAAACTCCTAATAATGAAGATATTTTAAGTAAAGCTGTATCTGATGTAAGGTTCTTTCTTAATGGATTAACCAGAAACAGGGGCAAAAAACCTTATTTCATCATTTTCATTATTTTACTGTTCTATGCTTGCACTGGCTTTTATATTGTCCATCCTAGTGAGGAAAGTATAGAACTTACCTTTGGTAAATATTCTAATACAGAAACACCTGGTTTGCGTTATCACTTCCCCTACCCTATTGGCAAGGTTTTTAAAGTGAATGTTAAGGAAGTAAATCGTGAAGAAATTGGGGTAAGTAATTCTTATGGGCGAGACACAGATCGCGGTGAAGGTGTGATGCTAACTGGAGATGAAAATATAGTCAACGTTAACTTCGAGGTTCAGTGGCGCGTTAGAGATGCTAAGGACTATTTATTCAAAGTGCGGGATTACAAACCCGGTTTCAGTGTTAAAAATGCTGCTGAAAGTGCCATGAGAGAAATAATAGGTAAAAACACGATCTCTTTTGCACTTGGTCAAGGCAGACCAGAAATTTCTAGAGATACTAGAATTCTATTGCAGCAGATTCTTGATGGATACCAAATGGGCATAGAGATTTTATCTGTTCAAATGAAAAAAATTGATCCACCAGAAAAAGTAATCAGTTCGTTTAGAGATGTACAAAGTGCTCGTGCAGACAAAGAGCGTACTATAAACGAAGCATACGCTTATAATAATGATATTATACCTCGAGCAAAGGGTGAAGCGATAAAGATAAAATTAGATGCAGAGGCATATGAGAATGAAGTAATAAATGAAGCAAAAGGTAATGCAAATCGCTTTTTATCTCTTTATGAGGAATATAGACAGAATCCTTCTCTCGTTAAGAATCGTATTTATCTTGAAACTATGGAAAATATTTTCAGTAAGGTAGACAAAGTTGTTGTAACTGATGATCTGAAAGGTATGTTTTCTTATTTACCTCTTACAAATTTAGGGAAATAACCATGAGTAGTAATATTAAAATTGTTTTTGTTTCTGTATTTGTTGTTTTATTGATTGTTTTATTTAATTCAATATTTGTTGTGCAAGAAACAAAGCAAGCGATAGTTATACAACTCGGTAAAGTTGTAAGAGATGTTAGGGAAAGTGGCTTATATTTTAAGTTACCATTCATAAACAGTGTAGAGTTTCTTGATAAAAGAGTTTTAGATTTAAGTCCTGATAAGATCCCAAGGGAAGTGATAACAGCGGATCAAAAACGTATTATAGTAGATGCGTATGCAAAATATAAAATAACAAATCCTGTTACTTTTTACCAGGCTGTGAGGAATGAATCAGGGCTGGTTAGAAGATTGTATCCGGTTATAGAAGCACACATAAGAGAAAATATAGGCAGATTTTCGTTGATTAGTTTGTTGAACGAAAAAAGATCAGAGGTTATGCAATTGATTCAGCGTGGAGTTTATTCTGAAGCTGAAAAATTTGGCATAGAAATAATAGACGTAAGAATTAAGAGAGCAGATTTACCAGAAGAAAATAGTTCTGCAATATTTCGCCGTATGCAAACTGAAAGGGAAAAAGAAGCAAAAGAAATTAGAGCAGAAGGAGAGCAAGCTGGGCAGGAAGTTAGATCAAAAGCTGATAAATTAAAAAGGGAAATTATCTCCAGTGCAGTAAAAGAATCATATGAAATAAGGGGCCGTGGTTATGCTGAAGCAACTAGAATTTATAATGAGGCATTTAAGGTTGATGAAGAGTTTTTTAACTTTTATCGCTCTATGAGCGCTTACAGTAAATCATTTGCCGAAAATAATACTAAATTTGTACTTTCACCAAACAATAACTTTTTAGATATTTTAAACAAAGGATGGAAATAATTTATGAAAAGTAAGGCATTTATTTTATCTATATTTGCATATTTTCTAATTGCGTTTTCTTCATACGCTAATATGTTTGATTGGAATGCAAAAAAGGTCGTTGATGCTAGCACTACTGCATGTAACTGTAATCAAGGACTTGCCGATTTAGTGGAAGAACTCATTCCTGCGGTTGTAAATATTTCAAGCGAACAAATAATCAAACAAGAAAGTAACAATAGAACTAAAATCCCTTTTATGCCAAGAAATAATTTCTTTGATGATTTTAGAGAATTTTTTGAGCATTTTGATCAGTTTTTTATGGATAGGGGCCCTAGTGTTAACAGAGAGGTGGTGCTGCTTGGTTCTGGGTTTATTATAGATAAAGGTGGAACTATAGTAACCAATTATCACGTTATTAAAAACGCCCAAGATATCACAGTTACTATGAACGATAATACTTATTTCAAAGCAGAAGTTTTAGGCTATGATGCAAGAACTGATCTTGCTGTGCTTAAGGTTCATTCTAATAAAGATCTTCCTTTTGTTGCATTTAGTAATTCTGATACAGCAAGGGTTGGCGATACAGTTATTGCAATAGGTAACCCATTTGGTTTGGGTAGCTCTGTAAGCACAGGAATTATATCTGCAAGGTCCAGAGACATTAGTATCGGCACTATGAATGAATTTATTCAAACTGATGCTGCAATTAATAGAGGCAACTCTGGAGGGCCATTATTTGATTTAAATGGAAAAGTTATAGGCATTAACACCGCTATCTATTCCCCATCTGAGTCTGGCGGTAACGTGGGTATAGGCTTTGCTATACCATCTAATTTAGCTATGTCAATTATTGACACATTAAAAAGTGGCAAAAAAATAAAACATGGTTGGCTTGGTGTGCAAGTTCAGCCTATAACGAAAGAATTTGCTGAGTCTTTGGGTTTAAAAGATACAAAAGGTGCACTGGTTGCAAGTATAGTAAAGGATAGCCCTGCAGAAAAAGGTGGAATTAAGGTGGGTGACATATTATTAGAATTTGATGATAAAAAAATTGATAGAATGACACAACTGCCTCAAATGGTTTCAAGAACTGAACCTGGAAAAAAAGTACAAATTAAGTTACTTAGAAAGGGCAAAGAGGTCAATATTAAGGTTGTGATTGAAGAATCTGCAAATGATGGTCAAGGTAATAATCAAGAAGAAAATAAATCAACATCCGATTACATAACTGGTTTAACTGTTTCAAACCTGCCAAAAGAATCAAAAGAAAGTAATCCTACAAAAGGTGTGATAGTTATTAATGTAGATAGTAACAGTAATGCCACGCTGCGTGGTATTAAAAAAGGAGACATCATTATCCAATTAGATGGAACCGATATAGAAAATACTAATGATTTTCAAAAACAAGTTGATTCAGCAGTAAAGAAAAACGGTAAAGATTCAATAATGTTGCTCATTTACCGCAATGGAAATCAGTTTTTTACTTCAATAAAGTTAAAGAAATAGCACTTTTCGTAGGTTATTTACTAAATTCACAAAGCAGTAGCGTTTGCCATTATAGCTACTTCAATCTTATCAAATAAATCAAATCTACATTAGATTTATTGCATAACCATATATAAAAACCAAAGGATGTCATTCCAGTGTCAGCTACTTGTAAGAACATTTACTAAAATATACACATGAACAAAATCAACTTCCTAAAATTCATTGAACTGTGCTTTCAAACGGTGGTGCCGGGATGTGAGTATAATGATTATCAGTACATAAAAGTCATAGAAGACAGGCTGAAAGCAGCGAATGCTGGCGAAGTAAGGCGCATAATATTCAATATGCCTCCGCGTTCAATGAAGTCCATGTGCATAAGCGTTGCGTGGCCCGCATGGATACTGGGAAATCAGCCAACCGCAAGAATAATAGTTGCAAGTTATTCTCGGCTGCTCAGCGAAAAGCACTCGCTTGACACCAGGTGCGTAATGCAATCGGATTGGTATAAAGAGCTGTTTCCAGAGGTAAAATTATCCAAAGACCAGAACACTAAATATAAATTCCAAACAGTGCAGAGAGGATACAGAATCGCAACATCAGTTGGAGGGACGTTAACAGGTGAAGGTGGTGATCTTATTATTGTGGATGATCCGCTTAACCCTGCTCAAGCTTTGAGTGAAACGTTTAGAAAGCGTGTTACAAACTGGTTCGATCAGACTTTAGTAACGAGACTCAACGATAGAAAAAAAGGAGTAATTGTGCTTGTGATGCATAGGCTCCACCTGGAAGACTTAACTGGGCACCTCTTATCCAAGCCAAAAAACATATGGCATCACATTTGTTTGCCAATGATTTCTGAAAATAAGGAGGTTATTTATTCAATTAATAACCATACTGGTGTCATTCCAACCCCCCCTCCTGTCATCCCAGTGCCCAGACACTGGGATCCAGAAAATTCAACCGCAAAAGACTGGATTCCAGCATCAAGTGCTGGAATGACACTACCTGCAAGAGTATTATACTCAAGAGAAGAGAATGAGTTATTATATCCCCTGGAGGGAGGAAGAGAAGAAGTTGAGATGATAAAAGTTGAACTCGGGAGTTACGCTTTTGCTGCTCAATATCAACAAAACCCCCTGCCGCTTTCAAGCGGTATAATTAAACAAGAGTGGCTAAAGCGCTATAAAAATTTCCCTGATAATCTCTCACATGTAACACAAAGCTGGGACACTGCAGTTTCAACAAACGATTCCAGCGACTTTAGCGTCTGCACCACCTGGGCAAAAATAGATAATAAATTCTATTTACTTGATGTATATCGAGCAAAGCTTGAGTATCCAAAGCTTAAAGAGCAAGTTCTGTCACTAGCTGCAAGATGGGCACCACATGCAATTTTGATCGAAGCAAAAACAAGTGGTCAGCAATTAACACAAGAGCTAAAGGCAAATAGCGATCTACCGATTATTGAAATAGTGCCACACAATGACAAACTCACTCGATTTTATCAAATTGTTCCGACTATAGAGTCTGGCAGGATTTTTCTGCCGCATCAAGCAGTATGGCTCAGCGATTTCGAGTACGAAATTTTAATGTTCCCAGAAGCCCGTTATGATGATCAGGTGGACAGTACGGTACAATATTTACAATGGATGAGAAAAATTAACACCAGTGCTTTCAGGGTCAGGGACTTTGGCCCCAACCCTAATAAAACGCTTAGATGGTTAAGGTATATCTAAAAACCTAAATTTATTTCCCCAAAGCTTCTGACATATGCTTTACCTGTTGCGGATGTTTAAGCTCTGAAGAGACACTTCCCTTATGTGGCACAGCAGGAGAAGCCGATCCAATAGAACAAAAGCCACTATCTCTATTAACTTTTTCAGAACTAAGGTTATCAGATGACGGTAATTGTGCGTTTACACATCGCATTAAGTTCTCTTCTGGACTCTCGAAAGATTTTGTTATCTCGCATTTCCCCGAAGGAGTATGCGTCAAATATAAATGCTGCTCCTCCCCAGGGGAGAAAGAGTTGGAGTCTAGCTTCTTCTGCAGCTCAGGAGAAAGAAATGGGCGTAGTTCCTTCCTCTCGTCACTAGTAAGAGGTTTTAGTCCACCTGACGCACCTTCATGCGTAGGAGAAGTCACCCCTGAGGGTGGATTACTTTTTGCTTTTATTCTAGTTGGGAATGAAAAAAATGGCTTAGACACAGATGATTTTTCAGTTACATGATACACAAGATCACTTTTACTTGAACACATCGTATCACGCTCTACGCTACGTCGCTTAAAAGGTGATAACTTTGCTAGTATCGGCATTCCTTTTTTACAGAACAAACCACCCCCATGTTTCTTCGAAGATTCACTCTCTTGTGACTGTGCTTCAGAACACTCATCACTACTTTCTCGATCACTTTTATCAGTAACTTGCTGTTTTTCAGGTTCCACACTAAAAATGCTCTCCTTACCTTTAACACTTGGAGAATCTGCAAAAACCCCAAGACTTGAGGACATTGAATCATTCCTTGTCGTAAGAAAAGAAGTCGATGATGGCAACCACCAAGTACTATTCCCTATTGACGTGCTTTCATTAGCACCTTTCCATGATAAACCACTAAATCCTGGTTCAGTAAATTGCATTGACGATATCCATTTATTTTCGGACGTGCCTTGTGATAAACAAGGGTTCGTTTGCTGAGTCCAAGCACTAGTCCCTGCTGATCCACTTTCAGCAGCACCTACCTCAGCAGCGCCTACATTATGCGGCGGCACCCCTCGCCTGGGAAAACACGACTGTGGCTCCTGTATCTCTTCAAAGAAGGATGATCTTGGATCGCTACTTGAAGAATGTGCAACAGAATCCTTAGGTTTCGGAGGTGAATTACTATCATAACCACTGTCTGTATCTTTTTTCCTTTGGTTGGGCGGTGTTCTTAGTCCACTCGGTCCTGCATGTATAGGAGAATTTACTGTTGAGGAGAATCGACTCGAGCCACGTCTCTTAAAATTTTCAGGATCCACTGCAAATTCAAAACGTCCGTTTCTTTCACTATATGCAATTGGAGACTGCATAATTTCAGGAAGTAACTGAGCAATTCTTTCATTAGAGATAGCATAAATTGGGTTTTCAGAATTAGTAATATCTGGATCTGCAGTCTTGCCTCTGATATCACTTATAAGATTTTGATATTTTATATTAATTTTGTACACATCCTTATACTTTAAAAATTCAAGCTGACCACTATATCTTTCTGTTAAAGGTACAAGGACAAAATCATTACCATTCTCTATTTTCTTTTTGTCTGTAAAAATATCATAATCATAAGCGTTAATTGATTTCCCTGTCAATTTAAAAATAAAATCGCCAAGAACATCTTTAAAATTTTCGACTTTAGAATCTTCTGTGCCTGGAGTTCTAAAATCAAATGCTACTTCCTTTTTAACATATTCTGTTACACTCTTGATTACCTTATCGCTAACGTTTTTGACGTATAACATATCATTTTTATATTCGTAAAAGTCCGAGCTCTTCAGGCCACAGTTTTCTAACCTTGAGTTAAATTCTTTAATATATGCCTGCTTAAAAAATTCAAAAGTCTCTAAATCATATTCCCTCTCAAGGTATTCATCGCTAAAAGCTATACAGTACAAATAAGGCTTACCTATTGCTCCTGTTTTAACAGTTCCTTCCATCCATTCATATGCTTCTTCCTTAGTTATCCCTACTTCTTTTTGTAGACATGCAACCACTTTCGCTCCCACAGCCCTCTCAAACTCATTAGCAAAATGAACCTTCAAATTACGAATCACTTCATTATTTGTAGAGCCTGCAAGCTTCACTTTCACTATGCCATTACCTAAATCCTCTTTATCAGGATTAGCACCTAGAACAAATGGGAAACAGTTTAAGTTATAATATCTACTTGCTACCTTAGTTCCACCAAGATAGTGCCGCTTTATTATCTCCTCTCCTATTCCTCGCAGATATTCTTTTGTATCAGTATTACTAGCAAATAAACCAACAATCTTTTTACCTTCTACAGTAAAATTAGTATTGATCTTATTACAAGTATAATTATTTAAATTAAACGCTTTAACCAGCTCTTTTATATCCATAACTACCTCTATTAAAAATTGTTAAGAAACAACACTACTTGCTTTTGCCTTTATCTTTACTACTACCGGCACTAGTAGCACTGCTACTACCCAGTTGTGTGTTAGGCTTACTGCTTTCACGTTGCCGCTCGTAGTTTTTATACTTATCAGGACCAATCCATTCTAACCTTTCACTTGGAATCCACGAACCATCAGGTTGAGGTCCTGATTTGCTTTTTTTATCATTTGGCATATTACCCTCCAGTAAAAATATTATGTAGCTAATATACTAAAAATAAATTGTAGTGCAAGTACTTTTTTTATATTTTTTAGTATAAATTTTATTCACTCTTTTTTCATAAAACTTAAGTTTTCGAGATTCCTCTAACACGTAGCGGAATGACGAGCTGTCGACATCTATCTATATACCCCTGGATTCCAGTGTCACGCACTGGAATGACAAGTCATTGGCAACCCTAAGTTCCCTACGTCATACCGCGATTCATTCGCGGTATCTCAAGCATAGATTCCGCTAACACGTAGCGGAATGACGAACTGTCGACATCTATCTATATGCCCCTGGATTCCAGTGTCACGCGCTGGAATGACAAAAAGGAAGCACTGGCTCCTGGATTCCAGTGTCACGCACTGGAATGACATGGTGAGGCGTCATCCAAGTAGCTGATGCTGGTTCCATCCAAGAGGGTGTCATCCCAGTGCCCAGACACTGGGATCCAGTTTTTTTTCCATCAAAAACACTCCCTTCTAACATAAAACCATACACTTATCAAACCTAATGTACATCCTGGATTCCAGCGTCACGGGCTACCCTCCTTTGTCATCACAAATAACCCATAGGTGTCATCCAGTACTGGGATCCGGTGTTCTTTATCACATAAGTAGCTAGCACTAGCTATCTCGATAGTGTATTACCATTTCCTCTTGCTGCACGTTCATTCAATACATCAGTAACTTTTGACTTAGGATTTTCTTTAGCATCACTTGCAGAACTACGCTGAGCAGCACTAGATTTTCCATTATCAGTAGTTCCTGATGGAGCTTGCCAAGTATCAATTGGATAATCGTGTTTAATAGTGGCAGATTCTTTTCTTTGAGTGTTCCTTTCAGCAACTTTTTTTGCAAGCTTAGCGTAAGGGTCATACGTTTCCTGCTTATTAGTAGATTTGATTCCTTCCTTGTTAACACTATTAACATTACCATTTAGACGGCTTTCTGCGCAACTAGCAGACCCGCTTTTCTTCTCTTTATTATTGTTTCCTTGTTCATCAGCGGGCCGTCTAGCAGACTTGTTTTCCTTTCCATTATCAAGCTTGTTTCCTTGTCCATTAGTGGGCGGCGTGGTTCCTCTTCCATTAACACTAGTATTTGGACGCCTTTCTTCAAAATTAACATACTCGCTTGGCTTAGAATCAAGTTTTATCCCACTTGCCAGAGGCTTCTTCTCTGGAACTTTCGGTGGACACACCTCTTTCTTCGGTTCCGCTTTTTCCTTTTCTTTGTCCACTTTTTCTGGTTTTTGTGAATTTTCATGAGATTTTCTTTCAAGCTCAGTAATACGCAATAGATGTTTCAAAGGATCTGACACAATTTCAAGTTCTGGCTTGCTCAGAACAACCGGCCTTACAAATCCGGGTGAAACTTCAAAAAGGGAAACTGGCACTTTAGGTTTTTTTCTTTCATCCACTTTTATTTCTTCACGAACTTCTTTATTTTCTTCCTTTAATAATGTTTTTTCTGCTTTTTTATCTTCTGCTTTAGTTGTTTCTTCTGTAGATGCCTCTACTATAGCTGCTAGCTCAACTCCAAAAATCTCTGCGAACATTGTAATAATCCATCCGGTAACGGCGAGCTGTAACTTGAGTTTCAGATCCTGCAAAAAT
The DNA here is from genome assembly GCF_964027095.1 of Wolbachia endosymbiont (group A) of Machimus atricapillus. Classification (NCBI taxonomy): domain Bacteria; kingdom Pseudomonadati; phylum Pseudomonadota; class Alphaproteobacteria; order Rickettsiales; family Anaplasmataceae; genus Wolbachia; species Wolbachia endosymbiont (group A) of Machimus atricapillus. The sequence goes on along the minus strand of NZ_OZ034727.1, from coordinate 1,297,405 downwards.
TGTAGACGTTCGAGCACCCTTGCAATCTCCTCTTCTGATAACTCACCACTGCCCAATTTCTCCTGCAATTCTTTTATCTCTTTGTCCAACCTCTGATCGAAACTTAAATCGCGTGCAAAAATCTTCTTGATTAACTCCTTAAGCTTCTCACGCAAAAACTTCATTATCGCAGCAATCAGGTTTTTTTCTTTCTTCTCCTTGAGCATTTGGTAGATTTTCGGATCATCTACATCTACTTCAAAGAGGTTGAAGAGAGGTTCAAAGAAACTCCAGAAATCTCTGAGTGGTTTTTCACAATCGAAGTAGCCCCCGTCACCATCTTCGATATGTAGCTCTGCTTGAGATGATATTTCATCGATACAACTAGAAGCCTGACGCTCACACTCGAGCCTTCTGAGCAAATCTTGTCTGTCAAGCTTCTCTATGGCTGCTTTCAGTTCATTTAACTTCTGCTCCGCAGAGAAATCTTGCTCCCTGATTTTTCCTTGGAAGATTGAGCTACCGTTTTCGTTATTATCTGAAAAATTTTCCATTATTTTTGTCCCCTCAATAAAATTACTGTCTTTATTGTTACCTGAAAAGCTTTCCATCATTTTTACTCCCTTCATAAAACTTAATAATTTAATTCTACAGTACTAAACATTTAAGAAGTGTTAACGTAAAGATGTCAATAAAATTATTTATATTTTTATACTATGTATATTATATCATACGCCATTTAACCTTTCAATAATATTTTTTATTCTTGCTGCTTTTTCAAGCTCTAGCATGCGCTTTCCTTCTTATTAATGTTCACTTTTGCCTCTACCACCACTTTTTCTTGTAAAGTATTTGATATAAGTTTTATTATACTCTCTAGCATAACTTGTGCAACATATTGTATTCAGAGTGTATTGAACGAGCCTGAAAGGCTGATAAACGAGTATCAACAAAGACTGTCAGAAAGCAAAGATAAAGCTACGTTAGATATATCTTAGCCACTTAAGTAGGGTTGGGCCTGACCCTGAAAGCACTGGTGTTAGTTTTTCTCATCCATTGTAAATATTGTACCGTACTGTCCACCTGATCATCATAACGGGCTTCTGGGAACATTAAAATTTCGTACTCAAAGCCATACCGCTTGGTGCGGCAAAATAACCCTGCCAAATCGGAACAATTTTGAGTGAGCTTATTATTGTGTGGCACAATTTCAATAATGGGTAGATCGCTATTTGCCTTTAGCTCTTGTGTTAATTTGCTGCGAACAAGCTTGCGTAACATCAGTACGTGGAACATCCTTAATAGTCTCGATTGACTCTGTAGGTACATTACCATTTTTCTTAAAACCTTTCTCTTCTATAGCTTTCCAGAACACTTTTTCCTCCCAAAAGACAGTTTTCTCCTAAACTTTTCTTCTCAGCTTTTAACTTGTTAAGCCTTTCTTCACTCTCATCATCAATTTCTACTTCTATTTTATTACTATCTTTCTCACTAGGACTTAGATAAATATTAATCTCTCCTGCCTCAGTGGTAAAAGACATTTTAATGCTACTTTCTAAGACATCTGTGTAATTTCTTTTTCCATCTTTTGTACCTTCAACTCTTACTATACTCTCCCCAACTTGAAGTATGCCGACTTTTAAATTTAAATCTTCAGCTTTGTTAAAGATTTTCACAGGTTCAATAATACTATCTTGTGAATATTTCACATAAAAACATACATTATCTATGTCTACCTCTTCTGGCTCCCCCTTTTGAGCTTGTCTATCTCTGCCTACAATACTTTCATATGCTATACTCTTTAGCTTGTCTTTAGTTTCTTTATATTTCTTAGAGAGATCATTTATATAATTAGATCCATAATTTTGTGCTAGCTCAGTATTACCGGAGAAAAATTTTTGTCTTGCTTTCCCACCTTTTAACAATAACTTGTTAGTGATGCTTTCTATGATGCCTGAAACTTTATCTTCGTTGCCGTCGTCTTGGTCGGCGATACCATCAGACTGCCTTTCACGCGCTCTGGTTTCATCGCGTGGTTTCACACGATTATTAAGAACACCTTCTATTTCTTCAAGTATTAAACTTATTACAGTTTCTTTATCACCATTGTCATTTTCATTACCATTATTACAACTTGAATTCAACCTTATTCCTTTCTTCAAGTACTCATTTACTATTTTCTCAATACTTTCTAGAATACTTTCTTCAGATTCTTGTTTATTTTGTGCTGTTATACCTCTTATCTTCTCACAAAAATCTTTAATTAGCCCCTCTTCGCTTGTAGTTAATGGTATTTCTAGCTTCATCGAAAGTAAGTCTTCTAGAAAAAGATGATCACTTGAACTACAGCTCGAATCCTCGTCTTTCCGGTCACAATCACTCGGTTCAGTAGAAATTGTTTTATTATCGTCACCGGAGCTATACCCTGGATCATCACGAAGTGTCTGATCATCATTGTGCTTGTTAGGGTAATTACTAGAGTTATTTGTCAAATTCCCTTTATCTTTAGTAGGAACTGTTTTATTATCATCACCGGAGCCATTCCCTTCATTTTTACGAGAATCATCTGAATAATAGCCCTGATCCTTGTCTGGATCCGGATCACTTAATTTAGTACAAGTTGTTTCATCATTAGAACTACAACCTAAATCCTTCAAAGCTTGAAGGCAGTTATGTTCAGTAACATATTCAAATGGAGTCTTTCCACTTTGATCTTGCACATTTCGATCAGCTCCTGCTTTTAAAAGAAATCCTATACCGTCAGTATCGTTACGTTCAGCAACGTAATGTAACAGAGTTTTTCCATCTTGGTTTTGTACATTTGGATTAGCTCCTGCTTGTAGAAGAAACATTATACGTTGAATATAATCATTTAATATACCTCTATCGATTGCTAACCAACCTAAAATATCAGATAATCTTTTATCTAAGTAATGTGACAGAGTTTTTCCATATCGGTTTTGTGTATCTCGATTAGCTCCTGCTCCTAGAAGAAATATTATATGTTGAGCATAATTATCTAATAGACTTCTATCGATTGCTAACTCATTTAAAATGTCACGTAATTTTTCACTTGAGTAATCTGACAGAGTTTTTTCACCTTGGGTTCCTGTTGTATTTGGATCAGCTCCTGCTTGTAGAAGAAACATTATATATCGAGTATAATTGGAATTATCTAATAGATCGCTATTGCTTGCTAACTCATTTAAAATGTCACGTAATTTTTCACTTGAGTAATCTGACAGAGTTTTTTCACCTTGGGTTCCTGTTGTATTTGGATCAGCTCCTGCTCCTAGAAGAAACATTATATGTTGAATATAACCGGGATTATCTAATAGATTGATATCCTGTTCTAACTTATCTAAAATGTCACGTAATTGTTCATTTAATCCCTTGCTTGGTACCCCACCATTCATATTCTATAACCATTACTCACTAATTCTTTAGTGATTACCGTAATACATAGGTAAGTCAATAAAAAAATACACCTTTCCTTCTTCAGTTCTAAGAAATTGTCAAAAGTCTCAAAAAGATGAGTTAAAATAAAAAGAAGAATAGTGGAAGTTTAGTTGTTTACACTTTCATGCTATGCCCATAGCATCATATATTACTTAACCTTGCAATAATTTTTTTATTCTTGCTGCTTCTTCAAACTCTAAATTTTCAGCATGCTCTATCATTTGCTTTCTCAAGTCATCCTTATTAGTATTTACTTTTGGTTCTGCTATTGCCCTCTCCTGTAAGGTGTTTGATATAGGTTTTATTATAGTCTTCGGGACAATATTGTGCAATATATTATGTTCTTCTTGTTTTTTTCTTCTTCTTTCAGTCTCTCTTAATGCACGATCTAAAGAACCAGTGATTTTATCTGCATACAAAATTACTCTACCTTCAGCATTACGTGCAGCACGACCGATCGTTTGAATGAGCGATGTTTCTGATCGCAAAAATCCTTCTTTATCAGCATCTAAAATTGCAACCAAACCACACTCTGGAATATCAAGACCTTCCCTAAGCAAGTTAACACCTACTAAAACGTCAATTTCTTTAGATCTTAATTTACATATAATTTCTATTCTCTCCAGCGCACCAATATCAGAATGCAAATAACTCACTCTCATATTTAATTCACTCATATATTCAGCTAAATTTTCAGCCATTTTTTTTGTCAGTGTAGTGATTAAAACACAAAATCCCTTTCCTATTGTCACTTGTGCCTCATGAATTACATCATCAATTTGACTCTCTATTGGTTTCACAATGCAGATTGGGTCTGTAAGCCCTGTTGGACGGATAACTTGCTCTATAAATACATTATTGGTCTTTGCCAACTCATACTTTCCAGGAGTAGCTGAAATGTAAATAGTCTGCGGCCTAACTTTCTCCCATTCTTCAAATTTTAATGGACGATTATCAAAAGCGGAAGGGAGCCTGAAGCCATAGTCAATCAATTTCTTTTTACGCGCCTCATTACCACTGTACATTGCACCAATCTGAGGAACGGTGACATGACTCTCATCAACAAATAAAATTACGTCTTTGGGTAAATATTCAAACAAAGTAGGCGGTGGATCCCCAGCTTCCATTCCATAGAGATAACGCGAATAATTTTCAATACCTTTACATATTCCTGTTGTCCTCATCATTTCAATATCAAAATTAGTGCGTTGTTCGAGGCGCTTTGCTTCAACAATCTTGTTTTGCAAGTAGTAATAATCCAAGCATTCATGCAGCTCTTTTTTGATTAGCTCAACTGTCTGCAACAGAGTCTCACGTGATGTAATGTGATAGCTGTTTGGAAAAATGGTGATTGTATTTAGGCTTTTGGTAATATTACTCGTTATAGCATCAATTTCAGAAATTTCTTCTATTTCATCACCAAGCAGCGATAAACGCCAAGCTTTATTTTCATAATAGGCAGGAAATATATCGATAATATCGCCACGCACTCTGAAATATCCTCTCTCAAACCTGGTATCAGAGCGCTTGTATTGGAGATCAGCTAAGTTACTCAAGAAATCATTAACATGAATTTTATCTCCAACACTTAAAGATATAGTCATGCTGCGGTAGCTTTCAGGCGAACCAAGACCGTATATGCAAGAAACACTGGCAACTACGATCGTGTCCCTGCGCTCCAAGAGGGAGCAGACGGCAGAATAACGCAGCATGTCAATTCTGTCGTTGATTGCAGAGTCTTTTTCGATATAAGTATCAGTTTGCGGCAAATAAGCTTCGGGCTGATAGTAATCATAATAAGAAATGAAATATCCAACAGCATTATTGGGAAATAATCCTTTCATTTCCTCATAAAGTTGTGCTGCTAAGGTTTTATTGTGTGCCATGATCAGCGCAGGTCTGTTTGTCCTTGCTATAACATTTGCCATAGTGAAAGTTTTCCCAGAACCAGTAACCCCAAGTAAAATTTGGTCTCTTTTATTGCTATTTAGCCCCGCAATTAAACTATCGATTGCCTGCGGTTGATCTCCAGCGGGTTGAAAATGTGTAGTGATTTGAAATTTCATAGACTTTACTTACTATCTTTGATTCATTGCATAGTGAACACTATATTGCTTTTAAGATAAGTTGTATAGCTATAAACTTTCCGTAAAGCCATAAAACTTTAACCAACAATAGACTTCTCCTAAGAAACTCACTCAACTAACTCTTCTTGTTGAACTAATATGTAGCCAAATTCGCTCGCTTTTTTGATCAAATTTTTTACAGTTCTATCTTTATAGCGTGTTTCATAGTATTCCATTCCTTTTTCTACATATTCCTGTCCGTATTTGAGCATACTATAAAATATGCATGCCATTTTTCTTGCAGTAGCTGTTATTGCTTTTGGTGCTCCTAGTCGTTTTTTCAATCTTCTGTAGTATGCACCCAACGCACTTTTACTATTTCCTACAGAATGAGCAGCTATTCGCAAAGCATTCGCAGCACGGTTAATGACTTTACGTGTTCTTGTGTTAAACACTTTTTCCCCTGTAACTTTATTAGCAGGACTGAGTCCCAACCACGACGAAAAGTGCTTTTCTGTTGGCCATTTACTATGGTTTATACCAACTTCTGAAATTATGGTTTGTATACTTAATACATCAAATCCAGGAATTTTAGTGAAATCCATACCAGTTATTCGGTGCAGTTCCTCATACAAAGCAAAGCTTGGCTTACTTTTGCTATTTTTATTCTTTTGCTTACTTAGCTGTTTGCTTTCACAAGACTTTGTTTCAAACGTTTTATAATAGGCTTCAATATTTCTATCACATTCTGCTATTTTTTCTTGATAAATATTATATAATTCAAATTCTTGCTTTAGCGTGAATAAGTGTTCCTCTCTATAGTCACCAGCTAACGCTTTTGCAATAGTAGACTGATCATTTTTCATTCGCACGTCCCTGAATTCTGCTAATTTTTCAGAATCTCTTTCGCCTTCAATTATAGCTTCAATGATTTTCATACCAGTTATCCCAGTAATATGACTAATAACCTTGTGTAATTGTATATTCATTTGAATTAATGCCTTCTGCATACGCAGAATATGTGTAGATGCACTTTCAGTGAGATTTTTGCGTTGCCGCACGTAACTGCGCAATACACACATCTGATTATCTGGCCTAAACGATCCATGAAGCAGTCCGTAGCTATGCAGTTGTTGGAGCCATTGGCAATCTTGAACGTCAGACTTCCTACCAGGTACATTCTTTACATGCCGTGCATTTTACCTCGAATTTGTATGACTCAAGTATTTGAAATAAAGGAATCCAGTATACTCCTGTTGATTCCATAGCTACTGTTGTAACTTTACACTTTTTCAACCACTGTGCTAAGTTATGAAGGTCTTCAGTAAAGCAGCCAAATTTCTGAACGCGTTGTTCATCTCTTCCTTCAGGTACACACACATAGTGTACAGCTGAACCAATGTCTATTCCTGCTGCATTAGGATTCACTATTTCTAATTTACTTTTTGCTTTTTTCATGGTAACTCCTACATATAATTTGTAATAGGGAAACGCTTCAGCTTGGAACGGTTGATAGTACAATCTCCTAACCGAGGTAGTCTAAATGACTCCATCAATGATTTGACCGTTCCTTCCAAAACCATGCTTGCATACGGGCACTTAGGCACCATTGAAAATGTCGGTCATAACTGCAGAGGCGCTCCCTGTACAACTATACTTGAAAACTACTAAAAACTTAAATTTGTGTGTTTCTTTCTGATTTGACAGATTTCGTCTGTTCGATGCTTGTATCCATGCTTCAACTTGTTCAAGTTGGCTTTGGTTCAATATAGTTTTTCTACGGCGTTGAGGTGGAGCAAATAATTTTTCTTCTCTGCCAAATTTTAGGTCATGCAGTAAGTGCCTTTCTTGAAATGCAACATATTTTTGCTACGGCTGTTATACTATGCTTTTTTGCTGCAATTACAGCATTTAGTTTTTTTGCAACATATGCATTATTTCTTACTTTCTTCAGCATTTCTTTTGCTCACTTTTTCATCCAATAATTTTGATCTTAATGCCATTTAAACCTCGCTATTTTACTTACTCCAGTATGGCTTTTTTCCATTATTGTCTATCCGTTACTTGTATAGCGGGAATTGGTATTAGGAGATTTATTTGACTTTCTTTTTGGTAGTTCTAAAGCTAATCGCCAATTTGAAAATAATATCGGAGTACAAAAAGAATTGTATGGTCGGTACAATAAATTCATGGATAGTCTTGGGGGCTTAGGAAAAGATGGTCCAGGAGGATTTATTAATCAAATAGCATCGCAATATCAAGGCAATCCTTACCAGCAGTTTATTAGCAATCAAATGATTGGCAACCAATTAAGAGCAAGTAGGCTTGATCAATCAAGCTATGGTCTATCTAAAGTTGCAAGTTTAAACTCTGAACTTGCGTCGCGTGGCTTGAATGACTTTATCGGTTCATCTTTAGGAGGGCTGCAAAGTCTTATCGGAGCACATGGACTTGGTGCACAAATTGGTCAAAATCTAGGTGGTGGTTACACTTCTTACGGAAAATCTTTAAATGATCGTTGGATAGCTATGAATCAAATGTTAGATAATTTTGGTCAGGTTGCGGGTAAGGCTGCAATATAGCCAACTACAGCATTTTATTTTTTCAATAAAGAAAAGAATGTACTTATCTCTTGTAAATAGTATCTCTATGTCCTATCTCTGTGATAACCACTGTACGTTCTGATTGATCTACCCTGTAGACCACGCGATAGTCACCTACTCTTAACCTTCTGAGCCCTTTTAAGCTATGATGTAGTGGTTCACCAAGATTTATTGGATCGACTGTAAGTCGTTCTTTTATAGCCTTTTGAACTCTTAGCCTTATTGTCTTTGGAAGATTTGGTAAATCCCTTTCAGTAACGCTCTTTAGAGACTTAATTTTATAACGTTCTAGTCCCACTTAATATCTTCAAAATCAACTGTTTCTGCGCCTTCAACATCACGCTCATCAGAAATTTTAGACACTAAAAAATCCTCGATTTCAAGCTCAATTGCTTCTTTGAGTAGTTTCTCTGCTAATTCTTGAGCAGGCTGCTTAGTGAGCTCAGCTAGCTCGGCAAGGTGCAGTAAAGTTTCTTTACTGAGAACTATATTAGCGTTTAAGTCTGCCATAAGTTTTACCAAAATCTACTACTGTAACAATTTTACAACATTTTTTTTAATTTTTCAATAAATTAGTGTATGCTGGAATTAGTTTAAAGGATGAAAAATGCTATCTCAGGAGGATATTATTTTATGCCGCAAAGATTTTGGTTTCTTTGCGTTTCAAGGCATGCTGCGAGTGTTTAATATCAGATTAAATTTAAAAAGAAAAGATGGCAGCAAAAACTATTTGTGGGTGCTGTTCAGCAGCATTAATCGCTTGGTGTTTGAAAAAGCACACAGTCAATGGTGGAACATACCACCACGCTGTGCTAAGACAACACTGGGTTTTATATTTCATGTGGCGTTTGCCCTCGGTAATAATCCAAGGGCAAAGTTTATGTATATTACGCACCAAAGAGATTTGATGCGTGAAAAAATCAATGAACTGCACATTGTCCTTGAGTCTCCATTTTACCGTCAAGTCTTTCCAAACGTAAAAGTAGTTGGTCGCAAAAGTACGCGAGTAATTAGAACTAAAGAAGGAGGTTTTGTTAATGGCTTTTCAATATCAGGGCATGTAACAGGTACAGGAGCTGGGGATAGTTCTCTTGATTTTGATGAAGGTCGAAAGTACGGTGGTTGCATTATCCTTGATGATTTACATGATGCAAGCTGCGCTTATAGTCGGGTATCGCTGATCAGTGCCTGTCAAAAGTTTGAACAATGCATAACTTCAAGGCGTAATACTGCTGATACGCCATTTTTAGTGATTGGTCAAAGGATCAGTGTTTACGACATATTTGGTTATTTAGAGAAAAAATCAGAGCGACAGTTTGAGAAGATCATAATACCTGCAGTACTTGAAGATGGCACGAGTATTGATGAGAATAGATTGCCAATGCAGGAACTTAGGATCAAGGAAAAAGCAGATACCGTCACGGAATAATTAACCGTCATACCGCGATTCATTCGCGGTATCTCTTAGCATAGATCCCGCTAACACGTAGCGGGATGACGATTGTCGATGAACCTAAGTTACTTTAGCTATAAACATTAAGAAATTTACTAAACGAAGAAAAAAGGCAAAAGAAACCCCGTTGGTGGTTGGCTATTTACTATGTACTAAAATATCGGCGTTTTTTTATTCTAAAACGCTTGATTAAGAGCGATTTAGCTGCTTTTAACTTGCAACTAACCTAAATTATAAACGTTAAGAAATTTACTGAGCGGAAAAAAAGGCAAAGAAACCCCGTAGTAGCTAGCATTCAAATTCTCCCTTGTCAATTTGACGTTTTTTGCTGTCTTAAACGCTTTGTAAGCGCGTTTCGGCTTTTATAGGTAAAAACCCAGAAATTTTTAAAGACATGCGATGCACGTAGTGCGAAAAATTAAACATGAGACGCCAAATACCCTAAGTTTTTTGTCATTAACCTGCACAGATTGCGAAGATAAATAAATAGCTTCAGTTTCATGATAAGGGGGCTGGCGGAGTTTGTAAAGTAATTTTTCGTAGCTCTCATGACTTAAAAAGCTGGATTCCAGCTTCACGCGCTGAAATGACAGATTACTGTTACCTTATCTAGATACAGAAAAAAAAATCTTAATACTTAACACATTTTTCATAGTACACACCGTATGATTGATAAATAAAATAATGAATAGATTTACATAATGTTTGGAGGCTACCAATGGTCAACGACAAGATTACTTTGAACTTTGAGATAGAAAAAGGCGAACCTATAGATCGATACTACTTTTCTGCACGTATGAGGCTTACAGATGAAAGCAAAAATCTTTTGCGTGAGAAGCTTGGCAGTACAATTCAATTCGATAACCTAGATGATCACTTCAATCTTAACCATGAGAATTTTTATATCTACTACAATAAATATAGTGAGCACAATGGTAGAAGTGAGCTATACGTTAGGGATGATAACGGTAGATATTTAACTTCCAATCTTCCACTTAATCACTATGGATTCTCAATGGAACTATCATCTGATGGGGCGTCAATAGCAGATTATGGCTTTTATCCTCTTTATGCAATCTATAACCCAAATCACTATGATAAGGCAAAGGAAAAAGTATTTGATGATCACGGTGAATTGTCACCAATTGCATCAAATATGTTAGATAATTTTTTAAGCAACACAAATAGCTTAACCACACAAGAGATGTTTTTACAGTTGCAAAATGGAGCTACTGAAAAAGAGGAGAAATTGATAAGAGAGAAAAGACAAGCAGAAGAAGAATTAGATCAAAAGAATGAGAAATTAAAGGAGTTCATAGAAAAAGGTGAAATTACCTTGTTTAAAGTGGTAAAAGGTAATGACGTAGGTAACGGGCGTTCAGAAGTAGTTTTACAGTTTACTGCAGAAGGTAAGGGGACAAATGAAATTACCCTTGATTCCGAAAAATTCTATATAGCAGATTATGAAGATAGTGAATTCTTGCATTGTGTTAGCTCTGATTATGACATGCTACTTGATTATGAAAATTTATTTTTCGCGCTCAATCAAAGCTTCTACTCAGACTTTGAAAGTGGGTTTTATTCAGCAGACAGCACTGATCCCTATAATTACGCTAAATATTCAAAGGAACCATATTTGAGTGGTGATCAGCTATCTGAAAAATTATCTCATGAGTTGGAGAAAGATAGTAACCAGATAGATGCAGAAGTTATGTTTAGTGATCAACCTATGAACGAAGAAGTTACAGTGAAAAGTGAAGTCAAATCTAGAAAGAAAAGGGCAGTTGAAGAAGATAATGCAGAAGATACTATAGGAAACATAAATGAAACAAATGAGGTAACCGGTGCGACGCGTTTGCACTCTGCTTCTTTATCAGGGGATTTGAATGAAGTTATCGAACTTGTAGAACATAGCGCAAATATTGACGCGAAAGATAAAGCCGGACAAACACCGCTACATCATGCTATTAAATCAGGAAATACAGAAATAGCAAAATATCTTATCGATCAAGGTGCAAATCTCAATTCTCAAGATATTTATTACGAAGGAACTGATTACTCTTGTTTTAAGACACCTTTGCACTATGCCATAAAATCGGGAAACATGGAAATAGTTGAATACTTAGTAGAACATGGTGCAAATCCTAATATTCCAGATGCTCACAATCTCAGGCCGCTCGACTATGCTATAAAGAACACAGCTTTAGTAAAATATCTTGTGGACAATGGTGCAGATATTAATGTACGTAATCCGATATTCCATTTTGTTAAGCTAGGTGACCTGGATATGGTGGAATATTTAGCTCAACATGGTGCAGATCTTAATGTCAAAAACACCTCTGCTCAAACACTACTACATTATGCTATTGAACTCAAACATACAGAGATAGCTAAATACTTAATAGATCACAATGTAGATATTAATACTCGAGATATTAGTTCTGGTAAATCTCCATTACATTTTGCTATGAGTATAAAAAACATGGAAGTGGCTAAATATCTAATAAAGCATGGTGCAGATGTTAATGTTAAAGATAGTTACAGTTTAGCACCTTTACACTTTGCTGTTAATTTAGGAAATCAAGAGATATTAGAATATTTAATAAAGAATAATGCAAATATTGAGGTTCGAGATAGTGAAGGCTGGACACCACTTATTCATGCAGTAAGGCATGGGCAATTGGACAAAGTAAAGTACCTGATAGAGAATGGAGCTGATGTTGATATTTGTGGTAATGAAGGATGGACGCTATTTGAGCATGCTGAACAATGGATAGATGATAGAAGAATATTAAAGGATGTAATCAATAATGATAGAAAATATGCAGATGCTGCAAGTTGGGAAAAGACTGGAAAAGATATGCTTGATTACCTTAAGGGAGTTACAAAAAATACTATACAGGAAGAAGAATCTAACTATATAGATCAAATGCAAGCAGATGATAGCAGCAGTTATGTTGAAGATCAACCAGCTTTGCAAAGCAATCGTGACGGTTATGCTGACATGGAAAAAGCTCTGCAGGAGAAATTGCATGGAGATGAAATACGCAAGCAAAGTAATGAGAAAGCTCAAAAAGATATGGAAACAAGAAAAGTCACTGTGGAAACTGACAGTAGCAATAATAAAATTGAAAAACAAGCAAAACCAATAGAAGACGAACAAGAAACTGTTATGGCAAGTGTGATAGAAAATATGGATAAAAATTCTGATAGTGAAGCAGAAGATTCTAACAGTATTGCAAATGCACAACATCCCTTAAAAATAAGGACAGGAAGTCCTCTTGAGGTGGGAAAGTATGAGGTGGAGCTGCAAGTGACATATGATGATATAAAGAATTTTTATGATACCGTACGTGGTAAATATCATGCTGGTGATGGATATAACTACGAGCAAGTAATGGTTTTATATAATGAAATTGTTAGGCCAGCATCGCAGCATTATGATAAACCATTTACCCTGCCTAAGGCATACATAACAGATGGTCATCTATTTGTTCAAAATAAAGATTTTGGAACTTTGGATGATTTTAATGAGATGTTCTATAGAAGTGATGAGTTAATGTGATGTAAAAAGCAAGATTCAATTTGGTGAACGAGAGTTAACTGACAGAGGAGATTGACACGTATGCCTTTATCTTTAAGATTGTTTATCAAGTATAGACATCAGCTCGTCCCATTCTCTTTTACCAATATTACTTTCTTCCCTAGTAACGTTTTCCCCTTTAATTAATTTGCGAATTATTTCTAGACCAGTTCTTGAAATACAAGCTGATTCTAGGCAATATTCAACAAAGGCATTGTAGGCCAATGGGACCCATTTTTTTATTATATCCAGCATAACTTCTGCATAAACTCTGATTTCATATTGGGCATGCTTATCAGCTCTAAGCTTCAAAAAATGAAGGAGGTTATGCAGATCTATTTTCCAATAAAATTGCGTGTAGTAATTAAGCGTTAGATTAGTTCGGGCAATTTCTCTTGCAAGCCCCTGCTCAATAAATTTTTCATAATGAGAATATACTAAATTAGAGTCGTTTGTTAGAGAATCTATTATTTCCTTTGAGGTATCCGGATCAAAAGCTTCACCGCTACCTTGTTTATTATTATCAGATTGTTTTGCAATCTGTTCTGGTTTTGGTATATAAAATTCATTGTCAAGTATTGAATATCTTGCCGAATATTCATTCACATTTGCAGTTCTATGCCTTATCCATTGCCTTGCAACAAAAATTGGAAGTTTCACGTGAAACTTAATTTCACACATTTCAAATGGAGTTGTATGATGATGTCTCATTAAATACTTTATAAGTGCTTCATCCTGACTTATCTGTTTTGTTCCCTTGCCATAAGAAACACGAGCAGCTTGAACTATAGCGCTATCAGAGCCCATATAATCCACTACTCGAATAAATCCATGGTCTAATACCTTATGTTCTTCATATAAGATTTCATCTATTTCTTTTACTGTAGTTCGTTTAGTTGCTTCATTCATAAAATATCCTCAAGATGAAATGGAAATATCAGCTCCACATGAATTGAGTTTTTCGTGCATTGCTTCATATCCTCTCCATAAATGATGCGAATTATTTATTGTAGTTTCTCCACCAGCTACCAAAGAAGCAAGTACCAAAGCTGCTGTTGACCTTAAGTCAGTGGCACACAGATTAGCTCCAGATAAGCTTTTTATTCCACTTATAGTAGCTTTGCTTTTCTCGATGCTGATATTAGCGCCTAACTTTCTCAATTCATCTGCATGTGCAAATCTGTTTTCAAAAATGTTCTCTTCAATTACTGATATCCCATCAGCGATGCACATTGCAGACATCAGTTGTGGTTGCATATCACTGGGAAAGTTGGGGTATGGATCTGTTGCAATGTTAGCAGACCTAATAGAGCAATTTTTTCTGGAAATCATAACCCCCTCATTATATAGTTCAACATTAGCCCCTATAGCCTTCAATTCATTCACAATACATCTTATATCAGATAGACTTATTCCTTCTAACTCCAACTTACCACCGGTTATTATAGCAGCTAGTGCATAGGTGCCTGCTTCTATGCGATCTGGTATTATTTTATGAACACATCCATTTAATTCTTCAACTCCTGTTATTGTGATCCTTCTATCACTAATCTCAATATTAGCACCCATTTTCTTTAGGAACTCTATTAAATCAAGAACTTCCGGCTCCGTTGCAGCATTGTTTATTATTGTCACTCCTTCTGCAAGTGTTGCTGCCATTATTACATTTTCTGTTGCACCAACGCTTATTTTCTCAAGTATAACTTCTTTTCCTTGTAGCTTTCCTTTCACTGTTGCAATTATATTACAGCCTTCAACTTCAATTTTAGCTCCCATTTCTTCTAATGCTTTGATATGCATATCAACGGGACGCTTTCCGATATTGCATCCACCAGGAAAGACTGTTGTGATTTTACCAAATCTACTGAGAATTGGACCTAGCATTAAAAGAGATGCTCGCAGCTTACTTGCAGTTTCGTGTGACATTACGTGATTGTTGATATTACTGCAATCAATTTCCAAAGTATGATTTGCTTTATAATCTTTATTGCGTGTAAAATTCACTTTCGCTCCAAGACTCTCAAGCAGCTTAGACATTAGATGCACATCAATTAAATCAGGTACATTATGCAAAATTACCGAGAAGCTACTCAATAGACTTGCTGCCATTATTGGTAAAACAGCATTTTTTGAGCCATTAATCTTGATTTTTCCGACCAGAGGTTTATGGTTACTACTTACTAATATTTTGTGCATTTAATTAAGCTAGATCTTACCAAATAAGTATAGTAAATCGACAGTAAAAGGCAAATTACAGATAATATAGCTATCACAGATCATAATGTTCGTACATTTTAGCTATTTAGCAGCAAAATTGATTACACTTGTCCAAAGATGAGCGATGCATTAGTGCCACCAAAACCAAACGAATTAGAAAGTGCATATTGAATTTTATGCTCCTGAGCTTTAAACGGTACAAAATTTAAATCACATCCTTCTGAAGGTTTATGTAAATTTAAGGTTGGCGGAATAATTCCATTATTTAACGCAAGAATACTGAATATTGCTTCAACGCTCCCTGCAGCACCAAGTAAATGTCCTATAGAAGATTTAGTTGAAGAAACAGGTATTTTATAAACGTAGTCACCAAATAACTGTTTCATTGCTATTACTTCAATTTTATCTCCAAGTGGCGTTGAAGTTCCATGTGCATTGATATATCCTACTTGATTTGGATTAATTTGCGCACTTTTTAAGGCAAGCTGCATTGCCTTAAATGCGCCTCTTCCTTCTGGATGTGGTGCTGTAATGTGGTGTGCATCTCCTGTGAGTCCGTACCCAACCAGTTCTGCATGTATTTTTGCCCCCCTTTTTTTTGCATGTTCGTATTCCTCCAGCACCAATATACCTGCTCCTTCACCCATAACAAAACCATCGCGTTCTGCATCCCATGGCCTTGAAGCTTCTTCCGGTTTATCATTGAATTTAGTTGATAATGCCTTCATAGACGCAAAACCTGCAATTCCAACTCTACACAGTGCACTTTCTGCTCCACCTGCAATCATAATATCCGCTTCACCAAGTTTTATAGTTCTTGCTGAATTTATGATTGCATGCGCACCTGTTGCACATGCGGTTACTGCTGAATCGTTTGGACCTGTAAATTCGTATTTAATAGAAATATGGCCAGATATCAAATTTATTAGACTTGCAGGGACAAAAAATGGACTGACACGTCTGGGCCCTTTTTCCTGCATGGTAATAACATTTTCCTGAATTGACGGAAGACCACCTATACCAGAGCCAATAGTTACGCCAACACGTTCTCTATCTACTTTTGAATCTTCTAAAGATGAATCTTCCACAGCTTGAATCGCTGCTGCAATGCCGTAATGAATAAAACGATCCGTTCTTTTTAGATCTTTTTCAAAAATATAACCTACAGGATTAAAGTAATTCTCAATGTTATCGGATTGCACAGGCACCTGCCCTGCAACCTTGCAAGCAAGATCAGAAGAGTCAAATCTATCTGTATTGATTGCTTTTATGCCAGACTCGCCTTTTATCAGCCTTGACCAAGTGTTGTCAACATCTGCCGCTAGTGGAGTGATTAAACCAACACCAGTGACTACTACTCTTCTGCTCATTTAACACTAACTATTAGCCTTTTTTACTATTAATGTACTCAACTATTTGCTCCATAGTTTCCATTTTTTGTGCGTCTTCATCTGGAATTTCTATTCCGAACTCTTCTTCTGCTGCCATGATGATTTCAACTGCATCTAAACTGTCTGCACCATGCTCCGAAAGCTTTGAAGAGCTGTTGAATTTCTCTACATCCTTACTAATGTGCTCTAGTATAATCTTTTTCACTTTCTCTTCTATGTCTTCTCTAGTGCTCTTTGCTAGTTCGCTATTCACATTTCTTACCAAAAAAATAACCTATTCTTTGATGTTATAAAAAATTTTTATGTTTGCAATATCTTTTATAACTGGTAAACTACAGCAAAGTTTTCTACTGCCCTAGCTGGCTAGCGTTACGTGCTAAACAATTAACAATTCAAAAATGCTAGACGAAACAACAAAAAATTTGCTTATTGTAGAAGTAAATAAACTTTTACCAGAAAATAGCGAGAATAAGCTTATATCAGCTATGCGTTATATACTCCTTGCTCCTGCAAAACATATACGCTCCTTTTTAGTCGTAGCTTCATCGCGAGTGTTTAACGCGGAAGCTAAAAAAGTAATATCAGTTGCTGCAGCAATTGAATTTGTTCATGCTTACTCTCTAATTCACGATGATTTACCGTGCATGGACAACAGTGATACTCGCAGAAGCCAGCTAAGCTGCCATAAAAAATTTGATGAAGCAACAGCAGTGCTTGCCGGAGATGCACTACTTACTCTGGCTTTTGAGGTATTATCTTCGTTAAATGAGAAATGCTGTGAAATCATGAAAGTTCTTTCTCAGGCAATAGGAATTAGGGGAATGGTAGGAGGACAGATTTTAGATATTGGTGCAGATTTTAACAAAATAAAAGAAATTCATTTGATGAAAACCGCAAAACTATTTGCAGCTTCATGTGAAATAGGTGCTATAATAGGGAATGCTACAGATAAGCAACGTAAAGCGTTATATAACTACGGGATAAACCTAGGGCTTATCTTTCAAGCTAAGGATGATATTGAAGATTACGAACAAGATAAAACAAATAATCTAATGTCTGTACTTGGTAAAAGTGAAGTAGAGGACTATATAGACGCCCTCTTTAAACAAGGCTTGGATAATTTGAGTGCGCTTTCAGGGGATACTAATTATTTATATGATTTATTGAATCAAGTAAAGAAAGATGGTTAGAAAAATTATATTACAAATGCTTATTTCCATAGTAATGATTCTCACTTTAACCTCTGCTTTTATGTTTACTATTGTCTATATAAACAAAGGTAAACCGGGAAAAAAGGACAAGCTTTATGAGATAAGTGCCACGCATGGTGGTTTGATACAGACAATAGCACATTATCTAGTGAAGCCAATACTTGAATCAGCACTCGACCGCTATATTGAAAAGCATGGGCTAACAGAATATTTAGAAGAAATGACGCAGCAAAAGGAAGAAGATTCGATAAATTTTTATGAAATTACTGAAGGCAGTGGCAGCAAGGCTTTCTGTGGCATGGAAGTCCTATTGCAAATATATAAAATTTCTAATAATAACTCAGCAACACTCCCTAGCAAAGTTTCTGATGTTACTTTGAAAATAGGTCAAGATGACCTAAAAGAAGTGGGTTTAGGGGTGATAGGTATGAAAGAAGGCGGAGAGCGTGTAGTTACTATTGCCAATGATAACAAAATGAATTTTAATTCTTATTACGTCAAACTGATCGAAGTAAAGGATAAATATCCCGACTCAGTGAATAATCTGATGGTTTTTAATGACTTAATTAACAAGACTGGAAAACAAGTAAGGTGCGGTGATGAGATATCAGTTAAATATAGCGTAAAGGAGCATAATGGGGAATATATAGTCAAAGATCAAACAGTGCAATTTAGGGTTGGCGATAAAAAAATACCACTTGCTATAGAGCTTGGAGTTGTGGGAATGAGAGCTGGTAATAAAAGAACTATTCTTTCTCCGCCTGACCTTTTGACTATTACTGACGATATGTTAATAAAAGACATAGATTATGATGAAGAAAATATCTCAATAATTGACTTAAGCTTAGATATTAAGCAAGAGGTCGCAGCACACCATTCTACTGTTGAAAAACAGCCTAAAGAATATAGCTGAAATTTTAGGCTTACTGGCTGACCTTCTGAACACTCTCTATACTACTTAAAGTAGGCTTTTTGTTTTTCCTAAAGTATAAACTTAGATAAATCAAGCTGCTTCGAAATTGACTCAAGTTTATCTTTTACATACTTGCTGTCTATAATGAATTTTTCGCTATTTTTCTCAGAAGCAATGAAACTTATTTCATCTAAAAGCTTCTCCATGATAGTGTGAAGCCTTCTTGCGCCTATATTTTCCACTTGCCTATTAACTGTAAACGCTATTTCAGCTATGGTTTTTATACCATCATCAGTGAACTCAAGCATCACATTTTCTGTTTTCATTAAAGCTATGTACTGCTTTAACAAACTAGATTCTGGTTCCTTTAATATTCTTATTAAATCCTCTTGAGTAAGTGCCTTAAGTTCTACCCTGATCGGTAATCTGCCCTGTAATTCCGGTAAGAGGTCAGATGGTTTAGACTGATGAAAAGCACCAGATGCAATAAATAATATATAGTCTGTTTTTACATGGCCATACTTAGTTGTAACAGTTGTTCCTTCAAGTAGTGGTAACAGATCGCGTTGCACTCCTTCTCTGTTTACTTCACCTTTTACTTCTGTACGCGCTGCAATTTTGTCTATTTCATCCAAAAATACTATACCGTCATTACTAACAAGATCAATGGCTTCTTTGATTATCTTATCTTCATCGATTAGCCTTTCACTTTCTTCATTAATTAATATTTCACGCGCTTCTTTTACCTTCACCGTAATAGTTTTTGTTTTTTTGCTCCCGTTAAACATCTTGCCCACTATTTCTGTTACATTCATCACACCAACTTGCCCACCTGGCATGCCTGGTATATCGAAAGTAGGTAACATACTCTTGCTCTCTCTGACGTTAATAGAAACTTCTCCGTCCTCAAACTCTTTATTCCTCAACCTTTCTCTAAAAATTTTTTTACTCTCTTCGGTTGCATTTTCGCCTACCATAGAGTTTACTATTGTTTTCTCAGCTAAAATTAAAGCCTTGTTAGCTAAGGCTTTACGGGCTTTCTCTTTAACTAAAACTATTGCTGCATCAACTAAATCGCGTATTATCGAATCAACGTCACGTCCAACGTATCCTATTTCAGTAAACTTCGTTGCCTCAATTTTTATGAACGGTGCACCGGCAAGTTTTGCTAAGCGGCGAGCTATTTCAGTTTTACCAACCCCTGTATGACCGATCATCAATATATTCTTAGGTATGATTTCATCACGCAATGGAAATGGAACCTGATTGCGACGCCAACGATTTCTGAGCGCAATAGCAACAGCACGCTTTGCATCATCCTGTCCGATTATGAATCTATCTAATTCTTTAACTATCTTCTGTGGTGGCAGGTCATCTAACAAAACTTGAGTACTGTCATTAACTTGAATATCGCTGTCATTTGAATCAAAACCACTCTTAGTATCTTTATAGAGGTCATTTTTTTCATCATAGGTGTCACTACTACAAGGCCGCCCTTCTGAAAGGGTTATAAGCTGATTGGAAAAATTAGTGCACAAAGTTTTTTGCTTGGAAGACATATCACTCCTCTATCTTTTCAATAACTACATTATGATTTGTATAAACACATATATCGCCAGCTATCTTCATAGCCTTTTTTGCAATCTCTTCTATTGATATTCCTTTAATGTCAATTAAAGCTCTTGCTGCAGATAGAGCAAAATTTCCCCCAGAGCCAATAGCTGCGATTCCATCTTCAGGTTCAAGAACATCACCTGTTCCCGTAATTACTAATGAAATAGATTTATCTGCAACAATCATCATAGCCTCTAATTTTCTTAGATATTTATCCATTCTCCAGTCTTTTGCAAGTTCAACACATGCTCTCATTAATTGCCCTGGGTGCTTGTCAAGTTTAGATTCTAGTCTTTCAAAGAGAGTAAATGCATCGGCTGTTGCTCCAGCAAAACCGGCAATTACAGAATCACCAGAAAGACGCCTAACTTTTTTTGCTCCGGATTTTATAACAGTGTGGCCCAGTGAAACCTGTCCATCACCTATTACTACTACGCTTTTATCTTTTCTAATTGACAGTATAGTAGTTCCATACATTTTATTGTTATCGTGTTGAATCATTTTTCTATTACTTTAAATAAGAATCTCATTATACTTTAATCTTTACTTTAATCTTTAGTCAAATTTGCTAAATATGTTTAATTATAGCTTATAATATAATACCTTCCTTATAACATTTAAAGTGTAGATGCAAAACATAATTCACCCAGATTTGGAAAAAAGTATAAATAATTGGTTTGAGGCAAAATTTAACGGCCTTACATTGCCATTTTATAGCTCTATAGATCTTAGAAACTCCAGCTACAAAATTGCCCCAGTGGACGCTAATTTATTTCCTGCAGGGTTCAACAATCTAAGTGAGACATCAAGAGCAACAGCAGCAAAACTAATAAAAAGTTATTTTGAAACAAAACAATATAAAAAGACTCTTATAATACCGGAGAATTACACACGAAATAAAATGTATATAGAAAACGTATTTGTTATAGAGAAAGTACTGCAGCTCGCAGGTTTTGAAACTAGAATTGGCCTCTTTCACAACGAAGCATATAATTTAATAGAACCATATGAAACTATCGTGAAAGAAAACTCTCTGCTAAAGACAACTTCAGGATTTGTGCCTGATGTTATTATACTGAATCGTGATATGACGAGCCACATTCCAGACACGCTAAAAGACGTAAAGCAAGATATAGTACCAAGCCCACTATACGGTTGGCATAGCAGACAGAAATTTAAGTATTTTGAAATCTATCAAGAATTAGCGTCCGAATTTTGTAGCGAATTTAAAATGGACCCATGGCTTATTTCTGTGCTTACAGAAAGCTGTAATGGAGTTGACTTTAATGATGATTCATCACTAGGAGCAGTAGCGACTAAAGTTGACCAAATATTATCTCTAATGCAAAAAAAGTATGAGGAATATGAAATAAAAACACAACCTTACGTTTTTATCAAAGCAAGCAATGGCACATATGGGATGGGCATTATAACAGCAACAAGTGGAGAGGAAATATTAAATCTCAATAAAAAAAAGCGTCATAAAATGAAAAAGATAAAAGAAGGAATAGCAATCAATAGCGTTATTATACAAGAAGGTGTACCAACCATTGACATATTTAAAAGCAGTTCTGCAGAACCGCTGATATACTATATAGGAGATACTCCAACATGTTACTTATACCGATGTAATAGCAGGAAAGATGTATATTCTAGCTTGAATGCCACTGACTGTGAGTTTCATGATGTTAGCCAGGTTGTGGAAGGTAAAATTCTGTCACTTTGGAATATTGTTGGCAAATTAGCAGTACTAGCGTTGGCAGTAGAAATAAAATCTTTTCACCTCTAACCCTTACATTCCCACAGCGTTGCCATCGGGCAGATCATTATCATCATTACCGGGCTGAATATGGTTATGGCCAGCATTATCAAGTTCAGTGGAAGGATCATCATTGACAGGTTGTTGAAACAATTTGTCAAGCTGAACTGCCAGAAATACTGCACTATATATTATGCTAACTGTTACGCTTAAGTTGAAATTATAGATTATACCATTACCTAAGTTTATTGGTATGGTTGCAGTCTCCATTCTTTTTAATATGAAGTTTAACAAACCTAATGACAAAGTTAATGTGCTGATAATAAGGTCCTTCTTACACTTAGCAGACTTTTCAGGATCCTTATTATCTAGGTATTTTCTCCATGAATAATAGTAGCTTATAGGTTCTGAAATAAACAGAAATAGGATCGTTGATGTTAAGTGAATGTGACTTATTACGTCTCCATTACCCCTAGTAAAAAAATGGATGACTTTCAACATCATCAATGCTTCTATGATGCTGCTTGCAAGATTAGCCGATTTACCCACAACTTTTGCCAGCTCTTTTTTACTCTCAGGGTTTCTGTAATCCTTAATTAGATCCTGTAGAGTAAATGCAGAATGGGCAATATATAGAATAGATGTCGGAAACTTTACTAGTCGAGCAACATTCCGTATAAGAAAGATATTGGATCTATTATTGTCAATGAACTCGCAGCAAAATTGCAGTGAAATCTTACACAATAGGGCTGTTAAACCTGTTGTGATGCAGATTACCTTCCTGAAATCATGATCATAAATATCATGCACCTTTTGTGCGAGTATGTTAGATTTCTTTTTTAGCTTGTTTGGCATGAAATAGTTAACAAAATAATAACTCCCTTTTATTCTATCACATAAAAGCCTTGAAGAAAAGCCCTATAAATCAGGACTTTAAGGGTGATTTATGCATAAATCGGCTAAGCATTTTATAAACAAGGAATCAATACTGAGAGTTGGTACGCGAAAATAATATCCATCCTTGATAATTGCTTTATATTCTATATCAAGTTCAACTAGAGTTTCTGAATGCTCAGAAACAAAAGATATAGGTGATAAAACTACAGGTACACCATCAGCTTTTGTACGTGATAGCTCACTTTCAGTGCTTGGCTCTAGCCATTTTACAGGACCAATCTTACTCTGATAACATATTGACCAATCTAAGTTATTGATAGCTAACTTTTCTACTATTAACTCTACGCTTCTTTCTACCTGTGAAGCGTAAGGGTCGCCTTTTTTAATAACGCTAAGGGGCAAGCTATGAGCTGAAAATAGGACTCTTGGCTTACCAATCCTGCTGGCTAATTTGTAGTACTTGGCTATCAAGTTAGTATGAGCCTCAATAAAGTTTTCATTGTCATAATAATGATGAATTATTTTTGTATTGCATTTTAGGCCATGCTTTTTAGCATTTTTTTGCCAATTTTCGATGGATGACAAAGTTGTGGTAGTTGAATATTGAGGGTATAGTGGCAGCAAAATTACTTCATCAGGATCAAACTGTTTTACACTTTTAACAACTTCGTCAGCAAATGGATGCCAATAGCGCATGCAAATGAATACCTTGTGTACATGGTTTCTATCTTCATTTAATTTTAGTTCTAAAGCATTAGCTTGCATTTTTGTATTCTCCAGAATTGGCGATTTACCTCCGATTTCCTCGTATATTTTTCGTGCAGTATTTTCTCGTTTCGCAGATATAAACTTTGCTAAAAGAAACCGAAAGGGATTCGGTAGATTGATTATTCTCCTGTCATAAAAAAGGTTGAATAAAAAAGGACGGACCGCATTTAGTGAATCAGGCCCGCCAAGATTAAATAAGATAACTGCCTTTTTCACCTACGCACTACTACAACAAGTTACTTCTGGGATGCCTATAAAATTAGCTACACACTCATCAAATTTAGTTATAGGCACTAAATTTCTTACACTGGCATACAATAAGTGGCCTGATCTCTTCAGGTTACTCTTGGTGGATGTGAAGTTCCAATCGAAAAATGTATCGACAAAAAGACTTGGTACCGTTTCAAGAAGTTCAACAGCAGCTAAAGATAGCATTATACAACTTTGCAGGACATTCAGAAGAACCTTGAGGGGAAAAAGTAAAACTTTAACGAAAAGGGAGGTGCTACTTGTTTCATCCAGTGGTCGCCCTGAGTTAGGCGAATTATACTCAATATGCTTTCTATTTTGATCAAAGATAGGAAATTTTATAGTATCTTTCTTAAATTGCCCATCTATTTCTTGTGTACTATGTTTGGTCCATTTTTCTAGTGACCACTCACGCACGTGAAAAGTTCTTACAAAAAAGCATGTTGTAACCATCAATGCAGCACATATAAGCGCACACTGCATAAGACTTATACTACCTACCATAGCTGGCAGCGCAAAACAAACAAATGGCACTATGATAGCCATTTCAAGAAATGGAATAGTGTTTCTTTTCATTGCAAAGGCAGCGCCTTTTTTTAGCTCCGTGTATTGATTATTACTTTTTCCTTGTTTTTGTAGAATATGGTCACACATACCATATTCTAAATAACTTAAAAAAGCCAAATTAAAAGTTAAAAACCCTTTTGCTCCACAAAAAATTGACGATTTCAAGTTATTGACCAATTTTTTAGCAGTAGATTCAGTTTCAACCAGTTGTTTGGTAGTAGATTCAGGTTTTTCATTAGTTTTTTTACAACAAGTATGCATACAATACTCCCTTGATGGTTTATTCTTAACTATAAATAAAAAACTGCTTTTATCAAATCAAAATTTACAATAAAATAAATCTATAAATATACTATTTTATATAAGGAGATAATATGGCAATTGAGAGAACACTTTCGATATTAAAACCTGATGCAGTAAAAAATAATATTACAGGCAAGATAAATTCATACATTGAAAGCTCTGGGCTCAAAATTATAGCACAAAAAATGATGTTACTGACAAAAAAACAAGCAGAGCTGTTTTATAAAATTCATAAAGATAGGTCTTTTTTTGGGGAATTGGTAGAGTTTATGACTTCTGGTCCTGTGATAGTTCAAGTTTTAGTTGGTGAAAATGCAGTAAGTAAATACAGACAAATCATGGGAGCTACCGATCCAAAGCAGGCAGATAAAGGTACAATCAGGGGTGATTTTGCTGATGACATTAGTGAAAATAGAGTTCACGGCTCGGATAGTCTAGAAAATGCTCGTAAGGAGATAGCTTTCTTTTTTGCTGAACGTGAGTTGGTGTAGTCAAATCAGATTTTCCTATATATAACTAAATTTTCTGGATCCTATGTCAAGCATACATCTGTACGAACGTTGTAATTAACAGGTGGCAAATCCAAGTAGCTGACAACATAGAAACGAAAAAATTCCTTGACAAACTCCGCCAGCCCTCTTATCATGGTACTGAAGGTATTCAGTTATCTTCATCTGTGCAGATTAAACAGCAAAAAAACAACGTAGTTGGCGTCTTATTTTTAATTTTTTGCACTATGTGCATCCTATGTCTTCACAACATTTCTAGGTTTTTGCCTATGTAAGCTGAAACGCGCTTATAAGTCGTTTAAGACAGTATAGTACGCCAATTTGCAGGATTAGGGAGTGAACACTAATTACCACGGGATTTCTTTGCCTTTTTTTCGTTTGGTAAATTTCTTAAATATTTATAGCTAAACGACAACCGTCATCCCGCTACTTGTTAGCGGCTGAGATACCACGGCGGTATGACGGTTCGCGGCAGCATGACGACAAATTCGTCATTCCGCTGCTTGTTAGCGGCTAAGAGATACCGCGAATGAATCGCGGTATGACGGTTCGCGGTGGCATCTCGTCATCCCGCTACTTGTTAGCGGGATCTAGAGATACCGCGGCGTTATGACGTAGAAGCTATACTTTTATACTCACCAACTCAGTTTGCTTGCTTACAAGTAAACTGCAACCCTAAATGTTGGAGCACTGTCGTACACTAAGCGCTGTAATGACAATTTTAGTCGCTTCATACACTTATCATGCTAGTCATAACAGAAATAATTTTTACCAGAGATATTTATGAAATAATTGACATAGTTTGGAAATATGTATATTATAGAACATTAATAGTTAGTTAATTTGCAGGTGTAATATGGCTAGAAAGATTTTGAATGAAAATGAGTATCACGCTTTTAAGCGGTTGTTTTTAATGTTTGGTATTCAGAAGAAGGATGTGGTAAATTCTGGCATTGAGAATATTAATAAAAAGTTTAGTGAACAATATCGTAAATTATCGTTAAAATATCACCCAGATAAAAACCCAAACAATAAAGAAGCGGAGGAGAAATTTAAGGTTATTGCATTAAATAAGCCATTTTTTGAAGAATTTATAATAGAGCCGTTGGAGAAAGGTCTCAATAAAAGAAATAATTTAATAAAAGAATTACGCGGTAAGTTGTGGAGTCGCAGTTATGAAGAATTGCAAAAATACTTAGATGATAAGCACAGAAATAAACTCTATAATAAGCAGCAGTCAATTAACAATAATGTAACTGCTTATTCAAAATATTCTTCTTATTCACATCTCTTAGGAAGTCTTTTAGTATTCTTCACATCAATTGCATTTTTAATCATTAATGGTATTTCTTGTAATGTACCAATAGCAGTAGGTTTTCTTGCTCCCTTGTTAGCAGGATTTATTTTGAGTTCAGCTATCAAGAGCATTTATACTAGAAATGGAAAAGAGTTTAATAATCAGACTAATATTTTATTATTGTTTTACTTTGACCAAGAATGCGAAAATTTTTCAAAGAGTGATAGGACTAAATTAAAGTGGCTAAAAAATTCATTTATTTTGAGCAACATAATCTGTACATCTTTAATGTTTTTCGGTGTGGGATTAGATTTAGTTGCCAACGGCTTTGGTATAACTAACTCTATGATGTTATCCGGCTTATTACTTTCATTACCATTCAAGCTTTTAATTGTTACTTCACCTGTTTTCAATGCTGCAAGTAATTATATTCTCAAAAAGACGACTATAAATTCAATTGAGGAGCAATTTAAAGGTGATGGTCCACTTGTAGAAGTTGATGACGAACAACCAAGCAGTACTATGAGCAATCAAAGTTATTTCCCCATCGGTCAGTTAATGCTCACATATCATCAAAGTTAGTTATTCTCCATAGCGAAGTCTCTAGCTAGGAACAATGAGCCACAGATTAGTATGGTTTTGATGTTTTGGATAGAGGCTTTTAATATGTGATTTGATATTGCATCGCCAATTGATTCACATTCAACTGCTTTTATTCCTATGTTATTGGCTTTTTCCCTAATCAAATTTGTATTTGTTGCTTTAGGTTCAGACTTAACACAAACCGCACATAGTAGCTTGATATATGGCTTTAAGTGCTCTAAGAACTCTGCCACATTTCTGTTACGAGTAACACCAAAAATTATATAGATACCTTCAGCAAAATTATCTTTTACCCACTGAGATAGCACTCTAGCACCGTCATTATTGTGCGCACCATCTAAAAATAATTGCCAATCTTTCGGTAGTAGGGAAATTAAATTACCCTCTTTTATTAGCTCTAGTCGTGCAGGCCAGTAGGTACGCTGTAAACCTGAAGTGATATCCTCTTCTCCAATATCAAATCCATATTTTCCACTTAAAATACTACATGCTGCAATGGCGTTTCCTGCATTGATTATTTGGTGTTCACCCTTCAGAGATGGCAAAGGAAATTCTATTGATTGAATAGCTGATTGGAAAACCATTTTGTTGTTCTTTTTTTTGCAATTCCATTCAAGACCTCCTCTATATAGAGGAGATTTCTTATTTATTGCATGGAATTCTAGTGTACTCATCACAGACTTTTCTTGTGGTGCTATTACGCAAGGAACATTAGGTTTCATTATTCCAGCCTTTTCACCTGCTATAATTTCTACAGTAGGGCCAAGATATTCTGTATGATCAAGGGCAATGGAAGTAATTATTGTTAAAATCGGACTATCTATAACATTTGTTGCATCAAGTCTTCCGCCCATACCTACTTCAACTAAAGTAATATCGGCTTTATGACGAGAAAAAGCTAAAAAAGCTGCAATAGTTGCAGCTTCAAACAGAGTGATAGGTTGTTCTGCAATCACGGCACGGCATTCTTCTAATAAGCTATATAATTCATTATCGTCGATATAACTGCCTGCAATAACTATTCTTTCATTAAAATTCACCAAATGTGGAGAAGTGTATGCATGGACCTTATACCCTGCTGCTTGCATTATATATCTTATAAATGCTAGTGTTGAGCCTTTCCCGTTAGTCCCAGCTATATAAATTACGGGAGGCATTTTTTTCTCAGGATTGTCCAATTTATTTGGAAAGCTTTTTATGCGATCAAGAGAAAAATCCTTTGGTCTACTACCAAGCGGTTTAGGCCAATGAGGCATATATATCATGGATTGTTATTGCATTTTAATTCAGCTATAACGCTTGCTATGCCATGCGTGTCGATTTTTTCACTAAATTGAGAACGTTGATTAATAGCAATACTTATTCCACTCATTACAACATCACTTATCAAGAAAGAACTGTTATTTTTAGTAACTTTAAAATCAATATTTGTAAATTCTTCATCACCGTAAGAAAATCTTGTACCAATTAAGCAAGTTTCATCGTCAACTGCTTTTGTACTCATTATGATCATTTCACTATCATGCATGTATTTATATAAAATTTTAACGCACAAACGCGTAAGATACACTTCATACTCTCTTAAAAAATCTTCTTTTTCTTTTTGTTTAACTAAAGCCCAATGTTTTCCTATAACGAATTGCGATATTCCTTTGAGGTTAACATTATTCTGAATGACCTCCTGAAGCTTTTCGTGTACATGCCCTAGGTTTTTTCTATTTCCTTTTGTAGATATACCATCCACTTGTTGCTTCATAGTATGCACAAAAATTTTGTGATCTGTACAACTAGTGTAAGCTCTTGAAGAAATTGCAATAAAAACAATAATGATTAAAACTTTAGTAATGTTCATAAGATAAACTATAATACTTAAAATGCAAAATTTAATAAAGATTAAATAATAATCGCTGACTTTAATATACCTATAGACATGCCCTGTGTAAATCATCTATAATTCAAGTAAGGGTCTGTGCTATGCGTTATGAGTTAAGTTAAATTTCCCGAGCGATAATTTCTAGAGAAGGGAATTGCCTCTGCTGGTTTCGTTGAAACTAATATGCGATGCCCACCTTAACTTCAGGTCTCAGGAATCTACTAAGGCTGACGGTAGATACGGATCCTTTTTTGATTGGTACTAAATTTATGCTTCATCAATGCAGAGAACAAGGTACCTTCCTATGTTCGCCTAATGAAGTATTCCAAATTGTAATTGATGTTGAAAGGTATCCTGATTTTGTTCCTTGGTGCAAAGCCGTTTATATAAAAGAAAAAATTGACAACCAAATGGTTGTGGATCTTCTCGCAGTTTTTCATGGAATTAAAGGAAAGTACACATCAGAAGTAACCTTTCTTTCTCCAAGTGGAACAAATGAAGGTTGGATAAAAGCTGTATCATCAAATGGAATATTTAAACATCTATACAATGAATGGCAATTCATTCCCATAGATGAAAATAAAACTATGGTAAAGTTTTATATAGAGTTTAAGTTTAAGTCCAACTCATTTTCCACTTTATTAAACTCAGTATATAAATATACACAGAGTAAAATAATTGCTGCATTTAAAGATAGGGCTGAAAGCCTTGCTAAACAAAAGTTATCTTGACATTATTAATATAAATATGTAATTTTTTTAGTAAGTTAAGTGTTTGTATTGTAATGATTTTCAGACTATTGTTTTTACTAATTCTTATGAGTGTTAATTCTTATGCAGTTGTTAAATCCAGTAACCAACATATTCAAAAAGAAACTAATGAAATAACATCAAAGGAGTTACTATCACTATTACCTGATGATAAATTATTAGGAGATCCAAAAGCACCAATTCTAATGATAGAATATGCTTCATTAACTTGCTATCACTGCTCTCTTTTTCATAAGAATGTTTTTCCTAAAATTAAAGAGAAATATATAGACACAGGTAAGATGTTATATATATTTCGTCATTTTCCTTTGGATTACAGAGGGCTAAAGGCTGCAATGCTAAGTCATTGCTACGAAAAACAAGAAGACTACTTTAATTTTAACAAAGCTGTTTTTAACTCAATAGATTCGTGGAATTACTACAATTTAAGTGATTTGACTTTACTACAAAGAATTGCTGCACTAAGCAACTTAAAGCAAGATGCATTTAACCAATGCATTAATGATAAGAAAATTATGGATAAAATCGTAAATGATAAATCACTGGCAATCAATAAACTTGGTATCACAGCCACTCCAATATTTTTCATCAAGCTTAACGATGATGGTAAGTCATATATAGAGCATAATAAAGTTAAACATGAAGGGTATAAAGAGCTGAAATATCTTACTGATGTGATAGATAAATTATATGGAAAAGCTATAGTGAAGTAATACCACTGTAGCTTACCATATAAAAGACTCTATGCTGAGTCATTGTTTTTCACTACTGTTTGTTGTTTTTTACGCTCAAACTCTCTTTTTTTACTGTGCCAAGTGTAGTAATACATAGCGATTTTATTCTCTATTAATACTATTGTCCCATCATAAAACTGAACCATATCCATAACTTTTCTCTGAGCTTCATTAAAACGTTCTTTATACTTTTCACGATAAGCTGGATTATGTAGTAACATAACCCCTTCATTCTTGTTAGATTTTTTGTTTAACGTTTCAACTTCACTAGCAATAGTATAAGACATATAACCCCCTCTAATTGATTATAAAAATTATATTTTAAAAAGAGAAATGCGCATAAACAATCCCTTTAATTCTAGTATAATAATCGATTGTTTATTATACTAGTTAACCATAGTACGATATATAATAATTTTTGTCACTTAAAATTTTATACTATGAAATAATAACTTAAAATAAATGTTTTTATTATTTTAAACTATATTATTATATTTATAAACTGTGTATGAATTAAGCTTCCCTAATTTATAATATAAAACGTAATGCGTAATAATTTTAGTATAAAATTATCATATATAAGAAATCTATTTGCAAAAGAATATAAAAAAATAGAAGAATATTGTATTCTTGAAAAAAAGCAACATATTCAGATTGGCCCTGAAGAAGGAAAGCTATTAAGTTTATTTATAAAAATCCATAAAATCAAAAGTATTGTTGAGATTGGCACGTTATACGGTTATTCGTCGATTTGCATGGCAAAAGCTCTACTGAAAGACGGTCATATATATACAATAGAAAATAATCCTCAACACTCAAGAATAGCAAAAAAAAATTTTAGTGCTTTTAATCTAAGTGATAAAATTACTCTAATAGAAGGTGATGCACTGGAAAAAATTAATGAATTATCAGCAAAGGCACCATTTGACATGATATTCATCGATGCTGACAAAAGTAGTTATCCTAAGTATTTAGATTGGGCAGAGTCATACATTAAACAAGATGGGCTAATCGTTGCAGATAACACTCTATTATTTAATACAGTATTTTTAGAATCGCCTCCAAAAGAAGTATCAGAAAAATCATGGCATGCTATGAGGGAGTTTAATAATAGATTATCAGATGAAAAGAAATATTTCTCTATATTGATTCCAACTGATGAAGGAATGACTGTAGCTTTAAAGCTAACATAAGTTAAAAATCAAGGTCAGCGTAATGTTTAGGAGGGGTTAAACCGGAAACTCTCTCTAATAATATCTCACGAAAACAAGGCTTTGATTTAACAATGGAGTACCATTCTTTTAAAATTTTACTTTTTTCCCATGGAAAACTACTTACATAATCCATTACGGAAATATGCGATGCTAAAGCAATATCAGCCAAAGTGAACTTATCAGTTGCAAGCCAAACGTTCTTGTTAATTAAGTGTTCGATGTATTCCATATGGCAAGGCAGGTTATGCTGAGCTGCATGAAGAAATCTAGAGTCAGGGCTGCGGTTAGTAATTACTTTTTCATTCATAATATACTTAGTAACTTCATTGTAAAATTTGTTGTCGAACCAATTGATTAGAGCGCGTATTTTAGACTTAATAATAGTGGATGAACCAAGTAATTTGACGTCGCTATTGTAAGTCTCTTCTATATATTCACAAATGGCATTACTATCCGCTATTACAAAGTTATTATCTATTAATACTGGTACTTGCCCAGTTGGATTGATCTCCATAAATTCATTCCGTTTTTCCCACGGATTTTCATACACTAGATCGCAGCCTAATTTTTTTTCTTTTAGAAAAGTTCTAACTTTTCGTGAAAATGGACAAAGAGGAAAATGATATAAAATCATAATATTCCTCTTTTGTTATCCCAGTACCTATAGGTTGTTATTCCAGTGTGTGACACTGAAATCCACATCTTTTTTCTCTGGATCCAAGTTGGAATGACAAGAGAAGAGTATTTTAGGTAACAGTTGTTTACTCCAAAGTAATGTTGCAAAAGGTCTAACATATAAATTATAAGACTAATATAGGATATACCTTGCTAAATAAAAAAAAAAGTATAATATTTTATAAGGTATGCAGGCAAAAACTCTGTAATTTGGTCAGATCAGAAATGAAGCAGCCATATCAGAACCTTTTTGGGTTGCATACCTATTTCTTATTTGTTTTATCAGAGGCTATGAATATAGCATTAAAACATCGTCCTAGTAGCTTTAAAGATCTAGTAGGTCAAGATATATTAGTGCGTGTATTAGAAAATGCTTTTATTTTAAACAAAATCCCACAGTCTATACTGCTCTCTGGTAGTAGTGGAGTTGGTAAAACCACCACTGCAAGGATAATAGCTTTATGTTTGAATTGTTCCCTGGGGCCAATTTTTGAACCTTGCGGATCATGTGAAAATTGTCTAGCAATAAAAAATTCAAGCCATCCAGATGTGATTGAAATTGATGCAGCAAGTCACACTAGCATTGACGATGTTAAAGTAATCCTGGGAGATATTTGCTATTCACCTATAAGCTCTAAATTCAAAGTCTACATTATAGATGAAGTACACATGTTATCCAGCAGTGCATTTAACGCATTACTTAAAACCCTAGAAGAGCCACCCTCTAGTGTAAAATTCATTTTAGCAACTACAGAAATAAAAAAGATACCAATAACTATTATTGCACGTTGTCAAAGATTTGATTTACACAACATTCCTGTAGCTAAAATAGTAGAACGTTTAAATGATGTTGCACAAAAAGAGAGTTATTCCATTGAAAAGGGGGCATTAGAGTTAATTGCACGACATTCTGGAAATTCAATGCGTAACGCCTTGTTTTTGATGAATCAAGCAGTGCTATATAGCAAAGATGGTGCAATATCCACTAAAAATGTGATAGACATACTTGGCCTAGTGGATAAAGATATTATATTCGATCTATTAGGAGCAATATTAGAAGGTGATTTACAGAAAGCTCTATCAGTGTTTGACAAGGCGATAAAAACAGCAAACCCACTTAGTATTTTTGAAGGTCTATTGCAAACAATTCAGTTAGTATGCCGTTTTTTGATTACAAAAGAAATTGATAATGCAGTTACAGAGTATGAAAAGAACAGGATAAAAGATTTAAGTATAAAGAAGTCTTTAATATTTTTTTCGAGATTGTGGAAGGTGTTGCTTAAAGGTATTCAAGATATAAAAACTTCAACATGCAACGATGTTGCTGCTGAAATGGTGTTAATTAGCCTCTGTTATCTTTCTGATCTGCCTTCTCCGGAACAAGTGGTCAAAAAAATTCTTTCGCAGAATGCACAGCAGGGAAATACGCATAGTATAGGAAATGAACAGCAACAAAATTATGATTTTGACAAAGTTTTGCAACTATTAAGGCGGAGTAACCAAATTTATCTTTACAAACAACTGTGTAATAATCTACAATTAATAGATTGTAAACCTGGATATTTAAAATTAAAAGCTGTATCTAAGTTGGATAGTAATTTTTGCAATGATTTAAAAAATTACTTAAACCAGGTGACTCAGCAGGAGTGGGTTATTACAGTTGATACGGGTTATATAAATAGGGAAGTGAGTAATTTAAATTATGCACCTGCAGTTAAGGATATACTTGATACATTTAAAGGTGCAAAAGTAGTTAATATAGAAAATAAGGAGTAAGTTGTGGATTTTAGTCAAATAATGAAACAAGCGCAAGAGATGCAAAAAAAGCTTGCAGAAGCTCAAGAAAAATATGTTGGGAAAGAGTTTCAAGGTATTTCTGGTGGTGGCAAAGTTTCTGTATTAGTGGAAGTCATAAAAATAGGTAGCTATAAAGCTAAAAAGGTGAACATAGACTTAGAACTTATGAGAAATGAGGAAAAAGATATAGTAGAGGATTTAGTAACAGCAGCGTTTAATGATGCCGTTAAAAAAGCAGAAGAAGATATGGCAAATGCAACTTCTGATCTTGCAGGTATGATGGGTTTACCACCTGGGTTTAAACTTCCTTTTTGAATTTACTACTGAAGTTTCTTTTAGTGTAAGTATTTCTTTTTTAATATTTCTAACGCCAGTACTTCTTCATATAATGCACCTATAGCTAGCACAGCCCTACGTCATACCGCGGTTCATTCGCGGTATCTCATCCGCTAACATGTAGCGGGATGATGAGGTTATCGTCTGCTGCCACGAACCGTCATACCGCGATTCATTCGCGGTATCTCAGCCGCTAACACGTGGCGGAATGACAGCAGTCCTACGTCATACCGTCACGGTATCTCTAGATCCCGCTAACACGTAGCGGGATGACGGTTGTCAGGCTAGTACCTTCCCCTGTCATTCCAGTGCCCTGACTACTTGGATCCAGGAAACTTAACTTTAATGAACGTGTCAAGTAGGCTGCATAATAAGGACTAGATTCCAGTGTCAAGCACTGGAATGACATGGTGAGGCGTCATCCTGCTGCTCCTTTCTTGTCATCCCGCGCGGAATAATTAACCGTCATACCGCGATTCATTCGCGGTATCTCAGCCGCTAACACGTAGCGGAATGACAGCAAGTCCTACGTCATACCGTCACGGTATCTCTAGATCCCGCTAACACGTGGCGGAATGACAGCAGTCCTACGTCATACCGTCACGGTATCTCATCCGCTAACAAGCAGCGGAATGACGAGGTCTTTCGATAGTAAATCTTACCTATGTTAGCTATACCAAAAAATCAAAAGTCGTGTAACTCTATTTATTCATTAATAAAATCTTTGTCTTCTCCTAAAAATTAGTTAAAATGTAGAATATTTTGTGTTATTAAGTTAGCACTTGACTTAACTTTAGTTGTTACTTAGACTGCTAAAGTGGAATTTTAATTTTTTTTTACGAGGACAATTATGCATTATAAAAAGTTTTTTTCAGCAGCCGCTTTAGCAACGTTGCTAAGTTTATCAAACTCTGCTTTCTCAGATCCTGTTGGTCCAATAAGTGATGAAGAAACTAGCT
The DNA here is from genome assembly GCF_964027095.1 of Wolbachia endosymbiont (group A) of Machimus atricapillus. NCBI lineage: Bacteria > Pseudomonadati > Pseudomonadota > Alphaproteobacteria > Rickettsiales > Anaplasmataceae > Wolbachia > Wolbachia endosymbiont (group A) of Machimus atricapillus. The sequence goes on along the minus strand of NZ_OZ034727.1, from coordinate 1,261,606 downwards.
ACTACGTTCGTTTGCAATACAACGGTGAAATTTTACCTCTTTTCACAAAAGTTGATGGTATTGCACATAAATCAGGCAAAGACAATAATAGTCCCTTAAAAGCATCTTTTATAGCTGGCGGTGGTGCGTTTGGTTATAAAATGGACGACATCAGGGTTGACGTTGAAGGACTTTACTCATGGTTGAATAAAGATGCAGATGTAGTAGGTGATACAGTTGCAGAAAGCTTAACAGCAATTTCAGGATTAGTTAACGTTTATTACGATGTAGCGATTGAAGACATGCCTATCACTCCATATGTTGGTGTTGGTGTTGGTGCAGCGTATATTAGCACACCTTTGGCAACTGCTGTGAGTAGTCAAAATGGTAAATTTGCTTTTGCTGGTCAAGCAAGAGCTGGTGTTAGTTACGATGTAACTCCAGAAGTCAAACTTTACGCTGGAGCTCGCTATTTCGGTTCTTATGGTGCTAACTTTGATAAAACTGACAAAGACGGCAAAGGGGAACTCAAAGTTCTTTACAGCACTGTTGGTGCAGAAGCTGGAGTAGCGTTTAATTTCTAGTCTATCTCAATCTTGTTATCCCAGTGGGTTTTTTCTTGTCATTCAAGTAGCATGACACTGGGGTGGCTTTGTTGCATAGCGTTCAGAAAAACTAGTGATTACTGACTAAATTCATTATAAAATGACGATTTAAGGATAAATATGCCACAAAAAATGAGAGTCAGTAACCAAAACGAATATAACAAGTTTCTAGAAAAAAGAGGAAATATTTTTCATGATATCAACGAAGCCATGGAAAATTGGTATGAAATTGGGCCAAAATGCAGGGTGGCAACAATATTTACAGCAACAAAGTGGTAATTTTGATACATATAATAACCCATCTGTTCAGAATAGGTTTGAGACAAACAGTCGGGTTTATAAAATGATATTTGCAACGTAATTGGTATGCCTAAATTTGAAATAGTCGCATAAAATTATTTACTCTGGAAAAAACTTACGTTGCTATGCAACAAAGCCATCCCAGTGTCTGCTGCTTGCATAGCATTTATCTACCAAAACAATGGTCATGCAAGAGACTTTGCTTGGATGTGTGATATAATTTAAATTGTAAGGTCTAAAAAATACTAGCATGAATGAAGTGATAACATTTGGTTGTCGTCTAAATTTTTACGAGAGTGAGTTAATCAAAGAAGCATTAAAAAAAGCAGAAAGAAAAAATGTTGTTGTGGTACATAGCTGTGCAGTGACAAACGAAGCAGAACGCCAAGTAAAGCAAAAAATACGTAAGATCTATAAAAACGACCCAAGTAAAGAAATTATCGTAGTTGGTTGTGCTGTTCAGTTGGATCCAGAAGTTTACAGTAGCATTCCTGGTGTAAGTAAAGTGCTCGGTAATCAAGATAAGCTAAAAGCTGAAAATTACTTACTAAATGACGATAAAATCTTAGTCAGTGATAACCAAGTAAACAAATCAGAACCTGTTCTAATTAATGGATTTGAAGATAAATCAAGGGCATTTATTGAAATTCAAAATGGTTGTAATCATAGCTGCACATTTTGCTCAATTACTGAGGCAAGAGGGAATAATCAATCTGTGCCAATAAACAGTATTATAGAGCAAATTAGGATCTTTGTAGAAAATGGATATCAAGAAGTAGTGTTTACAGGTGTTGATATTACTGACTTTGGTACAGATTTGTTTGCCAAGCCATCACTTGGTTCAATGATTAGGAGAGTTTTAAAAGATATACCAGAGTTGAAGAGGCTAAGACTTTCCTCTATCGATGTTGCTGAAGTTGACGACGAATTAATGGATTTAATAGCTAATGAGTCAAGACTTATGCCTCATTTACATTTGAGTCTACAATCTGGTAATAATTTAATACTAAAGAGAATGAAGCGTCGTCACAACAGAGAACAAGTAATAGAATTTTGTCATAAAATGAAGAGCTTGAGGCCTAATATAGCATTTGGCGCTGATATTATTGCTGGATTTCCAACAGAAACTGATGAAATGTTTCAGGATACAGTTGATTTACTGAAAAAAACAAATATAGTTTACCTACATGCTTTTCCATATTCAGAGCGGAAGAATACACCTGCTGCACGAATGCCACAAGTACCAGAGAATGTGCGTAAAGAACGAGTAAAAAATTTAAGAGAAATGAATAGAGAAATGATGAGTAGCTTTTATCAATCTTTGATAGGCACTGAACAAAGTGTTCTGGTTGAGCAAAATAATGTCGGTAGAACAGAAAATTTTGCATTAGTAAAGCTTGAATCAAAAGCTCAAGCCAAGAGTATTGTGAAAGTTAATGTTAAAGGAGTGGAAAATAATTATCTAATTGGAAATATTCTTTCTTAATTTTTGTACATTAAAGAAATATATGATATAGTAGTTATACTATAAATGATAATTATGGGTTCATTTGTGATAACTAAAATATCTATTACTTTATTTTTGATTTTCATTCCATGTGTCTATTTTTTTATTACTTATATTAGTAATACACACATTGAGCAAGTACAACTCTTAAAACTAGAAACGGACAATAATGAAGATGTAATGCATTCTGAAGAGGTTACTGAGAAAAAAATACTAATAAATGATTTAAAATATCAAGAACTTGAAAGTAGTCCTACTGAACAACCTTCTATTCTCCAAGTAGCTGATCAGAAAAATATGTGGTCACGTATTGCAGATCAAGCTGATAATGAGCAGCCTACAAAAGAAAAATCAAAAAAACTTGATTTTTATGTTAGTGCTAACGGTGGTAAGGTATACCATGATAATTCAGAAACATTTGTAAAGGGTATAAAGGCAATAGGGGAGAGAGTCCTAACTTTAGTTGAAAGTCATTATGGTTTTATGATAAAAAATATAGTGGCAAATGAAATTAAAAGCATAAAAGAATTTAATGGTAAAATTGATTTCCAATGGGTTAACAGCATATCTTTAGGTTACTATGCTGGAGAAAATGGCCGAGTTGATTTTGAAGCCATGTATTCTAGAGCCAATATTGAAAATAGTAATTCTCCTCTGGTATTTGATAAATCAGCAAGTATATTTGCGTTTTTGTTAAACTTATATTATAATCCCAGCTTTCAGGATACGCAATTTGCTCCATACATCGGCCTTGGTATAGGACCAACAGTTTTTAGATTAAAAAGAATTAATGGATCACCCCAAAGTTCAATGCCACTTAATGTTCCTTGGTTTGCTTATCAAATAAAGCTTGGTATTAACTATTCAATAATCCCAGAAGTCAAAACCTTTCTCGGCTATCGTTACTTTAGCGTTCCGATACCTGTTGCAGATGACATATCCACTCATAATATTGAAGTTGGTTTGATATTTAATTTTTAGTAGTGATTTAATATATATATAAATTCTTATCTTTTCTATCTAACAAACCAAATGTTGGTACGATTGTTGCTTTTAAAAAAATGACAGTTTCTACTGTTCTAATGTTATTCGCTAGCCTTTTTGACTTCTGATGTAATGTAGCTTTAAAGCTTTGCTTATCTTCCCTATGTTCTATAAGCCCGCCGATTACCATAATTTCACCGCTCTTAATTTTTAACATAGAGTTCATTTCTCTGATTTCAACAATTGGAATGTCGCTATTTAATTTCATTTTACTCTGCTGTGCGATGTACTCTATATCTGGATCTTTAATGTAGCCGTTAATTCTTGATAAAGTTGGATGTATATCCATGAATATTTCACTAGTATCAATGTTAATGCTTGGGTGGATTATTAGCACAACACCTATTGGAACACTATTCATCTTGGTAATTAAGGTCTGATTAGAATTTCTAGTATCTTTTTGTATGTCGGAAGTAAAATAAATATGGTTTTTAGTAAATGAAATCATCGCTTGCTGATTATTTATAGCATGTACTCTGGGGCTTGAAATTACAGTTGAAGTGCCAAATTTGTCTAAATTTCTTACTAAATCTCCTAGATCACTCGCACCAAAGTTCATTGCTAGGTTAATAATGGAGTTATCTTGATTTATTATAGACTTAGTTCCATCGCGTAAGTCATTTAAGTTTATACCAGAAAGATATTTGTCATCTAACACAACTTCAACTATTTTTGCCTCTATCATTACTTGAGAAGACGCTAATTTCTTAACCTTATTAATATATTCTTCAACAGCTTTATGGATATCTTTTCTAGCATTCAAAATAATAACACCAGCTTCTCTGTTGGATGAAAGGAATTCGCCATCATCCACCCCGTTAACATCCATTATTGCATTCAAGCCTTTTTCTAATGAATTCCATAAGTCACTACTGTATTGAGACTTCATAACATTGTTATAGTCCCTATCAGTGTGACTTCCATCACTGTTAGTGATATTGTTACTAATGACGAAACTGCTTTGAGCAGAATGTTGAATATTAATGAAGTCTGCGTAATAATTTTGCGCGTATGGCAAGTCCTGCTCAATTCTAATTACACCATTGCTTGTTGAGTAACGCAATTTGGCGCTATTTGCTATACTCTGAATTACTTCATTTATATTCTTATCTTTTAGCTTTAAAATAATATTACCTGATATTTTTGGGTCTATATCCAAGTTAACGTCAGAAAGTTTTCCTATCTCAATCAGCAAATCTTTTACTGATACTTCTTCACTAACATTAATAGAAATAAGCTGATTACTGATTGTGAGATCGGGAAACTCTATTGGTAAAGGCATAATTTCTGGTATTGCCGGTTCATTAATCTCCAAAGAGGTGTTGTATTGCTGCAACGAATAATCGTGCTCACCTATATCATGATGATCTTCGTTGCCTATATTAGTGAGATGTTGCTTAGTAGGCAGGTGTGTGCAAGAAATAATGAAGAGGAGTATTAAGCATTTAAAAATAGCCATTAGAACAGCATATAGATCTATACTAATAGATTTCTATAAAAATATTAAAAATGTATTTAATTTCGTTTTCATCGAGCAGATAATTGTCATATATTAGCTTGACCTACACTGGCTATAGCTAAACTGACTTAGATTTACCGACGATTTGAAAAACCGTCATCCCGCTACGTGTTAGCGGGATCTAGAGATACCGTGACGGTATGACGGTTCGCGGCGGTATAGTAACTCGTCATTCCGCTACTCGTTAGCGCCGTGGCGGTATAGCTATATATGTTTTTTTGTACGCCCCTCTTGTACTTAAATGTAGAGTAAGTTTTCCAGCATAGCCTTAGTTTTTTTATATATTTTACTTCTTTCTCTATATTTAATAATAGGCTTAAAAATAAATGGTAAGCCTATAATTGTTAAGCTTAGAGCTAGGGTTGAAAGTATACAACAGGCTTTGTGTTTACTATGTAGCTCTTTCAGGTAAAGCATCAAAAATCTACAAAATTTTTTGTAATTTTCTTCGATGTTTTTTTTGCTATGAGCCTTGCTAATGAATATATCTATTGCGGTATGACCGTTATTACACTTAATGTTAAGGTCTGCACCTTTTTCTGTTAACAGCTGAGCTATATCAAAATAATCCTTTTGAACAGCAAGATGTAGAGGTGCAAAACCTTGTTGCTCACAAATGTTCATATTGGCTCTAACTTCCAATAACATTTTCACAATTTTTGTATGGCCTTTTTTAACTGCCAGTAGCAAGGGAGTTCTGTTACATTTAGTAACAGCATTAATGTTTACCTTAAGCTTCAATAAGAGCTTAACTGTTTTAGTGTTACCATTATGGCTAGCTTTATGCAGCCTGGCGTTGCCATTAAAATCTTGATCATTTGCATCTATTCCTTTTGATACAAGAAATGTTACCATTTTTCTATTATTATGCTCAATAGCGCAATCTAATGCATCAAAACCATGGTTGTTTTTTGTGCAAAAAAACTCTTTAAGTTTAATTTCATCGTTACTTGCTTGCTGTCTTTTTGCAATAAGTTTAACTATTTGCATTTTGTTGTTATACGCTGCTAGGAAAAGCGTAGTGTTATTTTCTGCATCTTTGGCTTCTATATTTGCACCTTTCTTTATCAGATATTCTATAATTTCTGCTCTGCTGTCATAATGTGCAGTGCATTGATAGATAGTTAAAAACAAAGGAGTGCGAAAATTGTTATCTTCACATTCGAGATTTGCTCCGCTATCAATTAAAATTTGGACGCTTTTTTTAGAACCGTATAGTGAAGCTATATGAAGAGGAGTATAGCCCTCTTTGGCGTCTTTTTCATTAATTTTTGCGCCTTTTGTTATCAAAAAATTTATTAATTCCGTGTCATCTTGTAGTGCAGCAAGGTGCAGTGGAGTGAATCCATTTTTATTCTTGGAATTGATTGTCAGTTGATTAACAAAAAGTTTAGCAATTTTCTTGTGTCCATGCATAATGGCGTAATGCAGTGGGTTTCTATTTTCGTTGTCTACGACATTAAAATCAGCTTCGTGCTCTAGCAATGATTTTACTCCAACTAAATCGCCTTCTTTTGTGAACTTATGCAAGAGAGTGATTCCACTTGCATCTTTTGAGTTAATATCAAATCCATTTTCTACTAATTGGTTTATATCTTCCTCACGCGCCATATCACTTAAGTCTCTAATTGAACCCTTTTCGCGTTAATAATACTCCTACTTGATTAAGTTTAAATGAATCTGTGAGAAATGGCTAGGATACTATGCATTCTTGCATAACAAACTTTTGGCAGCGCGTTGGATGAAACAAAAAAACCACTTGACAAACTCCTCCAGCCCCCTTATTATGACAATAAGGGTATTTATGATTCAAAACTTGTTTTTGACCTGCAGGCTCAATGACAAAATTCAGTAAAAAACTTAGGGTATTTTTTGGCGGATTACATAAAATTATAGCGGCTGCATGTCTTTTAAATTTTTTCTACATTCAGCCAAACCGCGCTTAAACTAAGCGTCAGCACATTATTACAGCGCCACTTACAGTAATATAGAGTCAAAACTCGCTACTCGGGGCTTCTTTTGCCTTTTTTTTCATTTGGTAAATTTCTTAAATATTTGTAGCTAAAAGAGCCCAAGAGAGGTGTCATTCCAGTGCTCCTTTTTTTGTCATCCCAGTGCCCAGACATTGGGATCTAGCTAAGTTGGTGAGTATAAAAGTAGCCGTTTTATGTTAAAATACAACGTTTTGATGATTATGAAAAGGCTGGATTCCAGTGTCACGCACTGGAATGACAAGAAGAGGGCACTGGGATCTAGCTAAGTTAGTGAGTGAAAAGTAGCCGTTTTATGTTAAAATACAACGTTTTGATGATTATGAAAAGGCTGGATTCCAGTGTCACGCACTGGAATGACAAGAAGAGGGCACTGGGATCTAGCTAAGTTGGTGAGTATAAAAGTAGCCGTTTTATGTTAAAATACAACGTTTTGATGATTATGAAAAGGCTGGATTCCAGTGTCACGCACTGGAATGACAAAAAAAGGAGCACTGGAATGATAAGAAAGGAGCTACTCGGATGACAGGAGAAAGGGGCACTGGAATGATACTATTATAGAGTGAACCAGTGTCTGGGCACTGCCGTCATAAAGGAACCAGTGTCAGCTACTTGGATGACACCATCCTTTTTTCTGGATCCCAGTGGGCTTTGTTGTATAGCTACTTATGAAGAGGGCAAATGGAAGAAATTCATTTGCCCTCAAACTGTGCCTTGCGATCCTTAAAAGGAAGAGTAGATGGATCTTTCACCTCACTATTCACCTCAGTCACTGTTGTTGCAGGAGGAGCTTGAGGTCCTGTTTGTAAATTAGCAGGCTAGGAGGTATTGGTGGCTTTTCTGTATTTGGTTGGTGGCTTGGCAAAGCTGCAATTTTAGGATATTGTTGATCCACATCATCAGATCTATAACCACTCTCGGGAGTGCTTGTTCCTTTTTCATCGTCTGATTGGTGGTTTGGAGGTGTTTGATGTTCATCTTCCCATTCACTATTAAGTGTACGATTTTGATCGTCATCTTCGTCATCACTATCACTCGAATAATTTGCTTTAAATCGAGACTGAAGCTTTTTGGACAAAACATCTATAAGATTTTTTGGTTGCACATCTTCCAGTTTATTTAACCTCTCTTTCTCCCTCTTGTCAGACTCTTTCTTGTTCGTGAGTTTTGTTCCTTTTTTTATTGCCTTAAGCAAATCATTATTAGCTTTAGGCATACTAGGACCACCAGTTTCCTTTAGTTTTACATTCTTTATCCCTGCGAACATATCATCATCCTTGGTTTGCATCGTAAGCTTGGGAGCTGGTGCACCACTTGCTTGATTCAATTGCTCAGGAGTTGGCATAGGAGGAGGAGGTGGTGGTGGAGTACCAGTTAATGGAGGAATTGCTACACCAAGTGTTAGCTGATGTTGTGAAAGAGTAGGCGTACTTGACTTATTCTTCAGATCAGTACCATTTTCACACACAGATTTTTTTGTTGGTTCTGGAAATTCAGTATGTTGTTGGTCAGACTGATCAAATTCTTTTCCACTCAGATCTATTTTTTTCTCATTACCAGCTATAGAAATGGCCCGTTTAATAAGATATATCACTGAAGCCAATGCAACAACCGTAGAAACAGCAAAAATTGCTAAAGGAACTGCTGCAATGGCACCAGAACCAGAAATTGCTGTAATAACATAAGGAAGATATTGACTAGCTGTGAAACTAAATGCAGATAATGATAAAACAGCAATTAAAGGACCAAGATTTGATGTACGCATTTTTTACTTCACTTGTTAATGATAATTTAATAATAACTAGATTATCATCATTCGTCAATAGTTTATGACTAAATTAATGTTTATATTAAGATAATACACGACAAGTAATAGCCATAATATTTATAGTTACTTTTCAAGCATGTATTGAAATATCTCATTAGCCATAGCAACATCTTGGCGCGGGGCTTTGCCGTGTTCTATAAACACAGAGATTGCGTAGCGCGGGTTATGGTAAGGACCATAAGCGATAAATAACTTATGACTTTCACCCTTAGAGTTTATCTCTGGTGTACCGGTTTTGCCGGCAATTTGTATGCTGCTTAGCCCTTTTCTATAGTTAGAATTCACCACGTCAAACATAGCTTTTCGAATTATGCTAAAATGCTCATAATCTACATCAATGTCAGGGAAATTTTGCACTGTATTACTCATTTCAATGTGGGGAATTACCTCTTTTCCTGTTGCAATCCTCGCTGCAAGAACTGCAAGCTGCAGTGGTGTTGTAAGCAAATACCCTTGTCCTATAACTAAGTTGATAGTGTCACCTAAATACCACTGCGAATATAGTTTTCGTGCGCGCCAATCTCTATCGGGCAACAATCCCGGAGCTTCTTCCTTAAACGTTCCAATCAGCGACCCACCGCCAATACCAAATTTTCTGGCCATTTCCACCAGAGAGTCTACACTTATTTTTTTTCCTATGTTATAAAAGTAAGTGTTGCATGATAATGCCATTGCCTCATTTAAAGATACATACCCATGGACTTTGCTTTTCAGGCAACGAAATTTCCGCTCACCTATTTTCATATAGCCCTTACACGAGAATTTCTCTTCTGGTATTATTATCCCGTCTTTTAAACCCGCAAGCGCAACTATTACTTTAAATATTGAACCAGGTGGAATTTGATACGACAATGCACGATTCACAAGTGGTAATGAAGGAGTATTCAAGCTTTCCCAAGTCTCATTTGATAGTCTGCTAGCAAAAAGATTATTATCGTAAGAAGGTGAATTATATAGTGCTAAAATTTCTCCGTTACTTACATCAATTACCACTGCGGAGCCTTGGTGATCTTTAAATACCTTTGCGATTTTCTCTTGCAGATTAATATCAATTGTTAGCTGTATATCTTGTCCGTCTTGTTGTGGTATGCTTGATAATTCTTTTATGACGCGTTTTTTAGAATTTATTTCCTGCTCAGATTTTCCTGACTTGCCTTTCAATATATGATCATATGTATATTCAATACCGCTGATTCCTACTTCGTTTATGCCTTGCTGTCTTTTTGTATATCCAATTACATGAGAACATATTGAACCAAACGGGTAATAACGTTTATAAAGAGCAGTTACTTTTGTTTCTGACGATCTTGCTATTTTAGACTCGACTTCTGATAATGTTTGCAAATCGACCTCCTCACCAGAAGTTTTTTGCCCATCAAACAGAACAACATACGAAATTTTGTTTACCGCAAGTTCAGTGCTATTCCTATCTAAAATTTTGCCCCGCTGAGGCATAATAGTAGCAACTCTTATTCTATTACTATTAGATAGTGCTTCGTACTTTTGTCTGTTTCGTATTTGTAAATTATATAACCTATAGCTAAAAATAGCGGAAATGGTAAGCTGAATACCACCTAATATGAATGCTCTGCGGTTAAAGACTTTGTTTTTTGTCCACATAACATTCCTTCAAAACGCACTTTTTCCCCCTCTTTTATTGTTACACTTCTGGCTTTTACCGTATTACAAACCCTTTCCTCCCACTCACTTAAGGTAACAAACTTGTAACCCGATTTTTTTAGTATTTTAATAATATGAGGTAAAGCTTCAATTGTGTTTGATCTGTTATTGTGATCATGAAACAGTATAACTGCTCCATTATGTACATTACTTAAAACTCTTTCAACTAAAGCTTCTGGTTTATCACCTTGCCAATCTAGCGAATCAACTGTCCATAATATTGAATACATATTTAATTGATCAGTATTTTCAATCAGATTATCGTCATGACATCCATATGGCGGGCGAAACCATTTTACATCTTGTTTTATTGCATTTTTAATTGCTGTATTTGTCTTTTCCAATTCTTGCAATTGTTCCTCACTTGAAAGTGATGTCAACTTCCTATGCGACCAAGAGTGATTGCCTAACTCATGACCTGCTTCATGGATTTTCTTTACTATCTCATATGTTTTTTTATTTATACGTTCACCAAGCACAAAAAACGTTGCTTTTGCTTCATAGCTTTCCAGAACATTAATAATATCGTTTACTCTATTGTTGGAAGGCCCATCATCAAACGTAAGCGCAACAAACTTATCGTCGTTATTCAACAATTTTTTTATATTACTTAAATTTCTATATGATAGATCCAGATTACAACTGAGCCCACAGTATGGTAAATTAAAATTACAATCACCACAGAAAACCGCGCTTGAGTATAGCAAAAGAAAAGTTATTATCCTTATAAGCATTTTGTAATCAGCAAAGTGATAGGATACTATGCACTTTTTTGCTAAGTTAAGCCATCTTTAATTGCTGTAGCCTTTACTTCATCACTTCTTTAATATATTATATTAACAATTTTATATAATATATTATGATTGCAAATATAAATACCGTTGCGCTTCAGGGAATTAGCACAGTAAATGTCAATGCACAAATTCATATGGCAAATGGTATTCCAGCTTTTAATATTGTTGGATTGCCGGATAAAACTGTTGCGGAATCCAAAGAGCGCATCAGAGCAGCGTTAAATTCAATCAATCTACTACTACCTCCAAAAAGAATTACAGTTAATCTCTCCCCTGCGGATTTGCTGAAAGAAGGCAGTCATTATGACTTGGCTATCGCTATTGGACTACTTGTTGTAATGAATGTGATACCAGTTGAAAAAGTTCAGTCTTATATAATCATGGGTGAACTGGCTCTTGATGGCAGAGTTATTCCAGTTTCAGGAGTGCTGCCAACAGCAATTAATGCAAAAAAGGCAAATAAAGGAGTAATTTGCCCAAGGGGAAATGGAGTAGAGGCTTCATGGGTAAAGAATGTTTCAATTCTAGCTATAGAGAAATTAACTGATATTATCAGACACTTTAAGGGTGAGCAATTAATTCAGCCAGTAATTTTTAATTATAGTGATGCACCCAAAGAAAAAAGATTGGTTCCCGATATGAAGGATATCAAAGGCCAAGTTGTTGCAAAAAGAGCAGCTGAAATTGCAGCAGCAGGTGGGCATAATATGCTTCTTGTTGGCCCTCCTGGTACTGGAAAATCAATGCTTGCTAAGCGCTTTATAGGATTGCTGCCTGATTTGACCGAACAGGAGATGATTGATGTTAATATTATTTCCAGCATAACAAAAACTGGTAATGAAATATTCAAAGTAACTCGCCCCTTTCGTGAACCTCATCATTCATGCTCTATGCCAGCAATGATAGGGGGAGGAAAGAATGCAAAACCTGGAGAAATCACTATGGCTCACAATGGCGTGTTATTCCTTGATGAGCTACCTGAATTTCCAAGACTTGTGCTTGATTCTCTGCGCCAACCACTTGAAGATAGAAAAGTTACCGTTGCAAGGGCAAATGCTCACATAACCTACCCTGCAAATTTTCAACTGATTGCTGCGATGAACCCCTGCAGATGTGGTTACTTGGGGGATGCAAGTAGATCGTGCAACAAAGCTCCAAAGTGTGGCACAGATTACAAAAACAAAATATCAGGACCATTGCTTGATAGAATAGACATATGCATTGAAATGCCAAACGTTAGCATACTCTCTCCTGAAATCTCTGTGGAGGTAGAAAGTACTAAAATCATAAGAGAAAGAGTGATAGCAGCAAGAAAAGTTCAAACTGAGCATTATAGTAAATTGAATGTTCGTTGTAACGCAGAAGTAAGCGGTGAAGCATTTAATAAATTTACTGAACCAGATCAGGCAGGGTTAGAATTGCTAAAATACGTACTGAAAGAAAATTACATTTCCAATCGAGGCTACACACGCGTATTAAAAGTTGCAAGAACCATTGCAGATCTTGCAAAAAGTGAAGAAGTAAAAAGAGCACACATTGCTGAAGCGCTGAATTACAGAATAAGGATATATTAAAAAATTAGTTTACTTGACAGACAATTTGTTTCATTATATACTGCCCTTAATGAAATTTTAACATTCTATTTAAGGAGTAGAGTTATGGCATTAACAGAATATAATTACGAACAAGAACATAGTGTTTTTCACGCTATTTCAGAGGGATATAAAAACCCTGATAATGGACACTGGGGAGTTACAGGTGCTGCTGGTGGGCTTGGTCAGTATATTAAGGATAATAAGTTAAGAACAGCATTATTTCCGGTTGCAGTTGCAAGTGTTGTCTTTACAGCAATGCATATGAAAGCAGGCTTTGTTAGTGCAGCAGAAGCTTCTGGGTTTCTTGCTAAGACTGCCAGCTACTTTGTTGGGACAAATCAAGCAATAGCTGCTTCATTACCTGGATTTATCGGAACAGGTGTTGCTGGTCAGATAGTTGCAGGTGCCATAATGACAATTGCTGCAGCTGCTGTTCTTTATGGAACATATCAAGTTGCCTCAAAATTAAAAGATGTTGTGGTTGAAGCATCGAACAAAGCAGAAAAAGGTGTATAATAACTTCAACAAAACAAAAAGGGATAGGTCTCTGTCCCTTTTTATAAACATTTTTTATTTTTTTGAAGTAATATCATCCAAAAATCTAGTAATTATAAAATAGCACTTATTAGTATAAATATTAAGAATAAGTAAATCCCGTTTACTGTTTACGCCTATAGAAGTGAAAAGTATTTGCATATTATTAAAAAAGCGGTAACTTACTATCAAGTGAATTCGCTAAATTTGAGTAATTTAAATGTCTATTGATCTTAGTCTGCCGGAGTTACCTATATTACACCCAAGGATTACCGTTGTGGGAGTGGGTGGTGCTGGTGGAAATGCTGTGAATAACATGATCCAATCTAATTTGCAAGGAGTGAATTTTGTTGTCGCAAATACCGACGCTCAAGCACTAGAAAAGTCGTTATGTGATAAAAAAATTCAGCTTGGCATTAATTTAACTAAGGGTCTTGGTGCTGGTGCTTTGCCTGATGTTGGGAAAGGTGCAGCAGAAGAATCAATCGATGAAATTATGGAGCATATAAAAGATAGTCATATGCTTTTCATCACAGCAGGAATGGGCGGTGGTACCGGAACCGGTGCAGCACCGGTAATTGCAAAAGCAGCCAGAGAAGCAAGAGCTGCAGTTAAGGATAGAGCGCCAAAAGAAAAAAAGATATTGACTGTTGGAGTTGTAACTAAACCGTTCGGTTTTGAAGGTGTGCGCCGCATGCGCATTGCAGAGCTTGGACTTGAAGAACTGCAAAAATACGTGGATACACTTATTGTCATTCCAAATCAGAATTTATTTAGAATTGCAAATGAAAAAACTACATTTTCTGATGCATTTAAACTTGCTGATAATGTTCTGCATATTGGCATCAGAGGAGTAACTGACTTGATGGTCATGCCAGGGCTTATTAATCTTGACTTCGCTGATATAGAAACAGTAATGAGCGAGATGGGCAAAGCGATGATCGGCACCGGAGAGGCAGAAGGAGAAGATAGAGCAATTAGTGCTGCGGAAGCTGCAATATCCAATCCATTGCTTGACAATGTATCAATGAAAGGTGCGCAAGGAATATTAATTAACATTACTGGTGGCGGAGATATGACTCTGTTTGAAGTTGATGCTGCAGCCAATAGAGTGCGTGAAGAAGTAGATGAAAATGCAAATATAATATTTGGTGCTACTTTTGATCAAGCGATGGAGGGAAGAGTTAGAGTTTCTGTTCTTGCAACTGGCATTGATGGTCGCAATAATAAGTCAGAAACTTCACCTATAAGTCAGAGCGAAGACTCAGAGAAAGAGAAATTTAAGTGGCCCTATAGTCACAGTGAAAGTACGCAAGACAAAACACTGGAAACAAAACCAACTGAACAGGTAAGCGAAGGAGCTAAATGGGGCAGCAATGTTTATGATATACCGGCTTATTTAAGAAGAAAAAAATAATGCAACTTTGGCTACTCAAGTCAGAGCCAAGTGAATATTCATGGCAAAAAATGGAAAAGGAGCAGGTAGTTGAGTGGGATGGCGTGCGCAATTATCAAGCTCAAAATTACATGAAAATTATGAAAGTAAGCGATCTTGCGTTTTTTTATCATACAGGTAAAGAGAAAGCAATACTTGGAATCGTTGAAGTATTTAAAGAGTATTATCATATTAATGATCCCAAGTTCGGATTAGTGAATGTAAAGTTTTTGAAACCTTTAAATAACCAAGTAACGTTAAATAATATAAAACAAAACCCACTTTTGAAAAATATGTCTATATTAAAACAACCACGTTTATCAATTGCCCCAGTTTCGGAAATTGAATGGAATGAAGTAATAAGGATGAGTGAATGTTAGAAGTAAATATTCTTGACAAGAAATGGTGCAGCATTATAGAAAATCCTAAAAATTTTGTATTAGGTGTCATCAATGCTTCTCTAAAAGAATTAAAAATAGACCACTATAAACCAAATATATCAATAGCTCTGGCTGATGATGATTTGCTACATCAACTTAATTTAAAATTTAGAGAAATGGATAAGCCAACTAACGTACTATCATTTCCGTGTGAACAATTGTCTAATGAGTGCGATTTAGGAGACATAGCAATTTCAATAGACACAATAAAAAGAGAATCGCATGAGTATTGTATACCTATTCTTGCTCACATTGCACACATGTTAGTGCATGGATTACTGCATTTACTTGGTCATGATCACCAAAAAAAAGATGAAGAAATTATAATGAAAAATCTAGAAAGAGAAATTTTAGCTTCGCTTGGCTACAATATGTGCGCGATTTAAAAGGAATTTAATAAAAATATAGTAGATGATAATAAAATATGTTATCTACAAAGGGTTTTAGCTATAAACAATAAAAGGTAAGTGATATGGTTCAGTTTTCTTTGCCAAAGAATTCTAAAATTAATCAAAAGGGCAAAATTTATCCTATTCCTGCTAGAGCAAAAAACATCAGAAGATTTCAAATTTACCGTTGGTCTGCTGATGACGAGAAAAACCCTAGAATAGACACATTTTTTATTGATATGGATAGTTGTGGCCCTATGGTACTTGATGCATTAATAAAAATAAAGGATGAAATAGATTCGACTTTAACTTTCAGACGTTCTTGTAGAGAAGGCATATGTGGATCTTGTGCCATGAATATTGACGGAACCAATACTCTTGCATGTACTAGATCTATACACGATATAAAAGGTGATGTAAAAATATATCCATTACCTCACATGTATGTGATAAAGGACCTAGTCTCGGACTTGAGCCAATTTTATGAGCAATACAAATCAATTAAACCTTGGTTACAAGCAGATAAGCCTGCCCTACCAAATAAAGAATACTCTCAATCTCCTGAAGATAGAAAAAAATTAGATGGCTTGTCCGACTGTATATTATGTGCTTGCTGTTCGACTGGTTGCCCAAGCTACTGGTGGAATAGTGATAAATTTTTAGGACCAGCAATACTATTACAAGCCTACAGATGGATTGCTGACAGCCGTGATAATAAGACAGGTGAAAGACTTGATGTTTTAAACGACCCATTCAAGTTGTATCGTTGTCATACAATAA
Source organism: Wolbachia endosymbiont (group A) of Machimus atricapillus (assembly GCF_964027095.1). Lineage (NCBI taxonomy): Bacteria > Pseudomonadati > Pseudomonadota > Alphaproteobacteria > Rickettsiales > Anaplasmataceae > Wolbachia > Wolbachia endosymbiont (group A) of Machimus atricapillus. Next base: position 1,245,186 of record NZ_OZ034727.1, on the reverse strand, counting down.
TGAATTGCACAAAAACTTGTCCTAAAGGACTTAATCCAGCAAGAGCAATAGCGAAAGTAAAACAGCTCATGGTAGAGAAAGAAGGAGTTTAAGTATCATCTTTTGCATTCTTCGTAAGAGAACAGCAAACCTTCCGAAGCGTAGGGTATTGTTAATACCCTGAACGCTTTTCCATTCGTGAAATGCATCGTATCATCATACGATGCAAATAATTTTTTGAATAACTCATGTCTTTGGTTACTAATAGTTTGAAAATCCTCTTTTTCTAAAAGCTTTTTAGATTCGAAGAGGTAAAGCATAACTTCATGATAAGTTGGGTAAGATGCCAAAAATTTTGGGTCAAATTGAAAGGTTTTTATGAAAGCATTATTATAAAATTTTAGCTTTTGATTCTTACTATATATTACTATAGCAACCGGCAACCTCTCAAGCAAATTTTTCTGTGTAGCTAAATAACTGTTTAATTCAGTATATAATTTCTCTGCATCACTAACATCTTTCCCATACATTACTATGCTACCAGAACCTTGTATTGGAATTTTAACAAAATCGAAAACCTTAGGTTCGTTCTTGTAAGTTACGACATGCCTTCCTGGTTTTGTGCTATGAGCGCTACTGGTAATAGCAAATTTCTTAGAGCCATCTACATATTTATCATAAAACAAATTATAAAATTCTACCTTTCTATTCTTGTTATATTTTAGTATTGGAAATGGTAAAGAGTTGAAAACATTTTTATAGCTCTCCACTTCTTGTGTAAGCTTACTATTTTCTAGCTCAAGTCCGTGAGCTTTTATTTTACAGTCTGAGACATTCCTTATCCATAACAGCACACCAATCACATTGTTAGAATCATCTATTATGCTTCTACCATAACATATGCAATAAACCTCACTGTCTTTTGACTTTAAATCTAGAGTAAAAGATTTATTTATTTCCTTTGCCTCAGCAAAATTTTTAATTAAACTTTCTGATTGCTCAAAAAAATTCACAAACTCATTAAATGAGTAAAAAACAGTATTAAGCAAAATTAGTAAGTTGGGAGAGAACTTTTCTATACGCTTTTTTGCATCCCAAATATAAAACCCATCATTCACAGTATCAATTAAATTATTTATGATAACATTTCGATGTTGTAAGTTCTTAATCTTATTACTAATTTTTAATTTAGAATAAGAGAGAAAGAATAATATTAGAATCAATATTAAAACCACTTCATACAAAAAAAACATAGCACTTCTAAAACAGATGTAAAAACTTGTAACCGCTCAGAATTATGCTGAAGAGTTATATAAGTAAAGATTGCCTAACATCTGAAAGCCCAATCTCTTATAAAGGTTTACAGAAGGTTTCATACAATGTGCTACTATATATTTGCATTCAAGCTGTTTAGCTATCTTTATTCTTTCTAAAACCATTTGGGTACCTATTCCACGATTCCTGTAAATTGGTAAAACTCCATCACTATAAAAACCAGCTACACTGTCTTGAACATAAAGACCGCATGTCCCAATAATTTCACTATTTAGTGTTACAAGAAAAAATCTTAATCTTGAGTTTTTATCATCATAATTTGATAATCCGCGAAAAAATGTGCTGACAATTCCAACGCCATGATAAAAAATTTTAGAAGTGTGTAAATCTAACTGTTCTAAGAGGTCGCTACCATTTACAGCATTTAACCTCAAGTTTGGAATAACATCAGCAGGTAAAAAGTAATTTTTCATATTAAGTAAAGCTTTTTTTGGTGTGCTAACGTGTTTTATTTCACACTTTTCTAAAATATCTCTTATTTTCATATGTGAATTTATTACCCATGTTGCTTCTATATCTCTTGTTCTGAGATAATCTAGAGTTTTTTGTATAGAAAGCTCGGTACATTGATCTCCACAGAACACAAAATTAAATAATGACTCCCTAGTACCATTTATTGTAAATGTAACGTTATCAAATTCATCGTGTACTTCCCACTCAGATAAATTCGCTGTGTACAGTATATAATCCTTTAAATTTTGAACAATTAAGCTTGAATAATAAATTTTTTTATCCTGCATACATCAACAATAAACAATAAAAGGCTCCTATAAGAACACAGGCTAAAATTGCAGCTATAATGTCATCTAGCATAACACCTAAAGGACCTTTGGTATTTTTATCGATCAAATTTATAGGCCACGTTTTTATTATATCAAAAAACCTAAAAGAAAAAAAGCACAACAACAATGAAGAGCAATTCATCTCTTGGCTTAACAATATCGAAACTAAAAGTATTGTCAGCAATTGACCAACTACTTCGTCAATTACTACCTCTTTTGGATCACATGAAGTCTTGTAGTGTTTTATATAATTGCCTATAGACCATAGTCCAATCAAAAATAAAAAAAAAATAATTGCTGCACCTAAAATTCTGTCACTCAGTATCACAGGAACAATTGGATAAGAAGCTAAGCTGCCTATGGTACCTGGCATTTTTTTTACTGTGCCAGACAGCCACCATGTTGATATCAATTTATATAAAAATTTCACAATACACCAAAGTACAAAACTAATTTACAAGAACAGAAATAGTATCCTCTATAGAGGCGCTTTCATACAATAATCTATAGACCGCTTCACATATAGGCATTTTTATCTTTAGCTTTCTTGCTAAATTAAATATGGGCTCAGCAGTGCTAAAACCTTCAATCACTGACTTGCCTTCTGACAAAATCTGCTGAACATTAAAGCCATTGTCACTATTACCTATTTTAAACCCAAAAGATAGGTTTCTTGAATTCAAGGATGTGCATGTCATAATTAGGTCACCCAGACATGCCGGTCCAAGTAGTGTATTTATATCCACATTACCGTTACCAACTTTTGCTGAGTATAAAGCCTTAATTTCGCTTACACTTTTCGTAATCAATGCTGCATGAGCATTAAACCCAAGTTTACTACCTAGAACAATCCCACACGCTATAGCAAAAACGTTCTTTAACGCTGCACAAACCTGTATCCCTATAACATCGCTACTAAGGCGTAATTTAACATTTTCTTGCTGTAGTTCTGATACTAGCTTTGAACCCAATATGTTATTTCGGCATGCAAGAACCATTGAATAGGGCAATTTTCTTGCAACTTCTACAGCAAAACTAGGGCCTGAAAAAATAGCAATAGGATTGTTAGGTAAAACTTCATTTACTATTTCACTAGGTAATTTTAATGTAGACTTTTCTATTCCCTTACAAGCTAAAATTATTGCTACATCTTTTTTCAGATTACAATTATGCAATTGCTGACATACCTCCCTCAGAGATTGAGTGGGAACAGCGAGGATTGTTACTGAAGCATTAATTGTGTCTTCAATAGCCAATTTTACTGACACATTATCAGAAATTCGACAACCGGGTAGCTTGTCACTTTCTCTTTTCCCGTTGATTGATTCAAATGTAGTTTCATTGCGAGTCCACAAAATCACATCTTTCTTACTACTGAGTGAAATTGCGATTGCTGTACCCCATGCACCAGCACCTAAAATTGATATTGCCACACAATATTCCTGAAAGTATTACTTATACTTTAAAACAGTAGGATAAGTAAATTAAAAATATAACACAGACATATAGAATAGTTAAATATTTATTAACCGAAGTATTCTTTTAATAATAGTAACTTTAATTCAATATTTACTAAAAATATTATTACTACCATGGTATATCTATTATATTTTAGATCTATTTATATAACTTTGGAACAATATATTTATTATTAATTAATAAGTGTAATTTTGATCATTTGTTAATAAAGATTTGATTTATTACTTTCCTTAGTTATATATATTACTAAAATTATAAATTATTTATGGGGTGTAAAATATGCGTATATTATTAATCGAAGATGATCAAGTAAGTGCAAAGACTGTGGTTAATGCCTTAACTTCTGATGGACACTTCTGTGACGTTGTTACTTCTGCACAAGATTATAACAATAATATGGTTTCCTCAAACGGAGATTACTATGACCTAGTTATTTTAGATATACACTTGCCTGGTGATATTGACGGATATGATATATTGTTAAGACTAAGAAGTGCAAAAATCAAAGTTCCTGTCTTAATACTTTCATGTATATCCGCTGTCAATCACAAAGCTAAAGGGCTTGGGTATGGTGCAGATGATTACTTAACCAAGCCATTTCATAAAAGCGAGTTATTAGCTCGAATTAAGGCCATAGTGCGTCGTACTAAAGGCCATCCTGAATCGGTGATAAAGATTGGTAATATAAATATCAATTTTGATCACAGGATTGTTGAGGTGAAAGGTAAAACGGTTCACCTTACTAATAAAGAGTATTCTATGATAGAATTGCTAGCACTGCGTAAAGGAACAGTACTAACAAAAGAAATGTTCTTAAATCATCTTTACAATGGCTTGGATGAACCTTCAGATAACAAGATAGTTGATGTTTTTATGTGCAAATTACGTAAGAAACTTGAAAGTGCAAATGATGGAAAAAGCCACATAGAAACCGTTTGGGGCAGAGGGTATGTTCTGAAAGAGTATATTGATGATGAAGAATATTCTAATGTTAATGTAGGCGAAAGTAGTGATGGCTATCAAGCAGAACAAGTGAAGGACAACGCATGAAATGCCTACACTTAAATATAGCATGGCTTATATCGCACGTATCATGTGACGCCTAGGTGAAATATAAGCCGAGTTCTGTTTATGTAGCTATTTATCTGGAGTAAATGTTACCATTTACCTCATGCGATTTACCCGAGTAGATATGAGAAAAACATAAAATCTACTTCTATTTAATCTTGCTCCTAGTGTTGGTTACTCGACTACCAATGTTGCCATTGCCATGGTGTGCTCTTACCACACCTTTTCACCCTTACCTAAAATATTTTAGGCGGTAATTTTCTGTAGCCCTATAACTGGAGTTACCTCCGGCGGGCGTTACCCGTCACTATTTTTCCTTGGAGCCCGGACTTTCCTCTGCTATGTTTATCACACAACAGCAGCTACTTATTTCACCCAGGAATTATACTTTAACATGAAAATCACAAAAGCAAAAGACAATTTCCTAACAGTCTACATATTAAAAACATTCAGACAAATAGCTAAAGGTGATATTCCGGCACATCATCGCTATCCCAAGATAAGCTTTTTTCACTTTTAGACTCCGCTTCAGTCAGTCAAGAGCTTGGTCCACCGCCTGAAGACGATGAGCTACTTCTTGACCTACTACTACTTTCTACCGATATACTGTCTAGCATTGTTTCAGATTGATACGTAGTTTGTATAGATATGTTATTATCACTGCTTGTTCTGCTATGGGTGAAAAAAATTTCTTCATTGCTGCTATTTGAATGCGATTCCAAATCAGCTAATTCTAACACATGAGCAGCATTATAATAACCGTGATATTTCTTAATACATTTATATGCTATAAATCCTATAATTCCAGCAATACCTATTGTTCCAATCAAAGATCCTCCTATCATTCCTGCCCTATTAGACCCTATAGCAAGTTGAGTAGGCTGTGGTGAAGAAGTAGGTTGAGGAAGTAAAGTCGTGGTAAATATAGGAGTTGTTGACTCTTTTGTTCTAGTACTTGGTATACTAAATACTGTTTGTATAGTTTTCTCTGAGTTTATTATTGGCACACTAGTTGACGTTGTAGCAACCGTGGTCACTTGTGAAGTAGTAGTTGTTTTTGCTACTGTTGTTGGCTTCACTGTTACTGTACTTGTTTGAGTCGTTGACTCCGTTGAAGGTTTATTCATTGTAGAAGTAGGTGTAACGGCTTCTGTTGTTGGCTCCATTGTTACTGTACTTGTTCGAGTCGTTGAAGGTTTACTCATTGTAGAAGTAGGTGTAACGGCTTCTGTTGTTGGCTCCATTGTTACTGTACTTGTTCGAGTCGTTGAAGGTTTACTCATTGTAGAAGTAGGTGTAACGGCTTCTGTTGTTGGCTCCACTGTTACTGTACTTGTTTGAGTCGTTGACTCCGTTGAAGGTTTATTCATTGTAGAAGTAGGTGCAACGGCTTCTGTTGTTGGCTCCACTGTTACTGTACTTGTTTGAGTCGTTGACTCCGTTGAAGGTTTATTCATTGTAGAAGTAGGTGCAACGGTAGTTGATGCTTCTGTTGTTAATTTGGTAATCTTTACAGTGTCGGTTTCTGTTGTGCTAGTAATTGCAGCAGTCAGCGTTTTCTTAGAAGTCACAACCGTTTCTGTAATAGTTACAGGAGCCACGGTACTACTAGAAATGATATCAGGTGTCAATCGACCGTTAATGATATCAACAAAATCACTGAGAGTTTTGATACTACTTGCCGGTATTATTGTTACCTTAGAAGGTTTTTCAAATCTTTGATGATTGAAAATTGCGATGTTTTCTTCACTTATTGCAGTTACAATAAAACTGTCTTGACCATTGTCTTTAACGTACAATTGCTCTATAGAATCTGCAAATTCGCAAATAGTAAAGTTCGATTTTGATCCATTCTTAACAAGACTTGTTAAATGTAACGTTTGTTTATCAGACAACCGGTCTTCTGCAAGAAAGGCAACTAGATCATTGCCTTCAGTTCGTTTCACATACTGTAAAAAGCTTATTTCATATTCTCTGGAAAGAGATAGTGCTTTATTATCTATCTGACATCTCTTACTAAGCAAACATTCATCTTTCTTGCCACTTTTTAGATCCTTAACCACTTTAGCCATATCGAACTTAAAAATATTTGTTCTTACTTCTTGATTTTCAATACTATTTTTTCTCACTTGCGAATAAAGTATCGTATTTTCATCTAGTACTAATTGCCCTGGATTATCAAATTTGAATAATTTTCTTTCTATAAGACCGTTTTTTTCACGCAAAACCTTAAATTTTCCATTTGTGTCTGATTGTAAATACCAAGAAACTAAAGTTTGATCCTTTAAGTTATGAGCAATTACAATAACATTACCATTACCAACTTTTACTGCTTTTGGTTGAAAGTAGCTATTGTCTTCATTTGCAAGACTATCTCTATTAATGTTCTTGTATAATTTTACTTTTCCTACGTATTCAACTAAGGGAACATTAATTGAATGCTTGATTTCGTAAGTGTTGAATGTTAAGCCTTTGATGCATTTTTCTTTTTTGTTAATTTCTTCTGTAGGAAAGATAACTCCAACTTTATCTGTTTCAGCTGAATCTTCTATTAATGTGAGAGACAATTGATCTTTGAATTCATTTACTACGCTGACATTTGTACCCCATTCGTATGTTTTTGATTGATATAATGGACTAATAAGTAATTTTACTTTACTGCTCCCATTACCATTATCTTGATAGCTAAGTCCATAAGCGACTCCATCTCCTTCAATCAACCCTACGTTTGCTGGGTTAAAACCTACCGCTTCTTTAACTTCCGGTGTATTTGAGTTGATCCCGAGCAATCTTCCTAATATAGACATAATTTTATTTAAAATATTAATAAAATGCTATTATGATTACTCCTGTGTGTTAATGTCAATGAAAATTTTAACTAAAATTAAAAAATTAACGTCTTTATTTTATACTAAAAAGTAAGTATAGGCTCGAAAATGGCTAAGAAGTTTTATAGATGAAAGGAAGGTAGAGTTCTCAAAACCCTATAATCTATATTTAAAGGTAAATTTTTATTCGTTATGTCTTATGCAGATTCCGCTAACAAGTAGCGGAATCTTAAGTTTTGGCTAAATTTCTTTTTTACTCCCTAATAGGGCTTCTGCCTTTAGCTCATCTATAATTGTTTGAACCTCAGGAAGCTCCTTATGTTTTTCGTGATCTGATACATATTCTCCCTTTTTGTTGGAGGCTTTATATTCATGTTCTTGATAAAGTGAGTATAGAAATCCAACTCCAAAGATAACAATTGCTGCAAGTGCCATGTATTCAAGTGGTTTTTGCACTTTTTCTCTTAGATCGAAATATCGAGATAGCAGAATGAGAGCACAAGATCCTATTACTACTGCACCAGAACCAATTTTGTTGTACATGAAATACTTTTCATTGTAACTTTGTTCGTAATTTCTGTAAATAGTTGTGGCATGCTTTTGAAGATTTTCTTTATCTAGTGATGTGAGAAAATTTTTAAATTTCTCTTCACCAGTTTCTTTTATCCATAAATTTAATTGTTTACTCATAGTTTAACCTCATATTAATAAATATAGTTTATCATACACAACATTTATAATAAATGTCAAGGATAGTGTATTTATAAATAATATACTATAATTTCTTAAGCATTTTTTTAAAGTAGTTAGCTGTAGCTAAAATAATTGAGATTTACTAAAACAAACTTATGAAACAATTGAAGTTAGCGCATGATCAGATTTTTTAACTGGATCCTATGGCCAAGCCAAAAGAATTTACAAGTTGGGCAGTATGGGTAGTATGATACTGCAAAATGCTATTTCTCAAAAAACCAACAATTGCAATCATTGGTTCTACAGGTATAATCTGTAAAGTTTACACGAGTCTCATGAATGATAGAAAAAAAAGAGCAGTTTAGTTTTACATCAGAAAACCTTAAGAAAGCGGAAAAGTTTATAGAGATGTATCCCAAAGGTAGAGAAGGTAGTGCTGTCATGCCTTTACTATACCTGGTTCAAGAGCAATGCGGATGGGTTTCTGAATCTGCTATGCGTTATGTTGCTGATATGCTGCATATTCCACATATTCGTGTATATGAAGTGGCAAATTTTTACACCATGTATAATTTAAAACCAGTAGGCAAATATCTAATACAAATTTGTAGAACAACTCCTTGCTGGTTGTGCAATAGTGAAGAAGTTTTAAATACCTTTAAAAAAAAACTTGGAATCAATATCGGTGAGACTACTAAAGATAATTTGTTCACTTTAAAAGAAGTTGAATGCCTAGGTGTATGCGTTAATGCTCCCGTTGTGCAGATCAATAATGACTTCTATGAAAATCTTACTCCTGAGAAAGTAGAAAACATCATAACAGAACTTTCAGGCAAATAGATGAAAGAAGAATTTGCATTCAAGATAATCAAGCAATCAGGTTCTGCAAAAGTTGGAACAATTAAAACTCCAAATGGAAGCGTAGAAACACCAGCTTTTATATTCTGTGCAACAAAAGCTGCAATTAAAGCTGCAGATATCGAGAGAATTAGTGAAGCAGGTACTCAGATAATACTTTCCAACACCTATCACCTAATGCTCCAACCAGGGGAAGATACCGTAGCAAAACTTGGTGGTTTGCACAAGATGATGGGATGGAGTGGACCAATGCTCACTGATTCTGGTGGATACCAGATATTTAGCTTAGGGCACGGATCAGTTTCGGAAGAGATAAAAGGAATAAGAAAAAAACAAAAAACTCTGATCAAAATTAATGAGGATGGGGCAATTTTTCGTTCTTACATTAATGGTAAAACTTATTGCTTGACTCCTGAAAAGTCTATACAAATTCAACAGAAACTAGGTGCAGATTTAGTCTTAGATGAATGTACTCCATTTCACATAAGCAAAGAATACACAGCAAAATCAATGCTCATGAGCCACAAATGGGCTGAACGTTCTTTAAATGAATTTGAAAAAAACAATAATGGCAAGCAGGCACTGTATGGAATTAGTCAAGGCGGAGTATATCAAGATTTACGTAGAGAAAGTTGTAGTTTTATTAACGATTTGCCATTTTTTGGTCAAGCAATAGGTGGATCACTTGGTCAAAGTAAAGAGCAGATGTACGATGTAGTTTCTTTCACTATGGACCATCTGAAAAAAGATAGGCCTACTCATTTGCTTGGTATTGGTGGAATTGTGGACATCTTTCGCGGAGTTAGTCTTGGAATTGATACGTTTGATTGCGTGCATCCAACCCGTTTAGCAAGGCATGGTGGTGCGCTTATTAAAGTAAAAAATAGAGATTCTATTTCTTCAAAGTGCAAAGAGCATATTAATTTGCGAAATCAACAATTCGAGCTGGACAATAACCCAATTGAAAGTGACTGCTTATGTTTTACCTGCAGAAAGCATTCAAGAGCTTATATACACCATTTACTGAAAGCTAAAGAGCTCCTGGCTTACACACTCGTTACCATTCATAACGTTTTCTTCATGAATAAGTTAATGGCATCTATAAGGCAGGCAATATTGGATGATAGGCTAGATCAAGAGAAAAATAATTGGATTAGTGAAATACCATTGCACTTTGATTTGGCCTCTCTTTAAGTCTTTTCTTTATGCCGTTGATTTTTACTTCTTGTTATATTTACTTTATTTATCACACTATTAATTAGAAAGGTTATAATAAATAATTAATCTATTAATGTTAGTCTCTACCCATATGATTTGTAAGGATTAGAGGTGAAGATATGGCTAAAGGAAATAATACCCTATTAATATTTGATTTTGATAACACTATTACTAATGGACACATGCATAATATTTTCTCCGGTAAACACTCCGGGTTCAAAAAAAGTGATTTCAATTCTGGTGCAGAATATGCAGTGAACGATACTGATATAGGAAATTTTCTAAAGAATACAGGCGGAGTAAAAAATAAGGAGACATTAAAATCTGTGTTGCAATCTGCACTTTCAAATGGAGTGAAAGTTAATATCGCATCGTATACAGGATATTCAGACGCTGTGAGAAGGGTTGTAGAGAATCATTTGGGGTTTATCTAAAGAACAAGCAGGCGGTATTTCTGTATTTGGTGGGTTTCCAGGAGATTATGATAATGAGCTTCCAAAAGGTCTCAAAGAACAAAAAAATCAAGTTGGAAAAAATTTACACATCTGTAAGGCAATTGTGGAGTATAAGGATAAACATGGTGAGTTGCCAAAAACTGTCATGCTAGTTGATGATGATGTAAAAAATATTCAAAAGATTAATGAGTTTGTTGCATCAATGAGTAAAAGAGAGGAATGGCTTGAAAAAAATGGGCTGAGTATTGAAGAGATACAAAAAATCAAATTTGAAGGTGTGCGAGTACCTAAAGAGGATAAAAATGTTGGTTATCTAGGAAAGGTACAAAAGTTTATCAATACCAGTTTGATACAAGAACCAAATTATGAAAACTCAAGGGAACAAGAATCGCTATATGCTAAGATTAATAAAAGCACTGTTTCCTTAGAGAAAGAAATGGAGACAATTAAGTCTGTTCTTATTAACAATGGTTATAAATTAAGGAAAGAAGTACATAGTGTTCAAGACTTGTTTAAAGAGGAGGCGATAAGGGCACTCAAAGAGCAAGGCTATGGTGTGAGCAATAAGGACAGAAAAGAAATTGTTGTCAAAGGGAGTAAGCAAATAGATATTCAAAAGGTTCAGGAGATAATAAAAGATGCTTCGGATCGAGTAATAGAGGGATTTAAGGCATCAAAAATAGTGCCAGAGGAAAGTATATACCAAAATTTTGAAGATATTAAGAGTGCATTAAAAGTGCAAGCAAAGCCTATACATAAGAGTGCATCACCATCACTTCCTCAAAAAAGGAAATCAAGTGATGGTATGGTTACTGATGGTGAGAATAAAAAACAAGTATACACTGAGACTATCTCCTTAGCACAGGAATTTAAAGCAATCAAAGCTTTTTTTAAAGATTGTATTCAAGAGGTAATAAATGCTATTTGCAATTTATTTAGAAGAGAAGTGGCAACAAAAATTGAAGGGCAGGGCTATAATGTAAGTAGTAAGCAAGGAAGTAGTGAAATTACTGTCAAAGGAAGTAAGCCAATAGATGCTTCAAGAATAAACAAAGATATTATTGTCGAGTCCTTAGCTCAAATAATCGAGAAAAAAGAGAAAATCAAAGATCTTAACAATAATTATAAAGGTGATCAGCTAGGGCGAGAGATATCGAAATTATTGAACGCTGGTTTGCAAAAGGAAAATATAAACTCAAACTATAATGATGGAGAGCCTATATTCCAGACTCGTGAAGAGGCATCGAATTATCCTCCGCAAAAGAAAGACATAAACTCAAACTCTGTGAGAGGAAACTATAATGATGGAGAACCTACACATCAAACCGTTCAAGAAGCATGGAACTATCATCAGCAAAAGAAAAATAAAAACTTGAATCCTGCAAGCAGCACTACACCTCAAGGTCAAGCATCATCATCTCCTCCTAGAAGCAATATAAAAGAAGCGTGTAGTTCACAGCACATTGCTTCAATTGTAAAGCAGCCAAATCAATATAACAGAATACACTAAGCTTTAAGCAGGGAGTGTTAAATAAACTGTGTCAAACCGCATTTTTAGTTCAACTCAATTTTCAATCTGCCAGGAAAGAAAACATCAAGTTGAGAGATAGTTAATGCCCAATCATGTACAGGCATCGTCCACTTTTCCTCTGCCTTCTTTATAGCACAATATACCTGCTTATACAAGGCATTTATGCTGGTAAATGAGCCTTTGGTCTTAGTGAATTTCCTAATTTGCCTATGTAGCCCCTCTATGGGATTGGTGGTGTAGATTATCCTCCTAACTGGACCAGAATACTTAAAATAACCAGACAAGTTTTCCCAATTATTCTGCCAAGATTTTATAACCATAGGGTACTTTGTGCCCCATTTTTCATCCAATTCCAACAGATAATTCTCGGCAATTTCCTTGCTTGAAGCTTGATATACCTTCTTTAAATCGCTCAAAAAACTCTTCGCATCTTTACTGGCCACATACTTCAGTGAGTTGCGTATCTGATGCACTATACACATCTGCACTTCCGCATTAGGAAAGACACTGTTTATAGCTGCAGGAAAGCTTTTCAGCCCATCAACGCAGGCAATAAGGATATCTTCTACTCCTCTTTCTTTGAGGTCATTTAGCACTCCCAACCGGAAGTTAGCTCCTTCACTTTCAGCCAAATAAAAACCTAATACTTCTTTTTTGCCATTTTGATCTATGCCTAATATGTTATACATGCATTTACTTACGCAATGCCCGTCCTCTTTGACTTTAAAAAACCATGAAAACTATCGGATATACAGACTGCAGCGGGCGACTACGCCATTCGTTGATTACTGGTAGCAATTTGTCAGTAATACTTGATATCTCTGCCACCGATATTTTGTGATCATAAATTTCCTCAACATGTGACACTATATCTCTATAGCCCATACCACTGGCAAATGTGCTCAAAATCTTCGTTTCAAGCTCTGGATGTAAGTTTGTTTGCCTTTTTTTGACTATTTGTGGTTCGAAACTTCCTTCCCTATCTCTTGGCGTCAAAAGTTCAAATGACCCTGCGCTTGTACGTAAAGTCTTTGCATTCCTCCCATTTCTTCGATTATTCTCTTCGCTTTCAGCCGACAAGTGGTTTTCTATTTCACCTTCCAGGCTTACCTCCAGCAACTTTTTTATAAACGGTGTTAATGCTCCATCTCTTCCTGTCAACGGTCTTCCTTCTCGTATAGACGACAGGATATTTGTTTCTAATTCTTTATAATCTACCAAACCGGTAGTTCTGTTTACTACTTTCTGACTCATTGTCAAACCTCCATTTTTTTATATCAATTTATTACTTTTTTTTCGGTTTGACACAGTTTATTTAACACTCCCTGCAATTGTGGTTCGCTCTAACCATACATTAAATACATCTTTATTACACCCTCCTGTGAAGGTCATTGGTGTAATAAACTTCTTTTCAATCCATCCACCTATTATACTCACTCTTTCCCACTTTTTTCCTGGAACATCAGCATATATTTTTTCTCCTCTTGGAGCTCATGCATATTCTCGGTATAGTCTATTATCAACTCCTGCTTCATCTATATATAAAATGCTACAGTGGTCTATTTTTGAGACTTTATCGATAAATTGCTGCCTATCTTCTTGATTGCGCTCTTGATAGAATGTGACTTTTTTTAAGGTTATTTTTAGCTGTTTTAACCTATACCAAATTGCACTTATTCCAAAGCCAAGGTTTTGTTTCATTTCTGCTAGTGTGTGATCTGGGTGTTTTTTAACATAGTCTACAAGTATTTTTGGGTCTATTTTCCGAATAAAACCAGTACTTTTTACCGCTTTGAGACCTTGGCCAGTAGCTTTCTTTTTTAGCCATCTATATAGTTTCTATCTCAAAAACCTCTGCAACTTCAACCTTTGACTTTCCTTTTTCTACCAAAGACACTGCTTTTTCCCTTAAATCTACACTATATACCATCGCTTTCCCTACTTTAAAAAAACATATTATACCTTTATCATTCGCTTTTGAAAATACTATAGTTTGCTTATGAGCAACCTGGATCCCAGCGTCAGCTACTCGGATGATAAAAGGAAGGAATATCGGAGTGACAAGAAAGGGATCATAGTGTGCTAGACTTTATACCTTTTGCATTCAAACTCACACAAATCATGAATTATACACGTTTCACACGAAGGCTTTTGCGCTTTGCAAACATATCTACCATGCAAAACTAGCCAGTGATGAGCATAAAGCAGGTATTCTTTTGGAACTACATTTAAAAGAGATTGCTCTGTTTTAAACACATCTTTTTCTCTCACAAGTCCAAGTCTATTGCTTACTCTAAAAACATGAGTATCAACTGCCAATGTTGGAATACCAAGTCCTGAATTTAAGAACACATTAGCGCTCTTTCTCCCAACCCCTGGTAAAGATACCAAATCATCGAAATCAGTAGGCACTTTGCTATTGTACTGCTCAATCAATATTTTGCTGAGCCCGATTATGTTTTTTGCTTTGGAATTATATAAACCAATACTGCTTATGCATTTTTTCAGCTCATTTTGTCCAAAGCTCAGCATTTTTTCTGGCGTATCAGCGATACTAAATAGCTCCTTTGTAATTTTATTAACACTGACATCGGTTGTCCGCGCTGATAGAACTATTGCAACTAATAACGTAAAATGATTGGTATAATTTAGCTCTATTTTCGGTATAGGATTTGATTGTTGAAACTTTTCAAATATCAATTCTACTTTTTTTGAATCCATTTCATTTATCACACCTCTTTTAAAGAATTAAGAAAAGAACCCCTCTTTCCCATCATATAAATACAACTTATCCATTCTCACCACGTCAAAGCTATTTTCTTCGAGTTTGATTAGCAAGTTATTCACATCAATATTTGTAATAGTTTTCTTTTCATTATTTGCGATAAACCTACAGGTTATTTGATCGCTTGAAGATTTTGAGCTTCTTGGCCAAATTGCCAGTCCTTTTGAGTATATTGCTATCATTTGCAGATTATTTAATCCTACTATTTGATCAAAATTGCTGGATTTGTCCCAAGCAAGCGTTATATCACTACCCACTAGCTTTTTAACTTTGTAATCTTGTTCGTAATTGTCTTGTACTTTATTTATTTTACTATCTGAACCACTGCTAATTATAAGCTCAGGTAATGTTGCAGGTTTCTTTCCTAGATTATCTATAACAGCTTCTGCAAATTCTTTTGTACCAACTTTCTGTTTACTTCTTTTCTCCTTATACAAATCGGCAGTGTGTATTCCATCCTCTAAAGTCTTCAGCCATGCATCGTAGATTAGTTTTGCAGTACCCACTTGACCTATGTAAATTAGCATATGCACTGCAGCATTTAAAAGACCAGAAGGATTAGCTATGTTTTTTCCTGCAATATCAGGAGCAGAACCATGAACCGCTTCAAACATCGCATATTCATTACCTATATTGCTACTTCCAGCGAGTCCCACAGATCCAGAGGTTTGTGCCACTATGTCTGATAATATGTCGCCATATAGATTTTCAGTTACTATAACATCGAAATTCTCCGGTTCTGTGGCAACACGTGCCATTCCAATATCAACTATATAATGTTCTGCCTTTATGTCCTGGTATTCCTTTGCAATGCGATCAAACGCTGCATGGAAAGTTCCGTCAGTCATTTTCATTATGTTGTCTTTAGTCAGGCAAGTTACTTTTTTTCTGTTGTGTTTTTTCGCGTATTCAAAAGCATACCTGCATATCTTCTCTGAGCCAGATCTAGTAATAATTTTAGTGCATTGGTAAGAATCACCAGTGAGCCTATGCTCTATTCCGGTGTAAACGTCCTCTTCATTTTCGCGTATCACTACGATATCAAACTTATCGAATTTATTTTCTATAACAGGATGATATGAAACGCATGGTCTGATATTTGCATACAACCCTAGATTTTTTCTGAGTGCAACATTTAAGCTCTTGTGGCCTTTACCTTGAGGAGTTGTTGTTGGAGATTTTAATAATATTTTTGTCCTTTCAATTGATTCCCAACCACTTGGAGAAATTCCGTGAGACCATTCCTTACTATAAACACGCTCACCTATTTCAATAATATCTATTGAGATTTTTGCTTCCGCTTTGCGCAATATCGACAGCACCGCTTCCATGATTTCTGGTCCGATACCATCACCATATGCAACTGTGATTGGTGTTGACATAACTTTCCTAGTTATAAATGATTTAATATTAATTCAAATAACAGAGTGGCACAAGTAGCTAGTATTATCCAAATTAGTATATTTACGGTTATTTAATAACATATTTTTATACTAGTTATGTCACAGTAGAACATGGGCAGAGTATGGATACTAAAGTAAGTTATGCAGGGATTCTGAGGCGAGTTTCAGCATGTGCGATCGACGGTGTTTTATGGATGATAATAGCACTTGTTTCACTCCTTTTTCTAAATTACGATGTAGATGATATATCTACCCATAGGATAATCCTTATGGCAACACTGCTTATAACATATATAGTATTTAATATATTAACAATAACGAAGTACGGTTGCACTCCAGGAAGACTACTGTGCGGCGTACGTATAAAAGATGCAAATACATTTAAAAACGTTACTCTAATGCAAGCAACAATAAGATACATTTTTAGGGAAGGCATTTGGGTTATTTATAATTTTCTGTCTTATCTTCTGCCTGGCTATGTTTCTGGATGCCTTTTTATTATACTAACTTTAGTTTTAATGTTTGCAATATTTGACCAACGTAAACAGACCTTTTATGATAAAATTGCAAAAACAGTGGTAATAGACTATAAACCTAGTTGATATTTTTCTTTATAGGCAGTGTATGGATAAAAACGTAAACTACTCAAAAATGACAAGGCGTATTCTAGCATTTATAGTTGATTGTATTTTATTTATCGCAATACCATTTGCTTTAATGGCGGTAGGTTTCTCACTTACACACGTAATACAAGGGATCATGGGTGCAATAATTGTAATCACCACGATTGTATTTTCTTTATTTTTAATGATACCATGTATATTTCATATATTCATGCTAGTAAAATTTGGCGGCACTCTAGGGCACTTGTTATTTAGCATGCGTGTAAGAGACAAAGATACACTTGAGCAGATCACTCTAATACAAGCAATAAAAAGAACCATCGCTTTTTTCATAATTTACTGTATATCGCTTTATAATCCTATTTTACTTTTAGCTATACTAATCCTAGTTTTAGTATGTGCAGTAGATGATGAACATAAACAAGCTTTTCATGACAAAATTGCAAACACGGTAGTGATAGATTATAAACCTAGTTGATATTTTTCTTTAGTTGTTACCACCAAGGGTGTTATTCCAGCGCGTGACGTTAGTTAGAATCCAAAAACCATGAGAGCTACAAAAAATTACTTTACAAACTCCGCCAGCCCCCTTATCATAACACTGAAGCTATTTATTTATCTTCGCAATCTCTGCAGTGGATTAATGACAAAAAACTTAATGTATTTGGCGTAAATCATGCTTAATTTTTGCACTATGTGCACCTCATGTCTTTATAAAACTTCTAGGTTTCTACCTATATAAGCTGAAACGCGCTTATAAAGCGTTTAAGACAGTAAAAGACGTCAAATAGACAAGGGAGAATTTGAATACTAGCTACCCTAGGGTTTCTTTGCCTTTTTTTCCGCTCAGTAAATTTCTTAACGTTTATAATTTAGGTTAGTCGCATTTAAAAGCAGCTAAATTGCAGCGTTTAGAATAAAAAACGCCAATATTTTGAAGTACATATAAATAACTAGCCAACCATGGGGCTTCTTTTGCCTTTTTTTTGTTTGGTAAATTTCTTAATATTTATGACTAAAGTAATTTAGGCCTACCGACAACCGTCATCCCTGTAAAGGTCAAGTATCCCGCTACGTGTTAGCGGATGAGATACCGCGAATGAATCGCGGTATGACGTAGAGTCAGCGTTAGCTATACTTTTATACTCACCAAATCAGTTTGCTTGCTTACAAGCAAACTTTCCTGGATCCAAGTAGTCAAGCTACTCGGATGACACCATTATAGAGTGAACCAGTGTCAGCTACTTGAGTGACACCCTTTCTAGCAGAAACTGCTCCTCAAATCACAACGTTCTTACAGCTGCGTTTTAGATTAGGCACTAATGCATTACTTCCAATACCTTCTTACCAATCACTGCAGGGGTTTCAGCAATTGCAATCCCGGCGCTCCGCATAACTTCTAGTTTTGCACCAGCACTTCCACCACTGGAAGAGATGATTGCTCCAGCGTGTCCCATACGTCTTCCTGGAGGTGCTGTTTGACCTGCTACAAAACCAACGATTGGCTTTTTAGTTTTTTCTGTTTTCACAAAATGTGATACATCTTCTTCTTCGTTTCCACCTATTTCACCAATAACTACAATACCATGAGTATCGTCATCTTTTAAAAAGAGCTCCATACAGTCGACAAATGTCATACCATGAACTGGATCCCCCCCAATTCCGATACACGTGGATTGACCAAGACCAACAGCGGTCGTTTGTGCTACTGCCTCGTAAGTTAAAGTTCCAGAACGAGACATAATCCCTATATGTCCACGCTTATGGATATGGCCAGGCATAATCCCTATTTTGCACTCTTCGGGCGTAATAATTCCCGGGCAGTTAGGACCAATCAATCGACTTTTTGAACGAGCAAGAGCATGCTTCACCTTTACCATGTCAAGTATAGGAATGCCCTCTGTAATGCAAACTATTAGCTCTATCTCTGCATCTATTGCTTCAAGTATTGCATTAGCTGCAAACTTAGCAGGTACATATATTACCGTGGCATTCGCATCAGTTTTTTCTTTGGCTTCTGCTACAGTATTAAAAACTGGTAAGTTAAGGTGAGTGCTACCACCCTTGCCAGGAGTTACACCACCAACCATTTTTGTTCCGTAGCTAACTGCTTGCTCTGAATGAAATGTACCTTGCGCACCAGTAAAACCCTGGCATATTAACCTTGTATCTTTGTTTACTAAAACGGACATACTCTATTTCACCTCTTGTACTATTTTCTGCGCAGCATCGCCCAGTTCATCTGCAGCAATAATATTTAATCCTGACTCTTCTAAAATTCTTTTTCCTTCTTCGAAATTAGTGCCTGATAATCTAACCACTAGAGGAACTTTAATGCTCATTTCTTTTACAGCCGCAACAATTCCACTTGCGATAATATCGCAACGCATTATACCACCAAATATGTTAACCAAAATTCCTCTTACGTTGCTATCAGACAATATGATTTTAAATGCTTCAGTTACAGTTTCTTTACTCGCTCCACCACCAACATCCAAAAAGTTAGCAGGCTCTGCTCCGTAGTATTTTATTATATCCATTGTTGCCATAGCAAGACCTGCACCATTTACCATGCAACCAATACTGCCATCCATTTTGATGTAACTGAGCCCATACTTTGAAGCCTCTATCTCTTCTTTCACTTCTTCATCATAATCACGAAGTTCCATAATTTCTGGGTGACGATATAAAGCATTGTCATCAAAATTAATTTTCGCATCGAGCGCAATAAAATCTCCAGAACTTGTTTCAACCAGTGGATTAATTTCAATTTGGCTCGCATCAGTTGCAATAAACGCATCATATATATTTTTTGCAACATTTATTATTTTTTCTATTTGTTCTGAACTCAAATTAAAACTGCTGCTTAACTTGCTGCTATCAAAACTTGTAGCAAGATCAATATCAAATTTCACAATTTTTGCGGGAGAATTTTTCGCCACTTCTTCGATGTCCATTCCACCTTCTGAGGAAAATATGAATATTGGCCTACTGAGCTTCGGGTCAATTACCAGGCTTAAGTAATACTCTTTCTTAATGCTTGAGCCTTCTTCAATATATACTCTTCTTACTTGCTGCCCGCTTGGCCCTGTTTGATGAGTAACTAAAGTCATACCAATCATGTCTTTTACAAACTGTTGAGCTTCTTCAGCTGACTTTGCTAGCTTTACGCCACCGGCTTTACCCCTACCACCTGCATGAATTTGAGCTTTAACCACAAACACGTCAGATTTTAATTGACTTACTTGAGTCTTTACTCCTTCTGCAGATATAGTGACAAAACCTTTTGGCACCGAGACATTAAATTTATGCAAAATCTCTTTTGCTTGATATTCGTGAATATTCATAAAACAACCAATGATAAACTATTAAAAAATTACCAACCGTAACGCTGCCTTCTGCATTCTTGCTGGTGCCTCTTTTTTCTCGCTTCAGCTTTCTTTTTAGCTCTTTTTTCTGATTTTTTTTCATGATATTGTTTTTTCATTTTCAACCCTCTTCCTTCCTTTTGAATTGTTTTTTTCAATACTGGAAGAGCTCTGTCTACATCACCATAATGGACTGATACTTCAATCAAACTCTATACCTCCTTCGGTAATCATTTCAAAATTTATTTATAAATTAGAAAATTAACATTGTCAATTATTTTATAAACTTGAGCGTTAAACTGCAATATGAACGAAATGCCTTTAAAAGCTCTAACTATTAAAAGCGTTAAAACTTCTGCTAGCATCGGGGCGGAGAGATTTGAACTCCCGACCCTTTGGTCCCAAACCAAATGCGCTACCAGGCTGCGCTACGCCCCGACTTCTTTACTCAGAGTATCAATAACTCAGGCAAAATGCAAGATTCATTTGTTTATTTTAGAAAAAATATAATATAAGATTTAATATTATTTTAGAATATGTTTTTTATTAGCTCCTCTTTAGTAGCAAACTGCTTCGCAGGCGGCCTATAGAGTTTGTACAGTTAGCGCGTGCAACACTGAATCAGATTTCTCTATGGCCCAAACCTTAGCCATATTTAAAAATCTAGCTACACCAATTGGTGAAAGTTAGTGCAGCAACCACAGCAGTATCGACCCTTAAAATTCTTTTTCCTAGACTCAATTTTTGACAAAACTTATCGGCAAGATCAAGTTCATAAGATGAAAAACCACCTTCAGGGCCAACAATAATAGCAACATTTTTCTTACCTTTCAGCACTTTATCAGCTTTACCTGTTTCATCACATAAAACAAAATTTTTACTCTGGGAATCAGGTAACTCACAAAAGTTAATAGGAGGCAAAATCTCTGGTATACTCATCCTACCGGATTGTTCCGCAGCTTCGATTGCCTGTAATTTTGCTCTACTTAGGTTAATGTTTTTTACTACTGTACGTTCCGTTGAAATAAATTGAATGCAGGTTACTCCCATTTCAGTTGCCTGTCTTACTATGTTGCCTAAAGCACCACTTTTTACCATGGCACAATATAAGTATAAATTTTCCTCATATTGCTGTTGTTTAGTGCATTCTTTGAGTGTAACTTTTGTTAATTTACGCGATATATTAACTACTTCTCCTAACCATTCTCCATCCTTTCCATTAAAAAGAGAGAGATTATCATACTTCTTAAGCCGCATTACATTGCAAATATAGTGACTTTGTTGTGGATTAAGTGCTAAACTCACGCCTTGTGATAAAGCTTCTTCAAAATAAAGCCTAATTTTTCCCATTCAAAACTTTAATTATATTCTACTTGAGTGACTCTTACGGGATTTGAACCCGTGTTACCACCGTGAAAGGGTGGTGTCCTAACCACTAGACGAAAGAGTCAATGCGAATTAACTCAAGTTATATTGATTATGCACATAAAGTCAATTATTTTATGGCGCAAACGTCTTTCTCTATTCCATATTTAATATTCACTGAATTTATTTCAGATTTAGGAGTTTTAGATCCTAATTCTAATTGTTGTTCAACTTTTGTATCGGAATCATAGCCAGAATCGTAGCCAGAATCTCTACGCTCATATTTCTGCTTTATTTCTTCTACACTAAAGCCAGCCTTTTAGTGCATTGTAGAGACTTAGAGTCAGTTTAACACCTTTTATGTCATTGTTTTTGACAGATTTAATTAAAAAATTATCTATTATACCCATGATTATACCCCCTATATAAAAGCTCACTATCATGGTACAACTTTAAACTATGATGATTTATTTTCTGCTAATAGCAGCTCTCTATAACCACTTAACAAGTGGTGGCATTGACATCATAATTGCATCTGGATTGCCGTCAGTCATTAAACCAAACCTTGTGCCACGATCGTATAACAGATTGAATTCTACATATCTGCCACGTTTTATTAATTGATTTTCTCGTTGTTCTTTTGTCCAAGATTTTTGTATATGTTTACGTATGATGTGCAAATAAATTTCCAAAAAGGCTTCACCTACTGCTTTTGTGAACTCAAAATCATTTCTCCAATTGCCAGAACTCAGATTATCATAGAAAATACCACCAATGCCACGCGGCTCTTTTCTATGTGGTAAGAAAAAATAGTTGTCACATTGCTCTTTAAATTTTGGATAATATCCGGTGTCAAATCTATCACATGTCATTTTGATTGATTCATGAATATACTTGCAATCTTCTTCATTTTTATATATTGGCGTAAAATCCATCCCTCCACCAAACCATTGTTTTGAAGTATATATCAGCCTTGTGTTCATATGTGCTGCAGGGATAAGGGGCGATTGCATATGAGACACTAAAGATGTACCGCTTGCCCAAAACTCTCCGTTACTTTCACTTGCACCAGGAATTTCATTAATGGCTGAATCTGCAAATTTTCCGTGTACTTTTGAAACGTTTACTCCAACTTTTTCAAAAACATTGCCAAAAATAATTGTAGATTCACCACCTCCACCACCTGGGCGATCCCACTTTCTTTTTTCAATCTTTGGCTCTGTGGATGATTGTTTTTCAATTAATAAGAAAGATTCTATGATCTTATCTCTTAGTGCACAGAACCACTTAAATGCTTGTGTTTTTTGTTTTTCCATAATGTCCTCTTGCTAGCTTATTAACATTGTTATATCTGATATTTAAGGAACTTAATTAGATTTGGATGATAATTATCTATCAAAGACGTTAATAAATCTATAATAATTAAATCAATATAATAAAACATTTTCGTATATACAACAATGCCAAATAGCAATAATGAATAAAAGATACATAGATAACAAGAAAGAGAACAGGGTTGACTTCATACTAAGAAATTATGGAATGTCAATTGTTGTGATGGCAGTTATTATGCTCTTACCTCCAGTAGCAATATCGATACTCTACTTTTTTGATATATATAGTCAGCATATTAATATAGAGATTAATTTATTAGTGAGCATTCTAACAACTCTCTTTATGATATATAATGTAAAACGCTACAGACACCTACTTAATACTATAGAATTTCAAAATGCAATATTTGCAAATGCACTAAATCATAATACAGAATTTTGCCTTATTTTACATAGAGATGAGGGTATTATTTATGCTGATGCAAGGTTCTACGAAAGGTTTAAAGATCATATAGATGATGACATTACGTTAGGCAAGATTTTTGAAATAGGAGATGTTTCAGAAGAAGACAAAAAAGTACTCTATCATGCACTAAAAAATAACTCTTCTGTACAAGTATGCATTTCCTTAAACAAGAAGAATAGAGTATCTAACTTTCTTTTGCTCTTTGAGCCGATACCAGATAATCCCCAAATTGCTATAAATAGTAATAAGATTTTAAATTTATCATTAGTGCCAATAGCAAGGCCAGATGGGTATTTTGTGTTAAAAGCAACACAGATAAACAAGGAGCAGATATATGAAGAGTTAATAGAAAAACACAGTATAGGAACTTACATTGCAAATGCCAAAGGGGTGATTTTATCTGTAAATAAAAGATTTTTAGATATATTTGAACTGAAAAAACTGGAAAAAGGTAGCTCAATCAGTGATTTTATATCTCAATCTAAATATAACAATACAACAACCGATAATGAAATTTTGTTTTTTACTATAAGTGGTATTCCATTCAAGGCTTATATGAGCACTGCTATATTTTGTGATAAATACAACCATAGCTATATATATGGCTTTATAACACCAACCGAATCAAATATTGTTGATTATCAATTACACCCTTGTTTTGCAAATTCATCAATTGCTATTGCACAATGTGACATAAACGGCAACTTTGTAAAGAAAAATACGGCACTAATAAAGCTTGCAGGGTCAGATAATAATTCAATCTTTACATTGATATTAGATAGTTATCATGTGAAAATACGTGAATATTTTTCGAGTAATAGAATAAATAATGCGTCCTTTGATGTACAGCTCAACGGCGATAATAACATAAAAATATATTTCAATAAGTTTCTTCATAATAAAATGATCTTCATACTTTGTTATTTTATTGACAATACTGAACACAAAAACCTAGAGATAAAGCTTGAGCATTATCAAAAGATGCAAGCTATAGGGCAGTTAGCAGGTGGTATTGCGCATGATTTCAACAATATATTGACTGGGATAATAGGATTTTGCGATTTGCTTTTACTCCAACATTCAGCTGGTGATCCATCTTTTGGAGATATAATACAGATACAGCAAAATGCAAAGCGTGGATCAAATTTAGTAAGACAATTGCTTGCTTTTTCAAGAAGACAGACCTTGCAGCCAAAAATTATTGATATAAATAGTACTATAGCTAATCTTTATGAAATGATAAAAAGATTAATAGGTGAAAATATAAAGTTTAATATTTATTATGGTAGAGACTTGGGTGCTGTTAGGGCTGATCAAGGGCAATTAGAGCAAGTTATACTTAACTTAGCAGTCAATGCTAGTGCTGCTATGGAAAAGGGCGGAGAATTAACTATACGAACCTTTAATCAAAAGATTGACTCATTAAATTCTACATCTCAGGACATGTTTTCTCCAGACAAGGAAACGATCGAACATGGAAATTATGTTGTGATTGAAGTAATTGATACTGGATGTGGAATGACAAGTGATACAATTGAAAAGGCATTTGACCCATTTTTTTCTACCAAAGATATTACCTCTGGTACAGGTCTTGGCCTCTCTACTGTATATGGCATTATTAAACAAACTGAAGGATACATCTATGTTGCTAGCAAAGTAAATCATGGAACTAAATTTAGCATATTTTTGCCCATGGTTTACATATCAGATGAAAATCTGATAGAGGAAGATAGTGAAGAAATAGAAAGACCGGTAGTAAGTGAAATTAAAGGTAATGGTATAATTTTATTGATTGAAGATGAAAATTCAGTAAGGGAATTCATCTCTAAAGCACTCAAAAGAAAAGGATTTGATGTAATAGAAGCGAGCATAGGCAGCGAGGCGCTAGAAATAATCAGTAAAAAAAATCAACACATAGATCTAATAATCACTGATGTAATCATGCCAGAGGTGAGTGGTCCAGAAATAGTTAAAGAAGCATTGATCCATAGGCCAAATATCAACGTTATTTTTATTTCTGGGTATGCAGAAGATGCTTTTTTAAAGAGTGATGACATCAATATAGAAGATTTTCACTTTTTGTCAAAACCATTCACTCTGAATGAATTAGGAAACAAGGTTCAAAGTGTGTTACACAAAGCAAAAAAGACAGTCTAATTTTAGTGTGATTAGCAACAAAAAAATTTTCTAATGCAAAAGTTTCTTGCATATATACAATAGAATTATTTTATACATAAGATAAAAGGCGTGAGCAAGATTATTGCAATAGTAAATCAAAAGGGTGGAGTTGGCAAAACCACAACTAGTATAAATTTATCGACAGCCTTTGCTGCTGTGGGAAAAAGCACTTTATTGGTAGATCTTGATCCTCAAGGAAATGCTAGCACCGGACTCGGGATTTCTTATCGTAGTAGGGAAGAAAAAAATATATACAAAATACTACTGAGCAGAGAAAATAAATTGATAGAATCGGCAATTTTCAATATAAAGGAAATTCCAAATTTATCACTAATTTCGTCAGTAGTTGATCTGTCAGCTGCAGAAATTGAATTATCGCAACTTGAGCGAGGAAAATTTGTGCTAAAAAGCGCATTAGAGAAGATACGCGATAATTATGAGTATATAATCATCGATTGCCCTCCATCACTTGGGCTTCTAACCATAAATGCTTTGACTGCTGCTAATTCTATTATTGTTCCTCTTCAGTGTGAGTTTTTTGCTCTGGAAGGATTAAGCCATTTAGTTAAAACTGTAGAACTGATAAAAAGGAATAACCTAAACCCTTTTTTGGCAATAGAAGGGATCGTGTTAACAATGTATGACAGGCGCAACAAACTCAGTGAACAGATTAAAAACGATATTTGCCAGTATTTAAATGATAAAGTATACAAAACTATCATCCCATTGTATGAGACTGTTATTCCACGTAACGTACGGTTATCAGAAGCGCCTTCTCATGGAAAACCCGCTATTGTGTATGATCTTAAGTGTCCTGGTGCACAAGCATATATAAGTTTGGCAAGGGAAATTTTAAAAAAGCACGCGAGCAGTTGTAAGGAGAAGAAGCTAGTGAGTGAGGGCGTGGTATGAAGGATGATAGACGCCTCGGCAGAGGTCTTGCCGGCCTCATAGGCGATAATTATGATAATAAAGAAGATCGACAAGAGTATTTGCCTATTTCATTACTGCACCCAAGCAAATTTCAACCGAGGAAACATTTTGACGAGGAGTCATTAAGAGAACTTGCAAATTCGATAAAGAAAAGTGGCATTATACAGCCTATCGTGGTACGCAAAGATTCAAATGATGATGGTTACGAAATAATAGCTGGGGAACGTCGTTGGCGAGCAAGCAAGATTGCAAATCTTGATAGTGCACCCGTTATCATAAAAGATCTGAGCGACAAGGAATGCTTGGAAGTATCCATTATTGAAAACATACAAAGGCAAGATATTAATCCAATAGAAGAAGGTGAAGCGTATAAGAGACTGATAGATGAGTTTTCCTATACACATGAAGAATTAGCTTCAACTATAGGCAAAAGCCGCAGTCACATAACCAATATGATTCGGATGTTGTCACTTCCTGATGGAGTAAAAACAATGATCAACGAAAAAAAGCTATCTATGGGCCATGCAAGAGCGTTGATTAATGTTGAAAATGCGGAAAGTATTGCAGAAAAAATAATTTCCCAAGGCTTAAGCGTTAGGCAAACTGAAAAATTGATAAAAGACTTACATCAAAGTAACAACCAAAAAGAGCAGAGATATACCAAAAATCAAGATATGGCAGCACTAGAAGGTGCTATATCTTCTCAACTTGGTTTAAAGATCAAAATTAATGACAGTAATTCTAAGGGTAAAGTTATGATACGGTATAATAATCCAAATGAATTGAATTTAATATTAAAAATTTTAAATAGGAAACTTGAGTGCTAGTAGAGCAAAAAGATAATATAAAATACAACTGTTGGTGTCACCCAAGTAGCATGGAGAGACAAAAATCACTTGACAAACTCTGCCAGCCCCCTTATCATGAAACTGAAGGTACTCAGTTATCTTCATCTGTGCAGATTAAACAGCAAGAAAACAACGTGGTTGGCGTCTTATTTTTAATTTTTTGCACTATGTGCACCTTATGTCTTCACAACATTTCTGGGTTTTTACCTATATAAGCTGAAACGCGCTTATAAGTCGTTTAAGACAGTATAGTACGCCAATTTGCAGGATTAGAGAGTGACAACTAGCTAACACGGGGTTTCTTTTGCCTTTTTTTCTGCTTAGTAAATTTCTTAAACATTTAAACTAAGGTGAGTTGCATTTAAAAGCAGCTAAATTGCAGTGTTTAAGACTTAAAAAACGCCAAATACTGAAAATAGACAATGACTAGGGCTTCTTTTGCCTTTTTTTTCGTTTGGTAAATTTCTTAATGTTTATAGCTAACATGAACTGGGCAGGAAGGTGTCATCCCAGTGCTCCTTTCTCGTCATCCGAGTAGCCCCTATGATGTCATTCCAGCGCGTGAAGCTGGAATCTAGTCTTTATTATGCAGCCACTTATTTAAAGTTAAGTTTTCTGGATCCAAGTAGTCAAGCTACTCGGATGACACCTTGACAATCGTCATCCCGCTACGTGTTAGCGGGATCTATGCTAAGAGATACCGCGAATGAATCGCGGTATGACGGTCTGCGGCGATATGACGGTTCGCGGTGGCATGACGATAACTTCGTCATCCCGCTGCTTGTTAGCCGGTATCTAGAGATACCGTGACGGTATGCGGCAGCATGACGATAACCTTGTCATTCCAGCGCGTGACGCTGGAATCCAGACTTTAACTGATATGATTACAGAAAGAGAATTTATTAGGTAGTCATAGACACTGAAAGTGGTAAAACTTACCACTTTCAAGTAAAGAAAACTACGTTTTGTGCCTCCAATAATTTCTATGGATGAACCGCTACTGCACCGTCTTTACAAATCACACCGCTTGGTGTTATTTTTGAAACGACTACAGGAGCGCCAAAAAACACAGCAGTAAATGCACCGAGTGCAAAAAGCGCTGGCCACGGCATTCTGCCGAATATTGCAAGCAACGCTGCACCAATTATCACTATTGTGATCATTGGTCCACCTATGCCATGAGTATAGCCTATTATCTTGCATATCACTAATGATGTTGTATCATTTTGATCAACAAAAGTAGGACTAGTATCAGCATTTGCATCAAATGCAAAGGAGAGAATTAAAGCTACAAGTAGAAGAAAATTTTTCATTACGCCTCCTATAATTTCTGTTTCATATTTGATTATCTATCACATTGATTAAGTTTAAGTAAATGGTGAGGATTTTTTGCTTAAAAGTATCCTTTATTTCATTTAGAATACTTTTCTTGGTTCGTTTATATTACATGCTACAGAAATTTTACAGCATCGTTTATTGCCTTTATCGTGCTTTGATTGACACAATTCATAATGATGGAGTGGAGCATGCAGGGTATCTATCATTTTTAATCCTGTTATCAATATTCCCTTTTCTCATCGTTTTAATGGCTGTGGCGTCAACATTCGCAAATTTCTTAGACCAGTATAACATTGGCTGGGTATTTATCATTGATAACATGCCACAGGATATTTTATCATCTTTGATGCCGCGTATCAGAGAGATAATATCAGGCCCGCCGCAAAGCTTACTAACTTTAGCAATTGTAGGCGCTGTTTGGACCGCCTCGTCAACAATTGAAGGGCTAAGAATAATATTGAACAAAGCTTATAAAGTTCCGGTTTCGCCACCTTATATATTAAGAAGGTTGTTAAGTATACTACAATTTTTAGTGATCACGCTTATTATAACTCTAACTATAGTGTTCTCTACATTAGTGCCAATGCTAATTGATTTTTCCTATCAGGGGATTAGTTATACTAAATATCTCCTCATTGAATTTGTACTTTTCACAGTAGTCTCTTGGCTATATTTTATGTTGCCAAACATAAAACAAAATTTATCAGACGTCTTTCCTGGATCTTGTGTGGCTGTTATTCTTTGGACAATTTCTGCTTCAGCTTTCAAGCAATACTTAAAAGCTTCCTTTGATCAACTGAATTTGATATATGGAAGTTTAGGTGGTATGGTAGTGTCATTACTATTTTTTTATATGCTAAGTTTGATTTTTATATATGGAGCAAAATTTAATTTTCAGCTAAAATATTTCAATGAATCTCGCTAAGGAGAAAGAAATGAGTAAGTTAGAAGGTAAAGTAGCTTTAATCACCGGAGCTTCAGGTGAAATAGGCTCTGCTGTTGCAAAAAGATTTGTAAAAGAAGGTGCATGTGTAATTCTGATTTCAAGATCTCTTGATAATCTCAAGCCACTATATAATGAAATTGAAGAGCTTGAAGAATTTAAAGAAGGCTCTGTGAAACTAATTCAGCTTGATCTTTTAGACTTTGAGAATGTAAAGATACTGACAAACATGATAGAAAGCCTGAAATTATCAGAATCTGGAGCACTTGATATATTAGTTGCATGTACTGGAATTTTAGGCAAATTGAACCCTATTCACGACTGTGAGATTGAAGAGCTACAGAACGTAATGAATACAAATTTTACTGCCAATTGGTACTTACTAAAAAACTTAGATCCAATGCTAAAGAAGTCTAATGCTGGAAGAGTGATATTCATGACCTCAGAGGTGACACTTTCTCCTTCCTCTTATCCATATTGGATGCCGTATGCTGCAAGTAAAGTTGCACTAGAAATAATGGTGCAGATATATGCATCTGAGACAAAACATACAAAATTATGTGTAAATGCTGTATACACGAAAGGACCTGTGGGTAGTGAGCAGGCATTTCCTGGATCTGAATTGGTGTCACCTGATAAACTAACAGACAAATTTGTGGAGTTAGCTTCTAACGATTGCAGCGTATCAGGAAAAATCTTACCGCTTAGCAAATCTCCCGAATAAATTACACTAGAAAGGATGTCATCCCAGTGCCCAGACACTGGGATCTAGTTTTTAATTTAACATAATCAAGAACGTTGTGTTTTACTTTTATGCTTACCAAATTAGTTTACAATCAAAGTTTCCTGGATCCCAGTGTCTGGGCACTGGGATGACACCATTCTTTTTCCTGGATTCCAAACTGGGATGACAGCTAGCCTGACAATCGTCATCCCGCTGCTTGTTAGCGGGATCTAGAGATACCGCGGCGATATGACGGTTCGTGGTGGAATGACGATAAGCTCGTCATCCCGCTGCTTGTTAGCGGGATCTATGTGAGATACCGTGAATAAATCACGGTATGACGTAGAAGCTATACTTTTATGCTTACCAACCCAATCAAAATCCTGGATCCCGCTGCTTGTTAGCGGGATCTAGAGATACCGCGGCGGTATGACGGTTCATGGTGGAATGACGTAGAATTTTATACTCACCAACTCAGTGTCCAATCTGGATTGTATCTTATCGGTAAAAAAGAAGAGCTATTTTAGGAAGTTTTTATAGGGCTAAAACTAAAGAAAACTTGCATATAAGTTCATCAAGTGTAAAATTAGAGTTGTTTTAAAAGAATAGGTCAATTATGAATCTTGTAACAAAATCTGCTATCGATTTTACTGCTTCAGCTGTTCTCTCCGGCGGAGAAATTGTTGATGATTTCTGTCTGAGTAAGCACATAAAAAATAAGTATGCTGTCCTTTTTTTCTATCCACTTGATTTTACTTTTGTTTGCCCAACTGAATTGATATCGCTCAATAATAGAATAAATGAGTTTGCAAAGCGTGGTATTGAAGTGATAGGAATAAGTGTAGATTCAAAATTTTCACATTATAAATGGCGAAACACTCCAGTTAATGATGGTGGTATTGGAGAGGTTAGCTACACTTTAGTGTCTGATATCAAAAAGTCTATATCAAGAGACTATGGGGTCTTATATGATGACTCAATTGCGCTGAGAGCAACTTTCGTTATTGATGATAAATTTATTGTACGTCATCAATCGATAAATGATTTGCCTTTAGGGCGTAATATCGATGAATTCGTTAGAATCATTGATGCAATTAAACATAATGAGGAGCGTGGTGAAGTATGTCCAGCAGGGTGGAAAAAAGGTAAGCCAGCAATGCAGGCAAGCGATGAAGGAGTAGCTGATTATCTAAACTCATACAGTGAAGAATTATAGATTTAGTACAAAAGTTCTTATTATTGGATCTGGAGCAGCGGGTTATGCTGCTGCTATATATGCAGCACGTGCAAACTTAGAGCCAATTGTAGTAACGGGAATGCAGCCTGGTGGTCAGCTTACAATTACTACAGATGTTGAAAACTATCCTGGTTTTGTTTCAATACAGGGTCCAGAACTAATGGAGCAAATGAGGTTGCATGCAGAACAGGTTGGAGCAAAAATAATAGATGATGAGATAAAAAGCGTTGAACAACTTGAGGATTCTAATGAGTATAGGTTTAGATCTTCTGGTAATACTAATGACTACTATTCAGATGCAATTATAATTGCATCTGGTGCGCAAGCGAAGTGGCTTGGTCTCAAGAGTGAAAAGGAATTTCAAGGTTACGGAGTTTCGGCTTGTGCAACTTGTGATGGTGCATTTTTTAGGAATAAAGTTGTAGCCGTGATTGGTGGTGGAAATACCGCTGTTGAAGAAGCAATATTTTTAACTCGATTTGCCAAAGAAGTGATATTAATACACAGGCGTGATAAATTGAGAGCGGAAAAGGTAATGCAAGATAGGCTCTTTAAAAATGATAAAATAAAAGTAATGTGGAACCATACCGTAGAGCAGATTCTTGGAGAAGAAAATCCGAAAAAAGTTACTGGTATTATAGTTAAATCAACGGAAGCTCAAGAATTGAAAGTCGATGGAGTGTTCATTGCAATTGGGCATGCACCAAATACAGGTATTTTTAAAGGCTTTGTTGAAATGGATGAACAGGGTTACATAATTACAAAACCTGGAACAACTTTAACTAGTAAAGCAGGAGTATTTGCTGCAGGTGATGTTCAAGATAAGGTATATCGCCAGGCAGTAGTTGCCGCAGGAACAGGGTGCATGGCTGCACTTGATGCAGAGAAGTTTTTAGAGTCGTAATTAATTAACTCAGAATTAGGATTTTATAGCTAAAGTGACTTAAGTTCATCGATAATTTTAAAAACAAAAATTCGTCATTCCGCTACTTGTTAGCGGAATCTATGCTGAGATACCGCGAATAAATCGCGGTATGACGTAGGAAAACCTTTCTTGGGTTAGCTATAGATAAATCGCTTGCAATTTTCCTTTTTTTTTACATAATTATATTAGTAAATCATTAATAAAGAGGGTTTAGTATGCCTTATAGAAACGGTGTAACATATTATGGAGCTTATGGAGGTGGTGATAACACGGCATCGCAAGCTCGAAATTCGACAACTTTAAGACAGCTAAGTGAATCAACAAAACAGTTATTTAAAGCTATTGATGATGAAAACCTAGAGAATTTTAAACAAGCTCTAGCAGAAGGTGCGGATGTTAATGCGTTTGATGAGAGATATACACCACTAATGACTATTATCATGAATGGTGATGACAGCCCTATATGCTTAAAAATGATGATGTTGCTTTTACAACATCAAAATTTAAATATTAATGCTCAAGAAACTAAAAAATGTAATACAGCTCTACATCTAGCCTTTCACATGGAAAATAAGAATTTTATACGGATGTTACTTAGACATCCTAGCATTAATACAAACAGTAAAAACAAAGTTTTTCTTCTTCAGGATAAATATCTTGAGCCTGAACATGATCGTACCAGAGCATATCTTATAGAACATGCAGAGTACAACCAATGTTTTTTTTATACTTCTAAGGAATATATTGAAAAAATAGGGCGAATACAAAAAAAGGACTTTTCGCATCTTACAATGGAAATAACAAAAGCACAAAAAGGAAAAAAATTATTAGATGCTCTTTTTAATGGAAATATTAACCGAGCAAAAACACTGTTGGCTCAAGAGCTTAATCCTAATTGCTGGAAAAGAAACCAAAATGGAGAAATAGAAACACCCCTGAGCTTAATATGTTTACAAGGAATAACACAAGATAACGAAGAAGTATTGATTAAACTTTTAAAACATAAAGACCTAGATTTTAGTCAAATAAAGCCAATACGAGCTATAGAGCAAAATTCACGGTTGAAGAAAATAATTGAACAAGCTATTACAGAGCGATTAACTGATGCTATTAATAGAAAAGATTTAGATGATGTAGAAAAGTTAGTAGAGGATAATTGTTTCATAAATCGTGCAATTGTTACTGCTGCATTTGAAAGTATTGAACGTATCAGAAATTATCTAAATGAAAAATTCCCTACAAGTGCAGAGCAACCTGTAGCAAATACGAATAATATACCAGCAGGTTTTGAGGAGTTTGCACAAAAACTTGTAGATGAACTTGAAAAGACAAAAGCTCAACTTGCAGAAACAGAGCAAAAGCTGGATAAGGTTGTGCGTGAAAAAACGAGCGAAACTAGCAAAATTTCACAATTAGAAAGAGATTTGAAACAAGTAAGGGAAGAAAGAGATAGGCTTTCATCAGAAAATATACTGCTCCGTACTAAAAGTCTGAGTAATAAAAACGAAAAATCCTCGGAGGCAATTTCTCCTGGTAAAAAACAAAGCAACTATGCTTATGCATTTTTTATATTATCTGGAGCATTGACTGGTTGTGTAGGTTTAGCAATTTTATACGATTATCTAGTAATAGGTGCTTGTCTTACAGCAGTTGCACTGGTTCTTTTTTTAGTAGGATATTATTTATGTAAAGCGGATGAACGAGATATAGGACCTGGTGGTACCACCGACAATCCTCAAGTTACAAGGGTTTTGATTTCTTCTCCAGGCCCTGCTGAAAATTTTTGTACATGTTAAAAACATCTTGATAATTGAGGTGAGTGTAAACCTGGGTGGTTTCCAGGCTTGAGTGGCCAAGCAGTTGTTGTATTGATCTTATGTCAATATCTTCTTGAAGCAAATGAGTAGCAAAACTATGACGAAATGCATGTGGAGATAAGATTTCTGGCAGATTTAATATTCTCCTTATTTTCTGCAAACGATTAGCCACATAAGTTCTTCCCAATTTTTTTCCTCTTACTCCCAAAAAAAGATATTGTGTTTCATTATTAATGCCAAGATAAGGACAGGCTTTTACATATTCCTGTATACACTTTTTTACTACCGGAAGAATGAATACCTGCCTTTGTTTATCTCCCTTACCTGTTACTATTAAACTTTCATTGTTAATATCACTAACCCCAAGGTTCAACGCTTCACTGATTCTTAAGCCTGTACCATATAGCAGGACGATAATTGCAATTTCTCTTTTTACCACCCAAGGTTCGCTCAAGTCAGA
Source organism: Wolbachia endosymbiont (group A) of Machimus atricapillus (assembly GCF_964027095.1). NCBI lineage: Bacteria > Pseudomonadati > Pseudomonadota > Alphaproteobacteria > Rickettsiales > Anaplasmataceae > Wolbachia > Wolbachia endosymbiont (group A) of Machimus atricapillus. The sequence goes on along the minus strand of NZ_OZ034727.1, from coordinate 1,210,213 downwards.
TAATTTCATTTCTTTCACCAAAGTTTTTATATCAGGTATTGATAATGCTTTGGGCAGAGTTCTTCTCTGAATTGGCCTTGATAAGGAAAATACAGCTTCATTGTCTATATTGTAGTTGTTTTTTATGTACTTGAAGAAATTTCTGATTACTGACAATGCACGAGCGTTAGATCTTGCATTCACACCTCTTGCATAACGAGAGGTAAGCCAACTTCTTAACTCAGGTATACTTAAATTTTTCAGAGTACCAACATTTACTTCTCCACCAATGTGAGTATTTAGGAAACTTATAAGATCCTTCAAGTCCCTCATGTATGACTCTAAAGTGTTTGGTGAATAAGATCTGTTGCACCTCAGCCACTCATACCATTTTTCAATGATTGAACCGAGGTCCACAATTATTTTTTAAAGAAAGCATCGATGCACGCATCTCGAAAGGCTTCATTTATATCAGGATGAGAATGACAAATTCTGTATATATCCTCTGCTGCTGCGCCATATGCCATTGCAACCGCTGCTTCGTTGATTAGCGTATCAGCGTATGCTCCTATGATATGCACACCTAGTATTGTATCTGCTCTGCTACAAGTCAGCACTTTCACGAATCCTTCAGCATCATCAGTGATTTTTGCTCTGCCGTTTGCAGCAAATTGACATTTACCAACTTTGTACTTATAGCCAGCATTTTTGAGTTCCTCTTCGGCTTTACCGATCGAAGAAACCGCAGGGTGAGTGTAAATGACAGATGGTATAATTTCATAATCAACGTGAGGTGACTGTCCTGCTATTATCTCTGCAACTGCCACTCCTTCTTCCTCTGCTTTATGAGCAAGCATTGCTCCACCAATCACATCACCAATAGCAAATATTCCTTTCACATTAGTTTCATATCTGTTGTTAACTTGAACGAAACCGCGATTATCTTTTTCTATTTTTTCATCAATACTAAGATTCTCAGTGCATGGTTTGCGTCCTGCTGCCACCAATACCTTATCCGCCTCTATAGTGTTTGTTTGATTATCTTTTACAGAGCAAACTTTCACACTCAAAGAGTTACTACTTTGTTTTATTCCCTCAACTTTAGTGCTAAGTAAAAATTTTATTCCTTGTTTTTGTAGACTAGAAAGTAGAGACTTACTTAATTCTCCATCCATTGCTGCAGCGATTCTGTCAAAAAATTCTACTACAGTGACTTCAGACCCTAGCCTCCTCCATACAGAAGACATTTCAAGCCCTATTGCCCCGGCTCCGATTACGACAAGTTTTTTTGGTACTTCAGTTAAAGACAATGCACCAGTTGATGAAATAATACTTTTCTCATCGATATTAATTCCTGGCAAAGAAATAACGTCAGAACCGGTTGCAATTACTATATTTTTTGTCTTCAGCACCTTATCTTCAACTGAAACTTCAAGATTACCTTGGTCAAAAGAAGTAATTTTCCCAAGTCCATTGATTTTAGTGATTTTGTGAAGGTTAAACAGATATTCTATACCTTTTCCAAGTTCCTGAACTCTGGCGTCCTTATAGCCTAGCATTTCTTTTAAATCGAAACTTGCATCCTTAATTTTTATGCCAAGCTTCGACAGATCATTTTTCGTGTGAGCATACTGATAGGAAGAATGAAGTAGTGCTTTGGAAGGTATGCACCCAACTCGCAAGCATGTACCACCAAAAATGCTATTTTTATCTATGCAGACAACTTTCAATCCAAGTTTTGCAGCAGCGATAGCACACTTATAACCGCCTGGACCACCACCTATAACAATCAGGTCATAATCAATCATAAAGAACAAACCTATTTTCTAAAGAATAAACACCATTTCCCTCAGTTGTTACATATATTTTATCGTGAGTAAACACTGGAGTGTGAAACACATTACCAGGTACTTTGATTACCTTTCCTGCACTTTCAGATCCAGGAAAAGCAAGCATTGAACCTTTATTGCTTGTCACCCACAGTGTATGGGCATGCACAATTGGAGCAAACAATTGCGTATTTTCTATTAAATCAGATGCCCAGACTGTTTCTCCATTTTTTATATCCAGGCCGATTATTTTATTATCTTCAGTTACTATAAAAATTCTTCCGCCTTCTTTTTGTTTCTCTGCAGGAATAAGAGGACTATAATATGACTCAATGTCTGATACACTTTTTACTTGCAGTGACTTTGACCACAAAATATTTCCTGATTTCACGTCAATACCATAAATATAAGAATTGTTTGTAGCTATTAAAGTATCGCCAAGCACTCTCGGTGTAGTAGTTACATCTGTGAGCTGTGTATCCAAAAGGTTTGTAGCCAATTTTTGGCTCCACAATTTTTTACCGTCTTCATTAAAAGCTATTAACTCACCATTTGAAAATGGTGCTATTATTTTATCGTTAGAAATTGTTGGCGATATGGAATACAAACCTCGAACCTCATTGATACCGTTTTGATAAGCCCAAACGGAGCTGCCATCTTTTATATCAAACACGTACAGATAATTATCAATAGTCAATACTACCAATTTATTATTTATTACTGCTGCTTTCCCTCTTACTGGAGCTCTCAATTCTTTTTCCCACTCAATCTTGCCAGTTTTTGCATCTATTGCGTGTAAAGTGTTATCCACTATAAAGAAAACATTTTTTTCATAATGCGATAGGCTCATGTTACCAATTTTTTTCCTACGTGAGAGGTGTAATTTCCAATTCATAGCCTTTGAGTTATCAATATCAAAGGAATATAAAGCGCCGTGCTTGTCTGATAAAATAACGCTATCTTCTGTAAGCACTGGAGCTACATATCCTTGAGATAGTTTTTTATCCACTAGACTTATTCGCTCGCTTGCCATTGTGTAACTGCTACACAATAACATTATTATAACAATTATTACTTTCATTACTTAGTTGAGAACAAGATTTATTAATATACATACTAGAAATCTTAATCACAATGAAAATGTTCTTGTTGTACGTTGAAACATTGATTTATGAACAGAATATTATATTATTATGTAAAAATCATACTCTTAGAGGTAATACACCTCATCCACTATGCGGCAACGTGCATAGCTGTATGAACATTGAGATATAAAAGTAATTTATACCAAGAAGAAAGATGTCATCCAAGTAGCTTGACTACTTGGATCCAGATTGGATACTGAGTTGGAGTATAAAAGTATAGCTAACGCGAGCTCTGCGTCATACCGTGATTAATTCGCGGTATCTCAGCCGCTAACACATAGCGGGATGACAGCAATCCTACGTCATGCCGCCGCGAACCGTCATACTGCCGCAGATCGTCATACCGCGATTCATTCGCGGTATCTCTTAGCATAGATCCCGCTAACAAGCAGCGGGATGACGAGGTTATCGTCATGCCACCACGAACCGTCATATCGCCGCAGACCGTCATACCGCGATTCATTCGCGGTATCTCTTAGCATAGATCCCGCTAACACGTAGCGGGATGAAGGTTTTCAGGGTAGCTGTCATCCGAGTAGCTTGACTACTTGGATCCAGAAAACTTAACTTTAAATAAGTGGCTGCATAATAAAGACTAGATTACAGCGTCACGCGCTGGAATGACACCATTTTCGGTCTCTTAAATTGCTTTAGCTACAAACATTAAGAAATTTACCAAGCGGAAAAAAAGGCAAAAGAAGCCCCGTGGTGCGAGTTTTGACTCTATATTACTGTAAGTGGCGCTGCAATAATGTGCTAACGCTTAAAATAAGCGCGATTTGGCTGAATGTAGAAAAAATTTAAAAGACATGCAGCCGCTATAATTTTATGTAATCCGCCAAAAAATACCCTAAGTTTTTTACTGAATTTTGTCATTGAGCCTGCAGGTCAAAAACAAGTTTTGAGTCATAAATACCCTTATTGTCATAATAAGGAGGCTGGCGAAGTTTGTCAAGTAAGTTTTTTCGTTTCTGCGGGCTACTTGAATAACGGCTACAATGTTTGTACAATTGTTCGTCATGCGCTGGAACCCGTTTTAGCCCTTATCTATATCTCAGTTCCACCAACAGTTATTGCGTCGACTTTGAGTGTTGGTTGACCAACTCCAACGGGCACATTTTGTCCATCTTTTGAGCATGTGCCAACACCGGGGTCCAACTTTAAGTCGTTGCCAACCATGGATACTTTTTTTAGCACTGTTGGCCCATCACCAATTAGTGTTGCTCCTTTGACTGGCTGTGTAATTTTACCATTTTCTATTAAGTAAGCTTCTGAAGATGAAAAAACAAATTTCCCTGACGTTATATCAACTTGCCCACCACCGAAATTTACTGCATACAGACCTTTCTTTACGCTAGATATTATTTCTTCCGGCGTATGTTTCCCTGGTAACATATAGGTGTTTGTCATGCGCGGCATAGTAACTTCTTTATAACTTTCTCTTCTACCATTACCAGTTGGATTCACACCCATGAGTTTAGCATTCATATGATCCTGCATGTAGCCTTTGAGAATTCCATCCTCTATCAACACATTATAACTGGGTGGAGTACCTTCATCATCTATGCTAATAGAACCACGCAAATTAGGCAGAGTTCCATCATCAACTACTGTGATGCCACTAGCTGCTACTTGTTTACCAATAGAATTTGAAAATGCTGAGACTCCTTTACGATTAAAATCGCCTTCGAGTCCATGACCCACAGCTTCATGCAACAATACTCCCGGCCAGCCCGGACCTAGAATAACTGTCATTTCTCCGGCTGGAGTTGGAATTGCTTCAAGATTTACCAGTGCTTGTTCCAAAGCCTGGTTTGCAACTTCTTTCCACTTTTTCTCAGAAATAAACTTACTATAAGAATCCCTTCCACCGTGTCCTGCGGAGCCTCTCTCGGTACGGCCATCCTTTTCTACAATGACTAGCACATTAAAACGTACCAGAGGCCTGATATCGCTTAATCTGTGATCACCCTTTATTATTTGTACGACTTGCCATTCTCCACTTAGAGTTATTTTTACTTGCTTCACGCAGTTATTTTTGGACCTTATATACTCATTAACCTCATTGAGTAGTTTAATCTTTGAATTCAGATCCATTTCATTTGTAGGGTTAATCCTCGAATATAGGCTTTTTGTCTCTTCGTTTAAATTTATTGAATTTGTCTTGTTTAAAGACACTGAGCTTTTTACCATAGAAGCAGAATTACTAATTTCTTTTTCGCTAATCTCAGAAGAACAAACGAAAGATGTACTATCCTCACAAAAAGACCTTAAACCAAATCCCCTTCTGGTATTCAAATCCACGTGTTTTAATATGTTATCATCGAAAATCAGGGACTCCGACTGGCAAAATTCTAGAAATAGCTCACCACCATCGCTATTGCTCAAAGCGTTATTGACTATTTTATATACGTTATTAATATTAACATTGTTTTGAGCGAAAAATATTTGATCTAGATTTGGCATTACCTTTGAACTAAAAATTGTTTAAGTATATTATTTAACTTTAACATAGTAAACTATAAAAAGCCCGGGTGGCGGAATTGGTAGACGCGCTAGCTTCAGGTGCTAGTAACTTTTTAAGTTGTGGAAGTTCAAGTCTTCTCTCGGGCACTTTTAGCTTCCATATTGCTTGTTGAATTAATTAATGCTACAATATAACGTATTAGGTAATATTTATGCTATGTATGGTGAAAAAGATAAGTTAGCCTACAGAAAGAAGGTACGAACTTACTCGAAACGCTTAGTTACTACACTATCTACTGCTTCTTTTATTGGATATATAGCAGCATTAGCCTTTAGTATTCCTGTCTTAAGTCTGTATTTTAGTATTGCCGGCACTATATTAAGTGTACTTTCGTTTGCTTTAAATATATGGTCATTAAAGGATCATTTCCTACAGCAGAAGCAACTTGGTGTAGCAGGACAAAAAAAACTAACAAAGATCTGTCTTGATATTACATCTAACGTTTCGTTTTTAATAGGAGGAATTGCATCTATATTGCCTCTCGAATCTCCTATCATTCCTTTTGTTTCTACTGCCTTTTTTATTCTAGGCTGTACCTTTATGGCAGCTAATATCGTTCGGACTTTGATCAGCAAACCACAGGCAGAAAAACCTACTGATACCCTCTCTCCATCTGTAAAAGCAGTTTAAGTGTCAACAAGTTAACTTATTTGACTTGTATAGGAATATTAGCTATAATATTAATAGTTTAATAATAAAAGAGGTTAGTATATGGATTTTTTAAACAGTCACCCAGATTTTTTTGAGGATAATGCTTATTATGTAATATCTGAATATAATACGGATAATCGAGATCTTACAGATCTTAGTACATATGTAGTAGAACGTGATGCATATGAGAATTTGGTATTCAAAAACTTATATACATATATACGTTCCGATGGAAACGTACATAAAGATATAATGCTTAATCCAAAATCTTTACAAATAGAAGAGAGGATAGAAGATAGCAGAATCGAACAGTGTTATACAAATAACTATAAGATAGATAATGGAACTTTATCTTTAGATGAGAGAGAATTAGTATTCAATATAACTCCAGGTAAATGGAATGATTCAACAGAGTTCAATGTAATTAGCATTAGAAAAGTATAAGTGAATTTAAAGCTTAGTGGTAAATAGGGGACTGAGTATCCTTATTTCAACATCAATTACTTGAATAGTTGCTCAAGCCATCAAAATAAAAATTTTTATTCAGTAATTTGTGTATAAAGGGTACTATTTTACTAGTAGTGAAATAAATCAGAATGAAGTCTATTTTATTAACGAGGCCTTTATTGGATTCGTTCAATACAAGAAATATATTGAGAAAGTATGGATACAAAGTTTTTATAGAACCAGTATTCACAATAAAGTACTTAAATCCTGATATATCTGCGTACGAATTTGACGTTGTGATATCTACAAGTAAAAACAGTGTAAAGGCTTTTAGTCAAATATGCAAAGAGGATGACTTTCCGATTATTACAGTTGGTAATTCAACCATGCAGGCTGCAAAAAATTTGGGATTTTCTGATATAATCTCAGCAGACAGCAACGTTGATGGTCTGATATCATTCATAAAAGCTCATTATTCAAACGCAATAAAGTTCTTGTATATAAGGGGACAAGAAGTATCATGTGACCTAAAAAAGAGATTATCTGAAGAAGATTTTAATGTAAGAGAAGTTGTACTCTATAAAACAATTATAAAAAGGAGTCTAACTAATAGGTGTAAAAATTTACTGTTGGATGGTAAAATTGATAGTGTTGCTTTTTTTTCCTCACAGACAGCAAGGGTATTTTGTTCATTAGTTCTAAAAAGTGGGCTATCTCATGTGATGAATAATACAGTTGCATATACCATGAGTAAAAACATTGCTGATAGTTTAAGGTTAATCAAATGGAAAAAAATTATAACATCGAGGTTGCCTACTGGGGAGAGTTTAATTGATATAATTAATAAGGATTGTTGATGCTAAAGATTGCAACTTGGAATGTAAACTCCATACGTAAAAGAGTTAACCAACTTTGTAGTTTTATAGTTGACAGTCAGATAGATATAGTTTTGCTGCAAGAGATAAAATGTACGGAAGAGCAATTTCCTTATGTAGAGATAGAAAAGTTAGGATATGAATATGCTATCTATGGACAAGTTGCAAGAAATGGCGTTTGTGTTTTATCTAAATATCCGATACTGGAAAAATTAAAAATTGATGTTGTAGAGAGTCATCAAGAAGCACGTTATATAGAATGTGTGATAAAACACACCAATCATAAGGTAAGGGTAGGAAGTGTATACGTTCCAAATGGTCAAAGCCCAGACTCTCATATGTTTGAGTATAAACTCAAGTTTTTTGATAACCTATATGAAAGGATGAGCACTTTGTTGAAAAATGAAGAGTTAACTATTATAGCTGGCGATTATAATGTTGCACTGGATGAAATTGATGTTTTTGATTCAAATTTATTGAATGGCCAAGTGTGCTTTCATATAAAAGAACGTGAGAAGTTAAGAGCAATCTTGAATCTTGGGTTTAAAGACACGTTTAGAATATCCCACCCCAATTTGCAACAATTCACTTGGTGGCATTATCAAGGCAATTCACTCAGAAACAATCAAGGAATGCGAATAGATTATATGCTATTATCGCCACAAGCTGTAGATAAATTGGAAACATGCTACGTAGATGATAGATTGCGTAAGCTAGAAAACCCGTCTGATCATACTCCTGTTGTATGCGTTATAGAATAATAGTAGACCTCTTACACAACTCACTTTATTGGCAAACTCAGGTAGTCTTACTTGGTTGCTGCCCTGTGGTTTTTTGCTGATCTAAAGTAACTTGTTCAAGCACAGTAGACTGCTCACTCTTTTGAGTAAGTTGCTCCTCAGTTGTTACAGCAGGTTGATTACCCTGCCCAGTTTCATTAACTTTGGATCCTAAAATTTTACTAATACCATCAAGAATTTTCCCATCCCATCCTTCTTTTTTCTTTTCATCTCGTGAATGAGGGTTATATAAAGTACCTTTTTTGTCATTTGAAAAAAGAACCTCCACTCCCCCTTTTATGGCGAATATTGTACCAATAACGGCAGCAACTATCGCGAGTGTAGTAGGACCAAAAATTAATATTGAAGCAATGGAAAAAGAAATAGGAAGAAAAATCTTACGTAAGAATGCTGTTGCCATCTCTTCATCACTGAGTGGTGGTTCATCCTCTTCTTTTTTATCTTTACCTAAGAATGGTATTTTTTCTTTCACCCCATTCATAAAAGAGCTGGAAATATTTTTTGGGTCTATCTTTATTCCAAGCGGCCACCCAGCAAGCTTTATGAGTGAATCTTTAGCTTCTGTACCGCGTATATCAGCTACACATTCAGCTACTTCTTGCTTTATTTTGTCATTCTTTAAATTCTCTTCACTAGCTAAATTTTTTTCTCTAATTTTTTCAAATACGGAAAGTAAAAGCTGACAAAAGTTTTCTTCACTTAGTAACTTTATATCTTCTTGATTAATATTATTGAATATACCTTCATGATTTTTTGATATAAAAGTAAAAATTTTCTTTTCATTTCCATTCTGTAATCGCTCTAATCGTTCATCTAATGACTTCAGATCATCCTGTAATTCTTGTTTTTCTCGATCTGGAAGTTCTTCTTTCAATTTCTGTTCCTTCTTTTCTATTTCCTGTTTCGTTTGCTTTTTTAGATTTTCTAGAGTTTCTGGATTTTCTAAAGTATCTAGGAAAGCACGATAGATTAACTGGTGCTCCTCGTTTTTAAATTTAAAAACTTTCTCATCTTTGTTAGTTACCTGATTTGAAGGCTCCAAATTCTTTGTTTGTGGAGTTAATATTTTTGTCATAACTGAGTTACTCACATTTACTATACTTTAATTGTAGCATATTTTTCATATTAATTCAAATAATCTATACTCTTAGAATCTGCCATGTTTAAGTCATAATTAAGAGCCCAGTTGTCGCCAATTTTTATTTCTACTTCAAGTGGTATAGAAATTTCTATTGCATTTTCCATTACGTCTTTCATAAGTTTTGCTGTTTCTTGTACCTTTTCGTCTTCTACTTCAACCAGTAGTTCATCGTGAATTTGGAGGATTATTTTACCTACTTTTAACTGATCAAAAAGCTGAATCGTCGCACGTTTTATTATATCAGCAGCAGTTCCTTGCAGTGGTGCATTTATCGCTGCCCTTTCTGCAAATTGTCTTACATAAGGAATTGTATTGTTTATGTCTCTTACAAAGCATCTCCTGCCAAACAAAGTTTCTACATAACCATGCAATCTTGCGATAGACACTGCTTTTTCCATATAGGCCTTTATTTCTGGGTAACAGGAAAAATAGTAATTAATGTATTCAGCAGCTTCCGCAATGGTAATTCCAAGCCGTTTTGCAAGGCCAAACGGGCTGATTCCATATATAATTCCAAAATTAATGGATTTTGCTTTGCGTCTTAATTGCTCATCTATTTCTTGCACTCCAAAAACTTGCCTAGCGGTGATATCGTGAATATCTTGTCCGTTTGCAAAAGCTTCTTTAAATGCTGCAACGTTTGCAACGTGTGCCAGGAGCCTCAATTCTATTTGCGAATAGTCAGCAGAGATTATCTTGCACCCTTTTGGCACAATAAATGCTTGTCTGATAAGATTTCCCTCTTCGCTTCTGATAGGAATATTCTGTAAATTAGGATTGCTGGAGCTCAGCCTTCCAGTTGCAGTTGCAGTTATTGAAAAGCTTGTGTGTATTCTATCATCGAGCGGATCAACCTGTTTTATTAATGCATCAGTGTAGGTACTCTTCAATTTACTTGAATGTCGCCAACTTAAAATTTTACCTGCAATTTCTACCCCTTCTTCTTCGAGTGCCTCTAGAACTTCATAATTGGTGCTATACGATCCAGATTTTGACTTTTTCTTTTTATTAAGCCCCATTTTATTAAATAAAACATCACTTAATTGTTTTGGTGACGCAATGTTGAATTTCTCCCCTGCCAAATTATATATCTCACTTTCAAGTACAGCAATTACCTGCTGAAATTTATCGGACAGCTCCTGTAATTTTTGAATATTTAGCAATATTCCATTTTTCTCCATATTAAATATCACTTTCATAAGTGGCTTATCGAAGCGCTCGTAAATTGTGAACAATTTTTCCTGAAATAACCTTTGCTTTAGCTTTTCATGAATTGCTATTAAAGTTTTTGCCGAGAAAATTTCTGCATTTTCACTCAAATTATGCGCAACTATGTTTGGAATACTGTGATCATGTTTTCCTGTATCCAAGCTATACGACATTATCATCAAATCATCAACTGAATCTAGCATCTTCTCCACTGCAGGGAAGATTTTCCTCATCTCTTTAATGTTATGTATTATTTTAAGCACCCCATTTGAGAGTAAAGTTGAGTTGATTGTAATGAGTGCATTTTGTATGCTATCTTGCTCTATACAAAAAATATTACTTTCGCTATAAGATAGACTTAATACATTGTTTTCAAGGTGGTAATGAATTGCAATTTTGCCTTCATATCTACAATGCTCCAAAAATTTCTCTAACTCTTCACTACTATATTCTATTTTCTCTTTTGTGCTAGATCCATTATAGGAAAAAAGCTTTTCTATTTTACCTATTAAGGAATTGAATTCATACTTCTTTAAAAAGGATAATAGTTTTTCCATATTTGGAGGGCGAACTTCACATTTTGCAATATCATGTTGAAGGTCTACTTTTTCGCATAGTGATAAAAGTTCTCTTGAAATTAGCGCTTTTTCCTTATGTTCAGCAAGAATATTACGAATCCTCGTTTGCTCGATGTTATCAATGTTCTCTATAATATTATTCAATGAATCAAATTCATCTAGTAATTTAGCTGCAGTCTTCGGACCTATTCCCGGAACGCCTGGAATGTTGTCAGATGCATCACCAGTTAGAGAAAATAAATCAAGAAGCTTGTGTGAGTTTACACCAAATTTTTCTATTACTTGTTTTTCATCTATATATATATTTTTAATGGGGTCGAATATTAAAATATTGTGGTTCAAGAGTTGAAATAAATCTTTATCTGATGAAACGACTACCACTTTAAAGTCTTGGTGGTTGGCGTATTTTGCAGCTAGTGTTGCGATTATGTCATCTGCTTCATAACCTTCAATTTCTTCATAGCTGAGGTTAAAAGCTTCTACCGCTTCCCTCAGTATGGTGAACTGTGGAATTAGATCCTCAGGAGGCGTTACTCTGTTTGCTTTGTATTCAGGATATAAATTGTGCCTAAAATTCTTTTTTCCTGCATCAAGTGCTATAGTTAAGTAGTCCGAATGGGCAATGTACTTAAGAACCATATTCAGAAAGCCATATACACCACCTATTGGCATTCCTGTTGTGGTAATTAAGTGAGGTAGTACATAGTAAGCTCTGAAAAGAAAACCATAGCCATCGATGATTGTGAAAGTTTTTTCTTTCATTGTAGATATTTATGCGTGCTTTTGATGGTCCACTATTTAGCTGCGAAAATCAAGTTTTTGTTTTTCTGCTTTTGAGCATTGTAAGAGATTCTGCCGAAAATAGCATTCATGCATGGTTATACCAATTAGACTTCTTGCATAACCATATAACATTGGGAATAGAAACGAAAAAGCTACTTGACAAACTCCGCCAGCCCCCTTATCATGAAACTGAAGGTATTCAGTTATCTTCATCTGTGCAGATTAAACAGCAAGAAAACAACGTAGTTGGCGTCTTATTTTTAATTTTTTGCACTATGTGCACCTTATGTCTTCACAACATTTCTAGGTTTTTGCCTATATAAGCTGAAACGCGCTTATAAGTCGTTTAAGACAGTATAGTACGCCAATTTGCAGGATTAGAGAGTGACAACTAGCTAACACGGGGTTTCTTTTGCCTTTTTTTCTGCTTAGTAAATTTCTTAAACATTTTAGCTAAGGTAAGTTGTATTTAAAAGCAGCTAAATTGCAGTGTTTAAGACTTAAAAAACGCCAATGTTTTTAAATAGATATTAATCGGGGCTTCTTTTGCCTTTTTTTTTATTTGGTAAATTTCTTAATATTTGTGGCTAAACGACAATCGTCATCCCGCTACTTGTTAGCGGGATCTAGAGATACCGCGGCGGTATGACGGTGTAGATGATGGTTAAGTAATTCGTCATCCCGCTGCTTGTTAGCGGGATCTAGAGATACCGCGGCGGTATGACGGTTCGCGGTGGTATGACGGTCTGCGGTGGCATGACGGTTCGCGGTGGCATCTCGTCATCCCGCTACTTGTTAGCGGGATCTAGAGATACCGCGGCGGTATGACGGTGTAGATGATGGTTAAGTAATTCGTCATCCCGCTACTTGTTAGCGGCTAAGAGATACCGCGGCGGTATGACGGTTCACGGCGGTATAGTAACTCGTCATCCCGCTACTTGTTAGCGGCTAAGAGATACCGCGGCGGTATGACGGTTCGCGGTGGTATAGTAACTCGTCATCCCGCTACTTGTTAGCGGCTAAGAGATACCGCGGCGGTATGACGGTGTAGATGATGGTTAAGTAATTCGTCATCCCGCTACTTGTTAGCGGGATCTAGAGATACCACGGCGGTATGACGGTTCGTGGCGGTATGACGGTCTGCGGCGATATGACGGTTCGCGGTGGCATGACGATAAGCTCGTCATCCCGCTACTTGTTAGCGGCTAAGAGATACCGCGAATGAATCGCGGTATGACGATGAATGAATCGCGGTATGACGGTTCGCGGTGGTATAGTAACTCGTCATCCCGCTACTTGTTAGCAGGTGAGATACCGCGGCGGTATGACGGTTCGCGGCGGTATGACGGTTCGCGGTGGTATGACGATAACCTCGTCATCCTGCTACGTGTTAGCGGATGAGATACCGCGAATGAATCGCGGTATGACGGTCTGCGGCAGTATGACGGTTCGCGGTGGCATCTCGTCATCCCGCTACTTGTTAGCGGGATCTAGAGATACCATGAATAAATCACGGTATGACGTGTTAGCTATACCTTTTTTCTACTTAGCTTGGGTTATACAAGAAGTCTAATGAAGTGAAAATAAATTTATTTACCAAAATAGAGTTGCCTTGGTCTACAGATCTTAGTTTCTTTATCATTTATCATTTCATACCACTGAGTAACCCAACCAGTGGTTCTTGCAAGTGCAAAAATAGGCGTGAACATATTTGAGGGAATATCGATAGCATTCATTATTATACCTGAGTAAAAATCAACATTTGGATATAACTTACGCACGATAAAATATTCATCCTTTAAAGCTATTTCTTCAAGTTTTTTTGCAATTTTGAGCAATTCATTATTTTGTTCTAGTTTACTTAGAACCTCATGACAAGCGTCTTTCAATATCCGCGCGCGCGGATCATAATTTTTATAAACACGATGTCCAAATCCCATCAATTTAAATGGATCTTTATCATCTTTAGCTTTTTCGATGAATTTATCTATATCTTCACTTTGCTCTATCTCTTTTAGCATATTTATAACTGCTTCATTAGCTCCACCATGTGCTGGTCCCCAAAGTGTAGCAACTCCTGCAGAGAGGCTTGCAAACAGATTAGAGCCAGCCGATCCCACCAATCTGACAGCCGCCGTAGAAGCATTCTGTTCATGATCAGCATGGAGAGTAAATATTTTATCCAGAGCTTTTGCAAAAAGGGCGCTTTTATCATTATCAACAGCATCGCCAAATATCATCTTTAAGAAATTTTCACTGTAACTTAATTCATTGTTAGCATTTATGAATTCCTGATTGTTGATATGCCTATAAATCATTGCAACAATTGCAGGAACTTGTGCTATTGCAGAAATTCCAAAATCTAAATCTTCACCATTGACATTGTTGCCATGTGTTTCATGGTAAGATGCTGACAAATTTGCAAAACATGCAACTAAAATCGACATAGGGTGAGCAGTTTTTGGAAATGCTTTGATTACATTTGTAACTTGCTCTGATACTTTGGATGATTCTTGTATTTTGAGAAGAAATTTTTTGTGTTGCTCTGAACTGGGTAGTTCACCATAGAGTAATAAATAAATCACAGCAGTAAAACTATTATTCTCTGCCAAATCAGCTATATCATGTCCCCTATATTTAAGAACTCCTTCATCTCCATCAATAAATGTAATCGAAGAAGAACATGAAGCTGTGGAAACAAACCCCGGATCATAAGTGAATAATCCTGTCGTCTTATATAAATCCTTGATATTTAACACGTCAGGACCTATTGTTCCACTTAATATGGGTAGCTCAATTTTTAATCCATTACTTAGTTCTAATAGCACTTTTTTATCCATCACTTAAGCTACTTAAATTTTATACAGAATATACAAACTGAAGAGTATATATTAATACAGTTAACTTTACATTAACCGTATTAAGCGGTCATCAATGCTTTTACTTTTGCATTTAAGCGACTTATTTTACGCGCAGCAGTATTCCTATGAATAACACCTTTATTCACACACTTGTGTAAATTAGATTCAGCATTCCGAAATGCCAGAACAACATTTTCTTTGTTGCCAGACTTGATTATATCAACCAATTTTCTAATAGCGGTGCGAGTTTTACTTTTCCGCATCTTATTTATTAAAGTGCGCTTTGCTATTACCTTTATCATTTTTTTAGCACTCTTATGATTTGCCATATATTAATACCTAAAATACTGTACTTTTTTTTTAATTATAAAGTTTTTTTGTTAATTTGCAATATCAGTTTTTTCTATGGTTAATCTACTGCTTCTCTCTTCAATAATTTTTTCTAAACTTTGCAAGAATTCATTTTTGTTTAACCCAGGATATATTGGGGGCAATATTTCTATTACTGCCTTTCCGGGATTCTTTCTCAGAGAAAGTATGCTTTTTGGCCAAAACAAACCAGTCTTTAAAGCAACCGGTAACACAGGAACAGATAATACGCTATATAAAGCAGCAATACCTGGTTGATATTTTATATTTTGGTTTATAGTCGTTCTTGTACCTTCAGGAAATATTATTATGCTTCTATTTTCTTTTATACGCATTTTTGCTAGTTTAATTATATGGCGTATAGAACTGATACCATCTGAACGGTTAATAAAAATCATTTTCAGCGCTATAAGATGTAAACCAATGAATGGAATCCATTTCAATTCACGTTTTAAAATAAAAACCGCTTTTCTAAATAGTAGTATAAAAATAAATGTTTCAAATGGAGATTGGTGTTTAGATGCAATGATAAAAGGTTGCTTAGGAATGTTTTCCATTCCCCTCACTTCATATTTAATGCCACATAATAAACGCAGCATGAATAATACAACTCTCACCGAACAGACGAGGAAAATGGTTATTACATACTCAGGAAAGAAAATTACAGGGAGAGCAATTAAAGTATAGAATACTTCCCATAATATAAGGAAGAAATTAAACAATAAACTTGAAATCACAAACTCACATAAACTTATTTGAATTTAACTTTACTACAAATTAAAAGCAATAAGTTTAATTATTGATCATCTGAGTAATAGGATGCGAATCAGCTAATTTGTCCTTTAACTTTTCGTTAGCAATATGAGTATATATTTGTGTTGTAGAAAGGTTAGTATGGCCAAGAACTTTCTGTATCAACACAATATTTGCTCCGCTATCCAGTAGATGGGTAGCAAAAGAATGCCTAATCACGTGTGGAGAGATCTTATTTTCATCAATATTGCATTTTCTTGCTAACTCCTTCATTAATTGACCGACCCTCTGCCTTGTAATTGGTTTATTAGGTTTATCACCTGGGAATAGCCAATCGGATTCCTTTTCGTTAGGGATCAGATTGTCACGAACTGATAAATAATTTCTAAGGCTCTGCAATGCTTGTTCATTAAAAAGAATTTGCCTCTCTCTACCACTTTTTCCTTTTATTATTATATAGCATTCTTTGTTATTACTGTTTATTAAATGTGACACTTCACATAACTTCATATCAATTAGTTCAGAAACACGCATTCCAGAAGAGTAAAGGATATCTAAAATCGCACATAGCCTTTTACTGCTTATCTCTTTATTCGATTCGCTTGCTGATTTTCTCACTGCGTCCATTAGCAAAAATATTTCTTCGACACTTAAATACTTAGGCAAAGGACGAGAAACTTTTGGATTCTTTAATTCAGCATCATTAGCCGGTGCTGGATTAAAATCTATTATTCCGTCATTAAATAGACACTTATAGAAATTTTTCATAGCGGATATTTTTCTTGATATAGAGCTACTTTTATATTTTTTTTGTGTACATAGATATTTCACATAATCTTTAATATTGGTTTTGTTTACGCCAACCAAGGTAGTGCCGCTTTCTAATAAAAATTCTTCAAACTGGTGTAAATCCGAACGATAACTTTCCAGAGTATTTTGTGTAGCGGACCTCTCTGAAGCCAAAGCATCTATGTAATATGTTATGTAAAGATTTTCTTTTTTATTTTGCGACTGTTTATTTTTCATTATCAGCTCCTATATTTATTTCTTTGGCTATAATTTGATTGGAAGTGTTTCCTATGTGTCTTATGAGAAAATATGAGACAAATAAGGCATTTATCAATAGAGTGAACATCACAAACCTTTGCTTTAACCTTTTTTTTAAATTTAATCTTACTCTTATCATAGTTAAATTATAACGTCAAATCTATAAAAAACACCTTATAAAGTGAGCTCTACTATAAATATAGAATACTTCTTAGCTGTATCTATCTATATTTATTATAACATAACATTTATTATAATTCTAACATGGACAGATAGAGATTTCAATTACGTTAGTGTTATGGGTGTTAATAAATTTTTAATATATACAATGAGTACTTTACAAAAGAAGAAATCAAATGGCATCTTTTTTAAATAAAGTGCTAATAAAAGGAACGGTCACATTTGACCCTATAGATTCATTATCTATCTTCTCTATAATTTTATCAATGCTATAGAAAGAACGTTCTATTCTTGCTAAAATATAATTAATCACTTTTAAATCAATTTTTAACTGTTTATCTGAAAATCGTTTTATTAGCATGATTCTTAATAATTCTTCGCTTGCAGGCAAAATTTTTACGCTGATAGTTGATAATATTCGAGAACTTAAATCTCTTAGTTTGAAGTTAAGTTTTTTTGGCGAAATTGAAGAAGTGATTAGCAGCTTCTTATCATTTTCTTTCATGTAATTGTAACAATGTAATAACATTTCTTCATCTTTAATGTTTTGTACGTCTTCTAAAATAAAAGCATCGCTATACCTAATCTCGCTTACAAAGTTATTCACATTGATAAAAATTGCATCGTTTATTGACTGCCAAATATGAGCAAGATGAGTTTTACCAGAGCTTTTAGGTCCAAAAAGAATGAGAGATTTCCAAGATAAATCCTCAATTACTGAATTATATATGTGCTTATTTTCATCTAAGATGATGTAATTTTGCCGACTATAATCAGCTTGATTGTTGTTAAATAAATTTAATTGCACATTAAACCTCTTACGTAACCTCTTTCTGGTAGTAATTTTTGCGCAGAAATTTACTTACGCTCCTCAAATATCTCAGGTATTCTGGGCTCATTTCTCCTCTTACCATAAATTGATTATGCAAAAGGTCTGTTAGCCGTTTTTATAAAGCTCACTTTTAAAATATTTATTGATTGCATATTCTACTGATACATTGAACATTGCTATTATTGGAATAAAAAGTAATATACCTGTAAATCCAAAATATGAAGCGCATATAGTAATTCCCAGAATAATTACAGTTGGATGTATATGAACTTTTTTTCCTATTAATAAAGGAACTAATATGTTTGAATCTATTAATTGTCCAACACCAAATAATAGCAAAACGGCAGCACTTTCAAACCATTCACTAAATTGAGTAATAGCGCTCAAAAACCCAATAATGGTATATAATAATGGTCCTACGTAAGGTATGAACGTTAATATTCCTGATAAAATTCCAATAACAATAGAGTGTTTCAATCCGATTATGCTCAGGCTCACAGAGTAAAAGACCATCATGACAATACATACATTTACCTGCCCCTTTAGATAATTAGATATGATGAAATCCACTTTGGAAAAATAATTTGCAACTTTTTCTCTATAAGAAACAGGAATTAATTTATTAGCTTTTTCTATAATTAAAGGCCAATCACGTAATATATAGAAAAACACTACAGGAGTAATCACCATTAATGATACCGTGTGAATCAAGCTAAAGCTTGAACTTAACACTTGGATTATAAAGTTACTAGCAATATCAAGAGCATTTATGAAATAAGATACATAGTCGCTGTCATTTTCTGCTAGATTTTTAGATAAGTGATCAAATAAGCTATCCTCGATTTTTATATTAAGAAATTCTAATACAGAGGGGATTACTTTAAGTTTTAATGAAGGCACTTTACTCACTAAGAAATTTAATATTGAAGTAATTTGAACATATATAATAGGTAAAACAAATGTTATAACTAGTATAAAAGCTATTAATAAAACAAGTATTATAAAAATTACAGAACATGAACGCGGTATTCTATACTTTTCAAACTTGACTACTAGCGGATTAAACAAATATGCAATAACAATAGACATTAAACATGGAAAAATCATAGGACGCATCAGGAATAACATCCCTATTATAAAAAGCAGTATAAAACAAATAGTTATATGACGTTTTTGCATGCGTTTAGCATAGTCAATTTACTGAAAAATATACAGTTTATTGTAAATACTATCTATTCATTGTTTTATCAATTTTATTAAGTATTAGGTCAATCAAATTTTCACCCAATTCCCAACTAGATAAAACTCCGTTATGTGGATCATCTTCATACCTTTTCGAATTAACAATCTTGATCAATTTTCCACGTAGCAATACATCATTTTCTATTGCGTGCGCCAATTGTGCAGGTTGTGGTATTAAGTAATCTCTTTTGCTATTAATAACTATTATTGGCATATTCAATTTTCCCTCATCTCGCAACTTTCGTATATCGTTCACTAAATCAAAATCTAGATCTAAAGCCTTTAGCAATTTTTTAAAAATGGATGAGGGCAACATACTTAAAATTTTTGCTTGAGGGATCGGAAAATGCCCTATTGCTGTATGAAAAGAGCTGAAAGTGCTAGTAAAAATAACACTTCCAAGTTTAACGTTTTTGTCTGCAAAGTGCTTCAAAACTGCCGATGCAACTGCTCCTCCAAAGGAATGGCCAAAAAGTATAATGTTTTCAGGCCTCACACCCTTGTCCATTAATTCATTGATTTCTTCTATCGAGGGCTTAAGCAAACTTTGATCTCTATTTATAAAGGGAATAATAATAAGCATTACGGATAAAAAAATGCAAGTTAGAGCAGCTAAGCTTGCTAAACCAACTACTCCAGCTGTTATGGGGCTTATAAGTAGTAATATTGCAATGGGCGCTGATACAGATGCCACGAGGAACAAAAAGCTAACTGCAGCATAAGTTATGTAGTTTTGGAATATAGCCGGATATTTATGTGTATGAGCAATAGCTTTTAGCCTATTTCTGCCACATAAATGCTGTAAGCATTGTTGAGCATTTTTATGATTATCCCCTATTCCATGAAAGAATATAAGGTGTATCTCATTTTCTTTATTACACTTAGTAATGTGCATTCTAGCATCGTATTATATCTTATAAGATAATACACTCTTTTTTTAAAACTGTAAATAACTTGTTACTATACACTTACGCTGAAAATGATAAATATGCACACTAACAGACTTAAGAAATACAAAATAGCAGCATTAATAGTTGCAGCAGGAGTAGGCAGTAGATGCAGTAACACAATTCCTAAGCAGTATACAAAACTTGCAGGTAAATCTGTTTTATTTCATGCAATTAAAAGATTTCTGGCTAACCAATATATAGATTACATAAGAATAGCAATTAATAGAGACCATGAAAGTTTTTATAGGGAAGCAATGGATCTCTTATCCAACCATTATTTAAGTGAAAAATCAGCAGTACACTCCTTCCAGCGCGTGACGCTGGAATCTAGAAAAAAAGAAAGTATGGATCCAAGTAGTCAAGCTACTTGGATGACAGGAGGTGTAGATACTAAATTACTAAGTCCAATATATGGAGGAGAAAACAGGCAAAATTCAGTTAAACTAGGGCTTGAAAGCTTACAAAAAATTAACCCAGATTTTGTAGTTATACACGATGCTTGTAGGCCTTTTGTGTCAGATGTTCTGATAGATAACTTGGCTCAGTCCATGATTAATGATCAATATACAGGAGTAGTACCAGCAATAGAAGTCGAAGACACTATGTCATTGGTGGGTAATAATTTCGTTGAATCTACGATTTCAAGAGGAAAACTCAGAGCCATACAAACTCCTCAAATTTTTAATTTCAAAGAATTATTATCGTGCCATCAATCAGACAAAGAATTTACTGACGATTCATCACTAATGGTAGAGCACAAAAAACATGTTGCGATTATTAAAGGTGAGAAAAGCAATTTTAAGTTAACCACAAAAGAGGATATCAATATGGCAAAGCTTCTCTTTGAAGAGCCAAAATTTCGTGTCGGAACTGGTTATGATATACATAAGTTCATTAAAGTTCAAAATGGTGCTGAGAGCTTTATAAAAATTTGCGGTGTGAAAATTGAACACAACATGGCAATAGAAGCGCACTCTGATGGTGATGTTGCAATACATGCAATCGTTGATGCAATACTCGGAGCACTGGGATGTGGCGACATAGGAGAGCACTTTCCTCCTAGTTCCTCTGAATGGAAAGATTGCAATTCATCTCACTTTCTTGACTTTGCTGCTAAAAAAGCAAAGGAAAAAGGGTACAGCGTGTCTAATTTAGATATTACTATAGTTTGTGAGGAGCCTAAAATATCGCCTTACAAAGTAGAAATGAAGAAATTCATATCAAAAGCATTAGAGATTGATGATGAATTCGTAAATGTCAAAGCAACCACTGCAGAAAAATTAGGTTCTCTTGGAAGAAATGAAGGAATAGCAGCATATGCTTCTGTGTTATTGCATACAAACTTTTATTGGGAATAGAAACGAAAAAACTTCCTTGACAAACTCCGCCAACCCCCTTATCATGAAACTGAAGGTATTCAGTTATCTTCATCTGTGCAGATTAAACAGCAAGAAAACAACGTAGTTGGCGTCTTATTTTTAATTTTTTGCACTATGTGCACCTTATGTCTTCACAACATTTCTGGGTTTTTACCTATATAAGCTGAAACGCGCTTATAAGTCGTTTAAGACAGTATAGTACGCCAATTTGCAGGATTAGAGAGTGACAACTAGCTAACACGGGATTTCTTTTGCCTTTTTTTCTGCTTAGTAAATTTCTTAAACATTTAAACTAAGGTGAGTTGCATTTAAAAGCAGCTAAATTGCAGTGTTTAAGACTTAAAAAACGCCATACTTGAAAGTATAATGTAAGTAATTAGCCAACCACGGGGCTTCTTTTGCCTTTTTTTTCATTTGGTAAATTTCTTAAATATTTATAGCTTATATCTAAAATAATACCTTGTATCTTTTTTCTGTTTAGGTTATGCAAGAACCCATGCTTGACACTTGGATTTAGTGCAGCTACCCTAAATTGGAATTGCTATTCTTGGCTGAAAGGAACACATTTTTAGAATAATGAAAACAATCAGCACTTTAATTCAAGAAGGATCGGAGTTATTATCGTCACATAAAGTTGAATCACCACATTTAGATTGTGAAATCATCATGCAGCACGTACTTGGAGTGGAAAGATCATTCATAATTATGAACCATGCTGATCAAGTGCCGATGGAGAAAGAACTTTTATTTTGGAAATTAACAAAAAAAAGAGCGGAAAGATATCCAATATCGCAAATAATAGGTAATCGTGAATTCTGGAGTAAAAATTTTATAGTTAACCAGCATGTTTTGGATCCAAGACCAGATAGTGAAACAATAATCCTAGCAGTGTTAAAATATTACCCAAATAAAAAGCAGAGACTAAAAATTGCAGATTTTGGTACAGGCACAGGTTGTTTATTGATATCCGTACTTAGTGAGTATGAAAATGCCGTTGGGATCGGTTTTGAAAAAAGCTTGGAAGCATACAAAGTTGCCTATCAGAACACAAAGAAACATAATCTTCTCAGCAGAGCCAAAATATTTCCAAGCTCATGGACAGAGTGCAGAGGTTCATTCGATCTTATAATCAGTAATCCTCCATATATTAAAAGAAGCAAATTGAAAGACCTGCAAGCCGAAGTGCAAAAGGAACCAAGAATTGCTCTTGATGGTGGAATTGATGGTTTAAACTGTTACTTGAGTATTTTTTCAATATTAAGGAGGTGTCTTAAAAAAAATGGGTTTGCGATATTGGAGATAGGTGAAGATCAAAATGATATTGACAAAATAATACCCTCATACAAATTAGCTTTTCAGGAATATGTACATGATTTGGCAGGAATGAAGAGGTGCATTGTTGTGCAAAAAACATAGCTAATGTTTTCTTGTATTATCTCCTTCATCCCATATTATCCTATGTCATTCCAGTACCCTCTACCTCGTCATCCCAGTGCGTGACACTGGGATCTATATTTAACTAGATCCTATGGTCAAGCCATAGGATGACAGGAACGGTTTTATGCATTTTTTAAAAGGGCAACATGTTTAAGCTTTGCTGGCAAAGTGGAAAGTAAGGCCAGCCTCTATGCCGTGTGTATGAAAAAAGCCATTCTGTATGGTAGTAGATACTTGATTATCACCTGTTTGTTCAACCATTTTACCTTTTGGCTTACCTGCGCCATTATTAAAATTGGGATCCCACTTTGAGGTTTCTAGTTTGAACTCACTGCTACCAATAGCACCAAAACCTCTATATCCAATATGCATATTTACATCTTCGTTTATGCGATAATCAAGGCCAGCTTTTAATTGACCTGCGGGTCTTATTGACGATTTTTCAAACATTTTCATTCTTGTTGCACCGACTCCAATACCAACGTAAGGAAAAAAAGAGAAACGGTCACTTTTCCAATGATGATAAACATTTGCCATTAAAGACGCGTTTTCTATCTGGTCATGATTGACTATTGCTCCATATCTCTCTTCTGGGTTAGCTTTATCCTTTATGTAGGATATTGTTATCTGGCTGCTTGCTAAACCAATATTACCCACTTTTACAGAAGAATACATTCCTTCCAATTCAGCTCTGTAGCTATTGCCATTCAATTCCCCTGTATAACCAAGTGCCACATTTGCAGCAAAAGGTGGATTATAATCTCCTTTATACTTACTTAGTGATTGACCTTCTGTATTCTGAGCACTCCTGTCATTTACAGATACATTATTGGCAGCTGTAGCAGCAGTATCTCCAATTTTTGCTTTCAACTCACCCATGTAATTTAAATATTGACCGTAATACCCACTGCCAAAGTAAAACCCTTCTGTTTCACTTGCAAAAGATTGTTGTGACAACAGCAAAGCAAGTGCTGTAACCGCTAATGTTTTTTTACTAATCATTACTACTCCCCTAGTTAAAATAGCTAATCTAATACTAATTAATTAAAAATGGCTTAATATGAAAAACCTAATTATTTGCATAACTTGCACTTTTCTGAGCTAAAAATAGGCAAAGTTAACCTTTATTTTTGATCATTTTTTAATTTATCGTCAATATCCTCATCTTCAAATTCATCCTCCTCGTCTTCGTCATCAAACCCATCATCGCTCCTCTCGTCATCAAACCCGTCATCATCATCTTCAAACTTATCGTCAATATCTTCATCATCAATATCTTCGTCTGCAAATTCATCTGATTCATCATACACTGCATCCTCTGTTTTAGTTTCAGCAGGATAATCAGCAGCGCTAGGCCCCTCAAGAGCATTATTCCCCTCGTTATTAACCTTATCTTTGCTCGCAGCAGCAGAAAGAACTTTGTTTGGGTCATATGGTTCTTGTGTAGGCACACGAGTTTGCTTGAGCAGTCTTTTTGTGAAGGTGCTATCACTATAGTACAAAATTTTCCTTGATTTAATTGGGTAAGTTGACTCTATTAAAATTATCTGATCGTCGCGTGGCAACATAATAACTTCTTGAGGCAATAGCAATGCCCTCTGTGTTTCAGAGATATGCAACGACCTTGAAGCAGGATTTAAATCTAAAAA
The DNA here is from genome assembly GCF_964027095.1 of Wolbachia endosymbiont (group A) of Machimus atricapillus. Lineage (NCBI taxonomy): Bacteria > Pseudomonadati > Pseudomonadota > Alphaproteobacteria > Rickettsiales > Anaplasmataceae > Wolbachia > Wolbachia endosymbiont (group A) of Machimus atricapillus. Next base: position 1,185,550 of record NZ_OZ034727.1, on the reverse strand, counting down.
TTTAGGCTTATTCAACGATTCTTGTTGTACAGTTTTGTTTCCTATAAGTTGCGATATTAAATTAGCTGTTTCAATATTATTGGCTGCAAAAGTTATTCTGTAAGTCGAGTTTGACAAAAAGGAGTTCATTCCTGCTTCTTCGTATATTCCTTTGAGCTGCTCAGTATCTTGAACAATTAAGAATAACCTAACTCGATAACCACGAAAATATGCAATACCTGTTTGAAATTGCTCCATTTTTCCAAGTGTAGGAAACTCATCCATTAAAAACAATACGCCATAAGGCTCGTCATCCGATGGCAATTTTCTACATAAAAACTCAGTTGCCTGTTGGTAAAAAACCTGCATTAAAGGCCTGAGCCTAGTCAAGTTGTCAGGAGTTAAACCAACATAAACTGTAGTTTTCTTCTTTTTAAAATCTAAAATATTAAAATCACTTGACGCAGTTGCAGTATCAATCAATGGGTTTGCCCACAATTCAAGCGATGAGTTCATAGTTGATACAACACCCGACCTTTCTTTATCAGCTTTTTGTAAAAAAGCTGCAATATTCATATATGCTACAGGGTGTAGTATTTTACCCATTGTATCAAGAGCAACAGCAAGATTATAAACTACGTCATCACTACGCATCGTACGCACAACTTCACCAAAAGATTTAACTTTCTCTGGTGCAGCAAGTAAGTATAATACCACTCCAACAAATAAGCTTCTTGCTTCATTTTGCCAAAAGTCTTGTTCAGGCATGATGAGGTTAGCTATTTTTTGCACATCGTCAACCATCTGCCCAGGTTTTTTACTAATCCATTGTAATGGATTGTAACAGTGACTTATTCCATCTGGCTGCGCTGGATTCCATACGTATACTTTTTGTCCTTGTCGTTCTCGCCAACCACTTGTTATTTCATAGTTTTCTAATTTTATGTCGTGTACAATTACCGAGTCAGTCCAAAATAATAAATTAGGAATTACAAAGCCAACACCCTTACCAGAACCTGTAGGTGCAAATAACAATGCATGCTGAAACCCATCAGCAATAAAGTATCCTCTTTTATCTTTACCAAGCAATAATCCCTTTTTGCTTCTTAATCCTGCTTTTCGTATGTCTTTCTCTGATGCCCACTGCGAGTCTCCATGAAGTGATTCTTTCTTTTTAAATGGTCGCCACTCAATTATCCTTTCTCTTAAATTCCATAAGATAATCATTAAAACAACAATAGGCATTGTAGAAGATAGAATTAATTTTAATTTGAGCTCAAGGCTATATAACTCTGGGTGGTGCCAACAATATTGTATATGATCAAAAATCGTTGGCCAAAGAGCTTGAGGGAAAGGCGTCAAACTAGGATTAATTGCCTTAAAATCCACAGCATCCGGACCGTCAACTAATAGAAAGAACAATATACCAGATAGATAGAAGCAAAACTCAAGTACGCTAAAAGCTACTACACCTCCTATGAGAATATTACGTAGGTGATTTCCATTACTCATAAACTACTCTTTTTTAACTTATGTATAAATTTAAGCATTTTCGCTTGCAGATCTAGTAAATAATATCTCAGAAATGCTTCTTTTGCCCCCACCGGTTCTTTTTAGCTGAATAACAATATCAATCACATTTCTAATGTATGGTATAATTTGGTCTGGAGGAATGCCAAGATTTGCCTGCATAACCATCAATTTTATTTGCTCAAGGGCCATTGTTGGACTATCCGCATGAAGGGTTGATATTGATCCAGGGTGACCAGTATTTATCGCCCTAAGAAAACTAAAAGCTTCCGCTCCACGGAGCTCACCAACTATTATTCTGTCTGGCCTTAAACGTAAGCACGCCTCTATCAAATCTTGAGTGGTTACTTTTGCTCTGCCCTGCCCTCCTTTGGAGGCAATCAGATGCACTCTATTTGGATGATCGTTCAAAACGATTTCCCTTGCATCCTCAACAGTAATAATTCTTTCCTCAGTTGGAATAGCACGCAAAGTAGCATTAGTAAAAGTAGTCTTACCAGTGGAAGTTCCACCGCTAATTATAATATTTTTCTTACTTATTACAGCGTATTCTAAAAACTCTTTTATTTTTTTTTGCCTTAACAGTAAATCCAAATGACGGTCAACTGGATTATCAGTTGCTTCTGTAACAGTTTCAGAAAAAGCCCCCATTTTTTCGTAATCATCGAGTGCTAATTGCATGCTAGAAGGCTTACGAATCGACATGACTACTTTATCAGGTTCACATGCTGGTGGAAATACTATCTGTATACGATAACCATTTGGTAATGTTGCCGAAAGTAAAGGTGCTTCTTCGCTAAGTTTTTGTTCTGTAGCTTGAGCAATCAGTCTGCCAAGAGATTTCAAATGGTTAAGATCGAATACTTCTAATTTTTCACACCTTATTTCACCGCGATTTTCAATCCATACTTCCTTTGGCTTATTTATTGATATTTCATTTACGCCTTCTTCTTGAAATATGCCTTGTAATGGCTCCAAATATGTATCAAGTGCAGCATAATTCATTTCATTGATTTAATATTGCCTGTGGAGGAAATACTATATCTTGGTTAACAAATACTTTCAACGCGGTGCCTTGATCAACATAAATAGTTGGTTTTTTATCTGTGTATCTGCCTACTATATCCCGCATATCTTTAGAAAAATCCTCGATTGATTTCCCGATTGCTTTATCATAAACAGACTTGCTTCTTTTCTGAGTTTGCCTCAACAGTTGACGTACATCGTCTAAAGTTATACCGATATTGTCACTAGTAATTGCATCAACTCCACTAGCTCCAGAACTTTTTATCACACTTACTATTTCTTCCTTTATTATTCTCAGTAAATCCTGATCACTTTTAGCATTCCGAATTTTTTCAATAGCCCTAAGACCCAATTTCCATTTTTCGTCTCCTACCCTCCCAACTTCAGTTTTTATAGCATCCTCCAATCTCTCAACAATAGCCCCTTTGAGAGAAGAGATATCTATTTCAGTTGCAGTGATGGATCTCACCGCATCCATAGCAGTTAGCGTATCAATAAGATTAGAGGCCTTTTGCCCTATAACAGCCGAACCAATTGAAACACCAGCAAGTGCCACTGAAGAGAATAATGCACTTACTATTTTATTATCAACTATTCCAGCTATTCCTGCTCTGCCAAGTTCATCCGTACCAAGTGATGAAATAGCAATATCTATTCCATGAGGAAGAATGACCCTACTCCAGTTTATATTTACACGAGCTCTTGCGACATTCGAGTCAAATGAATAACTGCCTATCAATCTTGAGCCTTTAGGTATTAAAACTGTATCACCAGTTTCTGCATAAACATCTCTACTCACCATAGCACGCAGCATTCCTTGCAGATCAGAGTTTATTGCAGTTTCAAGAACAGCATCAATAATTTTACCTTGAGTAACCATTAAACCAAGCTTTCCTACTCTGGTAGCTTTGCTCGATTGTGCTGAAGTGTCAGATAAAATAGCATCAGCAGCCTTATTCTCTCCACCATCACTTGAAATTGTTAACATTTGTGCACTACGTCTGTCTCTAGGATAACCGCTACCCCCTATTGTAGGAAACGAGGTAGGTAAATTGCCCATAACATTACTAGAAGGAAAATTTTGCTTTGGCAAAATAGGTATATTTGACACAGGAGTTTCTTTTGGTTTCTCTTCTTCTTTTCTAATTTGTTTTATTTCTGGTATGATTGGTGGTGTAGGAAGAGGAGGTAAGGGTGGTAAGGGATCAGTTATTATTCTTTCAGGAACCATTACATTATCTGGAACTTGTTCCAACTTTCCCTTCAATTCTTGAACATTTTGCTTTGTTTCCTCTTTTTTAATAACTTCTGAACCCTCTTTATGAGAAGGACTAAAATAGAGATAATACACTCCACCAACCAGAAGCACTAAAATAATGACCATCAATGCCCTATGACCTTGATTAGAGCCAACTGTTACTACCTTGTTCTCTATTTCTGATTCATCTTCTGAATTGTTACGCCTTTCTTTATTCATATTGCATATACCACAGCTAAAGTGACCTATTTATAATTTCAACTTCACCATCTTCATAACGCATAAATAGCTTTTTATGTACTCCTTTTATTATAACATAATCATCAAATAACAGCCTTTTACAAGGTTTATCCTCCTCTTCTACAAAAATCTGAGGTATTTTATTATTATTTCTAAATTTTAAATAGGTTAAATAACCATCATCAAATAGCTCAATCGGAACTATATCCGCATTACCACCTTCATCAATATATGTATAATTGTACTTCGTATCATTTTCTTGTATTATTTTTTCTGGCTTGTCTGTAGTATATTGCATTTGAGTAGGTAAAGAAACCTCATCTAAATCAAGATCAAATTCACCTTCTTCTTGAGGATAATAAAAACGTACTACGTAAGATATATCCTTTTCAGCAGAATAATCGTGACCCACTTTCTTAGCATCAGTATCTGGGTATTTATCGTAGTTTGGCCTTGAGATTAAATCAAAAATGTAATTTCTTTTTTTAGTTGTTGTAATAATCATGTTAGTGCGACTACTAACTTCAAATGGCATGATAAGCAATTTATTGTCATAAGGATTAATTTTCCAACTTGATGCATCACCAACAGCGATATTTTTAACTTTTTCTCCTTCCGCAAATTCAATATAAGAATAGTAACCCTGACTAAAAACCACCGTAAATACTTCATTAGGGCTATACACAAAAGTCTTTATTCTACTATCTACAGAAATAGGCTCATTATAATTAATGGATGCGTTTAAATTGCCACTTACAAGTAAAGCTAAAACTAATAATATCCTATACATATTCATCATCTACTCTATATGAAATAACTTGAAATCCTAATGGGTTAATATATCTTTGCTGATCATCCATTTCAAGCGATGCATATCTATATGACATAATAACTATCTTATTTTTTCTTGTGGAACTTCCATCTTTCCGTATAAATTCCACAAAAAACCTCACCTGAAGAGCATCGTTACCCAATTTTTGAATTGAGCGAATTTTAAATTCACTTTTGGTATCTGAGTACAAATTAAAAAGATCATCCATATTCTGTGATCCTACATAATTTCTAAATTCATTATACACATTAGGTGAGGAAAACAACCTCACCTTTGTATAATAGTTATAATTATAATGATATGGATCAAAAACCTCCCTTGCTTTTATATACTCTGAAATAAAATAAACGTTTAGCGCTTCATTTGCAGAATATTGTTTTACTGTGACAGGATCAACCAATTGCACTATTCCTGATTTCTTGTCAATTTCTATAACAAATGGCTCAATAGTGCTACTTGTGCTAATTTTAAATATGACTAATATGCTGATAGAGATCGTTGCTAATAATATTAATGCAAATAAAAGTAGAATATTCCTTTGAGCAATAACTGTGCTGTAGCGGTTTGAATTCCAATCTATATCCTTATCTAAGGATTCAGTATTTTTTTCTCGCTTAAAAAATCTTAGCATTTTAGTATTCCTAAAAATCTTAACTTATGTTAATAAACATAGCAAATTAACAAAGTAGTTACAACAAAAAAGCTAAAAAACTCTTAATCTATGGCCTAGCTTACCAAACTTTGTTTCCATATATGAATCGTTATATTTATTACGTTCCACAATAAGTGGTAGACACTTTGTAACTCCTATACCACTACTTTCCAATTCTGACAATTTCCTATCATTGTTTGTAAGTAATTGGATTTTGTTAATGTTCAATTTATTAAGCATTTTAGCTGCAACAGCAAAACTCCTTTCATCATCTTCAAAACCTAATATTCTGTTTGCATCAACAGTATCAAGATTATGTCCTCTTTGCACACTGTAAGCTCTTAACTTATTAGTTAAACCAATGCCTCTTCCATCTTGCATCAAATACAATATAATACCACTTCCAGAGTCAGCTATCATTTGAATTGCTTGATGTAACTGACTTCTGCAATCGCATGATAAGCTATCTAACAAGTCACCCGTATAGCACGAAGAATGAATTCTTACTAATGGTTCGCCATCTTTATCTGGATTGCCAATGATAATTGCATGATGTTCTCTTCCACCACTTTCTGTTCTATAAGATATGATATTTACTTCTTGAGTCTGTTTTAAAAATAATGATGTTTTGCACACTTCATATACATCCTGATTTTCTTGAAAATTATTTATGAATGACGTGTCCAGTGCAATAACGTCATTTTTCTCGCACCAATTTCGCATTTCATGGTTATTCTCAAAAGTCATATCAGCCACTAACGCGTATGGCAATAATTCTGAGAACTTAAGCAAGGCAATAGCACATTCATCTATTGTCTTTGAGCATTGCAACTCTCTTATGCAATCTTCCTTTGAACAGTTTATTAAATGGAGCAGTTCATCAAAATTATTCACCAACAGACGTTTGCTGTTATGTTCTTTATTCTGAGATATGTATTTTACCTTACTTGAAGTTAAAGTAACATATACATTACTTGATATAAGCTTGTATTGATTAAATAAATCTCTTTCTAAAGCCTCAGCAGCAGCGAACAATAGGTAATTACTTTTATCATATATTACAATTGGCCGGCCGCGCCTGATTTCGCTGATAGCTCTTTCTACCTTATTGCTACTCTGATTTCCTATAAACATTTTTACCCATATTAAGCAGCTATGAAAAAACTGGTGCGGCCGAGAAGACTTGAACTTCCAAGGCCTTATGAGCCACAGCGACCTCAACGCTGCGTGTCTACCAATTCCACCACGGCCGCACTATATTCTAGTTTTTATATAATTATTTTAAATTATTTAATCATTTTAGAATTTTTCATCTAGAGTGTCAATCTGATACTAGAATAATTTAGAAATTACTTGTATAATTTGATTATGAATTTTGTGATTATAAATTTTAATCATTTAAGATAACCTTACTACTAATTTTTAACTTAGGTTTTTATACAAATGAATGTAGCTAATATCTTTATTTTTTTAGCTCTCTCTCTTATAACTAGCTTTCATTTCGTCCATGCACAGATATTATACACATGGTCTCAAGTTATCCCAGAAAATAAATTAAGCATACGTGCAATTACAGACAATGACATGTGTCCCATTGTTTATGTCGATGGCGAGGAAATAGAAATGCTGAATCGCAGCTCAATTAACAATGGTGATCATAACGAAACAGTTTGTGAACTGACAGTACAAACAAGTGCCAAAAACATTAGTATTGAGGATCTACGAGTTCCTATATTACCAGAAAAGGTTAATAAAATTGCTTTTATTGGTGACACGGGTTGTAGAATAAATATGTTATTTCAGCAGGAATGTAATTCGGTAGATAGCTGGCCTTTAAAAAAAAATTTAGATTCAATCGCCCTTCATAAACCAGATTTAATTATCCATGTTGGTGATTATCATTATAGACAAACAAAATGTAGAAATACAAAAAAGTGTGGCGATATTTATGGATATAATAAAAAAGCTTGGTACGCTGATTGGTTTGAGCCTGCAAAGGATATTTCATTACAATCCCCTTTCCTTTTTGTTCGTGGAAACCATGAGAGTTGTAATAGAGCTTATGAAGGATGGTTCAGGTATCTAGATTCATACCCCTTTTCGTCTGAAAAATGTGGAAACTTCGTTTCTAGTTGGTCCTTAGATGCTGGACCGATGAAATTTTTTATCTTCGACTCTTCATCCGGTGAGGATATTTTTACAACCCAAAGCACAATTGATGCTTTTGAAAGGCAATTTGATAAATTGATACAAGATAAGCCCACGTGGTTTTTAACTCATAAACCGCTTTGGAGATCTCCAAAAAAAGAATTTTTGACATTAAAAAGCCATGGTAATCTTACACAAATTGAAGCTTTTGGAGATAAATTTCCAAGCAATGTCACTACCATAGTTTCTGGCCACATTCATATAGCCCAGATTTTATTAATGGATAATGTTCCAGACCAGATTATAGTTGGAAACGGTGGTGCATTATTACACGCTCAAGATCAAGAGCCTGTTTATCAAAATGTAGAATTTGACTATTCAAATGGTAGAAACTACTTAGCACACGAGGTTAGAAACTTTTTCGGTTTTGGCTTTGCAATACTAAACTTAGATGATCACAAATTTACCTTCTATAATCAACACAATAAGGAAATGTATTCTGCGAAGCTAACAGAAGATTTTAAACTTAAACGGATTAAAACTATAGTCGATTCATTTTAGGACTTGTTATTAGCTATTTTAACAACGCTACTTAAACATTTTTTTTAATCGATTGATTTCATCAGCAAATTTTGAGTCGGTCTTTATAAAATTTTCTACTTGTTTTACTGCATGTATAACGGTAGCATGGTCTCTGCCACCAAAGTTTCTCCCAATATCTGGTAGGCTTTTTTGCGTAAATTTTTTGGCAAAATACATAGCTATTTGTCTTGGCCTTGCAAGACTGCGAAGTCTTCTATTGGATTGCATATCTGCAACCTTTATATTGAAAAATTCAGCTACTTTCTTTTGTATTTCTTCTATTGTGATTGACCTATGATTTGACCTAAGAAGATCGATTAGGGTTTCACTAGCTGATTCTACCGTCATACTTCTTCCAATTAATGAGGTATGGGTAACCTTATTTAATGCTCCTTCTAATTCTCTTATATTAGATTTTATGTTCCTTGCTAAAAACTCTAGGACATCTTTCGGAACATACATATTCATCTGCTCCACTTTTGCCTGCAATATACCAAGCCTTAATTCAAAAGTTGTTTCATTAATATCTGCCACCAACCCCCAACCGAGTCGTGATCTTATTCTTTCTTCCACTCCATCAAGATCACTAGGAGACCTATCAGCTGATATAACCAATTGCTTATTTTGGTCTATCAATGCATTGAAAGTGTGAAAAAATTCTTCTTGTGTACTATCTTTACCACTGATAAATTGCACATCATCTACCATCAATACATCTACTGATCTAAATTGCTCTTTAAATAACATAATATCTTTGCTTCGCAGCGCTGTAATATATTGGTACATGAATTTCTCTGCTGATAAATATACTACTTTTCTTTTTTCTGATGGGGAATTGACTATGTGCCAGGCTATAGCATGCATTAGATGTGTTTTACCAAGTCCCACTCCACCATATAGAAACAAAGGATTGCTGCCTAATATTGGATCTATAGATTCTGCCACACGCTTTGCCGCCGTAAATGCTAATTCATTTGGCTTTCCCACTACAAAATTATCAAAGGTGAACCTTGGATCCAGCGGCGAACCAAGATTATGATTACTTTCCTCTCTGTTTTTTAGTATAACATTAAAATTTGAATTCCTTTCCTCAATTACTTGAATATCAATAGAACGTATGCTTTTATCTTCGCTTTGCCATAATGATAATATTTTTTTCATGTAATGAACTGTAATCCACTCTTTTATAAACCTTGTTGACACGGATAAAAGAACTTCCCCATTTCTGCTACTGACAAATTTTAGCGAACTCAGCCAGCTGTTATATGTTGCTTCTCCATAAAGATTATAAAGACAATTTTGGATTTTTTCCCAAGTAACATTGTGATCCGTTACTGTAATAATCTGATCAAAAAACATAGTAGAAACCTTAGGGCTAGTTAAGTTCATATACCATACCAAGAAAAAAGCAACAATTAGAAAAATATAAGATAATCAATAGCTTACTGCAAAATGAAAAGCTAATACTACTTAATACATACTAAAAATTATGGTGATTTTTTGATGAGTTGTAAAGGGTATAAAAACACTAAAATTGATCATTTTTATTTCAAAAAAATGAAAAATTTGTAAATGTCGCTTGTATCGAGGATTAGAAGCATGCTATTAAAAATAGTAATACATTATGTATAAATAAGATGTTAAATTTACTGGCAAATAAGTAAAGTATTCATATAAATATAGCTAACCTAATATAGATTTACTGAAGCAAATTTATGATTATATTAAGTAATTTGAGTTGTCATGCTGTATTCGGTATTGAACTAGAGTTTTACATTGAAGGAATAGAAAAAGAATATTTATTTCTGAATAGCATCAAAAATAAAATAGCATTTCTTGAATTTTCCTGCGAGAAGGAGAATTCTACACATCAATATGAGATAAAAAGTGGTTGTTATACGAACTCCGACAATTTAATTAAGCATTTTGAGTTAGCAAAACAATTACTTACTGAAGTAGTACAAAAACTTGGTGGGAACGTTTCTTTTAAAGCAAAGCCTTATTTGGATAGAGCAGGCAGTGCATTAAATGTGCATGTTAATCTCGTGAATTCAAATAACGATAACTTATTTTATATCAATGAGCAAAAGTATAGTGATTATTTGATTCATAGTATTGGCGGATTATGTGCAATGATGAAAAAACATATGTTGTTTTTTGCTCCAAATGATGATTCATATTTAAGATTTCAGTACCCGGATATTCACACTCCAACTACGATTAGTTGGGGAGTAAATAACAGAACTGCTGCGATAAGAATTCCCTATTTTGGCAACGATTCCAAAAGATGCCGCCTAGAGCACCGTGTTCCTGGAGCAGACTGTAACCTTGAAAAAGTACTCACAGCAATAATTGAAGGTATAGTTTTTGGTATAGAGAACAAAATTGCTCCGCCAAATAGGGTCTACGGCATTGCATCTGATTCTCAATATAAGATGAAGAGTTTGATATAAACTCTAACCACGTTGGTTAACAATATCTTCCATAGTTAGCCGCTCTGGCATTCTCATTAAGTTATCACTGAAAAAAGTCCTCGGAGCATTGGTAAGTTCTTTGATTTTTTTGTCATATCCATTCATATGCATAGGAGGGGATCGCATTAAGTCCATATAGTTCGTTGCGTATTTAGTCCGACTTGTATCATCAGCGTTAGTGCTTTTAGAAAGTGAATTACCTTTGAAATCCATATGTTCAGGTAGTCCATTTTTCATTTCTTCTTGTGCTCTTTTATTTTTTAATTCTTCTTCTAGCTCAGTTTCAGTTCTTTTTGGTTCTTTTACGGATATTTCCGTATCTTTTTCTTCACCTTCATCTTCTGAAACACGAGTAATTTCAGCTTTAGTTCTTATTTTATGAATCAGCAAAAGTAATAAGTAAGTAACTGCAGCAGCAGAAACGATAATGGCTATCTTTGCGGCAATGTGGATTGCTGTTAAAAATATTAAAGCTGATAAAGCTCCAGCTAATCCAGACACAATAACTTTTCTCTTGCCTTTTGTTACATTTAAAATTGCCACCATAATAACCTCTCAAATACTGTTCTAGAATTATTATACAGAAATTTTCTTATACTTGCAATTTTGCGAAAATTTTAATTATTTGCGTAAAGTTTTAAAGCTATACAAGGATTAATTAATATGCAACGTATCTCGACTATAATATTGTACAAACACACATATTTAGTTAACATTCAACATGCAGAGCTTACTCATAGAGCGAAACAGGGCGGTGGTATTATTACTTATAGTAATTTTTATCTTCGGTTCATACGTTTATGTAAAAATGCCAAGGGAAAGTAACCCTGATATACAGATTCCTATAATCAGCGTGTTTGTTGGACTTCCTGGGATTTCTGCTCAAGATAGTGAAAAGCTATTAGTGCTGCCTATAGAAAATGAACTAAGATCCATCGAAGGTGTAAGAGAATTGAGAGCTTTTGCAACTAATGATGGTGCTCACATGATACTCGAATTTGGAACAGAGTATGATAATAAAGAAGTGCTCGATAATGTCCGTTCAAAGCTTTCAAACATAAAATCGAAGTTACCTGTTGAAGCGGAATCTCCGATAATCAATGAAATAAACTTGAGCTTATTTCCGATACTCAATGTCGGCTTAATTGGTAATTTGCCAGAAAGAGCCTTAACTGAAATAGCACGCAAGCTAAAGAAAGAAATAGAATCTCTGCCAAATGTTCTCAAAGTTGAAGTGGCAGGTATGCGTAAAGAAACAGTGGAAGTTATAATTGAGCCCACAGTTCTAACAAAATATAACATTCAATCAAACGAAATATTCCAAGCTATATCAAGCAATAATAGACTAGTGGGAGCTGGGTCACTGGAAAATGATACCGGTAAATATTCGATTAAAATATCAGGGTTATTAAAAGATATAGAAGATATTATGAATATTCCTATTAGATCTCAAGGCGATGCAGTTTTGAGAATCAAAGATATAGCAAAAGTATACCCTAGGTTTGAGGATCACCAAGGGTTTGCTCGCATTAATGGATTACCTAGTGTCGTGCTAGAAATTTCAAAACGTAACGGAAAAAACATAATAGACACAGTAAATCAAGTAAAATACTTAATGGATAAGGCAAAAGATCAATTACCTGAAAATTTAAAAGTGGTGTACTTAAATGACCAGTCAAAAAACGTCCGCGATGTGCTTGATGACTTGGAAAACGGCATAATATTCGCTGTGTTGTTAATATTGATCATAATGATGCTTTCTATGGGAACAAGGATTGCTATTCTTGTGGCACTCTCGATACCCGGTTCCTTTCTCATTGGGATAATAGCTCTTTACTTTATGGGCATAACCTTAAATATCGTTGTGCTCTTCAGTTTAATCATGGCTGTTGGCATGCTGGTTGATGATGCAATTGTGATCAGCGAATATGCCGATAGAAAGATGATCTGCGGAATGGACAAAGTAGAAGCCTTTCACACTTCAGTTCGTGATATGTTTTATCCGGTTCTATCATCGACGTTAACTAAATTAGCAGTGTTTTTTCCTCTATTATTCTGGCCTGATACTGTTGGTAAATTCATGCAGTACATACCAATTACAATAATTCTAACTTTGACTGGATCGCTCATTATGGCTTTGGTTTTTATACCAACACTTGGTGCAATATTTGGTAAGCCTTCAATAACTTCAAAAAAAGAAATAAAAAAAATGAGTGCTATAGAAAGTGGTGAGATAAAAAATGCTGGGTCTATAATAAGAGCTTACATACGCATGCTAGAGAAGGTTTTAGATCATCCTAAAAAATTCATATGTGCTACTGTATTCGTCCTGTTTTCATTTAGTGTGCTGTACTTTACCTTTGGTCCTGGAGTGAAGTTTTTTCCGAAAGTGGATTCAGATAATATTTTAATCAGTGTTAAAGCAAAAGAAAGCTTATCAGCCAAAGAACGAGATCTGATACTCAAAGAAGTGGAAGAACGCATTTTGAGCGTTGAAAAAGAAATTCATGTTTCTTATGCTAGATCAGGAGCATTTTCAGACAACGTTATCGCCAGAATTCAACTAGAACTTATGGATTGGCGCTTCAGGCGCAAAGCTAAGCACATATTAAACGATATAAGGAGCAGTGTGCAAGACATGAAAGGAATAATAATTAATGTTCAAGAGGAAAAGTCAGGACCGTCGGCTGACAAGCCAATACAAATTAACCTCAGCGGAAGTGCATCCAATCTGAATTTAGCAGCAGAGAAAATTCTAAAAATTATGGACCAACCTTCATCCGGGTTTATAAATATTCAAGATAGCAGATCAGCACCTGAAATAGAGTGGAATATGAGTGTTAATAAGAGTAAGGCTACAAGTTCTGGAGTAAGTGTTGCAACCATTGGCGATTTTATAAAGATGGTTACAAATGGAGTGTTGATTGGAAAATATAGACCAAATAACACGGATGAAGAAATCGATATTGTACTCCGTTTCCCCAGAAGGGACCGCAACATGAAGACTATAGATAATCTTTTTATCAATACAGTTAATGGCCCGCATCCTATGAGCAACATAGTAAAATATGCTCCCGAAAAAAAGGTAAACAAACTAAATAGGATTGATGGATTACGTACAGTGACAATTTCCGCTGATGTGGATACAGGCTATCTTGTTAATGAAAGAGTAAAGTTCATTCAGAATTCTATTGCCCAGGATTGGGACAAGGGAGTAAAAATTGATTTTAAAGGCGACAAAGAAGATCAACAAAAATCAGGAACATTTTTGTTAAAGGCTTTTATATTAGCAATTACACTAATGATATTGGTATTAGTGACACAGTTTAATAATGTATACCATACATTTATCGTAATGACAGCAGTGTTTTTATCCACAACATGTGTGTTTTTTGTTTTCTTTCTTATCCAACAAGTTTTCGTAGTTGTTATGTGTGGAGTGGGGATAATTGCTTTGGCAGGAATTATAGTAAATAATAACATACTATTGCTTGATGCCTTTCATCACCAAATTAAGGTACACAAAAATGACATCAAGCGATGTGTAATAAACGCTGCAATTTCTCGCGTTAGGCCAATATTGCTTACCGTTGCAACCACAGTTCTTGGTTTAATACCGATGATTACCAGGTTAAATATCAATTTTTTTACGCTACAAATCACATATGATGCTCCATCAAGCCAGTGGTGGGTTGACATTTCAACAACCATAGCAAGTGGAATATTGGCTGCAACGGTCTTAACTTTATTCTTTACTCCGGCGTTGCTTGTCATACAAAGACATGAAAAAACTTGACTTAAATTAGCAATCATTTAACATTTAAGATAGCGTTCTTTGCCCGTTGAAGCTATAATTATAACTAATTACATTGGATTTATTTATTATGATTGCTAATCGTAAAAGCAGTGTTAAGCAGAAAAGTAACAAGAATAACATAGTTGGAAGCCTTGATGTAATAAAAACAGCAGGAGAACTTTCACTTCAAAAAGGTTTAGATTTTAATGTTGTAATAAAGGCACTAGAAAGTGCTATAGAAGCAGTGGCTTATCAAAAGTATGGTAGCAAAAGTAAAATTGTAGTTAATATAGATAGAAATACAGGCAAAGTTACTTCATACAGAAAACTAAAAGTTATTGATGACGAATCAAATGAAGAAGAGAACACTGAGTATGAATCAATTACGCTGACACAAGCTAAATTAATAAAAGGAGATGCAAAAGTTGGAGATACTGTTAGTGAATTGCTCTCTCTTAACACTGATCTTGCTTCAGCAAGGATTGCCCAGCAAAAGATTGCTCAAATAATTAAAGATGAAGAGTCAAAAAAGCAATATGAGGAATTTAAAGATAAGGTGGGAGAAATAAGGTATGGTATTGTTAAACAAGTAGAATATTCAGATCTTATTATAGACATAAATGGCACTAGGGCATATCTTCCATTGCGAAATTTGACCGGTGGTGAATCATTTCGTGAAGGCGATAAGGTTAAAACTTACATACAGACCGTTAAGCGCTCTGATGATGGACGTCAAATTATTCTTTCTAGGACTCATGAAGGCTTTTTAGAGGCATTATTAAATCAAGAAATACCAGAAATTGCTGACGGGTTAGTAACAATTAAAGGTATAGCTAGAGACGCCGGCTCAAGGTCTAAGGTTGCTGTTTTCTCTCCTGACAAGAACATTGATCCAGTAGGTGCTTGTGTTGGAGTTAAGGGAGATAGAATAAAAACTATTATACACGAATTAAATGGTGAAAAAATTGACGTTATAAATTACTCCTCAGATTTGGGTCAATTTGTTATTAAAGCCATTACTCCTGCAGAAGTATCGAAGGTTATTATTGATGAAAATGAAAATTGCATAGAGTTAATAGTTGCTGAAGATCAATTGAGTTTAGCTATAGGAAAAAAGGGCCAGAATGTAAGATTAGCTTCAGAGCTTGTTGGATGGAAAATTGAGATATTAAGCACTCAGCAAGAATCAGAAAGGCGAAGTAAAGAACTTAGTCAATGTTCAGCTTTATTTGCTGAAGCTTTAAACTTAGAAGAGATTATGGGTCAGCTATTGGTAACAGAAGGTTTTTCAAGCGTAGAAGATATATCCAACGCTTCAATTAAAGAGCTTTCTTCAATAGAGGGCTTTAATGAGGATATTGCAAACGAACTTCATAACAGAGCAAACAAGCACCTGAAAGCAGAAAATGATAGAAAAATAGAAGAGCTAAAAAGTCTAGGTATGGAAGATGATGTAATCAATTTAACTTTATCAATAGACAATAAAATTGCTCTTAGTAAACATGATATTAAGACTTTAGAGGACATAGCAGATTTATCAAGTTATGAGTTTTGCAGCATACTCTCTTCCTCAGCTGATAGTAAAGAAAATCTAAAAGATACAGTAGACTCAATAATCATAGAAGCACGTAAAAAGCTTGGGTTAATATAATAAAATAATATGAATAATGAAGATATCAGTAATAAAAAATTAACGCTCCAAGGCTTAAGCAAGCTTAAATTAGACCTCAATTTAAACTCTTCAGCTAGCCCAAGTACTGGAGCTACAATAGTAAAAAAAAGAAGAAAAAAATCTCATGATGCAGAAGAACATAATTTATTTGACGAGAGTAAATTAGATTCTTTAACAGAGAAAGAACAAATTTTCCGCATTAATGCT
The DNA here is from genome assembly GCF_964027095.1 of Wolbachia endosymbiont (group A) of Machimus atricapillus. NCBI lineage: Bacteria > Pseudomonadati > Pseudomonadota > Alphaproteobacteria > Rickettsiales > Anaplasmataceae > Wolbachia > Wolbachia endosymbiont (group A) of Machimus atricapillus. The sequence continues at coordinate 1,169,154 of NZ_OZ034727.1, read as the reverse complement.
GTGCAGAATGCTGCTTTGCTGAAAGAAAGAAATCAGAGAGAAGAAAAAGAGAAAACAGCAAAAGAAGACAGCAATAAAGAGATTGACGAGAAAAATGAAGCGGACACTTTATCTAAAGAAATAAATAAGAAAGTTTTAAGTAATACTCACTTAGTTGAACTAAGAGAAGATAATATTGACTATGAGAGCGACGATAAAAAGTCTTCTAAAGTCAACAAAGATATATATTCTAAGCATTCTAAACTGGTAATTGCACAGGCAATAGATGAAAAAACTGAACAACCCCCTGTATTTAAGCAAAGATTTGGTATAAGAAGTAGAAAGTCAAAGTTTACTAAGGGTAAAAATATATCAAGAGAAGTTATTATACCAGACAAAATAACTATCAGGGAGTTATCTGTTCGTATGGCAGAAGATAGCAAGAGTGTGCTAAAAATGTTCAAAGAAGAAGTCGGTGAGAGTTATAGAGTAGATGATCTGGTGGATCCAGATATAGCATATGAAATAGTGGAAAAATTCAATCATACGGCTAAACGAGTGAGCGATACCAACAGAGAAAAGGATTTATTTTTCATAGAAGACAGGGAAAGCTTGTCTAAAGAACCTAAACCACCAGTCGTCACTTTTATGGGACACGTTGATCATGGTAAAACCTCATTGCTCGATGCATTTCGTGAATCTAATGTTGCAGAAAGAGAGTCAGGTGGCATAACTCAACACATAGGTGCTTATCAAATAACGACAAAAGATAAGCAAAAAATTACTTTTATTGATACACCAGGACATGAAGCGTTCACTGCGATGCGTGCACGTGGTGCCAATATTACTAATATAGTTGTAATAGTAGTTGCAGCTGACGATGGAATCATGAAACAAACAGTTGAAGCAATAAATCATGCAAAAGCAGCAAATGTTTCTATTATAGTTGCTATTAATAAAATTGATAAATCTGAACCTGGTGATGTAGAAAAAATAATTAATAGTTTGCCTCAATATGATCTCATCTCTGAAGAGCTTGGTGGTGATATTATGATTGTGCCAGTATCAGCAAAAAAGAAAACTAATTTAGATAAACTAGAAGAGGCGATTTTGTTAATCGCTGAATTAATGAAGCTAGAAGCAATAGAAGATTGTCGAGCACTTGGATGGGTAATAGAATCCAAAATAGATAAAGCGAAAGGAATATCAGCTACATTGATAGTTGAGGAAGGAACGTTAAAGGTTGGTGATATATTGGTAGTTGGTACAACATACAGCAAAGTACGTAGTATGGTTAATCACCTTGGTCAAAGAGAAAAAGCAGCACTACCCTCCGCTCCAATTGAAATTACTGGTCTAAATGGTGTGCCAAATGCTGGAGATAAATTTGTTGTTGTAAATTCTGAAAAGCAGGCGCGTGAAATTGTTGAATACAGGCTAGAGTTGATCAAGAAAAAGAAAGAAGATTTAGACGACAATAATTTAGATATATTCAGTCGTAATAACAGTGAAACAGAAGAACTATCTGTAGTTTTAAAGTGCGATGTAACTGGTTCTATTGAAGCGATATCAAGTTCAATTGATAAACTCGGTAAAGACCAAGTGAAATTAAATATCCTACACAAAGCAGTAGGAGGGATAACAGATTCAGATGTGCTGCTTGCAGAAGCATCAAGTGCAGTAATTTTAGCTTTTAATGTAAAAGTGGACTCAAAAATAAGGGACTTGGCAAAACAAAAAGGTGTAGAAATACATATTTATAACATAATATACGAGCTCATTGACGACATGAGAATGTATTTAACTAAAATGTTAAAGCCTGTTACACGAGAGGTTCGTGTTGGTTCTGCATCTGTGAGGCAAATATTTAACGTATCTAAAGCTGGTAATATCATTGGATGTTACGTAAGTGATGGAGTCATAAGAAAAGATTCTTTAATTAAGGTAGTGCGTGGTGGCAAATTGGTGCATGAAGGAAAGTTAAAAGCACTACGTAGATTTAAAGATGATGTTAAAGAAGTAGGTGTAAACTTTGAATGCGGAGTATCACTAGAGGGTAATATCGATATTAAAGTTGGAGATATTTTGGAAGCTTATCAATTAGTGCAAGAAGAAAGGGTGTTATAGTAGATGGATATGAAAAAGGAAATTAGAAACCTAAAAATAGCATCGGTATTGCATAGAGCAATATCAAGAGTCCTAATGGAAGGTAAGGTGTTCAATAAAAATGTAGCGGTATCTGACGTAAAATTAAGTAAAGATTTGAAAAAAGCAGATGTATATATTGTGTTATCTTCATTGAATATCCAAGTAGCTGACTACTCAGATTCAGAAAAAAGTACATGGATTTCAGCATCACGCACTGGAGATCCTTCTGAGGATAATTGTGATATTAACACTGTTGTTAATGAAATGAACCAATCTGCATGGTCAATACGTAAATCTATATTGTGTTATGTTGATTTGCGATTTATACCTGAGTTAGTTTTCAAGCCTGATTTAGCGTTCGATAATTTTGTTAATGTAAGCAAAATATTACATAATCACACTTAATTAATGTATTTCAACCGTTACTTTTCATTAATGAGACTGCACAGTTTAACAGGTTTGTGGCTTGTGCTATTTCCCAGTTTGAGCGGTATTCTTTTAGCCTCAACTTCTCTATCGTATCAGGCTCTTTTTCTCCTTGTTTTATTTACTATAGGTGCATTTTTAATGAGACCTGCAGGGTGCATAATCAATGACATTTTCGATAGGGAAATAGATGCGCACGTTGAACGAACAAAATATAGGCCACTTGCAAGTGGTGCATTAAACATAAAGCAGGCTTTGGTTTTACTCTCACTGCTACTATCTATCGCCTTGGTAATTTTATTGTTAACTAATAAAACCACACTCATACTTGGAATAATCTCAATGTGTATGATAGCTACTTACCCTTTATTAAAGCGGTATGTTTGGTGGCCACAATTGTTCTTAGGGTTTACCTTCAATATGGGATCGCTCATGGGCTCAGCAGCAATAATAAACCAGATCAGTATAGAATCCTTGCTGTTTTATATAGGATGCGTCTTTTGGACACTTAGCTATGACACCATATACGCTCATCAAGATAAAAAAGATGATGAAAAACTCGGAATGAAATCTACCGCATTATATTTTGGTGATACAACAAAATCTTGGTTGAAAAGATTTTATTTAATATCTCTTATGACGTGGCTATATGCTGGTATCTTATCATCATTAAATAACATCTTTTATATTGCTCTACTTGCTGTAGGGTTTATATTTCACCGCCAATACAAAAATTTCAATCCTGACGATCCCAGTCAATGCATGTCCATATTTAAAAATAATTCCTACGTAGGGTTGCTTCTCTTTTTTGGCATCCTTTTAGATAGAATTATCACCTAGGTCTCAAGAGTTTTGGCTCTAATGAAGTCAATAAACTCAGGTAGCTCGCAGAAACGAAAAAACTTCCTTGACAAACTCCGCCAGCCCCCTTATTATGATAACAAGGGTATTCATGACTCAAAACTTGTTTTTGACCTGCAGGCTCAATAACAAAATTCAGTAAAAAACTTAGGGTATTTTTTGGCGGATTACGTAAAATTATAGCGGCTGCATGTCTTTTAAATTTTTTCTACATTCAGCCAAATCGCGCTTATTTTAAGCGTTAGCACATTATTACAGCGCCACTTACAGTAATATAGAGTCAAAACTCGCACCACGGGGCTTCTTTTGCCTTTTTTTCGTTTGGTAGATTTCTTAATGTTTGTAGCTAAAGCAATTTAAGAGACCGAAAATGGTGTCATTCCAGCGTGTGACGCTGGAATCTAGTCTTTATTATGCAGCCACTTATTTAAAGTTAAGTTTTCTGGATCCAAGTAGTCAAGCTACTCGGATGACACCTTGACGATTTGAAGAATCGTCATCCCGCTACGTGTTAGCGGGATCTATGCTAAGAGATACCGCGAATGAATCGCGGTATGACGGTCTGCGGCGATATGACGGTTCGCGGTGGCATGACGATAACTTCGTCATCCCGCTGCTTGTTAGCGGGATCTAGAGATACCGCGGCGGTATGACGGTCTGCGGCGATATGACGGTTCGCGGTGGCATGACGATAACTTCGTCATCCCGCTGCTTGTTAGCGGGATCTAGAGATACCGCGGCGATATGACGGTTCGCGGTGGCATGACGATAACTTCGTCATCCCGCTGCTTGTTAGCGGGATCTAGAGATACCGCGGCGGTATGACGGTCTGCGGCGATGTGAAGGTTCGCGGTGGGATGACGATAACTTCGTCATCCCACTGCTTGTTAGCGGTTAAGAGATACCGCGGCGGTATGACGTAGGGAAACCTTTCTTGGTTAGCTACAGCAGCTTGCAAACCATTCAGAAAAGGGAAGACAAAACTATAAAAAACCATAGGCGCCAGATGGTTTTTAGCTAAAGTCAAGTGTCTGGAATTTTAGACATAGAATCCCCCATATGAACAAGATTCAGAAAAAATGCAACGTACATTGGGCAGAGATTAAGTATATGTATACACGCTGAAGAAGATACGCCACATTTTTAACTGAAATTTAGATGAAAAGTCTGCAGACGGAGATAGATTTTGAGCTCTCTAAATATCTCTAATTGTCATTATAATAAGGCTTTGAATATGCAGAAGTAATTTTTTTAGTTAAAATAAAAAAGTTTTCTGCTATAGCACTACTAAGCAGCAGAAGACCTTGCATGACCTCCAAAAAATGCTTTTACTCTTTCAAGATAAGTAGGTGGTACTGGAGGAATTTCTATACCATCTATAACAGCGCTTATTGCTTCTTTTACATCATCGCTTGTAATTAACTCTTTTAATTTATGCTTTATAGGGCCTCTTCCAACATCTTGCCCATACCTATTGTAATAATCCACATATAATTCATTAAAGACAGATTGTTTTGCTTCTTCTATCAGTTTACTGATGTTGCTTTTTATTTGAGGATCCATATCACCATCAGAATAAAAATTATCAAAATTGTCCTTTAAAACTGTAATTTTTTTATTGTTACAGCTTCTCAGGAATTTTTCTGTAATGCTTGGCATTCTCTCATACACTTGAGCGTTTACCTCAACTGTAAAGTTATTTTTAGCTTCAAGACAACTGAGTGAATAAATAATACGATTGAACATTCCTAGATTGCACTTACCATTTCCCTCTTTGAAACGTATCAGTAACATGCACTTTAGAAAATCTATATCTGACTTTTGATCCTTAGCTGCAGTCAAAACTAAATTTGCAGCTTGCGTGAGAGTAAGGCTAGTTTTTGATTCTCTATAAGCTGCTCCATTGGAACCATTAAAGTTAAGATAAAGTTTTAATTGCTCTTTTTGCTCAGTTGTAAGCTCATCTGAATTATTTATGTAGTCTTCAAACTCTTTATTGAGTACATTTGGTTGAGCTCCAAATTTCTGTTTTAACTCTTGAGCGCATTGGAAAATACTATGTTCAAAACTACTCGTGTGAACACTTTGACTGCCAGTGCCCACATCACTTACATTAAACAAAAAGCTTAGCTGCTTTACATTCAAACCCAAAGGTGAGAAAAGCCTCACTAATGGATACTTTATCAATTCAAGAAGTGCTACTGGAATTAATAATACAGCATTTATAAGCACAAGAAATATGTGATTACTTGGTATTTCTCTTCTAGTACTCAGTAGCAGCCACCCATTAAGGGCAGATATTTTCGATGCACAGTACAAAAATGGTAATTGAATGTAATATATTAAATATATAGAGAAAAATAGAATCTTATCTTTCAACCCTATTGTTGGGTCGTTATATACTTCAGAAAAAATACTATCATCACTGTTTTTATTTTTGAAAGACTGATAGTTGCTTGTAATTTTTTCTGTAAAGATAGAACAGAGCTTATGTATGCCATAGCATGCAACACAGGCAGCAAGAGAAATTGCAAGTGTTCCAAAAGCAGCTAATACCTCACTTGAAGTTTTGGCAAGAAGGAATGCATAAAGCGCATTAATAAAGATCTTAAGCAGAGAATCATGATAAAATAATGTTCCAATAGCAGCACCAATTAATAAAACATACCCACAAACAACCAAAAATGTTTTTAACCTCGGATTCATAGCCTTCTCCTAATAATCTATTTCATTATATGCATAAATTTAAAAAATGCAAGTTTTTATAAAGATCGATTGAAATTTCTGAGCTTCAGTTATATCGTTAGTCTATTTAGATAAAAATTATTGTGTCAAATAAAATAGGTTTTTGGGCTATTTTTGCCTTAGTGATTAGTAGCCAAATTGGCTCTGGAATTTTTATGCTTCCAATTAGCCTTGCTCCATATGGCATGTACAGCCTTGTAAGCTGGGTGATATCAGGGCTTGGTGCTATATCTCTTGCTTTGGTTTTTGCCTTACTCTGTGCAAAATTTCCAGAAACGGGTGGTCCTCACGTTTATGTAAAGCATGCTTTTGGCCCTGCTGCAGCTTTCTTTGTTGGTTGGACATATTGGGTAATTTCATGGGTTAGCACGACAGCAGTAATCGTTGCAAGTATTGGCTATCTTACTTCGCTTTTTCATGGAGATATTCAAAATATACGCTTATTTTTAGAAATACTATTATTTACGATCATTACACTAATAAATTTAAGAGGTGTCACTGCTGCTGGATGTGTTGAGCTTTTATTGATGACTGTCAAAATTACCGCACTGCTTGCTATACCAGTAACAGCGTTGTTTTTCTTTGATAGGAATAATTTTATCATAAGTGAGGAAATATCAACCCTCACGATGTCTCAAGTCCTTGCTCGCTCTACACTACTCACTCTATGGTGTTTTATTGGACTTGAATCAGCAACAGCACCTGCAGGATCAGTCAATGATCCAGCAAAGACTATACCAAGAGCCATAGTACTTGGCACAATCTCTGTTGCAGTTATATATTTCATTAATAGCCTTGCAATCATGGGATTGATAAACGGCAATGATCTAGTTAATTCAAAAGCGCCGTATGTTGACGCAATAAAAATTATGTTTCCTGGTAATTGGCATTTGATCATTTCTATTGTTGCTTTTATTGTTTGTGTTGGCAGTTTAAATGCTTGGGTACTAGCTAGTGGACAAGTGGCCCTTGGCCTTGCAGAAGATAAACTGATGCCACAGTTCTTTGCTAAAAGAAACAAGCACGGTTCTCCTTTCTGGGGCATAACAATCAGCTCCGTTGGCACTTCAGTTCTACTAATTCTCACTTCAAGCAACAATTTTGCTAAACAGATCACATCAATTATCGACTTTTCTGTAGTTTCATTTTTATTTGTTTACCTTGCATGCAGTCTTGCTTTTCTCAAGGTTATTATAAAGGAGAAAAACTATTACAAATTTTTAATTGGCAGTATAGCAACAACCTTTTGCTGCTGGGTAATATTTGAAACTTCTGTGAATACCTTGCTGATCGCAAGCTTATTCACCGCAAGTGGCATACCCATTTATTTATTTTGGTACTGCAGAGCTCCTGCACAATAAAATAGAGTTTAACGACTTTTCTTATTGTCCACTTGTTCAACATTACCCTTCTCAAGTTTACTATCTACTTCTTTTGCGTGTTCATCATCTACACTAGTCTCATCTTTTATCTTACTGGAGTGACCTGCTTGCGATTTTTCATATGCTTCCATGTTGTCATATATAGGGTTACTGATGATTTCTATTTTTTCAGGTGTGAAAATCCTTGCTAAAAATCTCCCTATTATTGGTATTGATCTTAAGAAATCTCTTAGCTTTGAAGATTCTTGTCTTTTATTTAGGAACTGTTGGTCTATTTTAAGGTTTTTTACACCATACTTTTTATCATCAAAATTTATTGCAGGCTTTCTTTTTTTCGAAAGAACATTTTGAGCCTTTAATCCATTGGTTCTTTCAGGCTCTTGAGGTGTAGACATTGCAGGTTTAACCTTAGTTTCATTGTATTCTTTATTCATCTTTCACTTTATTATGTAATATTACTAATATTGCATAATAATAGCTAAATTACAATTAATTGCAAGGTAAAAATATAAAAACAATTGTAAATTTTGTCAGTAAAAATATAATAGAACTTTAAAGTTAGAGGTTCATCTATATGGGATACAAAATTGCTGTTATTGGAGCAACCGGAAGAGTAGGGCGTGAGGTATTAAGCACGCTTGCTGAGTTTCAAGATGAGGCAATAGATTCTGTTATTGCACTTGCGTCGAAAAAATCAGAAGGGAAGAAGGTGAGTTTCGGTAATGAAGAATTAACTGTCTTGTGCCTTGAGAATTATGACTTCGTTGGAGTTAATATAGCCATTTTCTGTGCCAGATCTCATGTTTCTGAGAAACACGTACCGACTGCAATTGAGGCTGGGTGCATCGTAATAGATAACACTTCCCATTTTAGAATGAAAGAGGGTGTGCCACTCATTATTCCGGAGATTAATAAAGAAAAAATTATGGAATATAAAAACCACAACATAATATCCAACCCAAACTGTACTACAATACAGATGCTGCTAGTACTACATCTATTACACCAGAAAGCAAAAATAAAGAGAATCGTTGCTTCAACTTATCAATCAACTTCTGGCGCAGGCAAAGCAGCAATGGATGAGCTCTATGACCAGACAAAAAAAATCTTCATGAATGAGACTAAAAAGCCCGAGATATTCCCCAAGCAAATAGCGTTTAATTGCATTCCCCATGTAGGGAAATTCATGGAGAATGGTTCTACAGAAGAGGAATGGAAAATGCAAGAGGAGACAAAAAAAATTTTAGAGGAAGATATAAAAGTTACTGCAACTTGTGTAAGGGTACCCGTCTTTATCGGCCACGCTATGGCAGTAAATGTGGAATTTGGTCAACATATCACTGAAGAACAAGCTCGTGAAGTGCTAAGTGAAGCCGAAGATAGTGGAGTTTTAGTATACAACAGACGTGAAGACAGTGAATACATAACTCAAATTGATGTTGTACAGGAGAATGCTGTATATGTATCGCGTATTAGACGAGACAATACTGTTGAGCACGGATTAAATATGTGGATAGTGGCTGATAACCTGCGCAAAGGTGCAGCACTAAATATAGTGCAGATTCTTGAGATTTTGATAAGAGAGCATTTGTCAATCAAGTGCATATAGAGTGCACGTACGTTGTAATTCGAAGGAAATTTGTATACCACATGGCAGCGCGTGACGCTGGAATCCAGCTTTTTAAACCATGAGAGCTACGAAAACTTACTTGACACCCTTCGCCAGCCCCCTTATCATGATAGTGAAGCTATTTATTTATCTTCGCAATCTGTGCAGGTTAATGACAAAAAACTTAGGGTATTTGGCGTCTCATGTTTAATTTTTCGCACTACGTGCATCGCATGTCTTTAAAAATTTTTAGGTTTTTACCTATATAAGCCGAAACGCGCTTACAAAGCGTTTAAGACAGCAAAAAACGTCAAATTGACAAGGGAGAATTTGAATACTAGCTACTCTGGGTTTTCTTTGCCTTTTTTCCTGCTTGGTAAATTTCTTAAACACTTGCGGTGTAGGTGAGTTGCATTTAAAAGCAGCTAAATTGCAGTGTTTAAGACTTAAAAAACGCCAATACTGAAAATAGACAATGACTAGGGCTTCTTTTGCCTTTTTTTTCGTTTGGTAAATTTCTTAATGTTTATAGCTAAAGTAACTTAGGTTCACCGACAACCGTCATCCCGCTACGTGTTAGCGGGATCTATGTTAAGAGATACCGCGAATGAATCGCGGTATGACGTAGGGCTACAGGTGTCATCCCAGTGCCTAGACACTGGGATCTAGCCTTTATTATTTGGTTGAAATTAAGTCTTCTGGATCCCAGTGTCAGCTACTTTCATGACATCATCATAAAGTAAAATGAGATCCCAGTGTTAGCTACTTGGATGACAGGGGAAGGTATTTGGATGACACCGTCATAAGGTGAACCAGTGCTCCTTTTTTTGTCATCCCAGTGCGTGACACTGGGATCTAGCCTTTATTATTTGGTTGAAATTAAGTCTTCTGGATCCCAGTGTCAGCTACTTTCATAACATCATCATAAAGTAAAATGAGATCCCAGTGTTAGCTACTTGGATGACAGGGGAAGGTATTAGGACGACACCGTCATAAGGTGAACCAGTGCTCCTTTTTTTGTCATCCCAGTGCGTGACACTGGGATCTAGCCTTTATTATTTGGTTGAAATTAAGTCTTCTGGATCCCAGTGTCAGCTACTTTCATAACATCATCATAAAGTAAAATGAGATCCCAGTGTTAGCTACTTGGATGACAGGGGAAGGTATTAGGACGACACCGTCATAAAGTAAAATGAGATCCCAGTGTTAGCTACTTGGATGACAGAAGAAGGCACTGGGATGACAGAAGAAGGTACTGGGATGACAGGAGAAGGTACTAGCCTGACAACCGTCATCCCGCTGCTTGTTAGCGCCGTGGCGGTATGAAGTAGGAAGCTATAGTATATAGAAATTCCAGCATTGTCTACATCTCTACTTTTCCTGGGTGAGTTCACTTGATTTTTATGTCATATGATGCTAATATATATTATTTGTGAGTTGGGGTATATATGGCTAGGAACTACTATGAAATACTAGAAGTAAATAAAGATGCTACTCCGGAAGAAATAAACAAAGCTTATAAAAAATTAGCACTGAAATATCATCCTGATAAACTCCCACCTAAAAAAAAAGAAAGATATCGAGAATTGTCAGAAAAGCAACGTGGTGGTGGTATTTTATCTGAGTCCGAATCGAAAGAAATGCAAGATCTTGTAATGCCATTTCTAGAGGTTCAAAAGGCATATGAAGTGTTATCCAACGAGAAAAAAAGAAAAGAATATGATAAAAGTGGTTGTGAAGAGAAAAATACAGCAAAATCTGATGATTTATTTGCAGATTATATAAGGAAGCAACCATACCACTTTTTGTACCAATCAATTCTTGCAGGTGATCTAGAATCTGTACGCACAGTAGTAGAAAAGTTCAGTGTCGATATTAATATTAAGTATGATTGCATATATATTGGTATTACTCCGATTAATTATGCAATTAAAGAAGATCATGAGCAAATTGTTGATTATTTGATTAGCAAAGGAGCAAAAGTATCTCTTATTGACGCTTTACGTCTTGCTATCAAATTAAATTCTTATAAAACCGCAGGCTTGCTGTTAGGGAAGTTAGATGTGGACGATATTAATGTGCAAGATAGTGACGGGAATACGATTTTCCATGATTTCTTTAAGTATTTTAATAACCCTAATTCTGATGATTTTGTTCTAAAAAAGACGTTATTTAACTTTGATGCTTTTAATTTTGGTCAACCTTCTTCTAAGAAGTCTTCTTCCGAAAATAGTAGTAACCCTAATGTTCAGAAAGATACACAAGATAATAACATCAGTTGTAATACAAGTCCTCTCTATAAAAATATAATTAAGCTTTTTGATCAATGCCAGTCAAAAATGAACTCAATGGAATTTAGGGAAGGTTGTGCAAGAGAGAGTGTAATTATATCTTTTAAGAATGCTGTTTCCTTTTTTCACTCACTTATAGATAAAGGTGTACGTTACGATATTTCAAATAGTGAACACGTAACTTCACTTGATGTGTGTATTGACCAGTTTGTAGATAATCATAGAAAGAGTTTATGGACTGATTACATCTTTTATTATGATCGCGTGGAAACAGAGAAAGCATACTATTCAATGATGAATGTTTTTGTTGAGAAAGGAATTATAGGATTAAAGGATGCAAACGGTATTCCTATATCACACAAGATTGTAGAGCATAATATTTATCCACACGTCGAAAATAAAGCAAACATTGACTTAATGGAAGAGGATAACAGTGGCAAAAACGCATTAGTTAAAGGATGTTGTGATGTTTCTACTATAGAATCTTTAATTGAAAATGGAATAGATCTAAATACTCCTGATTCTTTAGGGCAAACCTTGCTGCATTACGTTGTTTCAGAATATTGCAACAGCGTTGAGGAGGTAGGTCAGAGTTTTCAGCTTGAAGAAGTAAATAAACGTTTTTATCCCAAATTAGAAGCATTAATAAAAGGTGGGGCAAAAATTGATGCTAAGGACAATAATGACAAGTCCCCAATAGACCTATTGGTAGAAAGAGGTAAAAATATGAAGGAAGATATTAATTGTTCTGCTGAGGAAAAATCTGCTGCTCTTAAAAATTCATTAGAAGTTTTGGGAATAAAACAAGAAGAAGAAAAAACTCCTGAACAGGAGCAGCCTGAAGTTTTGGATCAAGTAAATCAAGACGATGATGTACTGCCAAGTAACCTAGAAGAAGAAAAAACACCAGGAAATAAGCAGGAGCAGCTAAGCCAACCTGAAATACCAGTTTCAGATCAAGCAAATAATACTCAAGGCGATGGTGTACAGCTAAGCAACCCAGAAAAAGAAAAAACTCCTGAACAGGAGCAGCCTGAAGTTTTGGATCAAGTAAATCAAGACGATGATGTACTGCCAAGTAACCTAGAAGAAGAAAAAACACCAGGAAATAAGCAGGAGCAGCTAAGCCAACCTGAAATACCAGTTTCAGATCAAGCAAATAATACTCAAGGCGATGGTGTACAGCTAAGCAACCCAGAAAAAGAAAAAACTCCTGAACAGGAGCAGCCTGAAGTTTTGGATCAAGTAAATCAAGACGATGATGTACTGCCAAGTAACCTAGAAGAAGAAAAAACTCCTGAACAGGAGCAGCTTGAAGTTTCAGATCAAAAAATTGGTATTCAAAACAATAATCAACAACCAAGTAAACCAAATGCTGCTGCTCCACGAAGTGAAAAGAGAACTATTATAGCTGCTTCTGTACTGGCAATAGCTGGAGTTGCTTTAGGAATAACTATTGCAGTTTACTTAGAAATGTTGGCGGTTGGAGTAGCGGTTGGAGTTTGTTGTCTTATTGCTGCTGCAATCATATATTGTTGTAATCAGCCTTCAAAGTCACTTGAAAATAGCAAGGTCCAAGGGTTTTCTGGAAACCATGAACAACCTACTCTGTAAAATTCACAAGACCTATTAAAATATTTTTTTACTTTTCATCGTATATTTCTCAACATATTATCTTTAAGTACTAAAATAATTAACAATATGGCGTTATTAATAGTTGAATCACCTGCGAAAGCAAAGACAATAGGCAAATATTTAAGTAAAGAGTTCAAAGTAGCTGCATCCTTTGGACATGTGAGAGATCTTCCAGCAAAAAACGGCTCTGTTGATCCAGATAATGATTTTGCCATAAAGTATGAGATTATTGAGAAAGCAGAAAAATATGTAAAAGAGCTGGCAAAGCAAGCGAGTAAAACATCACCTTGCAACAGATCCATCCCAGTGTCTGGGCACTGGGATGACATCTTTTTTCTTGACTCTTATATCTCAATGTTCGTACAAACACAAAGGCAGTGCTTGACACTGGGATGAAACCTTGACAACCGTCATCCCGCTACGTGTTAGCGGGATCTAGAGATACCGTGACGGTATGACGTAGAGTCAGCGTTAGCCATAACACAACACTTTTATACTCACCAACTCAGTATCCAATCTTGGATCCAAGTGCTTGACACTGGGATGACAAGAGGGGCTACTTGGATGGAAACCAGTGTCAGCTACTTGGATGACACCCTCATAAAGTGAAATGAGATCCCGCTAACACGTAGCGGGATGACGAGAAAGGGGCTACTCAGATGACAACAAAGGGGCTACTTGAATGACATCCTTCCTGGTGTGCTCAAATAACAATGTTCGTACAAATACGTGCTAGAGTGACACCGTTTACTATGTAACATCTCATCATATCACAATGTTCGTACAGTTGTGGCAGAATGACGTAGAAAAACTATTAACTTAAATCTATATTGACATGTCCCATTTTACGCTTATCTCTAACCTCTTTTTTTCCATATATGGTTAAACTAGCTTTTTCGTTGCTCAAATACTTATGAGAATCATATATATCGTTACCTATTATATTTTTCGTCATACAAGGAAAGCGTAATACTACTTCCTGCATAGGTAGCCCGCATATTATCCTAACCAGCTGTTCAAATTGACTAACGTTACATGCATCCAAGCTCCAGTGGCAAGAATTGTGAGGTCTTGGAGCTAGTTCATTAACTAACAATTCGTTATCTTTAGTAACAAAAAATTCAATAGCCAGAATTCCTATTACATCGAGCGCATTTGCTATTTTCTTTGCAGCTCGTTGTACCTCTTGAGTTAATTTGCTATCTATTTTAGCTGGCACTGTTGAAGTATCAAGTATTCCATCAACGTGGTAATTTTCTGCTATAGGAAAAAAAGCTACTTTACCGTTTTTATCTCTTGCAATGACTATTGAAACCTCTTTCAGTAAATCAACACTTGCTTCAAGAATGTACTCTGTATTCCAATCAAAGGAAGCAAATTGCTTCACTTCAGAATCATTCTCAAGCACATATTGCCCTTTTCCATCGTAACCCATTTCTGTTGTTTTCAGCCTTGTTGGATAGCCAAAAGTTCTACTGCTTTTCAGTAGCTCATTATAATTTTGTATACTTTTGTATTCAGCAGTTTTTATACTCAAGCTTCTAATGAAATCTTTCTCTCTAAGCCTATTTTGCGCAATGTGTAACGCTTTTTTACCCGGATAAAAATTTACATCGATATCAATTGCACTACATGGAATATTTTCAGACTCAATAGTGACCAAATCCACACTCTGTGCAAAAGATTCAAGCGCTTTCTTATCAGAGAAATCTGCTATTGTGAAATCATCAGCAACAGAGCAAGCCGGATCGTCCTTAGCACTGGCAAAAACATGTGTTTTTTGTCCAAGTTTTGTTGCAGCGATAGCAGTCATTTTACCTAATTGTCCACCACCTATTATTCCTATTACTTTTTTGCTAAGCGCATCTGGTTCGTTCATACTATAAATTGATATTTCCTAATTAAAGTATACTTGAAAAATCTATGAAAAAAGTATATAATTAAAATACTATCTTTTTATCATGAATATTCTATAATGATAGAGTACACACTAACTACCAACTTTGTTGAAGTTACAGTTTTACCAATTTATATTGAAGAGCAATCCATTCCTTATGAAAATTGCTATATATGGATGTATAACGTTAAGATAAAAAACAAAAGCCAATCAACTATTCAATTATTAAGTCGTCATTGGCAAATAATAGATTATAAGGGAAAAATAAATGAAATTGCCGGAGTTGGTGTTATCGGAGAACAACCTGTGATAAAATCTGGAGAGGTATTTAAATACACAAGTGGAACATACTTAAATGCACCGTCAGGAATAATGCAGGGTAAGTATGAATTTCTGAATGAAGAAAGCATAAAAATTTTTGAGGTTATGATACCACCCTTTTCTTTGGATAGTCCATACGTCAAAACTAGACCCCATTAACTATCAAAATAGTTTATTTGTAACCAGACTGCATTCTGTGATTTTTAGCAAAACATGATCTTTCATTTGAGCTTTCTTCAATTTAAAATAAATACAGAAAATTGCTGCCTATAGCTAAACTGACTTAGATTTACCGACAATTTGAAAAACCGTCATTCCGCTACTAGTTAGCGCCGCGGCGGCATCCTCGTCATCCCGCTACTTGTTAGCGGGATCTATGCTAAGAGATACCGCGGCAGCATAGCTATAGCTATCTTCAAAAATATGGTTGAATAATTGTTAATAATAGTGTATAATTATTAATATTTTCAAGCATTTTTGCCATGGCTCTTTCAAAATTTCTCGATCCTCGCAATGATTTGTGTTTCAAAAAAATCTTTGGAACGGAAAAAAATAAGAATATCCTGATCCACTTTTTGAACGATATTTTAGGGTTTACTGAGATAAATGCAATACAAGAAGTTGAGTTTCTTAGCACTATTATGGATCCCGAAGTTGCCTCTGATAAACAAAGTATTGTTGATGTTCTCTGCAAGGATTCTCACGGAAATAGATATATAGCAGAAATGCAGCTCGCTAGAGACAAGGGCTTCGAAAAACGCGCTCAATTATATGCCGCTAAAGCCTACTCAAGACAATTAGATAAATCTGGCAACTACATTGATTTAAAGAAAGTCTTCTTTATTGCTATATCAAATTGTAACTTACTTCCTGAAGAAGTTGGTTATATCTCTACTCACAATATACGTGATATAAAAACTAACGGCCATTACTTAAAAGATTTTCAATTTATCTTTATAGAATTGCCCAAATTTTCAAAAAGTAAAGTAGAGCAGTTAGAAAGTATAGTAGAAAGGTGGTGTTTCTTTTTTAAATACGCAGAAGAAACAACAGAAGAGGACTTAAAAGAGATAGCAGAAAAAGCGCCAATAATAAAGCTAGCATATGATGAATTAGACAAGTTTCGTTGGAACGAAAAAGATTTAGTAGCTTACGAAGAAAGAATAATGGATCTACGGAAAGAAGAAGCCATTCTTGAATACAGACTTGATCTTGCTGAAGAGAAAGGTATACAAAAAGGTATAGAGAAAGGAAAAATTGAAGGGAAAATTGAAGTCGCAAAAGCAATGCTGGCTAATAATGTTGATGTCAACACTATTGTCAAGTTTACTGGCCTTTCTATTAGTGAGATTGAAGAATTAAGTGGAAATCTGTGAACGGTTACGTTTATTTTTTATCCTTATCATCAAGTGTAAATAAGGTTATTGTAGAGATTAAGCCTATTATAACTATTATCAACGAAAATGGGGCAGCTTCTCTATAGCGCTCATCGCTTACAAGTTCATATATTCTAGTTGATATAGTTTCAAAACTAAATGGTCTTATAATGAGTGTTGCTGTGAGCTCCTTGATAGTATCCATAAATACGAGCAAAAATCCCGATAATATACTCTTCTTGATGAGAGGGATATGAACATTCAAACATGTGGAAATAGGCCCATGACCCATGGTATATGCAGTCCACTCAATTTCATTTGGTGTTTTTTTGAGCCCTGATTCTACCGCCTTGAAAGATATAGCAAAAAAACGAAATAAATATGAGTAAACTAATGCGCCAATAGTTCCTACCAAGCTAATTTCCACAATATATTGAGTAATGAAAGAAGATATTCTGCTTAAAAATATTATTATGCTAATTGCGATAATTGCATTTGGAATTGCGTAGCCTAAAGAAATGAGACGTGCTACATTATTGATTACCTTACTTTTACGCGCCGTATATCCAATCATTATTGCAATGCTAATTGAGATTAATGCGGTGATAAATGATAAACTAACGCTATTTGCTATTATATTATAGAACCTTGCTTCGTATATGAAAAACCCCTTCTCTATGCTCCAATATATGAGCGGAATCATTGGCAAAATAAAACCTATTAATATCGGCAATACACACATAAGATAAGCAAAGATCAATGGTATAGTGCCACTTACACTCCGTTTGTTGTGATAATCTGCATTAGCGTTGATTGAAGAGTAAGATATTCCTTTTTTTTGTAGTTTCTTTTCGATAGCTATTAGTGTTGCAACGAAAATCAATTCTGCAACTGCTAAAACAGTAGTTGAATATTTATCATGCAGTAAAAACCAGGTGCGATATATTCCTGTCGTAAAAGTATCGATAGCAAGAAACTGTGGTGTGCCGAAATCCGTAATTACCTCCATTAGTACCAAGGACAACCCAGCTATAATTGATGGACGTATGGAAGGTATGATGACAGAAAACAGGCTCTGTAATGAGGAGAACCCAAGTGTTGACGCAATAGTGACTGAGTTACTAACATTCTTTAGACTTGAGCGGACTAGCATATAAACGTATGGATATAAACTAAATCCCATTACTAATATTCCACCACCTAGGGATTTTATTTCAGGAAACCAATAGTCACCTTTGCTCCACTCTAAAATGTCTCTTAATGAGCTCTGCACCGGACCTGAAAATTCTAGTGTATTTACATAGACGAACGCTACTATATATCCAGGAATCGATATCGGAAAGAACAAAGCAATCTCAAAAATTTTACTTCCAGGAAATGAAAAAAATGTGGTGAGCCATGCTGGAATCACTCCAAATATGAAGGATATCCCCCCCACTCCTATCATCAAAATTAGCGTACTCAGTATATATTCAGGGAAAAGTGTGCTGATTACCCATCCAGAATTTGCTGATTCTGTAAATAGAATCGATATTAACGATAGTATAGGACAGACGAATAATATACTTACTAAAAATAAGAATATATTTTTAAATACTCTCAAAAACATTAATTTGGATCTATATTTGATATTAAAATGTTATATGTAAAAACTGAAGATATCCAGTAATTAACAGCCGTACTATTGAATATCTTTATAATTTTGTATATCATGTTTTTAGTTGATAAGTGAATAATCATGAGCTTCGTCATTGCAACTTTCTATCACTTTGTAGAACTCTCTAATTATTATGACATGAAAGACGAAATAAAAACTGCATGCGACAACATTGAATTAAAGGGTACTATACTCCTTGCAGAAGAGGGTATTAATGCAACCGTATCTGGTGAAAGAAACGCGATTGATAAAATATTCGATTTTCTACGTTCTGATTATAGGCTAAGGGACCTTACATGGAAAGAGAGTGCAGCAGAATATCAACCATTTAGCAAGATGAAGGTAAAATTAAAAAGAGAGATTGTGAATCTTGGTGTAGGCAATCTTGATATTTCCCTTAAGGGTAAATATGTTGATCCAGAGCATTGGGATGATTTTACTTCTCAACCTGACGTTTTAGTAATAGATACACGAAATGAGTATGAAGTGAAATTAGGCAAGTTTAAAAATGCAATCAATCCACATACTCAGCGTTTTCGCGATTTTCCTGAGTGGGCAAAGTCTTTCTCTGAGAGTAAAGACCTGAAAGTAGCTATGTACTGCACTGGTGGGATTAGATGCGAAAAATCAACAGCGTACATGAAAAATCTTGGATTTAACAATGTATACCACCTGAAAGGCGGCATTCTTTCTTACCTTGAAAAAACTTATAATAAAAATGGTAATTGGGAAGGTGAGTGTTTTGTTTTTGATGATAGAATTACTGTTGACAACTCACTTACTCCAAGCAACACAATAAAATGTATATTCTGCTCAAATCAAGTTTCAACGGACAAGCTGAAGTCAGTTCCACGTGGCCAAGTGGTTTGTTCTGATTGTAAACTTCAGTGTTATAGCTATAATAAATAAAACATCATGCCGCTGCAGTTGTATGCACGTTGTGATTTGAGAGCAACCTCTACCAGAAAGGGTGTCATGCCAGTGCCCAGACACTGGCATCCAGGTTCTTTTTTTCTAGATTCCAGCGTCGCGCGCTGGAATGATAATAAAGAGCATATGGTTATGCAAGAAGTCTATTTCTTACCCTTAATCAACTCTAAAGCCTTCTTCAAATCTATGCTTTCAATATCTGCATTCTTACCCAAAGCAACGTTTGTTCTATCGCATTTTATATAGAATCCGTACCTACCGTTGCAGATGAAAACTTCTTTTCCTTTTTCATTAACCCCGAGAGATTTTAACTCTTTGCGTGGACTGTTTGCAATAATTTGTACAGCTTCGCTCAATTCTGTATTCAGCACCTCTTTAGAGCTTTTTTTAAGAGAAAAATATCTACCATCATAAAAAATATAGTACCCAAATCGTCCAAGGCCTATTTTTATTTCCTTTCCGGTCTCAGGGTGTTCTCCGATTACTTTTGGCAAGGAAAGTAACTGAGTAGCGGTATTCAGATCAATATCATTAACATTTAGATCCTTTGGTATGGAAACTGTTTTTTTCTTTTTGGACTCACTATTAAACTCAAGGTAAAGCCCAAAAGGACCTTTTTTAATTACTACCTCTTGGCCTGTTATATCATCTACACCTAAACTTTTTGGATATTCTAAATTGTCATTACTACCTGTAATTTCTTTTGTATGGTTGCATTCAGGATAGTTAGAGCATCCAAGGAACACTCCTGCTCGCCCAAAGTTCAATTTTAATATACCATCAGAGCAAGCAGGGCATTTCTTACCTATTTCTTCTTTTCCTTCCTCTGAACAAAACCAATTAACTACCAAATCGTGAATGCCGCTGAAAACTTCATCATGTGTCATTTGCTTGACAGAATTTACATGACCAAAAAATGGCACCCAAAAGTGGCTCAATTCTTTTTTCCAATCTGCATGTCCATTTGAGATTAAATCAAGCTTTTCTTCCATTTGTGCTGTGAAATCATACTCTACACAACGCTGAAAAAAAGTTTCTAAAAATATGGTAACGATCTTACCACGACTGCTTGGAATAAATCTTTTATTATCCAGTGTAACATACTCACGATCCTGCAATACCGAAATAATTGTCGCATAAGTTGATGGACGGCCTATACCGATTTCCTCCATTTTTTTAACGATACTTGCTTCACTATAACGAGGTGGCGGTTGAGTGAAATGCTGTTTTGGCTCAACTGAAATCAGCTTACACGCTTCCCCTTCCTTCATGGCAGGTAGCAGGCCTTCATTTTCGGCTTCCATGTTATCTTGATAGACTTTATAAAAACCATCAAAGAATATACTTGATCCACTTGCTCGCAGAATCACTTTCTGATCAGTAGAACTAATTTCAACTACCACTTGATCAAGAATCGCCGATTCCATTTGACTTGCAATGGTTCTTTTCCAGATTAAATCGTACAATTTAAATTGCTCTGGCGTTAAGTAATCCTTAATACTACCCGGCGTTCTATTGATATCAGTTGGACGAATTGCTTCATGTGCTTCTTGAGCATTTTTGACCTTTTTTACATATTTACGAGGAGACTGTGGTAAATATTTATCACCATATAACGACTTAATTGACCCTCTAATTGAGTTTATAGCCTCATCTGCAATATGAAACCCATCTGTACGCATGTAAGTTATCAACCCTACAGTTTCACCACCAATATCGATACCTTCATATAAATTTTGCGCTATGCGCATAACATTTTTCACATTAAAATACAGCTTATTCACTGCATCTTGCTGTAGAGTAGAGGTAATAAATGGAGGAAGCGGATTTCTCTTAACTTGCTTGCGTTCTACTGTGCTTACAGCATATTGCCTTGATTCAATCTCCCTGACTAAGTTCTTTGCTTCTTCTTCATTTTTAATATCAAATTTTTCTAGCTTCTTATTGTCATAGTGACTCAGCATAGCAAAAAAAGCCTCATCTTTGCTATTTTGCATTTCTGCCTTTATGCTCCAATACTCCTGTGTTATAAACTTACTGATTTCATCTTCTCGTTCGCATATAAGCTTTAATGCAACAGATTGAACTCGCCCCGCAGATTTGCTTCCCGACAATTTTGTCCACAGCAGCGGTGACAAGCTAAATCCAACTAGATAATCCAAAGCTCTGCGTGTTTGCTGTGCGCGCACTAAGTCCATATTAATTTCACGTGGATTCTTTATTGCTTCTTGAACTGCTCTCTTTGTTATCTCATTAAAGACTACTCTATAAATGTTGTTTTCATTACTGATTGCTTTCTTTTCTTTTAATGTCTCTATCACATGCCAAGCCATTGCTTCCCCTTCTCTGTCTGGGTCTGTTGCAAGATATATATCTGATGCTTTACTCGCTGCTTTTACTAACTCTTTTATATACTTTTCTGCTTTTTCAATGGTTTCATACTTTATAGCAAAATCATTATCCGGATCGACAGAACCGTTTTTTGCTGGAAGATCCCTCACATGTCCAAAGGATGCAGCTACTTTGAACTCTTTACTTAAATATTTGCCTATTGTCTTTGCTTTCGCAGGTGATTCAACTATTAATAATGCCATATTGTTAATTATTTTAGTATTTAAAGATAATATGTTGAGAAATATACGATGAAAAGTAAAAAAATATTTTAATAGGTCTTGTGAATTTTACAGAGTAGGTTGTTCATGGTTTCCAGAAAACCCTTAGACCTTGCTATTTTCAAGTGAATTTGAAGGTCTATTACAATAGTATATGATTGCAGCAGCAACCAGACAATAAGCTCCAACTGCTATTCCCACTGCTATAGCTAACCCAAGAAAGGTTTACCTGAAGGATAGAATAGGTTATAATGGCATATTAAAGAGATGAAAAATGCCAAGCCCATATAGTGAAGACCTCAGAGAACGAGTTCTCAAAGCAGTTGATGAAAAAACAATGACGATAAAAAGAATTAGTGAAATATTTAAACTGAATATAAAAACAATATATTTATAGAGGAAAAGGAAAAAAGAAACAGGAAACATAAAGCCATCTTCAGGCTATCAAAAGGTGACTGAGCCTCATCGGTGGCAGAATCTGGGTCACGAGGTCTTCTTCCTACACTCCATGTAAGAGCAGACAGTGCCTCAAAAGAACTGCCACCTATCCACTCTGAGAAGTTATTATCTTCTCTTGCTTTCAACCAAGTAATACTTATTCATATCATCTGGGTAAGGTCAGTTTGTAAAACTTAATTTGTACGCTTCCTAGTAATTCTGATATAGTTACTTTAGTTAAAGTCTATAAAAGTTTATAAATGGCAACCTTAAGTGTAAGAGAAGCTTTATGCACAGCGATCAGAGAAGAAATGCAAAACGACCCTGACGTGTTGATCATCGGTGAAGAAGTTGCAGAGTATGATGGTGCCTATAAAGTAACAAAAGGATTACTGAAAGAGTTTGGAGAAAATAGAGTGGTTGATACGCCTATTACCGAACATGGATTTGCTGGCCTTGCTGTTGGAGCAGCATTCGCTGGATTAAAGCCAATTGTCGAATTTATGACTTTTAATTTTTCTATGCAGGCTATCGACCAAATCGTGAATTCTGCAGCAAAAACAAATTATATGTCAGGTGGACAACTTGGATGCCCCATAGTATTTCGTGGGCCAAATGGTGCTGCAGCAAGAGTTGCTGCACAACACTCTCAATGCTTTGCATCTTGGTATTCGCATATACCGGGATTAAAAGTGATAGCACCTTACTTTGCCTCCGATTGCAGAGGTCTGCTTAAAGCTGCAATTCGTGACCTGAGTCCGGTAATATTTCTAGAAAACGAAATAGCTTACGGACATGAACATGAAGTTTCTGACTCTGAGCTGTCAAATAAAGATTATCTACTTGAGATAGGCAAGGCTGCTGTTATACGGGAAGGAAAGGATGTAACTATCACTGCTTTCTCACTGAAATTAATGGATGCTTTAAACGCAGCGGATTTACTTTCAGGTGAAGGTATAGAAGCTGAAGTTATTGACCTCAGAACCTTAAGACCACTTGACACTCAAACTGTTATTAACTCTATTCAGAAGACTAATAGGTTAGTTAGTGTAGAAGAAGGATGGCCATTTGCAGGAATAGGAGCAGAGCTGTCAGCCGTTGTTATGGAACAAGGATTTGACTACCTTGATGCTCCAGTTATGCGCGTAACTGGCAAGGACATCCCCTTACCTTACGCTGCAAATCTAGAAAAAAAAGCATTACCACAAGTGGAAGATATAGTTGAAGCCGTGCATCAGGTCTGTTTTAGAAAAAAAATAATTTTTAACTTCTAATACAATATATAAAAGCAATTTACTGGCAAAATGTTATCGGAATTTATTTCTGTTTGTTCACTCCACATTGGTCCATCAAAGAAGTATTTCCACCTATACCACCCATTACTTTTGTCACAATAGTTTTAGCACCGAAAAATACAGCACAAAATATACCGAGTGCAAAAAGAGCTGGCCATGGCATTCTACCAAATATCGCAAGCAAAGCTGCACCTATTATCACTACGGTCATAAGCGGTCCACCTATTCCCCAAACGTAGCCAATAATATTACATATTACTTGAGCAGTTGTATCAGCATTAGTGTCAGCGGCAGCACTCCCAACATGAGAAAAAGAAATAAATAATACTATAAAAAGAATATTAAAAACTTTCCTAGGGTTCATCCCTATACCTTAAATTTAGATATTGCAATTATACCTAAAATACTATAATTTTTAGTAAAGCTAGCATAAAGATTGAATAACAAACGGTGCCACAAAAGTAGTTGACACACAACTGCACGAACATTGTAATATGGCACGATATCACATAGTAAACGATGTCATCCCAGTGCCCAGACACTGGGATCCGTTTTCTTTTTTCTAGATTCCAGCGTCACGCGCTGGAATGACAGCAGTCCTATGTCATACCGCCGCGGTATCTCTAGATCCCGCTAACACGTAGCGGGATGACGAATTGCTTAACCGTAATACCGCCACGAACCGTCATACCGCCGCGGCGCTAACAAGTAGCAACTGTTCTCCCTCGTCATACCGCGATTCATTCGCGGTATCTCTTAGCATAGATCCCGCTAACAAGTAGCGGGATGACGAGATGCCACCGCGAATCGTCATACCGCCACGAACCGTCATACCGCCGCGGTATCTCTAGATACCGCTAACAAGCAGCGGGATGACAGCAATCCTACGTCATACCGTGATTTATTCACGGTATCTCTTAGCCGCTAACACGTAGCGGGATGACGAGATGCCACCACGAACCGTCATACCGCCGCGGTATCTCTAGATACCGCTAACAAGCAGCGGGATGACAGCAATCCTACGTCATACCGTGATTTATTCACGGTATCTCTTAGCCGCTAACACGTAGCGGGATAACGGTTGTCGGTGAACCTAAATTACTTTAGCCATAAATGTTTGAGAAATTTACCAAACGAAAAAAAAGGCAAAAGGAACCCCATGGTTGGCTAATTATCTATATTAACTTTATAAATTGGCGTTTTTTACTCTCAACGCTCCAATTTAGCTACTTTTATAACAAAATTGTAAACGTTAAGAAATTTACTAAGCAGAAAAAAAGGCAAAAGAAACCCCGTGTTAGCTAGTTGTCACTCTCTAATCCTGCAAATTGGCGTACTATACTGTCTTAAACGACTTATAAGCGCGTTTCAGCTTATATAGGTAAAAACCCAGAAATGTTGTGAAGACATAAGGTGCACATAGTGCAAAAAATTAAAAATAAAACGCCAATACGTTGTTTTCTTGCTGTTTAATCTGCACAGATGAAGATAACTGAATACCTCCAGTACCATGATAAGGGGGCTGGCGGAGTTTGTCAAGTAAGTTTTTTCGTTTCTAACGGTTGTTGCCAAAAACTATACAAGAAGTCTTTTAAGATCAATCACTTATCTTCAAAGCTTGAATAAAAGCATTCTGTGGAATATTTACGTTCCCTATAGAATGCAACCTTTTTTTACCCTTCTTTTGCTTTTCAAGTAGTTTCATTCTTCGCGTTACATCTCCACCATAGAGTTTAGCTGTTACATCTTTTCTATATGGATTAATCGTTTCTCTGGCAATAATTTTCCCGCCCACTGCCGCTTGAATCGCGATTTTATATTGCTGACGTGGTATTAGATCCTTCAAGCGTGCGCATATTTCACGCCCCCTTTTTTCTGCTCTGCTTTTGTGAGCGATACAAGCCAGTGCATCTACGGGCTCTCCATTAATTAAAAGGCTTAATTTATCTATTTGGCTTACCAGATAGCTGGAAATTTCCCAATCCAAACTTGCATACCCCTTGGAAATTGATTTTAATCGATCATAAAAGTCAAAAACAACTTCAGACAGTGGTAACTTATATCTTAACAATGCTGTTGTTGTGTTACCAATGTAAGATAAATCTTCCTGTTCTCCCCTCCTCTCTTCACATAATGATATAATCTCACCTAAATATTGGTCAGGGACCATTATAGTTGCAGTAATCCACGGCTCTTCTACCATTTCAATCTTTGTTGGATCTGGCATGTCACTAGGATTATGAATGCTCAGAACTTCACCACCTTGCGTTGTAACCTTATATATAACACTCGGTGCAGTTGCTGTTAGATCTAAATCAAATTCTCTCTCGAGCCTTTCTTGAATAACTTCAAGATGCAACATTCCCAAAAAACCACAACGAAATCCATAGCCTAGCGCATTTGAAGTTTCTGCTTCAAAAGTAAAACTTGCATCATTCAAATGTAATTTTTCCAGTGCTTCTCTTAAATATTTAAAGTCGTCCGTTTTATTAGGAAAAATACTACAAAATACCACAGGGTGCACTTCTTTAAAACCAGGCAATGCCTTGCTGCACGGTCTTTTCTCTTCAGTAATAGTGTCTCCCACTCTACAGTCTGCAACTTCCTTCATTGAAGCAGTGATAAAACCAACTTCACCTGCTGAGAGTTCACCTGTCATTACTTTTTTAGGAGTAAAAATACCGATATTGTCCACTTGGTATGTAGAGTTATTAGACATCATAACAATCTTCATGCCCTTTTTTAGCACTCCATTTTTAATTCGTACTAAAATTACTACTCCCAAATAAGTGTCATACCAACTATCAACTAAAATTGCCTGTAGTGGAGCATTCACATCACCTTGAGGAGCTGGAAGTTTTGTCACTATAGCTTCTAATACATCCCTTATTCCAAGACCAGTCTTGGCTGATATTAAAACTGACTCACTTGCGTCAATGCCAATTACTTCCTCAACCTGGAGTTTTACCTTTTCTGGATCTGCAGCAGGGAGATCAACTTTATTGAGTACAACTATTATTTCATGATTGTTGTCAATAGCTTTATATACATTTGCAAGAGTCTGAGCTTCAACACCCTGGCTACTATCTACCACTAAAAGTGAACCTTCACATGCAGCTAAGCTTCGACTTACCTCATAAGAAAAATCAACGTGACCTGGGGTGTCCATGAGATTTAGGCAATATTGATTACCGTCGTTTGCCGTATAATTGAGTTTTACCGTCTGTGCTTTAATTGTAATGCCACGTTCACGCTCTATATCCATTGAATCGAGTATTTGATTGATCATTTCTCTTGCTTCAAGGCCGTTACATTTCTCTATTAAACGGTCAGCAAGCGTTGACTTACCGTGGTCTATATGCGCTATTATTGCAAAATTTCTTATGTTGTTCATTTATGGCCTACTATACTTAATTAGTAAAACTATTTTACATTTTAAGTGTTGTGAGGGCAATTATTTATTAAGAGACTATTTACTCCTTCAACATAGACGACACTTTTTTCGAGCAGGAAATCACTTTATTAACCATATAGTTTTCATGATTGTTATCTATTTTAGGCAACTCATACAGATAATTCACCATCATTCCAGCCGACTGACTAATACCCTTTTCAGAAGTATCCGCCATCCAGTTTAATTGTTTTATTGATGCGCCATTGCTTAAATGAAAATGTGCCACCGGATCATAAGCATTTCCATTACTATTATTCACTTTTAGTAAATAATATGTACACAGTTTAAGCATGCATTGTTTAGTTTCATTTGTACATTCAACGTTAGTTTTTAATTGCTCTGCACTTTCTAAAATTTCTGCACTAGATTGTTTTATATTTAGTTTGCCCAATAAAGTGACATCTTGGTTTAGATTGTTTTTTAGCCATTTCGTAAAGCCAGGTATTGGAGAAAGAGTTGCGTATGTTTTTATACTTTTAAACTCTTGCGATAGCTTTTCTACAACCCTTTTGATCAAAAAATTACCAAGGCTGATTCCAGATAACCCTGCTTGAGTATTTGATATTGAGTAGAATATAGCAGTGCTTGCACTACTTGGATCACTTGAAGGTACTGATTCATCTAAAAGGTGTTGAATGCTATCTGCAATCTTATTCACCAATGCAACCTCTACAAAAATTAGAGGTTCGTTTGGTATTTTGTAATGAAAGAAAGCAAAACAGAGACGATCAGAATCTAGTCTGTTTTTTAAGTCATCCCAAGAGGAAATTTTATGCACAGCTTCATATTTTATAAGTTTTTCTAGCAATGATGCAGGTGAATCCCAGGTGATTTGACGAAGATCGAGTAGATCAACATCAACCCAAGTATAGAGTATATTTTTTAATTCATTCTCTAGTGGATTCAAGCTTCTATATTGGTTCTTTAGCTTAAGCACATCAGAACGCATATCAACAATAAACTTGAGGCCTTCTGGTAGAGAAATAAATTGCTTCAATATTTTAGAACGCGGTGATTCAAGAATTTTTATTAAATCCTGTTCAAATTTATAGTTTAACTCGGGATCTTGGTTTTTCTTATACTCTTTAATTTTCTCATCTATTTCCGCTTTATTCGGATTAAATTTTTCTGCCAGGGTTTGTAGAAATTTTATTTTACCTTTCTCTGATAAGCTCAAGTACAGGTTACCAAGAGATACAGCGTTCTTACGTGCTGAAACCTCTCCTCCCTTTGGGTTTAAGCACTCGTTCATCTTCAAGACTAAACTATCGATATCGCGACTGTTGCTTAAATCAGGACCGATGTTACCAATCCACGATCTTACAGCATCTGCCACTCCACCTAGTATTTTAAAAAAGCTTCTTACCGCTTTTTTGTCTTCAACTTTCACTATATCAGTTTTTACCAATGATTCTTTTGTCATAGATTCCCTTTATTATACATGGCTAATGCAAGTCAGGTTTCCCTACGTCATACCGCCGCGGTATCTCTAGATCCCGCTAACAAGCAGCGTGATGACGAATTTGTCGTTTGTCAAATCGTCGGTAAACCCAAGTTATTTTAGCTACATATAGCTTAAGTTAAAGGAAAATTTTAGCTACATAGCAGGCACTATTACTGAATTATTAATAATTCAGTAATACAATAGACTTCTTGCACTACCTCCCAAGCCACAACTGTCATTCAGTAGAAACAAAAAACTTCCTTGACAAACTCCGCCAGCCCCCTTATTATGATAATAAGGGTATTTATGACTCAAAACTTGTTTTTGACCTGCAGGCTCAATGACAAAATTCAGTAAAAAACTTAGGGTATTTTTTGGCGGATTACATAAAATTATAGCGGCTGCATGTCTTTTAAATTTTTTCTACATTCAGCCAAATCGCGCTTATTTTAAGCGTTAGCACATTATTACAGCGCCACTTACAGTAATATAGAGTCAAAACTCGCACCACGGGGCTTCTTTTGCCTTTTTTTCCGCTTGGTAAATTTCTTAATATTTGTAGCTGAACGACAACCGTCATCCCTGTAAAGGTCAAGTATCCCGCTACGTGTTAGCGGATGAGATACCGCGAATGAATCGCGGAATGACGGTCTGCGGCGGAATGACGGTTCGCGGTGGCATGACGATAACCTCGTCATCCCGCTACGTGTTAGCGGGATCTATGCTAAGAGATACCGCGAATGAATCGCGGTATGACGGTTAAGCAATTCGTCATCCCGCTGCTTGTTAGCGGGATCTAGAGATACCGCGGCGGTATGACGTAGGACTGCTGTCATTCAAGTAGCTGACACTGGAATGACACGTCATAAAGGAACCAGTGTTAGCTACTTGGATGATACCTTTTTTCTACTTAGTTTGGGTTATGCAAGAAGTCTATTTACTTCTTAACTTGACGCACATGATGTCTTGCAGCATCATCTACTGCTTCTAAATAAACCATCGCCAAACATATACCACTGTGTACTTCTATAGATAACTTACTGCCTAAACTTCGATTAAAGCAAGAATTCTTTCCTGGAAAAGCAAGGTTGCTAAGATGCAGTTCCCATTTTAATCCTTTGGTTGATATTTGAGCTCTCGGTATACCAAGTAAAGATATTTTAGTATCTTTCGGCAAAGAAAAATGGGTAATACTTTTTTGTAGGATGTAACCTACCATGGGAGGTGAAGGTGTGTAAAAGATACTGCCCGTACTTAGAAAAATGTTAATATTCTGTAGTATGTGATCAATTGCTCCTCCAGTAATACCCGTTACTATTGATGGCAATAACTTTACTGTTTTTAAGTGAGCCATTGCTTTAGAAAAGTCGCAATAATCTTGATCAGGTAGATATATCGTATTCAAATTAGCACGTAAATCCAGATTTACGCTATCCAAATCTCCTACTACAAGATCAGGTTTTACGCCAATTGATAGAAGCTTGTTTGCTCCTCCATCTACAGCAATAATAGGTATATCTCGTTTAAAAAACGATGAGCTCGGTATTTCTCCATTTAGCACTACAATAGAACGATATTGTTGTTGTGTACTGCAGTGCAGCACATGATCATGGTGCAGGTTTTGCATCGTAGTAACATTTTTAAATAATTGATATTATGCTAATCACTAATCCAGCAATATTGCTAAGCACCACAAAAATTGAGCTCTGGTAAAGACCATAGCCAATCCAAGACAATGAACAAATAAGATAGTTTACTAACATTAGCATCGATACATCACGAGTAACTTTAGTGATATATGCTTTATATACTTGAGGTGATAATCCAATTAGAGATGCAATTAACGCAATGAAGCCGAAGCATTCTTCAATATTTATATACATATATTTTCCTACGCTTGCTTTAACAATATCAGGTTCAAAGGGTTGTACTTTATGTACTCTCAGCTTTTCTAGAGCACCCCTAATGCGTGTAATTTATAACATCATTTAGTCTATTAATCAAGAAATTAATAGTGACTTGCATTCATGAAACCCAATCGGCTTCTATGCTAATTATTATCCAAACTAATCGTCGGTTGTGCATCTTGCTCAGAGATTAGGGCAACCAACAAATTATTTATCAATTGAACCTTTTGCTTGCCATCTAATTGTAAGCTTTTGTTTTTTTCAAAATGAGCTATTACTTCCTCGACAATTCCTATTGCATTTTGCACTATATGCCTTCTTGCCGAAGTGATAGCATGTGCTTGTTGACGCCTTAACATTGCTTGTGCAATCTCGGACGAATACGCCAAATGCGATATTCTTGCTTCTGTAATCTCAATTCCTGCAATATCTAATCTTTGTTGTAACATTGACCGCAATTCATCTGAAATTTTATCAGAATTTTTACGTAAAGATTCCTCATCGCTTTCGCTATCATACGGATAATTGCTTGCTAATTCTCTTATTACTGAGTCACTTTGTACAAAAACAAATTCGTGATAGTTGTTAACATTATAATACGCCTTTGCAGGGCTGTTTACTCTCCAAACAATTACTGCAGAAATCTCTATTGGACTTCCATTTGCATCATTCACTTTTATTTTTTCTGTGTTGATATTTTGAAATTTTAGGGAAACTATATATTTGCTTGAAAAGGGAAGCGTTACACATATTCCAGACTTAAAATAAGTTCCAATATAATGACCAAAAAACTCTATCACTCTTGCTTCATTAGGGTCATTAATAAAAAATCCTTGAAGAAAAGTCAAAATTGAAACAGCAGCAACTCCAAGCGCAATTGTGCTGTCATATGCAAAAAAAAGCAGCGATAAAATTAATCCTAGCGCTATTAGTACAGGAAAAAACCGGAGTTGACTTAAATTTCTATCGTTTATCGTATTCTTATCCATATTGTCTTTAAACTTCTTTTTCACTTGAACCCTCTCTGTTGATCGTTTTATTTATCTTATTTACAAATAGTTTAAACTCTCTTAATTCATGATCAGGCAATTTTACTTCAGTTTCATGCGCTATCGTAAGCGGATCGATGTGTTTGCCGTTATATATAACTTCGTAATGTAAATGGGGTCCTGTTGCAACACCAGTGCTACCAACATAGGCAATGACCTGCCCCTGTTTTACTTTAGAGCCTAACTTTATATCGCCACTAAATCTACTTATATGCGCATAACAGGTTGAATATTCATTTTTGTGTTTTATTTTGATGTAATTTCCATAGCCACCATTCTTTCCTATATATTCTACCACACCCTCTGCAGCAGCGTATATGGGAGTGCCAAGCTTAGCTGCATAATCCACTCCTTTGTGAAAAGCAATTTTACCGCGAACAGGATGCTTTCTATTGCCAAATTTTGAGGATATGCGATAATCTCCATTTAAAGGATTTGCAAAAATTTCGCCATTTTTTAAGCTTATTCCTTCTTTATTAAAATACCTTTCTTTGCCGTCTTGCGATTTATAATGATATAAACTAATAGCTTTCTTGTTTATTGTCAGTGAAGCATATAAAATCTTTTCTTCAGTCTTCTGATTACTGAGCGATCTCTCAAAAAGAACCTCCAATTTACTCTTCGGCACAATGTCTTTTTTAAAATCAACACCAAAATCTTTATATATGTTGATCAATTTTACCACTGTATTTGGCGCCAACCCTTCCGTGTCAAAAAAAGAGGATTTTATGTCACTAGATATGAATAACAACTTTCCATCACTTTCTGTCGTCAAAGTAGCTTTTTTTTTTCTGATTCCATGCTGGAATGGCTGTGCAAGATCTGTTGATGTTTCAGTAGCATATGCTGGTAAAATACAAAGCAATACAAATATTACCAGCCTCATAGCTTATCAACAAAAGTAAAATTACCTTCAACATACTGTACATCATCATTATCTTCTAATTCTTCAACCAATGTGGATAATTTATCGATCAACTCTTTATCGCTAATTTCAACTAGATCCTTTGGTTGCCACGAAAGACGAGCAAGTTCTGGTTCTCCGAATTTTGCATAAAAGGCATCGCGTACTTTACCAAAATCTTTTATTTCACAAGTTATAACGTGTAATCCTTCTTTGTCATTTTCCTCAACATTCAATACTTCTAACTCGATCCCATAATTAAATAAATCATCAAAATTCACACCCTCTGCTTTATAGACGATTAAGCCTACATGATCGAAAAGGTAACTAACACTTCCTGTTTCTCCCAAGTTTCCACCCTTGCGAGAAAATATATAACGTACCTCAGAAGCAGTACGGTTGCGGTTATTAGTCAAGGCATGGACAATAAGTGCAGTGCCAGAAGGCCCATGACCTTCATATTGGATTTCCTCATAATTTTCTCCAGCAACGTTACCAGTTGCATTTTTTATTGCTGTTTCTATTTTATCTTTTGGTAGATTTTCCTTGCGTGCAGCAAATATAGCAGAGCGAAGGCGCGGGTTGAGTTCGGGATCGGGTAGCCCTTGCTTTGCAGCAACTGTTATTTCTCTAATCAGCTTCGTAAATTTTTGAGAGCGCTTTGCATCCTGAGTGCCTTTCCGATGTTTTATATTTGAAAATTGTGAATGACCAGCCATATTCAAATAGTTAAAAACCTAATTATATATCAAAGCATAGAAAAAGCTAAAGCAAATTTTCAAGCCTCTGGCTTGGCATCTTGCAGGTTTTCTGCTAATAACATACTTTCATACTGCTCAGCTTCTAAGTCAAGGCCAAGAGCTGAATGGGCTGCTATTAAATAGTTAATAGACTTAGAAAAATATTTAGAATCCTTATAGCTTGCTATATTCTGGAAACGCTTAATTGCTGCTAAATATTCACCACGCCTCAGGTAAAACTTACCGATAGAGTACTCTTTTGTTGATATATGCTCTGTGATCAGCTTTGCTTTTTCCTTCATCTCGTCTACATATTCGCTGCCTGGAAAGAGATTAATGTACTCTGTAGCTAGCTCTAAAGTTTTATATGCAACTTGTTGCCCGAGCTGCACTTTGTTAATTTGCATGTAATAAGATAGTACTCTTAAGTAATACACATATGGCAAATCTTCACCATTTGAATAAACGTATATATAATCATCCATATCACTTGCAGCACTACTGTAGTTACCCATATTATAGTGAGAAACCCCAGATAATAATTTTGCTTTCCTTGCCCAATAAGAGAAAGGGTACAAATCTTCTATCTTTTGAAATGCCCTAATAGCTTGTTTATATTTTTTCTGGTCAAAAAGTTCAACTGCTTCCTCATATAGTTCAGCTTCAGTTTTTTCAAGATCATCCGCATACGATTGTGTAAAGGAGCAAATTAGGAAAATAAAGCACGTGATTAAAGTCTTATACATAAGATTTTTTTCGATCAAAATAAAGTATAGACCTAAATATTACTTAAATAAATAAATTTCTTAGGCAATAGCCGGCCCTTCCTCTTTATAACTACGGTCAGAACTACCTGCATTCCTCGATTTACCTTGTCCTTCCACTTTTGGATCTTTCAGCGTTTTGCTGTAGGAATGTGTAGTTAATATCTGTACAACCATAAAAAGTGCAATACCTATCAAGCCTAAAGTAGGCCCAACAGCAGGATTTAAGGACGATGCTAATGCCATTAACATTATCCTTCTTATTAAAAATATAGAAGAACCAGCAAGCGCCAATCCGGCTACAGACATATTGCTAGTTTTCTTGCTAGATTTTTCATCAAGATTAGATTTTTCTGTTTCCTTTTTCTTATTTTTTTCATGCTCATCAATATAAGAAACAAGAGTTACAAGAAAAGCAATTGCATTGGCAAGAAATAAAATTGCATCCTCTGCTGCTTCAAGTGAAGATGTTTCACCCATTATCATACCTACAATAATCAGTGCAGTTGTTATAGCCTCAATATAGATCAAACACTGACCTATATCAGAAATATTGTGCTCTTTTTCCTTTACTTCCTCTCCATTTTCAATATTCTCCAACTCTCGTTCTTTTTGTGCTATTTTCCTATTATTGTAAATTAAATATAGCGTACAAATAAGAGATAGGACCATAGAAGGTAATATAGTGTGGCTTAGCGCGCCACTTATCACGCCAAGTAATACCTGATCGCTACATATTTTTTCCAGTTCAATAGCCATAAATAATGCAAATGGAACCATTGTTACCAATGATACACATTGTCTATATAGCTCTCTTTTTTTTAGTGTTAATAGCTCTTGTTCTAGCTTCTTCTTTTTTTCTGCTTCTCCTACTTTTAGCATTAATAACTCCTGTTCAAGCTTCTTCTTTTTTTCTGCTTCTTCTTTTAGTGTTAATGACTCTTGTTCTGACCTTTCTTTTTTGACTTCCTTATCAACTGTCAGCCAAAAATCCCCAAAAAAATCTTCAGGAGAAAACGTAGTCTTAAAGTTATCAGTCATATAAACCCTATTAACTAATATATTATACAGGATTTTAACTATTCAGTCAATATTATGAAAGTATTAACTACTTTTGTATATTAACTGTTTCTCAAGAAATTCAGTCAACCTGTTTGATGCCGGCTAGGATATAATTATAGCCTGACCACATAGTTATAATAGCTGCAACCCATAAACAAATTGCACCTATATATTGAGTTGTGTCGTAATCATTCATTATTAGCGCTACTACAGCAACCATCTGCAAAAATGTTTTAATTTTGCCAGCTTTGCTTACAGGTAGACTAACATTTATAGCTATAAGGAACTCCCGTAAACCCGAAACTAATATTTCCCTACAGATGATGATAATCGATGGTACTATTGTAAAATCATTTATCTTCTGCTTATAAACTAGCATAATTATCGTTGAAACCACTATTAATTTATCAGCAATTGGATCAAATAGCTTGCCAAACTTTGATTGGACTTTCCACGCACGCGCCAAGTAACCATCAAAAAAATCCGTAATGCACGCAAACACAAAGATTGATATTGTTATCAGGCCTGCATATTTATTTTCTATATAAAAACTTAATATTATTGCTGGTATTGCAAGTGCACGAGAAATTGTAAGCAAATTAGGCACGTTTTTCTTAAGCATGTAATATCATCTTACGTAATAGGTAAACTTATACAGAAGTACAACAGAGTTCACAAGCTAATAGTTTACAATTGAACATTTATAAAAACTCCATATACTTAAAAATTACAAGCTTAAAATATAAGAATGAACGATGATTTAGATAATACCACAAAACAAGAGGCACTTAAGTATCACAGTAGAGGTGGTAACCCTGGTAAAATTTCAATCATGCCAACAAAACCTTTATCTACCCAGTATGATTTGTCACTTGCTTATTCTCCTGGCGTTGCAGCTCCGTGCCTTGAAATAGCTAAAAATCCTGAGGTTGTTTATGATTATACGGCAAAAAGCAATTTTGTAGCTGTCATTTCAAATGGCACTGCAGTGCTTGGGCTTGGTAATATCGGTCCTCTTGCTGCAAAACCTGTCATGGAAGGCAAAGCTGTTTTATTTAAGCGTTTTGCTGATATTGATGCAGTTGATATAGAAGTTGGTACAGAAAATATAGAAGATTTCATCAATGCAGTAAGGTACCTTGGGCCAAGTTGGGGGGGGATAAATTTAGAGGATATAAGATCTCCCGATTGTTTTATAATAGAGAAACGTCTGAATGAACTGATGGATATTCCAGTGTTCCATGATGACCAGCATGGAACTGCAGTGGTTGTTGCAGCTGGTATAGAAAATGCTCTTGATATTGTCGGAAAGAAATTAGAGGACGTTAAGATCATTATGAATGGTGCTGGAGCAGCCGGTATTGCATGTTTAGAAATACTAAAGTCCATGGGCGCTAAAAATATAGTGCTGTGTGATAAGCAAGGAGTAATATACAAAGGTAGAAACGAGGACATGAATGAGTGGAAGGAAAAATATGCAATTGATACTTCCGAACGTTCTCTACTTGATACAATAAAAGGCGCTGATGTATTCATCGGATTATCTGCAAAAGATGTGTTAAATGAAGAGATGTTAAAGAGTATGGGCAAAGACCCGATTATTTTCGCTCTCGCCAACCCCGATCCAGAAGTAAGGTCTGAGTTTGCAAAATCTGTGAGGCCAGATGCAATAATCGCAACTGGCAGGTCAGATTACAACAATCAAGTCAACAACGTAATGGGATTTCCTTATATATTCAGAGGAGCGCTTGATGTACATGCAACAACAATAAATGATGAGATGAAAATTGCAGCTGCAGATGCAATAGCAAAGCTTGCCCGTGAGCCAGTGTCTGACGAGATATCTGCAGCCTATGGCGGTCGTAAAATGAGCTATGGACGTGAATATATAATACCTACTCCATTTGACCCAAGATTAATTTCTATAGTATCTCCTGCTGTTGCAAAAGCCGCAGTTGATTCAGGTATTGCAAGAAAGGCAATACAAGATTGGAGTAAATATGAAAATCAATTGAAATCTCGCCTTGCTAGTACACTTAACACGCTGAATCTACTGTCTTCACAATATTAGTAACCATATAATCAATAATTCAATTGCACCCAGTCGTTTTAGATTTATAATGAAAGTATTGTAATTTAAAGCAAATCAATGACTATTGCAATTCACGAATTAGAAAGTATCATCAAACAATCGTTCCCCGACGCTGATATAAAGGTTCAGGACCTTGCTGGAGATGATGATCATTATCATTTAAAAATAACCTCCAAGCGCTTTCTTGGAAAGACAAAAATAGAACAGCATAAAATGGTATATAAAGCTCTGGAAGGTCAGTCTATACACGCCTTGCAACTGGAAACTAATACTTAAAAATAAGGTGAATTTATGAGCAGTTTTGAACAAATAAAAAAAGATATAGCGGAAAATGATGTGGTGTTGTACATGAAAGGCACTTCTGATTTTCCTCAATGCGGATTCTCTGGACTCGTCGTGTCAATCCTAAAAAAATTGAACGTGAAGTTTAAGTATATTAACGTGTTGGAGAATGATGAAATACGTGAATCTATAAAAAAGTTTTCTGATTGGCCAACAATTCCACAATTATATATAAAGGAAGAGTTTATCGGTGGTTGCGACATCACTCGCGAGATGTACGAAAAAGGCGAACTGCAAAATTTATTGAAGGAAAAAAAAATTATTGCGGAATAAGTACCAAGAAACCAGTGCCCAGACGCTGGGATTGGTATAACGTAGTATAAGCTATGAAAAAGGATCTTATGTCTTAAACCTTATCACCAGGCTTAACAAATAGGTGGCCCAATACTATTAACTTTATGGGTTTACCTTCGTTATTTGCTACTATCCAAACCCCATCGCTCTCATGATCAACAATTTCTATTGGTACAAATATTACATAATTATTGTCATCAACAATCTTTATTCCAAGAGCACCCTCGTCACTTAAGCTCAGGGCTGAAGAAGGAACTTTATATGCAAATCTTTCGCCTGAAGGTAGTCTTACGTTGGCAGTTAGTCCCTGCAAGGATATCATTTTATTATTAATTACCTTTACCTCTACCCTATAAGACCCAGTTTTAGGCTCAGCAATTTTACTAATAAAACTTACTTCACCTGCCAATTCTTTTCCGTCCAGTAAACTAATTTGAGCTGTGCTGCCTAGCTCTATTTTATTTACTTCATTTTCCGAAACGTATAACACCACAAGAATTTGATCGAAATCAACCACGTCAGCTATTTTTTGCCCAGCATTAACAAAATCCCCTTCGTTTGCATTGATTTTATCAATATAACCATCTATAGGAGATTTGACTGCAGTATTTTCTAAATCCAATTCTAGCCTTTTTAGGTCAGCTTTTGCACTTTGTAACGCAGTAAAAGCTGCTTCTACTTGTATTTGTGCTCCATAGCCTGTTTTATTCAGTTTGTGAGAGGAATCATACTCAATTTCACGCTGCTTTAATAAAGCTTTGGCTTTCTGAGATTGCTCAATCCTGTCATAATCTTCTATCTTTAACACTACATCATCTCTTTTTACCTTTTCACCATCAGGTAAATAAATAGCAATAATCTTACCACTTATTTTTGAGACAAGGCTAGCTCTATGTAAGGGATTTACTGTACCAGAAAAATTTAAATATATAGTGCGGTTTTGCGGCGCACATTCTTGAGTTTTTACTGAAAAGCTACTAGTTGCATTATCACTATGAACCGCCTGATCTTTTTTTAAAAATGCACTGCTGATAAAAAACAGTAGAATAAAAGCAATACTAGAAATGATGATTACTTTATTTCTCATCTTTAAACAATAGAATTTGTTGACTAATTTTGTTAGAAACAACTGCATAAATTTTCGAATCAAAAATGTAAGTATAATACATGCACCATTGTCACTCCATAAATAGTTTTATATGAGAACAAACACAAGATTTTCCTACAATAAGTAAGTTTTTTATTGCTAAGAGGCAGTATAAATTCCGTTAAAAAGCAGCAGAATGACAAACAACCTAAAAATAATTAACTGTAGCAGCCTACTTTTCAATAAACTCCATTTGCATTTCTTGTATATTACTTTCTATTTGCTCTATTTGTTCTATCAACCTTTCCTCTAAGTCAAGATTACCGCTCAGCCTCGCTTCGGTTCTTTCTTTTCGTAACGCATTTAATTCTTTTAGTAACACTATATTATTCCACACAATTTCTGCAGATTTTCTCTCGTTCAGTTGGCTATTTAGTACACTAGTTTTTTCAAATACATACTTTATAACGTCAAACTGTTTCAATTCTTGTAACAAAGCCTCTTTACCAAGTTTGCTTTTGTTACTTATTACATCAATTACACGCTGTTGTAATCTTTTCATCTCATTAGTAAATTCAAAATGAGAAAATTGCTCAAAAAATATAGGACGGTTCAAGATTTCAGGAAATTCTACGGCTATACGCAAAATTATGGCCTGATTTTGCTCTGCCTCAATTAGCTCTGGAGATTTGTTATGAAGATACTCACCTTTTGTTGCTCTAGTTTTACTATTAAAAATCTGTTTTTTGAAGCTACTTCTTAGTTCACTAGCCTTATTGTAAAAATAATCTCTATAATACCTTCTAATACTGCTGTTGCTAATAGTATTTACATATTCCATGAACTTGTGCTCAAGAATTGAATATTTTTCCGGAGCAAGTTTTTCATAATTTTGAAAGTTGCTATCGATTATGTGACGCCATAAATATTCAGAATGCAGTTTTGTTGAATGGTCAAGAGCAGTCAACACGTCTTCTTTCTTGTATGCCAGTTCGTTACATATATCGTATGGATCTTTATTACTCGGCAAAGTCACAAACTTTAACGTGTATCCAGGCTCTAATATTGGCAGAGCAAGTTCCGCAACTCGTGTAGCAGCACGATATCCGGCATTATCGCCATCCATACAGATGGAGATTTCTTTAGCAAATCTCCACAGGTTTTTTATCTGTTCTGCAGAAATTGCGGTACCAAGTGGAGCAACTGCATTACTAATTCCCGCTTGATGTAGCGCTATAGTGTCCATATATCCTTCAACAACAAATATGTGCTGTTTTTTACGTATTTCGCTTAAAGCAAAGTTTAATCCGTATAAATTCTCCCTCTTCTTGAAGAGCTGACTCTCTGGGCTATTTAAATATTTTGGCTGTTGCTCAGAACTCAGCGCACGTCCGCCAAAACCAATAACTCTTCCTGCAATGTTGTATATAGGAAATATCAGCCGGTCATAAAAATAATCATGAAAATTTTTGTTTACTAATCCAATATCAATTAAAATTTTGTCTTCAATACCTGAAGAGTTTAAATACTCTTTCAAACCAGAGCTTGGTGCATAACCTATCTTAAATTTATCTATGATTTCAGGTAAAATCTTGCGCTGCTTTAAATAATCTACAATGCCCTGATTTTTTTGTGCAAACCAATTTGCAGCTAAATCAAGCGCTAAAAATAGTTTATTGTCCCCTTTTGTAATACTAAGACTTTTGGGCAGTTCAACACCTGTAACCGATGCTAATCTTTCCAATGCTTCTTTAAAGCTTAATCCTTCAGTTTGTGAAATAAATTCAAATGCATCACCACTAGCTGAACAACCAAAACAGTAATATAACCCCTTA
This sequence comes from Wolbachia endosymbiont (group A) of Machimus atricapillus, assembly GCF_964027095.1. NCBI lineage: Bacteria > Pseudomonadati > Pseudomonadota > Alphaproteobacteria > Rickettsiales > Anaplasmataceae > Wolbachia > Wolbachia endosymbiont (group A) of Machimus atricapillus. Next base: position 1,128,578 of record NZ_OZ034727.1, on the reverse strand, counting down.
GTATTGCTCACCGAAAAAGATGGGGTTTTTTCGTTATGAAATGGACAGAGCCCAACAAAACTATCTCCTCTTTTTATTAGCCTGACTTTTTTACCTACTATGTCAGATAATAATAATTTTGATTTTATAATATCTATGTGATCCATCTTATTGAATTAGTAGTAGGATAAAAATTATATAGAATTTATACACATCTGACTCGAAATTTATTTCAAGCTTTAGGACTCCCGAAAGATCAGGAGTATTAAAACGGCTTGACAGAAAGATCAAAATAAATTACCCATATAAATATCCTTAAGTTATGCAAGATCAACTTTTTATATGTCAGATATAATATCAATTGCCTCAGATCATGCTGGTTATGAATTAAAATCAGAAATAAAATCCTACCTGGAAACCCTGGGTTACACAGCGGTAGATCAAGGCTGCACTGCTAAGCAAAAGTGTGTAGATTACCCAGACTATGCTGTTAAAGTTGTAGAAGATATAACAAGCAAAAAAGCAAATTATGGGATATTAATTTGTGGTACAGGTTTGGGCATGAGTACTGTGGCAAATCGTTTTGAAGGAATCTACGCTGCTTTATGTAACAGTGTTGAGATCGCAAAATTAGCTCGCGAGCATGGCAACGCAAATGTACTGTGTCTTGGTGCAGGGTTTACTGCGAGTGGATTAGCAAAAGACATAGTCAAACAATTCCTCGAAACAGAATTTTCAAAAGAAAGCAGACATAAAAAACGCCTTGATAAACTCAGTAATATAGCCTCTAAGAAAAAAAAAACAAAAACTTATAACGAAGATGAAATATCAAAATTCGCTAAAATGGCAGGCCAGTGGTGGGATGAGAACGGCAAATTCAAACCATTGCACATGATGAATCCTGTTAGAGTATCTTACATTATTGAGAAAATAAAAGAGTTAAAAAAATGCAATTTGAAAGAATTATCATTGCTTGATGTTGGATGCGGTGGTGGCATTTTGTCAGAGTCAATGGCACGCGTTGGCATTAACGTTGTGGGAATAGATGTATGTGAAGAAAACATCAAAGTGGCACAGTCACATGCGAAAAAAGTAGGGCTTAATGTAGAATATATGCACACCAGCATTGAAGAGCTAAGCAATGACAAGAAGTACGACGTGGTTCTGCTGATGGAAGTAGTCGAGCATGTAGATAATTTAGAATTCTTTATGAGAAGAGCAATAGAATTGCTGAAACCAGAAGGGCTAATCTTTATATCCACAATAAATAGAACTATCAAATCCTTCTGTCTTGCAATAGTCGGCGCAGAGTACATATTAAATTGGCTGCCTAAGGGTACGCATAATTGGAATAAATTTCTCAAGCCGTCAGAAATTGCAAATCACTTAAGAGAAAATAATGTAACGCTGCAAAACATGGCTGGCATGGAGTACAACGTAATAAAGCGTGAGTGGAATTTAACTAAAGGTGTGGATATTAATTATATACTTTGTGGTTTGATGAGTAGTTAGATTTAACTCTATAAAAGCACCATTTTCACTTCCAATACTTTGAAGGATCTTGGCCAGCTTTTATACAGTAGCCTTTATTAGTTAGCGCCCAACCGCGACGACAAGAATAACTTGTACCTACACGTTCATATCCAGGAGCAGCAACACACTTTCCTTGAACCAACGTTTGACCTTTATAAGGACAACGAACCGGCATTTGATCTTCAAGAAAATTACAAACGTTTTTTTCTGTTATCGCTGTTGCAATTTTAGGTGCACCAAAAAACACAGCAACAAACATACCAAGTGAGAAAAGTGAAGGCCAAGGCATTCTTCCAAATATTGCAAGCAAGCTTGTACCAATTACTACTACTGTAATCATTGGTCCACCTATTCCATGAACGTAACCTATTACATTACACATTACATCTGTTGCTCCATCAGCGTGTGCATCAAATGCATAGAAAACTATAAATAGAATTACAAGAAAATTTCCCATTGTTCTTTCAATAATCATACCTGATTGTTTCTTATTTTAATAAAATTTCAGTAAATAGCTTTTTTCAAAAATTATGCTTAACCCAATCAATATTTATTTATTACTGCCTTTTTAATACTATAATTAACTCAGTTGATTTTTATCAAAATGCTAAACCATGGATCGATTTGAGAGTTTTTACATCACCACGCCAATATATTACGTAAACGATAAGCCGCATATCGGTCATGCATACACTTCTCTCTTGTGTGACGTGGTGGCAAGGTTCATGAAACTAGCTGGGAAAAATGTCAAATTTACCACCGGTACAGATGAACATGGACAAAAAATAGAAAAAGCAGCTAAAGCAAAGGAAATGCAGCCAAAAGAATTTACAGATGAAGTGAGTGTTTCATTTAAAGAATTAGCTAAGTTCATGAATTTTGAGTATGACGATTTTATTCGCACTACGGAGGAACGTCATGAAAAAGCAGTGGTAGCTTTATGGAATAGGCTTGAAGAGAGAGGACAAATATATTTGGATTCCTATTCGGGTTGGTATTCAGTTCGTGATGAAGCATTTTATCAGGAATCAGAGCTGATAGATGGCAAAGCACCAACAGGTGCTGAGGTTGAATGGGTAAAAGAAGAGAGCTACTTTTTTCGTTTGTCGAATTGGCAGGATAAATTACTAGAACTATATGAAAATCAGCCAAATTTTATCTTTCCTGAGAGCAGAAAAAATGAAGTGGTATCGTTTGTAAGATCAGGGCTCATTGACCTCTCAATCTCTCGCACTAGTTTTAACTGGGGAATAAAAGTACCAGGTAATGACAAACACGTAATCTATGTCTGGATAGATGCATTAACCAATTATCTTACATCAATAGGTTTCCCTAGTACTGAAGGTGAAGAATATAAGAAGTTTTGGGCAGAACCAGAAATACAGATTCCAGTGTCAAGCACTGCAAACCTAGCTGACAACTCTTTCAACGTTCATGTAATCGGCAAAGACATATTGCGCTTTCATGCTGTGTATTGGCCAGCGATTCTCCTTGCAGCAGATTTGCCACTGCCAAAACAAATTGCAGTTCATGGTTGGTGGCTAAACGAAGGAGAAAAAATATCCAAGTCTCTTGGTAATGTCATAGATCCAATTGGCCTCGCTCAAGAGTTTGGTGTTGATCAACTACGCTATTTTCTCCTTCGAGAAGCAAGTTTTGGCCAGGATGGCAACTTTAGTAAGAAAAACATGATCAGCCGCATAAACTCAGAACTTGCAAACAATATAGGCAATTTAGTACAAAGAACAATTTCATTTTTACACAAGCAATGTTCTGGAATTGTACCAACAATCGATCAAAGCCTACTTAAAGGTGAAGAAAGTCTTCCAGGTTGCAAAGCTATACTCGATCAGGTGATGAATCACCTATCAAAGTATGAGTTTAACCATATCATACTTCTAATCATCAACATCTCTTCTGAAGCCAATGCTTATATAGATAAAAGTGCACCCTGGACACTAAGCAAAACTGACAGAGAGCGCATGAACTTAGTAATTTATAAGCTACTGGAATACATCAGGATAATTGGCACTTTATTGCAGCCAATTGTCCCGAGGTCAGCGGAAATGATACTCGATCAATTGCAAATTCCGAAAGAGCAACGAGGTTTAAAATCTTTGTGCGATACGTGCGTAAGTTCAGGCATTACGCTGCCTAAACCTACGCCGGTTTTTTTGAGGGTTGATGTTTAACTAAGGAAGCATTCAGGTAGCAACACATCATATTTATTACTTGTTGTAACTGTATACACTATAGGTTGTTCTACTCGTGCTTGTTTTCTTTTTCTTCTTGCGGCTCCACTCCTTTTATTTTTACCGCCTTCTTCCGTATTGTTTATGCTGTTGTCCCTTTGAAGATTTGGCTTTTGGTCTGCTTGCTCTTCTGGCTTTTGAGCTTCTTTATTTACAACCTCTTCTTGTGGTACATTAGCCAAGGTGTTTTTATGTTGAGCATGCAACAGATCAGTACCTAGTGCACATTATAAACATTCTTACTATAAATACTTTGTACCCCACTTCAAAAGCTGGTAAACTTTCCTTTTACTGACTCACATAAATCAGAAATTCTTGACGGAACTTTTGCTTTACTGTTTTCATCTCACTGCTCTTTCAGGCTAGAAGTCTCAGTATCTTTTTCACCACCAGATTCTGCATCATAAAATATCTCCTGATCCTCAGAAAGACTCATTAAATACCTTTTAGCAGCATCAATACTTAAATGATCAGGTTGCTTAGGAACGTCGTTATCAATATTTAAATAATCCAAACTATTAGCTCGTTGCTTTTGCTCACTGGAAGAAACTGCAAGATCTAAGTAATCCAAACTAGTTAGTTCTTGCATACTAGGTTTAGATCCATCTTCACGCTTAAACTGCTCTTCCGAACTAGAAACCTTAGTACCATGAAATCTACTGTACAAGCTGCTTCCAACGCTGTTAAGTGCTCCTTTTGTATACTCAACTGATGTACCATAAACATTTTTTAATTTATTTCCAGCACATTAAATTTCCCTTTTACATACTCAACTGATGTGCCATAAGCATTTTTCGCACTACCTACGACATTTTTTAAGTCATTCGCAACATCACTACGGCGCTGCTTAATAGTACTATGAACGCGCCCACTACTGTAGGCTTCTGCTACATATGCAAATACTTCTTGAGATGCTTCTTTGATATTCTTCATTGCTTGCGGAACAAAAGTTTTCTTGTGTTTAAGTTCTTCTATTTCTTTTTTTTGATTATCAATCTCCTCATTTTTTTTATTAATTTCAATTTTTTGCTTAGAATTTTCCTCCTCTTTAGCTTTTACTTCCGCTTCTTTTTTAGTCAGTTGGTCATTTTGCCCAGAAATTGTTTGCTTTTGAGCCTGTACTTTATCTTCTTCTTTAGCTAGTTGAGCATCTTTTTTAGATATTTCTTCTACTTTCTCAGTCAGTTGAACATCTTTCTCAGAAATAGTTTTATTCTTACTAATTGCTTTATACGAAAGTGCCATAGCTACAGCAGAAAATACAGCACCACCAATAATAAATGGCAGGCCAACACTTAATGCTGCAACAGGAGCTAAGAAACCAATATAAGGAGCTGCAGCAAACACTCCAGATGCTAATAAAGTTAAAGCAGCCAGAGTTCCAGCTATATAATAGGGTAAATTGTTTTTACTCATATGATTATTCCTCACGTATTGTAAAATATAATACCATATAAAAGGATTTAAAGGAAGTTGTCAAGCTAACTTTTTACATAAAAAAACAATTGATGAACTTGGGAACAAGAAGATTGCTGCCAAGCTACACACTATGCCTCTCCGTGTAATCTTTAAACGAACCTCTGTTAGAGTCAAAATATAGCTTCACACTGCCAATTGGCCCATTTCTCTGCTTTGCAATAACAAGCTCTGCAATATTTCTAATTTTTTCCATTTTTTCTTGCCACTCTCGATGTTTATTGCTTCCTTCACTTGGTTGCTTTCTCAATTCATAATATTCCTCTCTATAGAGGAACATCACTATATCTGCATCCTGCTCTATGCTTCCTGAATCACGCAAATCAGAAAGTTGTGGTTTTTTGTCGTCTCTCTGCTCAACAGAACGAGAGAGCTGAGATAGTGCAACAACGGGAATATTCAGCTCTTTTGCAATTGCTTTCAAACCCTGCGTCACTTCCGAGATTTCTTGTACTCTATTTTCATTACTTCTTTTTGTTGTTCCTCTGATTAGCTGCAAATAATCAATGAATACCACTTCTACATTATATAATTGATACAGCAAGCGTATTCTGGTGCGAAGGGCACTAATTGATAGCGCAGGGGTGTCATCTATGATGAAAGGCAGTTCAGATAATTCTGTACTAGCATTGATAAATTCATGCAATTCAAAATCACTAATTCTCCCGGTTAATGCCTTATAATAACTAATCCCTGAATCTATAGTGATCAGCCTTGCGGTTAATTGTTCTGCTGACATTTCAAGTGAGAAAAACGCTACATAATGTTGTTTATCTGCTCTTTTTTGCAACATCTTACAAGCATTAAGTGCGATGTTTAGCGCCAGTGCTGTTTTACCCATAGAAGGCCTTGCAGCTAAAATTAATAAATCAGATTTTTGTAGGCCACCAAGAAGCTGATTTAGATCTTGAAGTCCGGTTGTAACGCCCAGCGCTTCTGGATTATTTTTCAGTGTGCTGATCTTCTCAACTACGTCTTTAATTGAACTTGCAAGTTTTATATATGTTTTCTCACCTTGTTTTTTTACTGCTAAGTTGAACAATTTTGTCATTGCTTGTTCAATTTGCGCCTGTGCAGGATTTTCAATATCGTAGTTGTAGCTATCACCAACTATTTCTTGCCCGAGCTTAATTAAACATCTCCTTAAGTAAGTATCACGGATTATTCTAGTCAAACTATAGATATCAAGTGCAATACTTGCCTTTGCTGCAAGCTTTGCTAAGTACTCTACCCCACCACACTCGGTAAACGCTTGGTCGTTCTCAAAAAACATTTTGAGGCTTAGTTCATTGGCAACTATACCGTGTTTCCTGGTTTTGGATATCTGCGTAAAAATACTTTGATGTAATGGATCATAGAAATTTTCTGCTGTGATTGTGTCTTCAACTGCATCACAGATTCTATTATCACGAATCATTGCACCAATAAGCATCTGTTCAGCTTCTAAATTATGCGGTAATTTACATATTTCCTTATCTACACTTCTTGAACTGAGGAGACTAGCTAATTCATTCATTTTAAGTTTTGAGAGTAACTGTTGATTATTGTAGAATATTTAGTCCTCATTTGAAAGACATATAAAATTTGACTAATTCCGTGTTGCCTATAGCATTAAAACTTAATGCCCCTGTGGTGGAATGGTAGACACGGCAGACTCAAAATCTGTTGCTTGCAAAAGCATGCTGGTTCAAGTCCGGCCAGGGGCACGTTAAATATTGGAAAGTATATATATGTTACATAAATTTTTTAATCGTTTATTTTCTATTTTTTCTTCTATAAATGTTATTCAAAAGGTAAAGAAAGATGAAAATGGGATATGTTATGTAACAGGACTTAGGCGCTATATATCAGTATTGCTTGATTTGATTATTATCGTTTTGTTCTTGCAGTTTTGCAGCCAAGCCTTAAATAAGCTCTTTATGAACTCAGAGGATAGCAAAATATTAAGTCAAATTGCTGCAAAATACCAAATGCAAGCGCCACTGTCTGCAGAAGAAAAGACAACGCAGAGTAGACTTATAAAATTACAAATCCTAAATCAAATAGTCCAATGCATTATGCTCTTTTGCTATGTAACATATATGTGGGTAAGGTTTGCTGCTACACCTGGAAAACTATTACTTGGGCTTAGAGTTGTGGATGCACAAACTTTCGAAAAGATGACCCTAAGACAAGCAACAAAGAGATTTTTTTCCTTTATATTGTCAGCTGCACCATTATTCTTGGGCTTTTTATGGTCAAATTTCAACAAACGCTGTCAAACTTGGCACGACAAGATCGCAGGCACAGTGGTTGTCACGAGTAAAAGCCTTAGAAGGCAGAACTAAAAACTAAAGAGCTCAAATGAAAGAAGGTAAACTCTACAGTATACATTTAGTAGCGCTTTCTATGAGAGAAATCGTATTATCTATTCCATAAAGCTTTATGAAAGATCCCATTCTTGGACCGGTTTTTTGGCCAAGTAACGTTTCATATAATAGCTGAAACCAGTCACGTAAGTTGGTATAATCATATTTTTTTCCAATAGAAAATACCTGAGATTGAATTTCTTCAGCAGTAACAGTTGTAGATAGAGAGTGTAAAGTGTCCTTCAAATCTAGTAACGCTTCTTTCTCTTTTGCATTTGGAGTTTTATATGATTTTGTTGGTTTGATAAAATCGTGGTAATACTTTACTGCAAAGTCTGAAAGTCTATCAAGCATTTTATTATTTTCTGGTGTGACGCTTGGTGCATAAGTGGATATAAAACCCCAGAGAATCTCTTTGTTTTCAGCGTTACAAGCCGCCGCTAGGTTTAAAAGTAGCGTAAAATTTATACCTGAAGTTTCTATACTGGGAACTTCACCTTGATGAATATGCCATGCAGGATTATTTATATCTTTTTCTTTACTCTCATTATAGCACCTTACAAACTCTAGATACTCATCGGTTGATTTTGGTATCACATCAAAATATAAACGTTTAGCTTTTTTAGGACTCTGAAAAATATACAGTGATAAACTCTCCGTTGGTGCGTAAGTTAGCCACTCTTCAATCGAAATGCCATTTCCTCTTGATTTTGATATTTTCTTTCCTTCTTTATCAAGGAAAAGCTCGTAGCAAAACAGAAGTGGTGGCTTTTCTCCAAGTATTTCACATATTTGACTTGAAAGCACAGCAGATGGAGTTAAATCTTTTCCGTGAGCTTCATAATTTACTCCAAATGCGGCCCACCTCATTCCCCAATCAGGTTTCCATTGCAGTTTACATTTTCCTTTTGTCACTGGAACTTCTATTTTTTCCCCGTTTGGGTCTTCATACGTGATTGTTCCTTTATCTGTATTTGTTTCAATTACTGGAACTTGTAAAACTTGGGAAGTTTTTGGGCATATCGGCAAGAATGGACTGTAAGTCTGCTGCCTTTCTTCCCGAAATGATGGAAGCATTACGTCCATCACTTTATCATAATTTTTCAGCAGGAGTAAAAGTTTTTCATCGTAAACGCCAGATTTATAACACTCTGTTGCACTCCTAAATTCGTATTCAAATTCAAACAAATCAAGAAATTTACACAACAACGAATTCATGTGATGACCATAACTCTCATGAGTGCCAAATGGATCGGGTATCATAGTCAATGGTTTATTTAAGTGCTCCCTTAGCATCTCTTGATTTGGCACATTATCTGGTATTTTTCGCAAACCATCCATATCATCTGAAACTGCAATGATTTTGGTTTTTATACCAGGAGCTATTTTTTTTAATGCATTTACAACAACTGTAGTGCGGAAAACCTCTCCAAAGGTTCCTATGTGGGGTAAACCAGAGGGTCCATAACCAGTTTCAAATATTATTTCTTTTTTATTAGGAAACTCTTGCAATATTTTTTCTGCTTCTTGAAATGGCCAACTTGTCATTATCTGGGTTAAATTATTAATCAATGTATCTTAACTTAAAGTGCTACTAGTTTCAATGGATTTTTAATATAATGATATAGTATTAGTGTTAGAGCTATTATTAGAAGGTTAAAGATATGTCCACAGGTAGTATACAAACAGATCAATTATTTAAAGGTCTTACAAGACCTGCAATGCTCTTTGGTGTGAGTTATATGTTTGCAATATTAAACGTCCTGATTTGCCTGCTAATTTTCATTAATTCAAATGATTTGAGAGTGATTCTTTTAATGTTACCAGGTATACATGGACTTGGCTATATAGCTTCTGCAAAAGAACCTTTGTTTATTGAATTATTTATGGTAAAATTAGGAAAGTGCTCGAAATGTTTAAATCGTTTTTATCATGGAGCCAATTCTTATGATATTGCTTAATGTTGTGTGATGCTGAGGTTTAGGGCTATTCAATCAAAGAGTAAATCTACTCTGAGCAGGGAAGTTCACGCTGCTGAATTTATTCCTTATTCTTGCTATTGGAATAGCACAACCTTGATGACAAAAGAAAATTGGTTGGTTAAGGTTATAAAACTAAGTGGCTTTGCATTTGAAACCGCCGATGACGAGGATTTAGTAATACAAAATAATATCAGGAATCAGATGCTCAGAAGCATTTCATCTCCGGCATTTAGTTTGTATTTTCATACTATCAGACGTAAAAAAAATATTTTTTCTGATGAATTTGCAAGTCAAGGTTTGCCGAATTTTTTCGCTAATCACGTAAATCTAAAATGGAGAGAAAAACACGCAACAAGGCAATCATTTATTAATGACCTATACATTACGATTATCCGTAGAGCAGACACAAAAGGAGTAGAATTTTTGTCATATCTACTAAAAAAATTCGGACATGTAACTTCAAAACATGCTTGGGAAAGTGATATGCGTGCCACGTATGAAGATTTAGAGGAAACGACAAATCGTGTAGTGACAAGCCTTAGAAATTATTCGCCTAAAATTCTTGGAGTAAAAGAAACTCCAGATGGTTTGTTCTGCGAAATAATGGAGTTTCTATCTAGAATCGTAAATTGTGGCTTCGTTACAAATACGCTTTTTCCGCTAAGAACTGAAATATCAAGATACTTACCAGTACATAGGTTATTCTTTGGCCGTAAGATGATACAGGTTGTGACTCATAATGAGAGTAAATATGCTGGAGTAGTTAGTATCAAAGAATATGGAAATCATACTTCTGCAGGAATGCTTGATTCGTTTTTACAACTTCCTTACGAGTTTATAATTACGCAATCTTTTCAATTTATAAACAGGCAAATGGCGATTGGAAAAATGCAGATACAGCAAAATCGAATGATACAGTCTGCAGATAAAGCTATTTCTCAAATAGCAGAAATTTCTCAAGCGCTTGATGACGCAATGAGTGGTAAGATTGCATTTGGTCAACATCACCTGACTATTTTATGTATAGAAAAAAGTCCTAAATCATTGGATAACGCTCTGTCGTTGGTAGAATCAGAGCTTTCTAATTGCGGTGTTTACCCTGTCCGTGAGAGAGTTAACCTTGAACCAGCATTTTGGGCGCAAATTCCTGGTAATTTCGATTATATAGTGAGAAAAGCTACAATAAGTAGTCTTAATTTGGCTGGATTTGCATCTCAACATAATTATCCTACTGGTAATAAATTCAATAACCACTGGGGAGATGCCGTTACAGTTTTCGACACGACATCTGGTACTCCATTTTTTTTCAACTTTCATATAAGGGATGTTGGACACACTATGATAATTGGCCCAACTGGTGCTGGTAAAACTGTTTTAATGAATTTCTTATGTGCTCAAGCGATAAAATTTTCTCCAAGGATATTCTTTTTTGACAAAGATCGCGGTGCAGAGATTTTCTTAAGAGCACTTGGTGGTATCTATACTGTAATAGAACCAAGAACTAAAACAAATTTTAATCCTTTGCAACTTGATGACACCTCTGATAATAGAACATTTTTAATGGAGTGGATAAAGTCTTTAATTTCGGTATATAATGATAAATTTACTTCAGAAGATATTGCACGAATTAATGATGCAATTGAAGGAAATTTTAAATTAAGAAAAGAAGACAGGTTCTTGAGAAACCTTGTACCGTTTTTAGGACTTGCAGGTCCTGATACTCTAGCTGGGGCAATATCTATGTGGCATGATAATGGTTCTCATGCTGCAATATTTGACAATAAAGAAGATTTGCTAGATTTTTCACGAGCAAGAGTATTTGGTTTTGAGATGGCTAGCTTGCTCAAAGATCCTGTTGCCCTTGGACCAGTATTGATTTATTTATTTCATAGGATTAGTATATCTCTTGATGGCACTCCATCTATTATCGTTCTTGATGAGGCATGGGCATTAATAGATAATCCAGTTTTTGCACCCAAGATAAAAGACTGGTTGAAGGTACTGAGAAAACTAAATGCTTTTGTGATTTTTGCTACTCAGAGTGTTGAGGATGCAAGTAAAAGTGCTATTAGCGATACGCTTGTACAACAAACAGCGACACAGATTTTTTTACCAAATCTGAAAGCTACTAGTGTCTATCGGGATGTTTTTATGTTAACTGAACGTGAATATATATTAATTAAGCACACAGATCCGAGTACTAGATTCTTTTTGGTGAAACAAGGAGTTAATGCTGTGGTAGCTAGAATAGACTTAAAAGACTTAGATGATATAATCAACGTATTATCCGGACGTGCAGAAAGTGTTCTATTGTTACACGATATATTAAATGAAGTTGGGGACAACCCAAAAGTATGGTTGCCTATATTTTATCAGAAGGTAAAAAATGTTTAAGACTAAGCTGTCATTGCTATTAATTGCGATATTTTTACTAAATATAGACTTTTTACTCTCATATCCAGTGCTTGCAGATGGAGTAAGTGGTACTGACAAGACAGAATTTGTTAGCAGATTTAATTCCACTGGCAGCTTCAGTCGTGCCTCTAATCCTGATTGTGGGGCGTTTAAAACAGCTGCAGCACTTGCTGGAATAGCGATTGCTGTTGGCGCAATATTTACTGGCATTGTCTTAATCGTCTCTTCTGCTGGTTTGTTTACCGCTCTTGTTATTGTTGGAATGATAGCTGCAATTGTTGGAGTCTGGAAAGCAATAGGGGGGCTTGTTGTTTGTGAACATAGTTTTGTTAAACACCCAGTTGCACGTGGTCATGATGGAAAATACAAAAATTTTAAAGAAGACACAGGTTATAGTGGCTGCACCAATAAAAATTACCAAACAGAAGATGAATATTTTTCTTGTTTGCAAGATAAAGCTCGGGAAGACGTGAACAAAAAAGACTATGACGGGAAAAGAGCAGAAAAAGAAGCCTTAAATTCTAACGTTCAGGAGAGTACAGAAAGTTATTACTGGCCAAAAAACGGTGTGCAATACAGTGAATATATAGAAATATGTCATCGAAATCCTTTAACTTTTGGTAATCTTTTTAACAAGAAAGACTTTGATTCCAGAGAAAAACCTGGATACATAGACTTTGATGTAAGGGAAAAAGATACTGGATATGTAGATGGGTCATGGTCCCCGACGGTCGATGGTGAGCTGAAATGTAAAGTTCTTAAAGCTGGGCAAAGCGAAACCATACATGGGTCAACATTTAAAGCAGTAAGAAAAATGGGCAGGTTGTGTGTGGAGCTGGGAAGTGTGAGCATGCTTGGTATCGAAATGACTCCTTGGCCGCAAGGGGTTGATATGGGGTGCACGGAATTGCCACCTGACCCACTTGCTCCTATGTGTGAAAAATCTATGATGACATTCAAAAATAAAGATGGTACAGGAGAGGAAAAAGTTTCTATTGGTAATAATGATGACTATAAAACTATTATCAGATCTAAAGAAAAAGGACTCAACGGACAAGGGGGGAAAATTTTTGTAGGTTATGATAATGCTGGCTGTTTTAGCTCGTATGTCTCTAAAGCTTGCTATAATCAGGCAGGAAGTAAATCATTAGCTCCTATTCCCATCACTTCTATGATAGTGCAATGCATTAAGGAATCGTTAGATAATTTAGTTGCAGGTATTGATTCAAGTGGCAGCCCACTTAAAGATAAAGATGGACATAACAAGGGCAGTTTCTTATCTGTAGCACAAAAGAGGTTGAAAAACACTGTAACTGCTGTTTTGGTTTTAGCTTTAATACTGTTCTCTATAAAAGCTATGTCTGGTGGAGTTCGCAGCCCACAAGAAATGTACATGTTGATTATTAAATTCGCTTTAGTGATTTACTTCACAACAGGCAGTACCATGTCTCATTATTATGGAGAATTAACTCGTCTCTCAAATGGTTTGTCAGAGATAGTGCTAAAAGCGTCATCTGAAAGTAAAGGCATATGTAATTATAAAGCAGGTACAGATTATGAATATACTCGTGAAGGAAAGAAGGTATCTTACAGTTATCTTGCACCTTGGGATAGGCTTGATTGTAGAATTTTATTTTATTTAGGTGCCCCTTTAGATGGAATTGGTGGCAAAATTGGTACTGGAGGTGTTGCAACGTTAGCAGTCTTGCTTGGTGCTGCTCCTGTCTTGTTAGTTGCAGGTTCGGTGATTGGTATTATTTTCGCTGGTGGACAAATTTTAGTAGCTCTTGTCTGTATATTTATGGCCGTTCTGATGATGATGGTTATTTTGTGGCTGTGCTATGTATTTATTTTATCTCTAGTTGCTTTAAGTGTAATTGTTATTCTATCACCTTTGTTTATTCCTATGGTTTTATTCCAACACACCAAAGGATATTTTGACGGCTGGGTGAAAGAGTTGATTACCTATAGCTTATACCCGGTTATCCTTTTTGCGTTTTTGTCCTTTATGTTCATAGCATGTGATAAAATATATTTTAAAAATTTGAAATTTGAATCGGATAAGCTATATGAAAAGAAACAAGCAGAAACCTCAGATAGTAAGAAAAAACAGTGGTTCAAATTGAAGGATGGTGAATGTGATAAAAATGAAACTACTCTTGCATGTATGATGCAAAATTATAGCTTTAAAAAGAGCAACATACTTGGTCTATTCTACTTTAAATACATGGAGTTTGGCAGCTCTCTCATCGGAGAGTTATTAAAGTTGTGTCTAGTGTTATTCCTCTTTTACCACTTTTTAAACATTCTTCCTAACATGGCTGCTGAACTTGCTGGTAACCATAGAGCATTACTCGGTTCTGGTAGTACACCTGGACAAATGGTGGGCAAAGCTTTATCTGCTGCCAAAGCCGCTGCTGGAGGTGTTGGTCAAGCTGCTGCTGCGGCTGTCAAGAAGGCAAGAGGTGGTGCTGGTGGAGGAGGTGGAGATAGTGGTAAAGGTTCCAGCGAAAAGATTAACTAAGGTGGCGGTGATGCTAGTTAAGGTAAGTAACAGATGCTTAAACGTTTAAGTAACCAAAACTTGGGTAAGCTATGCATAAGTTTTGTGGTACTTTTTTTATTGTCTGGATGCGGGGAGGATCACTGTATTAAGCCAGAAAATTTATCAGGTTTGCGTGAAAAACTAGATATAGTGTCAACAGAGCAGAAGTGGGTTGATTCTGGTGTTTACATCTCAGATGGGATAAGAAGCGTAACAGAGATTAATATAGTGCCTAGTAAGGTTAATTTTTGTCCTAAGCAGTATGCAGATTTTGCAATTAGGCCTGGGAGAAATGACGTTACATTACCATTTGCACTTAAAAAAGACGATACGATAAGCTTTAGTGTTATTGGAAGTAAAGTGTGTAAAGATAAAGAGAGTGAGACAAAAATCAGGTATGTGAAAATCGATGAAAAGTGTAGCGAGCAAGAAACGGAACATTTTGCACATGTTTTAAATCAAGAAGAATGTCAAGGTAGTATTCAAGATGGAATATGTCCTAATAAATATATAATAGGCGATGCGCAATGGTTGAATGGAAAAGAGTACTGGTTTTCGAAGTTAGATCAAGATGAAAAAAAGATTAAAAATATCATCAATTCTATAAAACAAGGAGAAAATATAGACTGTAGGAGCCTTTCAGATAGCAGCGCAAGCGAAATAGATACGCGCATTTTGAATTTACTCTGCGGACGTATATGTAAATTTCCTTCCGGCAGCGGAAACAAAGGTTGCGCATATATTGAATACAATAGTGTAGAAGGTGAGATATCCCGGTCTGATGTTGAAGCTATTAGTAAAATACTAAAAGAAAAACAGATAAAAACTGGCATTACACTTTTGAAAATTCACATGGATGGTGAAGATTTTGAATACATTCCAACAGGTGGCATATGTACTAACTGTGATTATAAGATAGAAAAATACCATCGAACACCAAGTTTAACTTTTAGTTTATGTAGTAGAAATGACGAGCACTGCTACGATAGAAATGACAAAGGTGGTTTCAACATAAGAGTAACAAAGAACCATAGCCTAAAAAATAACTTATATATACGTGTTTCTGATAAATTCCCTGACCATAAGCCTGGTGAAGACCAAACGGATATATCTGTGGATATTAGCCAAGTTCATGACGTTCAATACATGGAAAGCTTAAAAGAAAAGTTAAAAGACAAAACAGGCACCATATATTACGGAATAAGAGACCATGGCTGCGATTACAAAAATGAAGGTCAGTTTAGCATTAACCTAACAACTAAAGAGCCACCTACAAGAACTTTTAGTGCAATCTATAATTTTTTTGACGAAAAAGTAAAAACTGCATTTTTTGGTTCCAGCTATAAAGACTCCAACGCGATTCACTCTGATACTAGTCCTGTAAAGCATCTTTACGAAAGTTTTCTAAAATCAAGCAAAACAAATATCATTAGATCTACGATAATATCGCTGTTAGTATTATACATAATCTTATATACCCTTTACTACTTTTTTGGATTAACTCATATTTCTATATATGAGTTTCTAATTATATGCGTAAAGATAGGAGTTATTACCCAGCTGCTGCAGGACAACAGTTGGAATTTTTTTTATAACAATGCATTTTCTATTTTTATTAACACCCCAAAACAGTTAATAGAAATAGCAAATTTCAGAGGCACTACTTCAAATGTTTTTGAGTTTCTTGATTTGCCGTTAAATAGATTTCTGTCATCGCATTCAGTATTGTTAATAGTATCTCTTATATTTTCTGGCCCTTTGGGCATTGTATCTTTTTGCTTGGTGATTTGGGGTTTAATCACAGTGAGCTTATCTATTTTTAATGCCTTATTTTCTTTTATTACATCTATAGCAATAGTTGCGTTATTGCTTTCTTTAGCACCTATTTTTATTATTTGTCTTTTATTTGCGTATACTAGGCAGATGTTTCACAACTGGGTTAAAAATTTAGCAAGATTTGCGATTCATCCAGTAGTGCTTTTAATTTTTATATCACTGATAAGTCAGGTTATGGATTATATCATATATTCAGTATTTGATTTTGAAGTCTGCTCTACGTGTATACTTAGTATTAACCTAAAGATTTTTAACCCTTGTATCTTCTATGGTTATGCTTCCAAATATACACCTAATATTACCGCTATGATGGCTTTTGTTATTTTGGGACACGCTATGAAAGCTTTAGTTAAAGCTTCTTCGGCAATATCTGACTCGTTGTTTGGTGCTTATGTGCAAAACGAACCTGGAAAAGAATATCAACAAAGCTTAATGGGAACAGTAGGGTTAGATGAACAAAGCGTTCAAAGAAGAGGAGGAGGTACTTTTCAACAGTCAGGTGCGTCAAGACCTCAAATACCACAAGGGACTCAAAGGTCAACGCCTCAGATACCACAACCAGGAAGACAGCAATGATAAGTAAAAGATCACTATTATTGATACTGTGTCTTGCAATCACTGGTTGTACTATGGAGTGTGTTGAGCCTGGGTTGCAGAGCAGAAACACCAGCGTTAATGTGGATGTTCCAGTTCATAAAGCAGATGAAGGAGTTAAAATTCATTGGGTTGATTCTGGTCAGATAATTAGCAAGGGTGAGGAAATCAAATTCACCCTCGATGGATCAGTAAATTTTTGCCCTTTTAAAGAAGACAAAAATCCAAGGAAAGTACTTGTGCCAGCTAGCTTTTGTGCTGATGGCTCAGAACCAAATTATAGTAAAGCTGCAAATATTAACGATGTGCCTAATAATTATGGCGTAAATGAAAACGAATTGTGCGGCGGTAAAGAATTTGGCAGCAATAGACGTTATGTAGATACTGGAATAAAAGTAAGTCCTGGTGACAGGTTAAGCTTTAGCTTAGTTCCCAGAAAAATAACAATTGATTATGACAATCCAGAAGGGAAAGGCATCAATTTTGATGATAATTGTTATAAAGCTGTAGAAAATGACCGTAAGGAAACTGTATATAAGAAAGCTACAGTGAGTGAAGTACATCAGGGGGGAGAGTTTTTTTGTGATGGTAAAGATGGTACAAAAAATGAAATACAATTTTTACCTCTTGATAAAACAAAAGCAAAGGAAAGCAAAGTGCTAGTTGGCAATGGTTACACCCCATATGATAATAAGGTACATTTTAATAAAGGTTATATTCAAGACAACGAACCATGGATATATGGCTCGCTACTCGATTTACGCCGCGCTAAAATAGGATTGAACGAATTATGTGATGGAAAAAACTGCGATTCTAACGAGGTGAAAAAGTACAGCTCTTATGAGCTTAATTGTTACTATCAGAACGTGTGCTATACCGAGAAGGGTATATGGAATTATACATATAAAGACAAAGAACGGAACTGTGTCTCTTCTATAAGGTATAGCAAATATGATAAAGGAAATAAATGTGACATGTATTCTCACCTTAAAGGAGTTGAAGATAAGCTTAAGAGGATAGAAGAAAATAAAGGGGGTCCCATGCA
Source organism: Wolbachia endosymbiont (group A) of Machimus atricapillus (assembly GCF_964027095.1). Classification (NCBI taxonomy): domain Bacteria; kingdom Pseudomonadati; phylum Pseudomonadota; class Alphaproteobacteria; order Rickettsiales; family Anaplasmataceae; genus Wolbachia; species Wolbachia endosymbiont (group A) of Machimus atricapillus. The sequence continues at coordinate 1,110,573 of NZ_OZ034727.1, read as the reverse complement.
GATTAACGTTGATTTTACATCAAACACTGAAGAAGATATCTCATGGGCTGAGGCTCTTGTTGCAAAAATTGGTGATCTTGGTGATCAAGATACTGCTAAAGGTATTCAATGTCTTCCAAAGGAAAGGGGTGCAAAAGGGGATAATGTGTGTTCACAAATTAAAGATGAATTTGGAGATTTTTCTCTGAAATTAAATCATGACTATCCAATAGGAAGTGTAACACCTGGTAGCAGTGTGATGCTTGCCATTGCAGATTATGATCATTATGGAGCTAATAGGGGTGGGTACCATGTTAAAGTGACTAGATCATGTGAATATATTAATGGCGAAAAACTGTATGTGTATTTGGGTGATGAGCCACCTAAAGATTTGCATGGTGTGGGAACTAATGATTTCAAAGTGGTAGGAGTGAGAGAAAGAGTAGACGGAAAAGATGAGTACACTATATTAGATGTAATAAGCGGAAAACACTTTCAGAACGAAGAATCTAAGAAGATATATTTTGGTATTGATGTAAGCAACGTAGAGAGAGATGACATTACGGACAAAAATGGCAAATATTACGAAAACAATAAGTATAGTGTAACTTTATTTGTCAAAAGAAAAATTAATGATTTTATTTCATCAAATATAAACAAGATATTTGGTTTTATGAAAAAAGAAGTAATTGGTGACAGCGTTAAAGATTCATACAAAGGATATGCAAGAGGTCTTCTTCAAGGAGTAAGAGCTTTGCTTACTCTATACGTTATATTTACTGTCGTTGGCTATATGCTTGGAACAATACAGCTAAGTAAATTTGATTTCATTGTAAGAATGTTCAAGATAGCATTTATAGCTTTTGCCTTTAGCGATAGAAGCTGGGAACTTTTTGGTACAACTTTATCCAGACTTTTTATAGATGGTAGCACTTATTTAGTTGATAGCTTTTCTGGCTATATAGGGGAAGGGGGGAGAAAATTTGCATTCTTAGACTTGACAGCAGGAATATTATTCACAGCAGAAACTTGGTTAAAGTTTTTATCGTTGATGCTCTCTGGTCCTTTTGGCTTTATTGCATTTTTGGCAATACTCTACGCTACTTTTGCGTTTTTAAAATGCATTATTAGCGCTACGTTTAAATATGTAATATCTACTGTTCTAGTAGCGTTTTTACTGTCATTAACACCTTTGTTTATCGTGTTTATTTTATTTCAACAGACTAAACCCTTGTTTGATAACTGGATAAAAACGCTGGCTCACGTTGCAGTACAACCAGTTATTTTATTTTCATCTTTATCTCTTTTAAATCAGTTGATGTATTCAGTTCTATACAATCTCACAAATTTTTCTGCATGCTATCAATGTTTAATTAGCGTAAATTTCTTATCGTATGATCTGTGCTTGATGAAATCAATACTGCCTCTTGGATACAGTCCTGGCACTAATGTTGATGTTGCACTCAGTACCGGAGAAAGGGCTGGTGGGCACTTTGCAGCGTTGCCCATAGATCTGATCCAAGCATTTATGTACTTAATTATTGCTAATGCAATGGAAGCTTTTGTTACTATATCAGAAACTATGGCACAAGCACTATTCAGCTCTGGTTGGGGAGTTGCTGGCAGTGTTCGTCAAGTTGCCACAAGCGCATCACAAGCTATACTGTCAACTGTTGGCCTTGATAATAACACCCAAGGTATGATACAGAACATTAGGCAACAAGTGGGTAAAGATCGGACGGAAGTTGACGTGAAGGATAATTCCATGAGCCCTAAATCTGAAATACCAGAACAATCAGGTAAGCAAGAAGGTCCTGATAAAAAGGAGAGGGGGAGCTCTAAACCTGAAGCACCAAAACAATCAGGTCAGCAAAAAAATCCTGATGAAACAATAAGAAGTGATCCTAGTGATAAAGCTAAAAACAAGGAAGGAAATGGAGAGAAGTAAGATATGAATGATGTTATGGAGTAACTAATTAAAAAGATATTTTAAGTAAAGTTTTAGAAATTTATTTCTATATTTGGAAAAAGTTTAGATATGCAATCACGCTTAGGCAAATGTTGGTTTAGGGTATTACTTCTTGCAGCTTATGTGCTGATCACAGGTTGTAGTAAGAACGATATGCCTTTCCCAAGGTGCATATCTGCCGATTATTTTGGTCCTGAACCTATTGCAGTAAGCGCTCATTTTACAAACGATCACGATGCGTTTATTCCAGAAGATGGAGAAGTTATTGATCCTGAAACTGGCGAAATTAATTATGGTTTTCACCATAACCAAGTGGTGAAGTGGGAGGATACCGGACTCGAAACCAATGGAGATAGTTTAAGAGTGCGAGTTAATGGTGCATGGACATCTTGGAGCAATAATAACAAGAAGGAATCTAAAAAAGGCAGTTATACCTTACAAAGCTTGGAGCAGTTAAAATATGCAACTAAATTTGAAGGCAAGTCAAGTGATAATAGTCTACCTGACTTTCACTTAGTTTGTAATGATTATAAACCTAGCATACAAAAATTTTCAAGTAAGCCTAATGCAAGTTGCACTGTAAATTGCAAGTGCATTAATGAAGATGATAGCGCAAATACAGTATCACGTGGTGCTCCATGCTGGTTTACCAATGGTCATGGTGCTTATCTTTTGTTTCAAACGGGGAAAGATGATCCTAACGAAAATCTAAAGTTAATGCGCGATCCTCAATATCCTACTGTACATCTAGGTTATAACTCCACAGCAGAGGGCGCCAATGGACTTTTTACTTTAGACAGAGATAGCACTGAATTAAAGGACAGAAATTGTAATGAGTTGAAGTTAGAAAAGGGATGGAAAATATATGTAAAAATATTAGATAGATATTACTTAGATAATGTAGGTGGCTACTCTTTTGAGTTTTTGTATGGAGTACAAAAACCAGGTACCTTTGGATTTTTCAATGAAGTTTATCATTATCTAAAAGACACTTTATTGATCTCACCTAATAAAGATTGTAAAGGTAGTGAGTGTGCGGCTGCGCAAACTATGTTTGAGAATATAGTTAAAAAAGGTTCAAGTTTTCACAATTTTGTTCTTTCCTTGCTTGTTCTATTTGTAATGATTTCATCGCTTCTTTATCTTTTTGGCATGATACGAGAAACTAAGCATGATATGCTCATCAGAATGATGAAAATCACTCTAGTAATAGTGCTTATATCTCCTGGAAGTTTTAGATTTTTCTATGATCATTTTCTCGTTCTATTCGTTAAAGGTCTTGAACAACTGATAAGTATAATTACTAATTTTGCTCCCAACATGAACACCGGAAGTATTGCTCAAGGAGATGAAGCTAAGTTGTTTAAGTTCATGGAGGACATGTTCAATAAGTTTTTTGCTTATTCTGTTTGGAAAAAGTTTGCAGCGTTTTTACATTACCAAATGTGGGCAAGCTTACTTATGATACCAGCAATTTTCATAGGGATAGTTTTATATTTCTTGCTGTGCTTATATGCTTACATAATATTTCTCTCTGGTTTTATGGGTATAGCTTTTCTTATAGCTATCATGCCATTGTTCCTGATCTCTATTTTATTTTCACCGCTGAAAAGTCTGTTTGAAGGTTGGATAAAATTCTGCATCAGCTTTTGTTTACAGTCGATTATGATATTTGCTCTCTTGTCATTACTGGCTTCCATTATAATGAATACCTTTTATAGGCAGTTAGGTTTTACTGTATGCTACAATAAATGGTTTGAGGTAAGGTTATGTGTTCCAAAATGGGTGTTTGGCGGTTTTTGTATCGTTGATAAGCAGTACTTTGGTTGGACCCCAGGGCAAATTTTCGTACCTTACACTCTTGGAGAAGCTTCTCCGCTGAACGTAGATAAGAACATAGAAGGTATAGAAAAGATAAGCAGAGAAGGTGGTACAATAAAATTTACTGGAGGCGCTGGATATATCCTGCTTCCACCGGATTACATTGAAAAAGGTTTTCGTTATATAGATTATCCTTTCTTTAATCCAATTCCTGGTACTAAAAGGAATCCAGCAGACCACTATATTGCGGGAAGTGATATAGTAGTGGATAATAACTGTAGTGCAAAGGATCTAGTACGCTTAACAAATAGTTTATCTCATGCATCAGAGAGGGCTAACATTATATTACTGATCAACAATATAGACAAAAAGATAGGTGGTATGAATAGTAAAATAACAGAGCTTTACTGTCAACCTCAGCAAGATGAAGAAAAATGTAAAAATTATAGGAAAATAGTGGATGACTACAGAAAAGGTACCATAAGACCAGATCTTAAAAGAGAGATAAAGTCTTTGGTGCAGGATGTTATTAGACGAGAGCCACATTGCCAATTACAGGATTTGCACAAATTATATAGGGATCCCAACAGTGAATACTGTCAGAAATGTAAAGATTGTGAGGATTGCAAAAATTATCAAGAAAATAGCGATTACCAAAGGGTGCAAGACATACAGAGGGGCTATTTAATCAATGCGGGGGAAATCTTTGTATTATTCTTGCTCTCATTCTTAATGTTCTCCTTACGTGAGTTTGTGCAACAAATGGGCTCAAGTATTGCCGGTGGTGGATACAGCGTTTACAGCATATCTAGCATGTATCATGCGTCACCTTTAGCTGGTGTAGCAGAAGGATTAAAGCAGAAGTGGCAAGATTTTGCTGGTGGAAAACTAGAGTCTTTAGGCAGTTGGGCTACTCATTTACCAGACAGATTAGCCGGAGGTACAGCTAATCTACTGGGTAGGATACCAAGAGTTGGAGGTGTACTGAAACATGCTATTGATGCGCCACGTAAACTTGTAAATGCTACTATTGAAGCAACAAAATTTGTGACATCGCCTGAAAATGACATTGATAAGCTTGAGGAAAAAATTTACAGGGCATTTGGAGTTGATAAAGAAGATATTACACATAGAAGGATTGGTAAATATTTAGATTATTATAAAGGATATGTAGGGTCACATTTGGGCTATACAATAGAAGATGCTATGAAGTTTACTTGGGAGCATGGCCTTGATTCTATAGGAGTTAGCCACCGTACAGGAGAAAAAGATGGTTACCAAGGTAATCTGCTCTGTAGAGCAAAATCGCATAGGCGAGATTTCTTAGAAAAACTTCATGATTACACTATCGGACGTAAGAGAGAACCAGAAAAAGACAAGCTTGATCAACCACTAAAGGAAAATAAGTCTGATCAATCAAATGAATTAGCACGAGAGTTAGGCACAGAAAAATACACTAATACTCCGGAAGATATAGAAAAACGTGCTGAAAGAGCTAGAAGAAAAAAAGAAAGAGATCAAGAAGGCGAAAATTACGACACCTCATTACTTTTTGGAGAAGATACAGAACGTGAGAATAATGAAAGGGCTGATAACAGGGGTGATAATGACGAAGAATCATAACTTTAAAGGATTAAATTATTATGGTCTGCAGCAAGACGGTGATGGTAATATAAAGTTAAATGACTACGATGACATTTTAAATGCGCGTAGGGCAAGAGTAGATCTACTATTAGACAACACACTAGACAACAATATCGACCTCACTAAATTAAATAAAGCTTTGAGTGAGAAATTTGTAGATAATCATAGTTTATTGTCTGAATTTGATAAGGAAGACAAAGAGATTGCACAAGAAAGGCTTAAGGTGTTTAATATTTTAGACAATCTTGATAATCTTGCAAACATTAAAAGTGAAGATCTATTAGAGGTTAGTTTATTACTATCAGATCTTAGCTTCGTAGAGAGAAATGTTGTACTGAATACCGATCAGAATTCCAATTTAGTAGGATTTAAAAACCTATTTGTTGAAAAAAAAGCATCTGGCGAAGAGTATAGTGATGAAGAATGTAAAAGCTTTCTCGATAACATAGATAAAATTAATACTATAATTAAGCTGGAGTTAGAAAGCAGAATTGAAGGGATAAATCATGATGAAAGAAATGATTATGGTGGTTTACAAGATGAGATTGGTCAAGCAATTAATGCAGTAGGCAAATCAGAAAAAAATAACGGATGAGTTTTGTGTTTGTGTTTTTCTTACAAGCGACTCGATAGCTTCTCTCTATTAAACTGCTAAAGCCATATTGACATTAATCATATAGTATTAAATAATTAGTTATTTTGGAGCTTATTTAGTATGCTACGCATCATTGCAGGCAAATATCGCGGAAGAAAAATAACTACAGGTAAGCATTTAGCTGCACGACCAACTATGAGTGTTGTCCGAGAAGCAATATTTAGTATACTTTCCTCAAGAAAACCTATTTATAACTTGAATGTACTTGATTTATTCTGCGGAAGTGGCTCTTTTTCATTTGAAGCACTTTCTCGCGGCGCTAAACATGCATTCATGGTGGATTCAGATTATTACAATTTGCAACTGCCTAAAAAAACAGCAGAAGATTTTGGAATTACGAACAATGTCACGCTAATTTGTTGCAGTGCTAACAAATTGCCACAACCTATTTCAAAGTGCGATGTAGTTTTTATAGACCCACCTTACAATAGCAATCTAGTTGAATCAACGTTGAATGGACTAGCTCACTCAGGCTGGTTAAGTGATGATGCATTGATAATTCTAGAGATTAGGAAAAACGAAGGTTTTGAGTGCAATAAAAACTTCAGTATAATCTTGGAACGTACCTACGGTATAGCAAGAATAATTTTTCTTTCTCTATTAACTTAAACTTGTATATGCTTTTCATTGATGGGTTTCAGTTCTATTTCCGTCAAGCTTCCAAAGATACTACTTTTACAGTAGTCTTTTAGCTTAAAATTTCTATTAAATTTACCTTTCAACAAATACTTATGTGCTTTTTCAATAAATTTATTTTCTTTTTCTTCGTAACTGGTGTATTTTGTTATATCATCATTATCCTCACGATAAACTAAATGTTCTTTATGATCAGCATGAATATTTTTGCTCTTACACTCCGTGTTTTGAGGATCGTGTTCAAGTACTATATTCCATCTAAACCATTCAGATGTGTCAGATGTGGATGAATCTGGAAGTTTACCAACGAGTTGTGCTTCCTGTGGAATTACAGTATCGCCTTTCCTGCCAGCAATTAATACAGGGCATTTTGTATTCTCTATAATCTCTCGTGAATTAAATTCCAATCCGCAACGATTAAACCAAAAATTCAAGAATTTTGCAGGAAGCCGTCTCATGAAAAAATTCCCTATCCCATGAGGAAAGTTATTAGTTGCATCCTTAAGTGAGCTATAAGAATTACTATGAATTAATGTTAAATAGATACCTTGTTTTTCAAATCTTTTTAAAACTTCTGCTGCAATTCCTCCTCCAAGAGAGTTAGTATCCAAAATTATATTGTTTGGATGCACACCTTTTACAAGTAACATGTTTACCATTGCCATTCCAGCTTGAACTAACTTTTCACCGTTTGTTAGAAATTCATATAGCGCTACAATTTTCTTTCTTTCCAAGAGGAACTCTATAATATCCTCTATATCTTTTTCCAACTCTTGATCACAAGCTTCTGCATCTCTTTTCGAATCTTTATCTATAAGTTCTTTTTTATAACGCTTTATCCACTCAGGGCTGACTTCATTTTCTAAAAAGCTTTCAATTCTGTGTACTACAAATCTCTTCTTAATAAAGTCAAAAAGCATCCATAGGCAAAGTACGATAAAACATATGGTAGCCAAAATTGATAGCACTACTGATGCAAAAGCTAACCCTGTAAGTACCTTTTTTGATTTTTGATTCTGGTATGCCAAGTATAACGACACAATAGAAGCAGTGGACAATATAGCAGAACATAACCATAGTGAGATTATTCTCCTATTGAATTTTTTTTCTTCAGCATTTAATTCTTCTTGAAAGAATCTTGGATTAACAATTCTAGAGAAATAGGGATAGTCAAAATAATGCTTAACTAACTTACTTTCTTGTCCCTTAAGTGGATTTTTACCACGAGCATTAACCTTAATACACCCAAGTACTCCAAAAAAGTTTATCACGTGTTTTGTATTTTTTTCTGGCTTGATATCACTATTGGTATGATAAATAACTTTCATTTTATCGTTAATGAATATTTAGTTATTTTAACATAAAGATCAAAAAAAAACAAGAGAATATAAATATGAATAACCAGTATGATGAAAAGCTTATAAGAAATTTCCTATGATTCCTTTTAAGCGAGTTTTGAATTTTTGAAATGTCATGACATTGTTGATACGGTTATCAAGAAACGATAAAGTATCCGCAAAATCTTCTGAATAATCATTGATAAAAAAAAGTATCGTACTTAAGTACACTCCAGCTAATATTGCTCTTTTTGTATAGTAGTTAAAATCTGTTGATTGGTCATGAATGCCATACCAAATCGCGCTAATAGTTCTGTATAAAAGTTTACTAGAAAAATATGTATTTTTTGGTGATACGGAGAATGATAAAACATTTTTTAAAAGTTCTCTATAATTCGGTAGCTTAGCGTAGTTTGAAAGGCGTATTTGAATAGCTAATTTTACCCGCTCTCGCACTTTCATATCTTCTAAATTGGAATTTCTTAGTTCAGCTTCCATTGAGCTATTTAAGTCCTCTGCTATGTGCTCCAAAGCGCTATATATTCCATTCTGAAATTTGCAAAAGCTATTAGCTAGATTAAGGTCTGTGCAAATTTTTAATAGGGTTTCATCGCTTATCCCTTCAAATGGAATAACCCTAATTAGCTTATCTATTATTAACTTTATTTCATCTTGTTCCACGCAACATTATACTAAACAGCATGTGTGATTGTACCTGAGATTTTCAAACATTCTACAAAATGCTTCACCACGTTCCTCGAAATTTTTCCATTGATCAAAAGAAGCACACGCGGGAGAAAGTAATATAGTTACTTCTTCTGCGCTATTTAAGGCCTCTTCAAAAGCCAATCTGAATGCATCTTCTAGATTGCAACATCTAACATAATCTACTTTATTCTCCATAGTGTTTGCAAAGGCTTCGGTTGATTCTCCAATAAGAAAAGCTTTTCTAATCCTCGTGAAATGCTTGCTTAATGATTCTATTCCACCTTTTTTGCTTCTTCCACCAACGATCCAATTTATGTTTTCATAAGATAAGATCGCCTTTTCGCTCGACTTTGCATTAGTTGCTTTGCTATCATTCACGAAAAACACATTTCTTATTTTGCCAAGCAGTTCATTCCTATGCCTCAGTCCTGAAAAGGACTTGATTCCATTGATAATAGTGTTGCTATCTACTCCAAGTAGCTTACATACGGCATATGCGGCTGCTATGTTTTCTGCGTTGGATATTAGGTTTATTTTCACGTCGCTTACTGATAAGCTATGACTCTCTAGTTTTAACGAGATCTTCTGGATCCGAGTAGTCAAGCACTGGGATGACAAAAGAAGTGGCTGGAATGACAAAGAGGATGACATCGAAGCTGAGATTGGAATTTTGTTTCCAGTGAATTTGTTGAATATGTCAGCAGTAATCTCATTGTCACATCCTATTACGGCAACCTCACTACCGTTTATCAGTTTTAATTTAGTTGCTATGTAGTTCTCCATACTTCCATGCCTATCTATGTGATCTGGTGTAATATTGAGCAGTGCTGAAATGTCCACGTTAATTTCATTCATCAACTCCAATTGAAAAGAGGAAAATTCAATTACATAAATTTCTGCATCTCTTTCTAGATCCAAAACAGGAACGCCTAAATTTCCACCAATAGCTACTTTTTTCCCTGCAGATTTTAATATGTGCCCTATTAGTGATGTAGTGGTTGATTTACCATTTGTTCCTGTGATGCCTATTACCTTCTGGTTCGTAGTTTTAGCTTCAAGAAATAGCTCAATGTCTGATTTTATTTTGCAATCAAATCTCCTTGCAAGTTTTACTATCCAATGTGGCTCTGTTGGCACTCCAGGGCTTAAAACCAATGCACTGATCTCATGCCAATTGTATTCCTTGGGATGAATAAAATTACATTTTTTATACATCATTTTTGCATTTGCTATTTGCTCTTCATGATCATCCCATGCATATATTCTTGCACCACTCTTTATTAGAGCGTTAATGGCGGATAAACCAGTTTTACCAAGACCAAAAACCGCGACGTTTTGATTTTTGTATTTGTTTAGTTGCACTGCTAGATAACTTATGCGAACCATTTTATAAAGATATCGTACAAACTACAACAGACTTCTTGCATAGGTCACAACTGTCATTCAGTAGAAACGAAAAAACTTCCTTGACAAACTCCGCCAGCCCCCTTATTGTAGTATTAAGGGTATTTATGACTCAAAACTTGTTTTTGATCCGCGCGGGCTCAACAACAAAATTCAGTAAAAAAACTCAGGTATTTATTGGCGGATTACATAAAATTATAGCGGCTGCATGTCTTTTAAATTTTTTCTACATTCAGCCAAATCGCGCTTAAACTAAGCGTCAGCACATTATTACAGCGCCACTTACAGTAATATAGAGTCAAAACTCGCTACTCGGGGCTTCTTTTGCCTTTTTTTCGTTTGGTAAATTTCTTAAATATTTATAGCTAAACGACAACCGTCATCCCGCTACGTGTTAGCGGGATCTGGAGATACCGCGGCGGTATGACGGTCTGCGGCGGTATGACGGTTCGTGGTGACATGACGATAACCTCGTCATCCCGCTGCTTGTTAGCGGGATCTATGTGAGATACCGTGAATAAATCACGGTATGACGGTTAAGTAATTCGTCATACCGCTACTTGTTAGCGGGATCTAGAGATACCGCGGCGGTATGACGGTCTGCGGCGGTATGACGGTTCGCGGCGGCATGACGATAACCTCGTCATCCTGCTGCGTGTTAGCGGATGAGATACCGTGAATAAATCACGGTATGACGGTTCGTGGCGGTATGACGTAGAAGCTATACTTTTATACTCACCAACTCAGTATCCAATCTGGATCCAAGTAGTCAGCTACTTGAATGACAAGAAAGGGGTACTTGGATGACAAAAAATAGGCACTGGAATTGCAAAGAGTTTGCAAATATTAGTTATTACCTGTAGAATACAGAGAAATTAGTAAGGATTTTAATAGGAATAATATGCCATCTGTTACTTTTGTTTTACCTGATGGGAGTAAGAAAAGCTATGAAGCTGCAGAGGGAGAAACTCTGCTTAATTTAGCCCACAGAAGTGATCCAGATCTGCTTGAAGGTGCATGTGAAGGCTCTCTTGCTTGTTCTACATGCCACGTGATTGTTGATCCAGAATTTTATGATGCTGTAGAAACGCATAATCCCATATCTGATGAGGAAAACGATATGTTAGATCTAGCCTTCGGCTTAACAGAGACATCAAGACTTGGGTGCCAAATAAAAATCATAAAAGATATCGACGGTTTGTGTGTAACCATACCAAGGGGTACAAGAAATATATCATTGGATAAACAGGGGAATAATTAGCTATGCGTAAGATTTTTATCTATATTATCATCTCTTTACTTTTGTTTATTCCTGTAGCGTATGGTGGTTTTTGGTATTTTTCTGCATGTAAGGTAAAAAATCTTTTAGCTGAAGCAATACTATACATTAACGACGAAAAGTTTGATATTTCACATGATTTCAGTGGACTTCCTTCTAACCTAATTTTCCGTGTGACAAACCCAAAATTTTCCAATAAGCAATTAACCATCTCATCTGATGCTTTATTGATAAAAAATAGATTGTTTGATAAATCAGTATATATCTACATACCAAGCAATGAAGTCAACATTGTTGTTCATGGTGATGAGAAAAAGAATATAAAATGCCACACAAACGATAGCAGCCACTTTGTTGTTAGACTAAATGATTTACCATCTTCATTGCGATTCAACAGAAATAGTACCGTGATAGACTATATAGATACACTTCGTTACGCAGATTATGGATTAAAATGTGATGTTTCAGAAAATCAGCAAAGTGTTATAACTGAAGTGAATGATAAAAGCAATTACATTCAATTTCACCTCGATAAAGAACCAAGTGGAAATACTAAACTAGGATTTGATTTTTATACTTATCGGTATAAAAATACTGCAAGTCCTGAAAGTTACCTTAGTATCGACACTAAATTTGATTACGAATTTGTAAACCACATCTCAGCTTCCAGAGTTAATTTCAACATAGAGAAATTTTTAATTCAAAGTAATAATTTTTCTCTTGCTGCAGATGGTGGAATGCAAAATTATAATTTGGTTACGTCTTCATTTAAAGACAAAATCAACGTGGCTATATCAAATTATAAAGAATTAATCTCGTTTATGATTGGTGACTCAAAAACTTCAGATGCGTTTGAAAAATTAATGTCTTCCTTATCAGAAAAAACAACTGATGACAGCGTTCAATTTTCAATAAAGTACGATGATGATGTAGGGTCAAGATTTATTGGAAAGTTATCCACCACTGATTTTATGAACCAACTCAGTAAAATAACCCAATTAACCAAGGATGAGAGCAGTAGTTAGTTTACTTTTCATATTGATATTTCACTCAGGCGTAAACGCTTTTACTCTGGATAATAAACTCAGAGATAAAAGCATGGAAAAACGAGCAACCAGTTTATTTGAAATAATAAGGTGTCCAATATGTTCTGGCGAATCATTGTCTGAATCTGGATCTCAGATTGCGTATGATATGCGAGAAGCAATTCGTAAAAAAATCAATGATGGATACACAGATGAAGAGATAATCTCAGAGTTAAAAAATTCTTACGGCAATTCAATTATAACTACCCCACCTAGCACTTACATTTTGTGGTTTATTCCACTCACAACTCTGCTTATTGGGTGTTTTTTAATACGAAAGTATATCAGTATGTCCAGTATATTTAAACCTTTTATGTAATGTAACCGTTCACAGATTTCCACTTAATTCTTCAATCTCACTAATAGAAAGGCCAGTAAACTTGACAATAGTGTTGACATCAACATTATTAGCCAGCATTGCTTTTGCGACTTCAATTTTTCCTTTCTCTATACCTTTTTCTATACCTTTCTCTTCAGCAAGATCAAGTCTGTATTCAAGAATGGCTTCTTCTTTGCGTAGATCCATTATTCTTTCTTCGTAAGCTACTAAATCTTTTTCGTTCCAACGAAACTTATCTAACTCATCATATGCTAGCTTTATTATTGGTGCCTTTTCTGCAATTTTCTTTAGATCTTCATCTGTCGTTTCTTCAGCATATTTAAAGAAAAATAGCCAACGATCTACTATGCTTTCTAGCTGTTCTACTTTGCTTTTTGTAAATTTAGGTAACTCAATAAAGACAAATTGAAAATCTTTTAAGTAATGGCCGTTGGTTTTTATATCACGTATATTATGAGTAGAGATATAACCAACTTCTTCAGGAAGTAAGTTACAATTGGAAATAGCAATAAAGAAGACTTTCTTTAAATCAATGTAGTTGCCAGATTTATCTAATTGTCTTGAGTAAGCCTTAGCAGCATATAGTTGAGCGCGTTTCTCAAAACCTTTATCACGAGCCAGTTGCATCTCAATCACAAACCTATTACCAATAGAATCCTTGCAGAGAACATCAACAATACTTTGTTTATCAGAGGCAATTTCGGGATCCATGATAGTACTTAAGAATTCTACTTCTTGTATTGCACTTGCCTCAGCAAATCCTAAAATATCGTTCAAAAAGTGAATAAGGATATTCTTATTTTTTTCCGTTCCAAAGATTTTTTTGAAACACAAATCATTGCGAGGATCGAGAAATTTTGAAAGAGCCATAATGCTTGGAAAATATTAATAATTATACACTATTATTAACAATTATTCAACTATATTTTTGAAGATAGCTAGTTTCTGTATTTACTTTAAATTGAAGAAAGCTCAAATGAAAGATCGTGTTTTTCACAGAATGCAGTCTGGTTACTATATAATTTTTTGATTTTCACTTTTTTTTTAACCTTGCAATGATATTTTCTTTGCCGATAAAAATTAATAATTTAGCGAGCTCTGGTCCTGTTTCTGTTCCTGTTAAAGCTGAACGCAACTGCATAAATAAGTCTTTTGCCTTTATATCCACTGTCTGTCGAATAGCTTTTACCCACTCTGATAATGTGTTTTCGTTACAATCGCCTTGAGGCAATGCATTGAACGCAATTTTTATAAGCTCCTTATCAAGAATCACAGGCTCTATATCAGATTTGCATATTTTCCACCACTTGGCCACCTCAGAAAACCTTTCTATATTGTTCCTTATAAAATACCAAAACTCTGAGGAGCCCACTCCAATTTGATTTAAACGTTCTTGTACAATTTCAAATGACATTTGTTGCAGCACTTTGCTATTTAGCTTGTATACTTCACTCAAGCTGAATTGTACAGATGCTGAGCTAAATTTTTTAATGTCAAATGAGTCAATCAAAGATTGCATACAGGCGCAAGCTTCAATTGGATTGGATGTTCCGAGCTTCACTAAATAACTAACTAGCGCCATTGGTTCAGTCTCATCTTCTCTTATGGACTTGATATCCAGCCCGCCTTTCCGTTTCGATATCTTGCTATCATCAAAATGTAGTAGAGAAAGGTGAGCAAATATAGGAATTTTCGCTTTTAATGCTTTAATCATTTGGATCTGAACTGCGGTATTAGTTACATGATCTTCCCCACGTACAACATGGGTTACATTAAAGTCAACGTCATCAATAACAGAAGGTAGCATGTATGTATAAATTCCATCTTCTCTTTTTACCACAGGATCGCTGATGTGACTTGTTGCAATATTTATTTCACCTTTAACTTCATCATTCCATTTAACAACTTCATTTCTATCCAATTTAAACCTGAAATGTGGTCTTCTTCCTTCTTGCTCATAATGAATTTTCTCTTGCTCAGTTAGAAGTAACGCGCTTCTGTCATATACCGGGGGAAGTCCTTGTTTTAACTGCAATTTTCGTTTAATGTCTAACTCTTCTCTTGTTTCATAGCATGCATAAACATGCCCTTCTTTTATTAACTGCAAAAACACCTCATTGTAACGCTCAAAGCGCTCTGATTGCTTAAAACTTGCATCCCAATCTATGCCAATCCATTTTAGGTCTTCTATGATATTATTTATATATTTGACATCTGAACGCTGAAGGTCAGTATCATCAAAACGGAGTAGAAATTTTCCATTTTGATTACGTGTGTACATCCAACAAACCAAAGCAGTCCGTACGTTTCCTACGTGGAGATAGCCAGTTGGGCTTGGAGCGAATCTTGTTAGCATTTAAATAGCAATATTGTAAAATAATAACTTATTTACTCTAATTTATTTTAATTTTATATAAATATACGGCTAAAGCAAGTGAGATCTGCTAATACAATTGAGCAAGAGAAGAATAAGTATGGCTATAGCATTGTGGCACCTTTGATATTTGATGGATTAAGACCATATGATAAATTCAAGAAAATTCACAACTTGACGACAAAGGCTAATGTAGCATCATATTGATATCATGACTAACTTAGAAAAGATGAGAGAAAAACTGCAAGATCAAATAAATTATCATAATGTTTTGTATCACCAAAAAAATAAGCCAGAAATAAGTGATGCTGAATATGATGAACTGAAGAAAAAGTTAGCTGAAATAGAGGCACAATTTCCAGAAATTTATGCAACACAAGATAGTGTTGGTGCTCCACCTGATGAGAGGTTTTCTAAGGTGGAACATCAAGAACCTATGCTTTCTCTTGAGAATGCTTATGATGAACAAGATGTAGAGAAATTTTTGTCTAAAATAAAGAGGTTTTTAATTGAGGACAAAATAGAGATATTATGTGAGCCAAAAATTGATGGGTTGTCGTTTTCTGCAATTTATGAGGATGGGAGATTTGTTAAAGCTGCAACTCGAGGTGACGGTTTTTTAGGGGAAGATGTCACTCACAATGTTGCAACAATAAAAGGCTTTCCTAAGTTTTTGCAAGGCGTGCAAGGAAGACTAGAAGTAAGAGGTGAAATATACATCAGTAACAGCGACTTTTTAAAGTTAAATGAAAACGATGAATTTGCCAATCCTCGAAATGCAGCTGCTGGTTCTCTAAAGCAATTGGATGCAAACATTACAGCAAGTAGACCACTTAGATATTTTGCTTATTCTTTGATTGGTGGAGCAGAGAAAAGTCAAAGTGAAATACTAAATAAGCTTGAGGCACTTGGTTTTTGCGTAAATGAGCATCAGTCCTTAACGAGTAGTTTGGATGGAATGCTGAAGTTCTATAACGAGGTCTATAATTGTCGCTATAACTTGGATTATGATATTGATGGAATAGTCTATAAAGTAAATGATTTGGTACTACAAAATCGTCTAGGGAATACTCACAAAGCACCGCGCTCAGCACTTGCATACAAGTTTTCTGCGGTTTATGCAAAAACAAAGTTAAATAAGATATTTATACAGGTGGGCAGAACAGGGGTTTTAACTCCAGTTGCAGATTTAGTGCCAGTCAATATTGGTGGGGTGCTAGTTAGTAGAGCAAGTCTGCATAACCAAGATGAGATAAAACGTAAAGACATAAGAGAGGGAGATATTGTAACAATCAAAAGGGCAGGAGATGTAATTCCCCAGATCGTTGAAGTAAGCAGAGATTCTCGTCTTCCAAATACACCTGAATTTGTGTTTCCTGGAGTATGCCCTGAATGTGGTAGTAAAGTACGTCAGGTTGAGGGAGAGGCGGCAGTAAGATGTCCTGAGGAATTTGCCTGTAAAGCTCAAATAATAGAAAAACTAAAGCATTTTGTATCGAAAGATGCATTTGACATTGTTGGCCTTGGTGATAAGCAGATAGAGTTTTTTTACGACCTTGATCTGATAAAACAAATCCATGATATTTTTACTTTAGAAGAAAAATTGGATGAATTTAATCTGGAAGGACAGTCTGGCTGGGGCGAGAAATCTATAGCTAATTTGTTAAATTCTATACAAAGCAGAAGGGTAATAACTCTAGATAGGTTTATATTTTCTTTAGGTATTAGATTTATTGGCCAAGTTGCAGCAGAATTGCTTGCAGATTATTATGTTTCTTATTATAATTGGTATAATTCGATGATTGAACTGTCATCAGATAATACTGAGCTAGTCGGTATAGACGGCATAGGAAAAAAAGGGGCTGAATCTTTGGAATCATTTTTTTCTAAGGAACATAACATCAAAATGTTAAATGATCTTACTGCTTGTCTTCAAATTCTTCCTGTGAACTCCAACTCTAGTGACTCTGTTTTAAATAATAAAATTATAGTGTTTACTGGTAAGCTACTTGCTATGAGTAGAGGAGAGGCAAAAGTAAGAGCCAAAACTCTAGGAGCAAAGGTCAGCTCACATCTTTCTGCTAAAACTGACTACCTAATTGCAGGAGAAAAACCAGGATCCAAATATAAAAAGGCAGTGGAATTAGGTGTAGAAATTTTAGATGAAGACCAGTGGCATAAAGTGATAAGTTTGGGAGTGTTCAAATAACATTTGGATTGTATATTAAATCAAAGTTGCAAGACTATAATGAGCAAGCTGTTAATTGGATTGATTGGATTACCACAAAAAAACTCCTTTCTTTCTCTCCATTTTTTCTGGGTAAGGTCATGGTGCTGGTACAGGTCCTATAGCTGACCCAAGCAACACGTCATACCGCGATTTATTCGCAGTATCTCAGCATAGATTCCGCTAACAAGTAGCGGAATGACGAATTTTTGTTTTTCAAATTATCGGTAAACCTAAGTCACTTTAGCTATAGCTATCTTCAAAAATATGGTTGAATAATTGTTAATAATAGTGTATAATTATTAATATTTTCAAGCATTTTTGCCATGGCTCTTTCAAAATTTCTCGATCCTCGCAATGATTTGTGTTTCAAAAAAATCTTTGGAACGGAAAAAAATAAGAATATCCTGATCCACTTTTTGAACGATATTTTAGGGTTTACTGAGATAAATGCAATACAAGAAGTTGAGTTTCTTAGCACTATTATGGATCCCGAAGTTGCCTCTGATAAACAAAGTATTGTTGATGTTCTCTGCAAGGATTCTCATGGAAATAGATATATAGCAGAAATGCAGCTCGCTAGAGACAAGGGCTTCGAAAAACGCGCTCAATTATATGCCGCTAAAGCCTACTCAAGACAATTAGATAAATCTGGCAACTACATTGATTTAAAGAAAGTCTTCTTTATTGCTATTTCCAATTGTAACTTACTTCCTGAAGAAGTTGGTTATATCTCTACTCATAATATACGTGATATAAAAACCAACGGCCATTACTTAAAAGATTTTCAATTTGTCTTTATTGAGTTACCTAAATTTACAAAAAGCAAAGTAGAACAGCTAGAAAGCATAGTAGATCGTTGGCTATTTTTCTTTAAATATGCTGAAGAAACGACAGATGAAGATCTAAAGAAAATTGCAGAAAAAGCGCCAATAATAAAGCTAGCATATGATGAATTAGACAAGTTTCGTTGGAACGAAAAAGATTTAGTAGCTTACGAAGAAAGAATAATGGATCTACGGAAAGAAGAAGCCATTCTTGAATACAGACTTGATCTTGCTGAAGAGAAAGGTATACAAAAAGGTATAGAGAAAGGAAAAATTGAAGGGAAAATTGAAGTCGCAAAAGCAATGCTGGCTAATAATGTTGATGTCAACACTATTGTCAAGTTTACTGGCCTTTCTATTAGTGAGATTGAAGAATTAAGTGGAAATCTGTGAACGGTTACGGATTGATTGGATTACCACAAAAAAACTCCTTTCTTTCTCTCCATTTTTTCTGGGTAAGGTCATGGTGCTGGTACAGGTCCTATAGCTGACCCAAGCAACACGTCATACCGCGATTCATTCGCGGTATCTCGGCATAGATTCCACTAACTAGTAGCGGAATGACGAATTTGTCGTTTTTCAAATCGTCGGTAAACCTAAAAAAGTTTGCATCATATGCAGCAATAGCCATAGGGTCTGTAGGGCTTATAGCTAGTATCACAGCTCTTAAATATTGTCCTAGTTTACCGCCTTTGATCGCAGGGGGGATGATTGGCTCTATGCTCCCGCTAGTTGCGTGTACGCTTGTTGGCATTTTATTGCTTATAGATAGAAGCTCTCTCGATAAAATATACGGTAATATATATGACCAAAAAAAGATAAATGAAAAAGCTGAATTGTTTGATAAATTGAGTAAGTGTGTTTTACCTCTTATAGCAGGGGCTGTTGTTTCTTTTGGAGTTGGAGCAGGTTTAGCTGCCCTTGGCCTTGAATCGCCCCTAGCTATAGCCGTCTTAGCTGCAGTAGCATGCAAAGTTATTATGTCACTTTTTAGTGCAATAACTGAACGCTCTTCTTCTCCACCAACACCACCAGGTAGCTCGGTTGACAGCGGTGTGAAAGTTAATGGTGCTAGTGCAGGTTGTGTTCCTAGCCCTAGTCATTAGTCAGTTCTTTCCATCCAAGAATCATTTTATTGGCTTGCCTCAATTTTTCAACAGAAGGCAAGTCTTCTGTGCTGAGTGGTAGGCGGACAGTTTGATGTTCTATAAGACCAATATCATGCAAAAGTGCTTTAGTGGGTATTGGGTTGCTGGCAATAAATAGAGCTTTGCAAGCTTGTTGCCAGATATCTGTTGAACTTTTCATGTCATTTCCTGTCATTTGAGGAGTTGTTTTTTTTCTAGTTACGTGCTGGAATGACAGTAGGCATTGCTTAACATATTCATGTGCTACATGTGGCCAAACATTGGAAGCAACGGAAACCAGACCAGCCGCACCATAAGCGGCCATATCGGATATCATATTATCATCTCCGTAAAAGACCTCAATATTTGGAGCAACTTTCTTATACTGAGCTAAAGTATCAACGGTGCCACTTGAATCTTTGATAGCCCAAAATTTTTCGTGGCTGGATAAGTTGCGTACAGTTTCAGCGTGAAGACTCACTCCTGCTCTCGATGGAATATTGTAAAACATAGCCGGCACATGTGCTTTCTCAAGCAGCTTTTCAAACCATAAAGTCTGCCCCATAATTCCGGGCTTTGCATAAATGGGAGTTGTCATTAGATAGCCATGAATAGGCATACCCTTGCAAAAATCAAGCCATTCAAGAGTTTGATATAGATTCACTCCTGGTACACCAATTATAATTTTCGTATTTAATTTTAGCTTACATACAAATTCAACTAATGTACGCTTTTCAGAATCAGTAAGCGATAGGCCTTCACCTGTGCTACCCAGTAACACTACGCCATTTTCAGCTTCAGCTTGTATTGTAAGTAAACGCTGCAAACTGCGGTAATCTATGTCATCCCCATTGCAATTAAAAGGAGTAACACAAGCAGTCCATAAAAATATAAATTTCAATTTAAATTGTTAAAATGGTATTTCATCGTCGATTAGTTCATCTTTTATATCGTTGTTAAAACTTTCGTGCTTATTTTTTTGTTCTGTTTCATTTTGCTTGTATTCACTTGGCTTGTAATCGGAATTTGGTCGCGAATCCAAGAGAGTAAGAGCGCTATTAAAATTATATAGAACCACCTCTGTTGTGTATCTTTCACTACCGTTTTGGTCAGTCCATTTTCTAGTTCTCAAAGAACCTTCAACATAAACTTTACTGCCTTTGCGTGCAAAATCTTTGACGATTTTTACTAATCCTTCACTAAAAATTACAATATTATGCCATTCTGTCTTTTCAGAGCGCATACCGGAAAGTTTGTCAGTCCAACTTTCAGACGTGGCTATTGAAAAACTTGCCATCTCTTTTCCATTTTGTGTAGTCCTAATTTCAGGATCTTTTCCTAAATTACCAACTAATATGACTTTGTTTATGGTACCACCAGACATAATTATGCTCTAAATAAATCCCTTTATTATCTTATGTGAAAGTACTATTGTCAAATTTAATTAAAAGTGCGCTTGGAGGGATTCGAACCCACGGCCTTTGCCTCCGGAGGGCAACGCTCTATCCAACTGAGCTACAAGCGCATATATAGCTACCCACCCGCGGTATCTATGTTGAGATCCCGCTAACGAGCAGCGGGATGACGGTTTTTCAAATTGTCGGTAAACCTAAGTCACTTTGGCTATATACTAAATTATTTAATAGATAAGCTATCCAAGTCAAATTTTTGTTTTGGATAAAGCGTAAACATAACACTCCCATGTCCAAGATATACATTTTGAGAATCATTCGCATGCTTTTTTATTGCTTTTTGATCTACGGCCCATACAAAAGTCACACAATTTTCAGTGACTGAGTGCACCTTTAAGTCCTTAGTATTTATAAACAGCTTTCCATTTACCCATATTTTCCATGTATCGGAAGAAAGATATAAAATTGAGTCTAAACTCACTACCTTACAGTTGAAATTATCTGATACCTCCTCTTTTGCAGCTCTTGAAGACCGTAAATTGAACTTTTCCATTTCATTGACCATTCTATTAACTGGCTCTTCATCAAAAAAAATGCTTTTTACGTTACTATATTGTGACAAAACGTCAAAGTCACTTTCCACTGCTTCTCTTATTATATCGTCCCGATCTGTATAGCTTAGTTTTTGATTGTTAATAAAGAAACACTCTTTTGCACGCAAATTTGCTATATCAATAAAATCATCGATTTCTTGATTGCCAACTTTAAGAATACTTTCAAAATATCTTTTTTCTATCATCATTCCATACTGAGAATGATGACAAACCATTTCATCATCACCTTGTTTTTCTATATATACGCATAAATTTCCACTATTTAATCCTAATATTTTATGCTCAATAAAATCTTCATTGCCAATATATTGTCGGCAAGAATACTCCTTACAAATTTCTATGCTTTCTATGATATCTTCACAACTGCAATATGCATTAACATTGGAAATGAGTAGCGTAAAAATAAAAAACAGCTTTATGTTCATCACCTTATCTACTTAATATAGTATACCAATCAAAGACTATATTAACTCTCACTATCTCTATCATATTACCATTCAAAATTTGATTCATAGTTGCAGCATCAATATTTCTCTGCTTGTTTAAAATAAGAGATTTGATCATAACATAACCGGGCAGATTTGGAATAGACTGTAGAAATAAAAAAATATGCTTATCGCTGATTGAACTTAAATTTAGGACCACTTCACTTTTTATTACTTTTGTGCGTTCACTTTTGTTGTGGAGCTCAACTTCTTCGGGTATAGAAATTGATATTTCAGGTTCTAATATATAGTACTTTTTATATAACCTGCTAAGCTCGAAATTTAAATTTGCAATGTATCTGCTACTGTGTAAATTTGAAGAAGAAATTTTTTTCCATAAATCTAGGTTTTTATTTAGAACAACTTCCTTTTTTTGAATTCCAGTAATCTGTAAATTAATAGAACGTATTTTATCAATCGCAATTTGGTTTTTATTATAAACCTTTTTGTTATAGATAACAACATATGTTAATAACCCTATTAATCCAACAGATAATAACAAACACGATATAAACTGAATTGTAGCTTTTCTTTTTAATTGAGAGATAGTCATTAATCTACATTGCCTCTCCTATTTCAACATCAATAGATAGATTTTGCCCTTTAGCAGCAGGTAAGTTAGAAATATTAATGTCATAGGTACGAAAATTATCGTTTAAATTTTTTCGTAGTTTCTCGTATTGATAGGAAATATTTTTACCGGATCGAAAATTAAACCTTAAAGTTGTGGTAATATAACTTTTTGCCTCATTATAATTCCATTCAAATGATCGAAGCTCTATACCTGGTACTTTTAACTTTTCTACATACTTAACTTGTGTAAGAGGAGAGTATTCTATTTTTGATAAAATATTATTGATATTAATAAAATCATAAATTTCATCTATTTTTTTTACATTATAGCTTTGGCTAAGTTTTGTTAATTGGTTATTTAAGGTGCTCTGCTTTGCGGATAAATTATCAGCGACACTGAAGTTTGAATACAAATTTAGCAAACAAAGGGCGTTAATTACGACTAAAACCAAAGCGAAGTATAGAAAAATTTGAGGAGAGTTTAAATAAAGATAATTGAATAGATAAAATTCTTTAGTTTCCTTTGTATTAAAAATAGCTGCTAATTTATTCTTAAAGCTGTGAAACAAAATTATGGTATCGCAAAAGTTATCTTTTTCACTTATAGCTAGTTCTGCTCCTAATAGTTTGCCTAACTCATATGGAGTTAATATGTTCACACTGTTCTCTGAAAAATTTATGACTGATAAACTAGCTTTAATATCTTCTGACACTATGATGCAAAGGTCGATAGGGTTATTTTTTTCAAACCCAAACTTAGTTAAGGATCGAATAGTATCTTGCACTTCCTGATATATTCCACCAGCAATAATTCCTGGTAAATTATCATTAGTAAATGGTACTAAACGCGTAAATATCATTTTATTCTCTTTAAGAACCACTTGTCTATAGCCTCCCGTTTTAGTTGCAGCAACTATAATTTTCCAATTATTAGGATCTTTATGTAGAATCTTTTTTGTTATATTACTTATTTCTATAGGAAACATTAATATTCCCTTAAAGTTGGAGCCTATCTCAATAAACACATTCAACCAATATTCTACTAAATGCTTTGCTTTTGATGAAACAAGAAGATAGCACCAGTTTTGATTGAATTTGTTTGGCTTCTCAACCAAAAAAACTGAACTTATGTCATTATTACGAGAAAAATGCTCCATCTTTGTTTTTGCTGATAGATAGGCACTAATCTTGTTTGCCCTTGTAATAAACTGTAGCGAGTAATTTTGATCTGCATGATTAAGCACCAGGTATAAAGGTGCTTTTTTGTCTGATGAAAGACATGAAATTAAATCGGAAACTGCTTTATCGTTTTTGCCCTTAACAAAATACCTTTTATTTAAAGTATTATTTTTAAAATATAGTAACATTATGCCTTCTTCTCCAATAGAAAGCATAAACTTACTTTTGGATTTTGAACTAAACATATTAACAAAGCATATACTTATCTAGAATTAAAAAGGCAATTTATTGAAATTCATTAAACGTTAGAGGGAAATATTGTTATAAATTTTCGCAGCAACATTATTTATATTATAATTTTTTTATAAAATCACTACTAATATTAAGCTATTTAATTAATAAATTAAGAAAACTCATTAATTAGAAATATACACTATCTGCCGATTAACTTTAATTAATAGGAGTTATTAATCTATTTACTATTCTTGTAATATTATTTCTAATGGTAAACATTTCTAGTAATACTGGAACAGTTGTTATTTCAGATACAGAATTTAGTGTAAGTAAACTAACCATTTGCTGAAGAGCGCTCATCTTCTTTGGTATTTGATGATGGAGCAACTAATTTGCTCAAAATCTCATCTTTTGGTCCCATAGCGTAAATGACACCATCTGACATGAGGATCACCTTATCAACTACGGACAATAACGGTAGCTTGTGAGTGATGATAACAGTAGTAGTATTTTG
Source organism: Wolbachia endosymbiont (group A) of Machimus atricapillus (assembly GCF_964027095.1). Classification (NCBI taxonomy): domain Bacteria; kingdom Pseudomonadati; phylum Pseudomonadota; class Alphaproteobacteria; order Rickettsiales; family Anaplasmataceae; genus Wolbachia; species Wolbachia endosymbiont (group A) of Machimus atricapillus. The sequence continues at coordinate 1,086,150 of NZ_OZ034727.1, read as the reverse complement.
CTTTCTTGCAATGCCAATTGCATTAATTAAGCATGCCTCTCCATTGCTATCTAAGTTAGCGTTTGGTTCATCAAGTACTAAAAGTTTTGTGTGACCATAAAAAGCTCTGGCAAGTCCAAGAAGCTGTTTTTGGCCGCCAGAGAGCGTTACTCCTCCAGGACCTCCTATTGTTGTATCATATCCATTTGGTAAGCTTAGTATTAGTTCATGTATTCCTGCAATTTTTGCTGCTTTGATTATTTCTTCAGGATTTGGATCTGGTCTCATGCGAGCAATATTAGCTTTGACACTAGTGTTAAATAACTCAATATCTTGAGGTAAGTAGCCAACATAATTACCAAAATTTTCTCGATTCCAAGTATATACATCAGCGCCATCTAGTCTGACTACACCAGATATTGGCTTCCATACACCAACAGTTAATTTTGCGATAGTGGATTTACCAGAAGCACTTGCACCAATCACACCTACTACGTCCCCTGGTTCTATAATAAATGATATTCCTTTTACTGTTGGCTTATTGCTTCCATAAGGAGTAAAAAATACTCTATCAAATTCCAATTTTCCTTCAGGTTCTGGTAGAGCCATCGTTTGCTCTCTTTTTGGTGATGTTAATATAAGTCTTTGTAGCCTTCCATATGACATTCTAGCCTGATTTAAAAACTTCCAAGTATGAACCGCAGCGTCAAATGGTGCTAATACTCTACCCATTAAAATTGAAGCAGCGATGATGCTACCAGCAGTTTTATGAGCTGTAATTGCAAGTAATGCACCTGTTCCAATTACTGATATTTGCAGAGTTGAGCGCAAAAACTTAGTGATTCCAGTAATTACATTAGAGCGATTTTGTGCTTTAATTTGCATTGCTCGATTCTGATCATTTCGTTTACACCAATCAGAGACTATGAATTCTGACATGCCCATAGCTTCAACTACTTCTGCATTTCTTGTTGCAACATCTATAGCATTGATATTCCGTATAGTTTCTTCGTTGGTTTCTTGTAATATTCGTTTAGTGGCAAGTTCATTCCATATTGCCATAGAGACTAATATAATGATTCCAGCAATAGCTATAAACCCCGTGGAGGTGTGTATCATGAAAATCACAACAAGGTAAATTAACGACCATGGAGTATCAAACAGTGAGAATATACCATTTCCTGTAATGAAATTTTTTATTACCCCGAGATCTCGTATTGCTTCACCACTTGAAGTTGAGCTCTGCACTGACGTTAGCCTGATTGACCTTACTATCAGATCTGGTGTTGCAGTTTTATCGATCCAATCACCTATTTTTGCCATGGCTAAATATCGACAAGTTTCAAGCATTGCAGAACATGCAAATGCAGATAAAGTGATAATTGTCAGCATAGTTAGTGTTGATACACTTTCGCTTGATATCACCCGATCAAGCACTTGAGAGGTATAAAGTGGTAGAAATAACATTAATAAATTGATTCCCGCACTAAACCAAAAGATAAACCAAAATGCACTTTTGCATTTTTCTAGGCAAATATATAGAGTACTTTGCTTCAATTCTTTTTTTATTGATGGCGTAATTTCCACAATCTTCCTCTTAATTTAATTACATGCACCATATACAATTTTTATTACAAAAATATTAATAACGGCAGTTAGCCTGCTTTAAGTGAGTAAAATATTAATATATGTGAATAGGAAATATAAACAATGGTAAAAAGAAGTATAGTTAATATTTCCTTCATTGCCTATAGCTGAGCTACGTCATACCGCCGCGGCGCTAACAAGAGATCCCGCTAACAAGCAGCGGGATGACGAGGTATAAACCATCGTCATGCAGCCGCAAACCGTCATACCGCGATTTATTCGCGGTATCTCATCCGCTAACAAGCAGCGGAATGACAGCAATCCTACGTCATACCGCCACGGCGCTAACAAGAGATCCCGCTAACACGTAGCGGGATGACGGTTGTCAGGGTAGCTGTCATCCCTTGTGGAAATTGTTCTCAAATCACAATGTTCGTACAGCTATAGATTCATTCGCGGCGTAGATTCCGCTAACACGTAGCGGAATGACGAATTTGTCGTTTTTCAAATCGTCGGTAAACCTAAGTCACTTTAGCTATAATTCAGAATTGAGAGTTTTTAATAACTTTCTAACTCCCACTTAGGTCTTGGTGCAAAATTAAGTGGATCTATATAATTCTTCTGTAACCTTTCAATTCCTGCCCATCCAACCATTACTGCATTGTCTGTACATAGATTATTAGGGGGGAAAAATATGTTTAAGTTTATGTGTTCTTTCAGTTTTTCTCTCAAAAAATTATTTGCTGCAACTCCGCCGGTAATCACAAAGTCATTGATTTTGATATTTAAAGATTCGGCCATAATAATCGCATTACTAACCCTGTCCAGCAGTATGTCACTAATACACTCTTGAAACGAAGCACACACATCACACACATCTTGCTCGCTCATTTCGAGTTTCTGCACTAAGTTTTTTACTGCTGTCTTGATTCCAGAAAACGAAAAGTTACATCCAGAACGTTTTATCATCGCCCTTGGCAGTTTAAATCTTGCACCATTGCCTTTTTTAGCTAACTTTTCAATTAATGGCCCTCCGGGATAGCTTAAACCCAGCATCTTAGCAACTTTATCAAATGCTTCTCCTAACGAGTCATCAAGTGTCCCCCCGAGTTTAATATATTTACCTACATCCTGTGCAATTAAAAATTGACAGTGACCACCTGACATTAATAGAACTAAAAACGGAAATTTCACCTCATGCAGTAACCTAATAACTAATGCATGCGCTTCTAAGTGATTCACTGCAATGAACGGTTTTTGTGCTACATGCGCAATTGCTTTAGCCATCATTGTACCAACTATTAATCCACCTATGAGTCCTGGTCCTGATGTTGCTGCAATTGCATTGAGATCACAAAAGTTAAGGTTAGATTTTTCCACGGCGCTTTTTATTAGACCACTTAAATGCTCCATATGAGCACGTGAGGCTATTTCAGGGATCACCCCACCGCGTTTTTTGTGTTCTGCTTGGGAGAGAATTTCGTGAGCAAGGACTTGCTTGTCACTATTTACAATCGCTACTGCAGTTTCATCGCAGCTTGTTTCAACAGCTAAAATGGTTTTCATGTATATTCGAGCACTTTATTATAAAAACTATACCTTGAAACGCTGTAGAAGTTAACTGCAAAGTTAACTTCTATAGCTAAAAGATTTACCGACAACCGTCATTCCGCTGCTTGTTAGCTGATGAGATACCGCGAATGAATCTACAATCGTATGAACATTGTGCTATTGAGATGGAGCACTTTCTTGTTATTCCAGGTCTCCTCTCTCGTCATCCCAGTGCGTGACACTGGGATCTCACTTAGTAATTTCGTAATATAAATCATACCAATTTGGGTTTTTTCTTGCAACTAAATTGATTTTCCATTCCCTTCTCCAACTTTTTAGAAGTTTTTCTCTATCAAGAGCCGAATCTACGTCTTGAAATTCTTCAAAATAAACTAATTTTTGTACATTATATTTCGACGTAAAACCGGGAATAACCTTGTTCTTATGCTCCCAAATTCGTTTAATTAAATTCGACGTAACACCTATACATAGAGCCTTATTGTGTCTACTTGCAAGTATATAAATATAATAGTTTTTCATAAAATTTAGATCCCAGTGTCACGCACTGGGATGACAGGAAGAGGAGACTGAGATGACAAATGTGAGTGCTGATGTAACAAATGTAAATGCTTGAATGACATCAATAATTATATACATTTTATCACTAAACTAGACGTTCGTACAGTCGTGGAATGAATTGCGGTATGACGTAGGAAAACCTGCACTATAAGCTAATCATCATCTCCAAATATGGAGCTAATTTTTTTGCCCCCAGGAGAAAATTTATTAGTCCAACTGCTTTGCACTTTGGTTACGTCTTTAGTGGCGGTTTTATTGCTGTATTCCTTGATTTCCTTATCTATTCTATCCATCATTTGTGGATCCAGGCAGCTCTTTTTCCATTGATCAGTAGCAAGGAACACTTTGTTTAAATCTTGAGTGCGAATTAAGTATTCTTTATCCTTAGGATAAACCTCTTGTGCCCAAGCAAATAGCTCAAAATAGCGTGCAAACAATTCAGATGCGCGTGACTTTGCAGTTTGATAAGCTTGTATCTCCTTAAATATAACTTGGCTAATAATTTTCTGCACAAGAACATTTGCTTGCCTTAAATTCTGCTCAATATCCTGGTAAACCTTATGGAGAAATTCCTGCTCTAGGCTCAAGTTAAGCTCATTTTCAACCATATGTGAAAGTTCATGCACTATAATGTATGGATTTGACCTTCTCAGCACAATAACATACCTATTTACACCGGAAGACCTGATTGTCTTACACACCCCTTCTTCCATATCCACTAATCCCTCTTGGTATATTTCAAACGAAAGCTTATTTTGCTTTATTAGTGATAAAGTGAGGTTTAATGTGTTTCTAAACTTCTCAAATTGATAGAGATACTCAATATATCGTATTGCATTTTCACTGCTTCCTACTTTAGTCGCTTGTTTGATTAAATTCCTGATTAGCATGCCTTATTATTAAAGGAATTTTTTTTTATACTCAAGAGCTATAAAGTGTTTTTTAGGAAATCTCATTGCATAGCTAAAGTAATTCAGGTTTACTGACAACCGTCATACCGCTAACAAGTAGCGGTATGACGAGATGCCACCGCGAACCGTCATACCGTCACGAACCGTCATACCGCGATTCATTCGCGGTATCTCTTAGCATAGATCCCGCTAACAAGTAGCGGGATGACGATTGTCGATGAACCTAAGTTACTTTAGCTATAAACATTAAGAAATTTACTAAACGAAGAAAAAAGGCAAAAGAAGCCCTGGTCATTATCTATTTTCAGTATTTGGCGTTTTTTAAGTCTTAAACACTGCAATTTAGCTGCTTTTAAATGCAACTCACATTAGTTTAAATGTTTAAGAAATTTACTAAGCAGAAAAAAAGGCAAAAGAAACCCCGCGTTAGCTAGTTGTCACTCTCTAATCCTGCAAATTGGCGTACTATACTGTCTTAAACGACTTATAAGCGCGTTTCAGCTTGTGTAGGTAAAAACCTAGAAATATTGTGAAGACATAAGGTGCACATAGTGCGAAAAATTAAAAATAAGACGCCAAGTACGTTGTTTTTTTGCTGTTTAATCTGCACAGATGAAGATAACTGAATACCTTCAATACCATGATAAGGGGGCTGGCGGAGTTTGTCAAGGAAGTTTTTGTATTTAATCCGTTTCTATGGCTTATATAATAATCATTATTGTGATATAAAACTTAGAATAATGCAATAGATACCTAATGTTTTAGCTATTAATTATATGTTGCACAAGAGCACATATTACAATACCATCCAAGTAGGTCAAAAATAAGGAGATTGTCATGAGTTTTACTTTACCTGAATTACCATATGATAAAACAGCTTTGGAGCCTTACATATCTGCAAAAACCTTAGATTTTCATTATGATAAGCACCATAAAGGATATTTAAATAAACTCAACGAGCTAGTTGAAAATACAGATTATCAACATGTGAAAATTGAGGAATTAATAACAAAAGTGCATGGTAATAGCGATAAAGTTCCCATATTTAATAACGCAGCGCAAGTTTGGAACCACACTTTTTATTGGAATTCAATGAAGAAGAATGGTGGTGGTAAACCTAAAGATGATGGTTTTCTGGCAAAAAAAATTCAAGATGATATCGGTGGTTTTGATAAGTTTTGTGGGGAATTTGCCAATCATGGAGTAAGCCAATTTGGTAGTGGATGGGTATGGTTAGTGCTCGAAAAAGGAAAGCTCAAAATCACCAAAACTCCAAATGCAGATTTGCCATTAATTTATGGCCAAGTTCCATTACTCACTATGGATGTCTGGGAGCACGCCTATTATTTAGATTGTCAAAACCGTAGAATTGACTACATAAAAGTTTTCCTTGACCATTTGATTAATTGGGATTTTGCAGAAGAAAATTTAAAAAAGAATACATAAGATGAATACACCTCAGGTAACAAAATTAGATAATGGTCTGCGCATAATAACTGAGCAGGTGCGTGATGTTGATTCCGTAGCTTTAAGCATACGAGTTGGTGTTGGCAGTAGAGCGGAAAGTGCAAATCAAAATGGAATATCCCATTTTCTAGAACACATGGCTTTCAAAGGAACGAAGACAAGAACTGCGTTTGAAATTGCAAAAGCTTTTGACGACATAGGTGGGGTTTTCAACGCCAGCACCGGTAGGGAAAGCACCACCTATTATGCAAAAGTCCTCAAGAAAGACATAAAAACTGGTATTGATATATTAATAGATATATTGATGAATTCAACATTTCCAGAAGATGAATTGGAACGTGAGAAGGGCGTTGTAATACAAGAGATTTTTCAAACTAATGATTCACCAAGTGACATTGTTTTCGATAAATATTTTGAGGCAGCTTATGAAGATCAACCTTTCGGCAGGTCAATCTTAGGCACGCAAGATACTGTAAAATCTTTTACTCGAGAAGATCTAAATAACTACATAAATGAGCATTACTTTGGCGAGAATATGCTATTTGCCGTTGCAGGAAATGTTGAACATGAAGAAGTTGTTGCATTAACCAAAGATTTTCTCTCAAAGATTCATTCTAAAAAGCTGAAAAAAAGCCAAAATGCGACGAGCTACACTGGTGGTGAGTATTTAGAACATCGTAAATTAGATCAGGTGCACTTGCTAATTGGTCTACCTAGCGTTTCTCGTTATGACGATAAATATCACACGTTTCAAGTGCTTGATTCTATATTAGGGAGCGGAATGTCATCACGTCTGTTCCAGGAAGTAAGGGAAAAGCAGGGATTAGCTTACTCTGTTTATTCATTTAATTCCAGCTACACTGATACAGGGATGTTTTCCATTTTTGCTGGCACAGATAGTAGTAACTTAGATAAGCTTTTAAAATCTATGACGACAGAGTTGAAGAAGCTGTCTACAGATAATCTGAGGGAAGAAGAAGTAAATAGAGTGAAAGAGCGAATAAAATCCCAAATTTTAATGTCACGCGAAAGTGTTAGCTCACGCGCTGAAACATTGGGGCACTACTATGGTAACTATAATAGGTACATCAGTAAAAATGAATTAATAGAAAAAATTAGTGCAGTTACCACTGCTAACGTAAAAAAAGCAGCAAAAGAATTGTTATCTCAGCATGAAAAAACCACTCTAGCTGCAATTGGAGAAATTAAATCATTGCCAAGTTACGATAAAGTGGTTTCTATGCTTAAAGGGAGTGTTAAATAAACTGTGTCAAACCGCATTTTTAGTTCAACTCAATTTTCAATCTGCCAGGAAAGAAAACATCAAGTTGAGAGATAGTTAATGCCCAATCATGTACAGGCATCGTCCACTTTTCCTCTGCCTTCTTTATAGCACAATATACCTGCTTATGCAAGGCATTTATGCTGGTAAATGAGCCTTTGGTCTTAGTGAATTTCCTAATTTGCCTATGTAGCCCCTCTATGGGATTGGTGGTGTAGATTATCCTCCTAACTGGACCAGAATACTTAAAATAACCAGACAAGTTTTCCCAATTATTCTGCCAAGATTTTATAACCATAGGGTACTTTGTGCCCCATTTTTCATCCAATTCCAACAGATAATTCTCGGCAATTTCCTTGCTTGAAGCTTGATATACCTTCTTTAAATCGCTCAAAAAACTCTTCGCATCTTTACTGGCCACATACTTCAGTGAGTTGCGTATCTGATGCACTATACACATCTGCACTTCCGCATTAGGAAAGACACTGTTTATAGCTGCAGGAAAGCTTTTCAGCCCATCAACGCAGGCAATAAGGATATCTTCTACTTGTATCTTGTCAAAAGCATCTAATGTTTTAAGCTTAAGCATTAGGTGGAGAAGGGAGGAACTCTGTGCTTCTTCTTAGATATAAAATCTGTAGAGGAGATAAGAATTCCCTTCTCAAAAGTATAGGCTGGACGGTATCGTAGAAAGACCTGAATGGTTCTAATTCTGTATTCACAAGGTTAGCCTTACTTTTCATTTTTAATGGTAACGTATGGGGTTATATATGATCAACAACTTTTTGGGCATAGATATATCAAAAGATCGCTTTGATGTTTTTCTCTCATTTATAAGCAAAAAAGGAAAGCGTGAAACTAGAAAAAGAAGCTTTAAGAACGATGGTTTCAAAGTCTACTGAATTTTCTACACAAACATAATGTAGAAAAAGTAAAAACCTGCATGGAATCTACTGGTTGTTATAGCGAAGCACTGGCTGAATTTCTACACAATGCTGGACATTTTGTAAGTGTTGTAAATCCTTATTGCATAAAATCTTATGCAAGGAGTAAGCTGATACGACAAAAGAATGATCAGACCGATGCAGAAGTTATTGCTGGTTATTGCCAAAGACAGGAACCTTCTAGTTGGACACCACCTTCTCCTGAAATGAAAAAATTAAAACATCTTTATCGTTGCTCAGTTGCGTTAAAAGATGAGTTAACATTAGTAAATAACCACTTAGAAAAAAAAGAGAGACTGCCTAAAGAAGTTGCAAATGCTTGGGAAGACCTTGCAATGAATATAGCTCAAAAAATAGAAACAATAAAAAACTCCGTACGTGAACTATTAAATCAACACAAAGAATTGTTGGAAAATTTTCAACTTCTATTGACTATTCCAGGCATAGGAGAAGAATCAGCAATAGCTATTTTAGCTGAAGTTTCTGATATAGAGGTTTTTAGAGATGCCAGGCAATTGGCAGCATATACAGGAGTTATACCACGAAATATGACGTCAGGTTCCTCTGTATATGCCAAACCCAGATTAAGTAAATCCGGTTCACAAACATTACGTAAGGCACTTTTCTTTCCTGCCATAGTAGCTAAGAATCACAATCCTATCATTATGAGCTTTTGCCAAAGATTAAAGGAAAAGGGTAAGCATAATATGGCCATCGTTGGTGCTGCAATGCGTAAGCTACTCCATATCATTTTCGGTATTCTGACATCCAAAAGTGCTTTTGATCCTAACCATATCAAAAACTACAGGGCTAGGAGGTTGACTGAAGGTTTAGTACTTTAAAATCAAAAATGCTTCCTATCTATCTTATGTAAAGTGGTATCTTACACAAATTTATTGAATGTTGTTGGTTAGTGGATATGTTGATAAGTAAACTTCATCTGTTTTGTGCGTATAAAACTAATTTACTTATCAACATATCCACTAACTATAATCTGTGTACTGTTACACAATTGGAAGTATTTTTTGATTTTATGATGCAACTTGGGAAATTTTTATAATTTTTTTGTTGACTAACAAGACGGTATCTCCTGTCATCCAGCCCTTCCATCCAAGACGGTGTCATTCCAGTGCCCAGACACTGGAATGGCTTTGTTGCATCGCTAGCTATGATGGATTAAAGATAAAAAAGATGGAGAATATCAGTAGCTTATTATTCTGGTATTTATAACAAGAACGGTCAGTGAATACCTAAATTTGAGTAAAAGAAATTTCACTACCACTCACTAATCCGGCTAAAATTCAAGAATTTCAATGCTTTAGCTATTTTCAATAGAATTAAGTTTATTAATATAAATAATAAATTACTATTCTTAAATTTGATCAGATTGATTGCAAAAAAACAAGATTTTCAATAGGTTGCTTATAATCCTAGCTATAGTTAGCCTTTCATAAGTAGCGATGCAACAAAGCCCACTGGAATCCAGAAAACTTAACTTTATACCAGGTAATAAGAACTGGATCCCAGTGTCTGGGCACTGGGATGACAAGAGAAGGTACTGGAATGACGGTTGTCGTTTAGCTATAAACATTAAGAAATTTACCAAATGAAAAAAAAGGCAAAAGAAGCCCCGTGGTTGGCTAATTACTTACATTATACTTTCAAGTATGGCGTTTTTTTATTCTAAACGCTTAATAACCGCGATTCAGCTGCTTTTAAACCGCAACTAATCTAAATTATAAACGTTAAGAAATTTACTAAACAGAAAAAAAGGCAAAAGAAACCCTAGGGTAGCTAGTTATTCACTATCCATTTTTTAAGTTGGCGTTTTTTGATGTTTTAAATGCTTTATAAGCGTATTTCAGCTTGTGTAGGTAAAAACCTAGAAATTTGATAAAGACATAAGGTGCACATAGTGCAAAAAATTAAACATGAGACGCCAAATACGTTGAGTTTTTTTGTCATTTAATCTGTACAGAGAAGATAAATAAATAGCTTCATTTTCATGATAAGGGGGCTGGCGAAGCTTGTAAAGTAATTTTTTCGTTTCTATTCCCAATAAAAGTTTGTTATATGGTTATGCAAGAAGTCTATTGTGAATGAAATGAATGTGAAAAATATCTTATTAGCGTTTTTAGTACAAACGGTATTCAGTTTGCCGCTATTTGCAGCTGATCCTGTTTTGCTCAACTGCATTGAAACTCCAGAAATATATGACCTTGATGCAAGGCCAAAAAATTTTAGCTCTTCAAACAATTTAAGAAGGAAAGCTGGTTCTCCAAATAGTGCAATAGGAGAATTAATACACATAGTGGGTAGAATTACTGATATAAACTGTTTACCAATACAAAATGCTGTAGTTTCTATATGGCACGCGAATTCACGCGGCGTGAACCATTACGATGAGAATATAGAGGATAATCAACTCGATCCGAATTTTGCTGGATCAGGAAGGTTTGTAGTGAATAATCTTGGCTATTATAATTTTATTACGATAGCACCTGGTAAAATTGGTGAGAGAGCTCCACATATTAACTTTCTAGTTCAACATCCAGATTTTCCAGAATTCACAACGCAAATGTTTTTTGCTGACCATAATTGCGATAATTGTGCTGATCCTGTTCTTGGAGATTTTGTTAGGAATGGGCTTGCAAGCCTTCTCATAACACCATTTACTTACAGTGATCAGGTCATAAAAACCTATACGTTTAACATTACCTTGGGTGGATATAATAAGTTCTCTAATAAAAGATAAAAACCCTTGCATGTAAGGTAGTCCATAGTAAACTTGAATGTTATTGTACTTAGGATGTATATGAAAAATATCTTACTGATGTTTTTGCTATGTTTTATGTACAGTTTACAATTATTTGCAACGGAGATGCCAGCAATGAAAATAACAATTTCTAAAATTTCGCCCGATTTTAAAACAATAGTAATGGGTTTATTTGAGGACAACGAAACCGTAAATGATGGCGGAGTTTTGCAAGGAAAACAGATCATAGATAATATAAAGCAATTTAGCGATTTTAATGGAAGCTTTGGTGAATTTTCTTCTACCATTTTACCAGAAGGAAAAAACGTTGTAGTTGTTGGACTTGGTAAGAAGGATGAATGGAATGAAAATAAAGAATTAAATATTGGTGGTAAAATATATTGTGAGCTAAGCAGATTAAAAATTAAGAAAGCAGCGATTTTAATCGAAGGTAGTGCAGCAAATGTTGCATATGGTGCGTTTCTGCGTAGTTTTAAGTTTGATAAGTATAAAACTAAAAAGGATGAGAAAATTACAGAGGTAGAGGAAATTACCGTATTAGTAAAAGATGAGCAATTAAGTAATGCTGAAAGATCATTTGAGCACTTAAGGCAAGAAGGTGAGAGTATATTCCTTGCGCGCTCTTTTATAACAGAGCCTCCTAACATTCTATATCCAGAATCCTATGCTGATCATATAAAAAAAGAGCTTACTAAGCTTGGTCTTGAAATCGAAGTGCTTGATAAAAAGCAGATGGAAGAGAAAAAAATGGGAGCCTTGCTTGGAGTCGCACAAGGAAGTAGTAAAGAACCAAAATTAGTAGTGATAAAATGGAATGGGGCTTCTAAAGAACAAAAGCCAATAGCTTTTGTTGGTAAAGGTATAACGTTTGACACTGGTGGAGTATCACTCAAACCTTCACGTGGTATGGAGTCGATGAAATATGACATGGCAGGCTCTGCTGCTGTAGTTGGGGTGATGCATGCTTTAGCAGGACGAAAAGCAAAAGTAAATGCAATCGGCGTGGTTGCACTTGCAGAGAATGCAGTGGGTGGTAATGCTCAAAGGCCGAGTGATGTAGTAACTTCAATGTCTGGACAGACGATAGAAGTGTTGAACACCGATGCAGAAGGAAGGCTCATACTTGCAGATGCTTTATGGTATACGCAAGACAGATTCTCACCAAAATTTATGATTGATCTTGCAACTTTAACTGGTGCTATAGTGGTTGCACTTGGAAATAACGAATATGCTGGTCTTTTTTCAAATAATGATGAATTAGCAAACCGTCTGATTGATGCAGGAAATGAAGTAAGTGAGAAGTTATGGCGTTTTCCTATGAATGAAACTTATGACAAAATTATTGATTCACCGATTGCTGATGTTCAAAACATCGCTCCTGCAGGCTCTGGTGGAGATAGCATAATGGCTGCACAGTTTTTACAGCGTTTTGTGAATGAAACTTGCTGGGCACATTTAGATATCGCAGGCACTGCTTGGTACGAAAAAGGTACTGACATTTGTCCAAGAGGAGCAGTAGGTTTTGGTGTAAGGTTACTTAATAAGTTGGTTAAAAAGTACTACGAAGCCAATGATTAAAGGTCTTTATACTGGATTTATGGCTTGACTCACAGCTACATGAACGTTTATTTTCGAGGCGCAGCAAATGAAAGTAGCTGATGCATATTTCTTTTTTTCTGGTCAAGCACTGGAATGATATCAAGGAGTAACTTTTTATTTAAACAGTGATTATAATAAGAGATCTATTGAAATTTTAAAGTTATTAAATATTGACGCTATATACTTAAGTGTTAAAATAGAATGAAAAGTTTTTAGGAGTTTATATGGCAGTAGGTGGGAAAGCAAAGACAGCTAGTAAAAATAACCCTACTCAGCGTAAGAAGGCCGAGCAAAAAATTTATAAAGATAAACCGGTAAAACCTGTTAGATATATAGATCGTGACTCGCGCATGAATTATATGTCTGCTCAATATGATAACGGCAATCTGGTTGAAGATGAGGTAAGCGGCAATCCTATAAAGTGGGAAGCTGTATAATAGTTGTGGTTAAAGTTACTATTAATTCTAAGGAATGTGAAGTAGAGCATGGGCTCACTATAATTCAAGCTTGTGAAGTCGTGGGCGTTGAAATTCCACGTTTTTGCTATCATGAGCGTTTAGCAATTGCTGGTAACTGCAGAATGTGTTTGGTTGAAGTTGAGGGTGGGCCTCCAAAACCAGTAGCCTCTTGTGCAATGCCAGTTGCAGAAGGGATGGTTATTCACACTGATACCCCTAAGGTTAAAAAAGCACGTGAAGGTGTGCTTGAGTTTTTGCTAATTAACCACCCGCTTGATTGCCCAATTTGCGATCAAGGTGGTGAATGCGATTTGCAAGATATCACGATGGCTTATGGGAAAGGAACCAGCAGACTTGATGAGCATAAGAGGGCTGTGCCAAAAAAACACTTCGGACCACTGATTGAGACTGCGATGAATCGATGCATTCATTGCACTCGGTGTGTTAGATTTTTGTCTGATGTTGCAGGTACAAATGAACTTGGAGGAATCGGAAGGGGAGAAAATGTAGAGATTAGCACTTACATAAAAAGGCATATTAGTTCTGAATTATCTGGAAATATCATAGATCTCTGCCCGGTAGGGGCTTTAACTTCAAAGCCTTACTCCTTTACAGCGCGTCCATGGGAGCTATCACATTGTGAGACTATAGATGTGCTAGATGCTGTGGGAAGTAGCATTAGAGTTGATTATCGTGGCCTGGAAGTTATGCGAATATTACCAAGACTGAGCGAAGAGGTAAATGAAGAATGGATATCAGATAAAACCCGCTTTGCCTATGATGGACTAAAAGTTCAGCGTCTTGATCAACCTTATGTAAAAAAAGATGGTAAATTAGCCCCAGTTGATTGGAATGAAGCATTAACTATTGCTGCAAAGAAATTAAAGAATACAAAATCAAATAAAATAGCTGCAATTGCAGGTGATTTAGCAGATTGTGAGTCTATGCTTCTACTCAAAGAAGTGATGCAGAAGCTCGGCTCGGGGAATATAGACTGCAGGCAAGATGGTGCAAAGCTTATACCAAGTAATCGCGGATCTTATGTGTTCAATACCACTACCCAGGGTATAGAGAATGCAGATTTGTGTCTGCTTATAAATACAAATCCAAGGATAGAAGCACCGATCATTAATGTAAGATTGAGAAAGAGATATTTACAGGGCAACTTTCCTATTGCAAGTGTTGGTCCTAACATTGAATATTTGTATCATGTTGAGAAATTGGGCGATAATCCTGATATTTTGAGTGAAATAGCAAATGGAAATCATAAATTCTGTGAGCTGCTGGTAGCCGCCCAAAACCCTATGCTGATCATTGGTCAAGATGCATTAATAAGAGATGATTCTGAATCAATTCTAATTCTAGCTGGCAAAATTGCAGAAAAATTTAACATGATCAGAGATGATTGGAATGGCTTTAATGTGCTGCATAAAGCTGCAGCAAGAGTCGGTGGTCTGGACGTTGAGTTTGTTCCTGAAAAAGGTGGAAAAGACACTAATCAGATACTGGAAAATGCAGAAAGTGGTGACATAGAAGTGGTTTATCTTCTTGGTGCAGATGAAATTGATACATCAAAATTAGAAAATACATTTGTAATTTATCAAGGTCATCACGGTGATAAGGGTGCACATGTGGCAGATGTTATCTTGCCTGGTGCTGCATATACAGAAAAATATGCAACTTATGTAAACACTGAAGGTCGAGTGCAAAGAACAAATTTAGCTGTATTCCCACCTGGTGAAGCAAAGGAGGATTGGTTAATTATTAAAAATCTTTCACAATATTTAGACCTTTCTTTACCGTATGATAGTTTATTTGATGTGAGAAAAAAATTAGATACTATCGGTCCACAGTTTAGAAATGCCGATCAAGTGGTAAAAAACACATGGGTGCCAATTAGCAATGATGGGATAAGCTTAAGTAATACACCTTTCACTTTAAAGGAGTGTAATTTTTATATGACGGATTCAATAAGTCGCGCTTCAAAAATAATGGCAGATTGTACTAAAGCTTTTTATGAACACGCTAGTTAATATTTTATTTATTTTAGTACCGCTACTACTTTCAGTTGCGTACTTGGTATACTTTGAGCGTAAGGTTATTGGTGCAATTCAACTGAGACACGGCCCAAGTGTAGTTGGACCTTTTGGGCTATTGCAGCCATTTGCAGATGCTATTAAGCTACTGATTAAAGAGCCGATAATACCATTTAGAGCGAGCACCATACTGTTCATTATGGCTCCAATGCTTACCTTTATCTTGGCATTAATTGCCTGGGCAGTTATACCGTTTGGTGCTGAAGTAATTGTAGAAAATGGCCAGCAAGTAGTGATTCCTAAGGTTATAGCAAATATTAATGTTGGAGTGCTTTATGTGCTAGCTATATCGTCGCTGGGAGTATACGGCGTAATTATTGCAGGCTGGTCAAGCAATTCTAATTATGCATTTCTTGGCGCTATACGGTCGGCTGCTCAGATGATTTCATATGAAGTTTCAATAGGCTTAATAGTTGCTACAGTTGTTGTTACAACTGGTACGTTGAACCTTGGAGAGATGGTGGTAGCGAAACACAACATGCCATTTTGGGTTGATTTGCTACTAATGCCTATAGGAATAATATTTTTTATTTCTTTGCTTGCAGAAACTAATCGTCACCCATTTGATTTACCAGAAGCTGAAGCAGAGCTTGTCTCTGGATATAACGTTGAATATTCATCCATGCCTTTTGCCCTCTTTTTTCTTGGAGAATATGCAAATATGATTCTAGCAAGTGCTATGATGACGATATTCTTTCTAGGAGGATGGTATCCGCCGCTGGAGTTCAGTTTACTTTACAAAATTCCAGGTTTGATTTGGTTCGTTTTGAAGATAGTTATACTTTTGTTCGTATTTATTTGGATTAGAGCAACAATACCTCGTTATCGATATGATCAGCTAATGCGTCTTGGTTGGAAAGTGTTTCTGCCAATATCGGTGCTTTGGGTGGTACTCATTTCAGGAGTGTTGCTCTTTACTGGGAATTTACCTGGGTCCAATGTTTAATTTTCCAAATACAAGATTAAGGCGCAGGCGCTCGAGCAAATGGGTTCGCAATTTAACAAGTGAAAATAGTCTATCAGTAAATGATCTGGTTCTTCCTCTGTTTGTTCACGACAGAAAAGAAACAACTGAACCAATTTCTGGCTTACCAGGCGTAAAGTGTTATTCAATAGATGGATTAGTTTCTATAGTTAAGGAAGCTAAAGATTTAGGAATTAATGCTGTTGCAATTTTTCCTGTAGTTGATAGTAAACTAAAATCTGAAAACGCTGAGGGAGCATATAATTCTGACAACTTAATCTGCAAAGCAATCCGTGCTGTAAAATTAAAGGTACCTGAAATTGGTATTATTGCAGACGTTGCACTGGATCCATACACTATTCATGGCCATGACGGCATTTTAAAAGATAATCAGATGGATGTAGAAAACGATGAAACTATATCAGTACTGTGTAAGCAAGCACTTGCTTTAGCGAAGGCAGGATGTGATATAGTTGCTCCTTCTGATATGATGGATGGTAGAATAGGAAGAATCAGAAAATCATTAGATGATAATAACTTTCAAGACGTATTAATATTATCTTATGCGGTGAAATATTGCTCTAGCTTCTATGCTCCATTCAGGCAAGTCGTTGGTTCATGTGGGCTATCACATTCTATAGACAAAAGTGGTTATCAAATGGATTATAAAAATGCGCACGAAGCAATTTGCGAAATTGAAATGGATATAAATGAAGGTGCAGATTTTATTATGATTAAACCAGGTATGCCATATTTGGATATTATCAAAACAGCAAGTGATAAGTTTAATTTTCCGATTTTTGCTTACCAAGTAAGCGGTGAGTACGCAATGATAAAAGCTGCTGCAAATAATGGCTGGCTAGATTATGACAAGGTGATTTATGAATCTTTGATTGGTTTCAAACGTGCGGGTGCAAGTGCAATATTCACTTACGCTGCACTTGATGTTGCAAAAAATTTGGTATCCGTTTAGCAGTGTGGCTAAAAGGCACGTCTGTGCAAACATTATGATTTAGAAAAATCCAAGTAGCATGAAAATGCAAAACCTACTTGACAAACTCCGCCAGCCCCCTTATCATGAAACTGAAGGTATTTTATTATCTTCAATCTGTGCAGATTAAACGACAACAGTATTACGTGATTGGCGTCTTATTTTTAATTTTTTGCACTATGTGCACCTTATGTCTTCACAACCTTTCTGGGTTTTTACCCATATAAGCTGAAACGCGCTTACAAAGCGTTTAAGACAGTATAGAACGCCGATTTGCAGGATTAGAGAGTGACAACTAGCTAACACGGGATATCTTTTGCCTTTTTTTCTGCTTAGTAAATTTCTTAAATATTAAAGCTAAGGTTAGTTGCACTTAAAAGCAGCTAAATTGCAGTGTTTAAGACTTAAAAAAACGCCAATACTGAAAATAAACAGTGACCGGGGTTTCTTTTGCCTTTTTTTTATTTGCTTGATATTTATAATAGACTCACACCATCACACTCTGGGACCATACAAGAGAAGGCTACTCGGATGACAGGGAGGAACGGTTGTCGGTAAACTTAGAGCTATAATAACTATTTGCCTTTTTTCTATGCAAGAAGTCTATTGATAAGTCCGTTACAATACAGTATTATAAATAATATAAACCAAGTGTTACTTAGAGCATGGGGATTTTTTTTGAATTTTTGGGAAAGATGCTAGGTAAGGTTTTTCCTGCCAAAACAGTAAGCTCTTTTTTGGGAATAGGATATTTACCAGGTTGGCAGAACTATTGGTCTTCTTTTTTAATATTATTTATTGTCGATGTTATATTGATTTTTACATATGGAGGCGAATATTTACTATATAAAATGCCAAATTCAGGAATAGTTGTAGCTGCTGTTTTTACAAAATTGGCAATAGTTATGTTAGTAATACAATTAATTGGAATATTTATTTTTCATGCTCAGGACCCTTCAGCAAACAGTGGTGAAGAAATAGTAATACAAATAGCGTCAGGGCAAGTATTGACTGTAGCACTTTCAATGCCAGCAATAATGTCAATTTATTATACTGTAAGTAAACTCTATGGGAGTATATGTAAGCAGATGTTTCAATGCCCATTTTGGTTTAATGATTTTATGCACTTTTTCTTTTTTCTTATGATACCTTACGTATTTTTTAATGTCGTAGAAGTGATAAAACCATGGCCAATAAGTTCAATACAACTCAGCTATAATAATGCAATTTCAATTACATTTGAGGGGATTTTTCACACATTTTATGCGGTGATTTTACTGTATTTAACAGCATTTATATTCTGCGATTTAACTATGCATGATGCAATTGTCCTAAATAAAAGCATAATTCAGTATGTGAGGGAAAGTTCAGCAGTTTTAGGTGATTATTTACATAGTGCTGCAAAAAAAATAAATATTGAATAGTACTTATTTATTTATATATTTAGTATAAAAAGTGTGCAATTTGTGTGAATTTACAAAGTATAATAAAAGAGTTGCAAGATTTTTGGGCTGGTGAAGGGTGCGTTATACTTCACCCATACACATCTGAAGTTGGTGCTGGTACATTACATCCTGCAACAATTATGTCTGCAATTGATATAAAACCGACAAAAATTGCATATCTACAACCAGTAATTAGGCCAGCAGATGGACGCTATAGTGATAATCCTAATCGCTTGTATCAACATCACCAATATCAAGTTATAATAAAGCCATCTGGTAATAATTTACAAAACGTCTATTTAGATAGCTTAAAAGCTCTTGGCATATCTACAGAAAAATATGATATTAAGTTTGTTGAAGATGATTGGGAAAACCCAAGTGTTGGTGCATCAGGACTTGGATGGGAAGTTACATGCAATGGAATGGAAGTAACACAGCTTACTTATATACAGCAAGTTGGAGGGATTGACTGCAAGATGATTCCTGGTGAGGTGGCATATGGGTTGGAACGTTTAGCAATGTGCATACAAGGTGTAGATAATGTTTACGATATAACTTGGAACGATAACGGTGTAACTTACGGAGATATTTTTAAACAAAGAGAATATGAATTTTCTTATTTAGCGTTAGATTATTATGATACTAAAGTGGTACAGCAGCAATTTGAAGATACGGAAAAATTATGTAAGTTCCTTATTGAAAAGGAGCTACCAATTGCAGCTTATGACCAATGTATTAAAACTAGTCACCTACTTAATCTGCTTGATGCAAGAGGTGTGCTTGGTGTCAATGAACGTACAGCGCATATTGGTAGAGTTAGAGAGCTGACAAAAAAATGTTGCGAATTGTACATGAGTAAATAGCGTATGTCGTTGCAGTTGTTATTTGAGTGCCTTTCAGAAGAAATACCATCGAGAATGCAGAATGTAGCTGCAACTCAAGTTAAGAGCTGTATTGCCAATGTTTTTAACAAAAATAATGTAAAATTTACATCAATGGAGGTTTTTGTAACGGCACGTCGCATTACCCTATTTGTTGACAACATAAATGCTTTGGAGCTAAAGGATTCCAATAACGAAGTTAAGGGACCAAACATTAACGCACCAAAAAGTGCTATCGAAGGTTTTTTAAGAAAATATCAGAAAAATGAAGAAGATTTGCTCGTTCGAAAAGTAAATAATGAGGATTTTTACTTCATTAAAAGAGAAAGCTGCTCATTTAACATCAGAGAATTCCTCAAAAATCAACTGGAGGAAATGCTCAAAAACTTTTCTTGGTTGAAGAGCATGAGATGGGGCGAAGGAAAAGAAAGGTGGGTTAGGCCAATTAAAAACATTTTATGCATTTTAAATGACGAAATAATACCTGTGTCTTTTGCAGGGATCACAGCATCTAACACAACATATGGCCATCGATTTCTCTCAAGTGATGCGACGTTAACTATTAAAGCACCTAAAGACTATTTTGAATTGCTAGAAAAAAACAGCGTAATTCTCCAGCTGGACAAAAGAAAGCAATTTATACTAGATCAGATTAATAAATTCACAAAAGAGCAGAATTTACAACTTGAGAAAAATGATTATTTACTAAATGAATTGACAGGGCTTATAGAGTGGCCAATCGTACTGTTTGGTGAAGTGAATCAAGAAAAGTCATTTGGATTACCGAAGGAAGTAATTCTTAGTATAATTAATACGCAGCAAAAATATCTTGCTTTAAGTAATGGAAAGAGAATTTCACACTTTGTCACTGTTGTCAACGTCAACAATGGTGAAGTTGTTAAAGGACACGAAAGAATATTAGAAGCACGTCTTGCTGATGCACAATTTTTGATATCTCAGGACAAAAAGGAAGATCTGGATCATTATGTCAAAAAATTGGGTTCGATATTATTTCATGCTTTTCTTGGCAGCGTGGGGGAAAAGGTGAAGCGTATTACGTCTCTGTCAAAGTATATAGCTATATTTATTCCACATGCTTCGCTGATAAAAGTTGAACGTGCTGCATATTTGGCAAAAGCTGATTTGGCAACATCGATAGTAAGAGAATTTCCAGAATTACAAGGAGTAATGGGTGGATATTATGCTTCTTATTTTCAAGAAGATAGAGAAATAGTGGAAGCTATAACTGAACACTATAAGCCAATCGGGCCAGAGCAGGAGTGTCCTAAATCCCCTTCAGCAATTGCTGTGTCAATTGCAGACAAAGTGGATAGCTTAGTTGGTTTAATTGCAGCAGGTGAGAAAATCTCTGGTTCGTATGATCAGTTTGGTTTGCGGAGAATGACAATTAGTATAATTAGAACAATACTTGAAAATAATTTGCATATTCCAATTAGGCTATTGATAGATAAGTCAGTATCTTTATATTCAAGGCTTCTATTTAATGAAAATACAACGTCAGTTGATAAGCCAAATAGAAAACAAATTTCAGAACTAGTATTTAGATTCTGCTTAGAAAGATTCAAGGTTATTTTAAAAAATAGAGATATAAGGCAAGATGTCGTAGATTCAATACTATATAAAATCGATATTAATGATCTGCTGACAGCAGAAAAGCAAACTGTTATATTGGATCGTTATCTTAGTACGCCAGAAGGTGAACAGATTCTAAGCACTTACAAAAGAGTCAGTAACATGATGAGCAAAGTAAGGAAAAGTGATGGCACTACTTATAGTGCATCTTACGGTAAGAGATTTTTGATTGAAAATGAAGAAATTGCGCTATCAAATTGTGCTATAACTGCTTGTAAAAACATAAAACAAGCGATAAAAAATAACCACTTTAATGCAGCGCTTGATGAACTTGCTGGTTTTGCTCCGTTTATCAATCAGTTTATGGACAGTGTAAAGATTAACTGTGATTCTGATAAGCTGAGAAGAAACAGATTATCTTTGCTTGAAAATGTAGTTTCCGTCTTTCATTTAGTAGCAGATTTTAACCTCATACAAGTCAAGTAATGGATAAATGTTCAAGCAATATAAAGAACAGATAAAATTATCTCCGCAGTCTTGTGGTGTGTATAAGATGATTGGAGATAAGGATAAAGTTTTATACATTGGTAAAGCAAAAAACTTGAAATCGAGATTATCTGACTACCTTCAATTCGAAAACCTTTCTGAACGAATTAGAGTTATGCTCTCACAGGTTGTTAAGGTTGAAATATTCATCACTGAGAATGAAATCGAAGCACTGCTTCTTGAAGCACAGTTAATAAAATCATTGAAACCACTTTATAATATTGTGCTCAAGGATGGAAAATTTTATCCTTATATAACAATTTCCAAGCACGATTATCCAAGAATAGCAAAATATAGAGGCAAATTTAAGAAGAATGAGTTTCATTATTATGGTCCCTTTACATCTGCCGCTGCTGTTAAGCAAACTATATTGTCATTGCAAAAAGCTTTTCTCCTAAGAGTATGTTCAGATCAATACTTTTCCTCAACAAAAAGACCATGTATTGAATATCAAATTAAGCGCTGCTCAGCACCATGCATAAACAAAATCACAAAAGACGACTACTGCCAATCAGTAAAACAGGCACGAAATACATTGCTTGGAAGAAATAAGGAAGTGAAAGAACAGTTACTTTTCACAATGAGAAAGTGCAGCAGTGAAGAAAACTATGAGCTTGCTGCTATATATAGAGATCGGGTAAAGTTTCTTGAGCAAATTCAAATACAGCACACGGATTTTTCTTTTGAAAAAGATGCAGATTTCTTCAGTATTGTACGTGAAGAGGATCTAGCATGTATTAGTGTGTTATCGTTCAGAAATAAAGACAACTACGGCAGCACTCCTTACTTTGCCGAGAACTGTGGTGATCACTCAAATGATGAAATTTTATCCACCTTTTTGGTCAATTTTTATAATTCAGCTAACATACCTCCAATACAAATTTACGTTCCAGATTCTATTGTGGATAAGGAAATTATAGAACAAGCACTATATAAGGTTGCTCAAAAGCCAGTAAAAGTTCTGCATGCAAAGAATAAAAAAGAGCGTGATTTATTGAAATTTGTTTATGATAACTCTCAGCATAGCTTAGAGCAGAAGCTTATCGATTATAGAAATAACCTAGAAAAGCTTGAGGAGCTTAGCAAAATCTTCTTGTTACCAAACATTCCAAAGCGTATTGAGGTTTATGACAATAGCCATATATTTGGAAATCAACAAATTGGTGTAATGGTTGTTGCAGGGCAGGAGGGTTTTTTAAAAAGTGAGTACAGAAAATTTACTATAAAGGAAAAATTTTCAGGCGATGACTATAAAATGATGAGGGAAGTGCTAACCAGACGTTTCTCCGGCAATATAAAAGGCATAATACCTGATTTTTTACTGATTGATGGTGGACCAGGACATGTTTCCATAGTACAGAATGTACTGGAAGTATTGAATATAAACGTTCCTTTTGCTTGTATGGCAAAAGGTCCTGATCGTAACGCAGGAAATGAAACATTTTATATGCTGGGCAGGGAAGAATTCAGTCTGGCAAATGACAGCAAAGTCATGCTTTACTTACAATTGCTGCGTAATGAAGCCCACCGTTTTGCGATAACTTCACATAGAAAAAAACGCGATAAACAGTTTATAGTTTCACAATTAAGCAAAATACCCGGCATTGGCAACAAAAGGAAAAAGGCGTTGATGTCTTATTTTGGTTCAGTGAAAAATATAAGCAAAGCTTCTCTGGCTGAAATTCAAAACGTACATGGAATTAGTAAAGGTTTAGCAGAAGTCATTCTTAAATACGTGAATTATAAGAGAGGAGTGCTCTTAACCTGACACATATGGCTTTTTGAATACTCCTAATGAACATATTTATAAATAAATATTTACTCTTCTTTTTTATTGTTTTTGGGTTTTTCTTGATCAACCATTTCTCCACCGATCTCTTTTATTTTTAGTATCAACGACTCTGGTACATACATGTCAATTACTTCTTCTGCTGTCACAAATAAAGCCTGATAAGAGTGTGAATTTATTATCCAATTAGGCAATATGTCTTCTGCTTTTATTTCAGAATGTTCCTCTTTTTTGCCATATTCTTTTTTGTCATATACTGTGTAGCAATATAAGTGCACAGCAAAAAATAATACATAAGAGAGCAATATTCCTTTAAGCACTCCGAGAAAGATTCCAGTAACTCTATCGATAAACCCCAACCTTATGGGTGATAATATGTACATTAGCCAGTTGTTTATTATCATGAATATAAGATTAAGTATAATAAATACAGAGATTGTAGAAAGTATGTTTAGTATAACTTTAGAATCAAAATATTTACTATAATTTGGAGTGAAAAAATCATAGTGATTAGCTGTCAGAAAAATTGATAAAAATAGAAACATCAATGCGCATAGCTCTTTTATAAAACCTCTAGTTACCGAGATTATTACGCATAGAACAACAATGAAGATAATTAGGCTATCGAAAAGCATATTTTATATCTATATGGTTTTCAAGATATAATAGTTGTAAATAACAAGGTTGTAAAATTAATTGTATTTATGCTGCATCAATTGATCTAAATACCTAGCGATCATGTCAATTTCTAAATTCAGATAATCATTTATTTTGTTGTACTGAAAAGTTGTATTTTCCCATGTATAGGGAATTATATTTACTATAAATTCCTGATTAATAACTGAATTCACTGTAAGGGAAACCCCGTCTAGTGTAACGGAGCCTTTTTTTGCAACAAATTTAATTAATTCTTGTGGGCACGATAGTTTGATTTCATGAGAATCTAAATTTCGCTCAATTGTTAAAATTTTTACTATCCCATCAACATGACCCTGAACCAAGTGGCCATCGATTCTGTCGCTTAGCCGCATTGCTTGTTCTAGGTTTATTTTTTTTCCTATTCTCCACGTATTTAAGTTAGCAACCTTCATAGTTTCTTGAGACACTTGAACTGTGAATACATCGTTCAGTATGTTCACAACAGTTAAACATACACCAGAGCAAGCTATTGAATCTCCTTTGTTTATAGAGGGTAAATTTTGTGTTTTGATATGGAAAATTTGATCAGAGTTGGAGTGAGTGGTAGTATCAGTTATAGTCCCGATATCCGTGATAATTCCTTTAAACATATGGTGAAAATAAATAATTTTACCATGAAAATTTTTTTACAACAACTTACTTCTATTTTGTTATAGCTAAAGTAATTCTGGTTTACCAACGATTTAAAAAATGACAAATTCGTCATTCCGCTGCTTGCTAGTGGGATCTATGTGAGATACCGTGACGGTATGACGTAGGACTGCTGTCATCCCGCTGCTTGTTAGCGGGATCTATCCGCGGCGGTATGACGTAGGAAAACTGAGCCTGCACTAGCTATAGGCGCGAGAAAGGGGATCGTTTTCACTTACTTGCTTAACAGATTCTATAGAATATTCAGAATATATAAAGTAAGCTAAACTCAAAACACATAATGTAATCAATGTCGGTAACCCTATGTTCAATGCTAACCCAATATTTTCTCTTTTTTCTGGTGGCACTAATTCTTTTAACATTGACACTTTTCCTAATGGAAAATGCCATAAGCAAAGTGTTGATGCAGATGCTACTATTATAAATAGACAAAAATAAGCCTTTTTTGAGGAAAATACAGTTTTTAACGGTGATTTGAGTGTAATGTTAGTAGGTGGTAGAGTTTTAGCTTCATTTGTTGCTGGTGAAGGATCTTTAGATTTATTTATTGGTAAAGGGTTTGTAGATTTATGAGGAGTATTTTCATGTTGCGTAGGAGGTTGTTGTATATAAACACCTGAAACTAATTTGAGCAATTGCTCTTTTTTTTTATATACTTGCTTATGTAAATACTCTTTTGGAAAAGAAGACTTGCCAGCTGGTTGTGGTATTTCTAGTATTTCTAATACTTCTGATATCTCACCTGACTCCAATATTTCATGTAATTGTTTATCTTGAAAATAAACAATATTGAATATTGAGTTAAAAACATTGCGAAATGTTTCTGGATCTTGATTTTTGTATCCATTCATCACTTCAATAAATATTTCATCGAGTTTTTTTCCCCTGCGCTCAATCTGGTTATCTAACATAGCTACTCTAGCATCATTTTGTGCTTGTTTTATGGCTAATTGTTTTTCTTTCTCTGATAGTTCTTTGGTCTGCTTTTTTGACTTCTTTTTTCTGTTAGCCTTAAAATACTCTGTGTGCGAAGTAGTTTGACCTACATTCTGTTCTGCTCCTTGAGGTATTGGATTTCCTATACTACTTGTCATCCAAGTAGCTGACACTGGGGTCCATTTTTCTTTTTTTTTCTGGATTCCAGCGTCAAGCGCTGGAATGACACCAAATGGTATATTGTTGCTCTGTATAGAAGGTTTTGGTGTTCTTAAAAGGGATAACCTTATTACATCATTAAAAAAATTGGATAAGGGAAGGAAGATTCTATATTTTGGTATATTAGCTTTTATTGCAGCAGTAACCACTGGAGCTTTACAATTTACTTTGCTTGCTACGTTAAAGCCAAACGAGCCTGTAAATGGTACAATTTGTCTATTTTGTGCGTTTTTTTGCTTAGTTTCACTCTGTTCTTGTCTGTCTTTATTTTCTGCTTCTTTTACTTGTAGTGTAACTTGACTCTGTTCCTCATTTTCAGTTTTTTCTGCATGTTTTAGCCTTTCATTTAAAAATGACCCTATTTGGTGCAAATTATCTAAGTTAATGTCTTTAACATTTGTTTGTAGTATGATTGTTATTCCTTGCAGAAGGATTTGAGGCGGAGCATTATTTACGAATTCTTCTACAGTTTTATCACTACTAGTTTTACAGTAGTTATTATATAATTCACTGCTTTCTTTTGGTACTTTTATGTTGACTGTAAAATTTTTTTCCCGAGAAAGGCAGATTTTAAAAAAATCAATTAAAGATTTTATTTGAAATGGTCTTGTATTAAAGGTGTCTTTACCTGTTGCTGTTAGCTCAAATGAAAATTCTTGTATATTACTTTCAATACTTCTCGAGCGAATGGTACTGATCTTAATTATTTTGCTAGAAAATGCTTTACTTATGTTTTTGGATCTTTCCTTAAAGAACTTAGGTAAATCCTCTATTTTGTACTTATTATCAGTTTCAGTGTCACTGTTGTGCATGGTTGATACAGCAAATTCATCAACGCAAAGGTAAATAAAAAAAACTAATTGGTCAATAAATTAATAATCAAAATGGGACAGTTTTTAGATTGTTGATGCTATTCAAGATTTTACTATAATTAAAGTTTAAGCCAGCGTTTCTAAGATGAATAAAGAGCTACTGAATGAAATACCTTCACTTGAAGATAAAGCGGTCTCTGAAATTGAGAATGCTTCTTCTTTACAAGATTTAGAAAAAGTCAGGCTATCATATTTGGGAAAAAAGGGTGTAATTAAAGCTTATTTTGACAACTTAAAAGAGATAGAAGACGCAGGAAAAAAGCGCAATTTAGGCGAAGTTATCAACGTTTTACGTAATAAGCTAGATCAGCTTATAATGAATAAGGAAAATGCACTAAAAGCCGAAGAAGTTAACTTTAAATTGCAGAACGAGGCGGTTGATATCACGTTGCCCGTTAGACCAGAAAAAATGGGCAAGGTCCATCCACTCAGTAAGGTTCTAAATGAAGTAAAGCTTATTTTTGCACATATGGGTTTTAAAGCAGTTGATGGCCCTGACATTGAAGATGAATTTCATGTATTTGATGCACTGAATACTCCAAGTCACCACCCTGCGCGGGAGGAGCAAGATACCTTCTACTTAAAGAATAAAATAAACGACAAAAGAATGGTGCTGCGCACTCATACCTCATCTGTGGAGATCAGAACTATGGAAAAAGCGAAAACTTTTCCGATTAAAATCGTATCTCCTGGTAGAGTATACAGAAACGACTTTGATGCAACTCACACTCCTATGTTCCATCAAATAGAGGGGTTATATGTCAATGAGAATGTCAATATGGGCCAGTTAAAATTTACTATTCATCACTTCCTTAATAAGTTTTTTGGAGATAAAGGGCTGAAGATACGTTTTCGTAATAGTTTTTTCCCTTTTACCGAGCCTTCTGCAGAAGTGGACATAAGTTATAAAGGTAGTAAATGGATAGAAGTACTGGGATGCGGTATGACGCATCCAAATGTATTTCAAAATGTTGGAATAGATCACACTAAATACAGCGGTTTTGCGTTTGGCATTGGTATAGAAAGGCTTGCAATGCTAAAATATCAAATTAGCGACTTAAGGAGCTTTTATGACAACAAAATCAGATGGCTTGATCATTACGGTTTTCATTTTTCATCTTTAAGATAAGTGATAAGTAAAACTCATACGTTCGTTATACTTGCTGCAGGGCATGGCAGGCGGATGAATTCAGATTTGCCTAAGGTCCTACACAAAATAGGCAGTTTTTCCATGCTCCAGCATGTCATTTACAATGCAAAACAGTTAAATCCTGAAAATATTGCTGTTGTAGTTGATCTGCCTTTAATTGAAAGACTAAAGTGCTTTAAGGATATACAGTTAATTACACAAGAATTAACACTTGGCACGGGAGATGCAGTCAAAACTGCGATGAGAAACCTGAAAGAATTGCCAGATTCGAGCATAATTATTGTGCAGTATGGAGATACCCCACTCATAAAAAGCAGCACAATAACTAAAATGGTTAGTTGCTTAGAAGGCAAGGCTCTAGTTTGCCTAGGTTTTAGGACAAGCAATAAAGAATACGGTAGGTTAATTATTGAGAATGGTTCCTTAAGAGAAATCGTAGAAGCAAAGAGTGATAAAAATAATCATGAAGAGTTTCTTGCAAATGCTGGAATAATGGTTGCATGTGCAAAGAATTTACGTGAATTGGTGGAGAAAATAGAGTGCAATAGCTCAACTCATGAATATTATTTGACCGATATAGTTTCCATTGCAGTGAAGAGTAATTTAAATGTCGGTTACGTTATTACCGGTGGAGAAGAGGCAACGGGAATAAATAACAGAAATGACCTTATAAAAGCTGAATTTTACTTTCAAGAAAACAAAAGAAAATTTTTTACCAACTCTGGAGTAACGCTTGTTGCTCCAGAGACTGTTTTCTTTTCTCTTGATACGCAAATTGCCAGAGATTCAGTTATTTACCCATATGTTTTTTTCGGTACTGGAGTGAAAATAGAGTCTGGTGCGAAAATACTGCCATTTTCGCATTTAAAAAACTGCTTAATTAAAAGTAATGCTGAGGTCGGTCCATTTACCAGAATACGCGGAAACACAACAATTGGTAATAAGGCAAAAATAGGAAATTTTGTGGAAGTGAAAACAAGTGAAGTTGGTCAAAACACTAGAATAAAACACTTAAGTTATATAGGAAATGCTAAAGTAGGGCAGAGGAGTAATATAGGAGCAGGTACTATTGTTTGTAATTATGATGGGAAAAAGAAACATAAAACGAACATAGGAAGCAATTGCTTTATTGGTGCCAATAGCTCACTCATTGCACCGCTTAATGTTCATGATGACTCTGTAATTGCGGCAGGTAGTGTTATAGTGGAAGATGTACCAGAAAAAAGCCTTGCAATAGCAAGAGAAAAGCAGGTGATTAAGAGAATAAAGTAATTCGCTGTAATTATATTATTTTTAATGCTTATATTTGTATACATGCGTATATCAATATTTGGAGGGTAAAAATGAAAAAATTACTTACCTTAGTAGCTATATTGCCTGCTGTTTCTTTGTCAGTACCATGTTTTGGAGTTGATTGGGTTAGAGATAGGATCTATACTTCTTCGTCATACAGTTCTGGCAATTTTAGTCATAGTATCGGTTATCACTACACAAACAGCGTAAAAATTTCAGTTGAGCCTATGATTTCAGTTGCAAATATTTTTAAATACAGACTGCAAGGAGGAATTTTAGCAAATTTACGTTATCATTACGAGTTTACAAACACGGATATCACTCCGTATGTCAATGTTGGTATAGGTGCTGCTATCGATTTTATTGGACAGTCAAAGTTTGGTTTCTCATATAAAATAAGCTCTGGTCTTGATTTTCCGCTTTCTTCAAGGACAAGTGCTTTTGCTGGTTATAGTCTATTGAAAGCATTTGAAGATTATAATCATGGATTTGAGCTTGGAATAAATTATAACTTATAAAACCCCAGCTGAATAGCAACAGGTTGTACTTTTTTCAAATTGAAGCTGAATTTTTGCTAGATAATTAATAAGCCATATTATGGAGTTTTAATTAGAGACCTACCGCAAAAGCAAAGTGAGGGAGATTAAAAATGATCAAGTTTTGCTTCTGTTCAAAACAAGATTTTTTGAGAATTAATTATTGTCTGAGAAAAAGCAGATAACAAGGTGAAAAAAGATAGAAGTATTTAAGTAGCTCAGAAGGAGCATTAAGTCATGTTTTTTATTTATATTGACAGCATATATGACATCGTTTACGATTAAAGTTAATAACAATAATTTATATTTATCATGTTTGCAGTAATTGAGACTGGTGGAAAACAATATTTAGTAAAAGAAGGCAGTATAATAAAAGTAGAGAAGTTAGAAGTTGAAGAAAAAAAAGAGGTAGAAATCAATAAGGTGATTTGTATTTCAAATAATGGCTTATCTTATTCATCTAATGCTACTGTTAAAGCTGAAGTATTGGAGCAGTGTAGAGGAGAAAAAATTATAATCTTTAAGAAGAAAAGAAGAAAAAATTACCGTAGAAAGACTGGTCATAGGCAGTATATAACTGTTCTTCGTATCAATGAAATTAATCTTCAAAAGTAAGAGGTAAGATATGGCAACTAAAAAATCAGGTGGTAGTTCCTGTAATGGTAGAGATTCAGCAGGTCGTAGGTTAGGAATAAAGAAGAATGGGAAGGTTATTCCTGGTAACATAATTGTGCGCCAAAGAGGCACAAAATTCCATCCTGGGAAGAATGTTGGTATAGGTAAAGATCATACGATTTTTGCCAAAGTAGAAGGCTGGGTCAGCTTTAGAAGGTCAGCAAATAAAAAGACTTTTATTGATATCTTGCCTACAGATAATATGAAAGCTTCAGCTTGAATAAATCAGGGGTCTGTAGCTCAGGTGGTTAGAGCGCACGCCTGATAAGCGTGAGGTCGGAGGTTCAACTCTTCCCAGGCCCACCAGTTAGTAATTACTAACTGTGTTTTTATAGCGGTTTTGGTATTGTATAAGCAGAAACCTAAAGCATGAGTTTATATAAAAATTTAGTAACCAGTGAGTCAGTGGCGGCTGGTCATCCAGATAAAGTAGCAGATCAAATTTCAGATGCAATACTTGATGAATACCTTTTCACTGATCCTTTTGCGCGAGCTGCAATAGAGACTTTAGTCACCAAAGATAACGTTATTATAGCTGGGGAAGTATTCGGACCTAACATCAAAAATAGCAGGATTGAAAGTATTGTACGGAATACAATAAAAGATATTGGTTATGAGCATGATGGTTTCCACTGGAGAAAAGTGAAGGTAAATATACTGCTGCATGAGCAATCAAATGACATTGCAATAGGGTTGGATCAAGGTGCTGGCGATCAGGGCATAATGTATGGCTATGCAACAACAGAGACAGAAAACCTTATGCCATCACCCATTTTTTATGCACACTCGATTCTGAAAAATATCATGAGCGCAGTTAAAGAAGCAAAGCTTGGTCCGGATGCAAAATCACAAATCACTTTGGCATATGAGAATAACCTCCCGGTACGTGCTGAAAGTATCATTGTCTCAATACAGCACCCTGAGGATTTGGATCAATCAAAAGTAAAAGAAATAATTTATCCTTACATAGTTTCATCTTTACCTAAAGGGTGGATATGTCCTGAGGAAAATCTCTTAGTCAATCCAACTGGTAGATTTGTTATTGGTGGACCGGTTAGTGATTGTGGATTAACCGGACGAAAAATTATGGTTGATACCTATGGAGGTTATATTCCACACGGTGGAGGGGCATTTTCCGGAAAAGATGCAACCAAAGTTGATAGATCTGCAGCTTATATGGCAAGATACCTTGCTAAAAATATTGTCTTTGCAGGTTTAGCTGAACGTTGTCTTGTGCAGCTTTCTTATGCAATTGGTGTATCAAAACCTACTTCATTCTATATTGATACATTTGGTACGAATGCGGTGGAGGAAAGAGTAATTAAAGAGTTTATCGAGAATAGTATAGATTTATCAACAAAAGGCATAATCAAGCATTTATCGCTTAATCGCCCTATATATAAACGTACAGCCTGTTATGGACATTTTGGTAAAGAGTCAGAAAATGACGGTGGATTTTCTTGGGAAAGCATGAACTTGTCTGCTGATCTTTGTAGAGAATTCAATATAGAAGGTAATAGTAAAATTTCTTTAGATTGCTAAAATTTTTGATTTACAGCCTCATATTTATATACTAGCTTATTGTTGAAGTATAATTGCTTTTTCATAATAATTATACTATATTAGTGATAATTATTATATTCAGTTTTTATTATGAGGCTCATAAAGTGTATAACGAAATAGAAGGAGAACTGTACAACGTAATTGTAAAAGAGCTTTCCGATCTTATTGATAGGATGAAAGAACATCCTTTTTATGTTGAATTGATGAATGGTACTTTAGATTATAAAAGATTTAAATTTTACCTTCAGCAGGATTTTCTAGGTTCTGTAGATTGTACTCGTGCTCATTTAGTTGTTGCAGCTAAAGTTAATGATGTTGAAACAATAAGTAGGTTAATTGATATAGCAAAAGGAGCATTTGATTTTCGAGAACAATATAAAAAATATTTGAGGATTGTGATCTATCTGATAATCATAAAAAGTCAAGAGCTTGTTCTGCCTGTGTTGACCTTTTCATGAGTACTGCGTATCACAATTCTGTTACTGAGACCTTAGTATTGTCTTATTCTTCCTTTAATGTATACCAAATTGTTATATGCCATATGGCAAATGAGATAACAACTAAGGGGATTAAAAATAACAAATACAAAAAGTGGATTGGTATCTGTAATAGCAAAGGAATGGACGCGGTGGTTGAGGAGGTTAGTGATATTACAAGTAGGCTATACAAAAGAGCTAGTGACTGTGAAAAGGAAAAGATATATGAGCTTTGTAGGAAAGGACTGGAGCTAGAGATAATGTTTTTGGATGAGGCATATTGCTCTAATATACCTCAATAAAAACGCATTAGCACAAGTTGTTTACGTTGGCAGTATTGTAGTGTTCAGTGGTATAATTAAGAGTTGTTATGGATCAAATCTTTTAAAGGATATAATTAAGCATCCTTTTAATGTTGAATTGGAGAATAACACTCTAAGTATAGAAAGTTTCAGATTCTATATTCAACAAGGTACATTACTCTTGAGTGATTATATTCGTACCGTCTTAATTACTGCATCCAGGGTAGAAGGCTGTAACAATGTTGTTTCACTTATTAGGGTGGCTCGAGGGGCAATTGCTATTGAGAGAATTTTGCATAACCACTACTTTGCTATATATGCTATAAGTCGTGGAGAGAAATCTCTTGAGTGCTTAAATTTTACTAATTTTCTTTTGTCTACCTCATATAGCAACACTTATGAAGCCATAACAGTTTTGTATTCTTATATGTTTATATACAAGACTATCGTTGATAGTATGAAAAATAGATTCAAGAAAAATAATAGATATAAGGATTGGTTTGATTATTATAGCGGTAGTTTTATAGAATCTGGATGCATTATTTTGGAAAATATTGTTGATGAATATTGCAGCAGGGCAAGAGAAAATGAAAAGAGCAGGATGCTTAAGTTATTTAGAATAAGCGCCCAATTCATGTTAGATTTTTTGAATGGTGCATATAATTTTTCAAGATTCAATCAATTTCCTAAGGAACATTGACAATTTTAAGCTAATTTGTATCCTTAGTAAGTATTTTTTAAAATGCTATGAAAAGTAAAAAACATGATTTTCATTTAGTGGACCCAAGTCCTTGGCCAATTGCTATATCAGCAGCAATTCTTATTCTTGCACTTGGATTAGTTGGCGCGCTTCATAAACAAATTTTCGGAATGTTTTGTTTAGTTCTGGGAATCTCCGCAGTATCAGGGGTGCTGTTCTATTGGTGGAGAGATGTAATAAGGGAGGCCATTTATGATAAATGTCATACTACCATTGTAAAACATGGACTCAAATTTGCAATGTACTTATTTATTCTCTCGGAGGTCGTATTTTTTATAGTGTTCTTTTGTTCATTCTTTAAAGCCTGGCTTGATCCAGTTTTTTTATTTGAGGCGTTTTCTCCTGCAAAAAAAGTTGAATGGCCCCCTGAGGGAATTTTGCCACCTGATCCGTGGTCACTACCATTCATGAATACATTAATATTATTGCTTTCTGGTACAACAATTACTTGGGCAAATCACTCTTTACTTGAAAATGATAAAAAGAGCACGATTAAAATGCTGTCCATAACTATATTGCTTGGGGTTTTTTTTATAATAGTGCAAGCAATAGAGTATCATGAAGCGAGTTTTTCTCTACAAGAAACAGGAGAAAAGCTTATTTATACATCCAATTTTTATATGATTACCGGTTTTCACTGCGCACACGTTATAATAGGAATAATATTTTTATCAGTGTGTTTATTTAGAGCGCGGAAAGGCCAGTTTACACCTCAGGACCATTTGTGCTTTGAGTTTGCCTCCTGGTATTGGCACTTTGTAGATGTAGTCTGGATGTTTTTATTTTTGTTTGTCTATTGGTTAAGCGTTTATTAAGTGGTTAAAATAATAGGTCTAGATCCAGGGATAAGCAAGACTGGTTGGGCCATTATCAGCCTGAACGAGAAAAATAATATTGAATTTTTGGGCGGCGGTACCATATCAACTGATGGAAAATTGGGTACAGGTGAACGCTTACATATAATTTTTGAACAATTAAAGAAAGTAATATTTCAATATTCTCCGAATGAAGCTGCAGTAGAAAAAATTTTTGTTAATAAAAATCCTAAATCTTCACTAACTTTAGGATATGCAAGAGGGGTTGTAATTTTAGCGTTAAAAATAACAAAGCTAACTATGAATGAATATGATGCAAACTATGTAAAAAAAAGCATTACCGGAAATGGCCATGCTGATAAGGATCAGATTATATTTATGGTGAAGCAAATAGTTAAAAATTTGAGTATAAAATGTCACCATGCTGCTGATGCTCTTGCTGTAGCAATTTGTCATGCTTATACGAAAGGTTCTTGTTTTGTTGAGTAACTTTTATATGAGATTCAGTTTGAAGATTTCCAGATCTGAAAAAACTATTTGATTGTATTTATTTTGTCTAACGTTCGTTGCAAAATAATACATGCGGAGATTTTATCATCTATTTTTTTTGATTTTGTGATTGATATTCCAGTGATTTTTAGTGTACGAGTTGCGATAGATGTTGAGAAGCTTTCGTCTTGTAAGTATATATGTACTTTATATTTTTTTATTGTTTTATTTGCGAATTGGATTATGGTTTTACACCATTTAGTTTCTTGCTCGTCCATTTTTAATGGTAGTCCTATTACCATTGATCCAGCTTCATTTTCTTTGAATATTCTATGCAGATAACCTAAATCTTTGCTCATATTTTTCCTATAATATACACTATGAGCTGTGGCTATAAGCTGTGTTTTATCGCTAAATGCTATACCTATTTGCTTTTCTCCCATGTCAAGGCACATTATGCGCTTATCTTTTGGAATAGACTTTAGAAACTCATCTGGATTTCTATGTAGCATCTATTAGACTTCCTTTAAAGTGACCTTACCCAGAAAAAGTAGAGAGAAAGTCAAGAAAATTTTTTACAAAAAGAATAATGAATCAAATTGCTCAGGAATGCAATAATTAATAGCAGAATGTCTACGCTGTTTAATACACAGCTTCTAATTAAAACTCAACTGTATATTCTCTTCTTTTTGTCATTACTACTCCTTTTGAAAAAACATTTTTATTATAAAAAAACGCCTTTTCTTTCTCTTCACTCTTTCTGGGTAAGGTCATATTTTAATTACTATAGGTTAAAAAGTTAAGACAAAAAATAAAAATGTGGGTTTTGTTTTGACTTTTTGTGTTAATTTTGCAGAATATTAAGATTATCATTTAAATAAAATACATGACGAAAGAGGATTGGGAAGCGGTAATTGGGCTTGAGGTGCACGCTCAAGTTTCTTCTAATACGAAGCTATTTTCTAGCTCATCAACGGAGTTTGGTGCTGAGCATAACACTCAAGTTTCTCTAGTTGATGCAGCAATGCCAGGTACGCTGCCAATACTAAATTATTACTGCATAGAGCAAGCAATACGCACCGGTCTTGCAATTTCTGCAGAAATTAATAAGTGTTCTTACTTTGATCGGAAAAATTATTTTTATCCTGATTTACCGCAAGGTTACCAGATAACCCAGTTTTTTGAGCCAATAGTTAAAAATGGTAGAGTATTTATCAACGACAATGAAAAGGAAATAAGAATTGCGAGAATTCATTTAGAGCAAGACGCAGGAAAGAGCGTTCATGAGGAAAGCAAAACTTATGTGGATTTAAATCGTGCAGGGGTTGCTTTAATGGAAATTGTTTCAGAACCAGATCTCCGTTCATCTGCGGAAGCTGCAGAATGCATGAAAAAATTGAGGCAGATTTTGCGTTACATTGGTTCATGTGATGGTGATATGGAAAAGGGATCACTTCGTTGTGATGCAAATGTTTCTGTCCGCCTAAAAGGCAGTAGCACATTTGGCACTCGTTGTGAGATAAAAAATCTGAACTCGATACGTTATATTGTGCAAGCTATAGACTATGAAATACAAAGACAAATTGAAATTTTAGAAGGTGGGGAAGAAATAAGTCAAGATACCTTATTGTTTGACGTTGCTTCGGGAAAAACAAAAGTGATGCGAAACAAAGAAGATGCAAGCGACTATAGATACTTCCCTGAGCCTGATTTATTACCTGTTGAGGTAAGCCAGGAGAAAATTGATTTAATTCAATCATCTTTGCCTGAGTTGCCAGAGCAGAAAAAGCAGCGATACATTGAAAAATTAGGTATCAACGAATACGATGCAAATGTCATTACTTCCGATAAGGCGATTGCTGATTACTTTGAGGAATTGATAAAAAAACATGATTCAAAGCTCGCGGTCACCTGGTTAACTGTAGAGCTTTTCGGTCGTTTAAATAAAGCAAATATTGATATTGTGAGCTCCCCAATCAAAGCAAATGCTTTGTCAGAACTCTTAGATTTTATCGTTGATGGAACGATCTCTGCTAAACTTGGTAAACAAGTTTTTGATATTATGTTTGAAACTGGAAAGCCTGCATCCCTTATTATAGAAGAGCAGGATCTCAAGCAAATAACTGACAAATGTCAAATTTCAGAGGTAATAGATAAAATCATCAATGACAACCAAGATAAAGTTCAAGAATACAAAAGCGGTAAAACAAAATTATATGGTTTCTTTGTTGGTGAAGTCATGAAATTCACCAAGGGAAAAGCCAGCCCTGATGTTGTGAATTCAATTTTGAGTGAAAGATTAAGTAATTAGTCACATTTTTTTATTTACATAACAGCACATCTCGTAGATATTCCAAGGTCTTTGTTACGATATCTGTATATCATGACATATAACTTTTTTACCATTTATGGGTACTATTTATAAAATTATGTGAGGTTGAGGATGCCTGAAACTTATCCTGCTGGAGGGAGAAAACGCTCTTTTCATGGTGATATTTACCAATTGAAGTGGCTAATGCTGTTTCTCAAACGTGCAGTAGATAGAGAATATTCTTTCTGCTTAGCCACAGAAATGGAATCAGCTGCAGGTTTTGATGATATTGTTTTTCGATATAGGCAAAATGGAACAACAGTACATAGGTTTGTACAAATCAAACACAAGCAAAATGAATGCGAAAAAATCGGTGTAGGCAAATTGCTTTCAAAAGATAAAAGTGGTGAATTTAGCTTGGCAAAATATTTTGTTCCCTACCTAAAGACTAAAAATAATCAAGATTTTGCAGATGGTGACCTAGAGGACTTTATTATCTGTACTAATATCGGTTTCGATCTAGCTCAAAGTACAACACAAAATACAATAAAAAAGTTGAAAGTAAAAACTTCGGGACCAAACAAGGGAATAGAAATTGCAGTTGAAGTAATAAGCACTAGTGATATTTTTTTTAAATACGGCGGTACGAGATACAAGTTCTCTTATACTCACGATAACATGATTTCAATAGTGCAACCGGCATTTAAGAGTGCTGTAAAAGAAGCAATAGAAGAATTGGAAAAGGAGATAAAAGAACTTCAAGGTAAATCAGATCAAAACTCAAAAAGAAAATTGGAAAGAAATCAGGTATGGCAACGTGAGTTTGAGCGAATGACAAATGAAGGCAAGTTAGAAGAGAATATAAG
This sequence comes from Wolbachia endosymbiont (group A) of Machimus atricapillus, assembly GCF_964027095.1. NCBI lineage: Bacteria > Pseudomonadati > Pseudomonadota > Alphaproteobacteria > Rickettsiales > Anaplasmataceae > Wolbachia > Wolbachia endosymbiont (group A) of Machimus atricapillus. The sequence goes on along the minus strand of NZ_OZ034727.1, from coordinate 1,048,099 downwards.
GGAATTTTTTGATAAATTAGTATTTGCAGTAAATCAACCTAACGAGATAAAACTAGCGGAAATCATTGAGAATGAGTTAGGCAAAGAATTTAATAATATCGATAAAAAGAACGTTTATGGTCGCTTTCTGGTAGAAGTTCTGGATTGGATGAAAGCAAGAGAGGGAAAGTTTCTATCACATGAAGAAATAAATGAGTTTTTTGAAAAAATAAGAGAGGAAATTTTAGGAGCGATTTGGTTTGGCATAATAGAGCCAGTGGCATCTTTTACTGGTAGAAGTATTGAATTAAAAGCCTTACATGACGCACTACAAAGGAGCACGGGCAGGCAAGCGGTGATATCGCAGGTTGCTACTATTAGTGGTCTTGGAGGAGTGGGAAAAAGTGAGTTAACTAGGAAATATGCTTACAAGTATGGAAAGTATTATGGTGGCAATGTTATATGGATAAGTGCTGAAAACTCTAAGACTATGGAAAGTTCTTTTCTGGACTTAGCTAAAGATGATAAACTAGGCATTTCTCCCCAGGATAAGTACGGAAATGACAAGATGATAGAAACTATTGTTAAAGAAACATATGCTTTTTTTGCAAGAAGGGGAAGGAGAAGCCTGTTCATTTTTGATAATGCTGAGGGATATAAAGGTATTAAAAGGTTTTTACCTTCATCTTTACATCCTAGGCATAAAAAACCTTATGTTTTAATTACTTCTCGTGACTGTAAGTGGAATGTGAGAGGAGATACCGTCTTGTTAGTCAACAAAAAAATTATAAAAATTTCCCAAGTTGCATCATAAAATCAAAAAATACTTCCAATTGTGTAACAGTACACAGATTATAGTTAGTGGATATGTTGATAAGTAAATTAGTTTTATACGCACAAAACAGATGAAGTTTACTTATCAACATATCCACTAACCAACAACATTCAATAAATTTGTGTAAGATACCACTTTACATAAGATAGATAGGAAGCATTTTTGATTTTAAAGTACTAAACCTTCAGTCAACCTCCTAGCCCTGTAGTTTTTGATATGGTTAGGATCAAAAGCACTTTTGGATGTCAGAATACCGAAAATGATATGGAGTAGCTTACGCATTGCAGCACCAACGATGGCCATATTATGCTTACCCTTTTCCTTTAATCTTTGGCAAAAGCTCATAATGATAGGATTGTGATTCTTAGCTACTATGGCAGGAAAGAAAAGTGCCTTACGTAATGTTTGTGAACCGGATTTACTTAATCTGGGTTTGGCATATACAGAGGAACCTGACGTCATATTTCGTGGTATAACTCCTGTATATGCTGCCAATTGCCTGGCATCTCTAAAAACCTCTATATCAGAAACTTCAGCTAAAATAGCTATTGCTGATTCTTCTCCTATGCCTGGAATAGTCAATAGAAGTTGAAAATTTTCCAACAATTCTTTGTGTTGATTTAATAGTTCACGTACGGAGTTTTTTATTGTTTCTATTTTTTGAGCTATATTCATTGCAAGGTCTTCCCAAGCATTTGCAACTTCTTTAGGCAGTCTCTCTTTTTTTTCTAAGTGGTTATTTACTAATGTTAACTCATCTTTTAACGCAACTGAGCAACGATAAAGATGTTTTAATTTTTTCATTTCAGGAGAAGGTGGTGTCCAACTAGAAGGTTCCTGTCTTTGGCAATAATCAGCAATAACTTCTGCATCGGTCTGATCATTCTTTTGTCGTATCAGCTTACTCCTTGCATAAGATTTTATGCAATAAGGATTTACAACACTTACAAAATGTCCAGCATTGTGTAGAAATTCAGCCAGTGCTTCGCTATAACAACCAGTAGATTCCATGCAGGTTTTTACTTTTTCTACATTATGTTTGTGTAGAAAATTCAGTAGACTTTGAAACCATCGTTCTTAAAGCTTCTTTTTCTAGTTTCACGCTTTCCTTTTTTGCTTATAAATGAGAGAAAAACATCAAAGCGATCTTTTGATATATCTATGCCCAAAAAGTTGTTGATCATATATAACCCCATACGTTACCATTAAAAATGAAAAGTAAGGCTAACCTTGTGAATACAGAATTAGAACCATTCAGGTCTTTCTACGATACCGTCCAGCCTATACTTTTGAGAAGGGAATTCTTATCTCCTCTACAGATTTTATATCTAAGAAGAAGCACAGAGTTCCTTCCTTCTCCACCTAATGCTTAAGCTTAAAACATTAGATGCTTTTGACAAGATACAAGAAGGAGGCACTGGGATGACATCATAGAGGCGCTGGGATGACACCCGGACAATCGTCATCCCGCTGCTTGTTAGCGGGATCTAGAGATACCGCGGCGGTATGATGGTTCGTGGCGGTATAATGAAGCTTGAAAGCGGATCACCTTTCACGACCTGTATTTACTTCAGGAGTATTAACAGGTGTTATCGTTGGGTTTTCAAGCTTTGTTGCCTGCTTCAAACCCTCGCTTATACTTTGGTCCTGATTTAAAATTTTATCAAAGTGCTTACTCTTTTGTTGCTCTTCGTTATTTGACGTATCTCTTTGAGCATCTTCTTTTATGCCACGAGCATTTTCCACACTCTTTTCATCCTCACCTAAAAGTTTTTCTAATATTTTCTTAACAAAGCGCTTCAGAAGACTCAAAAACCCTTCTTCTTTTTGATTTTCTTGTGGTTGAGGTGTGGTATCTTTTTTGCCTGGCTCAGTGTTGGGCTTCTCTTTTACAGAACTCTTGCTCACTGAGGGACTAACGATGTGCTCTGATGGCTGTGTATCTGTTTGTACAGAAGCCTCAGAAGTCTTTTTTTGTCCACTCTGTTCAACGCTTTTACCTTCTGCTGTAGTTTCTCTAAGAGTGTTGGCTGCTTCTTGAAATTTTTTGTCATTTTTTGATTCTGCAACTTTTTCACTTGTGAAGATGCCCTTCCCTTTATATTGTTGGTCAAGCTCAGCAATTCTTTCAAAATCTTGACGTATTTTTTCATCTGTACGCCTTTTTTGACTTTCAAATTTCTGATTCAATTCTGCAACGCTTTTCATTTTGTTTTCGAGCTCTTTACTTTTCATAGCCTTTAGAGCCTTTGTTCCTTTTGCAATATAATTAACCTTCTCTTCTAACGGAGTACCTTCTGGAAAAGCACCTGGAGAACGTTCAAAGACACCTTTAAACTTTTTTTCAACACTTTCTTTAGATGTCTGGGCCATACCTGTTACCTATTAAAACATATCATATAACCAGTATATTAGCTAATTATATAAAAAACAGTTAACATAACTTGTGGTAAAGAGTAAGAGCGTCCTATTTATATTTTTTTTATTAAAATGCTATTTACTTATTAAGTTGAAATGTATAACCATATAAGAGATGAAGGATAGTCAATTAGCAGTAGTATTCGATTGGGATAATACCTTAGTTGACACTCAAGATAACATTTTTAATGCTATTAAGCATACCATAAACTCAATGGGGTATAGTAATAAAGCTGCTGATAGAAATTCCCATGAGTCGAGAAAGAGCTATATGGTCAATTTATTTGGCGATCAGTGGAAAAAAGCGAACCAGATATATCAACAATATTTAGACGATGCACTATTGCAAAACATTGCTCTGAATCAAGGAGTAGAGAAAATGTTGCAGACACTGAAAAGCCACAATATTTATCTAGCAATAGTAAGTAATAAGAAAAATACTAATTTACGTAAAGAAGTTGCCTATTTTAAACTAGATTCTTACTTTGAAAGAGTAGTTGGGTCATGCGATACCGCGGAAGATAAACCATCTGCAACCCCACTGCTATTTGCACTAGAAGAGAGTACGTTGCCTATAAATAGAGAAAATGTGTTTTTCGTTGGTGATAGCATCACAGATGTTCTGTGTGCACAAAATGCCAATTGTTTACCTATTATATACGGTCAATCAATAAGCGGTTATGAAGATTTGTCATGTTTTCAACATTTTGATAAACTTACAGATTTTATAATAAAGTATTTAGAAGATAGGTAATGACCGCTGTTACAGAGATTGCCAGTATACAAAGGCGCTTTTGCGCATATTTAATAGATGTAGCAATTTTATTAATTCCAACTTTATTAATTATACTGCTATTAGAGGATTCTCCGTTGATCTTACATCTATCATACATGTGTGTAAATTGTAGTTACTTCACATATTTTATATCTTCAAAGGCCCAAGCAACTCCAGGTCAACAGTTAATGAATATATGTACTATCAATTTAGATAATTCTAAAATAGACTTGAATTTAGCGTTTGACAGAAGCACTTCCCAGTTTTTTCTTCCTTTGTTAAACAGTGTAGTAGTTGTCCTTACTGAATTTTTGCAAGATCAGGAGGTATTAGTGAATGTCTTGAGTGCATTGAAAGTAATTATAATGCTGCTCACTCTCTGCTGGTATCTAGTTGCTTGTTTTTCTAAAAAGAAACAGACATACCACGACATGCTATTTAATACGGTTGTTATCAAAGGAACTATTAAATGAGTTGCTATAATCATCGTTATCATATAAATTATGCTGATAAATTGAACTAAGGGAAGATTATGAATGAAGAGATAGTAAAACATTTGAACAAATTATTGACCAATGAGCTGACTTCTGTACGTCAGTATCTTTTGCATTTTGCGGTTCTCAAAAACAATGGAATTAATAGACTTGCAGAAAAGGTAAAAAATGAGCTTAACGAAGAACTTGAACATGCAAACAAGTTGGCAGAAAGAATTTTATTGCTTAAAGGCGTACCAAATTTTCAAGATACAAATGAAATATCAAAGTATGATGGAAAGTTTGCAAAAGACACAATACAGAAAATCTTAGAGGCTAATTTAAAATTAGAGGGAAAAGGTATTAAGGATATCAAAGAAACGATTTCTATCGCTGAGAAAGAAAAAGATTTTGTTAGTGTAATGTTATTAGAAGAGATGTTAAAAAATGAAGAAGAGCACTTCCATTGGATTGAGAAACAGATAGACCTTATTGAACTAATGGGTGTTGAAAACTATTTAAGAACACAAATATAGAGTGTTAAAAAAAACAGTATTTATTTTAATTATACCTTGCTTGCTTCTTTTTTTATTAGGATTATGGCAAGTATTCAGATTGAACTGGAAGAATAATATTATTAAAAGTATGAGTCTTCCAGTTGTTCATCTATTGCCCAATAACGACCTTGAAAAATTTAACTATAGGCATGTCAAGATCGATGGGATTCTAAGTGACATAGAACTATATGTTTTTGCAGGGCAACACGGCTATCACGTGCTGTCTCCTATGTTGCTCACCACTGGACGTTACATGTTGGTGAATAAAGGAATAGTCAGAAAAAAAAAGGAGAAAAAAGTAAAAATTGAAAAAGTAGTTGCAGATGGAACTTTATATTGCGATAGCAATAAAAGCAAAAATTGGTTCATCAAAAACGATACTGCTTCGAATACATGGTTTACCCTGAGTACAGAGGAAATTTCCAATGAGTTAGGTATTAAGCTAGAGAAGTGTGTATTGTGGCCGAACAATTTTGGCAGCAAAGTAGCTATACAGCCAATGAAGCATTTGGAATATGCAATCACTTGGTTTGCACTTTCCTTAACTTGGTTGATTATGTGCGTAATTTACTATAGGCAAAACCTCAATAAAGCTTGAAGCTTTCTGTACATAAAATTAGAAAAGTAGTTATTCATCTTTATCACTACCAAGGTCTTTTAACATACTGTAATTGCCTTTTCTAAATCTACTTTTTAAAGACGTAACTCCACTTTCGCTAATACCACTGAGGCTCAGTGCAGCTCCACCTAGCTGCAATCCTATCTCAGATGTTTCAGGAATAATTTTACTAGCTCCTAGATCTCTATAAACCTCCACATTACTCAGATCTGGTAAGCGTATTACAATATTTACATGCGGAAAATTTGCAGCAACTAAGGAAACAACTTTTTTTATAGTAACTTCATTCTTTATTGAAATAACGAGAGCTTGAGCTCTTTCTATTCCTACTGATTTTAAAATTTCACATCTTGTAACATCTCCAAGATATATAGGAAAACTATCACTTTTTCCTTCTTTGACTATTTTTGATTGAATATCTACAACAACGTAACTTAAATGCTCTGCAGTAAGCATTTTTGTTACCATATATCCCACTCTACCAAATCCAGCAACTATTACATGGTTATAAAGATCTTGTGTATCTGTTTCAACAGCTTCATCATCTAATATTATTTTCTCAGTGCTAAATGAGTTTGCTATCCAATCTCCAAGCCCCGATAAAAGAGGAGTGAAAGCCATGGTTACTGTAGTTACCATCATAAGTACTTGAGCGATTTCACTTGGTAGCACATTTAGTTCATTTGCTAAGCGAAATAAAATAAACGCAAATTCACCGCCTTGTGAAAGTAGTAACCCAGCTTGTATAGCAGGTGCACTCTTAAACCCAAAAAATCTACACAATATATATATGATAGATGTTTTTAAAACGATAAGGATAATCGATAATAAAGTAATTAGTGGTAACTTGTTGAGTAAAAGTTCGGTATTGATAGACATACCAACAGTCATGAAAAATAAGCCAAGAAACAAATCTTTAAATGGCAATACTGCGTGTTCTACTGAGTGTCTGTATTCTGTTTCTGCAACTAACAATCCAGCGACAAATGCACCTAATGCCAACGATAAATGGAATTGCTCAGTAATAAATGCTGCTCCTAATACTATTAAAAGCGTTGTTGATATAAAGACCTCATTACTTTCCATTTTAGCAATAACCGAAAATAAAGGTCTAAGCAATAATCTACCAGTTATAAATATCAGCACTAATGCAATAGCTGCTTGCACCAATGAACCTGCCAATGAGCTTATCAGGCTGTGCTCAGAATTGCCAGCAAGTAAAGGTACCAATACTATTAATGGTACCACTGCAAAATCTTGCATTAATAGTACTGCTATTGACAACCTACCAACCTGACTTGCTTGAGAACCTTTTTCTTGCAGAACCTGCAACACTATTGCTGTTGAGGATAGCGCAAGCCCACCACCAATAACTGTTGCTATATTCGTATTCACTCCGAAAGCAAGAGCGATGCACCATATTGCTACCATGGTAACTATAACTTGAAGAGAACCGAACCCAAATACATGAATACGCATAGCGATCAGGCGTTCAAATGTCAATTCAAGGCCTATAATGAATAATAGGAAAACTACACCAAATTCTGCAAGATTATCCATTGCTTCAGCTGAGTGTATCAGATTAAATCCATGAGAACCAATAACTGCACCTGCAACGAAGTAACCGAGCACTGGACTAATATTCATTTTCCAGAACGCTATGACTATAAACACAGCAGCAGAAAGTAAAATTATAATATCAAACAAATGCTGAGAGCCACTGTGCATGATATTTAACCTGTAGAATTAGACCATTTAATTGAGCAGCCAATACTTGATTTTTGGTCAATTGGAGAATTACCAGTTTCTGCAATAAATTTCATAGCTTGAAATAAGTCACTACTTCCTACTTCATAGCTTTGAACCTTTTCTTTTTTTGTGTCATTAAAACGTCCACGATAGCAAAGGTTTAAATTGGAATTAAAGCCAAAAAAGTCAGGAGTGCAAACAGCCCCGTATTCTTTAGCTATTTTCTGTGTACTATCAATTAAATATGGAAATGTAAACTTATTTTCCTTGGCAAAATTAATCATATTTTCAAAGGAATCTTCTGGATATTCATTTACATCATTTGACATTATTGCAACGGTGTTTACCTGATAATCTTTTTTCAATTGATCAACATCGCTTACCAGATTGCTAATAATTGACTGAACGTAAGGACAGTGATTGCATATAAACATTACAATAAGACCATTTTTTCCACAACAGTCACTTAATGTATAGTATTTATTGTCTACTCCCAAAAGATTAAAATCTTTTGCAGTAAAACTAAAATCGACTTTAGGAGTATTCAGAGCAACCATAGACTATTATTATACCATATGTAATTTACGGTCTTATTATTTAAATGTCAAACGGTTTCTATGTATACTGTTTGCATATTCTTTTTTAGTATTATAATTATAAAACTTATGTTCATAACTTTCGAAGGAATAGACGGCTCTGGTAAAACAACACAATCTAAGCTACTTGCAAATCATTTTAAGCAAATTCACGGCGAAAATAATGTAGTGTCGACTCGAGAACCAGGTGGCACTGATTTTGCAGAAAAGATAAGAGGAGTGTTGTTAACAAATAATATTGATCCTATTTCTGAACTCTTGCTACTTATCTCGATGAGGCACGAACATATGAAAAAATTAATATTACCAGCTCTTGCAGAAGGGAAAATAGTGATTTGTGATCGGTTTATTGATTCAACCATTGCATACCAAGGATATGGGTTTGGAGTTGATTTAAAACTAATAGAAGATTTGCACAGGTTGGCTGGAGTTAGATATCCAGATATTACATTTATTCTAGATATTGATGTTAAAGTTGGGTTAAGTAGAGCGAAAGACAAGAATAAATATGAAGAAATGGATGTTAATTTTTATAATAAAGTTGGAAAAGGGTTTAAAGAAATCGCCATAAAAGAGCCCGTTAGGTGCCATGTCATCACTGAAATTGAAACAAAAAATGATAATCAAGTACACACTAAGATTATTGATAAAATCACTATTGCAAAGACTTAACTATATTTATTTAACCTCTACTAATTTAAACCGAACCTTTAACTTGTGATAGAAAATTATTAATTTTAGGTAACATTATTTCACATGAATAACTTTTTGTTTGAGTAGCTAAAAAATCCTGTATTTTGTCTGGATCTTCTTCACTTATTATCTTATATGCCCTTGTGAGGTTCATTAATTCACTTCTATTTTTTTTATTACTTACTTCAGTAATAGTAAAAAATTGATCAAAATGGTCTAAGAGGTCTTTATTTTTTATTGAAGACACAATATCGTCAATTTCTTTCACAGATAATGCAAGTTCGTGTGCTTTACTACGATCTTCAAAACAAAGATTAACAAGCGCGTTGCAAAACCTATCTCTCGTAGTACTTCTCACTTCTGCTAATAAGGATTTAATATTTTCTTGGCAATACACTCTCTTTACTGATTCAGCTGGTTCAACCATACCAAGAACATTCTTTACCAAAGATTTTTTTTCACAACTAAATATGAACATGTAATAACCCATAGATAGAGTAAAGAACAAGAATACGGCTGGGAGCAAAAATGGCACTAGTACATTTTGTGATACAGGAAAGAGAAACCAGACAGCAGTTGCTGCTGATACAACAAGAAATAGCCCTAATAAAGTTAATTGCGCTCTTTTTTTATACTTATGATCAATGACTGCATTTACACCAATAGAAGCTACGTCAACCATTACTCATACCTCATTAAACAGTAATACTAACTGAATGATAGCATTATCGTGATGAAAATGCAACATTATGAATATTCTAATACAATTTATATTGACAGTTACAATTCTGAATGTTTTATTGCAGCGTTAGCTGATTAGCATTTTAAGCTAGGGTCAGATCTAATAGAGAGAGGATTTTTTTATTTTCTCATTCTTCTCATTTTCCTCTCTAACAATTTTTTTTCCGCTTAATATGTCCTTTATTTCATCTCCTGTTAAAGTTTCAAACTCCAGTAGATTTTCGGCAATGAGATCTAAGCCTTTCTTATGCTTGGTCAAAATGTCTTTCGCTTTTTCATAGCAAGAAGACACAACTTTCTTCACTTCTTCATCTATAAGTTTTAACGTATCTTCAGAAATTATCTCAGAACCATGCATAGTTTGTTCGCGATTGTGATAGATCGGACCTATTTTGTCGCTCATTCCCCATTTTGTTACCATAGAACGTGATAAATCTGATGCTAGTTTTATATCTGAAGATGCGCCGCTTGTGACTTTATCATAGCCAAAAATTAGCTCTTCTGCCACACGTCCACCCATTGCAACAGTTATATCTGCTAGTATCTTTTCTCTTGTGAGGGACACTCTATCTGTTTCTGGTAGTCTCATAACTAAACCGAGTGCCCTACCGCGTGGAATAATTGTTGCTTTGTGTATAGGATCAGAAGCAGGCATATTAACAGCAATCATCGCATGGCCAGCTTCATGGTATGCAGTCAGTCTCTTTTCCTCTTCTGTCATAATGAGAGATCGCCTTTCCACACCCATCATCACTTTATCACGTGCATATTCGAAATCATCCATGGTAACAATCTTCTTGTTTCTTCTTGCAGCAATAAGCGCAGATTCGTTCACTAAATTTGCTAAATCAGCCCCTGAAAAACCAGGTGTTCCTCTTGCAACTGTTTTCACATTTACATCAGGGGCCATTGATATTTTCTTTATATGCGTATTTAATATTTTCTCGCGCCCATTTATATCGGGTAAAGAAATAGTAATCTGCCGGTCAAAACGACCAGGCCTAAGCAGTGCTGGATCTAAGACATCCGGACGGTTAGTCGCAGCAATTATTATTACGCCCTCATTAGACTCAAAGCCATCCATCTCAACTAATAACTGATTTAATGTTTGTTCTCTTTCGTCATTACCACCACCAAGACCAATGCCACGATGTCTACCCACCGCATCTATCTCATCTATAAAAATTATACAAGGAGCATTTTTCTTGCCTTGATCAAACATATCACGAACACGGCTCGCACCAACACCAACAAACATCTCAACAAAATCAGATCCAGAAATGCTAAAGAATGGCACATTAGCTTCTCCTGCAATTGCACGAGCAAGTAAAGTTTTACCAGTTCCAGGAGAGCCAATTAAAAGGCACCCTTTTGGTATTTTTCCACCTAATATTTGAAATTTTTGCCTTTGTTTAAGGAAATCAACGATTTCTACTAGCTCTTCTTTTGCTTCATCAATTCCGGCAACATCATCAAATGTTACTTTTTTCCCACTAGTCATGAGTCTAGCCCTTGACTTGCCAAAGCTTATAGTTCTGTTGCCCCCCGCTTGTGTTTGTTTAAGAAAGAATAGCAAAAAGCCAATAAAGATAAATGTTGGGACCCATGAGATAAGTAATCCACCAATTACGCTCATGGCAGAATCTCCAGTTGAAAAGGAGAATCTCACTTTTCTATCATGTAAATTTTTTATTAGGTCGCTATATATAACACCGCTTGAGTTGAAACTTGAACCATCCCTAAACTTGCCCTCAATGCTCTGGTTTTTTATGACAATATTTTCTACATCATTGTCTTCTAGTCTAGTTAAAAATTCCGAAAAAGGTATGGTTGTTTTACTTCTACCTACATTTCCGCTGAACTGAATATAAACAACTGAAATAAGAACAATAATTACTAACCAGATCAATAAGCCTTCTAAAAATTTTTTCATTTCTATTTCTAACTAAGTACTAATCAAGCTTACCAAATTTTGTTTTATCGTGCTATTAATAATGCATTGAACCTTATCGTCATTGGTATTTTTTTCGTTATAATTTACATCAGGATAAGCAAGCACCTTTCCATCTTTTTGTACTGTAGGCAAAGAATAAAAGACTTCAGGGCAGCAGTTGTAAATTTAAAAGGTGTATTTAATTGTGACCACCACTCAGTGTGTTTTTTTTCATGAACAATAATTAACTTCATCTGCTATAAATTCACGTACTAGTAAGTCCATTAGAATTCCTTGGAGCTATACTAAAAAGAGTCTGTAACACATTTCCTACATTTGCTTCTTCATTCTCAGGCTTTTGAAATTCATCCTTAAGCTTTTCAAGTGCATTACTAACATCATTCATGGTAATAACGATTTCTTCTGTGTCCTCTTTTACAATACGATTTCTGGCAAAATCTTTTACAGAATTTACTAAATTAAATAAATCAGCTCCTGAAAAACCTTTAGTTCTACCTGCAAGTTCTGTAAGATCTAGATCTTCTGTTCTTGGTGTGTCCTTCATATAAAGATTTAATATTTTCTCACGTAGGTTTTCGTCTGGTAAAGGAATATTAATGTGCTTGGACAAACGACCACTCCTAGTGAGTGCAGAATCTAAAACACCCATACGATTAGTTGCAGCAATTACTATCACACCCTCTCTAGATTTGAAGCCATCCAATTCAGTCAATAACTGATTTAAAGTTTCTGTATACGCTTGATGACCATAACTGCTACCATCACAGCGCTTTTCACCAACAGAATCAATTTCATCTATAAAAACTATACAAGGAGCATTTTTTCTTGCTTTCTCAAAAAGCTTACGTATATTTCCTGGACCAGTGCCAACATACCGCTGAATAAACTCAGATGCAGAAACACTTATAAATGAAGATTTAGTTTCATTTGCAATTGCTTTAGCAAGCAAAGTTTTGCCAGTCCCCGGTGGACCATAAAAAATGTATCCTGTGTCTTGCGCATAATTTAGCTTTTCGTCTATTTCTATTTCCCTTTTTGACTGAAGTTTACAAATCTTTCTTAACTCTCGTCTTACATCGTCTGAAACTGCAACATCATCAAGTGTTACTTTTTGTTCATTCGTTACTTTAGGTGATGTCATTAGTTCATAAAAAACAACACATATTGCCCCAAACACAAAAAGTACAGCTGCAGTACCTGCCACTACACAAGTTACTACAGCGGATTTTATAATGATAGGCACAAAAAGTATAGTGTCCGTAGCAGTCTTAATTCTAAGAAACAGAATATACATAAGATAAATAAAAGCAGCAATTGCTAAACATAACAAAGGGAAAATGAATTTAAAGAACTCTCGCCAAGTTATTTTCATTATAATCCCTCACTAAGATAAATTTTCATCATCGATCATACTATATCGATAATATAAGATTTTTTTGTATTATGCAACTAATAATGAATTGAACCTTATTACTATTGATGTCTTTTGTATCATGAATTACATCAGGATAAGCAAGTACCTTTCCATCTTTTTGTACTGTAGGCAAAGAATAAAAGACTTCAGGGCAGCAGTTGTAATCCTTCAGAAATTCAGGAACTTTTTGTGTTTTTTTTAATGGAGCGATGATAACTGAACACTCTTGATTTCCGAGTATTGTGCAGCTAAATCTGTTATCCCATTGAGTAGGTTCATTTAAAGGTAGGTTTACGGTAATTTCTTGTATCTTTGACGATTCTCTAATTATTAAGATATTTTCTCCATATTTTCTTATTTTGCACCCAGAAAGTGTACAGTTAACATTACTATCCTTTTGCAATATTTTATTAAATATCGCAATAAGGCTATTGTACCTTGGTTTATAATGTTTACTGGCAATTGCCATTATAGAGTAAAGAAGAAGCCTCAAGGCTATTTCCTCTGGCAATTGATAAAATTCACTTAGTTTAATTTCAATATAACCAAGATCATGAACATTAACACAGTCATTAAATGCAAGGCGTGTGTAGTGCATCAACGCTTTTGCAGCTCTTTTCATATGAAGGGCTGTGAGGCATATTCGCTCTGTTAAAATCTCTTGATTGTCACTTGCTTTAAGTAAGCTACGGTATAAAGTTCGCCTGTATTTTAAGTTATAGTTGCTTCTATCTTCGATCCATTTTAACCGGTGAAGCTTAGCGTACTTTTCTATTTCACTACGACTAAAATTTAACAATGGCCTAAATATATAAATACCATTTAAGAAAGATTTGTAATCCATTGATGATAATCCATCTACGCCACTACCTCGCTCCAATCTTAATAAGAACGTTTCTGCTTGATCATCTTTGTGATGAGCAACGAGCAAACATTTAACATTATTGTTTTTACAACACTCTGCTAGTAACTTATATCGTGCTTTTCGTGCCTGTAATTGAATATTACCTTTAATATTTTGCTTCTCCCAATTTAATATGAACGATTCCTTTGCTCCAAGTTCTTTTGCATAACTTGTAACAAAATCAGCTTCTTTTTGAGACTCTGAACGTAACCCATGATTTACTGTTAATGCTATAGGAAGTGAAAGCTTGTTTTTTTTTGCCCAGTTAGTCATTAAGTGCAGTAAGACTATACTATCTACACCACCTGATACTGCAACTGCGATTTGGTTATAGAAAGCAAAGCTATTAGCTATATTTTGAAATAATAACTCTAATTTCATTATGTTTCTTGATGGCAAGATAGTCTCTACGTCATACAGCGACTTATTTGTGGTATATATAGATCCCGCTAACAAGCAGCGGAATTGCTCTCTTTTGTCATCCCAGTGCTTGACACTGGGATCCAGGTTTTAATGCAAGAAACTATTTCTTTATTCCAGAAAATGAAAATTCCACTCTACGATTTTTAGCATGCTCTTTTTCATATTTAGAATTTCTAGAATCATCTTTTACATTAACCAAAGGCTCAGTTTCACCCTTAGAAGCAGTTTTTATTCTGTTTTCTATGTAGGGTGCACAACTAACCATAAATTTTTTAGCTGCATCTGCCCTTCTAGCGCCTAGCGCAAGATTATATTCATGAGAACCACGGTTGTCAGTATGACCAGTTAAAGTAACCTTCGCGTCAGGGTTATCTTGTAACACCTCCATTACGTTAAGTAATGCATCTGCGCTTACTTCAGTAATACTAGATTCATCATAACCAAAGAAAACTCTTTTATCACCTATCTGCTTAACAACAGAATTCATTTTATTTGTTGTATTTGCTCCTTTTTTTGGGCAAGAACTTACACCAGTAAGTAGCAAACAAAAACAGCACATTATAACCAGTCTACTCCACATTACTAAACCTCCATAAATTTTAAAATAGTGCGTAACTTTAATTTCAGTAGCTAATAATCTCTCCATATTGTAATATAGTCAAGAGAAATAAAATACTAAATACTTTTTCTACACCCTTACAATTAATTTTCTTATAATATGCTGGACTCTGAGTAGAAAAATCCAATAAAGGAATAAAAAGTACAATTTTTTATGTACTTTAAGCAAATATACTTTATTATTAATCTATTACGATATTAAAGAGATGTTTTCTAAAACAATGAACAAATTATGAAATCTTATAAGTTTTTAGAGGAAGTATTATATAGGGTAAAGAATATCGAAAATACGCTAAAAGTACTAAACCAAAGCCAATTGAATATAGAGGACAAAGTTGAACAAATGAGTCTTCTAGAAGAAATCAGACATGAAATTATCTCTCATGATGCAATAAAGGAATCATTAGCAGATGCTCTTGGTAACAAAAAAAGTGCAAATACTCAGCAGCTAAAGTTAATAGAGAGAATACATAAAAGCAACAGTGCTGTTCCTATTGATTTAGTAAAGTCTTTATCCAAAGCTAAGGTTGAATGCCAAAATTTATGGAAACTATCTCATTCTGAAACCAGTAACTTAGAAAAACTAAAAGAACGTTTTACTGATTTAATCACACTCATTTGCGAAGTAGCTTCTATAAAATCGCAGCAATTAAAATGCTCAAAATACGACTCACTGCTTGCTGACTATGACTCTGATATCACAGAAAAGAATATAAGGGAAGTATTCCCCAAGGTAGGCAAATTTTTTAGCGAAAATGTGGATGAAATAATTGAAAAGCAGAAAAAGGATAAGGTTACTAATATACAAAGAGTTGCTACTCAGAAGCAGATTGAACTTGGCTCGTTATGTTTACAGCAAATGGGTATTGCACTAAATGAGATTCGTACTTCTTATTACTACCCTATAGATTATGATGAATCTGATTTTTGTTATGGTTTATTTTCACTTTTACGGCATAGTGGTTATGCGATTTATCAAAAATGTTTAGCGCAAAATTCTATAAGTAGCCCAATTACGAGACATGTTATGTATGAAACTCAAGGGTTATTCATGGAAAGGATGATTGGAACATCCAGAGAATTTATTGAGTTCATTCAACCACACATAAAAGAGAAATTTGCTATAAAAGGCAAAACTAATAGCAGTGTTGAAAATTTGCACTTGGTTTTCAATGAAATAAACCTTTCCTCTTCTTTAAAGAACGCAGATGAATTTAGTCTGTTAGCTCATATTATGTTGAGAACTAGGTTAGAACAGGATATAATAAATGGTACACTGGAAGTTAAGGATCTGCACGATGCGTGGCTGGAAGGTATGAAGCACTATAAAATTCCAGTAAAAGCTAAAAATGAGCTGGACACTTATTTTCAAGATGAATATTGGGCAAGCGGTGTTATGGGCTACTTTCCTATAAAAATTATTGCTTTAATTGCTGCTGTGCAGATTTTCTCTTTCGTTAAAAAGAATCATTACGAATCATTAAGTGCTATAATAAAAGGAGATTTTAGTTTACTTATCAGTTGGTTATCTCAAAATATATACAGTGCAAAGTGTGGCCTGGAACTGCTAAAAAAAGTAACAGGCAAGGGTTTAGACGTTGAGTGTGTTACTTACTACCTATCTGAAAAGTATAATTTGTCTCAATAAATGGTTTTCTTGAGTTATGTATGAATTTTGTTCGAAAATTGACCGGAAAGTTTTATAGCCTTTTTACTTTCAAAGGTTTGTTTGCTAGCGATATTGCCATAGACCTTGGTACTGCAAACACTTTAGTTTATCAGAAAAATCAGGGAATAGTGCTTGATGAGCCTTCAGTTGTAGCAAGAGTAAAAGAAAAAGGAAGCTACGTTCCTTATGCTTTTGGTAAAAAAGCTAAAATGATGCTTGGAAAAACGCCTGGAGAAATAGAGGCGATAAGGCCCTTAAAGGATGGAGTTATTGCTGATTTTAAAAGTGCGGAAGAAATGCTAAAATATTTCATACGCAGTGCAAACACAAAATTCACTGTTAATAAACCTAATATTATCATATGCGTTCCATCTGGATCCACGCCAGTTGAAAGGCGTGCTATACAAGATGCAGCAGAAAGTGCTGGTGCAAATGAAGTATTTTTGATTGAAGAACCAATGGCTGCAGCAATCGGAGCTGGGCTCCCAGTTACTGAACCTGAGGGTTCTATGATCGTTGATATAGGAGGCGGTACAACTGAAGTTGCAATTATTTCTTTAGGCGGAATTGTTTATTCACGTTCTGCCAGAGTAGGTGGCGATATTATGGATGAAGCAATAAAATCGTATATTCGTGAAAATCATAAGTTATTAATCGGTGAAACAACTGCTGAAAAAATTAAGAAAAACGTAGGTTCAGCCAGTCTGCCAGGTGAAAATAACAAAGAGGGAATGATAATTAAAGGCAGGGATTTAGTGAGTGGCATGCCAAAAGAAATGCTTTTATCAGAATATCAAGTTGCAGAGAGTTTAATAGAGCCTGTACATCAGATAATTTCTGCTATTAGGACTGCACTGGAGAGCACTCCACCTGAACTTTCTTCTGATATAGTCGATAGAGGAATAATTTTATCCGGTGGTGGTGGATTATTGCGTAACTTGGGCAAAGTTATCAGTGAAACAACAAAATTACCAGTTCGTGTTGCAGATGACCCACTTTGTTGTGTTGCCTTGGGTAGTGGAAAAGTGCTTGAAAACATGGATTATTTTGGCCATGTTTTATTCAAGCAAGATTAAATTGTTTTTGAAGGTAGTTTATCGAATTGTTTTGATGGAATTATGTAATATAAATGAGATCCCAGTGTCACGCACCAAGTAATTTGAAGGCAACTTCCAGCAGGAAAGGGTGTCATCCGAGTAGCTGACACTGGGATCCAGGAAACTTAATTACAAATAAATATGCTGTTTTAATGAATTTGCATAAATAGACACTAGATTCCAGTGTCAGCTACTTTCATGACATCATCTACTATGTAAATTGCCCCCAAATCAAAACGTTTGCACAGTTGTATGTTGGAATGACACAAAATTTGCGTTTATAAATTAAGGCGATTATGCTAAAAGAATTTAAAATTGAACCTCTGCTAAAAGATAGAGCTCCGCACCAGACCAAGGCTATTGTTGCAATGTCCGGGGGAGTTGATAGCTCCGTTGCTGCAGCACTGCTATATAACTTTGGGTACCAGGTGATAGGTGTGACTCTTCAACTCTATGGCACCGACGGTAATGCTAACGCAAGAAAAGGTGCATGTTGTGCTGGACAGGATATTTACGACGCTAAGCGCGTGGCTGAAAGTGTTGGCTTTCCTCACTATATTTTAAACTACGAGGAAATATTCAAAAAGGAAGTAATAGAGGATTTTGCAAGTACCTATATGCGTGGGGAAACTCCCATACCATGCGTAAGATGTAACCAAACGGTAAAATTTCGTGATCTATTGCAAGTTACAAAAAATCTTGGTGCGGATGTGCTTGTAACAGGACATTACGTGAGAAGATTAGAAAAAAATGGTGAGGTAAAGTTGTGCAGAAGCATTGATAAAAGTAAAGATCAAAGCTATTTTCTATTTGCTACAACAAAGGAGCAGTTGAAGCTTTTGCGATTTCCACTAGGTGGGTTCTATAAAAGTGATATAAGAAAATTAGCAAAGTATTTCAGCTTACAAATTTCTGAAAAGCCGGACAGTCAAGATATATGCTTTGTTTCCGAAAGCTATAGTAAAACAATAGCTAAATTAGCTCCACAATCTGTACAGAAAGGTAAAATAGTGGATGTTAATGGAAAAGTGCTAGGCGAGCACAGTGGCATAGTAAATTTTACAGTGGGGCAAAGAAAGGGCTTGGGTATCGCACACAATGAACCTCTTTATGTGATAAAAATTAATACAGAAAATAATGAGGTTATAGTAGGTCCGATCAACGCATTAATGCAAAAAAAAATATTGATCAAGGAGTTAAATTGGTTAGAACAACCAAAGGAAGGTATGGAAGTAACTGTGAAGCTGAGATCATCACATGCGGGAAGTTTAGCAACAATACATTCAACTGACGAAAAAAATAAAGCCTGTGTCATTTTAAACGACGATTACTTTGGCATCAGTCCAGGTCAAGCCTGTGTGGCATATAAAGGTGAACAAGTTATCGGTGGAGGATGGATATGCTCTTAACTGGGTGGCTTAATTTTTTTATGCAGAATGTAAACGTACAATAATATTTATTGCTATTTTACCCTATATCGCTTATACTATAAAGTAGAACATTATAGGTTTTAGCAATGGTTAAGGAAGTTGAAGAACTAATAAAAATTGTTGGTAAGGGTAATTTATTAGAGACTTTGTTTATTTTTTTAGGTGGCTTTCAACATGCCGACTTAGATCGTAGTATGGACTGCAGAAATCATTTTGGTTTGTCTGCATTCATTAAAAAAGAGGGGGAGCCATTAGATGAATATTTTAACTTAAAGTTTAGTCTACAAGGGCTGTTTTTAATTTATGCTCAAGCTTATAAGATACTTAGTGAAAACAACAACCTGAATACTAAAGATGTCATAGATAAAATATATGAAGTTATTAAAGGGTCTGAGTTAAATAGAGATATAAATGAAGTAGTAGAAGTAGATGGAAGTAAATTAGATTTACTTAACATCTTAGCAAATCCAAAGAGAGAAGCAATATTTAAAACAGAAAAAGATTTTGAAAATAAAGTACTTATTGGTGTTAGAAAGTTACTAAATGAAAAAACTACATTAAACAAATATGACAGAGAATTTGCATTAAATAAGTGCATTATCAGCAGCTATTATTCCATTCATGACATAAAAGCAGATAAAGATATAGCATTGTTCTTTTCTTTGGGTGGTCACTATAAAGAACTTTCGTCATCTAACAAAACAGTAAAAAGAGAAGTATTAGAGATATGTGAGAATCAGTTAATAGCGCATTATACAATGTTCTTAGCTAAAGCACTACATATGATCAAGTTATCAAGTAGAGATAAATATACAATCGACCATGAGAATGTGGATCGACAAGAGAAAGAATTAAAAATGGATGGATTAATATATCCTATAAATACAAAAAACACCCTAGAGCAACTGTTAAAAAACCAAAATAGTGATGAATTTGAACAATTAGTAACGAGCCCTAAAAATATATACTACTCAGTGCCACAAGAAGAGAATAAATGTAGGCCAAATTTCATTGTCAGCAAGAAAAAAGAAAAAGACCATAAAAACACAGTCTGTAAACTTATTTTGGGTATGTTTGTATTATCTGTTGGGTTATATGTTGCTGATTATTTCCTTATGGAGCAAAAATTGTTCAACTCAATAAAAAATGTTTTGCCACAAGACAACCTTACTAACTTGATAGTTGGTGCGGTGCTTACTATTGTAATAGTATATGCTTTATTTCAATTATCACAGAAACCACCACTTTCAACAGTCAATGGAATGACGAATGAAAATTTAGAATCGCTCCATGCAAAACAAGCTTAGAACTACATAAATGTAGCAACTTAAAAGTACATATTGTATAATGCTTATTCTTAAGTTAAGAAGGTAATTTATGGATTTAAGTAAAATAACAGCGGTACCAAATGCGGTGAATGTGGTAATTGAAATAAGTGCAAATGCTGAGCCTGTAAAGTATGAATTTAATAAAGAGCTTGGGTTGTTACAAGTTGACAGATTTTTGTCTACCTCAATGACTTATCCTTGCAATTATGGGTTTATACCAAATACCTGCGCAGGTGATGGTGATCCTGTGGATGTTTTGGTGCTAACTCAATTTCCCTTAGCATCTAGTGTTTTAATATCGGTGCGTCCAATAGGCGCATTACTCACTAAAGATGAAAAAGGAGAAGATGAAAAGATATTAGCTGTGCCTGTTTCCAGTGTTGATAGCTATTATGACAATATAAAGGACTATTCTGACTTATCTAAAAACCTACTAGATAAAATTGCTCATTTCTTTTCTCATTATAAAGATCTAGAAAAGGGAAAAACGGTAGCAGTTGGAGAATGGGTTGGTGTAGAAGAAGCAAAGAAAATCATTGAAAAAAGCAGAAATTAGTTTTTGTTGATTTATAGCTAAAGTGGCTTAGGTTTGCCTACAATTTGAAAAACAACAAATTCGTCATTCCGCTACTTGTTAGCGGAATCTATGCTGAGATACCGCGCACAACTGTACGAACATTCATTCTTGAAGGTAAACTGCACAGCAAATGGTGTCATTCCAGTGCTTGACACTGGAATCCAACCTTGCCGTAATCTCATCAAGAACGTTGTGTTTTAACATAAGACCAGCCACTTTTATGCTTACCAACTTAGTGCCCAATCAAAATTCCTGGATCCCAGTGTCTGGGCACTGGGATGACATTCTTCTGGTAGGCTCAAATTGTAATGTTCGTACAGTTGTGGAATGAATTGCGGTATGACGTAGGGAAACCTTTCTTGGGTTAGCTATAGATTTTTGTACCACAGATCTAAAAATTACAGTTGTTCGGAAAAATGTTGCTGTTAAAAGCATTAGACAGGCGGTAGAGGTCTTGGTATTATATAATCTTTAGGTTCTAAATTTGGAAGGGTGGCCGAGCGGCTGAAGGCGGCGGTTTGCTAAACCGTTATACGATTGAAAAGTCGTATCGAGGGTTCGAATCCCTCTCCTTCCGTATACTGTTTTAGCACGGTCTGAATTCGCTATATTGGCATGTTTTTAGCCTGTTTACCTGATCTTGTTGCAATGGTTTTTATTTCCGTCTTTGCTTAGATAGCTATTAAAAAGTTGGCTAGCGTTGACTCAGTATTTATTATAGAATTGGTTGTTAACCTTACTTATATGCATAAAATACTAATTTTACTGTTGATAGTGTTGCCACTTAGGTTGCTTGCAACCGAGATTGAAATTGTTGCAGATGTAAATGGTGAGCCAATTTCAAATTTAGATATCGAAAAACGCATCAACTTTATAAATTCATTGTTTGGCACTCAAAGTGTTAATCAAAAAGAAGCAAAACCTCAAATTCTTAGGGAGCTAATAGACGAAATTATCATTATCAATGAAGCACAGAGGCTGAATATAAAATTGAGCAACGAGGAGTTAGATAATGCTATCATATTATTTTTAACCCAAAGTTTTAAACTTAAGGCTAATGAAGTTGATCAATACATAAAAAAGCATAATATAGATCTTAGTATTTTAAGAAAACAAATAAAATGTCAGTTACTATGGAGCAAAATTATTGAAGTAAGAATTGTGCCATTTATTAATATAAGCGATAAAGAAGTAGATGATGTAAAAAGGCAAACAGAAAAGCCGGATTATCTTATCACGTTCCAAGAGTTTATAATTCCTGATCAAAAAGACAAGGATGTTTATGGCATAGCTGAAGATTTAGTAAAAAAATTACGTAATAGTAATAACCCGGAATCTCCAATAAAGATGCGTAAAGCAACAGTTAATTTAAGTCAGCTCAAAGATAAACTTAAGAGCGTTTTAGAAAGACTAGAAACCGGCGATATAGCAGGTCCATTCAGTTTCAGTGAA
This sequence comes from Wolbachia endosymbiont (group A) of Machimus atricapillus, assembly GCF_964027095.1. Lineage (NCBI taxonomy): Bacteria > Pseudomonadati > Pseudomonadota > Alphaproteobacteria > Rickettsiales > Anaplasmataceae > Wolbachia > Wolbachia endosymbiont (group A) of Machimus atricapillus. The sequence goes on along the minus strand of NZ_OZ034727.1, from coordinate 1,025,798 downwards.
GGTTACTCTATTATAAAAGTCATAGACAAGGTACAACTTAATTATGCACTGCTGGAAAGCACTTTAAAATTAAAACAGATTGTGGTTGAGGGTTCAGAAAGTTTATTGGATAATTTTCAAGAGCAAAAGGTCAATTGTTTAAATTTTGACAAATTAGCAGATGATTTTAAGTTGCCAAACGCAAAAGAGTTTGAAATAAAAATGCGAGATTTAAATCCTGATTTACAGATTTTATTTAGTAAAACAAGTGTGAATGAAATAGTAGAATTAAGAGAAAATGGCACTGCAAAGTTAATGATGTTGTGTGATATCAAGAGTAATGCAGCGGATATAGAAGCAATTAAACAGCAGATGTACCAACAAAAGATTATGATACAAAGCAACTTGTTATTAGATGATATGCGTAAAAATTCAGCTGTCAGTTATCGGTATAGTTGAAGTCAGAGAGTGTCCTTGTCTCTGTCTTTGTGTACGAAAATTACTTTGTTCTATAAAATTTCAAAAAATTTGAACAAATATAGTTAAAATAGCACATGAAGAATATAATGCTAATTGGTGGTGGAGTTGGAAATGCAGTATTATTTTCGATAGGGAAGGCGTGTCTTGAAAATAATAATAAGGTTTTGTACTTTGCTGGCTATAAGAAATTAAGTGATGTATTTAAACGAGCACTGATAGAGCGTGCATCAAATGCAGTAGTTTGGGCATGTGAAGAAGGATTGATAGAAACAAGCAGAGATCAAGATAAATCCTTTCATGGTAATATAGTTGATGCAATAGTCTCTTATCAACAAGGAAGATTAGGTATTAATTTAAACACTATAGATAAAATTATCACTATTGGTTCTGATAAAATGATGAAAGCTGTGAATGAAGCTAGAAAAACAATTTTAAAGCCATATCTGAAGTCAAGTCACATAGCAATATCGTCAGTTAATTCTCCTATGCAGTGTATGATGAAAGAAATCTGCGCTCAGTGTGTTCAGCAACATATAAATACGGAAACAGGAGAAAGGAGTTTTGTTTATAGTTGCAGTAATCAAGACCAGGATATGGAATTTATTGACTTTGATTTTTTAAGTGAGCGCTTAAAGCAAAATAGTTTACAAGAAAAACTCACTGCGAAATGGATAGATCATGTTCAAAGATATTAAACAGCACAAAAAGGAAATAAGAGAGCAATATAGAGCTATAAGAAAAGATATTGATGAAAGTTATTCCAGTTATGCGGCAAGTTCCCTTATTAATCTCTTTAATCAGAACTTAAGTTACGTTAAAGGCAAAACAATTGCGGCTTACGTTCCAATGGATGGGGAAATAAATGTTGTCCCTTTGATGTGTCGTTTGCTCTATTTAGGTTATAAAGTAGCAATTCCTGATAAAAATCAGTTGCTAAGATTTGAGGGATGGAACGAAACAAATGAAGATGTAATTCCCGACACAATCATTACTCCTGTTGTTGCTTTTGATGATCATTTTAATAGATTAGGTTTTGGCGGTGGTTGGTATGATACAATGATAAAAAAATTACGGCCGCTTGGAAAAATATTTATAGGTGTAGCCTATGAGAAACAATATTGTAAAGATTTACCTGTAGAAAAACATGATCAAAAATTGGATATTATAATCACTGAGATGTGTGTTAGATGTGGAGGTGGATTGCTCAAAAAAGTGGATAGAAAGGAGTAGCGTAACCCCACTTTCTGATAGTAATTTTTGCGTCAAAACGCTCCTCAAATGCATCAACCCGGTCCTGTGATTCCTTCTTCACTCACTCGTTCAGCACTTGAACTACCTAATTGAGAATCTGGCTTCATTTCCTGAGCTTTCTCATTAACTTTTTGTTCTACATCTTCTATTTTACCGTTACCAATAGCCATAATTGCAGGTTGAAATTTATTTATAAGATCATTAAGTGCTTTCATATCTGCTACATGAGTACTGAGGCCCTTTTCCAGAAGTCTGCTCATATCATCTTCTGAAAAATTTTGAATGGTTCCATTCTTTACTAACTCTTGTATAGCAGATCGCTGCCTTTCATTTTGAAGCATTTCTAATATTTTTTTCCCATCATCAAGACCTTTTTTAGCGTCAACGCCTTCGTTATCTTTAAGACTAATGTTTGCAATAGTTTCAAGCACGTTTGTTCTTAATCTACTAAAGTTATTCTCTCTTGCTTGAACTGTAGGTAATTTATCTATTAAATCCTTATATGAACTTTTCACTGCTTTTCCTGCTTCAATCGCTCCTTCTTTTATTTTTTCCCCTGCCTTTCCTATACCTATTCCTACATAACGCGCTCCAATAGCTACAAGCGCTATTAATGTAGCAAGCACAATAAGCGGAGAAAATGCTACTCCCAATACTATTGCTGTAGAAGCTATTCCAATTTTTTTATTTGCAGATGCTGATTTAAAATAATTGACTAGATTGTCCAGCGGACCTTTATTATTATTTATAACATTACTTATTGCTTGCTGATTAACAGATTTTAACGCCTCTTCTATTATTTTTGAGTCAACGTTTTCAGAAGTTAACCCTTTAAGTGCTTCTTCAATGAATTTTATAAATAATTCTTTGTTTACCTCCTTTTGCAAGCCTTGGTCATTAATCGCTAAACCTAAATCTTTGAGATTCATCCCTTTAACTTGTTCTGATAGGGCTTCAAACAACTTCCCTTTTTCTTCCTGTGGGAATTGTGCGATGCTTTCTATTATATCTGAAATAGCTTTTCTTAGTTCTTGGTAGTCAGTTTCATTATCAAAGAACTCAGCCACATTTTACTCCATTGACTGTAAATATGCCTAATTATACATACTAATTATTAATTATATCATAATTAATATAACATACCCCTTTCCAAATATAGAATTTGTATTAAAATATCTAGATTATATGAAATCAAGGTACTTTATGGGTGAAAAAAAATTAAAAGCTGCTGTGATTTTATCAGGGTGTGGTCACCTTGACGGTGCAGAGGTAAGAGAAGCGGTTTTAAGTCTGCTTGTGCTTGATCAGCAGGAAGTGGATGTTAAATGCTTTGCACCTGACATCAATATCACACAAGTTATGAATCATAAAACAAAGGAGGCAGTGAAAGAAAAAAGGAATGTACTTGTAGAAGCAGCAAGAATCGCAAGAGGCGAAATATATGACTTAAAAGAAGCCAAAGCTGAAAATTTTGACATGCTAGTCGTACCTGGTGGATACGGGGTTGCGAAAAATTTATCTGACTTAGCTGAAAATAAAGACATGGTGACAGTAATGCCTGAATTTGAAAGATTAGTTTCAGAATTTTTTGTCACAAAAAAGCCAATAGGAGCAATATGCATATCTCCAGCCGTAATTGTTTCAATTTTAAGTAGCAAGATAGGTAAAGAAGAAAGTGAGATTAAGGTAACTATAGGAGATGACAAAGAACAGTTGATAGAGAAGCTTGGCGGCAAACACATAAAGTGCGATACAGGGTTATCAATAGAAGACGAAGAGTATAATGTATTTTCCTGTTCTGCTTATATGCGTAGCGACGAAAGTACATACTCTGTATATCAAGGGATAAAGCATATGATTGACAGTATGGTAAAAAAGATTAACAAAAAAACTAAACAACCATTCCTCTAAGATGTAGTAATTTAGACTTCCTTACACAATTAACTGTTGAACTTTACATTCCTAGCTGTATTATGGTTATATAGCTAAGAGACCTAGGTTTACTGACTATTACTTGTTAGTGGTATGGCGTAGGGCTGCACTAGCTATATATATTTAGCTCTTTTTTTATAAACGTAAGGTATTTTATATGTCAGACCTTTTCTATATTGAAACTACGTGTTGTATGGACGGTCAGTGTGATGTCTATACAGGGGAAGTGAGTTTTAATGATGTTATGTTAGGCAAGTTCAGTCTAAATTCGTGCAGCGGGAAAGAAGCTATGATAAATCTAGACGTTATTACATTCGATATTAATATCGCTATTGATGGTCAAAATGGAAAGACAATAGAAAGAGACCTTAAAGGTCTTGAATTTGTAACTAAAGATGATGGTTCTTGGTATATTAATAAGAATTTTGGTAATGATAGATTTGAAGTTATAGTAAAGCAATCATAATTTTACATCTCAGGTGTAACATTTAGTATAGGTGCTATTCTATTTATAATGTTCTTTACTATAGGCGCAGCAATTATTCCCCCGGTATGGTGTATCCCTTGAGGTTCATCAATAGCAATTAGCACTATATACCTTGGGTCAAGCATGGTTAGCACTCCTATAAATGACGCTATGTTTGCATCTTTGCTATATTTACCATCTACAACTTTTTCCGCCGATCCAGTCTTTCCCCCTATTGAATATGCCTTTATTTTTGCTCTGCTGCCAGTGCCATCCGTTACTGCTGCGCGTAATAATTTTCTCATTTCCCTGGAAGTTCTTCTTGAGATAATTTGCTCTCCTATACTTCTCTTATTCAACATCAAGGTTGCGTTATGAAATACCCCATTGTTGATTAATGCTGCTGCAGTTTGTGCAAGATGTATAGGAGTTACAGCTATGCCATAACCATAAGATGCTGTTATTAAAGTGTTTTCACTCCATTTATCCGGGATTATCGGTGTAGATTTTTCTGGTATTTCTATTTTCAAAGGAGAAAATAGCTTCATAGCTTTAAAGTATTCTACTTGTTTTTCAATACCTAATTTAACTGCAATTTTTGCTGCACCAATGTTGGATGATTTCACAAATATATCTCGCACAGTGATTTCCGGAATCTTAAATTCATGAAGATCATAAATTTTATATTTCCCAATAGTGATTGGCTTTGACACGTCATATAAATCATCAATTTTTACAACGTTTGCATCAAGCGCTGCGGCTATTGTAAAGAATTTTAATACCGACCCCATCTCATACACCCCAAGACTGGCGCGATTAAACTTTTGTACGTCTTCTGCCTTATTCTGTAGGTTGGGGTTAAAATCAGGCAGACTGACCATTGAGATGACTTCACTATTTCTCACATTTAAAACAATTCCTACTCCGCCGAGTGCCTGATATCTGCTTACAGCTTTAGTTAGCTCTTCATGCACTATGCTTTGCACTCGTGTATCTAAGGATAGTTGAATACCCTGGTAAGGTGTTATTCCAGCGCGTAATGCTGGAATCCACGTATTTTTTTTCTGGACCCCAGTGTCAGCTACTTGGATAACAGAATGTTGTTTGTTTTTACTTATATATGCCTCAACTCCTGCAATACCGTTGCCATCTATGTCAGTGTAACCAAGCACGTGTGAAAATAAATTACTGTGAGGATATATACGTTTTACATCGTTATAGAAGTTTATTCCTGGCACGCCGGCATTTTTTATTGCTAACAGTTCTTTTGGAGTCAAGTGCCGCTTTACCCAAGCAAATTTCTTTTTTGAAGTAAGTACTCTATATGAATTCTCGTATTCAAGATCATTCAAAATAGAACACAGTTGTGCTGCTATACTTTCCGGATTCTTTACTTTGGTTGCATCTGTATATAGTGATGTTGTGGGCACATTTGTTGCTATTACCACTCCATTTCTATCTAAAATATCAGGTTGTTTATATACTGTATTATCTTTTCTAAAATTTTCTGAAGTAGTAGGTTGATCAAATGTTAAAGAGAATATGCGAAAAATAATTATTATATAAAACGTAAATAATGGTACTATAAAACACAGTGAGCGGAGCTTATTTTTAAGTAATGCTTGCATATTTACTTGATTTGACAAAAATGGAAATTATCTTAGCTGAGCCGCGAGGTTTTTGTGCCGGGGTAAAAAGAGCTGTGGACATATTAGCTATTACTTTAGAAAAATACAAAAACAAGTGCCAAGTTTATGTGCTACACGAAATTGTTCACAATAAATATATAGTAGAGGACTTTAAGAGACAAGGAGTGGTTTTTGTGAACAGTATCGAGGAAATTGAAGATAATGGAGGAATACTGATCTTCAGCGCGCACGGAGTGTCAAAAAATATAGAAGATGAGGCAAAAAGAAAGGGTATTCAAGTGATTGATGCAACATGTCCTTTAGTCAGCAAAGTGCATAAAGAGGCAAAAAGGTATGAAAACGGTGGTAAAGAACTAATTCTCATTGGGCATGAAAACCATCCAGAAGTTAAGGGAATTAGAGGAAGAGTAAATAATCCTATCATTTTAGTGCAAACTGTGCAGGACGTACGCAATTTAAAAGTTAAAGATCCAGATAATTTATCTTATGTTACACAAACCACGTTAAGCATCGACGATACCCGTGAAATTATTGTTGCCCTGAAGCTCAGGTTTCCAAGCATAACAGGTCCAGATTTAAAGGACATATGCTATGCAACGCAAAACAGACAAAATGCTGTTAAAAAGCTAGCTGAAATTGTAGACATGGTGTTAGTTGTAGGAAGTAAAAATAGCTCAAATTCAAACCGCTTATTAGATCTGTGCACTGCCAGAGGAAAAAGAGCCTACTTAATTGATAATTACAGCTGTGTGAATAAAAGCTGGTTTCATGGCGTAGAAAAGATAGGAATCACTGCAGGTGCTTCTGCTCCTGACATATTGGTTGATGAATTAATGGACTACCTAAAAGTAAACCTGAGTGTAAAAATTTCAGTGATGCCAGGTGGTATTATTGAAAATGTTCAGTTTAAAATACCGAATTTGGTTTAAAACACAACTTATCTACTAAGCTTCTCTTGAAATCACACAAATCAGCATCTATAGCTAAGACGTCATACCGCGATTCATTAGACTTCTTGCATAACCTTATAACAAACTTTTATTGGGAATAGAAACGAAAAACTTACTTGACAAACTCCGCCAGCCCCCTTATCATGAAACTGAAGGTATTCAGTTATCTTCATCTGTGCAGATTAAACAGCAAAAAAACAACGTAGTTGGCGTCTTATTTTTAATTTTTTGCACTATGTGCACCTTATGTCTTCACAATATTCTGGTTTTTACCTATATAAGCTGAAACGCGCTTATAAGTCGTTTAAGACAGTATAGTACGCCAATTTGAAGGATTAGAGAGTGAACACTAATTACCACGGGATTTCTTTTGCCTTTTTTTCTACTTAGTAAATTTCTTAAACATTTGAGATAAGGTGAGTTGCATTTAAAAGCAGCCAAATTGCAGTGTTTAAGACTTAAAAAACGCCAATACTGAAAATAGATATTAACCGGGGCTTCTTTTGCCTTTTTTTCCGTTTGGTAAATTTCTTAAATATTTATAGCTAAACGACAATCGTCATCCCGCTGCTTGTTAGCGGGATCTAGAGATACCGTGACGGTATGACGAGGGAGAACAGTTAGCGGCTGAGATACCGCGAATGAATCGCGGTATGACGTAGGACTGCTGTCATTCCAGTACTCCTTTTTTTGTCATCCCAGTGCTTGACACTGGGATCCAGTTTTCCATATAATCTCATCGAAAACGTTGTATTTTAACGTAAAACATCTATTTTTATGCTTACCAACTTAATAAAATTCCTGGATCCCAGTGTCTGGGCACTGGGATGACACCATTCTTTTTTCTGGATTCCAGACTGGAATGACACCGTCTTGGATGGAAACCAGTGTCAGCTACTTTCATGACACCATCATAAGGTGAAACTGGATCCCAAGTATCTGGGCACTGGGATGACAGGAGAAGGGGCTACTGCCGTCATAAAGGAACCAGTGTCAGCTACTCGGATGATACCTTTTTCTACTTAATTTGGGTTATGCAAGAAGTCTATTCGCGGTATCTCAGCATAGATTCCGCTAACGAGTAGCGGAATGATGGTTTTTTAAATCGTCGGTAAGCCTAAGTCAGTTTAGCTATATGCTTTTAATTTCCCCAAAAGGAGAATTAAATATGTGAAATTCTAGTTGATATGATTTAATGAATGGTTAGTTTAAATTACTAATTTATTTAAGAGATTTTAATAATATTTAACCCACTTACTTTTCTATTTTCCATATCACGATGGGCTTGAATTATTTCATCAAATTTATATTTTTTATTGATCCGTACAGTTAAAAGTTTTTTTCTTATCATCTCGAAGATTTCCATTGTGGTAAGCACTAATGTGAATCTATCATGCTTATAATGGTATATTGAGGTTCCAGTTGCAAATAACGAACGTGAACTAAGTAAAGAAAAACTAATAGGAGCGTTACCTGATATCTGCCCATAGGAAACGTATATGCCGAACCTGCCTAAAGATTCAAAAGAGAGCTTGCTTGTAGCATAACCTATGGGGTCATACACTGCACCTACTCCTCTGTTTTGCGTAATCTCCATAATTTTAGAAACGAAGTCTTTATCATTGTAGTTTATTGCGTATGTACAGCCACTTTGTAAAGCTGTCTTCATTTTTTCATCAGAGCTTACAGAGCCTATCACTACACCTTTTTTATCCTTTGCCCATTGGCATATTATTTGTCCTAAACCACCATTAGCCCCATGAACTAGCACGAAAGCACCAGGCCTAACTTTATAAGATTGATTAACTAAATAGTGAGCTGTCATACCTTTAAACAGCACTGCAGCAGCAACTTCATCAGATATGTCATCTGGAATTTTTATCAGATATTTCTGGTGTATAATGCGCTTTTCACAATATGCCCCTGGAGGAGCTGTGCAATATCCAACTCTGTCTCCAACTTTGAATCCATCACTGATTTTTTTACCAAGTTTTTCAATAACCCCAACTGCTTCCACTCCAAGCACTGATGGTAAATTTTTAATTTTGCGTGTACCTTTTCTGTGCTCTAAATCATAACGATTTAAGCCGATAGTTGTGTGACGTACTAAAACTTCCTCGCCTTTTGGCTCACTTATATTCTTATCTACAAATTCTAATACTTCTGGCCCCCCAGTTTTTTTAATTTGTATAGCTCTAACCATGATGAATGTAAGATAAAAACTTTGATTATGTTATCTAATAATTAATATTTTGCAAAGTTATTGTTTTCACAATCAATAGACTTCTTGCGTTACCTCCTGTCATTCCAGCGCGTGACGCTGGAATCCAGATACGATTTCATCATATAAATCTTTCCATTCTTGATTTGTTTTTTCAATTAAGTTTATTTTCCATTTTCTCTGCCAGCTTTTTAGAAGCTTTTCTTTACTAATTGCTAAATTTATGTCTTGAAACTCCTCAAAGTAGACTAATTTACTAACATTGTACTTTGACGTGAAACCGGAAATGGCTTTGCTTTTATGCTCCCAAATTCGTTTAATTAAATTTGATGTTATACCTATATACAGGGTTCCATTTCGTTCACTTGCAAGTATATAAACATAATAACTTTTCATATATAGTAACCTGGATCCCAGTGTCAAGCACTGGGATGACACCATTTGTTGTAAACTCACTTTTACTCTATGGTTATACTACCTTGCCGCTATCCTGAACGGATACCTTCTTTCAGCTTTGGATGACAATAGGAAAAAGTTTGTTACTTAAGCTTAAAAAACGTGTATGATAGTGTTATTTCGCTCAAATCTTTTGTATTACTATCAAGCATTATCTCAGGATCTATATAGAAAGATACGGGCATAGCAGCTTTTTGTTTTGGTAGCAACATTTGTTCTTCAAAACAAAAGCATGCAACTTTATTAAAATACTTACCTGCTTTGAAAGGCGTAACGTTATATACTGCCATACCAAATGAAAGATGATCAGATAGATTTTTTGCGTAATAAAATGCTAAACTTTGTTCTCCTATGTTTACGTCAACGTAGTTAGTTTCTGATTTAAATTCCCAAGGTAGATCGGACATTATATCAGCATTGAAGTGGACCCTGATTTTTTGGTCAGTTGCACTTATTGTTGCATTAGTTACTTTTCTTGTTGTGCCACCATACCCGGTAGCTTTACAGAAAATGCTATATAGTGGCACCGATGCATATGCAAGACATAGCATCAACACGACTAAAGATATTAAAAAGAAAACTATAGAATTCTTACTACCTTTCCTTAAAAAGGAAAACATCTAGTCCCTATTATTGAACAAGTTAAGTAACCTGAGTAGATTGAGAAATATGTTAATAAAGTTAAAATAAAGATCAGTTGCACCCAGTATTGCCAATTTAGTAGTAGCGACTTCTGATCCGTCGTTATATTTATAATAAACGTCCTTGATTCTTTGAGCATCATACGCAGTCATTAAGGTAAAGACTATTACTGATATGAACGATATTGCAAAGTAGAGAGGACTACTTCCAAGGAATAAATTTACTATGGATGCTATAATTATCCCCAAGACTCCCATAATCAAGAAAGAGCCCATACTTGTAAGATCTCTTTTTGTGGTATTACCATATAAAGCCATAGAGCCAAACATAATTGATGTAATGAAAAACGCTCTTGCTATATTTTCTGCAGTATAAACTATAAAAATATAAGATAAGGAAAGCCCCATTAACACTGAGAACGAGAAAAATATAGTAACGGCAGACTGAGCACTTAGGTGTTGAATTCTATACCGCATATAGATCACCAATGCAGCTGGAGAGAATATTATCACAAGCGACAGAACAGGATTAGAATGAATTACCTGAAAAAGACCAGAAAATACCGTTAGAAACGCAACAAGCCCTGTAACGCCTAAAGCTAAAGCCATGTAATTATATACTTTAGTTAGGTAACTTCTGAGCCCAGCGCTATAATAAACGCCCTGAGAGCGGATATCCTGTTCATTTCTCATGTAAGACATAAATACAACTCCTTTTGTCCATTATTTAACACATTATAATATAAAACCACATTTTTATCAAGTATTTTTATTATAAACAGTTATGCGCTGGCATTTGTTTTAATATAAATAGAATATAGGCCTATTGCTGCTGCATTTGAAACATTTAAGCTGTCAATTACGTTTGACATTGGGATTTTTAAAAGATAATCACAATTTTCTTTAACTAACCTCCGCATTCCTTTCTCTTCAGAACCAAAAATGATTACTCTTTTTTTCTCAAAGCTCTTTATTTCATCTATATTTTCTTTAGCATTGCAATCAAACCCGTAACACCAGTAGCCGACCTTTTTTAAATACTGCATAGTTTTTACTATATTTGTAACGTATATTAGCGGAACAATATCTAAAGCTCCACTTGCTGCTTTTGCAATAGATGCATTTTCACTCGGTGAGTGGTTATGTGGTAAAACCAATGCGTTGACATTAAAACAAGCTGAAGTTCTTAAAATTGACCCAATATTGTGCGTGTCAGTGACTTGATCTAAAATGACTATAGTAGAGCTGTCGTTTGAGCTTTCAGCTACTTCTTCGATGCTTAAGTTACAAAGAATAGGGGCAACATTTAAAGCAATTCCTTGATGGTTAGCACCTTTAGATAAAACGTCATTAAGTATTTTGTTTTCTACTAATCGAACTTTAATGCCCTTACTATTTGCACATTGCCTAATTTCTTTTTCGTGTTCTCTATAGAAATTTTCTGTTGCTAATAGTTCTATACACCGCCTATTTTTATTCTTCAGTGCTGACATGCAGGTGTGCTTTCCATACAGCCAAAAATTCTCATTAGTTTTTGACGATTTCATCGTATTATCGAAAATCTGATTTTTATAGAATAAGCAACATTTTACTATGTTTGGATATTGTTGTAAAATTATACAATTCGATTAATGCGTTTATGTCGGACGATGAGTTGGATTGGCAAAAAAATGTTAAGCCAATAGAATGTGGAAAAGTTACTTTAAAAGTTAATCATAAAGTAAATATAAAGTCTATGGTTGATAAAGGTACCTCCGACTTACAAAGGAATTTTCTTAATACCAATAATGGTAACTCATCATTTTGTCTTGACCAAAACACAAAATCAAAAGTTGATAGGGGTAAATATTTTATAAGCGATAAGCTCGATTTGCACGGCTATAGTATAGAGGATGCTTACTGTAAATTGATAGATTTTATTATCAAAAATTATCGAGCAGGAAATAGATGTTTATTGGTAATTACGGGATACGGCAGTGCAACAAATAAAACAGACACTATAAAGAATAACTTAAATAAGTGGTTAAATGATACTAAAATCCAGCATATGGTTCTATACTACCAGCAAGCTACGAAAAAACATGGTGGTAAAGGGGCTTTTTATGTTTTATTAAAAAGGCTTAGGCCCTATTAGCTGCTTAAGTTTCCTTTTAAGCCTTAATTTTTCTTATATAGCCATATAAAAACCAGTGTTCGGCAGCGCGTTACGCACAATTGTACAAACATTGTAGCCGTTATTCAAGTAGCCCGCAGAAACGAAAAAACTTCCTTGACAAACTCCGCCAGCCCCCTTATTATGACAATAAGGGTATTTATGACTCAAAACTTGTTTTTGACCTGCAGGCTCAATGACAAAATTCAGTAAAAAACTTAGGGTATTTTTTGGCGGATTACATAAAATTATAGCGGCTGCATGTCTTTTAAATTTTTTCTACATTCAGCCAAAACGCGCTTAAACTAAGCGTCAGCACATTATTACAGCGCCACTTACAGTAATATAGAGTCAAAACTCGCACCACGGGAGTTCTTTGCCTTTTTTTTCATTTGGTAAATTTCTTAATGTTTGTAGCTAAAAGAGCCCAAGAGAGGTGTCATCCCGCTGCTTGTTAGCGGGATCTATGTTAAGAGATACCGCGAATGAATCGCGGTATGACGTAGGACTGCTGTCATCCCAGTGCCCAGACACTGGGATCCAGTTTTCCATATAATCTCATCAAAAATGTTTATTTTCTAGCTACTTTTATACTTATCAACTCAGTATGCTTACTTACAATTAAAATTCCTGGATCCAAGTAGTCAAGCTACTCGGATGACACCCTCCTGATGGGACCAAATCACAATGTTCGTACAGTTGTGGGCGGTATGACAGCGTTAGCTATACTTTTATACTCACCAACTCAGCATCCAATCAAGTAGTCAAGCTACTTAGATCTGGTGGACTCAAATCACAATGTTCATACAGTTATGCTGTGCCCTATGGTGTGATGTTCTACGAGTTGGGTAACAGGAGGTAATGCAAGAAGTCTAATAGCGCAGCAACACGGAACCCCATGTGAGACCTGCACCTATTGCAATCAGCAGTACCAGATTTCCTGATTTTATTTTTGATTCTTGTATTGCATAGTCTAAGGCCAGTGGAATTGACGCTGCTGAGGTGTTTGCATGCTTATCAACGGTATTAATCACTTTCTCTATAGGAAAATCTAATTTCTTTACTACTGCTTCAATAATACGAATGTTTGCTTGATGGGGAATTAACCAGTCAATATCAGTGATTTTCAAATTATTGCATCTTAGTGTTTCCTCTACTGAGGCTGTTAACTTATCCACTGCATGTTTAAACACTTCTCTTCCATTCATGCATATTTTTCCAGAATCATCAGTAGAGGATACCCCTCCGTTCGTACATAATATGTCCACATTGCCATCAGAGTGTAAGTTTGTTGATATGATGACGCTGCTACCCATTTCCGATTTTATTATCACTGCACCAGCACCATCACCAAAGAGTACACAAGTTGACCTATCTTCCCAGTCAACAATCCTAGACATTATTTCAGCACCAATAACGAGCGCATATTTAATTCTATTGTTAGATTTTATGAGCGAATCAGCAACTGTAACTGCATATATAAAACCAGAGCATGCTGCTTGTACATCAAAAGAAAATGCGTTTTTACATTTTAACTTACTTTGTACAATCGTTGCACAGCTAGGCAAAGTTTTATCAGGCGTTGTTGTTGCAACTATAATCAAGTCAATTTCATCTACTGAAATTTTAGCTTTTTCTATAGCACTTTTTGCTGCATTTACAGCTAGATCTGACGTTAATTCTCCTTCATCTGCTATATGCCTTTGAACTATTCCTGTTCTCTGCCTTATCCATTTATCGCTTGTCTCAACTATCGATGCAATTTCGTTGTTACTCAACGTTTTTCTTGGTAGATAAGATCCAGTGCTTAATATGAAACTTTTATTCAATATGACTTACCCCGTTAATTATCTTTTGATTTAAATTTTCACTAATTGCATTTACTGCAAATTTTATAGCATGGGCAAAAGAAATAGCATCAGAATTTCCATGACTTTTAATGATGATACCATTCAGCCCTAAAAACATAGCTCCACTTCTAATTTTGGGATTAAAACGCGTTAATGCTTTATTTAGTTTAGATTTTAACAATATACCAATAAGCATTTTCGCTATCCACGAGTTGAATACTTCCTGCTTTATTAGATTGATAAAAGTACTAGCGGTTGCCTCAGCTGTTTTGAGCATTACATTGCCAACAAAACCATCAGCAACAATCACATCTATATTACCCTCTAAAAATTCACTTGCCTCTATATACCCTTTGAAATTAATGCCTGGAGCGTTTTTAAGCAACTCAAAAGCGCCGCGCACTGAGTCATTACCTTTAACTTCTTCTGTACCGATATTTAGCAAAGCAACCTCAGGATTGTCAATTTTTAGCGCTACTTTTGCAAATATACTTCCCATTAATGCAAATTGGAATAACGAATCGGCATTACAATCGACATTTGCACCAAGGTCAAGCAAAGCGAAGCTTTTTGTCTTAGTTGGACAGATAGAGACAATAGCAGGACGATAAATATTTGGTAATGTTCCTAAAATAAATCTGGAAATTGCCATCAACGCCCCGGTGTTGCCTGAAGATACCACTCCGAAAGCTTTACCTTCTTTCACTGCAACAATTGCAGCTTTCATACTTGAGTCTTTACGATGTCTCAGCGCAAAAGATGGCTTATCATTTGCAAGGACATTGTCAGAACAATGAGTAAACTCAGAATTGTTACTTACTTTTTTATATTTCAAAAGCAAAGGAGATACTTTTTCCTTATCTCCATAAATATGAAAAAGAACTTTAATGCCTGGGTCAACAAGATTATCCAAAAAAAAACCAGCACCCTGAATTACGGAAAGAGGCGCAAAATCGCCCCCCATAGCGTCAAGTGCAATAACTATGTGATTATTGACCGTAGGTAACATACCATAATAGTCATTCTGCCTGTTGCTTAATGAAAACTCGTTTTCCTTTGTAACTGCCATCTACTGCTACATTGTGAGGCAACATGAATTCTCCAGTTGTTGAACATACCACAACATTCTTAGGCTCAATAGCATGATGAGAACGATGCATATTACGCCTTGACTTCGACTTTTTTCTTTTTGGAACTGCCAAAACTTCCTCCATTCTACTACAAAATTCAATTCATTAATAACATGTTTTTTACAAGAAGTAAACAGGGATAATAAAATAAGTAAGGTTTGCTTATGTAATTGAGTCCTATAGCTAAAGTGGCTTAGGTTTACCTACAATTTGAAAAACCGTCATTCCGCTACTAGTTAGCGCCGCGGCGGTATGACGTAGGGAAACCTTTCTTGGGTTAAGCTTTAAATTAAAACATCAAGTATGTTGAACTTAAAACATATCTAAGCTATACTTTGCGATAAAGTTAATAAAAATTTTAATAAAATCAGTAAGACTAACCTCTAGCAAAATGAATACAAAGTGAGCTTTTTTGATATAAATAGTGTTAGAATAATTGGTAGGTACTTTATCAATTTTTTGTTAAGGCTTGGTAGTGCATTCATATTTTTTATTCAATCTCTATACCACTGCTTTGTGCCACCATATTATTTTAGCAACGTAGCAAAACAAATTATAGAGATAGGCTTTTTCTCTCTGCCAATTGTTGGGCTCACTGGAGTTTTTATAGGAGCGGCGATAGTTTTACAAAGCAGCTTGAGTGACTCATTAATTAACCAAGAGCAGATAATACCCAAACTTGTTACGATCACTATCATTAAAGAGTTAGGACCAGTTTTGATCAGCTTAATAATGGTAGGGAAGGTTGGATCATCAATTGCAGCAGAAATTGGTACAATGCGCATCACCGAGCAAATAGATGCCCTTACAACTTTGAACATCAACCCTTTCAAGTATTTAATTGCACCAAGGATTTTAGCGTCAATCATAGTATTTCCCATACTTACAGTATGTGCAGATCTAATAGGAATATTTGGAGGATGTATCACTGCAGTCTTCGAATTTAACCACAATTTAAATATATACATTAAATACACAGCTCAGTTCTTTAATATGTACGATTTTATTGTTGGGCTAATAAAAGCAATTGCTTTTGGCGCCATAATTTCTGTCTCAAGTTGCTATTACGGTTATCATTGCAAAGAAGGTGCACGAGGAGTAGGTGTTGCTACAACATCAACTGTTGTTTTATCGTCCATACTGATCATTTTAGCAAACTACATGATTACTTTGATACATGCGTAACCCCATAATATCAATATTGAACTTAAGCTTATCTTTTGATGATAGGACAGTACTAAAAGATCTAAGTTTCGATATATTAAAAGGGGAATCATTAGTCATACTTGGCGGCTCAGGAAGCGGCAAATCTGTACTAACAAAAACAATTATCGGCTTGCTTGCTCCAGACTCAGGGTCTGTTAAAATAAATAGTAAAAGCAAAAATAAATTTGGGGTTTTATTTCAAAATTCCGCTTTATTTGACTACGTTACAGTGTGGGAAAATATATCTTTTAATTATAAAAAGCGCTTTAATATCAGCAAAAAGGAGGCAAAACAGCTAGCAATCGAGAAGTTAAATGATGTTGGACTGGAGGAAAGCATAGCAGATATGTTTCCAATAGAGCTATCAGGTGGAATGAAAAAAAGAGTAGCACTTGCAAGGGCGATTGCACACAATCCAGAAATCATCGTATTAGATGAGCCAACTTCAGGATTGGACCCAATTATGTCAGATATAGTAAACGAGATAATAATAAAATTATCTAAAGATCTTAACACTACAATTATCACGATTACACATGATATTCATAGCGCATTTAAAATAGCTGATAAAATAGCAGTATTACATGAAGGGGAGATCATTTCCCATGGAACTGTTCAGGAAATACAAAATACTAATAACGAATATATAAAGAAATTCATTCGTTATATAAGGTAGCAGACATTGGAATTCGGATTTTTTCAAACTGGATCCTATAGCTGACCCAAGCAACACGTCATACCGCGATTCATTCGCGGTATCTCGGCATAGATTCCGCTAACTAGTAGCGGAATGACGAATTTGTCGTTTTTCAAATTGTCGTAAGTCAGTTTAGCTATATATAGGATGACAGAAATTGTTTGTATTAGCTATATTCAAAAGCTCTATTGATATTTTGCAATATTTGTGATAAAATAATAGCTTAAGGTTGAGAGTAAAAATTTATGAGTGAAGCTCAAGGTCCAAATATTGCAGAATGGCAAGCGCAGCAGCAACACCAAGAGGCTGCTGGTGAGAAAAGTGGTTTTGGTCTTGGTCATAGCGACTCTGTTTCAACAGTCGTGGATGGAATGAAATGGTTGTTCAACTTTCATGAAGGAGCAATTGCTGCTTATAGTAACGTGTTTGAAAGTTTGGTAAGTGGCAGTAGTTTAGTAACACTGTTTGGAAAATCAGGTAATATGTTTGGCATAAAATTTCTTGAAAGCCTTGGAGAACATTTTTCAGGTGGAGGTGGGGAAGATATGCCATCAGAAGGAATGGATATGGCTCATGGTGATGAGGGACCTCACTCAGATGATTACCCTCATGCCAATAATGAAATAGCTCATAATGCTGATGGTTTGCAAGACATGCATGATGCAGGTGATCACCATGGTCAATCTTTTTCACCTGGTCCTTCACCATCTGTTGGCGATGACCACGGACATGAACTTGGTTAAACGCTTAAAAACTGCTGAATAGTATGCGAGAAGACCTAATAAGAAAAGTTGCTATTGTTGTGAGTTTGTCTTAGTGAAAAAGGTTTCAGTTTTAGGATCAACAGGAAGTGTTGGAAAAAAGACTGTAGATTTGCTCTCAAGGAGAAAAGAAGAATACCAAGTGGAAGCACTAAGTGCCCACTCAGACTTTGCTCTACTGGCACACCAAGCAAAACTGCTGAATGCAAAATACGTTGCTATCTCCGATGAAAGGTTTTACAAAGATTTAAGAGAAAACCTACTTGGTACAGATGTAAAAATAGCAATTGGCGCTGAAGGTCTAGTAAATGTTGCTTCCCTACCCGTTGATCTTTCAGTTATTGCAATAGTTGGTATCGCAGGCCTTGGGCCAGTTATAGAAGTCATAGAAAGTGGCACTAAAGTCATTGCACTAGCGAACAAAGAAAGCATTGTTTGCGGTGGAAAGTTATTACTTAAAAAAGCTAAAGAAAAAAACGTACAAATAATCCCTATTGACTCTGAACACAACGCAATTTTTCAAGTTTTGCAAAATGACGACAAATGCGTAGAAAAGATCATACTTACTGTTTCTGGTGGACCATTCTTAAACTATAGTTCTGAGCAATTAAGAAATGTCACGGTAGATCAGGCGCTTAGTCACCCCACTTGGAATATGGGAAGGAAAATCTCAGTTGATAGTGCAACAATGATGAATAAGGCACTAGAGATAATAGAAGCACATAACTTGTTTAACATCAGCCCGGATAAAATTGAAGCAATAGTGCATCCTGAGTCAATAGTACATGGAATTGTAACTTATAAGGATGGGTTCAACTTTGCTGTGCTTGCAGAAACTGACATGGCAATTCCTATTTCATATGCTTTGTCTTGGCCGGAAAGATCAGCTTTAAATCGTAAATTAGATTTAACAAAGCAAGGAAAATTGACCTTTCAAGAACCAGACCATAAGCGTTTTCCTGCGCTAAAGCTTAGCATGGCAGTGTTAAACTCTTCTGCTCCACAAACAAACAGTATTGTGCTCAATACTGCAAATGAAATAGCTGTTAATGAATTTTTGAAGTCACGAATTGGCTTTTTAAAAATAGTAGAGGTAGTGGAATCAACAATGGAAAGTTTTGATAGTTACACTGATATTAATTCACTATCTGATATAATAAATATTGATTGTGAAAGTCGTATTATTGCTAATAAAATTGTTGAAAGTAAAGTTGTTGCGTATAGCTAGAGTAATGTAACCAGACTGCATTCTGTGATTTTAGCAAAACACGATCTTTCATTTGAGCTTTCTTCAATTTAAAATAAATACAGAAACTAGCTATCTTCAAAAATATGGTTGAATAATTGTATCCGTTCAGGCAATGGCATCAACTTAAGGGATGTTAAGGAGTAAAATACTACAAGAGACAGCACTTTTGTTTCTATTTTATTGCAACAAAAAAGTTTAAAATGTGTCATTTTTAGGTGAGGCATGCAAAAAGGAAAAGATCTTATCTTACAAATTAAAAATGCAATATACTCGAAAACTTTTCAGAAAATCCATTGTGTTGAGTTTTACACGAACAAGAAAACTTCTTTTTTCGACAGTATTTTCTATAGTTAGTTAAAAAAAGTTTGGGAATAGAATGTGAACTTATGGAGCCATTGACATGTACCCTCAAAGCAAGCTTTTTCTAAAGCAAGGTATAAGATTTGCCATACAGGCTTTCAAGAATTTAAGCATCCAAACAGCCTATCAGGATGAACCTGAGTTGGAGAGGCTATAGACTTATTGCAGCAGATGATTCTGGTATTCAGCTCTGAGGAAATTGTATCCGAGTTTGAACCAAATGGAACAACAGGCACCATTGGCAATTTGTTTGTTGATTTGTGTACTTCGCTGATTTGTAGTGCTCGTTTTACGGCTTGGAATATAGGTGAACAAACGTTGGCGGAAGAGCAATTACCCGAAGTTATCACTCAAATGCGTTCATTAAATCAAGAGAAATTATTATTTATCTATGATCGTCTTCAGTAAAATTCATTCAGCAGCATGATGATTTGGAAGTAGATTTTATTTTTCGCTTGCAAAAAAGAAATTATAGCAAGCTATGGGAACGCTGGCGAATTAGATTTTGATTTTATATTGGAAAATGAAAAGCTAAAAAATAAAATGAAAGGACAGAAAGTAAGAGCTAACATTAGCCAACGGAGAAACAGAGTTTTTGATCGAGACTTTGGAGTAAAGCTTATGTATTAAGGTGGCACATAGAGGAGTGCTATAAACGACTCAAAGTAGGAGCAGAGTTAGAGAATTTTTCTGGAGAGGCTGTATTACAAGAATTTTGGGCAAACTTGGTCATGTGCAATATATTATCGCTTCATATGTATGATGCACAAGGGCCTTCCCAGATCAAATTGCTGAGAAATTTTTCAGTTTTATTTGGTGTGATGAGGCAATCAAGTGCTTGTTGCACCAAAAAACTTTCAAGCCCTTTTTAAGTATACGCACTAAAGTTAAGATCCGACCGGGAAGATTGTATAGCCGCGATAAAGTAGATAAGCCTAAACGCCATCATGTCTTTAGGAGAGTTTGCTAATGTATGCTCTTAAGTTGACGCCATTGACTGTTCTCCCTCGTCATACCGCCGCGGTATCTCTAGATCCCGCTAACAAGTAGCGGGATGACGAGGTTATCGTCATGCCACCGCAGACCGTCATACCGCCGCGGTATCTCATCAGCTAACAAGCAGCGGGACGACAGCAGTACTACTTCATACTACCGCAAACCGTCATACCGCCGCGGTATTTCATCAGCTAACAAGCAGCGGGACGACAGCAGTACTACTTCATACTACCGCAAACCGTCATACCACCGCGGTATCTCTAGATCCCGCTAACAAGTAGCGGGATGACGGTTGTCAGGCTAGCTGTCATCCCAGTGCCCAGACACTGGGATCTCATTTTACTCTATAATGGCAGTGCCTCTATGATGTAAGGAATCCAGTTTTTATGCAATCTCATCAAGAACGTTGTGTTTTAACGTAAGGTTGGCTACTTTTACACTCACTAACTTAGCTGGATCCCAGTGTCTGGGCACTGGGATGACGAGAAAGGAGCACTGGAATGACACCCTCCTGATGGGCCCAAATCACAATGTTCGTACAGTTGTGGGTTTAGTACGCCTTATAATTCTCAAACTGCTGTTCCGAATTAGAATTATTAAATTCACTATAAGGAGGAGAGTAAGGAGGAGGTGGTCCATAATTCCTAACTGCTTCTTTAGCCTTCTCAATATTATCTGATTCTTTCTCATGCTTCATATGAAAAGCTAAACCACCAGCAAAACATACGAGAGAATTAACGCCAAGGATAACTAAACCCCACACTGGTAACACTGGATAAACAGCACAAGCTACCAAAGCCGCTAAAGAAACAGCGCCAACCGCAAATTCTATATTCCTAAGCATCTTAAGCTTATTATCAAGATAATCTATTTTTTCTTCTTTTCTAGCCGCTTTTCTGCTGCTGTTATACCAAAAACACATACCAGCATGGAAAGCAACACACACAACTGCAGCTACCATACCTAAAGCTAATAGCTTTCTACTGTCTTCCGAGTCTTTTTTCTTATCTTCTCTGCTTTGATGGCTACCACTACTGAAACCAGGGTTATTTATAACTGTAGTATGACCACCAAACAGGCTGCGAAGTAGTAAATAATCCCAAAAATCTAAACCTCTATCATTGTGTACATGTACGTGTGTAACCTGAGGGCCTGTAGGTTGCCTGTTATTCCCTGCGTTATATTGATTATTTCTGCTTCCTGTATCGTGCCTATTGCTTGAATTTGGATGTGTAAATTTTTCATACGCATTTTTAAAATTCTCCTCACTCCAATTTGTGGTGTTTTGCGTATTACAAAATTGTAAAAACTCTTTAACATTACTGTTACTACCAGATTTTTTTATATAGGCTAACGCATACCTTTTTAAAACACTATCACTTGCTACCATAAATACCCTCTTAAGTTAAGACTAAATTAATAAATACTTATTATAACAAAGTAACGTCTTCTTGTCAAATCAACCATAACTTAATACCCAGTTAATATCCTTTCCACCAGCTCTTTTACTGTCGGTACGTAGCCATTCTCATAAAACGGATCTTGCTTAAATTTGTACACATTGTGCCCGGAAAACATGAGTTCATTTTCAATATCGCCGTCATGTATAATGTTTTGCAGTGTTTTTTGTATACAAAAACTCCGTGGATCTGGCTTTCGTCCTGTTGAATGGTCGCCGTGATCCTTCCAATTGCTAAACAAACAATGACTTAAGCATCCCATACAATTGATTTGATCTTGTCTTATCTCTGCAAATTTGCCTGGCGTCACAAAAATAACAGTTGTATCTGGAGTTTTCATTGCTTCTGTATACCCTGCTTTAGTCCATGTATTTGCCAGCTCTTTGTCTTTTGAAGTAAGGTAGATCTTCCTACCTCTGCTACCCATTGCAAATTCACTACTAAATTCTTCGCTGGCATTTTCTGAAAACTTTATTTGACGTGAATTCCGTTTCTGCAACTCACGTATGAAGTTATTTTTTACTGCAGATGAGTAAAACCCTGTTGGACTGAATTTATTTAAAAATACATCACCTTCTTCTAAAGTGAGTAGCTTCTTTTTCCACTCTGCAGAAATTGGGCTTTCTTTCGTCAAAAGTGGACGAGTGCCAAACTGAAAAGCTATTGGTCCAATTTGCAGATTGTCAAACCAATGTTCCCAATCTTTCAAATGCCACACTCCTCCTGCCATAACAATTGGTGTTTCTGAAAGACCGATCTCGTTCATGAAAGATCTAAGCTCTGCAACTCTTTCAAATGGAGCCTGTGGTAGCTCTGGGTCTTCACTGTTACTGAGTCCATTGTGCCCTCCAGCAAGCCATGGATCTTCATACACTACTCCACCAAGCAAATAGGAAGATATTCTTTGGTAAGTACGCTTCCATAATGCTTTAAAAGCACGCACCGATGAGACAATAGGGTAATAATAAACCTGATATTTAGCTGCAATTTCTCCAAGCCTATAAGGCATACCAGCACCGCAGGTAATACCATGAACTAAGCCTTTTGCTTTTTCTAATATGCCATGAAGCACGCGTTCTGCTGCTCCCATCTCCCAAAGCACATTCATATGTATTCTTCCATGACCTTTTGATATTTCATTCGCTATTTTTGCCTGACTGATTCCAGCTTTAATACTATACTCAATCAATTCACTGTGTTTTTCATTTCTTGTTTTGCCTTTGTAAATCAGCGGCACTAACTCACCATTATCATCAATAAGCTTAGCATTTGCACCAGAAAACGTACCCACAGCATCTGCTGCAGCAAATGCTCCACTTGACCTTCCATCACTGATTGCGATGCCTTTGCCGCCCTCAATGATTGGCCACACTTCCTTTCCTGAAATTACTATCTTTTTTATCTTATTTTTCAAAACTTCCTCGCAATCTTTCACTCTATTTTACTTAATTACTAAAAAAATAATAGCTGTTTATTTTTTCTTTTATCATCAGAGCCTCTGCATAGCCAAATTTGGGTTTTGAGTAGACACAGCAGCTACTGTAATATAGTTTCGAAAGAAGTCTAATGTATTTTGCTATATGATCATAGGTCTAACAGGCGGAATTGGGGTAGGAAAGAGCTTTGTAGCTAATTGCTTTCAAGAGTTTGGTGCTGCTGTGTTTGATGCTGATTCTGTTGTACACCAACTTTATAAAGTGGATAAAAGCATAATAAGTTATGCAGAAAAAAATTTTCCTGGAGTGGTAGTAAATGGTGAAATAGGTAGAACAGTACTGTCTAAATATTTCTTAGCCTACGATGAAAATTGGAAACAATTTCAATCTTTGGTTCACTCTGCTGTGCTGCGTGAATTAGAATTTTTTATTGCCAAGGAAAAAAAGATCGATAGAAAGCTTTTAGTTTTAGATGTGCCACTTCTATTAGAAACAAAATTTCATTCATACTGTGACCTTATTATTTTTATCTATGCAGATAGCGTTGTGCAAGCTCAAAGACTTAACGAACGCAACATAGATAAAGAAAAGCTAAATTTAATCTTCAATGTTCAGTTATCTATTGAGGAGAAAAGGAAGATGAGTGACTTTATTATCGACACCAGTGTAAGCAAAGAGTATGTTTTTTCTCAAATAAAAAAAATAGTGGATTCATTAAACCTCAACACGTAGCTCTACGTCATACCGTCACGTTATCTCTTATACCAAACTTCATTATTGGGAAGACAAATAGAATATACGATAAATTCACTTAAACCTCCAGTTATAGGCGGAAAGCACTCTTTTTCATTTGTCTCATTATTATTGAGAATTGGTATTAGCATAGATCCCGCTAACAAGCAGCGGGATGACGAAGTTATCTTCATACTGCCGCGAACCGTCATACCGCGATTCATTCGCGGTATCTCTAGATCCCGCTAACAAGCAGCGGGATGACGAGGTTATCTTCATACTGCCGCGAACCGTCATACCGCCGCGGCGCTAACAAGCAGCGGAATGACGATTGTCGATAAATCTAAGTTACTTTAGCAACAGTTATTCTCCACTAAATTACTCTGAATTTTGGTTATATTATTTGCGGATTTCACTGCTGAAATCTCAAATTTTGAGCTTGTGTTCAAAAATGATTCAACTGACCTGCCAAAAAAATCGTATCTCCACCCCTTGAATAGTTTATCTATCTGCCCAGATATTGACCCGGTTAACTCATCTTTTGAAGAAACTAATTTCCTTGATATGTTACTTTCTTTACATTTACTATCTAAAATAATTGAGAGTATATCGAATACAGATTTGTCATAATTATTCGGTAAGATGTTGTTTTGCTGCATCCAATTTTTTTCATTTTCATTAAAAATATTCACAAACTCTAGTAAATCTGCATCTTTTATATTTTTTGCATTCCTCTTGAGATCATCTAAAATCTCATCAACATGCTCTACATTTTTTTCAATAAAACCAGCTATTACAGCATTATTAATTACTTTATTACGATTCATATTATAGCGCTGTGCTAAGGTCTCTTGCCATTCACTAACTGCTTTAACAGTTAATACCAATCTTGGATTTGCTTCATAATTAAATTTAATTCTCTTCCATGCATCTTTTGGACTATGTAAATACTTATTTATATTAACTATTGATTCCATCTCTTCTTGAAACCAACACATCCTATTATTTTCTTCAAGTTTATTGCACAATATTTGGTATAAGTCATATAGGTGTACCACGTCGTTTATTGCATAGTCTAACTGATCCTCGGACAACGGACGCCTTAACCAATCTGAATTTTTAGCTTTAATTTTATCCAGCACTACTCCTTGATATTGCTCTACTACTTTTGAGTAACCAATAAAGTCATGATAATAATGACAAAACATAGCGGCAACTTGGGTATCAAAAATGGGAGTGGGAATACATTTAAACACAGTGAGTAAGGATTCTATATCCTGCCGGCAGCTATGAAACACTTTGGTTATCCCCTGATTTAGCATTATTTTCTTAATGAATGATAAATCAATTTCTGGCACTAATGCGTCTACAATAAAACTCTTCTCTCCGTAAGAAATTTGAATTAACGATAATTTTGGGTAGTAGGTTAAATTATTTCTAATGAACTCCGTGTCAACTGCTATAAATTTCGGCTTTTTTGCTATTAATTCTTCACACGTATCTTCCAGCTCTGATGTTGTACTAATTAGCATATATTTTTCACTTGGTGGTTCTACTTTATCTGACCTTACCCAGAAAAAGTAGAGAGAAAGTTAAGACGTTTTTGTCATGAGAATGATGCATCAAATTGTGCAGGAATGCAATAATTAATAGTAGAATGCCTACGTTGTTTGTTATAAAAGATTTCTATGTATTCAAATATGGCAGTTCTGGTTTGTTGAGCGAGAAGTATCAATAAGCAGCTCCCTTTTGAGTGAACTTTTCTGCAACAGAGTTATCGTAACAACATCCCTTATGGCTCATGCTGGAAATGATGTTTTTTGTATTCAATAGAAATTGGTAATTTTGAGAGGTATACTGTGACCCTTGATCGCTATGTAACAGCAGATTTTTATCGGGTTTGCGCTTATTAACGGCCATCAATAAAGAGTCAACAACCAATTGTTTATTTATTGAACTGCTCATTAACTACCATGCGTGAATATAGATCCTGCCAAATATAGTCATCCTTCTTTGGTTTTTATATAAGTAATCCCATATTTTATTTGGTTGATCGACAATAAAGTTTTGGTCTAATATATTGAGAGCTACGACTCTATTGTCCGTTTGTTGCTTCTTAGTTTTAAATTTTCTTCTCAATATAGCCCGAATACCATTTTTCTGCATAACACTTTGTACTGTTTTAATTTTTGCCTAAAGCTTTTAATTCAGCGTGAATTTTAGGGATCTGCATTTGGATGCTTTTTTTGAATATCTGCTAGAAGCCCATCTCTTGCTAATTCCTTACTGCTTTTTCCCTTAGCAACCCATTTATAATAACCACCAGCAGATATGTCTAAAACCCTACATAGTTCCTGTATTTTATAGCAATTTCTATATAAAAGAATACTTTACTCTTTTTGTTTGGTCAGGGCTTTTTTTTAAATGTCTCTTTCTCTTGTTACTCTTGCTAGTTCTTTTTTTAGATCAAATCTTTCTTTGTCATAAGGAGCCTTTGTCTGGAAATGCGTATGCTTCTGACATTTTTCCATCATATTTTCTTACCCATTTACTTAACATACTGCCATCTATGCCTAGATCTTTTGCTATTTTTTTACTTCTGTTTCTTTAACCAGCTTAACAGCTTCTAATTTGAATCCTGCTGCTTCTATTTGCCATATTTTGAAAAAACGTTTTATTTTACTCCAAAAACGTCTTAACTTTCTCTCTACTTTTTCTGGGTAAGGTCAGAGTATCCACTTTAACCTCTCTAAATTTGCTCATAACCTCTTAACTTGACGCGTATGACTCCCTACTTGGATGACAGATAGTAGTGCGAAAGCCTCTTACAACTTACTTTTAATTAGTCTAACCCATGCGTGCCAATCCCTCTCACCAAGATTGCTTTCAAAAGATAGGAGATCCTTTACAGCTTTTGAGCAAATTTCTTCACTTGGAATTGATAACTCCCTATTCATTGCTAACGTTAAACATTGAGTTTTGCACGCTCGTTCTAAATGATACGTGTAAAACATTGCTTCTTGTATAGTCCGACCACACGTTATAGATCCATGATTGCGCATTAACATGACAAAATTTTCTTTCAGATCAGCTATTAACCTCTTTCCTTCTGTATTGCTAAGTGCTAGGGAATTATAATTATGGTAAGAGATTTTATTGTAAAAGTGCAGTGCCCATTGACTTATTGGAAGTAGTCCATCTTTTAGAGAAGAAACTGCTACAATAGAAGGTGTATGCAGGTGAAAAATTGCTTGAATGTCTTTCCTTGCTTGATAAACAAAACCATGAATTATATAGCCAGTTTTATTATATTGATATTCTGTACCCTCAATCACATTTCCATCTAGTGATACTCTCATCAATGAATTTTCATTCACTTCGTCAAAGCGTATACCAAATGGGTAAATATAAAACGACTTTTGATCTTCAGAACATACCGAGAGGTGAGTATATGTATGATCATCCAGTTTAAGGTAAGACAAAATCTGATAGGCATAGACTAGATCCCTTTTTACTCTGCTCTTTATTAACAACACAATCCTCTGTTAGAATCTTCTGAAGATTTATACACGAAAAAAGGCTTGTAGTAAACTAATAAGTCTATGCCACTCTGTCTTGCTTTCTGAATATCAAACACTTTTGTGTTGTAGCTTGCTTAAAAATAGTTATCGTTATTATAGAGTTTATATACAGAATTTATGTTTCTAAATTACATAATATCTTAACTATAAAAATAATTTTCTATGTAATATTTCATATGTTTTAAAGCTTTGTTTTTATGTTATTATAAATGTAAGTTTCAAGATTGAAAATAATATGGTAAGTATTAACACAAAAAAACAGCCAGCAGGATTTTTCATATATCTCTCTGGTCTTTCAGGAAGTGGTAAACTTTCCACAGCAATAGAATTGTCCAATATGATAGACGCATTAATTGTAAATAGTAAGTTCTATAACAATGTTCAAGTTTGCTCTATATACAATGGTGTCTTTGAACGTGATCAAATACCTAAAGAAGTTCAAGATAGAATATATGACATTATGCAAGTTATGCTTCAGGTAATAGAAAATTATCCGATTCACTCAAAAAATTACATATTTATTGATGAGTTGATGGAAAATAATGACCAGAACATGAGGATGTATGATTCAATAGTAAGGCTTAGTAAAAAAATGAACACAGAAATCCTTCCTGTGGTACTTAGGTGTGATCTACCGACATTACAAAAGCGTATTGCATTAAAAAGGCAAAGAAAAAATAGGAAGGTGACTAATGTAAATAGCATGATAGAGCAATTTAGGATTAACAATTTATTTATACCACCGAGTGCCATAGAGATAGAAAATTCAGATATGAGTATAAAAGAAGTAGCTCAAGAGATAGTAAACCAGATGCACAGGCTTAGCCACATTGTATGTACGCGAAAGAATAGTCTATAATGATTTCATATACTGAGGCTCATTTAAATATAGAGCCTCAACTTCATTTAATTTTTGCTTGTTCTTCAGTCTATAATGAACCAATAGTCCTGCATGGCTAGCATTTAAATTGCAATCCATATGTGTAATGCAGTCACTGCTTGTAGCGTGACACTTGGATCCAGGTTCACGTGCTGCAGTTGGACCAGATAGCGGCAATAAATTGAAATCAAATAACTGCGTATAAAACCCTTGAGCATTTTTGATTATAGCTCTGATATTTTTTTTGCTATTCGTACAAAGCAAAGATATTGTGTAAGCTTGAACTTCCAGCGCATTAACTCCGTATAATGGCTTATTTGTAGCAAGATTTATACCTTGTGCTGCTGATATACCAACTCTAATTCCAGTGAAACTTCCTGGTCCAACTACTACCGCTAAATGATCTATTTTATCATAATTATAATTGTGCTTATCAAACAAAGTATTCAGAATTTGAAAAAATGATTCTACATGATTGTTGCTGGCGGAATTGCGCTCTACAAAACAATTACCATCATAATCAACTATTGCTATTGAACTACCAGTACCTACAGTATCAATCGCTAAAATAGACATTACTTAAGCTTATCATAGAGTTTTGTAAACATCATAGTAAAGGCACCATTACCCATAACATTTGCTGAAGTGATTATTGGATCAAACACTATATACAAGGCTGTGATTAACGAAAGCATTTCTGGAGAAAATTTGAGGTATTTCTCAAGAATAGGTAGCATTACCATAATTCCTCCTGCCAGCACTGCAACGATAGCAAACTTAAATAACAAAAAATAGAGAAGAAAAGTTACATAGTCCGTTGTGGACAATAAATAACCAGAAGTAATTACCATTGATAATATTATAACAAAAAAGCAATCACCTACTAAATGGAAGCTAGCAGTTATTGGTATAACAGACGATGCTATATCAGGTTGCTTTACATTTTTTTTGCTTCCTTCAAGAGTAAGCGGCATAGTTGCATTACTAGACATTGTGCTCATCGCAGTAATAAATGCCGGTATCATATTGCCTATACTAGCTATCCAGCTTGTGATCTTGAATGAATTTGCTGCTCCATATAAGAGGAAAACATAAAGGTAGGTTGCAGATGCTATAATAATGAAAATTATTGAGTAATCCTTAAATATTATAGATAAAACTTGATCATGCTGCATTTTTAAAGCAAGCCCAAGTACAAATATTGGAATAATCGGCGTCAAAAACGTCTTCAAAATAAAGAGAGTTAAATCTAACATTTTGTTCGAAAGCTCTTTGCTTTTCTTGGGTAGCAGTGTGGACACTACTATGCTGGACACAAATCCACAGGCAAGGGCATAAAAATTAGAAAGCAATGCAGGCAGCCTAAACGACCATAAAGGAACAATTGTTTCTTCATACGTTATATCTTGTATTGAATAAGTGTTTTGTATGATAAAATGCCCAACAGAATAAGCTATTAAACTTGAAGCCAGATTCGATAAGAAGATCATTATAATAAGTAACAATATAAACTTTATAGCTGACTGCTTAAGATTGTTAACACTGCTAAAGATTAACGCAAAAATAATAAAAGGCATTATAAATAGCAAAACCTCTTTTATACTCAGGCTCGTTGAGTACAAGAAGGTTTTTGCTTCCATTGGAACTAAATGACCAAAGAATGCAACTGAAGTGATGACCGTGAGTAAGATTAATAGTTGTAGCACGTTCTTATATACCAATGTCCTATGGACATATATATGGTAAGTTGGTTGTTAAGTAAAGCAAAACTGCCTATTGCTACGAAACATTATGAAAGACAAGCAGCTTTTGTTACTCCCGCGCGTACTGCACGAATATTATCTATTAGATCCCAGTGCCTTGACTACTTCGATCCAGGAAAATTGATTATGCACTATACAACATTCTCGATCAAAAAACTGATTCCAGTGTCAGCTACTTGCATGACAAAGAAGAGTGAAATTAGCACTCACCTATTATTCGTGTCGTTTTCAGTAAAAGCCTCCTCCCATGTGCCTTGAGTTGCTGCACGACTATACTCTGTTACTCTATTTTCAAAGAAATTCGTATGTTCAACGCCATTTAGTATTTCATCGAGCCATGGAATAGGATTATCATTGACATCATATATGGACTCAAGACCTAATTGCATTAACCGTCTGTTTGCTACGTAGCGTATGTAATTGCGCACTTCTTCTGCGGATAGTCCTTCAACATCTCCTAAATCAAAGGCAAGCTTTATGAATTCGTCCTCAAGCTCAACAATAGTGCGGCATGCAGAATATAATTCCTCTTTAAACTCGTTGTCCCAAATTTCATTATTCTCTTTAATAAATGTATTAAATAACATAATAATTGAATTGGTGTGCAAAGTTTCATCACGGGCTGACCAGGCGATTATCTGCCCCATGCCTTTCATTTTTCCAAAGCGTTGGAAATTGAGCAAAATTGCAAACGATGCGAATAACTGCAACCCCTCGGTAAATGCACCAAACACTGCTAGAGTTTTAGCTACATGTTTTTTATCGTGTTTTTTGCTTTCCTCAAATTCCAGCATGTATTCATATTTCTTTCTCATAGCATCATACTTTAAAAATGCTTGATACTCGCTTTCTGGCATGCCAATTGTGTCTAAAAGATAAGAATAAGCTGCAATGTGTATGGTTTCCATATTGGAAAAACTTGCAAGCATCATGCATATCTCTGTTGGCTTAAATATATTTGAATAATGCCTCATATAGCAGTTATTTACTTCAATGTCCGCTTGAGTAAAGAATCTAAAAATCTGAGTTAGTAGATTTTTCTCTACGTTTGAAAGTTTAGTTTTCCAATCCTTCACGTCATCAGCAAGCGGAACTTCCTCAGGTATCCAATGGATTCTTTGTTGCTGCAGCCACGCATCATACGCCCAAGGGTAATTAAAAGGTTTGTATATTGGATCTGCTTCTAACAATGACATAAGACACCTATTATTTTCTAAAGTAAATATTATATTAAGTGATATTGAGAATCAGTCAATTTAACTTTTTGAAATTTGACGGCAGGTAATTTATTAGTGTATTATAGCTTCAAGTAATTTATCAACAGAAATGCGAGTATTAATATCTTTTATTTTATTATTTACAGTGAGCTGCACACACACTATTCACAACCACGGAGCTCCTGGCATTAGTGTTGAATTGTGGAGCAAGATAAAAGCAGGTGACGATAAAGAAAAAGTGGTTCACACTTTAGGATCACCAATATTAGTATCAAAGCTCGATGACAATGTTTGGTACTATGTCTCATATAAAATTAAACAAGCTAACTTCTTAGGAAAAAGGAAGTATAGCAGTAAGTCCCTGCAAATTTCATTCGATCAGGACGGTAAAGTTGCAGATACAAAAGAAACTGACATCTTAGAGAGATCTTTGGCTGTTCCTGATTGAAAATCTGCTGACTACAGAGTTTTTCCCGCCCTTCTTTGTCATCCAAGAACCGTATTACGTCATCCCAGTGCCCAGACACTGGGATCTATTTTTTTTCTGGATGCCAGTGTCACGCACTGGCATGACAAGAAAGGAGCGCTGGAATGATAATGTGAAGTGTCTACTTCTGTCATCCAAGTAGCCTGACTACTTGGATGACAGAAGGTAATATAAGAGGTCTATTGTAAGATTTTACCCATTTAGAATAAAGTCTAGTGTTACTTCACGCCAAATGTGGTGGTGCTGAGTAGGCAAGCCAGTCAATGGGCTACATTTATATACTGCACGCATTGCATTATCTGCTATCGACCTGAAAAGTGGATTATTTCGATAGGAATCACTGTCTGCTACATCGGCCATAATTATCTCGCCTTGACTGGATAATAATAAGTTAATTTTTATATTAAAATTTTCTTTGTAAGCTATGCTTTCAGGAATGCTCCAGCATTTTGTAAGTTTGTCTCTTATAGAGTTAATAATTTCTGTTACAACTAATTCATCCTTTTTATTCTCAACGCTTTTTTCGTTTCCTATTTCATTTTTTGCCTCTCTAACATCCCTTCTTAGTTTCTTCCCTACACTTTTTTTTCTTTTTGGAACTGGAATGAATTCTTTACCCTCGTTAATAATGACTTCTTCTTGCATTTCGATAATTTGCCTCGGTTGTGCTACAACAGTGTGCTCAACTGTTTCTTTTTTCCTTTGTGGTATAGGAACAACTGACGTATCATTCGTTTGGGCTTTTGTTGAAGGTAACGAAAAAAGCAGAAAACAACATAAAGATAAAAAAAGAATGTAATTAGAATAGAAAAAACTCATATGTTAAGCAGTTTGTTTTACTGGTTTAAAGCTAATATTGCACATAAAGTCAATATATTTTAGTTGATTTAAGCTCAAAGACGTAGTTTTTGCTGTACTAATTTTACTATTTCTATAATATCATACGGTCAATATACTCTAAATGAGATGGAAAGATGAAGGCATCATTATAGCTGCTAAAAAATACGGCGATAAAAACTTAATTCTTTCTCTGTTTACAAAAAATCATGGAAAGCGCAGGGGATTAACTAAGCTAACAAACAATAGCAATTATAAGTTTCAGATAAGTAATCTATTACATGCAGAATGGAGTGCTAAGTTACCTGAAAATCTGGGTTTTTTAAAGTGCGAATTAATCGAATCTCCATTCCATCATTTCTTTCAAGATAGGTTAAAAAGCATTACTATTGTCTCTTTCTCCTCTATTTTAGAAAAAGTGCTTCCAGAAAGTGAACCCTGTGCCATGCTGTATGACAATTTTCGATATTTCATCGATGTAATTAAACACAACAATCAGTCTTGGCAAAGCCATTATCTTAACTTAGAGCTTCTGCTTCTTACGCAATTGGGATTCAAGTTAGACTTATCCAAATGTGCTGTAACAGGTGTTAAGGAAAACTTACAATTTATTTCTCCAAAAACTGGTAGAGCAGTGTCAAAAAAAGCAGGAGATTATTATGCAGATAAACTCCTACCTTTTCCACAAATGTTGCATGATGTATACAATAATAACCTACAAAACAGCTACTCATTCCAAGAATTTCAGTTAGGACTGAAAGTCACAGGATATTTTTTAAATAAGTATCTATTTTTGCAGTTAAACATGAAATTTCCAGAGCTGAGAAACCTCATGTTGTCGCTTTAACCTTAGTTATCATTTTTTTGAAATCATTTCAGAAATCTATAGCTAACCCAAGCAACACGTCATACCGCGATTCATTCGCGGTATCTCAGCATAGATTCCGCTAACGAGTAGCGGAATGACGGTTGTCGGTAAACTTAAGCCACTTTAGCTATAGCCAGTAACCACTCTATTTCTACCACTGTTTTTTGCCTTATATAAATATTTGTCAGCACGTACTATAAATTTTTTAATATCGTCAAGGTCAGATCCTTGCATTTCTGCAATTCCAATGCTAACAGTTATGTTATGGGTTGTATTTTTGTCCGCAAGTATAAAAGGTTCTTTAGCAATAATTTTTCGTATTCTCTCCGCAATAGTGTACGCATCTGATACATTGGTATCTGGCATTACAACAACAAACTCCTCACCACCAAACCTAGCTAGTAAATCTGTCACTCTGATATTTTCAGAAATTCTTTTCTGTACTTGCTTTAAAAGTTCATCTCCAGCACTATGCCCAAAACTGTCATTCACCATCTTAAAATAGTCTATATCAAGTATCATAAGAGACAACCTTCTATCCTTTTCCACAGAGTCCTTAACAATGTTTCTTAAGTGTGCATCAAAATATCTTCTATTATAACAGTTAGTTAATGGGTCCTTTATAGACATTTCCGCATTATTAAATAAATTCATTCTCAAGGCATCTTGATATCTTTTGCGTTTTACTTGCGAATTAACCCTTGCTATTAACTCACCCTCATCCAAAGGTACTGTTAAATAATCATTAGCACCTACATCAAGTGCTTTTACTAAATTGTTTTTATCATAATCCTCAGAAAGAATCAGAATTGGTGTATAGCGTGTTTCCACTTTACTACGAAACTCAGAACACAAACGCAGGCCGTCAGTTTTTGAAAACTGCATATCAGAAATGATCAGGTCGTAATTATTCTTAATACCAACCTTTAATGCCTCCACTGGATCACTCAGTATTTTAATTGACCTAAAGCGGTGCTTTAGTACATTATATATCTGCTCTGCTTGAAAGACATCTTCATCTACAACAAGTATGTTAGCATCAAAAATCTGATTAGAATAATCCATAATACTGTTTCCTGCTACTCCGCCAATCTCAGCGTTGGTTTCTCCTCTCAAACGCAATTCGTCGATAATCATCTTTAAGCGTGTGAGAGACTTAATTCTCGCAGATAAAGCAGTTTCGTTTATTGGTTTAGTCAGAAAGTCATCTGCACCAGCATTAATGCCTTGTACTCTATTGTGAGTATCATGCAGTGCAGTTACCATAATTATTGGAATATGGGTTGTCAAGGGATCACTCTTTAGCTCCTTACAAACTTGAAAGCCATTCATCTTTGGCATCATGATATCAAGTAATATAATATCAGGCTGCTGCTTTGCTACTAAATCTATAGCTTCTTCACCATCATGAGCTACGATAACCGTATAGTACTCTGCTTTTAGTCGAGCTTCTAAAAGCTTGACATTAGATAGTACATCATCTACTACTAGAATCTTCGCTGTCATTATCTTTAGATGTATTATCTATATCGTAAGTAGGATAAAGCTTACCATTTTTACCAACTATGTAATTTACTTTCTCAGTATTACACTCTTTATATAAGTCTTCAATTCCTGCGTCTTTCAATAACCTCCTAGCTTTTGATTTTATAATCATAAGATACCTATATGTATTCCTAATAAGATCAATAAATACAGGCACCTTATTTCTATCAAGAACAATTATGCTCACTAAAGCAACGACCAAAATTTCTGAAAGACCTATATTAAACATTTTTCCTATGAAGCAAGTACTTTAATCCTCCTGATTATAAATATTAATTTGCTTAAATCAAGTTTAGAAGCAACTATCTCATCTAAAAAACTATTATAACGTTCTATGTAGTCCTTATCATTACAAGCCCAGGTTTGAACCTTATCTTCGGGGTTATCAGTAGCTTTTATGACTTTAACAGCTAGCTTGTGATGGTAATTGCTTAAATCGTCCAATAAATCATTAACTAAGCTGCGATCCCAATAAGAAGAGCGGCTTTTCATCTTGATGGCAATTGTTCTAATCAGATCGAATCTTAACAGCGACTTTAACTCAAAGTATATTTTACCAGCATCAAGAATGGACAAAGATGTCTGTTCAGCAACAGATATAATGTCCAGTGCATAAGCAAGAACGTATAGATCAGCAACTTTTTTTGCTAGATCTTTATTTATATTAAGTTCTACTAAAGAAGTTGATCCATGGCTACAGACCTTTAATAGGTGTTCATCTAAAACATCAGTTAAGTTCTGGCCTAAAGTTTCAATTGCATCTTTAAATTTTGTAACATCATCCAACTCTACAAAGCTAAGCTTGCCAAGATTTTTCACTAACCAAAACGATACTCTGCCAATAAATTTCTGCACGTTCCTCACTATTTGTAAGTATGAGTTAACATCAATTTTTCCATCCAATTCATCAATTTTCTGCCACAGGCTGTTTAAATCATACAGGTGGTTAACAACAATATATATGTTAACCGCTTCTTGTACCTTAATTCCAGTGTTCTCAGCCAAATTATTGATGAATATACAGCCCATTCTATTCACTACATCATTTGCAATGCAAGTAGAGATAATTTCTCTACGAAGTTGGTGTTTTAATATGAAATCCTTAAACTTTGTTATCATCTTTTTAGGAAAATAACCTAGCAAGTAGTCATTAGATATAAGATCTTTTTCAGGCAGATCGGAATGTATAATGTCATTTTTTATTGCCGTTCTAGCATAAGACATTAGAATAGAAAGATGAGGAGAACTGAAACCTTCTGCACCAGTTAACATCCTTGCTATCTCTTCTTCAGTTGGAAGAAATTCTACGCTTCGGTTTAACAGCCCAGATTTTTCTAAACTGAGCAGTAACCTGTGGTGCTGCTCCAATCTCTCTTTAGCTTGCAAACACTCAAGAAGTAATGCTTTTGTTTCAATTCTGTTGTGGTTCTCAAGCACTTTGGATGCAACTTCGTCCACCATACTTGCCAGTATTTCATTCCTTTTTTCTAAAGAAACACCCCCTGCTTTCATAGCTGAAACAAATGCAATCTTGATGTTAACTTCAAGGTCCGAACATATCACTCCGGCTGAATTATCAACAAAATCTGCATTTATATATCCACCTCTTTCAGCATATTCTATTCTTCCAAGCTGTGTGCATCCCAAATTTCCGCCTTCTATAAACATAGAAGCTCTAATATCTTTACCATTTACTCTTAACTCATCGTTTGCTTTGTCACCGACCATGCTATGATTTTCACTCTTTGCCTTAACAAACGTGCCAATTCCTCCATTCCATATGAAGTCCACTTCTGCTTTGAGTAGATATCTAATCAAATCACTTGGAGGTAGCATATCTTCTGTTATATCAAAGCATTTTTTTATTTCTTGAGAAATGTTTACTTGCTTGCTGCTACGCTCAAATACTCCTCCACCCTTAGAAATCAAATCTTTGTTATAATCCATCCAAGTTGAAAATGGTAACTCAAAGAGACGTTTACGCTCTGTGAAACTCTTTTCTGCACTAGGATTTGGATCAATAAAAATATGCATATGGTTAAATGCGCCGATTAAATGTATATTTTTTGAAAGCAGCATACCGTTTCCAAATAGATCGCCAGCCATATCTCCAATTCCAATAACAGTTGCATCTTGGTAAATATCCTTATTCATTTTCCAAAAATGCCTCTGCGCTGCAATCCATGCACCTCTGGCTGTAATACCCATTTTTTTGTGATCATAACCTGCTGATCCACCAGATGCAAATGCATCGCCAAGCCAAAAATTGTATTCAGAGGCTATTTGGTTTGCATAGTCAGAAAAAGAAGCAGTGCCTTTATCTGCTGCAACTACCAAGTATGGATCATCCTCATCATACCTAATCACATTCTCTGGTGGAATTATTTTGCCATTAACTACATTATCAGTAATGTCAAGCATTCCCCTGATAAAACTCTTATAGCATTCAACACCTTTCTCTCTTAAAATATCTTTGTCTTTATAAACTTGCTTAATTACAAACCCACCCTTTGCGCCAACAGGTACAATAACCGCATTTTTTGTCATCTGAGCTTTCATGAGCCCCAAAACTTCAGTGCGAAAATCTTCCGTCCTATCCGACCACCTTAAGCCACCACGGGCCAATTTCCCTCCTCTTAGATGTATTCCCTCAAAAAGATTTGAATAAATATACAATTCACGATATGGACGAGGATCAGGCAAACCATTTATTTTATTTGAGTCAAATTTTGTAGATAAATATGGTTTATCGTCTTGATAATAACTGGTCCTTAAAATAGCCATTATCAAGTTAAATATCGAGCGCAAAACGTAATCATGTGAAACATTGCTGATCTCTTTTAGAAGTTCCTCAATTTTTTCTATGAAAATGTCCGTGGTTTCTGCTCTATCAATGTCTATGCTAGGATCAAATCTTGCATGAAATAGTTGTATCAAATACTTTACTATTTTTGGATACTCTGAGACTACCTTTTGGATATATTCTGGATTGTAGTTAAATGACGTCTGCTTTAGGTAAGCACTGAGCGCTCTAACCAGAAGCACTTCTTTCCACTCCAGTCCAGCAATAATGACCAAACTATTGAAATAATCATTTTTAATTTCCTTTCTAAACACTTTCGCAAGTGTTATTTCAAATTGCTCTTTTAGAGTAATGTTGTCTATTAATTCATCGACTCTTGACAACACAAAATGGTGTATCCATATTCCGCCGTTAATTTCTATGTAATAGCCATTATGAGATAGAATCTTAGCTCCCAAATTCTTAGTGATCCTTAATATCTTCGATAATTCAAGGCCTCTATTGCTTGGAGTATAAACCTTTAATTGATAATTAAGATTATCACAAGTAAGTCTTAAATCGACCTCGCTAACTCCTTTTTTCCTCACTATCTCCAATTTTTTCATATCGTAATATGCGTCATGAGGTTCGAAACTCTCTTGATAGCTTATTGGAAATGCCTTGCAATAACGGATGAATATATCCTCAACAGTACTAAAAGTATTATATAAATTGTCTATAAAACGATCTTCCCACTTTTCCGTAATGTTCCTCAATTTGTTTTCGATACGCAAAACTTCGTCATCAGGAACACTAGCATTTTTGGTCTTTAGCATTACATGCAATTTCATCAAATCATATTCATTGATAATGTGATTGTTATAAATATCTGAACTTTCTGCACTTGTCTCATCCTTCAATATGTCACGTATCTTGAACATTAGCCTAGCGCTAGCATAACGCATTGGTATCAGCACTATGCAACTAATAAAATCCCTTACTCTTCTTAAAAATAATCTGACCCTTGGCCTAATCGCAAGAGACATGATCGAAATGCAAATTTTAAATAATTCGTCTTCATTTGATTGGAATAATTCATCACAAGAGAATGCTTGTAAAATAGAAATTAAAGCTTTGTTATTGTGGCCCCCGGTTACAAACCCTGCATTTTTTTCTATAACTTTAACTTTATCTCTTATTATTGGAATAGTTCGAATATCTTGGACCTCCGCTACAGAAGTAAATAGCCCGAAAAAACGCCGTTCCTTTACTACATTACCCTGGTCATCAAATTCTTTTACTCCTATACAATTCATGTATGTACGCCGATGGACTATTGAGATTAGATCTGATCTCAATATGTATAGGGAATCAAGGTTTGCAGAAGGAATCAACGTACTTTGACCTACTCTTATCAGGCCAAGGTCCTTTTTGCTATCACAGACGAGTTTTTCATCTTTACCAGCAATATATTCTTGATAACCTAGAAATACAAAATTATTGTTTTTTAGCCAATCTAAGAAATCTTTTCCTGGTGTCACTCCAGCGTTCGACGCTGGCTGCTCGATGGCAAAAAGAAGACTTTTTGCTTCATCAAGTTTCTTGAGCATTAAGTGCCAATCTTTCACAACGCAATTAACTGCTTTCAGCGTTTTTTGTAGAGATTCTTTTAATGTATCAACAAAACTGTCACTTATACCTTTGATAATTACATATATAACTGATTCTTTGACTCCATTGCTTTCTTCCAAGGAGTAAATCTCATCTATTAGGCCATCTTTTCTTTTAATGTTAATTATGCTGTTGCTGTAATAGCATATGGTTAAATTGTGCGATTTAATAGTTGCAATAACAGAATCAACCAAAAATGGCATATCATCGTTTGTTATCTTAATCGTGGTAAAATCGCCTTCTATTCCTGGTATATCATCTATATTGCTTACTACTAACTTACTTTCATCTTTCTCTTTTTGAGAAACAAAATTGTAAGCATCGTTTACAATATATAGCAAAAACTTATCGTTGGCTTTTAGGTCGCTTTTATAAACAAAACTATAAAAATACTTAATAAATTTTTTAATTTTTTCTTTATCTTGCTGATTTTCTTGATCAACTAACTCAAATAAAGACTCAGTGTCAACATTATGATCTATACACATTTTTTTAACAAAAATACACAGTGAACTTAAACCTTTTTAACTAAGATTTCATTATCAAGAGCGTACACTATTAGCTCATCATTTTCTACTACTTCCCCTGATAAAACTAATTTAGCTAAATTATTTTGAATACACTCTTGTATAACCCTTTTTAGGGGCCTTGCTCCATATTCAGGGTCATAGCCAGTTTGTGCTATTAGTTCTTTAGCTTCCTGCGACAAACTTATACTCAGTTTACGCTTAGCAAGTGTTTTTTGTAAATAAGAAAATTGAACATCTATAATTTTATAGATGTCATCTCTGGTTAAACTGTGGAATATAATAATTTCATCCAGCCTGTTTAAAAATTCTGGACGAAATGCTGATTTAACTATTTGCATCACTTCGCTTTTTACAGAGTTAGCAACTCCTCCTTCCGATGTCATTCCAGCGCGTGAAGCTGGAATCTGCATCTGGATCCCAGTGTCAGCTACTTGGATGACAGGAGGTAGAGTCTCATTTTCTGTAACTCCCTTAAGCATTATCTCTGCACCAAGGTTAGAAGTTAAGATCAGTATGGTGTTGCGAAAATCAACTAATTTGCCATGACTATCAGTGAGTCTACCCTCATCCAAGATTTGCAGCAATAGATTAAATATATCTGGATTTGCCTTCTCTATTTCATCAAACAGAATAACCTGATATGGCCTTCTTCTTACTGCTTCGGTTAATCTGCCACCTTGCTCATAGCCAACATACCCTGGAGGCGCGCCAATTAGCTTTGAAACAGAATGTTTTTCCATATATTCTGACATATCAAAACGCAAAAGCGCTGATTGATCGTCAAACAGAAATTCAGCAAGGGCTTTTGCCAGTTCTGTTTTTCCAACCCCGGTTGGGCCTAAGAATAAAAATGAACCGAAAGGTCGATTAGTATCTTGCACACCAGAGCGAGAGCGCCTAACTGCATTACTTATTGCTTCTATCGCGCCTTTTTGCCCTATTACTCTTCTTCCTATTTCATTCTCCATGTTAAGAAGTTTTTCCTTTTCGCTGTGCATCATGTTATCAACTGGAATTCCTGTCCACTTTGAAACAATGTTTGCAATATCATCTCCAGTCACTTCTTTCTTTAAGAAACTATCAGTAACCTTTTCCTGATTTTTTAATTCATTCTCAAGCTGAGGGATCACACCATACATCAGCTCTCCTGCTTTTCCTAAATTTCCACTCCGCTGAGCCAATTCCAGCTCTTTTCTGGCGTTATCTAATTTTTCAACTGTTTCTTGTATTCTAGCTATTTTATTCTTTTCCATCTGCCATTTGCTGTTCAAGTCAGCAAATTTACTGTTTAGATTTTCGATCTCTTCATTTATCTTTTTTAAACGCTGTTTAGAATTTTCATCACTTTCTTTTTTTAGAGCTTCTACTTCAATCTTTAGCTGTATAACCTTTCTCTCAAGTTCATCAATAACTTCAGGCTTGCTATCCATTTCAATTCTCACCCTACTTGCTGCTTCATCAATCAAATCAATTGCTTTATCAGGTAAAAACCTATCTGTTATATATCTATTGGACAACGTTGCAGCAGCAATTATTGCACCGTCTGTAATTCTTATACCATGATGCACTTCATATCTTTCCTTCAAACCCCTGAGTATTGAAATGGTATCAGTTTCAGTTGGTTGAGAGATAAACACAGGCTGAAAACGCCTTGCAAGTGCAGGATCTTTTTCTATATGCTGACGATATTCATCTAAAGTTGTGGCTCCTATACAGCGAATTTCTCCACGCGCAAGAGCAGGCTTTAGCAAATTTGAAGCATCCATTGCACCACTTATTGCTCCTGCTCCAACTAAAGTATGAAGCTCATCTATAAACAAGATAACTTTTCCCTCCGCTTTCGAAAGCTCATTAATAACTGCTTTTAACCTTTCTTCAAATTCTCCTCTAAATTTTGTTCCAGCAATTAATGCGCCAAGATCGAGGGCTAAAACTTTTGCATCACGCAAACCAAGTGGCACGTCATTTGCAACGATTCTATTTGCAAGCCCCTCAACTATTGCAGTTTTTCCAACACCAGGTTCACCGATCAGCACTGGATTATTTTTTGTCCGCCTCAGTGATACCTGCATAGTTCTTCTGATCTCTTCATCACGACCAATTACAGGATCAAGCTTGCCTTGCATAGCAAGCTCTGTAATATCCTTTGTATATCTCTTAGCCGCGTTCAATTTTTCCTCACTGTTTGGCGAGTCTGCACTGCTACCTTTCCTCATGTCTGTAACAACTGAATTTAATTTTTGCGGTGTAACACCATTCTCTGCCAGAATTTTGCCTACAGTATCATCTTTTTGTGCAGTGAGGCCCTGCAGTAAACGCTCAACAGCAACAAATGAATCTTTATTTCTCTTTGCAATACCAATTGAATCTTCAAAAACTTTTGCTATTTCTCTTGAAAGTTGAAGGCCCCCACTTCCTGGACCTTCAATTACTGGCAACTTTTTTATTGCGCTATCCACAGCATCAGAAATACTTTGCACATTTCCACCACAAGCGTTTATCAAATCCTGAACTAAACCTAATTCATCCTCAAGCATCACTTTGAGTAAATGCTCAGGCATAAAAATCTGATGCCCAGCTCCCAACGCTTTCATCTGAGCACTTTGAATTAGACTTTTTGCTTTTTCGGTAAATTTATTTAAGTCCATAACACCAGTTAAATTCGTATTTGCTGATATATATAACAACTGATTTCATAAATTTAAACCTAAAGTTGTTTATTGTTAGGTATGGTCTGCAAAAATTTAAAACTTTCTTAAGAACCTGTTTAAAATCTTCGTAATAGGAGAGAAATGAAGGAAAGGACAATCATTTGCAAGCTGGTATTGAGTTTACGTTCGCAATTTTTCCACAACTGCCTACACTTTTCCAACCAAGCAAAAGAGCGCTCAACGACCCATCTCTTTGGCAATACAACAAAGGTCACTGGGATCCAGAAAAGTTTGCTTGTTTATAAGCAAACTAGCATGGAAAGTAGCTGATCTTATACTAAATGAATGTTTTTGATGAGGTTGCATAGAAGCTGGATTCCAGTGTCAAGCACTGGAATGACAGCAGTCCTACGTCATACCACCGCGAACCGTCATACCGCCGCGGTATTTCTAGATCCCGCTAACAAGTAGCGGGATGACGATTGTCAGGGTGTCATTCCAGCGCCCCTATGATGTCATCCAAGTAGCCAACACTGGGATCCAGGAAACTTAACTCTACACCAAGTAAATGTACAATAAGAACTAGATTCCAGACTGGAATGACAGCAGTCCTACGTCATACCACCGCGAACCGTCATACCGCCGCGGTATTTCTAGATCCCGCTAACAAGTAGCGGGATGACGATTGTCAGGGTGTCATTCCAGCGCCCCTATGATGTCATCCAAGTAGCCAACACTGGGATCCAGGAAACTTAACTCTACACCAAGTAAATGTACAATAAGAACTAGATTCCAGACTGGAATGACAGCAGTCCTACGTCATACCATCGCGAACCGTCATACCGTCACGGTATCTCTTGACATAGATCCCGCTGCGGGATGACGAATTACTATACCACCGCGAACCGTCATACCGTGATTCATTCACGGTATCTCTTAGCCGCTAACAAGCAGCGGGACGACGATTCTTCAAATCGTCAAGGTGTCATCCGAGTAGCTTGACTACTTGGATCCAGAAAACTTAACTTTAAACAAGTGGCTGCATAATAAAGACTAGATTCCAGCGTCACGCGCTGGAATGACACCATTTTCGGTCTCTTAAATTGCTTTAGCTAGAAACATTAAGAAATTTACCAAATAAAAAAAAGGCAAAAGAAGCCCCGTGGTGCGAGTTTTGACTCTATATTACTGTAAGTGGCGCTGTAATAATGTGCTAACGCTTAAAATAAGCGCGATTTGGCTGAATGTAGAAAAAATAAAAAAGACATGCAGCCGCTATAATTTTATGTAATCCGCCAAAAAATACCCTGAGTTTTTTACTGAATTTTGTCATTGAGCCTGCAGGTCAAAAACAAGTTTTGAGTCACAAATACCCTTATTGTCATAATAAGGGGGCTGGCGGAGTTTGTCAAGCAACTTTCTATATAATATTTTCTAAAATAAATGGACTTCTCGCATCCAATTTCGGCAGCGCATGACACACAACTGCAATGACAAGGTGTTGTAAGATATTACCACAAACATCATATTCACACGAAATACTTGACTTCACTTGTACTAAGAAGCATTTTATATATATTGTGTGCCCGTAGCTCAGCTGGATAGAGCAACAGCCTTCTAAGCTGTGGGTCGTAGGTTCGAATCCTACCGGGCACACTCTTCTATCAATACTTTCTATAAATCTTCAAGTATTCTGGCACCACATTTTCAATTGCTAATGGTCGAACCTTCATTGTTTCAAGGTCAGCTGACTTTTCGATTGAGCTATTCATCATAACTTTCACCTGATCTTGAGTAAGCACAGGGTTCGTATCTCCAGTTATTGGTTTTAGCAGCATAAAAATAATTTTATTTTCTAAAAAGAAAGCTATTAACTTTGCCATTGGAAAAGATACATTGATCAACAAACACTTTCTGTTAGTAACATTCAGAATAAACTTCAATAAGCTTTTGAAAGAGTAAACCTTTGGTCCACCCATGTTATAAATTTTCTTGTCTTGCTT
Source organism: Wolbachia endosymbiont (group A) of Machimus atricapillus (assembly GCF_964027095.1). Classification (NCBI taxonomy): domain Bacteria; kingdom Pseudomonadati; phylum Pseudomonadota; class Alphaproteobacteria; order Rickettsiales; family Anaplasmataceae; genus Wolbachia; species Wolbachia endosymbiont (group A) of Machimus atricapillus. The sequence goes on along the minus strand of NZ_OZ034727.1, from coordinate 980,929 downwards.
ATTAAAACTGATAATACGATATACCACTTCAGCTAAGTCTGTTACACATATTGGCTGAAATTTAGTCGTTCCATTGCCAATTAGCGGCAAAAAAGGAAGAACAGTTGCTAATCTTGCAAATTTATTAAAGAAGTTATCTTCTTTACCAAATACAAGGCTTGGCCTAATTATTATTGCTTCTTGAAATGCTGAAGTTACAGCTTTTTCACCTTCCAATTTACTTTTGGCATATTTTGACAACTTGCTATTTTCTATTCCCATAGCGGAAAAATGTATCATCATAGGTACATTTTTCATTTTTGCAGCTTTTGCTATCCTTTCAGCTATTTTAACGTGAACAGCGTAAAAATCGTGCTTTTTTGCTTCATATAATATTCCCACTAAGTTTATGGCTACATCACATTCTTCCATACCCTCTAGAACTGATTTTTCATCAAAAAAATCGCCTTTAAATATTGATATTTGTCCCAAATTGCCACACAATTTTAAACAAGCAGCTTTTTCCTGATTACGAGTGAATATCTTTATTAAATATCCTTCTGCTGCCAAGCGTCTTACGATGTGTTTCCCTATAAACCCCGTTCCACCAAAAATAATTACACGTTTTGTCACGATTAAAGTTCCTAATAATTTGTTACTGTAAATTAATACAATGATTTTGCTTAATATTCTATTATGAATTCCCGTACAATAAGATCCATTTTCATTCTTCGTGAGCCTTTAACTAGAATTGCGTCATTATTCTGAATAATGTTAGCTAAATCACTTTTCAATTGATTAGAATCATTAAAATGCGCGCCTCTTATATTATCTGGCAAAAGCTCATGCAATTCTAACATAAATTTACCAACTGTATAAATTTTATCTATATTATTTTCTGTGACAATCTTAACCAAATCTGTATGAAATTCTATGCTTTTATCACCAAGTTCCAACATATCACCAAGCAAAGCTACTTTTCTCTGATTAGAATATGTACTCAAAGTTTTTATTGCAGTTTTCATCGAAGCAGGGCTGGCGTTATAGGAGTCATCAATTAAATGTATATATTTTTTATTGTATTTGACCTTATGAATATTGCCTCTACCTTTCGTTACACTAAAATTCTTAAGTGCAAGTGGTAATTTTGATAAATCAAGTCCGAGGCTCTGCACAACTGCTGCAACAACAAGTAGCGAATAAGCAAAATGCTCACCTTGTACACGTAAATTACAGTTTATAATTTGATTATCACTCAGCCTGATTTTTAAACTTAATCTATTAGCAACTCGGTTTGATGTCATTCCAGCGCGTGACGCTGGAATCCAGTCTTTATTATACAACCGTCTGATATGCTCATTTGCAATTGAACTTCCTGGATCCCAGTGTCTGGGCACTGGGATGACAGAAGATAGTGCTGAAATGACAGAAGATTCATCGTTTCTTATTAAGTTTAGTAAACAAACTTCAGCATTTTTATCTTTACCGAGGCTTATTACATTTCTATTGGCGCGTGATGAGAGATAATCATAATATTTATTATCTCTGTTCAAGACCAAAGTACCATTACTTTTCATACCATATAGAATTTCTAACTTCGCTTGTGCAACGTCAAATAGTGATGAAAAATTTTCAGTATGTGCAGGTTCGATGTTGGTAATAACTGCAATATTTGGATTACTAATCTTTGATAATTCTTTTATTTCACCAGCTTTATTCATTCCCATTTCAAGGATTAAGTACTGGCAGTTTTTTGGAGCTTTTAGAATTGTCAAAGGCAATCCTATATTATTATTTAAGTTACCTTTGTTTGCATGGGACACTCCATATTGCGATAAAACAGTGTGCAGCATATCCTTTGTAGTGGTTTTCCCGACACTGCCTGTAATTGCAATAATTTTAGCATCAACAAGAATATTTCTAATATAGTATGATGCCATATCGTGCAAAGCTTTCAGGGTATCTTGTACAATAATGAGAGGGAAATTTTTATATTTACCCTCACTTACTATTGCAGCGGCAGCCCCTTTTAAAAACGCTTCATGCAAAAAATTATGGCCATCAAAATTCTTTCCCTTGAGTGCAATAAATAAATCACCTTTTTTTATGCTTCTTGTGTCCGTTGAAATATTTGAGCTATGTGTCCAATTACAACCATTTACGCCTCTTCCGCCAGTTGCATCAATGATATTATTTGTATTCCATTTAAACATAATTTAGAGAGTACTCTTTAAAGTAAATTGAATAAAGTAGCAAATACCACATGTTTTAGACAATGTATAAATAATGGTTGCAATCCCTATAATTCTATCTTATAATGGATATAGAAGTTTAAATTTTTTCGTCTATAATTAAAATGTATTTAGTTGTAGAAAGTAACTTGGAGGTGTGTATGCCAAAAAACGACCAAAATGAAGAATCTAAAGTTGGTAATGCAGCTTCGGGAGTAGGAAATTTTCTGGGTAGAGGTATAGGAGCTCTATTTGGGGGTATAATATATCCCATACAGCCAAAAAACTGGTTTAAGTCTCGGGGCGAAATGTGGCACGACATAAAAAATGGCGGGCGTTATATTATTGGCAGCCCACTTGAAGAGTATGACCCACCTATAGAAACCACACAAGCTAGTGAGAATCTTGGTGTAGAAATAACAGAGCAAAAGAAAGGGAAAGGAAAGGTAGCTTTTTTAGCGTCAAGGACTCTGACGGGAGATATACCTTATTTGAACGATGAACAATTAGGTCAAATAAAGAAAAACCTGCCAAATGTAACTATTTTTAGAGAAGAAAACAAAATTGTAATTGAAATTAACGTTGAGGAAATAGCTAACACTATTAAAACTAATCCTGATAATAAAGGCAAGAGCAAGAAAGAAATAGAAGAGCTTGTTCTTAAAGGAATTGCTAATAAAGTTGACGAAGACCTTAAGAAGCTTGCAGGAATTACTGGTGGAGAATTTAAAATTCATACAGACTTAAAATTGCTGAATGGTATTGCAGAAAAATTGTATCGAGAATATGATAACCAGAACAAACCATCAAAAACTCCAGGGCCAGCACAAACTGGAAAGTCACCAGGGCAGTCTTCAGAAACTGTTACAAGTACAGATGAATTAGTAAAATCTTTTAACATTACTAATCCTAACGAGTTTCCTTTTGGTAAAAGTAAAGAAGCTATTTCTCCTATAAAAAATATGCAGTTATCAGAACGAGATATCAAAAAGCAAGCAGAAGGATTGGGAAGTACTTTTTTGAATTTTGAAGATGCCTCTTGTGAAGTAATAAAACCACTATCTACGCCTGATGTAGAAAGAAATAAAGGAAGAGGGAAAGGTCGCTCTTAAAATATGAGCAATGAAGTTTATGATAGCAATAACATCTTTGCTCAAATATTAAGAGGTGAGTTACCTTGTGAGAAGGTACATGAAAATGAAAATGTACTAGCTTTTCGTGATAAGTACCCTGACGCACCAGTTCACATTTTAGTTATACCAAAAAATCAATATATTTCATACGATGATTTTATTCTAAAAGCTTCTGAAGAGGAGATAGTAAGTTTTTTCAAAATTGTCAGAGAAATAGCACATAAATATAATTTAGAAAAAACAGGATATAGATTAGTCACTAACTACGGTGAAAATGGAGAGCAGGTTGTACCACACTTTCACGTGCATATTTTAGGTGGTAAAAAGTTAGGAAAGCATGTAAACTCATAGTGTTATATGTTTTGTTAAATGAGCGAATATCTAACCATAGTAATCTTTATCTGCGTATCAATTGTAGTATCTTTTGCTTTAGGTATATTGCCTATGTTTCTTGCAGTGAGTAAGCCAGATGGTGAAAAACTTTCCACATATGAGTGTGGCTTCAATCCACTATCCAGTGCAAGAAAAAATTTTGACATTAAATTTTACCTAGTTTCAATATTATTTATAATATTTGACTTAGAAATCGCTTTTCTTTTTCCTTGGGCTGTTTCTTTATCTAAGATAAGCTATGGTGGATTTTGGTCTATGATGGTATTTCTTGCAATACTCACTATAGGTTTTATCTATGAATGGTGTAAAGGTGCATTAGAGTGGGAGTAGTTTATGACAAATCAAATTCTATCTAATGATGACTGGGGTCGTTATAAAAAAGAAGGGTTTCTTGTTACTAAATTTGGTGATTTAATAGATTATGTAATGAATTGGGCAAGGTCTGGTTCATTGTGGCCAATGACATTTGGTCTTGCATGTTGCGCAGTTGAGATGATGCATACTGCATCCAGCCGTTATGATCTTGATAGATATGGCATAATGTTTCGTGCAAGCCCACGTCAATCAGATGTGATGATTGTTGCTGGCACACTAACTAATAAAATGGCAGCAGCATTGCGCAAGGTTTATGATCAAATGGCAGACCCGAAGTATGTTATTTCTATGGGAAGTTGTGCAAATGGTGGTGGTTATTACCATTATTCTTATTCAGTAGTCCGAGGCTGTGATAGAATTGTGCCAGTTGACGTGTATGTCCCTGGATGCCCACCAACCGCTGAGGCGTTGCTATATGGAATGCTATGCCTACAAAACAAAATAAAACGAACTCAGAATATAAAGCATGGATAAAACTGCAAGGCATATACAAAAAAAGACCAAGTGTGAGTGCATTCAAAAAGATGATGGCATTATTGTAATATATTCAACTTTAGATGAAATTGAAAAGCACCTATCCTTTCTACGTGATGATGAAAAGTGTAGGTTTGAACTATTAGTTGATATTTTTGGGGTTGACTATCCAGATCGAGAAAAGCGCTTTGAGTTAGTGTACAATTTACTCAGCATTGTGCATAATATTAGAGTACACATAAAACTTCAATTATGTGAGGGCGATATGCCTCCAAGCATAGCAAAGGTATTTAGCACAGCTTCGTGGTTTGAGCGTGAAGTGTTTGATATGTATGGAATAGAATTCTCTGATCACCCTGATTTGCGTAGGATTCTAACAGACTATGGATTCAAAGGTCATCCAATGTTAAAAGATTTCCCTCTCACTGGTTATGAGGAAGTAAGATACGATATAGAGGCAAAAAAGGTTGTATATAATCCTATAGATTTATCGCAAGATTTTCGTATGCTTGATAGCCTATCGCCTTGGGAAGGTAAAACCATAAAAGTAAATACAAAGGAGTAGAAAATGACAGTACAAAGAAAAAAAATATCTTTAATCGGTGCAGGAAATATCGGTGGAACTCTTGCCCATATGATTGCACTAAGGGAACTCGGCAATGTTGTTTTACTTGATATTAGTGATGGAATACCGCAAGGTAAAGCACTCGACATAGCAGAATCATCCCCTATTGATGGATTTAATTCTGGTTTAACTGGAACTAATCAATACAAAGATATAGAAAATTCTGATGCAATCATCATAACAGCAGGCATTGCTAGAAAACCTGGAATGAGCAGGGATGACCTCCTGCAAACCAATGCTAAAGTAATGAAGGAGGTTGGTGAAAATATTAAGAAGTATTCTCCAAATGCGTTTGTAATAGTGGTTACCAACCCTTTGGATGCCATGGTTTCAGTGGTGCATAAATTTTCAAACCTTCCAGCTAATATGGTTGTTGGAATGGCAGGAGTGCTTGATTCTTCCCGTTTCCGTTATTTTCTTGCAAGTGAATTAAATATTTCAGTTGAAGATATATCTGCTTTTGTGCTTGGAGGACATGGTGACACTATGGTACCACTCATTAATTGCACTTCTATCGCTGGCATTCCACTTACCCAAGTTATCGATATGGGTCTCATTACGCAGAAAAAAGTTGATGAAATAGTTGAACGCACTCGCAATGGCGGTAAAGAAATAGTTGATCTGCTTAAGTCTGGATCTGCATACTACGCTCCTGCATCTTCAGCTATATGCATGTTAGAGTCATATTTAAAAGATAAAAGGCGTATATTACCATGTGCTGCTTACCTTAATGGTGAATATGGTGTAAAAGATTTGTTTATTGGTGTTCCTGTAATTATTGGAAAAAATGGAGTTGAAAAGGTCCTAGAAGTTAAGATGGATAATAGTGAACGAGAAATGTTCGATAAATCTGTGAATGCAGTGAAAGAACTATTTAGGCTCATAAGCAAATCAATGGTTTTATAGAACTTCCTTGTAGCTCAAGTTTCGTAAACAGCCTAAAAAAGTTGCTTGTAGTTATTTCTGCTACTTTGTCGGGTGACTCATTCCATAACTCTGCCAAACAATCCACAACATATTTTACCATTGCTGGTTCGTTCTTTTTTCCTCTGTAAGGCTCAGGTGATAGATACGGTGCATCAGTTTCAACCAAAACACGTTCGCGTGGTACACCTTGTGCAATTCCTCTGAGTAAGCTCGCATTTTTAAAAGTAATGATTCCAGAAAATGAAATATATAACCCTAAATCTATAGATTGATAAGCAAGCTCTTTAGAGGAAGCAAAGCAGTGCATTACTCCACTAAAAGCACAGGTTTTCATTTCTGACTTTAACATATCGATCATCTCACTATCAGCACTCCTAGTGTGAATAACTAAAGGTAACCCTGTTATTCTTGCTGCTTCTATGTGTGATGCAAAACTTTTTTTCTGATTGTCTTTGTTGTCAGATTTATAAAAATCTAACCCGGTTTCACCGATACTAATTACCTTTTGATTCTTAGTAAATTCAACTAATTCATCAGCATGTATACACTCACCGTTTTCTATAGCAGCATCAAGTGGATGTATACCAACAGAGAAGTAGACTTGATCGTAGGATGAAGAAATTTTTAATAATTTAGGGATATCATCAATGCTTACGCATATGTTATGCAAAATTTTTACACCATTTTGCTCTGCCCTTGAAATTACTTTTGGTATTTCATCATCGGAAAAATAAATCAAGTGGCAATGAGAATCTACTATCATGAGCTTATTGTAAATTTTACTCAATAATAGAGGTTTTTATTATAGAAGAAAACTCTTCTATCACTGTCTTATAAACTTCTTTTTTAAATGATATAGCATTGGCTACTAAATCATCTATACTTTGCCAACGCCACTCTTTGAACTCTGGATGATCAGTATAATTAATATCAATATCCTTATCCTCTCCATAAAATTTCATTAAGAACCACCTTTGCTTTTGACCAGAATATTTCCCATTCCAGCACTTTGGTATAACTTCTTCAGGCAAGTTGTAGTATATCCAATCCTTGCTTTTAGTTATAACCTTTACTTTATTAGTACCAACTTCCTCTAGCAACTCACGTAACGCTGCTTGTTCCAGTTCCTCACCATCATCAACACCTCCTTGTGGCATCTGCCAGTAAGAGTCGCTATCAAAGCGTTTTCCAATAAAGGCATGTCCTTGTCTGTTAAATAGCATTATGCCAACACAAGGACGATACTTATCTTTCTGCTCAACCACGAGTACGCTCTGTTTTTAAATGATTTGTTACAGAAGTTTTAATTAATTTTCCATTTTTTTCTTCCTTCATCTCTTCAACAATTTTCTTTGCAACTTCCTTTGCACTTAAGTTTGAGTTATCAATTTCAAGTGTACCTTCCGGTATAAATAGCCTTTTCCCTTCAATTCTTTTCATAACAAAATCCGAATCAATAATTTTATTTTTCCGGCATCTCTTCTTTGAGTGAATACGCCTTGCTAGTTCTTCGTCATTACAATGTAACACTACAGGAAGAATTTCCATATCCATTTTTTTACTTAAATTTACCACAGAGTTGTATATTCTCTGATCATAGGGGTCACCCTCTATCAATTCATTTGTAAATATATAATGTTTTGATTTTATGTAGTGTTTTTCTAGTATTGCTAATATATTTTCCCTAACTGCAAAAATTTTTTCCCATAGTTCATCTGGAACTTCAGCATCCTGCAATTTAACAATATCAAATATAATATTATTGAATAGATTATTGCTTACTATTACTGCATCAATGATTTTACACAGTTCCTTTGCAGTAGTAAACTTACCACTGCCTGGAAAGCCGATTAAGTAGATGAGAGTCTTGTCCATAATGAATACTAGTAGAAAGCTATTTTCAATTATATATAAAAGTATATCATTGTACATGCTAAAAACATGATGATAAAATAGATGCAGGTAATACCTTTTTAACGAACAGTCGCGTTGAAAATAGTTCATATTTAGAGATTTTGAGTGTATAATTATAAGTAAATTAAATAATTTAAGATGATGACTAATGTATCCAGTGATACAGAATCAATAAAAAGCATGATTGTAAGTATAATAGATCAAAATAAAGGTCACGATATAGTTACTCTCGATGTGCAGAATAGAACCATTATTGCAAAATATATGATTATTGCATCTGGTGATTCAAGTCGCCATGTGAAAGCGTTAGCTGAACACGTAATAAAAAGTCTCGAGCGACATGATAAAATAGATGTAGAAGGTATGGATGAAGGCAATTGGGTGATTTTGAATTTTCAAGGCATAATGGTTCACATATTCAGGTCAGAAGTAAGGGAGTATTATAAAATAGAAGAGTTATGGAACTGATTGCCTGGATAGCTGGTGCACAACTGCACAAACGTTGTAATTTTGAAGGCAACTCCTGCACAGGTAGTGGTGTCATGAAAGTAGCTGACACTGGAATCCAGTTTTTCATGCAATTTCATCGAAAACGTTGTATAGTGTGCTTGTTTATAATTAAGTTTTCTGGATCCCAGTGTTGGCTACTTGGATGACATCTTTCCCTATTAGGGTTACCTTCGGCATTAATGACAGGATAGACTGGGGTTTATAAAATGAAACACAAGTCCGAGTTTTTAAATTTTATCCAAGAAAGAGGGTACCTATACCAATGTACAAATATTGAAGAGTTAGATCAGCTATTATCCGAAAATAATCATATAGTCGCATACATTGGGTTTGATTGCACAGCACCAAGTCTTCATGCTGGTCACCTAATTCAGATTATGATGCTCCGTCACCTGCAGAAATTTGGTTATAAGCCGATAGTCTTACTTGGAGGTGGCACAACAAAAATTGGTGACCCATCCTTCAAAGATAAAGCAAGAAGCATCTTGCCCGTAGAGAACATCAATCAAAATACATCCAGCATAAGGAGAATATTAGAGAAAATGGTGTCTTTTAATGACAGCAAGACTGGTGCAATGATAGTAAATAACGCAGATTGGTTGGATAACATAAAATACATAGATTTTTTGCGTGATATAGGAGCTTATTTTTCTGTAAATCGTATGCTAAGTTTTGATAGTGTGAAAACCAGGCTGGATAGAGAGCAAACCTTAAGCTTTCTGGAATTTAATTACATGCTATTGCAGGCTTATGATTTTGTTGAGTTGAATAAAAAGCATGGCTGTCGTCTGCAGATTGGAGGGTCAGACCAGTGGGGAAATATAGTAAACGGAATTGAGCTTGGAAAAAAGTTGAATTTACCTGAGCTGTTTGGCCTTACTGCCCCTCTTTTATTGAATGCTCAAGGGGTAAAAATGGGCAAAACTGAAAGTGGAGCAGTGTGGCTTGATGATAATATGCTAAAGCCTTACGACTACTGGCAATATTTTCGCAACGTTGATGATCAAGATGTTGGACGTTTTTTGAGATTGCTCACTGATGTGTCAATTGATGAGATCAAAAAGTTAGAATCCTTAAAAGATCAGGAAATAAATGAAGCAAAAAAAGTTTTAGCAACAGAGGTGACAAAAATATGTCATGGTGACAAAGAAGCGGAACTTGCACTATCTGCTGCAGTCTCTGCTTTTGAGAATGAAGATAGCTCACTACTTCCTGATTACATCATAAAAAAAGCACAAGTTGCAAGCGGCATATCCTTAGTAAACCTACTGCGTGACACCGGTTTTGAACCTTCAAAAGGCGCAGCAAAGCGTTTAATACAGGGCAACGGGTGCAAAGTTAATGATAATATTATAAATGACGTTAACTATATAATAAATTTCGAGAGCTTTAAAGGTCAGCCATTTATAAAATTATCTGCAGGAAAGAAGCGCCATATTAAAGTTGTGGTAGATTAGGTCTCGAAGTAAGAAAACAAATTTTATACAAGTGAGAAATTAGATAATGATGATATGAATGACTTAAATCAAATATATTTATCTAATCATAAGCCTATATCGAATCTCTTTTTAAATTTGGATATTATTACGTTACGTGAAGCATTAGAATATGTACATGAGCTGCCTTATGGACGCAATTTTGACCGCACAGATTGTATATCAGTATTCAATGAAAGACGAGGAACGTGTAGTACAAAACATGCTCTGATTTATAAGTTAGGTTGCGAATGTGAAATCGACATAACGCTACACATAGCTGTCTTTATGATGAATAAAGTGAACACTCCGAAAGCTTCTGCAATTCTAAATGAGTATAACTTACTACACATTCCAGAAATGCATTGCTATCTTCGTTACGAAAGCCGAATTATTGACATAACTTTTCCAGGAAATAACATGTTATTAAAACTGACAGAGGAAGAAAAAATTGAGCCAGAACACCTTGGAAGCTATAAAATAGAAAAGCATAAACAATTTATTGAGAGCTGGCTGATCAGTAACCCAACCATACCGTATAACATGGAGCAAATTTTCAAAATTCGAGAATTATGTATAAAGCGATTGGAAAGATAGTAGAAAGCGAAATTCTATTATATATAGCTAAAGTGGCTTAGGTTTACCTACAATTTGAAAAACAACAAATTCGTCATTCCGCTACTCGTTAGCGGAATCTATGCTGAGATACCGCGAATGAATCCATAGCTGTACGAACATTCATTTTTGAAGGTAAATTGCACAGCAAATGGTGTCATTCCAGTGCTTGACACTGGAATCCAGGAATTTTGCTTATAACTGAGCTGATGAGCTAAAGGTAGTTGTCTTACGCTAAAACAAACGTTTTTAATTAAGTTGCATAGAAGCTGGATCCCAGTGTCTGGGCACTGGGATGACACCCCACTGGTGGCCCAAACTACAACGTTCGTACAGTTGTGGAATGAATCGCGGTATGACGTAGGGAAACCTTTCTTGAGTTAGCTATAGCACTATAAAGTTGTCCGCAGGGCCATATAAAAGTTGTGGTGGGTTAATAAATTTTTATGGAAGAAAGGATATATTAGAAAATTGAGGGCTTTATATATGAAATAAGGAGGCAAAAATGAGACTGTATTATAAAGATATCACAGGTCTTATCAAAGAACCCTACCTCTCTAGCGGAAGAGATTATTTTAACAAAGGAAAGGTACAGATTATATCTGTTAATGAATCTCAAGCTAAATCAAAGGTAGTTGGATCAAATGTATATCGAGTAACACTAAAGCACGATGGTCCTCTTTTCAGTGGAACATGTTCCTGCCCTGCATTCTGTTACTTTGGTCCATGTAAGCATATGGCTGCAACAGGTTTTGCTTTGATTGATCTTGACAGAGAGGAGTATCGGTCGTCTGCGCGCCCAGATGAACAGACTCTCTTTGAAAGGTTTTTACTTAAAAAAACAAAGCAAGAGCTAATTTCAATAATTACTCGTTCCAGTGAACATTATCCTGAGATTTTTGAAGAACTAGAGGATAAAGAATATGAGCAATTCACTCAAAGTAAGTTTTCAAAATCCGAGAATTATGTATAAAGTGATTGGAAAGATGGTGAGATCAGGTAATCTATAGCTGATCCAAGGAAGACATCATACCGCCGCGGCGCTAACAAGTAGCGGGATGACGAGGTTATCGTCATGCCACCGCGAACCGTCATACCGCCGCGGTATCTCTTAGCCGCTAACACGTAGCGGGATGACGGTTGTCGTTTAGCCATAAATGTTTAAGAAATTTACCAAACGAAAAAAAAGGCAAAAGAAGCCTTAGTCATTGTCTATTTTCAGTATTGGCGTTTTTTAAGTCTTAAACACTGCAATTTAGCTGCTTTTAAATGCAACTCACCTTTGTTTAAATGTTTAAGAAATTTACTAAGCAGAAAAAAAGGCAAAAGAAACCCCGTGTTAGCTAGTTGTCACTTTCTAATCCTGCAAATTGGCGTTCTCTACTGTCTTAAACGCTTTGTAAGCGCGTTTCGGCTTATATAGCTAGAAATGTTGTGAAGACATAAGGTGCACATAGTGCGAAAAATTAAAAATAAGACGCCAAGTACGTTGTTTTTTTGCTGTTTAATCTGCACAGATGAAGATAACTGAATACCTTCAGTACCATGATAAGGGGGCTGGCGAAGGGTGTCAAGTAAGTTTTTTCGTTTCTGAGGGCTACTGAATAACGGCTACAATGTTTGTACAGCTATGTACATAGTGCTGGAACCAAAAAAAGAACCAAGTAGCTTGGCTACTTGGATGACAAAAGGTAATACAAGAAATCTATTGGCTCTCGTATACCTTAGTGAAACTTAACAAGTTTATCTATAGTTTTAGTGATGATTCTTGGAGTATCCGGAGAAACTGCTGAGCTCAGCCTATTTAACCGTTCTATAGCAAACTCGCTGTTCTCATTTGCTATGAAATCACATAAAATATTTTCTATATCCTTAGTAACACTTTCATGCTTCCTCAGAGGATGATTATGTGGATACCTATTGATGGTTCTGATGCTAGAATACTCAACAAAAGCTTGATCCTTAAAAGCAAGTTGTCTCAATTTCTCTTTGAATTTTCCTTCTTCCTCTTTTGCTAAAAGGCGGGACTTTATCAGTGATTTTATAATCAAATTTATAGCTTGATGTATTTCAGAATGCACTATAACTTTAATAGTATTTTCCTCTACTATACAATCATAAATACTTTTTTCGCTCTTTAATGACTCTATAAGCGTTCTGCTATTTTGTGAATTCAATTCCAAATTCTCTTCACTCATAGGAGTTATTATAAAGGTATTCTTATTTACTCTGATGTTAAATTGTGGAGAGCCTTCAGAAAAAGAAAATGCTACATTCTTAGATTCAAGTGCGTGATTGTATGCAGCAAAAAGGGTATGTGCTATAACACTGCTGGGCACCTTCATTTCATGTTTACTCAGGTGGTTCAATACATTTTCAACCTCATGATATGTAAAGTCTGTATCTTTTAGCAATTCAACAACTTCTCCGCCGTTGTGCTGTTTATACTCTATTCTCACTTCTTCTGTAAAAAGTGTTTTAGCTGCTATATGTTTATCAAGCACTGTGAAAATCTTGATGAAATTCTCTAAATCTTGTTTGTTAACTAATTCGATACTAATTAAGTTTCTGCTAATAATTGAAATATTTTTTGTCATTTTTTCCCACTAAAAAAACTCACTAAATGAATTGTATTTTTAATTCATTAAGAATTGTTTAAAGTGAGCATACTAGTTTTCATTTACGTATTACACGACAAAACAAGATAAAAAGTTACATAAAATCATCATGTGGTATAACACACTCTCCACATTCATCATTGCTGTTTGTGTAGGTTGTGACATCAGTGTGATTGTCATTATTATTTAGCATATCATCCAACTTTCCTTCTTTTTCAAGATCCATCAATTTGTCACACCCCCCAATGTGCTTATCGTTAATAAAGATCTGTGGAACTGTTCTAACGTTATACTTTGATTTTATGTCGTTAAATAGATCTGAGTTTTTGAGCACATCGATTTCTTCATATTTCACCCCTTTTTTATCCAGTAACTCTTTTGCTTTTTTGCAGAATGGGCAGTGATGCTTTACATATATTATAACTTTTCCTTTAGTATTTTTCACAATTTATCTCCGTAGCTTGCTAAAATATAGTTATTATATATAAGAAACATGTAAAAACATCAAATTGTATGAAAATTATTTATAATTGTGAGCAAGGGATAGAAAATAATATAGCACTAACCTTCGGAAATTTCGATGGCATTCATTTAGGACATGAATTTGCAATTTCCACTCTAAAGAAGGTAGCACAAGAAAGAGGATTACCCTCTGCAGTTTTAACTTTTGAGCCTCACCCATCAACTGTTTTATTTGGTAGAAACAATTTTAGGTTAATAGACCAAGAACAAAAAAAGGAACTAATCAGCAGCTATGGTATAGATTACTTGTATATTATTAATTTTAGTAGAGGTTTTTCTGAGGTTAGCTGCGATGACTTTATCAGTGAGATTTTAATAGATAAATATGGCGCTAAACACATAATTGTCGGAGAAAATTGTACTTTTGGTCATAAACGATTGGGTGATATATTAACTCTAGAGAAATATTCTGAAACATATGGATACTCTTTGACTAAATTAGAGCCATTAATAATTGACGGCAAAATTTGCTCTTCTTCTTCAATCAGAGAGTATGTACAGAAAGGTGAAATAGACATTGCTAATAAATTACTTGGTAGACCTTATCAAGTTTCTGGTGTTGTGACAAAGGGTGCGTGTAGAGGTAGAGAAATAGGATTCCCAACCATAAATATTCCTATAGAAGATTGCATGATAAAACCAAAATTTGGTACATATTACGCTAAAGTGATGTTTTCTTATAATAACCCAAACTGGTTATATGGAGTAGTCAATATTGGTATGAGACCTACATTTAAGGATCTGAAAAAGCCTATAATAGAAATGCACATATTCGATTTTGATGAAGACTTATATAATCATAAAGTTAATATACAACTTTTAAAATTCATAAGGTCAGAAAAAAAATTCCATAGTATTGAGGAGTTAACAAAACAGATAAATTATGATATACTTAAAATTTATAGGTTAAAGGCAAATTTATGAAAAAGTTATGCTTAATTGTTATATTAATTATAGTATTGATTGACCAAACGAGCAAATTGTACATAAACTCATTGATTGATGAGGGAGAATCAATTGAGATCGCTAGCTTTATAAAGCTAGTTGAAGTTTGGAATTCAGGCATTAGTTTTGGAATGTGTAGCGCTTTACCGCATGGCGGTTTCTTTTTTTCAGCATTTTCAATACTAATAATTGGTATACTTGCATACTTGATATACAAGTCTGATGATCAGTCAACTTACCTTGGGTTTTCTCTGATGATTGGTGGAGCAATCGGAAACGTAGTTGATAGGATTTATTGGGGAGCTGTATATGATTTCATATATTTTCATATTGATGATTGGTATTGGCCAGCTTTTAATTTAGCGGATTTATCTATAGTTTGTGGAATGTTTACATTGTTATATAAGTGGTATATATACGATATGTTTATTTCCAAACAAAATGAGGAATAAAATAATTGTTTTTATATTAGGTCGAAATAATGCTTCATAAGTTTTTTAGTTTTCTTATACTACCTGCACTCTTTTTTACTTACCCAATTTCTTTGAAGGCTTTAAGCATAGAGCACGACATAAAACATGCTAAACTCAGTAACGGACTAGATGTCTATGTTGTTCCTAATCATCGGATTCCAGCCGTTTTACATGCAGTAATATACAAAGTTGGGGGAATGGATGATCCAATTGGCAAAGCAGGATTGGCTCACTACTTTGAACATTTAATGTTTGAAACTACAGGGAAGTTCACAGATATAGAAGCCACTATGAGTAGCATTGGGGCCCAGTTTAATGCGTTTACTACTAAGGAATATACCTGTTACTACGAATTAGCCCTTAAAAATGACTTACCACTGGCAATGGAAGTTGAAGCAGACAGAATGGGCAATTTTAATGTTACTCAAGATAAAATAGAAAGAGAAAAAAACATTGTACTGGAAGAGAGGAAGATGAGATTTGATAATCATCCTAACAACTTATTACGGGAAGAAATGAATAGTGCATTTTACCGTAATGGCTATGGTAGATCTGTTATTGGCTGGGAGAGCGATATTAAAACTTACAATCAGGATGACATAGTGAGGTTTCATAATAACTATTATCACCCCGGCAATGCAATATTATTGATTGTTGGTGATGTGGAATTTGATGAAGTTGTGAAGCTAGCAGAAGAAAAATATGGTGACATTAAGTCTAAGGCAGTAATTAGGCATTATCCAAATCAGGATCCAGTGCATAATGCAGGCTTATCGGTGATTTTAGAGAGCACTGAAGTAAAAGAACCAGTTTTATATTTTCGTTATCGTGTTCCCTTATTTGATCACATAAATGAAGCCTCTGCTGCTCATTTAGCGGTTGACATTTTAGGTGGCGGCAAATCCAGCAAACTGTATAAAGATTTGGTTCTAGATAAAGATGTGGCAGTATCAGTATCTGCTTATTACAATAGTTTAACTTTTAGTGATGGCTATATTGATATTCAGGTCATTCCAAAAAGTGGGGTTAATTTAGGCACTGTTGAAAGAGAATTAGAAAATTCTATTAATAATTTTATGTCCACAGGAATAACAAGCGAGGAATTGCAAAACTCGAAGTATAGGTACAAGGCAGCACAGTTTGACAATTTATCCAGTTTAAATAGTATAGCATTTTTTTATGGCTCACACTTAGCGCTTGGTATTCCACTTGATGAAATAGATATTTCATATAGCAAGATTAATGATGTCAATCTAGAGGATGTAAATAATAAAATCTGTGCTATTTTTTCTGCTAATAAGTTAATTGGTCGTTTGTTGCCAAAAGGAGATGATAATGAGAATAAGTAAATTTGTACTCCTATTTTTTTTCTGTCTAGGCTTTAATTTACAAGCAAGTGGTAACCTAAATATAGAGGAGGTCACTACCCGTAAAGGATTTAAGTTTCTATTTGTTGAAAACCACGATTTACCAAAAATTTCACTTAATATATCATTCAAAGATGCAGGTTATGCATATGAAAATGTAGAAAAACAAGGACTTACCTGGTTTACTTCTCTTATAATTCAAGAAGGGGCAGGAAAAAATGATGCCAAAGATTTTGCAAAAAGGCTAGAAGATAAAGGGATTAGTTTAAATTTTATTGCTGGTTTAGAAGCATTTAGAGTTTCATTAGATGCTTTATCAGAAAATCTTGAAGAAGGTATTTCATTATTGAGCGACGCTATAATGCGTCCTAAAGTTGACCCTGAAGGGTTGAATAGAGTTTTCGAGAAAGCCAAAGTTGATTTTAATAATCTTGAAAAAAATCCTTTTTTTGTTGCTGGAAAAGAATTGAATACGTTATTGTTTAAAAAACATCCTTACTCAAAAAGTGAATATGGAACTCTTGACACTGTAATGAGCATTACTAGAGATGATGTTTTAACATACATAAAGCGTAATTTTGCTAAAGATAACATAGTTATCAGTGTTGCTGGTTGTGCAAAAAAAGAAGAAATTATTACATTATTAGATAAATATTTATCTAAATTGCCGTCAAAAAGATCAAAAGTTAGAAAAATACCTGTGAAAAATGATTTTGGTCCTGCAGAGAATAAAAACATTTTTATGGATATACCACAGAGTGTAATATTTTTTGCTCAAAAAGGCATAGCTTATGAAGATCCAGACTACTATAATGCTCAAGTCTTGATTAATGCGCTTGGCAGCATGGGGCTGAATTCAATATTAATGAAAGAACTGAGGCAAAACTTAGGCATTACTTATGGTGTTTATGCGAGTATTATTCTCAATAAACATGGGAACATTATGATTGGAAGTCTTAGTACTGATAGTTCTACTGCCAGTCAATCAATATCAGCGGTAAAAGATACATTTAGCAGGATAAAAAAGGAAGGAATTGATGAGCAGTTGTTTCGGGATACAAAAATTAGTATGGTAAATTCCTATGTTTTCTCTATGTTTAATAATAACAACATAGTTGCAAAACTAAATAATATTCAGACAAACAACCGCGATATTAACCATATAAATGATTTTGTGAGCTATATTAATGACGTTAAATTAGAGAAAGTAAACGAACTGGCAAGCTCTTTACTGGAACCCGAAAATTTATTTTTTGTTGAAGTTGGGAGAAACACTTAAGGTCAATAATTAATATTTTCTGCTATTGATCTTACTGCTTCTACATAACACTTATGCTCCTCAGCTAGAATGCGTTCTGAGAGGCTTTGAATATCATCAGCTGGTAACACTGGCACAGCAACTTGAGCAATTATGGCTCCAGCATCAATTTCAGGAGTGACGTAATGTACAGTACAGCCTGCGATTTTTACTCCTGCTTTTAGAGCTTGCTCTTGAGCATTTAGGCCCTTAAAGGACGGAAGTAGAGAGGGATGAATATTTATCACCTTGTTATTCCATTTACTGAGAAAATTAGCTTGCAGGATTCTCATAAACCCTGCAAGGCAAATTAAATCAACCTTATGTTGAACAAATATTTCGTGAATTTTATCAGCATCAAGTGGTTTATCTCTAACAATAAACGCTGGCACTCCTGCTTGTTCTGCTATTTTTAGGCCAGCAGCTTCGCTATTATTTGTGATAGCGCACACAACTTCTGCAGGAAAATTACGATTTTGACATGCCTCTATCAAGGCCTGCATATTTGATCCCCTGCCTGAAATTAGTATCCCAAGTTTCACCTTTTTCATTTTGTGCAATTGATTTGGTGTAATAATTAATGTTAACAAAATAACTCAAAAAGTAAATCTATACCTAAAGTGACTTAGGTTTACCAACGATTTGAAAAACAACAAATTCGTCATTCCGCTACTTGTTAGCGGAATCTATCCTTGGCGATATGACGTAGGAAAACCTTTCTTGGGTTAGGTGTGCCGTAGAGACACAAAGAATGTTCAAGTAAGAGCAAACTAAGTGCAAAAGCTACGCAATAGATGAGGGTGGGCCCCTCGGAGCCGGTTTACAAGAGCAGGCTTCAAACAACTATAAGCTGCTTTGGCAAGGTAGTGAGCGTTATGGAAAAGGCACAATTATATGTCATGTAAGGAATGGAGAGATGAACGAAAGTGAACCACTGATGAAGTGTCGAAACCTTTTAAATGACGTCAAAACCAGGGGTCTAACTTAACCTGGGATAAATCTATCGGGAGCTTGTTTACCGGATAGGTGGCGTCCGGCATAGAGGTGGCGTGAATCTATTTTGGGCTATTGCGTGGAACTGCGGGAACCTGTCGTTTCGATGATAAGGGAGAAATCCAAGGAGCTAAACTCCAAGGGTGAGAGTACCGATGCGAAAAACAGGGGCGCGTAGTAGTGAAGAAGTCTCTGTAATGGAAATGGAGCGAAGGGATTTAGTTTTAATTGTTTTGTCAACCAGAAATGGGATGAGCAATTGATTAAAACAGAGTCCTTGATTATGCTATAATTAGTAGCAAGGGCCGAATAATGGGAGCTGTGTGAGTCGAGAGGGTGCGCCGTGGTACGCATTAAGAAATACTTAGCAGAGCTAAGCGGGGTTCAGAATAAATGGCCTCGAGGTGAACAACTAACTTTAACCCGAAAGGGAAGGAGGACAAGAGCATGTATGTAAAGCGAGAGTTATCTGAAGATGTGTAAGATAACGGCTTGCAACACCTGATCAATATGGTTAAAGCTAAACTGCTTGAATTCTAATCTTCAGGGGTGGGACTTCACATCCATGGGTATCGCATTTAAAACCCCATGTCTACGGTAAGCACAGATTAAACTTTCGTTTGTGTGACATTCTGGCTGTAGAACAATAAGTAGTGAACTTATTTAAGAGGATGAATGGAAAACCTAAGTTGATCTAGAACAGTTCTTAGTGACGGAACATGGGATGACCTAAGGAACGCGAGTTCTATGGTTACGGAGTCATCGTAGTAGTCGTGAAAGTAACGAATCACCGGGGAGCGTGGGAAAGCCACATACAGGGCAAAGGGTGACAGATAATTGAATGTTGAAATTGGGAGGTACGCAAGATGCGGAAAGCTGAAACAATACTTAACATTATACGTGAACGTGGACAAAGAAATTTGCCGGTTAAAAACGTATATCGCCTACTTTATCAGCGTGATCTTTACCTTCGAGCGTATGGCAAACTTTGTCGTAATAAAGGTGCTATGACAGAAGGTGTGACAACTGAAACAGTTGATGGTATGTCTTTGGAGAAAATCGATAAAATCATAGAGGATTTACGCTATGAGCGATATCGGTGGACACCAGTAAAACGTATCTATATTTTAAAGAAGAGTGGTAAACGCAGGCCGTTAGGATTGCCAACATGGTCAAATAAGTTACTTCAAGAAGTAATCCGATTAATATTGGAAGCCTACTATGAGCCTAAATTTAGTGAATGTTCACATGGATTTCGACCAAAGCGTGGATGCCACACTGCATTAAGAGCAGTAATGCAAAAAGGCAGAGGTACAAAATGGTTTATAGAGGGAGATCTCAGTGCATGTTATGACTCAATTGATCATACTATGTTGTTGAAAATACTGAGTGAAAGCTTCCAAGATAACCGTTTTATTCAGCTAATCAATCGACTGCTAAAAGCAGGATATATGGAAAATTGGAAGTACAATAAGAGTCATAGTGGGGTACCACAAGGTTCTATTATTGGTCCAATTTTGAGTAACATATTACTCGATCGGTTAGATAAACATGTGGAACATATACTAATACCAGCAAATAACCGAGGTAAGCGAAGAAAGACAAATCCAAAATATTTAAGGTTAACCATGCAAGTATCGATGATGAGAAAACAAGGGAACTGGGATCAAGCAAAACAACTGCGTCAATTAGTGCAGGGTATGCCATCTAAGGATTCTTGTGATCTAAATTATCGACGTCTTTGGTATGTTAGGTATGCTGATGATATTCTGGTAGGGTTTGCAGGACCAAAAAATGAAGCTGAACAAATTAAAAATGAGATTGCTAAATTCCTCAATGAGGAGCTCAAACTTATGCTTAATGAAGATAAAACGCTTATTACACACGCGTGTGATAGCAAAGCCAATTTTTTAGGTTATAAAATACACGTCTTGCATGCAGATGATAAACATGATCATCGGACACAACGATGTATTAACGGTAGTATTGGGTTACGTGTACCACATCATATAAAGCAGAAAAAGTGTTCTGAATATATGCGTTGTGGAAAGCCTATACATTTACCTCAACGTACACTTGATACAGCTTACAGTATTGTTGCTCAGTATCAAACTGAATATCGAGGAATTGTACAATATTACAAAATGGCCTACAACCTTCACACACTAAGTTATTTGAAGTATGTGATGGAAGTATCATTAGTAAAGACTTTAGCATCTAAATACAAAACAACTTGCAGGAAAATTTATAGAAAATTTGGTGCAATGATTGAAAACGACGAAGGTGAAAAACGAAAAGTCATCCAAGTCAGAGTAGATCGTTTACCATCAAAGATACCATTAATTACACACTTTGGTGCTGTGTCACTAAAATGGAATAAATGGGTAAGTATAAGTGATAACCTTATACCAATATGGAATAAGCGTAGTGAAATAGAGCAAAGACTATTGGCACAAACTTGTGAATTATGTAAATCACAAGAGCAGATTGAAGTACATCACGTACGTAAACTTGCTGATTTGCTAGGTAAACGTAATACTGAGCTACCGAAATGGAAAAAGAGAATGATTGAACGACAGAGGAAGACTCTTGTTGTTTGTCATGAATGCCATAAGAAAATCCAATATGGAAAATATGATGGTGACTCCTTAAAACGTTAGATTATTGGAGAGCCACGTGATACGGAAACGATCATGCGTGGTTCGGAGAGGGGTTGTTGGAAAAGTACTTAACAAGTAACTCGCTGGCTGCCCACTCTACTTCATGCACAGTTCTGTGAGAGGCTGGCGGGGAAGGTCCGCTGGTCTACTCTCCCTATAGAAACTCTCATCGCTGCCTTTTTGTTAACAGTGGTATTAGACTTCAAGTTACTGCAAAAAATGTTTTAAAACATAATTGACTTTATCTAGTTAATACTCCAAATTATAAAAAACAGATAGTTCTATGATGACAAGTCTATTACAAGGCAAAAAGGGGTTAATAACTGGAATAACAAATAAGAGATCGATAGCATGCGGTATAGCAAAAGCTCTCTCAGAGCACGGGGCAGAACTTGCAATCACCTACCAGAATGAAATAATAAAAGAAAAACTATCACCAATAGCAGATGAATTAAATGTGGAGCTAATATTACACTGTGACGTTTCAAATGAAAAAATCATAGATAACGCTTTTGAAATAATAGAGAAAAAATGGGGTACTCTTGACTTTTTGGTGCATGCAATAGCATTCTCCGATAAAAATGAGTTAGATGGTAAATATGTCAATACTTCACTGAATAACTTCCTCAATGCAATGCATATATCGTGCTATTCTTTCACTGCTTTAGCGCAAAGAGCTGAAAAAATGATGTCAGGTGGTGGTAGTTTACTTACTTTATCTTATTATGGCGCTGAAAAAGTTATGCCAAATTATAACGTTATGGGTTTATGTAAAGCAGCACTTGAAGCAAGTGTAAAATATATAGCATGTGATCTCGGGCCACAAAATATCAGAGTAAATGCAATTTCCGCTGGTCCAATCAGAACTTTAGCATCTTCTGGAATAAGCGATTTTCACTTCATATCAGAATGGAATAGAAATAATTCTCCGCTTAGACGCAATGTTACAATAGAGGATGTTGGCAAGGCAGCGTTATACTTATTAAGCGACTTAAGTAGTGGCACTACTGGAGAAATTTTGCACGTCGATTCAGGATATAACGTTGTGGGAATGAAGGTGGTTGACTAACAAAGCACTAGTTCCTTCGGGTTCATACACAACTCTATCAGGAGTTTTGTGACTGTGATTGCAGAAAACATCGAACATAAAATTCCTATTGATAAAGTGACAGAAAAGCCTCTAATTGCTCCGCTGCCAATAATGAACATTATTCCTGCAGCAATGAGTGTTGTGATATTTGAATCCAGTATTGTCTTTATAGCGTTTTTAAACCCTTCTTCAATAGCACGTTCCACTCTCTTGCCAGATTTGATTTCCTCGCGAATTCGCTCAAATATTAAAACATTTGCATCCACCGCCATACCGACAGTGAGTGCAATACCTGCAATTCCAGGTAAAGTTAGAGTTGCTTCAAGCAGAGTGAGAATTGATAATATAAGAATTACATTAGAAAAAAGCGCAACAGAAGCTAATATACCTAATTTGCCGTAAGTGATAATTATAAATAAAGCCACGGCTATAATAGAGATTGTTGCTGCCATTTCCCCTGCCTTTATTGATTCTTCTCCAAGGCTTGGGCCAATGTTTTTTTCTTCAATTATTTTAAGTGGTGCTGGCAGTGCTCCAGATTTTAAAAGTATTGCAAGTTCGCTTGCTTGTTTTTCAGTGAAATTACCGCTAATTTCTCCCTCTCCATTTAAAATTGGCTCACGTATTGTAGGTACTGTTAAGACTGTGTTATCCAGAACAATTGCAAAAGGTTTTCCCACATTTTCTTTAGTGATTTTCGCGAATCTTTTACTCGCTATGCTGTCAAATTTAAAATGCACTGTTGGTTTACCTAAGTGACCAAATCTAACTGATGCGTTAACCAGCGAATCGCCACCTATTTCAGTTTTGCGGAATATTGGATAAGAATTACCTAAAGAATCCTTGAGCATGACAGTAGTTTCGTGATCTATATCCTGCACCTTGGCTATGTTAGTGTTTGCCAAATGAAAAGCTAGCTTAGCAGTTTTGCCAAGCAGAGATTTTATCTGCTCGGTGTCTTCTACTCCAGGCACCTGCACTAATATTTTATTCTGCCCTTGTTTTTGAACGCTGACTTCCTTTGTGCCAAGTTTGTCCAAACGGCGCTGGACATTGTTTATTGATTCTGCAGCTACTTCACTTATCAAAGAATTTTTATAATGGGGTTTATACGAAATGAGAATTGAAGAATCTTTTCTATTTAGCTCTAAATTTGGATTTATCGCATTAATCAACACAGATGCTTTTTTATAATCATCAATATTATTTAAAGTTACAATTACTTGTTCGCTATTTTGTACGTTAGATTCAATATTTTTTGTTAGCAATGTCTCTTTTATCTCACCTGCTAGCATGCCTAGCTTTTCCTTAAAATAGAAGTCTAAGTCTATGTTTAGAAGCAAAGATGCCCCTCCTTTCAGGTCAAGGCCTAAGTTTATTCTTTTTTTCGAAATAAAAAGCTTATTATCAAAGAAATTTGGCAGTGTTATGTATAAAGCAAATAAACAGATGCATAATACTGAAAAAGATTTGACTATAAGCCTGTTGTACATAAGTTGTAGGTTTAAAATTGCAGTGTAAGTTAAAAATAGATTTTTGTAAAATTCTCTATTGCCCAAATAACCTATCCAAGTAGCTATAGAAACAAAAAAACTTCCTTGACAAACTCCGCCAGCCCCCTTATCATGGTACTGAAGGTATTCAGTTATCTTCATCTGTGCAGATTAAACAGCAAGAAAACAACGTATTGGCGTCTTATTTTTAATTTTTTGCACTATGTGCACCTTATGTCTTCACAACATTTCTAGGTTTTTACCCACACAAGCTGAAACGCGCTTATAAGTCGTTTAAGACAGTATAGTACGCCAATTTGCAGGATTAGAGAGTGAACACTAATTACCACGGGGTTTCTTTTGCCTTTTTTTCTGCTTAGTAAATTTCTTAAACATTTTAGTTAAGGTTAGTTGCACTTAAAAGCAGCTAAATTGCAGTGTTTAAGACTTAAAAAACGCCAATACTGAAAGTAGACAATGACTAGGGCTTCTTTTGCCTTTTTTTTCGTTTGGTAAATTTCTTAAATATTTATGGCTAAACGACAACCGTCATCCCGCTGCTTGTTAGCGGGATCTAGAGATACCGCGAATGAATCGCGGTATGACGGTTCGCGGCGGCATGATGATAAGCTCGTCATCCCGCTACGTGTTAGCGGCTAAGAGATACCGCGGCGGTATGACGGTGTAGATAGTAATTCGTCATCCCGCTACGTGTTAGCGGGATCTCTTGTTAGCGGCTGAGATACCGCGAATGAATCGCGGTATGACGGTTCGCGGTGGCATGACGATAAGCCTCGTCATCCCGCTACGTGTTAGCGGCTAAGAGATACCGCAGCGGTATGACGGTGTAGATAGTAATTCGTCATCCCGCTACGTGTTAGCGGGATCTCTTGTTAGCGGCTGAGATACCGCGAATGAATCGCGGTATGACGGTTCGCGGTGGCATGACGATAAGCCTCGTCATCCCGCTACGTGTTAGCGGCTAAGAGATACCGCAGCGGTATGACGGTGTAGATAGTAATTCGTCATCCCGCTACGTGTTAGCGGGATCTCTTGTTAGCGGCTGAGATACCGCGAATGAATCGCGGTATGACGTAGGACTGCTGTCATGCAAGTACTAGAATCCAGTAAGCTTATTTATGCATATAAAAGGTTATTATTTTGTAAAGGCAAAGTTGCTTTTGGTTTTAAGTTAAAGTACAATAAATGCAAAGGCTCATATGATGAATTAAACTCGATCCAAGTAGTCAGCTACTCGGATGACATCAGAGAGATGGTAACCGAAGTTCATGCGATACACGCTACCAAAGTGTTTAAATAATTAATTAGGTTAAGGTTTGGTATTCAAACAGTCATACATATGCTAGTCAAAATAGGTACCAGAGGAAGCAAGCTTGCAGTTGCCCAGGCTTTGGAAGCAAAACAAAAGTTGCTGGACTCTTTTCCTAACTTATCTATTGAAATTGTTAAGATAAAAACTTCTGGAGATAAGTATGCAAACGCAAATCTTGCTGAAATAGGAGGTAAAGGATTATTCATTAAAGAAATTGAGGCTGAATTGCTCGAAAATAATATAGATATGGCAGTTCATTCGCTAAAGGATGTGCCTGCGTTTTTCTCAGGGGGTTTAACAATTCCTTGTGTTTTAGAAAGGCTAAGTCCATGCGATGCGTTTATTTCTCATAAACACAATAGCCTTGAGTCTTTGCCACAGCAGGCTACTATTGCCACTTCTTCAATAAGAAGAAAAGTTCAGTTGTTAAATGTTAGACCAGATCTAAATATAATATCGCTACGTGGAAATGTAACAACTAGATTGCAAAATCAAAGTTTTGATGGAATAATTCTAGCTGAAGCAGGACTCATAAGATTAGAAAAGAATCACTTAATTACAGAGGTATTGCCACCAAAAGTTATGTTAAGTGCAGTGGGACAGGGAGCGATTTGTATTCAATGTAGAAGGAATGATGTAAAAATTATCGATCTTGTAGAGAAAATTAATAATAATATGTCTTTTATAAGAGTGAAATCAGAGCGCAGTTTTATGAAGACAGTGAATGGTTCATGTTTTACACCACTTGCAGCTTTGGCTGAATATGTGAACGAAAATATGCTACAACTTTGTTGTATGTTAGCAAGTGGAAAAAATATATACTTCACTGAGCGCACTTCATTTATAGAAGATGCGGAGAAAATGGGTATGGATGCAGGACTAGAGTTGAAATCAAAATGCTTATAAGCTTACCTAAAGTACGTGGAATCTATCGTTATGACATCTTAATGTCTAAAGCGACGTGGTTAAACGTCGGTGGACGAGCTGATGTGTTATTTAAACCATGTGATATTGAAGATTTAACATACTTGATTAAAAATACTGAACTGCCAGTTAGCGTTATTGGTGCAACATCCAACATAATAGTACGAGATAGTGGCATTCGAGGAATAACAATAAAATTAGGTAAGGAGTTTGCATATATTAAAAGTAAGGGTAACAACTCCATTGTTGCAGGTGGTGCTGCGCTGCTCAGGAACCTTGCTTACTTTGCAGGAGAGCAACAAATTAGTGGACTCGAGTTTCTAGTTGGAATTCCAGGAACAGTTGGTGGCGGAATAGAAATGAATGCAGGTGCGTATGGTAGTGACATCGCAAGCGTTGTACAATCCATAAAAGCAGTGAACCTAGAGGATGGAAACCTATATGAGTTCTCCAGCAAAGAAATGGGATATTTTTATCGTGGACATAGCTTAAAAGGAAATTGGATTTTTGTTGAAGCTGAGTTTAAAGGAGTAAACTCAGAGCATGAGCTTATATTGCAAAGGTTAAAAGAAATTGTTGAGAAAAAAAATAAAAGCCAGCCAATAAGAGGAAAAACTGCTGGGTGCATATTCAAAAATCCAAAAAACTACCGAGCATGGGAGTTAATTGATAAATCTGGCTGCCTAGGGTTAAATATTGGTGGAGCTAGAATCTCTAAGAAACATTGTAACTTCTTGCTCAATTACGATAATGCAACTGCATCTGACTTGGAAAACCTTGGCAACAGAGTAAAAGATGCAGTGAAGGATAAATTTAATGTTGAACTTGAGTGGGAAATAAGGGTTTTGGGTGGCTATTAAACAGTTTTTATAGCTGCTGTATATTCTAATCTTTCCTAATGACTCAGCATGATCGTAACCTTTCACACTTAATTAAACAGACTAAATTCTGTAATTTTGGGATGTTGAAAAATTTACCTTACGTTGTTATTCCAGCGCATAACGCTGAAATCCAGATTTATAGAAACGAAAAAACTTGCTTGACAAGTTTCGCCGGCCCCCTTATTATGACAATGAAGGTATTCAGTTATCTTCATCTGTGCAGATTAAACAGCAAGAAAACAACGTAGTTGGCGTCTTATTTTTAATTTTTTGCACTATGTGCACCTTATGTCTTCACAACATTTCTAGGTTTTTACCTATATAAGCTGAAACGCGCTTATAAGTCGTTTAAGACAGTATAGTACGCCAATTTGCAGGATTAGGAAGTGAACACTAATTACCACGGGGTTTCTTTTGCCTTTTTTTCCATTTGGTAAGTTTCTTAATGTTTGTAGCTAAACGACAACCGTCATCCCGCTACGTGTTAGCAGGATCTCTTGTTAGCGGCTGAGATACCGCGAATGAATCGCGGTATGACGGTTAAGTATCCCGCTACGTGTTAGCGGCTAAGAGATACCGCGGCGGTATGATGGTTCGCGGCGGTATAGTAACTCGTCATCCCGCTACGTGTTAGCGGCTAAGAGATACCGCGGCGGTATGACGGTTCGCGGCAGCATGACGATAAGCTCGTCATCCCGCTACTTGGATGACAGCAGATCACCTCTTCACAAAAATTTTATCAGTAATACGCATATCAATAATACTCCAATCGCTGAAAGTAAAATCAGTTGTATTGTGCAAGTGGTTTAAATAGTCCCATGCACTAGAAGGGTTATCTTCAGGCAGTTTCACTGTGGAATCGTTATCAAGTATGATATTCCATCTTCTATTCCCTATATAAGCAAAAGAAGAAATGTGGTTACTTAATTGAGTTTTACTCTCTAACACATCTCTAACAAATTCTAGGTTTGATAACGAGTTTTGTCCTGTAATTACAACAAGATCATCTACTGGATAGTCATCTACGATCACTTTGCCTTCGAAATCAATTACCGAGGTTTTGTTATTATCTTTCCAGAGAGCAAACGGTTTATGCTCATCTATATTAATATGTAGGGTATTGGGCAAAATTCTGTGAACTCCTACGTATTTTATCCATCTGCTTACGGATTGTATGTTACCGGCAAGTTTTGAAAGTGATATATACAGGATAGGTTGCGTTCTATCTGTCAAACTTAGAATGTCCTTTTTGTTTGTAAATTTGTTGCCGCTCACGACTACTTCATCGATTGAAAATCCATTGCTGAGTAATAAACTGGATAGGCACTCATTACACCAAGTAAAGTAGTAATTAAATCGATTTATTATTTTATCAAGTGAACTATAAAGTACTAATGTAAAAAAAAGCGCAGTTATAATAACGAAAGCGCACTTGCGCAAAAAACTCCTTTGGCTTCTAGTAATACTGCTCAACATGACTTAAATCCCTAATATTTTTGTGCTGCAAACTATCTTCAATAATAATTTTAACTAATTCATTAAAATTGATTCCTTTTGCCAATTTTGCAATTTCTGGCACTAACGATAACTCAGTAAAGCCAGGATGTGTATTAATCTCAAGCATTTTTAAAGTGTTATTTTTGGGATTATAACGGAAATCTGAGCGGGAAATAGTTTTACAGCCTAAAAATTGATGAATTTTCAGTGCGTGTTCCAAGGTCATTTTATATATATTGTCAGGAATTTCAGCAGGAAATATATGTTCTGCAAATCCATCTGTATACTTTGCTTCATAATCATAGAATTTATTTTTTGGTCGTATTTCCATAGTGCCAATTGCTTCATCTAGCAATACAGCAGTATGTAACTCTATTCCTGGGACATATTCTTCTATGATCATCAAGTCTCTTGTCATAGAGGTAGCTGACACTGGTTCTTTTTTCTGGATTCCAGTGTCAGCTACTTGAATGACATCAAGTATGATAGCGTCATTTTTAAATTTTAAATGGTCTTCATATGAGGAAACAATATGCACTCCGATGCTAGAACCTTCGTTAATTGGTTTTAAGACGTACGGATAATCGATTTTAATATTATTTTTTAGTAGATCTTCTTGGCTAATTACATAACCTTTTGGAGTGTCGATACTAAGGGATCGAAATATATGCTTTGACATCACTTTATTCATAGCAACAGCAGAAGCCATAACTCCTGAGTGTGTATATTTTATACCTAAGATTTCCAATAAACCTTGAATGCAACCATCTTCACCATAAGGTCCATGCAGAGCAATAAAAGTAAGGCCCGGATTAATCTTTTTAAGCTTTTCAACAATGTTGCTGTCAACATCTATTTCTATTGCATTATATGAAAGGCTATCAAGTGCCTTCTTTACGGCTTTTCCGCTCATAAGCGACACTTCTCTCTCGCAAGAAAATCCACCACTTAAAATTGCTATAGTTGGAATCATGGGCATTCTATGTTTTGCTATATAGCATATAGAAGATACTTTTATCTTCAATAAAAACCTGCTTCTATAGCTAAAAATTTATCAATGAATTAATATTAACTTAGTATTAAATAATGTTAAAAACTTAACATTATGATTATTTTCAGCAATAAAAACTAAAGGTTGTGAGAACCGTTCATTTTGGAATCTGTATACCTATCCTCAAAAGATTATGAACAGGCTCTCACGACTATAATTCATCTGGCGAGTGATCAGATAACATCTTGCTCCCTCTAACCCTTTTTCCTGATTAATTTTTGCTAGCGCTACTTGCTAGCCTATTAAGTGATAATCATGATTATAATCATCTAGCGGGTGATCAGTAGTTGTTATAACATCTTGTTGATCAGATTCCTTTAATTCTTTTTCCTGTTTCTCCTGATTAATTGTTGTTTTAGGTCTCTCTTCTGTATTTAACTCTCCTTGATTATCGTCTAATCCAATGTTTTTTAATTCTTCTGCTACATCTCTTATAAATTCGCCTCTTGGGAAAGAAGTGCCGTAATTTTTCTCATTATACAAATTTAGAGTAACATAAATCATTGTTGTCAAATCATTAGCTATAGACTCACTGTGATAATGGTATTCGTGATAATCCGCGGTAATAGAATCATAATCATCGTCAGACAAATTTGCTAAGTTGTTATATGTAAAGCCTTTAACAGTATGATCTGTGTTCATATCTAAATCATATCTCTCTTGGTAGGCATGAAAAATATAATTAGCGTATTTTTCAATCGTAAGGAGATCTTTCTCATCTAATTGATCGTAATGTATTTCATACTTAAATTTTGTTCCTTCAATATTGATTGTTTTTGAGTTTGGTAATACTACTTTATGCTTTGTTGGGTTTATACTCTCTTTAGCGTGATTTTCCATTTTGATGCCTCTAAATTTTATAATACTGTCATCCTACTAAAAGTTATATAATAATTCGTTAATTCTATATTTAACATAATCTTTCGTTGTTTCCAAGTAGATTATTATTAATCTAATATTAAATATTACTAAAAACCTAAATAATGCGACCATTTTCAATAACCAAAGACAAACAGGATAAGATATAAAAGAAGTTTCTTCCTCTTCAGCAGTATTACTCTAAATTTTCATCAAAATAAGCTGTTTTATCCTTTTTTTCCTTATACTCTTCTGCAGTATAGAGAGGTTGCTTTTTAGCTGTAATGTTTGGCCATTTTTGTGAGTATTCTACATTTATATCGTAAAATAACTTGAAAGTTTTTTGTTCGCTGCTCAGTAATTCTTCATCTAATTCTAAAATATCTTTTATGGAATCATCAGTTACAATTGCATCTACTGGACACTCAGGTATGCACACTCCGCAATCAATACATTCATCTGGGTTAATCACGAGCATGTTTTTACCTTCATAGAAGCAGTCAACGGGACATACTTCCACACAGTCCGTATATTTACATTTTATGCATTTATCTGTAACAAAATGCGTCATAAAACACTGTATATTTGTATTATCTTGGGTACACTAAATTGATAAGAAATTCAAGCCTTTTATGAAGATAAATAAATTGAACAACAAAGAATTAGAAGTATGGTTAAGCTTGGCTAGAACTATAGGACCAATAAAGTTTTTTAGTATACTAAGAACACATGGATCGCTAGATGAGGTGCTAAAATATCTCAATAGGGTGGCTAATAATAAGGTGTATGGCATTCAAGATGCACGAGAAGAAATCAATAATGCAGAAAGAATTGGAGCTAAAATTATACCCGCATGTGACCCAGATTACCCTGATCTTTTAAGAAATATCTCTAGTTGTCCTCCTATAATAACTGCGTTTGGTAATATATCATTATTAAGCCATGAGATAATTGCAATAATCGGTGGGCGCAACTCTTCGATGAATGGAAGAAATTTTGCCAGTAAACTAGCACTTGATTTAAGCGAAGCTGGTTTTGTTATCGTTTCTGGACTTGCAAAAGGAATCGATACCGCAGCAAACAGTGTAATATACAAAAATCATCCCACTATTGCTGTTACAGCAAGCGGAATTGATGTGGTGTATCCAAAAGAGAATTTTGATCTATACAAAAAAATCACTGGGAACGGTGGTTTAGTAATTACTGAGCTTCCATTTGCTACTAAACCAAAGCCTCAGTATTTTCCTCAAAGGAATCGAATTATATCTGGTCTATCGCTGGGTGTTGTAGTGATTGAAGCATCGAAACGTTCTGGCTCTCTAATAACAGCAGATTTTGCTTTAAATCAAGGGAGAGAGGTATTTGCAGTTTCTGGTTTCCCTTTAGATTCACGCTGTAGTGGTAGTAATTATTTAATTAAAAACGGTGCTAAGCTTATCGAGTCCGCTGATGACATAATAGAAAGTGTTAGGTTTAGTTTACCTCCGCAGCAAAAAAACCTATTTAATGTTGAGCACTATGCTGTTAACCAAAAACAAGAAAAATTACAACAGGCAAAATCTGTTATAGTTGATCATATTAACTCTGTACCTGTTGATATAGATGAACTTATATTAGCAAGCGGACTTTCTGCCAACATAGCTCTAATGGCTCTTTTAGAACTAGAGTTGGAAAACAAAATAGAGCGTTCACCGGGGAATAAAATATCGTTAATTTTCTAGATTACTTTAGCTATAGCTAACCCAAGAAAGGTTTTCCTACGTCATACCGCCGCGGTATCTTGGCATAGATTCCGCTAACAAGTAGCGGAATGACGAATTTTTGTTTTTCAAATTATCGGTAAACCTAAGTCACTTTAGCTATAGGTCAGTATGTCGTTTTACTAGATGTTCGTACAGATATATGCTTGACACTGGAATGATGCCATTTGCTATAGGATTCTTAGTTGCTGATTTTAGAATTGATAAGAGAAAACTTTTTTTCAACTTGTTGTATGATTTTATAAAAGTGATCGAAATCTAAGCTTGCACTGCCAATTAAAACTCCTGATAAATTTGAAATATTTAACAAATTTTCTATATTTTCTGAACTGACTGAACCACCATATGTAATGTGTTTTTTACCAGTACACAATTTTATTACCTCTATCACCTCAGCAATTGCATCATTATTTGGCACATGACCTGTGCCTATTGCCCATATTGGCTCATATGCTACGGTATATTCACCGTGTGTTGGCAAACGGTTTTTGCATTGATATTCTATTACTTCTTTTGTTTTTTCATTCTTATAATCTTCTGAATTTTCACCTACACAGATAATTGGGTGTAAGCCTGATTCTATTGCTATTTCCGACTTAAGTTTTATTTCACTATCTGTTTCGTTAGCCCTTTCAGAATGCCCAAGTATTACGTAAGTACACCCTAATTCCTTTAACATTTCTGCGCTAATTTCACCTGTGTAAGAACCAGATTTTTTATAATGGCAATTCTGTGCTCCTATATTAATATTATCGCTCAACTCTATACTGTCTGAAAATGCGGTAAATGGTGGACAAATCACTAGTCTAGAAGTAATCTCATTGTTCTTGTTATTAAGTTTGCCTATAAAGTCAACAAATGAAGACCGTGTTCCATTCATCTTCCAATTTGCTACTATTAAAAAGGACATCAACTTTACTTATATGGGCGAGAGTGCCGGCTGTCGGACTTGAACTGACAACCTACTGATTACAAGTCAGTTGCTCTACCAATTGAGCTAAGCCGGCGTTAAACACATTAATAATATACAATTATCAATGGATTTTAGTCAACTGATTTTTAAAATACTGTATAATGAAAATAATATGAGAAAATTTTTACTGAAGCCAAAAAAGAGTCTAGGGCAAAATTTTATTTTATCGAGTGAGATAATAAAAAGAATAGTCGTTTTAGCTGGCAATCTAGAGAATTTTAACGTCATTGAGATTGGTCCTGGATATGGTGCATTAACAAGAGAAATATTGGTGCATAATCCAAAGTCTCTACTTTCTATAGAAAAAGATAGAGATTTAGTAAAACACCATGACCAACTGCTAAATGAGCATCAAGGAAAGTATAGAATTATAGAAGCGGATGCACTGCATGTTATAGAAGAAGAGCTGATAGAGCGCCCAGTCAAAGTTATTGCTAACTTGCCTTACAATATCTCGGTAGCGTTATTTTTAAATTGGTTAAATAATATAAAATTTTTTACGAACTTGACATTAATGTTTCAAAAAGAGGTAGCAGATCGCATTACGGCAAGACCCAATTCTAAAGATTATGGTTCCTTATCAGTGCTAAGCCAGTTACTATGTGATATAAAAAAGGAATTTGATATTGAACCTAAAGAGTTTTTTCCAAGTCCAAAAGTACATTCTTCAGTAATTACAGTAAATCCTTTGCCTACCCCAAAGTTTGCAGTAAATTTGGAAACCTTAACAAGATTAACACGTGCCGTTTTTGCTCAAAGAAGAAAGATGCTGAGAAATAGCTTGCAAAATATAACGAACCACGCTGAAACTGTCCTTGAAAACGCTAAATTGAGTGGAAACGAACGTCCAGAAAACTTAACTATTGAGCAGTTTTGTTTGCTGGCAAATAATGTAGAATGCTTATTTTGCAAAAGTCCTATTGCAATTTAATTAATTGGCGTATAAGCTTTAAATAAAGCCTATGAAAAAAATGGAAGCTTGTTATTCGTTTGACGATATACTTCTTTTGCCAGCCTATTCTAATATATTGCCTTGCGATGCAGATACAAAAACTTATTTAACAAATAATATAGAACTAAATATCCCTCTCATATCCTCTGCAATGGATACTGTTACTGAATCGGGCTTTGCAATAGCTATTGCCCAACATGGAGGGATAGGTTGCATACATAAGAATTTATCAATAGATGAACAAGTTTTAGAAGTAAGAAGGGTGAAAAAATATGAAAGTTGGATCGTGTATAACCCAATTACGATTTCACCGGATAAAACAGTTGCGGAAGCAATTTCATTAATGAGAGAGCACAATTATTCTGGCATTCCTGTAGTCGATCAACTCAAGTTAGTTGGAATTTTAACTAACCGAGATGTGAGGTTTATTGAAGACCAGAACATGAATGTAAAAGTTTCCGAAGTGATGACAAAAGATAAGTTAGTGACAGTGCGGGAGCAGGGAGTGAATAGTGCCTCAGCAATGAAATTGTTGCATGAAAATAGAATAGAAAAGCTTTTGGTCGTAGATGAAAATTCTTGTTGTATAGGTTTAATTACGGTTAAAGACATTGAAAAATACAATAGATACCCAAATTCATGTAAAGACAGTAAAGGGCGGCTCAGAGTTGCCGCTGCAATTGGCACTGGTAAAAAAGATGGTATAGAAAGATGTGAAGCTTTGATCGGAGAAGAAGTTGATGTAGTTGTTGTGGATACTGCTCACGGTCATTCCGAAAACGTTATCAATACCATTAGGGAAATAAAAAAGATGTATCCTAATACGCAATTAATTGGCGGAAACATTGCAACAAAGGAGGCTGCTGAAGCGTTGATTGATGCGGGTGTTGATGCAGTGAAGGTCGGAATAGGACCAGGATCAATCTGTACAACCAGAATAGTTACAGGTGTTGGTGTGCCACAATTCTCTGCAATCAAGAATGTTGCAGAGACGTGTAGAGCAAGAAACGTCAGACTAATTGCTGATGGTGGGGTAAAATACTCAGGAGATGTTGCAAAAGCTATTGCAGCTGGTGCTGACTCTGTGATGATTGGTTCGATTTTTGCTGGCACTGACGAAAGCCCAGGTGAGATTATCATGTATAAGGGCAGAACATATAAAGGCTATCGAGGAATGGGATCTATTAGTGCAATGAAACGAGGTTCAGCTAGCCGTTATTTTCAAGATAAAGATTCAAAACTAAAATTAGTTCCACAAGGAGTGGAAGGAAGAGTTCCATTCAAAGGTCCAACTTCAGGAGTAATCCATCAGTTGATTGGCGGATTGCAAGCTGCAATGGGGTATACTGGTAATAGGAATATAGAAGAGATGAAAAAAAATTGTAAATTTGTTACTATTACTGCATCAGGATTAAGAGAGAGTCATGCTCATGATGTAGTCATTACACAAGAAGCTCCAAATTACGCTTATCAAGCGTCCAATTTGTCAACCGATTCAGAGTAGTGACCGTTTATTATTTTGCACCCCAGTCTTTTTCAAATATTGCTAGCCCTTGGTCAGTAAGTGGGTGATTAATTAATTGTCTAAGTACTTTTGCTGGCACAGTAATTGAATCAGCACCAAGCCTTGCAGCTTCTATTACATGTGCTGGGCTTCTCACTGATGCAACAAGAACTTTAGTATCAAAACCGTAATTAGAATATATAGTACATATATCTTCTATTAGCGATAAGCCATCATAGCTTATATCATCAAGGCGACCAACAAAGGGAGAAATAAAACAAGCACCGGCCTTAGCGGCAAGCAGTGCTTGTCCAGGAGAAAAACATAATGTGATGTTAACAGGTATTTTATGCTCTGTCCACAACTTTTTACAAGAAATTAATCCTTCATATGTAAGGGGCAATTTTACCACAACATTATCAGCGATTTTCGCTAACTTAAGGCCTTCTTTAACCATATCTGCATGGTTATTTGCAACAACTTCAACACTAACAGGCCCCTTGATAATAGAGCATATTTCACGCACTAAATCCTCGTATTTATCTTTACGCCCGGACTTTGCTATTAAAGAAGGATTAGTTGTTATGCCGTCAATGAACTCCTTTAGTTCTTTAATTTCATTTAAATCAACGCTATCAAGAAAAATTTCCATATTAATCTCCCATAAAAAAAATACCCTTGCAAAATCTTGTCATCCAAACGCCCTCCTTTGTCATCCAAGTAGCTGACACTGGGATCCATCTTTTTTTTATTATGAACATTATATGCTCCTAGAATCTATTACCCATTGCATAATTTACAAATATTTTTACACCTAGATCCCAGTGTCACGCACTGGGATGACAAAGATGAATACTGGGATGACAGGGAAGAGAATACTGAATGACAGAAAAAAAAGCACTTGGATGACAAAAGTTGGGCTACTTGGATGACAAGACCGACTTTTTGCCTAAAATAACTAAGAAAGAAATTTCTCATCAAGATAACTTAAATATATACTAATTCTCTTATTTTTAAACGATTTCTCATCATGAATTGCACGATCAAAAACCTGAATTTGACTTGTTATAATGCTACAATTATTATTTGCAACTTCTAATACGCCACTATCAATTACAACCTTCTTTTCTGTTTGGTTACTCATTTTAACAGTAATCATACCAGGCAATAAATAAATTAAGTAAGGAGCATGGTGAGCTAAAATCATAAGCTCCCCTTCGAGCCCAGTTACTGAAAGAGAAACCACTCCACTGAATGAAATTTGATCATCAGGAGAGAAAAATTGCACTTTAAAAGTATTCATAATCTTTAACTTTTATTTAGCTTCAGCTTGTATTAATTCAGCCTTTTTTATTGCTTCATCTATATTCCCCACCATATAAAAAGCAGCCTCTGGTAAGTGATCATATTTACCTTCAACAATCTCTTTAAAACTGGAAACAGTATCAGAAAGTGAAACAAATTTACCAGGCATACCAGTAAATATTTCTGCAACGTGAAAAGGTTGAGAAAGAAATTTCTGAATCTTACGAGCCCTATCAACAATAATTTTATCTTCATCAGATAGCTCATCCATACCAAGTATTGCGATAATATCCTGCAGTGATTTATAAGTTTGCAATATACGTTTCACCTCAGAAGCTGCCTTATAATGTTCTTCACCAATGATTTCAGCAGATAAAGACTGAGAAGTTGAATCAAGTGGATCAACAGCAGGGTATATTCCCATTTCAGCTATTTGCCTTGACAACACTGTGGTGGCATCAAGATGAGAGAATGTAGTTGCTGGGGCTGGATCAGTTAAATCGTCCGCAGGAACATATATAGCTTGCACAGAAGTAATAGAGCCAGAAGTTGTTGAAGCTATTCTTTCTTGCATTGCACCCATATCAGTTGCAAGGGTTGGCTGATAACCAACAGCTGACGGTATTCTTCCAAGTAAAGCAGAAATTTCAGAACCAGCTTGTGTAAAACGGAAGATATTATCCACAAAAAATAGAACATCTTGGTTTTCACGGTCACGAAAATACTCTGCCATAGTAAGTGCTGTTAAAGCAACTCTAGCCCTTGCTCCAGGAGGCTCATTCATCTGACCATAAACCAAAACAGCTTGAGATTTTTCATGCTCATTTATATTTATTACATTTGAAGTGATCATCTCGTGGTAAAGATCGTTACCTTCACGCGTTCTCTCCCCTACCCCGGCAAACACAGAAAATCCTTTATGAGCTTTTGCTATATTATTAATTAATTCCATTATCAGGACTGTTTTACCAACACCGGCTCCACCAAATAAGCCAATTTTTCCTCCTTTAAGATAAGGTGCAAGAAGATCTATAACTTTTATTCCCGTAACTAAAACTTCTTCCTGTATTCTCTGTTCAGTAAAACTTGGAGGTGCTCTATGTATAGGCTCTAAGTTATATTTTCCCTTCAGTGGACCACACTCATCTATAAGCTCTCCAACAACATTAAAAATCCTTCCTAAAGTTGAACGCCCAACCGGAACTGATATTGGTGCGCCTGTATCAACAAATTCATCCCCCCTTGACATGCCATCTGTGCTATCCATAGCAATACAACGAACTATATTGTCACCTATATGCTGCGAAACTTCTAAAACCAGCTCCTTATCCTTATATTTTAGTTTGCTTTTTAAAGCATTAAATATTTTAGGCAATTCACCTTCAAATTTTATATCAACAACTGCTTGAGTTACCTTAATCGCTCTACCTATATTCATCTCTTTATTTTTATCACCCAACACTATAATTCCATAAAAGAACTTCTAAAGAAAATAAATCTTATATTATTAATAGAAATTTTGCAACATTAAAACGCTTACTAGTTACGCTTCATTACAAACAATGCAAATGCATTTAATAGCCAAGTAATAATAAACAATACTAAACTAAGCGCATAAGCAGCAAGAGTTTGTACACTATTGAAATCCTGATCTCCGGTAAGTAATGTAGCGATCTGCACGGTAATGGTAGTAACTGAATTAAGAGGGTTAAAAGTCAAATTTGCGTTGATTCCCACAGCCATTAGCACAATCATTGTTTCACCTATCACTCTTGAAATTGACAATAAAATTGCACTTAAAATTGTAGGCATTGCATAAGGTATTGTTATATGCCATATAGTTTCCGCTGGAGTTGCGCCAAGTGCCATGAAGCCATAACGCAAGCTTTTTGGAACAGATCTTATGGCATCTTCGAGTAAAGAAATAATAAAAGGAAGAATCATTATCCCAATCGATAAACCGGCAACTAAGGCACTTTCTGAGTGTATACTTAAACCAAAAAAATTTGCTACCTGCTTTATAAAGAAAGACAAGAACACAACCGCAAAATATCCATATACAACCGTAGGAATAGCAGATAAAACTTGCAAAGTTGTATTAACAATATAACGCACTTTCTCACTCGCATATTCACTAATATATATTGCAGAAAATAAACCAAGCGGAACGACAACTAACATTGCTATAATAGTTATAAGTAATGTACCTACTAAAAGCGGCGCTATACCAAAATATCCTATCTTCTCTTCATTGACAGTGACTACATTGTGGCCCCATTTCAAGCAAAACAAGAATTCTGAAATAGCTACTTTATTAAAAAAATTAATGGATTGAATAAAAATAGATAGCATTATAAATAAAGTGATAAAAAATGATATGGCCAAAGCCACAAATAACGAAAGTTTTATTATCTTATTTCTTTTATTTTTAAAGATAAAAGCAAGCATGAAAAAAAGTAACGCTATAGAAATAAAAGTTACAAAACAATTATTATAGAGTACTAACAACCAAGTTAGCATCCATACACAACTAAGATATAGATAAGATTTAACCTTATTTACTTCTTGAAACCTACTAAAACAAAATAAAAGGATTAGTAGGACAGGTATGACTATCACCGAATTCATTTTCCCATGCATCAAATTTTATTCTACGAAAATGTCATACAAGTTCACCATCATTTGACAATAAAGTAAAACAATTTAAAATAAATAATTATATTAATATAAAAACAATGAAGAGAACATTTCAACCAAAAAATTTGATAAGAAAGCGCAGACATGGATTTCGTTCACGTATGGCAACAAGAGCTGGAAGAAAAATCCTTAATAGGCGCCGTTCATTAGGGTGTAACAAATTATGCGCATAGTAAGTATAAAAAAAAAGATTTTTCCTTTGCTTTCAAAAATAAGTTAGCACTCAGCAGTCTTTTTTATCGTGGGCTTTATATATCACTGTACGCCATAAAAGAAAGAGAACCTGAAAAGTACACTCATACTATTAGAGTAGGTCTGGCTATCAGTAAAAAAGCCGGAAAAGCAGCAAAAAGAAATAAAATAAAAAGGCAATTACGAATGCTTGCTAAAATTAGCATTTTAAATATAAGCAATATAGGGCACTACTACATAATACTAACTCATAGAAACATTATGCAAGCAAATTATAAAAACTTACAAAAAGATCTAACTATTTGCTTAAAAAAGATAAAATAAAAAAAATCTCAATTAAGGTATTTACAACTATATTTTTTATGATAACATAAGTAAAATTTTTAAAATAAATTAACGGGTGTGGGTGTTTAATGGTAGGGAGTAGAAAAGAACAAGATAAAAATCTCAATATAAATACAAATAATGTTAAAGAAAATTTTTATGAATATAAAGAATCTAATTATCGTACACAATGGGAATTAGCATTTGAGCAAAGTCGATACTTAGAGCAGAATAAGAATAAGCCTAGACCACAATTATTAGATTTGAATATAGAAGCGACTTCTCGTAATAAAAGAATTATTAAAAGGCGATAAAAAGAAATTTTTATAAACTTGGCGGCGACCTACTCTCCCTTTTCAAGTACCATCAGCGCTAAAAAGTTTCACTTCCGAGTTCGAGATGAGATCGGGTGGTTCATTTTTGCTATAGCCACCAAGTCAATAAAAATTTCTAACTTAACAATTTTAACTTAATATTTAACACTGCATACACACATATAGAAAGCAAATAAATCAATCAGGCTATTAGTACTAGTTAGCTTCACATGTTACCATGCTTCCACACCTAGCCTATCAACGTGGTAGTCTTCCACGGCCTTAATTGGGAAATCTTTTTGAAGAGGGTTTCTTGCTTATATGCTTTCAGCAATTATCCCATCTATACATAGCCACCCAGCGATGCTATTGGCATAACAGCTGGTACACCAGAGGTATATCCATCTCGGTCCTCTCGTACTAGAGTCAGACCTTCTCAAATTTCCTTCACCCACGGCAGATAGAAACCGAACTGTCTCACGACGTTCTAAACCCAACTCACGTATCACTTTAATCGGCGAACAGCCGAACCCTTGGGACCTTCTTCAGCCCCAGGATGTGATGAGTCGACATCGAGGTGCCAAACGGTGTCGTCGCTATGAACGCTCGAACACCATCAGCCTGTTATCCCCGGCGTACCTTTTATCCGTTGAGCGATGACCCTTCCATACAGAATCACCGGATCACTATGACCGACTTTCGTCTCTGCTTGGCTTGTCAGCCTCGCAGTCAGGCAAGCTTATGCCATTATACTATCAAGCTGATTTCCGACCAGCTCTAGCTTACCTTCGCACGCCTCCGTTACTTTTTAGGAGGCGACCGCCCCAGTCAAACTACCCACCATACAATGTCCTAGTTCCAGATAATGAAACATAGTTAGATATCAAAAGTGTAAAGGGTGGTATCTCAAGGTTGACTCCATTATAGCTAGCGCCATAACTTCAAAGTCTCCCACCTATCCTGCACATCACACTTTTAATAGCAATGTAAAGCTATAGTAAAGGTGCACGGGGTCTCTTCGTCTAACCGCGGGTACCCCGCATCTGCACGGGGAATTCAATTTCGCTGAAGTGATGTTGGAGACAGTGGAGAAATCGTTACGCCATTCGTGCGGGTCGGAACTTACCCGACAAGGAATTTCGCTACCTTAGGACCGTCAGTGTTACGGCCGCCGTTTACTGGGGCTTCAATTTAGAGCTTGCACCCCTCCTATTAACCTTCCAGCACCGGGCAGGCGTCAGACCCTATACTTCCACTTACGTGTTTGCAGAGTCCTGTGTTTTTAGTAAACAGTCGCTACTCCCTATTTTGTGCCACCTACTCATAGTTGCCTAAAAGCAGGTTACCCTTCTTCCGAAGTTACAGGTATAATTTGCCGAGTTCCTTCAACATCATTCTTTCAACACCTTAGTATACTCTACTCATCCACCAGTGTCGGTTTGCGGTACGGCCTCATAAATATAAGTGCTATTTCCTGGAGCTTCTTTTAAGCATAGATCAATCCAATAAGATCTATACAAATACGAAACCCGTCACACTTAAGAGGTTTAGGAATATTAACCTAATTGCCATCGACTACTCCTTTACGGACTCGCCTTAGGAACCGACTAACCCTACGCAGATTAACTTAACGTAGGAACCCTTAGATTTTTGGTGAGAGTGTTTTTCACACTCTTTTACGCTACTTATGTCAGCATTCTCACTTCCGATATCTCCAGCAGTTTTCACAAACCACCTTCACAGACTTACGGAACGCTCCGCTACCGCGCCTATTGATCGAAATCAATAAGCACTCACATCTTCGGTATACAGCTTTAGCCCCGGTACATTTTCGGCGCAGAAAAACTTATTTAGACAAGTGAGCTGTTACGCTTTCTTTAAAGGATGGCTGCTTCCAAGCCAACCTCCTAGCTGTAATGGTTTTTCTACTTCCTTCCCCACTTAGCTGTAATTTTGGGACCTTAGATAGTGATCTGGGTTGTTTCCCTTTCCACCACGGACTTAGCACCCGTAGTGTGCCTGCTGTATAATTAATTGTTGGTATTCGGAGTTTAGTTAGATTTGGTAAGACGGTGAATCCCCCTAGTCTATCCAGTGCTCTACCCCCAACAACATACATACAACGCTCTACCTAAATAGATTTCGCGGAGAACCAGCTATTTCCAAGTTTGATTGGCCTTTCACCCCTAATCACAACTCATCCAATAATGTTGCAACATTAACTGGTTCGATCCTCCAGTGTGTTTTACCACACCTTCAATCTGGTCATGACTAGATCACTTGGTTTCGGGTCTAATCCATAAAACTAAAACGCCCTATTCAGACTTGCTTTCGCTACGCCTACACCTAACGGCTTAAGCTTGCTTCATAGATTAACTCGCTGACCCATTATGCAAAAGGTACGCTGTCACTCTAAATATCAATAAATTGATATAGAGCTCCAACTGTTTGTAAGCACTTGATTTCAGATTCTATTTCACTCCCCTCCCGGGGTTCTTTTCACCTTTCCCTCACGGTACTTGTTCACTATCGGTCGTTAAGGAGTATTTAGGCTTGGAGGATGGTCCCCCCATATTCAAACAGGATTTCACGTGCCCCGCTCTACTCAAGGATTTAAAAACTTTCTACTTATACAGGACTATCACCTTCTATGGTTACTATTTCCAGAGTATTCTAATTCTTATTCTTAAATCACTAGCCTTTTCCGCTTTCGCTCGTCACTACTAACAGAATCTCGGTTGATTTCTTTTCCTTTGGCTACTTAGATATTTCAGTTCACCAAGTTTGCTTTACATACTTAGTATGTAATAACTAGCCAAGCTAGTTGGGTTTCCCCATTCGGAAATCTGCGGATCAAAATTTGTTGACAATTCCCCACAGCTTATCGCAGCCTGCCACGTCCTTCATCGCCTCTTAACGCCAAGGCATCCATCAAGTGCTCTTAATAATTTATTTATCCGACTATATGCAGAATATGCAGAGTTAAATATTATTAAAATTGAATTGAGATTAAATTAATCTCTACCATAAAACTTGTCAAACATCTAAAAACTAAATTAATCTTTATATTATAACCTAATAAATAATATGTCAACGCCTTTTTGCACAAAACATTTACTTATATTATCAACAACAATATACTAGCAATCCTAAACAGTACAATCTGAGAAATATGCGGTAAACTTATATATACAGTAAAAATTAATAAAAAAGATATTTTGTAAGATAAAATGTGTTAAAATCAATTGCCTAAAAATGATAATGAACATTCGGAGTATTTCTCATGTATGAAAAGTAATCTCTCTTTTATAAAAAACGTTGCTTTAAATTGTATGTCTAAGCTCATTGGTGTATTAAATATTAAGAAAGTAAAACACTTCATTGTGAATAAATATAATACTCTTCATAAAGAAATGACAGTGCTTCTTAAAAAATCTAAGAACCTGTTAAATACCAACATTGAAATCGGTTTATATCACTTTTATAAAGGTAGCATATCAGATGCAAAGTTACGATTTTGGTTAATTAGCATATTTTACCCCCATTTACCCATAGTCTGGTATAACATCGGAAGGTGTCATTTTG
Organism: Wolbachia endosymbiont (group A) of Machimus atricapillus; assembly: GCF_964027095.1. Classification (NCBI taxonomy): domain Bacteria; kingdom Pseudomonadati; phylum Pseudomonadota; class Alphaproteobacteria; order Rickettsiales; family Anaplasmataceae; genus Wolbachia; species Wolbachia endosymbiont (group A) of Machimus atricapillus. The sequence continues at coordinate 936,670 of NZ_OZ034727.1, read as the reverse complement.
CGGTAGGGAATACTAATAAAGCTTATAATTATTTAACACAGACACTAAAATTAGATAGTGATCACGAGGAGGCATCTTACTATATAAAAAAAATGACAAACTCAGCGCCTATTACAGAATTGCCAAAAAACCTCATAAGACAATATTTTGATTACACAGGTGAATATTTTGTTGAGCATTGGTTGATTGCTAAACAGTATAGAGGGCATGAACTTGTACACATGATAATTACAAAAATCTTCAACAACTCCACTTCTGAGCTCAATATACTTGACCTTGGTTGTGGGACTGGAATATGTGGTCATTTCTTGAAAATAAATAGTACTGGAAGCCACATAACAGGAATTGACATTTCAAGTAGAATGCTAAATATCGCAAGAGGATGCTTTATAAAAGGTAAGCCTGTTTACAATGAATTAATACATATGGAAATGAAAGAGTTTCTTAAACAAAAGAAAAACCAGCAGTATGATGTAATTATCTTTGCTGAAGTGCTACATTATCTACATGACTTTCAAGAAGAATTGGAATTAGCAAAAAGATCTACGAGCAAAAAAGGGGTTATTATATGTTTAATAAGAAGAAAGGAAGGTGAAGGTATTGACTTTGTAAACAAAGGAGACTATTTTCGTCACTCAGAAAGTTATGTTCAACATGTTGCAAAAAAAATAAATATGCAGATAAGTTATATGAGTTACTGTAAAATATATGGCAGTCAGGTTGACGGTATCTTGTTTGCATTACAGCATCAACAAGAAAATCCGAAAAACCTAACTTAAAAATCGCTCAAAGTGGCTTTTAAGTATCTATATATAATAAAAGAATAAAAGGAATTTTATGAATAACATTACTATTAATTACGCAAAGGATAGCAAATTAACCGATTTTGGAAAAGCAGTTCTATCAGACAGGTATTTAATAGAAAATGAAAGTTACCAAGACCTCTTTGCACGTATTGCTAATTACTATTCTGATAACAAAGAACATGCGCAGCGTCTTTATGACTACATGAGCAACTTGTGGTTCATGCCTTCAACACCAATACTCAGCAATGGTGGCACCAAGAGAGGGTTGCCTATCTCTTGCTTTCTTAATGAAACCGAAGACAGCTTGCAGGGAATAGTTGACTTATGGAATGAAAATGTTTGGCTTGCTGCACGTGGAGGAGGTATAGGTAGTTATTGGGGAAATTTACGTTCAATTGGTGAAAGTGTAAAAGGTAGTGGTAAAACATCAGGAATTGTACCATTCATTGTGGTGCAAAATGCTCTAACGCTCGCAATTAGTCAGGGATCCTTAAGGCGAGGAAGTTCAGCAGTCTATCTTCCTGTATCTCATCCGGAGATAGAAGAGTTTCTGGATTTGCGCAAGCCAACAGGCGGTGACCCAAATCGCAAAGCGTTAAATATACATCATGCTGTAATAGTAACAGATAAATTTATGCAGGCTGTTGAGAATGATCAAGAATGGAATTTAATAAGCCCTCACAACAATAAGGTTATTTCAACTGTAAAAGCGCGGGATATATGGATCAAAATATTAACAGCAAGAGTTGAAACTGGAGAACCTTACATTATTTTCCTTGATGCAACAAATAACAATAAGCCAGAATCTTACAAAAAGCTCAACTTAGACATCAAGATGTCAAATCTATGCAGTGAAATAACTTTAACTACAGGTTATGATCACCTGAATAAGTCACGCACTGCTGTGTGTTGTCTATCATCCGTAAACCTTGAGTACTACGAAGAATGGAAAGACAATAAACTCTTCATAGAAGATATAATGCGCTTTCTTGATAATGTATTGGAAGATTTCATAAATAAAGCACCGAATGAAATGCAGCGAGCAAAATATTCTGCAGCCAGAGAACGCAGTATTGGTCTTGGTGTGATGGGTTTTCATTCATTTTTACAAAGCAAAATGGTTCCTTTTGAATCAGTAATAGCACAACAATGGAATAAAAAAATATTTAAGTATTTACGTGAGCAAGCAGATATAGTTTCTAAAAAATTAGCAGAGGAAAAGGGGGCATGTCCTGATGCCAAAGAAGTTGATCTAATGGAAAGGTTTACACACAAGCTCGCTATTGCTCCAACTGCCTCAATCTCCATTATTGCAGGCAATACCTCTCCTGGAATAGAGCCATATGCAGCAAACGTATTCATACAAAAGACACTGACAGGCTCATTTGTAGTGCGAAATAAATTCTTGCAAAAACTATTAGCAGAAAAAAATCAAGACAATGATAAAATATGGTCTTCAATTTCGACAAACGAGGGTTCCGTTCAGCATTTAGATTTTCTTAGTGAGCATGAAAAATTGACATTTAAAACAGCGTACGAGCTTGATCAAAGATGGATTATAGAACATGCAAGTGATAGAACTCCGTATGTTTGTCAGTCTCAATCAGTCAATCTGTTCTTGCCTGCCAACATACACAAACGTTACTTGCATAAAATACACATGCTTGCCTGGAAAAAAGGATTGAAGAGCTTATATTACTGCAGATCACAATCAATGCAGAGAGCTGACAAGGTTTCGCATGACATATTCAAAAAAAGTGAAATATTGCAACACAAAACAGATATTGACTACGATGAATGTTTGTCATGCCAATAGTGACCTTATTCAAAAAAAGTAGAGAGAAAGTTAAGCAAATGGGTAAGGAAATATAATAGACTTCTTGCATAACCATATAACGAACTTTTCTTGGGAATAGAAACGAAAAAACTTCCTTGACAAACTCCGCCAGCCCCCTTATCATGATAGTGAAGGTATTCAGTTATCTTCATCTGTGCAGATTAAACAGCAAGAAAACAACGTAGTTGGCGTCTTATTTTTAATTTTTTGCACTATGTGCACCTTATATCTTCACAACATTTCTGGGTTTTTACCTATATAAGCTGAAACGCGCTTATAAGTCGTTTAAGACAGTATAGTACGCCAATTTGCAGGATTAGAGAGTGACAACTAGCTAACACGGGGTTTCTTTTGCCTTTTTTTCTGCTTAGTAAATTTCTTAAACATTTAAACTAAGGTGAGTTGCATTTAAAAGCAGCTAAATTGCGGTGTTTAAGACTTAAAAAACGCTAATACTGAAAATAGACAATGACTAGGGCTTCTTTTGCCTTTTTTTTCGTTTGGTAAATTTCTTAAATATTTATAGCTAAACGACAATCTTCATCTCGCTGCTTGTTAGCGGGATCTATGTTAAGAGATACCGCGAATGAATCGCGGTATGACGTAGGACTGCTGTCATTCCAGTGCTCCTTTTTTTGTCATCCCAGTGCTTGACACTGGGATCCAGTTTTCCATATAATCTCATCGAAAATGTTGTAACCACTTTCTATGCTAGTTTGCTTGCTTACAAGCAAACTTTTCTGGATCCCAGTGTCGGGGCACTGGGATGACAAAAAAGGGACTACTCGGATGACAAAAAAAGAGCACTGGGATGACAGGAAAAGGGGCTACTCGGATAACAAGAAAGAGGCTACTCGGATGACACCCTGACAACCGTCATCCCGCTGCTTGTTAGCGGGATCTATGTTAAGAGATACCGCGAATGAATCGCGGTATGACGTAGGAATGAATCGCGGTATGACGTAGGACTGCTGTCATCCCAGTGCCCAGACACTGGGATCCAGTTTTCCATATAATCTCATCGAAAATGTTGTAACCACTTTCTATGCTAGTTTGCTTGCTTACAAGCAAACTTTTCTGGATCCCAGTGTCGGGGCACTGGGATGACAAAAAAGGGACTACTCGGATGACAAAAAAAGAGCACTGGGATGACAGGAGATACCGTCTTGTTAGTCAACAAAAAAATTATAAAAATTTCCCAAGTTGCATCATAAAATCAAAAAATACTTCCAATTGTGTAACAGTACACAGATTATAGTTAGTGGATATGTTGATAAGTAAATTAGTTTTATACGCACAAAACAGATGAAGTTTACTTATCAACATATCCACTAACCAACAACATTCAATAAATTTGTGTAAGATACCACTTTACATAAGATAGATAGGAAGCATTTTTGATTTTAAAGTACTAAACCTTCAGTCAACCTCCTAGCCCTGTAGTTTTTGATATGGTTAGGATCAAAAGCACTTTTGGATGTCAGAATACCGAAAATGATATGGAGTAGCTTACGCATTGCAGCACCAACGATGGCCATATTATGCTTACCCTTTTCCTTTAATCTTTGGCAAAAGCTCATAATGATAGGATTGTGATTCTTAGCTACTATGGCAGGAAAGAAAAGTGCCTTACGTAATGTTTGTGAACCGGATTTACTTAATCTGGGTTTGGCATATACAGAGGAACCTGACGTCATATTTCGTGGTATAACTCCTGTATATGCTGCCAATTGCCTGGCATCTCTAAAAACCTCTATATCAGAAACTTCAGCTAAAATAGCTATTGCTGATTCTTCTCCTATGCCTGGAATAGTCAATAGAAGTTGAAAATTTTCCAACAATTCTTTGTGTTGATTTAATAGTTCACGTACGGAGTTTTTTATTGTTTCTATTTTTTGAGCTATATTCATTGCAAGGTCTTCCCAAGCATTTGCAACTTCTTTAGGCAGTCTCTCTTTTTTTTCTAAGTGGTTATTTACTAATGTTAACTCATCTTTTAACGCAACTGAGCAACGATAAAGATGTTTTAATTTTTTCATTTCAGGAGAAGGTGGTGTCCAACTAGAAGGTTCCTGTCTTTGGCAATAACCAGCAATAACTTCTGCATCGGTCTGATCATTCTTTTGTCGTATCAGCTTACTCCTTGCATAAGATTTTATGCAATAAGGATTTACAACACTTACAAAATGTCCAGCATTGTGTAGAAATTCAGCCAGTGCTTCGCTATAACAACCAGTAGATTCCATGCAGGTTTTTACTTTTTCTACATTATGTTTGTGTAGAAAATTCAGTAGACTTTGAAACCATCGTTCTTAAAGCTTCTTTTTCTAGTTTCACGCTTTCCTTTTTTGCTTATAAATGAGAGAAAAACATCAAAGCGATCTTTTGATATATCTATGCCCAAAAAGTTGTTGATCATATATAACCCCATACGTTACCATTAAAAATGAAAAGTAAGGCTAACCTTGTGAATACAGAATTAGAACCATTCAGGTCTTTCTACGATACCGTCCAGCCTATACTTTTGAGAAGGGAATTCTTATCTCCTCTACAGATTTTATATCTAAGAAGAAGCACAGAGTTCCTCCCTTCTCCACCTAATGCTTAAGCTTAAAACATTAGATGCTTTTGACAAGATACAAGTAGAAGATATCCTTATTGCCTGCGTTGATGGGCTGAAAAGCTTTCCTGCAGCTATAAACAGTGTCTTTCCTAATGCGGAAGTGCAGATGTGTATAGTGCATCAGATACGCAACTCACTGAAGTATGTGGCCAGTAAAGATGCGAAGAGTTTTTTGAGCGATTTAAAGAAGGTATATCAAGCTTCAAGCAAGGAAATTGCCGAGAATTATCTGTTGGAATTGGATGAAAAATGGGGCACAAAGTACCCTATGGTTATAAAATCTTGGCAGAATAATTGGGAAAACTTGTCTGGTTATTTTAAGTATTCTGGTCCAGTTAGGAGGATAATCTACACCACCAATCCCATAGAGGGGCTACATAGGCAAATTAGGAAATTCACTAAGACCAAAGGCTCATTTACCAGCATAAATGCCTTGCATAAGCAGGTATATTGTGCTATAAAGAAGGCAGAGGAAAAGTGGACGATGCCTGTACATGATTGGGCATTAACTATCTCTCAACTTGATGTTTTCTTTCCTGGCAGATTGAAAATTGAGTTGAACTAAAAATGCGGTTTGACACAGTTTATTTAACACTCCCAATAGAAAGTGTTGGATGTAAAGTTTTATTTTTGCCGCCATACTCGTCTGATTTAAATCCAATTGAGAAGTTCTGGTTTGCCATCAAGCATGCCATAAAAAAAGCGCTGCCAAGCTTTTGGCCTGATATCAATTCTGCTATTGATTTTGTTTTTCAGTATTCAAGTAACCCTTTCTTGGGTTAGCTATAGGATCATCATCTATTCTTTTTTCTCTACAAGTATAGTATTTTCTAAAACGAATGATAAACGTCTAAAATGGTATTACCAACTAAAAGGTGTAAGTCTGTACATTGATGCATTAGAGGTCTGAGGCGACTTTTGATGGTGTGCCAACAATGCTCTATCGGATTTAGATCAGGTGAATATGTTGGAAGATAAAGCAAATGACAGCCAAAAGACTCTATTAATGACTTTGTTTTGGGAGTTTTATGGAATGTAGCATTATCCATAACTATGGTTGTATTACGCTGCAATTGTGGTTCGCTCTAACCATACATTAAATACATCTTTATTACACCCTCCTGTGAAGGTCATTGGTGCAATAAACTTCTTTTCAATCCATCCACCTATTATACTCACTCTTTCCCGCTTTTTTCCTGGAACATCAGCATATATTTTTTCTCCTCTTGGAGCTCGTGCATATTCTCAGTATAGAATATATTATACCTTTATCATTCGCTTTTGAAAATACTATACTTGTAGAGAAAAAAGAATAGATGATGATCCTAAATATTTAATAAATTTGACTACTGAGGAATTTCAAAAATCTCAATTTTTTATTAATTGTGAGATGTGGTACATTCTATCTTCATATAGCTTTCCTCTTCATACCTCAACTAATGAAATTAGAAGCATCAACTCCCTTCTGCAAGCAAGCAGCAATAACAGTGTTCATCATTAGAAATGCAATTGTCATTGGGCCAACGCCTCCGGGTACTGGGGTAATAGCTTTGGCTTTCCCTTTTATTCCCTCAAAGTCAACATCACCTACAAGCTCTCCTACATTAACACTATTTATGCCAACATCGATCACTATTGCACCTTTCTTTATCCAGTCTGCTTGAACAAAATTTGGCTTTCCGACTGCTGCAACTACTATATCCGCTTTAGAGCAATATTCAGCTAAATCTTTACTCTGTGAGTGCAAGATGGTAGCAGTGCAATTTTCCTGCAGCAATAGGTGAAACATTGGCTTGCCCACGATATTTGACCTACCAATCACCACTGCGTTTTTACCGGAAAGGTTCTCTTCAATTGATTTAATTAAATGCAAAGAACCTTTAGGAGTGCAAGGTATAAGGCAGTTTTTTTCACCTTTAACTAATCTACCAACGTTTTCATCGTGGAAGCCATCTACATCTTTTTCAATACTTACTGCGTTAATTACTCTGCTTGCACTAATATGATTTGGTAAAGGCAACTGTACTAAAATGCCATGCACAGATCGATCTTCATTTAACTCATTGATTTTTTCAATCAATTCATCTTCTGAAATATTATTAGGCAAAACAATGGTCTCAGAACTTATGCCTATTGATTCCGCTTTTTTCTGTTTGTTGCGAACATAAACCTGACTTGCTGGATTGCTGCCCACGAGAATTACTTTCAGGCAAGGAAAAATGTTATACTCTCTCTTTAAAATATCAATTTTTTGTGATAGCCTCTCACATAGGTCGTTTGCTATTTTTTTACCATCAATAATAATTGTCACTTCCTTGCCACTCCTTAAAGTCAGGTAATTTGATATCAAATAAATCCAATACTTTGCCAACAGAATGATTAATAATATCATCCAACGATTTTGGTTTAATATAGAAAGCAGGCACTGGTGGAGCAATTATTGCTCCCATCTCCATTAATTTTAACATATTTTGTAAATGCCCAAGATGTAGTGGTGACTCTCGCACCATAAGAATTAATTTTCTTCTTTCTTTTAGCGTTACATCTGCAGCCCTTGTCAATAGATTGGAAGTAACACCTGATGCAATTTCAGACATTGTCTTCATAGAGCATGGTGCTACAATCATTCCTGAGGTTTTAAATGAGCCACTTGCTATTTTTTCTCCTATTTTTTCTTCAGAATAGTAAAAATCTGCAAGTGATGTAATATCTTCAAGTTTTTCTTTAATCTCATGAGCTAGAGTTATTTTTCCAGCACGACTTATCACTAAATGAGTTTCATAACCAAATTTGCAGCGCGTGACGCTGGAATCTATATTTCTTTTTCCCTGGATCCCAGTGTCAGCTACTCGGATGACAGGGATAAGAGATCTATTAATATTTCTTAACGCCTCTAAAATACGTACACCGTAAATAGAACCAGATGCTCCACTTATTCCAATTACAATTCTGCTATTCACTTAACTCTTCTTCGTAGCTCATTCCCAATGCACGTTTATAGGTATCAAGCAATATTTCCTGTTCCTCTCTGTCATCATCATCCATCTTCCTCAGCCTAATAATTTGTTTCATCACTTTTATATCCCAACCTTCATCTGCGGCTTTTACATATACATCACGAATGTGATCTTGCACATCCCTCTTTTCTTGTTCAAGTTTTTCGATTCTCTCTATGTAACCCTTCAACTCTTCAGCCGTTATTTTTACTGTATCTTCCATGAAACTCCACTAATTAATTGCTGCTACTAGTATTACCAGTTTTTACTTGCACTTCAACAACAGTAATAATATTTTTATCTTTTTTTAAAATCTTAAAGCGAAAACCATACATGGAAAACTCCTCGCCTTTGTCAGGAATGCGCTCTATTTCATTCACAATCATACCTGCTAGAGTTGTAGCTTCTTCATCAGGGAGATTCCAGTGTAACTGCCTGTTAATGTCCCTAATAGTAGATTTTCCTTCTATGTAATACATATTGTCAGATATTTTCTTTATGAAATTCTCCGTGATCAAATCATGTTCATCCGAAATTTCTCCAACTATTTCTTCCAGTATGTCCTCAAGAGTTACAATTCCCTGCAGTGCTCCATACTCATCAATAACAAATGCAAGGTGTTTCCTGTTCTTACGGAAGTTATGAAGTTGCACGCTGAGCGGTGTACTTTCTGGTATAAACCAAGGCTTTGACATAACTTGGGTAATGTCAACTTCTTCCGCTTTATTATTCTTTTCACGCAAGGCATTTATTAGACCCTTCACGTGAATTACACCGATAATATCATCTGGTTCTTTTTGCCATAAAGGTATCCTACTATGACTGCTAGTTAAAATTTCCCTTATTAACTCTTCTTTACTTCGATTTATATCAAGAGAAAATAAATTTCTTCTATGGGTCATAATTTGTGATATTTCTGTCTCAGCCAAATCAAGTATGCTGCTTAGCATATCTAAATCCTGTTGTAACATAGTTCCTTCACTGCGGTGAAGAGTAATCATATTACGCATTGCATCCGCTGCAGATATTACTTCCTTATCTTTATGCAGCCCACATAATTTCAGGATGAGGTTAACAATAAATTGAATACCTAGCGTCAATGGAGAAAAAATCTTTACAAAAAACAATACAAAATAAGCAGAAAATGATGCAAATTTTTCAGGATTTTGAATAGCATAAGTTTTTGGTAGAACTTCGCAGAATAATAAAATACAAAATGTCATTATAATTGTTGATAGGAGAATGCCCTCATTTCCAAAAAGATTGATAAATATTGCTGTAAATAAAGCAGAGCAAGTAATATTAATAATTGTATTGCCGAGCAATACCGTTCCTATTGTCAATTCTTTCTTATTTAATAAGCGGTCTATTATCCTGGCTCTTTTGTTACCGTCTAGCTTTAGCTTATTAACTCGAGAACGGCTAATTGAGGTTAAGCCTATTTCTGCTCCTGAGAACAAAAACGATAAAATTAACAAAATAAAAATTGCTGATGATACTAAGACCAATAACCAATCCATTAAAGTACGATGTTATTGTGATAAAAAATAAAATTTTACATGTTATGAGAGGTATTTGCAAGCCTGAATTTATATTGCCGAATTTTATATATCTTTAATCTTAAAAAATAAATCATAAAGCATATTACACGCCGCATTCACATGCTCATCCTCAATGATAAGTGGTGGGGTTATCCTTACTACTTTGTTGTTTGAAACCCTAGTTATTATTAAACCTTTATCAAGAGATCGACTAATAACTTTATCAGCTACAGGAGTTGCTAGTTCTATTCCCATTAGTAACCCTTCTCCACGAACTTCTGAAATCATCTCAGGAAATTCTTTAGCTAAAGGCAACAGCTTTTCTTTTAAATATTTACTAATTCTCTTAACATGATCAAAAAAGCCTTCTTTTAGCATTATATCGAGCACTGCATTACCAACAGTCATGGCAAGTGGATTGCCACCATAGGTTGATCCATGAGTTCCTGGAGTGATTGCTTCTGCTATGTAATCTTTTACTAAACATGCAGCTAGAGGAAAACCGTTACCCATAGCTTTTGCACAGGTTAGCATATCAGGTTCAATGCCGACATTTTGATAATAAAATAAAGAACCGATGCGTCCATATCCGCATTGCACTTCATCAAAGCACAAAATTATCCCTTGAGCTTTTGTTATTTTCCTTACTTTTTGAAGATATTCTACGTCTAGTGGATATACTCCGCCTTCGCTTTGTATGGGCTCTAAAAACACAGCAGCTGTTTCATTGCTGATTTTTTTCTCCAAAGCTTTAATGTCATTTCTTGGCACTTTATCAAAACCAGAAAGAAGCGGAGCAAAACCTTCGCGTGATTTTTCACTGTTTCCAGCAGAAATTGCAGCAATACTGCGGCCATGAAACCCTCCTTCAATTGTAACAATACGATTACGTTTTGCTTGCCTTTTTGAATAAAAGTAACGACGAATAAACTTAATTGCAGCTTCTGTTGCTTCAAGCCCACTTGAGCAGAAAAAAACTTTATCTGCAAAAGTAAGGGTTGTTAAACGGTCAGCAAGCCTTTCTTGCTCGGGAATAGTGAAAATGTTAGAGCAGTGCCATAGTGAGCTCAATTGCTCTTTCAGTTTGTCTGTAATGTATGGATGACAATGCCCTAAAGAAGTTGTAGAAATACCTGCAGCAAAATCTAAATATTTTTTACCATCTTTGTCAAAAAGATATGCCCCTTCTCCCCTAACTATAGGAGTGTCAAGTCTATTGTACGCATTAACAACATGATCCATTTTATAAGTATTGTGGTATTATCTGTATTATACCTGAAATGAATCCATTAACACAAAGCTTTTCCTTTAACCTCTTATGCTACCTCAACTAAAAATTTGGCTAATGCAAACCTTTTTTGTCATTCTATAGCTAAAGTGACTTAGTTTTACCAACACTTATTAGCATTGTAAAAGTTTTTGTTTCTATTGAATGACAGTTGTAGCCTATGCAAGAAGTCTATTGACTTTGAGCGCACTTTAGCCTATACAATTTTAATATCTTAAACTACTGGACATGCCCGATCTAAAGACAATGATGTTAAATTTTGGCCCTCAGCACCCAGCTGCACATGGAGTGTTGCGCCTTGTTTTAGAGATGGACGGCGAAGTGGTTGAGAGAGCTGATCCTCATATTGGGCTTTTGCACCGCGGTACTGAAAAATTAATAGAACATAAAACGTACCTTCAAGCTTTGCCTTATTTTGATCGCCTTGATTATGTATCACCAATGTCACAAGAGCATGCATATTCACTGTGTGTGGAGAAATTGTTGCAATGCGAAATTCCAATTAGGGCAAAGTATTTACGTGTCTTGTTTTGTGAACTGACGAGAATACTAAATCATTTACTGAACGTCTCTTCTCAAGCACTTGATGTTGGAGCAATGACTCCCCTTTTATGGCTCTTTGAAGAAAGAGAAAAAATACTGGAATTTTACGAAAGAGCTTCAGGTGCAAGGTTTCACGCAGCTTACATCAGGCCAGGTGGAATTGCAGCAGATGTTCCAGAAGGTTTGATTGAGGATATTGCAAAGTTTATAGAGCAATTTCCAAAGTATATAGACGATGTTGATGAACTTTTAACAGAAAATAGAATATGGAAGCAACGCACTGTAGGAATTAGTGAAATATCAGTAGCGCAAGCACTTGATTGGGGCTTTAGTGGCCCAATGTTGCGCGCTGCTGGGCTTGCTTGGGATTTGCGAAAAAGCCAGCCATATGAGATATATGATCAACTAGATTTTGATATACCGATCGGCCAAAATGGCGACTGTTATGACCGTTATCTAGTTAGAATGGCAGAGATCAGGCAGTCTGTTAGCTTAGTGAAGCAGTGTATAGAGAAAATGCCTGAAGGGCCAGTAAAAACTGAAGATAGAAAAATTTCTCCACCGCCAAGAGCGGAGATGAAAAAATCTATGGAAGCTCTCATCCACCATTTTAAACTTTATTCGGAAGGGTATCATGTACCAAAAGGTGAGGCTTACACAGCTGTTGAGGCACCAAAAGGCGAGTTTGGAGTGTATATAGTTTCAGATGGTACCAATAGACCTTACAGATGCCGAATAAGAGCACCTGGCTTTGCACATTTACAAGCCTTAGATTTTATGGCAAAAGGACACATGCTTGCCGACGTTGCAGCAATTATTGGCTCACTCGATATAGTTTTTGGTGAGATTGATAGGTAATTATTGTAAAATAGCAACTCAACTAATGGTCAATACATCTTCTATTAAAAATTGTACAAATTCATTGCCATTCCAGTAATTCATAGAGATTTTACCCAAAATAGCTTTAACATTACCCTGCATGATAGCAGAGCCAAGATGAGTATTTGCAGAACGAAATGCAATAGCTCTTACCATAATATTATCATCAGCAATAAAACATTTTATATGGTCAACTCCTATAACTTCAGGCTTTCTTATCTTTGCTCCTTGGATAATAAACCTTGGTTCAGGATTCCCAACTCCAAATGGTCCCAAGCGTTGCAATTGATTCCATAAAGATAAATTTATTGCTTTAGCAGTTACTATACTATCAGCTTTTAAAGTTTTCTCATTTATAGAGTTTGAAAATCTTTCAGTAAAAAAATCATGCAAATCATTTATTTTGTCTTCTTTAATTGAAAATCCTGCCGCCATACTATGGCCACCACCTTCAATAATTAAATTTGTAAACTTTGCGGAAAGGACTGCAGCACCGATATCAACTCCCAAAATTGATCTACAGCTTGCTTTTCCTATTCCATTGTTTAAAGACATCACTATTGTTGGTAAGTGAAACTGCTCCTTTAGCCTCGATGCAATTATACCGATTATTCCCTGGTGCCAGTTGCCGCTTACCATTATAAAATTTACACCTAATTGGGCAAATTTTTCCGCTTGTGCTGTAGCTTCCAAGAGAGCCTCATTTTCTAACACTTTCCTTGCATTATTCAAATCTATTAATTTTAGCGCGATTGAATGTGCCTCTTCATCATCATCGGTGGAAAGCAACCTTGCACCGAGCGATGCTTCTCCAATTCTTCCTCCAGCATTTATGCATGGCCCAATACTAAACCCTAATCGTGAAACACTTGGTTTTTCAAGGATCCCCAAAGCATCAAATAAAACACGCAAGCCAACGTTTTTTCTTGCTGACATAACTTTTAATCCTTGTGAGACAAATGCTCTATTGAGGCCTGTAATCTGCATAACATCGCAAACAGTTCCAAGGGCAACTAAATCCAGCAGATCAAATAAATCTGGTTCTTTTTTGTTGGTAAAAAATCCTTGCTCACGTAGGCTTTTATTAAGAGCAATAATCAGCAGAAATGACACTCCAACTGCTGCAAGGTTAGTATAAGGAGAGCTTTCATCAAGGCGGTTTGGGTTAACAACTGCTACGGCGCTTGGTAACTTTTCCGTACCAAGATGATGATCGACAACTATAATATCAAGACCAAAGACCTTTGCATCTTCTATTGGTTGATATGCAAGCGTACCGCAATCAACGGAAATACATAAATCGATCCCGTTTTTTTTAAGTTGTAATAAAGCATCTGTGTTTAATCCATAGCCCTCATCAACACGATCTGGAATGTAGATTATAGAGTGTATATCGATTGCTCTCAGGTACCTGTTAATCAATGCTGACGACGTTGCACCATCAACATCATAGTCACCAAATATTGCAATGTTTTCATTATTTTTTATTGCCCGTATTATACGAGAAACAGCTTTATCCATATCAAGAAGGTGAAAGGGATCTGGTAATAGCGATCTGATTAGTGGATATAAGAAGTCGCTCGCATTTTCTATGTTAACACCACGAGTAACCAATATTCTTGCTAGTACTTCTGGCAACTCAAATCTCTGTATAAGAGTTAAGATTTCCCTTTGATCTGCTTCTTGCAACTTCCACAATGCATTTGTTATGCTGCGCTTTTCAATTTCAAGTAGCATATTCTTTGTAAATAAAACTACTTTACCAGAACTTTTAAACTTGTTCTATAATTGTATTAGATGCACAGTTCCAGAGTGTGATGGTATGATAAAATGTGAGAAAAAAATATCATCAAAGGGAGGAATTATGGGACAAGTATTACATGGGTGCGCCAGAACAACAGAGACAATTCGTAGAGCAATACAAAATAGTAAAGAGAGCATAGCAAAACTCTCCAAGTGTTATAACCTTAAACCAAAAACTATTATTAAGTGGAGAAAACGCTCATTTACCAAAGATGCTGGTATGGGTCCAAAGCATCCAAGATCAACTGTTTTAACTTTAGAAGAGGAGGCTATAATTGTTGCATTTCGTAAGCATACTCTATTGCCATTAGATGACTGTCTCTACGCTTTGCAAACCTCAATCCCACATTTGAGTCGCTCCAGCTTACATCGTTGTTTACAAAGGCACAACATTAGCAGACTACCAGATGTCGATGGTGAAGTTAAATCAAGAAAGAAATTCAAACAATATCCTATAGGCTATTTCCATATTAATATCGCGGAAGTTAGAACAGAAGAAGGAAAGCTGTATTTGTTTGTTGCAATAGATCAAATTCACCTACGTTGAGTTGCACAAAAGTGCTACAAAACCCATAGCTGCTGAGTTTTTAGGTAATCTGATTAGAATTTTACCGTATAAAATCCACACTATTTTGACAGATAATGGCATACAATTTACAAATCAGAAGCGCCATAAATACGCCTTCCAACACATATTTGATAGAGTTTGTGAAGAAATAACATTGAACATCGTCTGACAAAAGTTAGCCATTCTTGGACAAATGGACAAGTTGAACGTATGAATAAAACTTTAAAGAATGCTACAGTTAAGAAATATTACTATCGTTCGCATCAGCAACTTAAGGAGCATCTTTATGACTTTGTTATGGCCTACAATTATGCAAAGAGACTCAAAGCTCTTAGGGGTCTTACGCCTTTTGAATTTATATGTTCTCAGTTGACAAAGTCTCCTGAATTATTTATAATAGATCCACACCATCACACTCTGGAACCATACATCTTATACTCTACCTTAATTCTAGTTTCCGGACAACCTCTATCTCTACAAAAACTATATTTTTCTTCAGAAGAGAGTTATATTGTAACTATGGACAAAATAATCATAAAAAAATTTGGTGGGACTTCGCTAACTGATTTAAACCGAGTTGCAAATTTGATAAAAAACGATATTGAGAAAGGTTGTAATGTAATCGTTGTTGTATCTGCTGTTGCAGGATTTACTGACCAAATGGCTTTTCAGGCTAGGCAAATCTCAAATTTAAGTTGCAGACAAGAGTTATCAGAGTATGACGTTATGCTTTCAGCAGGAGAACAAATTTCTTGCGGTCTATTAGCTATCACTCTCCAATCGATCGGAGTTAATGCTAAATCGTGGCTTGCCTGGCAGTTACCGATTGTAACTGATGATTTTTATTCTGAGTCTAAAATAAAAACAATAAAGATTGACCGTGTGAAAAGATCTTTTGCTGAGGGTTATACTGCTGCGATCATCGCTGGTTTTCAGGGTATAAATGATGATAGAATCACTACTTTTGGAAGAGGAGGCTCTGATATATCAGCAGTTGCCTTCACGGTAGCCTTTGGTGTTAGAACTTGCGAAATTTTTACTGATATTGATGGAATATATACAGCAGACCCGAGAATTGTTCCAAAGGCACGCAAGCTCAAATTTATCTCTTACGATGAAATGTTGGAAATGTCGTCATCTGGTGCTAAAATACTGCATAATCGTTCAGTACAACTTGCAATGAAGCATAACATTAAAGTGCAAGTGCTATCCACTTTTAAAGAAGTAGAAGGCACCACAGTACTACACAAAAGGGATGTACTAGAGAGATACTTAATTACTGGAATAGCTTATAGCACTAATGAAGCTCTTGTAACTTTCACTAACCTTGCAAATAACTTGCGTACTTTAAGAGATATAGTAGGGGCAAACGTTAAAATTGATATGATACATGGGTCAAGTTTTGTTATCTCCAAATTTGATATTGATTTAATGGAAAAGTTACTGAATAAGAATGAAAATTATGCTATAAACGATAATGTAGCTAAAATTTCAATAATTGGTATTGGTGTTATGTCTAACACTGAAGTGATGCACCGCACACTCAAGGTTTTAAGCGAAAAAAAGATAGAAATACTTGCTATCACAACATCCGAAATCAAAATCAGTATAATTGTTCAAAAAGAATACGTTGTAGCTTTGGTCAAAGATTTACATACTGAGTATGAGCTTGATATGCAACACTAGGATAGGCTCGACGTCCACAACTGTACGAACATTGCAATTTGGGCCTACCAAGGAGGGTGTCATTCTCCTGTCATCCAAGTAGCTGACACTGGTTCCTTTATGACGGTGTCATCCCAGTGCCCAGACACTGGGATGGCTTTGTTGCATCACACTTTATGAGATGGTGATTTATGGTAAATTCATGTAACTATCTCAAATTTAGCCATACCAATATCAGTGAATTTATTAAGCAAATAGCATTTGATTAGCAGTTCTTTTTCTCGATTTATCTCAGATTTATTCCTAAAACTAAATCCGAATATTTGCTTTAATCTTGAGAAAAACCCTTCAATATAAGATCTTTTCCCATAATTTACTTCTTTTTTCCATTCTTTCATGCCATCTTCACCGTATAATTTTATTAACCTAATAGCAGCATTCCTGTCAGACATATAATCTATTTCTGGATGTTCTGCCGCATTGTTTATTGGTGGAATTTTTGTCTTTATATCATATTCGTTACACAACTTATAAAACTTGTGCCTATCACATGCTCTATCTGCATATAGTGCTTTTATGGCATGCTGAAAATCAACTTCTTTTAGCAAATCACAAGCTCCATAGTGATCAGAGTAGACACCGTTACTGTATTTTACAGCTATGGCTTTTTTGTTGTTTATATTCAACATTACGTGCAATTTTCTCGTTTGCTCATAGCCACGATATTTTCTGTCAGTGCTATTTTCCTTGCTGTGTGTTGTTGTATATACTAATTCCTGTACTGTCTATAGCAATTTCGATATCTTCCATATTATTTTTATCAATTCTGCAATCATTTATCTTAATATTAAGTTTCTTTTGATGCTTGTGAATAGCTGATAACTGCCAAATCTCTTCCTATTTGTTGCAAATACCCTTTTATAAACCCGACTGTTTGTCTTAAACCAATTCTAAAGAAACTGACGATTATATGCACCAAAATCAGAACTTTATCACTATAAATATAGTTGCCGCCCTGCATTTTTGGACAATTCTCGTACCAATTTTCTATGGCGTCATTGATATAACAAAAAATGCTTCCTCTTTCTTGGAGAAATTTGTTATATTCATGGCAGTTACTGACTCTCATTTTTTGTGGCATATTTTTTCTTCAACAGTTAAATGGCTATTTATAATGAATTTTGTCAGTAACTGCCAGTTCTTTTCACTTGAGCGATGCAACAAAGCCATCCCAGTGTCAGCTACTCGGATGACATCATAGGGGCGCTGGGATGACACCCTGACAATCGTCATCCCGCTACTTGTTAGCGGCTAAGAGATACCGCGGCGGTATGATGTAGGGGTTGCCGAGAACTTGTCATTCCAGTGCTTGACACTGGAATCTAGTTCTTATTGTACATTTACTTGGTGTAGAGTTAAGTTTCCTGGATCCCAGTGTCTGGGCACTTTAGACAATGTTACAAAAAATAATATCATAGAATTCAATAGGATAATTCCTAGAGAATTACTCATCTACAAAAAGCCAAATCGTGTTAATGCTGTTTAGATGTAAAAGATAAGCTAAATCTTTACAGGGAATTTAAAACAGTAGAATACCTTTGATTGAAAGAAAGCACCAACTTTATGGGGTGAGCAACTGCAACTACTACCACTAAATCAATAAATCTTAATAGGGGAAAACATTATGAAAACGTCAAAACTGACATTAGTATGTGATATATATGAGTTAACAGATAAAGATAGAAAGAATATACAAAAACTAGCAAGAAAAATAGAAGAAGGGGAAGGTGTTGCCGAAAAGTTCAAAAATGGAATATTCAAAAAGTCCAGCTATAACGCAAGCACGATTCTTTTAGCAAAAATAACTTACGAGTATCATGGTAGAGAGGAGACGTTGTCACTACTACATTATGCTATAAGTCATAAAAATAATCAAGCTGTAAAAGATCTTTTAGAAGAAGCCAAAAAACAAAAACTATTAAAGGAAGTTCTGAATGAAGAGATGACCACAAAACATTCAGATGGTCGGGAAGAAATTCATACAATACTTACAGATGCTATATCACGTAGAGACAATGACATGATTAGAGCAGTGTTAAAGATCTCTGAGGAAAATGGTATTTTGAAAGATATTCTAAAAAAGAGAATAATTATAAAACATTCAAATAGCAAGGAAATGACTTACACCCCATTCACCTATGCTGAAGCGTGTGAAAATAGTGAAGCTGTAAGAGAACTGGGAAATATTCTTAATAAGAGAGCAACCCAGCAGCCCACTGTTGTAACAGCCAAAACTACTACAGCTAGAAGTGAAAAAGTGCTTCAAGATACTATCGGTAATATCGAGGCACCGGCTAACGCATATGAAAATAATAATGAAAGTAGTCTTGAAGAATCTATAGAACATAAATATCTTGAGCCATGCGAAAATAGTAATGAAAGTAATACAATAGCTATAGAGCACATCGCTGCTTCAATAGAAAAGCTTGATAATACTGGAATATGCGAAAAAAATGAAACTGCTGTAACAGAAACTGACATACAAGAACCAAATGCTTCCAACAGCCTTTCTTCTGCTGCATGTTTTGATAATGGATCTAGCAAAGAAAATACTGCAGACAAAAAAGAAAAACCATCAATGCAACAAAGACGAGCAATCTTGGCTGGTAGTGTTGGTGCGGCGTTACTAGTCAGTAGTGTTGTAGCTTATATATTGAAAATGTATGCCATAGCGATTATTGGGGGAAGTGTTGGATTAGCGTGTATAAGTTTTGCGTTGTATGATGCACTAAAGCCCAGCACACAGCTCGAGAAAGTGGAAAATGTAGAGCAACTAGATGTTAAATCTCTTCCTAGTTTGTGAAGGAAATGCTCTACCGAAATTAATATATTGATATCCTTACTATTATTAATAACAAATAAATATTTAAAAAATTTCTTGACTTCCGCCAAAATAGATGGCTTTATGCCAATACTACTAAGAAAATAGTAGTAAACATTAAAAAAAATTGAAGCGTTAATTAGTGAGGATTTTTACATGAGTAATAATAACAATAACCGAGAATCAGTGTTAGCACGACTACTATCAAAGACCCCTGAGCAGCTAAAACTATACTGCAAACTGCTCGATAATGAGAAAAGACAAGATCTTTATCAAAAGGTGCTAAAGGAAATGCGTGAGAACCCAGAGGTTAATCAGGTGAAGAAGCTGAACGAAATAGCTGCTGTTATAGAAGAGGCCATTGAAGAGTGAAGAAAGTGAGTTTATTAATTAATACATATAAGATATTAACACGATTAGGAGTATCCTCATGAGAGAGAATAAGCAGTGCATATAGGAATTTATACGGGTTTTACAGTTAATAAAAAAATAATGTTTGTGTCTGTAGAATGGAATAGTTTTATTAATTTAGTGAGGTTGGTATGTGTAATATCATAGAAAAGTATTTAGTAGATAAGAAAGATGTTAATGTTAAGAATGATGAAGGGAATACGCCTTTGCATTTAGCTGTGGAAGAAGGTAATCTTGAAGCAGTTAAACATCTTATAGAAAAAGGTGCTGGTATTAATGCTGTTAATAGGTATGGATATACTCCTTTGTATATTGCTGCTTATAAAGGTAGCACAGATATAGCTGTATATCTTGTAGAGAAAGGGGCTAATGTTAGTGATAACATTCTACATGAAGCAAGTAACTTAGATATAGTAAGACATTTTATAGCAAAAGGAGCTAATATTAATGCTACTAAAGAAAATGGTGAAACATTTCTGCATATAGCTGCTATAGACGGTAAGTTAGAAATAGTTCAATATCTAGTGGAAGAAAAAAACTTCAACATAAATGCAGCAAACAAGAAGGGTAATACTGTTCTGCATCACGCTGCTCATGGTGGTTGTGAGAGAACAGCTAGATATCTAGTAGAAAAAGGAGCAAACGTGAAAGCAACTAATAGACATGGGATAACACCCTTGCATATAGCTGCTTTTTGTGGGTACTCATATGTGGTAGAAAATCTTATAGAAGATGGTGCCGACAAGAATGCCATTAGTAGCAATGGTTGTACGCTAGCACATTATGCAGCTATAGGCGATGAGTCTGGTATGTCATGTGTCCTTGAATATCTAGTAGAAGAAGAAGGAATAAATTTTAATGTCACTGATAATCTAGGTAGTACACCACTACATTGGGCAGCTTATTGGAATAATAGTGAAGTAGTAGAGTATCTTGTGGAGAAGCGAAACGTGGATATAAATGTAACTGACAATGAGGGCAGAACGCCTCTATATTGGGCTGCTTACCACGCTAACATTGATTTAGTAAAATATTTCATAGAGAGAGGAGCTGAAATTAAGGCCACTAAGAAATATGGGAATACACCATTACATTATGCCCTTAATGGTCAATGGAATGATGATTATTTAGAGGTAGTTGAATACATAGCAGGAACAAGAAAATTAACTATTCCCGAAAATGTTGAAAACGTTGAGAAGGACAGCTTGGACATCATCAAATATGATTTTTACTGAAGTCTTACTCTCTTACGGTAGTGCAAAGGAAAGTCTCCTTTAATAGAATCTTAGGTTAAAGAGTATATCTTTTCTTGAGATTCTTTTAAAGAGACATGACTAATGACACAAAGTTAACAGACTACGAAGTAGGGAAAAAATTAAAACATGAGAGGGAAAAGAAAAGATATACTCAGGCAGGTCTAGGAAGTAAAGTCGGAGTATTAGAGAAGCAAATGTCCAGATATGAGCGAGGGGA
Organism: Wolbachia endosymbiont (group A) of Machimus atricapillus; assembly: GCF_964027095.1. NCBI lineage: Bacteria > Pseudomonadati > Pseudomonadota > Alphaproteobacteria > Rickettsiales > Anaplasmataceae > Wolbachia > Wolbachia endosymbiont (group A) of Machimus atricapillus. Next base: position 915,356 of record NZ_OZ034727.1, on the reverse strand, counting down.
AAATCCGATTTCAATCATTATATTCTGTATGATAGTAGTGGAACTAATGATTGATATGGCAAAACTACTGCCTGAATCGATGGCATCAGAGAAAGGTGAGGTAGAAAAAACATTAAATCTAGTTAGAGAATGTAAAAAATTTAGGAACCAGGAATTATGTAAGATAGCCTCTGCATTAAATAAATCTATCCAGGTGGGGGAAGAAGAAGGTAAAAAAGCAGGAAAGATTAAAGTAGCAAAGAATTTACTTAAAGCGGGTATTTCTGTTGATATCATTCTCCAAACAACAGGCTTGTCTAAAGATGAACTTGAGAAACATAATAAAACAGAGATAGTTAATTTTATAGCCTATAAAACAGGGGAAAATATGAAAGACTGGAGGCTAGCAAGAGGACGTTCTCAGGAGGATTTAGGAAATGAAGTCGGTTTAACAGGTGGTCAAATACGACGCTATGAGCAAGGAACACATATCATGACAATAGGAAAACTATGTAACGCAGCAGACAAATTATCAACGCACGCTCAAACTCTACTGCCGAAAATTAGTGAACTAATAGAAAAAGGCAATGTTGAAATTGAAAGAAGTAATGAGGATAGAGAAGGAGAAAATGGAGTACTAGATTTAGTGAGAGAGTATAATAAAATTGAGGATGAAGAAATACGTGATAAATTTTATTCATTAATTATGTCAGTATCTAAAAGAATACAGATTGATAAAGAAAAGGGTAAAAAAATAGGGAGAACAGAAATGGCAAAAAATCTACTTGAAGTGGGTATTCCTACCAATGTAATATGTCAAGTGACTGGCCTACACAATCTTGAAGCTATAAGATAATTTCTTTAGAAAATCTCTTAAACCATTAACCTAACATTACCTCCTTTCACACTTGTGCCATTTCCGCTTAACTTGCTACGCCTGTCAGATTAACGACATTGTGATCTGCTGTCTATTTTAATATCACTATCGTTATAATATAAAGAACTTAATGACTGACTGTGTGGAATTGGTTGCACTTTACTTAACCTGCTACTTGGACCTGACTGATCGTTATTGCTACTGCCAGAACTTGACAGGCTTGACGACCTACTACGCGACATTGGCAGCACATTTGAATCATTGGCAGCTTGAGCATTTGGTTTTTGTTGCTGATCAAATTTAGCATTAGAAGCCTGAATAGCTGATTCTTGTTGTTGATCGTTAGTACCTTGAGCATAGGGTTGTTGTTGGCTAGTACTTGCCTCTTCATTCTGAGCTATTCTGCTATATCCTATATAGTTAAACAATTCTTGCGTAAAGTTTTGTAACTCTTTTCTCGTTTTTCTACTCTCTTCTGTAGATCTCCTACATTCTTCTTCAAGTTTTGCATTCCCTCTTATGACCCTATCACAATCTTCTCGAAGCTTCTTATTCTCTATTCTAGAGCTCTCTATATAAGTGTCAGTATCAGCTATAGACTTCTCTGCTCTTTTCAATACATCATCCATAATCTTTGTCCATTTAATGTACTCTTCCATAATATATTTTCCAACACCACCTTCTATATAAGAATCAGGTTTAAATTTATGTGCTAAATTATTCTTGATTATTTTTATGATTTCAAAAAATCTATTTCTCACTTTTTCATGGCTGATTTCCTTATTACCTGTTATTTCAAGGATGTCTCTTACTTTTTTTCCGTATTCATTATTGCCGTTAAAATACGATGCTAAACAATGCGCATAACCGTATAACACCCTTTCTTGTTCAAAATTAATCTCTGAATTTTCCTTCGTTTCCTGTGATGAATTCCCTTCCAGAAGGAAAGAAAACCATGATTTCTTCTCTTTGTTTTTCTTTTTTTCTACGTTAACACACATCTTACTGCACATCAATAAAACGCTAACATATTCTATAAACGGTAGCACAAAATATTCATCCGCATCTTCATAAACTCTGGGAGGTTGAAACTTTTTTTGTAAGGAGTCTGTAGCAAACTCATCTAATTCTTGCAACATATCCAATTGCATTTCACTCTCAATTAACATATTACATATTGAAGAATATATACCTTTCAGTGCTTTATCTTTCTCGCACACTTTCCCACACTCTTTTTTTACTTCATTAAACTCTTTAACTAATTTTTTATATCCCTTAACACACATGCTTAAATAGAGTAGAGCATCATCTCTATTTCTTTTATTATCCAACTCATCATTAATAAAGCTTTCTATACCACATTGGCCTGCCTTTAAAAAGCTATTTATGTTTGCTATTATTTTCCCTTGTTTAATTTCTGACACTCTAGCTAATTTATTTAATATTCCAAAATTCAGCTTGTTTACCTCATCTTCATTTCCTAGTAAACTAATTTCCATTTTTGCATAAAACCCATACTTATAGTCAACATCAAGATCCTTTAAAAATGCTTTAGTAAGGCTATTTAATACCGTTCTTGTTGTACCCAGTGCGGTTTGCATCTCTTTAGCTTGTGCTACTTCTTCATCAGAGCCACCTCTATTTTGAACTCTATCAGGGTGATACTTTAAAGACAAATTCCTGATTTCCTTATCAGCATCCTTAACACGTTGTTCATGTTCTTTTTCATCCTTTATATGCCTTCTTACCTCTTCAAGACTAACGTCAAGTTCTTGTAGCAGCTTAGGTAAACCAAACAATTTTAATACATCACCCAGAGTCATCAAATCAGGTCCTTTATTTAAATTATCAGAAATATTAGTCGATGTTGTTGGTACTTCTTGACTTCTGTTTCTTGCTTGATTTCTGCCTTCAAAACTTCCCTTTTTAAACATACAACCCCCATAATAATTTGTAACTAAACTGTTCCATTGTAGAACCCGGCAATGAATCAAAACTGAAGTAAATAGACCCAAAACTATCTTCCAAAACCAAGAATAGTTCCCATATTCTCCTGCCCTCTGACATTGTTTCTTATCTATTTGAGCATCTTTTAGCTTACCACTCCACGGCCACCACCAATACAACTTTTCCTCACCAAAAGCCTCAAGCAATGTTATACACTGTTCTTTTATTCCTTCAGAAAACTTATCTTCTAAAAGTTTTTTAGCATTAAAGCCTTTCTTTTTGCATAAACTCTCAAGCAGAGTGGGGCCAAAACCCCACCATAGTACTCTATATTTTCTCTGCCCAGCAAGAAAATTAATTGCTTCTTCTTGCCACATTAACGACATTGTGATCTGCTGATTATTTCAACATCACTATCGTTAGAATGTGAAGAATCCAGTGACTGACTGCGCGATATTGGCTGCACTCCACTTAGCTCGCTACTTGGATCTGGCTGATCATCTGCTTGGTTTGCAGGCTGTTGCTGGCTAGATGAGCTACAACTAAGTTTGTTGCGTTGTTCTTTAACACTTTCAATCATTTTTTTTAACCTTTCCTCCCTTTCTGCACTGGCTGCTTCCTCACGTTCTAAATGTCCTATTAAGAACTCTGAATCTTGCCTACAAGACTCTGAAGCTTGTTCACAAAGCTCTGAAGCTTGTTTATAAAATTCTCCTTGCTCGCGAATTTGTTCGCACATCTCTGATACTACTTCATTCCGCTCCAAATGCACTTCGTAAAGTTGCTCATTGTATTGCCTCAGATCTTTACAAAATTCATCACCCAAATTTTTCATTGTCCTCAGAAAATTCATCTGCACTTCTGCAACTTTTTCATAAAAATCCTTTTCAGGCTGAAATTCCTTTTCTAGACAATTTGAGTATACATTGATTATTTGAACAAGCAGCTGTAATGCATGTTCTTTATCCAATGAGTTAATATGCAAAAGCTTAGCAGCTAATTTTCCATTTTCCTCATTTCCATAGCAATAATATGTTACAAGGTAATGAGAAAGTTCATGCAATGATAAAAAGCTATTTAAATTTCTAATAACCTTGTTATCAGCCACAGTTTTATATATCGTTTCATTACTAACAAGCTCTCTCCCCTTTTTGTATTAACTATCTCATTACATATAGCTAAAATGTTAGTATACTCTATAAACGGTAAAGTAAAATCTTTCTCTGCTTGTTCGTAACTTCGTTTATCATTAATGCAATAAGAATATTCGTGATTTATTAAATGACCAGAAACTTTATTTAATATTTTACCCTGAGTTTTACACTCTTCTAACATCTGAGTTGCAATAGGTTCCATGCGATCATTTTCTTTGCATAGATCACAAAACAACTCTAGATTAGTACGCAATTCTTCATAACCAATTAAATAACTTTGAAAATAACATTCAGCATTATCTTTTTCTTTTTGGAAGTGGTCCACATTATTTGAGATAAAACCTTTCATGCTAGCTTGACTTGACCTTAAAAACCCATTGAGATCAGGTACCAACCTCTCGTACTTAATATGAGATAACTCGCCTAGCTTGTTTAGTACTGTGTAAGTTATGTTTTTTAATTTTTCCTTGTTACCTAAAAAATCAACTCGTACTTTGCTAAAATAGCTGTATTTAAAATTATCACATTGGGAAAAGTTTTCATTAAAATGCTTCAATATACTTCGTATGTCATCTAATTTTGCCTGTATTGCTTGAGCTTTTGGTCTTTCTTCTTCAGGTATACTGTGCCATTTTGGCGAGTTAGGATGATATTTTTTACAAAGTTGTGTAAGTTTCTTGTCAACTTGTGTTTTAAAATATTCCTTGTGGTTTTCTATAGTTCTCTTTCCCGCTTTAACGTCCTTTAGATCATCATCAAGCTCAGACAACACGTTATCAGATTTAAGTATCCTGAGCGTATCTTCCAAAGTCATATGATCTATTACTGTTAAATCATCTTGCCTCTGTTCTCTTTGAGAATTAGATGCAGTAGGAATTTCTTTATCCTTACGTTCTACACCTTGAGAATTAAGTGATACATTAGGAACTTCTTTATGTTGTACACTTCCCATACCAGTGCTACTAGCACCACCATTTTTATTTGGTAACATTTTACTACCCTCCTTTTTCCATTTAAAAAAATACATTAACAATAAAATAAGCAAAAGAACCACTAATGCTACAATTAATAAGAGGACTACAAGATCCCTATTTTTCACAAAAACCCCCTTATAACTATAACATTATAAATCATCTGCTGAGGTTATTACTTACGTGATTAGACAATACAGGCTCGTCTATATCAGAGCTTGGGGGAGTGTTAAATAAACTGTGTCAAACCGCATTTTTAGTTCAACTCAATTTTCAATCTGCCAGGAAAGAAAACATCAAGTTGAGAGATAGTTAATGCCCAATCATGTACAGGCATCGTCCACTTTTCCTCTGCCTTCTTTATAGCACAATATACCTGCTTATGCAAGGCATTTATGCTGGTAAATGAGCCTTTGGTCTTAGTGAATTTCCTAATTTGCCTATGTAGCCCCTCTATGGGATTGGTGGTGTAGATTATCCTCCTAACTGGACCAGAATACTTAAAATAACCAGACAAGTTTTCCCAATTATTCTGCCAAGATTTTATAACCATAGGGTACTTTGTGCCCCATTTTTCATCCAATTCCAACAGATAATTCTCGGCAATTTCCTTGCTTGAAGCTTGATATACCTTCTTTAAATCGCTCAAAAAACTCTTCGCATCTTTACTGGCCACATACTTCAGTGAGTTGCGTATCTGATGCACTATACACATCTGCACTTCCGCATTAGGAAAGACACTGTTTATAGCTGCAGGAAAGCTTTTCAGCCCATCAACGCAGGCAATAAGGATATCTTCTACTTGTATCTTGTCAAAAGCATCTAATGTTTTAAGCTTAAGCATTAGGTGGAGAAGGGAGGAACTCTGTGCTTCTTCTTAGATATAAAATCTGTAGAGGAGATAAGAATTCCCTTCTCAAAAGTATAGGCTGGACGGTATCGTAGAAAGACCTGAATGGTTCTAATTCTGTATTCACAAGGTTAGCCTTACTTTTCATTTTTAATGGTAACGTATGGGGTTATATATGATCAACAACTTTTTGGGCATAGATATATCAAAAGATCGCTTTGATGTTTTTCTCTCATTTATAAGCAAAAAAGGAAAGCGTGAAACTAGAAAAAGAAGCTTTAAGAACGATGGTTTCAAAGTCTACTGAATTTTCTACACAAACATAATGTAGAAAAAGTAAAAACCTGCATGGAATCTACTGGTTGTTATAGCGAAGCACTGGCTGAATTTCTACACAATGCTGGACATTTTGTAAGTGTTGTAAATCCTTATTGCATAAAATCTTATGCAAGGAGTAAGCTGATACGACAAAAGAATGATCAGACCGATGCAGAAGTTATTGCTGGTTATTGCCAAAGACAGGAACCTTCTAGTTGGACACCACCTTCTCCTGAAATGAAAAAATTAAAACATCTTTATCGTTGCTCAGTTGCGTTAAAAGATGAGTTAACATTAGTAAATAACCACTTAGAAAAAAAAGAGAGACTGCCTAAAGAAGTTGCAAATGCTTGGGAAGACCTTGCAATGAATATAGCTCAAAAAATAGAAACAATAAAAAACTCCGTACGTGAACTATTAAATCAACACAAAGAATTGTTGGAAAATTTTCAACTTCTATTGACTATTCCAGGCATAGGAGAAGAATCAGCAATAGCTATTTTAGCTGAAGTTTCTGATATAGAGGTTTTTAGAGATGCCAGGCAATTGGCAGCATATACAGGAGTTATACCACGAAATATGACGTCAGGTTCCTCTGTATATGCCAAACCCAGATTAAGTAAATCCGGTTCACAAACATTACGTAAGGCACTTTTCTTTCCTGCCATAGTAGCTAAGAATCACAATCCTATCATTATGAGCTTTTGCCAAAGATTAAAGGAAAAGGGTAAGCATAATATGGCCATCGTTGGTGCTGCAATGCGTAAGCTACTCCATATCATTTTCGGTATTCTGACATCCAAAAGTGCTTTTGATCCTAACCATATCAAAAACTACAGGGCTAGGAGGTTGACTGAAGGTTTAGTACTTTAAAATCAAAAATGCTTCCTATCTATCTTATGTAAAGTGGTATCTTACACAAATTTATTGAATGTTGTTGGTTAGTGGATATGTTGATAAGTAAACTTCATCTGTTTTGTGCGTATAAAACTAATTTACTTATCAACATATCCACTAACTATAATCTGTGTACTGTTACACAATTGGAAGTATTTTTTGATTTTATGATGCAACTTGGGAAATTTTTATAATTTTTTTGTTGACTAACAAGACGGTATCTCCTGTCATTCTAGTGCTCCTTTTTTTGTCATCCGAGTAGCCCCTTTTTTGTCATCCGAGTAGCCCCTCTTCTGTCATCCGAGTAGCTGACACTGGGATCTCATTTTACTCTATAATGGCAGTGCTCCTTTCTCGTCATCCCAGTGCCCAGACTACTTGGATCCAGGAAACTTAACTCTACACCAAGTAAATGTACAATAAGAACTAGATTCCAGACTGGAATGACACCCTACTTAACCGTCATACCGCCGCGGTATCTCTTAGCATAGATCCCGCTAACAAGCAGCGGGATGACGAAGTTATTGTCATGCCACCGCGAACCGTCATACCGCCGCGGTATCTCCTTAGCATAGATCCCGCTAACAAGCAGCGGGATGACGAATTACTTAACCATTATACCGCCGCGGTATCTCTAGATCCCGCTAACACCTTACTATTACCCACAAATATAAATGTTTGTTGCATAGCTCTTAATGGCATAACTTTTGCTTGAAATAACTGTTTATATGGTGCAATTTACAGCTTTTAGTTGCTAAAATTATAACTCTTAATTTAATAATTTTAATCCAATAAGCTTTCAGGTTAATAAAATTAAATTATTTGAGTAAATACAATACCATGTCTTTATTTGTGGGTAATAGTAAGCGCTAACACGTAGCGGGATGACGAGATGCCACCGCGAACCGTCATACCGCGATTCATTCGCGGTATCTCTTAGCCGCTAATACGTAGCGGGATGACGGTTGTCGGTAGGCCTAAATTACTTTAGCCATAAATATTTAAGAAATTTACCAAACGAAAAAAAAGGCAAAAGAAGCCCCGAGTAGCGAGTTTTGACTCTATATTACTGTAAGTGGCGCTGTAATAATGTGCTGACGCTTAGTTTAAGCGCGATTTGGCTGAATGTAGAAAAAATAAAAAAGACATGCAGCCGCTATAATTTTATCTAATCCGCCAATAAATACCCTGAGTTTTTTACTGAATTTTTGTTGTTGAACCTGCGCAGATCAAAAACAAGTTTTGAGTCATAAATACCCTTACTATCATAATAAGGGGGCTGGCGGAGTTTGTCAAGGAAGTTTTTGTATTTTAATTTTAGAATTTTATAGGCTTTTGTTTTCATGAAATTATGTTCTCATGGGTAAATTAATGTTATCCTTTTTTGTTGATCTAAAGTTTTTTATGTTCATACACTTACGTGTTCATAGTGTTTATTCGCTGCTTGAAAGCTCGGTTAAAATTGAGGAGCTGATAGGCCTTTGTTTGCGAAATAAAATGCCAGCGGTTGCAATTACTGATTCAGGCAACTTGTTTGGCTCGCTCGAATTTTCAGAATATGCAGCAAGTAGGGGAATACAGCTAATAATAGGATGCAATATTATAGTTAAACATTCAGAACAAAATTTACCTATATTATTGCTTGCAAAAAATGAGCAAGGGTACACTAATTTAGTCACTTTGGTGAGTGAGTCTTTTAAAAAGCGCAAGAATAACAGCGATATTCCTTACGTTGATTTTGATGAGCTATTGAATTTAAGTATGGGTCTGATCGCTTTAACCGGTGGATGTTTGGCTCAACTATTGTTGGGGCAAGATAAAGAAACGGTTGAAAAACTGCTTTCAGCATTCGATGGTCATTTATATGTTGAATTGCAGCGTCATGGGCTGAATAAAGAGCTAGAGCTTGAAGAAGCTTTAATAGATTTTGCTTATCAGCGCAATGTACCACTGGTTGCAACGAACGATGTGTTTTTTCCAAATAGGTCTGATTATGAGGCTTATGACATATTAACGTGCATATCGGAGGGGAGTTATGCCCTGGAGAATAACAGAAAGAAGTTAACTACCGAGCATTACTTCAAATCTGTGGCAGAAATGGAGGAGCTGTTTAGCGACATTCCCGAAGCAATTCATAACACTTTAGTGATAGCTAAGCGGTGCTCTTACATGCCAAGAAGCAGGCAGCCTATCTTGCCTAAATTTCCTTGTCGAGAAAATAAAACTGAGAATGAAGAACTGAGGGAGCAGGCAGTTGCAGGATTGAAGCTGCGTATTGCAAAATCCTCTTCTGTCACCAGAACACCCTCCACTGTCATCCCAGTACTTGATACTGGGATCCAGAGAGATTCCAGCGTCACGCGCTGGAATGACACCAAACCAGATGATGACACACAACATGATATCGATTTCAAGCAATACTACGACAGGTTAGATTATGAACTAAGCGTAATAACTTCGATGAACTACGCTGGCTACTTTTTGATAGTTTCTGATTTCATTCGTTGGAGCAAAGCAAATGGCATTCCAGTTGGTCCAGGAAGAGGCTCTGGTGCTGGATCAATTGTTGCTTGGAGCTTACAGATTACAGACCTTGATCCAATAAAGTTTGGCCTAATATTTGAAAGGTTTTTAAATCCCGATCGTGTATCAATGCCTGACTTTGATATCGATTTCTGCCAAGAGAAAAGGGACCTGGTTATTGATTATGTTCAGAAAAAGTACGGTTATGTTGCTCAAATAATCACTTTTGGAAAATTGCAAGCAAGGGCAGTATTGCGTGATGTTGGTAGAGTATTGCAAATGCCTTACTCTCAAGTGGATAAAATATCTAAAATGGTTCCATTTAATCCAGTAAATCCTGTAACTTTATCGCAAGCGATAGAGCTTGATCAAAACCTGCAGAAAGAACGGGATAGTGATGAGGTAATTGCAAAGCTTCTTGATATATCACTAAAGCTTGAAGGAATATATCGTCACGTTTCAACTCATGCTGCTGGAATTGTAATATGTGATCAAAAGTTGGAAAATTTTGTTCCTGTGTACTACGATCCAAATTCGGCTCTGCCAATCACTCAATACAGCATGAAATATGTGGAGAAAGCTGGGTTAATAAAATTTGATTTTCTTGGACTTGGTACGCTAACACTAATAGATCATGTATGTCGTTTAATTAATCGTGATGAAAAAAAGATCGATATTTCTTCAGTTCCTTTGAATGATCAAAAAACCTATGAGATGCTCTCTAGCGGTGATTCAATTGGAGTGTTCCAGCTTGAAAGTTCGGGAATGAGAGAAGCTTTAATCAAATTAAAGCCAGATTGCATTGAAGATATTATCGCTTTAATTTCCCTTTATCGTCCAGGACCTATGGATAACATTCCAACTTATGTTGCAAGAAAGCATGGACTTGAAAAGCCAGATTATATTCATCCGTTACTTGAAGGAGTGTTAAAAGAAACATTTGGGGTAATAATCTACCAGGAGCAGGTGATGGAAATAGCCCGTATTCTTTCCGGGTATAGCTTAGCGGAAGCAGATCTGCTGAGACGTGCCATGGGTAAGAAAATTAAGGAAGAGATGGATAAACAACGTGAACTTTTCATCCAAGGGGCAACGAAGAATGGCGTTGATTATGACAGTGCAAGTTATATCTTTGACCTTGTTGCAAAATTTGCTGGTTATGGATTTAATAAATCTCACGCAGCTGCATATGCGGTTATATCTTATCAAACGGCTTACCTTAAAGCTAATTATCCATTAGAATTTTTTACAGCACTAATGAATCTAAATATTGATGATAGAGATAAACTGAATTTATTTTATCATGCAGCAAAGTTTAGTGGCGTTACCGTTCTTCCACCTGATATAAACAAGTCTCAAGCTGAATTCTCAATAGAGGGTGAGTGCATACGTTATGGTATTGCTGCCTTGAGGAATGTTGGTTTTTCTATAGCAGAAGGAATAGTGAACACACGTTCAAGCGCTTATAAGGACATATGGGAATTCATTCAAAATTCAGGTCATATAATAAATAAGAGAGCGCTAGAAAGCCTAATTAAATCCGGGGCATTCGATAGCGTGCATAAGAACAGAAAGCAGCTATATGAGTCAATGGACATGCTGATTTACTTTGCAAATAAAAACAAACAGGATAGGGAATCAAGTCAAGCTGCTTTGTTTGGTAGTCTTGATGTCCTCAAACCGAAATTTGAGAATGTGGAAGATTTTGATGAAGAGGAAAAATTAGAGCATGAGTTATTTTCACTAGGATTTTATTTAACTAATCATCCACTTGAAAAATTTAGAATTCTTCTGGAAAAGTTAAATATTGGGTTTATCGGAGAAAATAGAACAGCAAAAACTGCTGGGGTAATATTAAATGCACGTATGAGAACTTCAGAGCGTGGAAGGTTTGTTATACTCACACTTTCTGATCCCCATAACGTTTCTGAAATAGCATTTTATAATAATGAAATAATAGAAGAAAAAAGAGATTTATTTTCACCAGGAACATTTGTGATAATTGATCTTGAAGCTTCGGAAAATACGACAAGATTAGCAGGCAAGGATATATCTGAGTTTACAAAAAGAATCGCTTCTACAATAAAGGAATTAGTTCTCACCACTGAGTGCACGGATTCGCAAAAAGCCGCTATGGAATTAAATGCAATATTGAAAGATAAAGGCAGAACCAAAATAATGCTAAAACTTCTTCTCGAAAAACATAAAGTGAGCATCTTATTACCAGGTGCATACTCAATTGCTCCTCAAGTTATTTATGAAATATCTAACTTAAGCTGGATTAAAGGCGTAGAAATTAATACAAATAACTTGCTTATATAAAAAAGCTTTATATAATGAAATATTTAATCGGTATTAAAGGAAGATATAGTGAATCTTTATGAATTTACTTTTATAGCACAACAAGGATTATTACAGCAAGAAGTAGAGGAGATGGTCCAAGAGCTAGCTGTTTCATTGAAAAATATTAAAGCAGATGTTATTTTCCAGAAGATCAAGAGTCTTATGGAAAGGCAAAATAGTACGCTTACAAAACAAGAGTTAGAAACGCGTGCTGAAGACATTAAAGAAGGTCTAGTTGCTTACTCTGATTTCTTGGAAGATCTTACAAAAATTTTATGGGTTGAATTGGAAGAAGATCTTTCAAATTTGAAAGAAGTGAAGTCAAAAATCGATAAAGAGTTGAAAGATGACCTAAAAGATTTAGGAATAACGCAAGATTTTATAAAATTTCTAGGAGGCAGTGAGCAAATTACTAAAAGTGCGTTTATCCATAATGCAGTAAATGCTTTGAAGAGAAATATTTCAGAACATCTAATAAAGATTTTTCAAGATATTTTGAAAGATTTTAGAATAAACGGTCCAACTCAATCGAGCAAAGCATTGGAGATGCTTTTGGAAAACATTGAAGCATCGGGATTAATCAAGTATGAACATTGGGGTCTTTTGGATTTTGCATATCCAATAAATAAGATGAAGAGCGGTCATTATTGTATAATGTGCATAAGTTCTACTGCAAACATTCTGGATGAATTTGTGCGTAGAATGAAACTTAATGAGAACGTTATTCGCCACTTGTCTGTGCAGGTTGATAAATTTTTTGAAGGTAAATCTTATATGATGAATAAACAAATTGAGGAGCAAAACGCATAATGATGAAAAGACGAAATAGTTTTAATAATTCTTACGTATCTGTAAATAATAGGACTGGCTTTAGGCGTTCTAAAGTTTGCCCTCTTGCTACGTCTAAAGATGAAGACATAGATTATAAGAATACAGATTTATTATCCAAGTTTACCTCTGACTATGGTAGGATATTACCTAGAAGGTTAACAGGCGTATGTGCAAAAAAACAAAGGAAGTTACGCTTAGCGATCATAAGGGCACGTTTTTTGGCTCTTGTTCCTTACTGTACTAAAAAAGTTTAGGTAATTTATGTTGATAATTTTAAAGGAAAATATAAGGACTTTAGGTAAGCTTGGTGAAGTTGTCAAAGTTAAACCAGGTTATGCACGTAATTTTCTTTTTCCACAAAGAAAAGCGGTGAAAGCTACCAAGGAAAATTTAACAAAGCTAGAGGAGCAACGTTTATTACTGGAAGAAGAGAATATAAAAAGATTAAATGTAGCAAAAGAGCTTGCATTGTCACTACATGATAAGTTTGTGGTATTGATAAAGCAAGCTTCAGAGGATGGTAAAATTTTTGGTTCTGTAACAACACGTGAAATTGCGAAAGTTTTACTACAAGAAGGACATGCGATAGATCATCGTAGTTTATCTTTTGGTGGAATAAGCATCAAAAACTTGGGTGAATACCAAGTAAACGTAGAATTACATAGTGAAGTAGTAGTACCAATTACTATATACGTCGTGAAATCCGAAACAGATGCGCATGAATTAAGGCAAGTAAAGTTGCAAAATCAGAAGTCTGAGCAACAAGAAGGTGAAGCAGTGGAGCAAGAAGATACAAATAACAAATAGCAGTGAATAAAATATATCAACTATTCCTGTCATTCCAGTGCCTTTTTTTTCTGTCATCCCAGTGCGTGACACTGGGATCTAGCATGTTCAAAGATAAGACGGGGGTCATTTAATGATCCCGCGCTATAGCCAAAAAGAAATGTCTTCCATTTGGGAGGAAAATAATAAATTTAATATATGGCTTAAAATAGAAAAATTAGCGTGTGAAGCTCAAGCAGAGTTAGGAGTGATTCCAAATAGTGTTGCTCAGAAGCTCTCTGGTGCTATTGAATTTGATATTGAACGTATCAACGAAATTGAATCCATTGTAAAACATGATGTTATAGCTTTTCTGACATATGTTGCTGAAAAAGCGGGAGTTGATGTTCGTTATCTCCACTATGGAATGACAAGTTCTGATGTTTTGGATACATGCCTTGCGGTGCAGTTGAAAGAGTCATGTGATATTTTACTCGGGAATCTAAAAAATTTACTTGCAGTATTGAAAAAAAAAGCTGAGGACTATAAAGATATTGTTTGTGTTGGGCGCAGTCATGGAATGCATGCAGAACCAACAACTCTTGGATTAAAATTTGCTAGATTTTATGCTGAATTTAAACGCAATTATCAGAGATTAATTAGCGCGCAAAAAGAGATCTCAATTTGTAAAATATCAGGTGCAGTAGGTAATTTTGCAAATGTTGATCCGTTTGTTGAAGAGTATGTAGCAAAAGAAATGGGACTCATACCTGAAACCATATCGTCTCAAGTCATTCCTCGTGATAGACATGCCATGTTCTTTTCGGTTTTGGGAGTGATTGCAAGCTCAATAGAAAATATTGCAATTGAAATTCGTCATTTGCAAAGAACTGAAATCGGCGAAATTTCTGAGCATTTTTCCATTGGGCAGAAGGGAAGCTCTGCTATGCCACACAAATGTAATCCTATTTTAAGTGAAAATCTGACGGGACTCTCACGTTTAATACGCAGTTATGTTTTTCCTGCGTTAGAAAATGTTGCATTGTGGCACGAACGTGATATATCACACTCGTCTGTGGAAAGATGCATTGCTCCTGATGCTTGTATAACAATGGATTTTGCTTTAGTGCGATTAACAGATTTGATAGATAAATTGGTAATCAATAAGGAAAACATTGAAAAGAACTTAAATTCTTCAAAAGGTTTAGTTTTCTCACAGCGTGTATTGCTTGAGTTAGTAAATAGTGGTTTGGCGAGGGAAGAGGCGTATAAAATTGTTCAGAGCAATGCAATGAAAGTGAAACAAAACAACAGTGATTTTCTGGCCGAATTGAAACAAGATAAACCTTTACTTAAGGTTATTAACTCGGAAAAACTTGAATCTTTGTTTGATTTGAAATATTATACAAAGCATGTAGGTCACATATATAGCAAGGTTTTCAATTAGGCTGAGTAGCTCAGTTGGTAGAGCAGGAGGATCATAATCTCTTGGTCGGGGGTTCAAGTCCCTCCTCAGCCACTCGAACTAAACTATGTTTAGCAAGATAGTGCTATTGGTGAAGTAGTGCGACCCAGTGTCAGCTACTTGGAATGGTTACGTTCAGTTGTATATCCACTTAGGTGTACAGTTTAGAGGAAAATGGATAAGAGATTGTGAAAAGGGTTTAGCTTTTGGCCTATGATCTCTTTAAATGACAGAATTTCACTACAAAACTTAACTTTCTTCTATGCAATTAGCTAAGTCAAGAAAGGTGAATCTATCTCTTGTTGCAAACGCAAGATCGACCACTTTACAATATTGTTCTTTATTCCAACTGAGGTGCTCTGGTAAGTGCGGAATTGATAGATCTTCAAATATTTTTTGCAGGTATTTTGCAGGTAGTAAATTTTGCTTAATTAAATTGGAAATATTAGTCCATTCTTTACAAATAATCTCTTGGATTTTTTGCTGCATAATTTGCTTCTGTTCAAAAGTTCTTACAAATTCGATATTATCAAAGCACTGAGTTATATGTTTTACATCTAAAGTGGTCGGGTTGATAATCGGGTTTTGTATTGATAATATTTTTTCCTGCAAATTAGCCATGGTAATCGTCGTAACAGCAATTTTTTCGCCATGTAGTGAGGAATGATCTCTTGTTACCATTTCCATTGCGTGAGCTATCATATGCTCTCCTTGGCTTGCAGAATAGCTGCCTTTTGATATTACCATTCCAAGTCCTGAAATTAGTAGAACTTCCATAAGTAATAGGACCACTTTTCTACTTCTTTTAGTAAGCGCCGTATACTCTCTTAGCAAAATTTGCTCCAAATCGCGAACAAGTGTAAAAGGTAATTCATTGTATTCTGTGCCAAGCAACAAATGAGATAGTAGCCAGTCAGCCTGAACTGTCGAACGGCAAATGAAATCTGCAAATCCGCTTAATGTGAGGCGCAGTGGTGCATTGGTAAGTATGTCTATATCTATATATATCGCTCTTGGAAGATGTGCTTTGAACGATTTTTTGTATCCATTTACTAATATTGAAGCATTTGCGGATGTATATCCATTCATGGAAGCGGCTGTTGGGAACGATATATAATCTTTTTTCTCGAGGTAGCTTGCATATTTGCAGATGTCGTTAACGGTGCCGCTACCAAATGCAACTATTAAGTCACTGTCTTTTGCTTTGTTTCTAACTAGATTTATGGTTTCAAGAGAGGCAAGTGAAAGATTAGTACCCATGGTTGGTGTCATTCCAGCGCGTGACGCTGATTTTTTTTCCTGGATCCCAGTCTCGAAGGACTGGGATGATAAAATGTAGGGAGCATCCGAAATGATATGAGGTTTTGCAAGAGGCCTAATGGTATTGCTCGGGATAATTAAGTGAGAAATTTTATTAAATACGTTTTTGTTTAAAAGTTTTGCTGTATTTTCATCTGCAACTAGAAAGATGTCATTTCCGTGTCGTGTGCATATTTCATAGATATCATCAGCAAGGTGGTAATCTGTTATTACTTCTCTTAGAAAAGTTTGTTCGGTTTGATGTAATATTTGTTTTAAATAGTGCATAGAGTGTTTACAAATATTAGCAATATAATTATTTTAAGGTTGACATGAAAATTGACCCTGTAGAGCTAACTAAGAAATTGATCTCTTTTGAGAGTATAACACCAAGGGACGGCGGGGCAATAGAGCATATAGCAACAATCTTCAAGAAAAGTGGCTTTGACTGTGAGATTTTAGAATTTGGTGATGATGGAACTAAAGTTAAAAATCTTTATGCGAAATATATAAATGGAGTACCAAATTTGTGCTTTGCTGGGCATGTTGATGTTGTACCACCGGATCAGTTAAAAGATTGGGCATTTGGTCCATTTAATCCAGAAGTTAGAGATGGAATGCTATATGGAAGAGGAGCAGCTGATATGAAAAGCGGAATAGCTGCATTTATTGCTGCTATGGCAAATTTAATTGCAGAAAAGTTTCAATTTAATGGTTCGATAAGTGCATTGATTACCAGTGCTGAAGAAAGCACGGAAGAATATGGAACAAAGGCAGTTTTGGAATGGATGAAAAGTAAGCAAAAAAAGATAGATTTTTGTGTAGTTGCCGAACCAACCAGTAGTGAGAAATTAGGTGATACCATAAAAATAGGCAGAAGAGGTTCTGTAACATTTGAATTAATTTGCCATGGAAAACAAGGACACGTTGCCTACCCAGACCTAGCAGATAATCCAATATATAAAGTAATATCGATATTGAGTAAGGTAAAAAATACTACTTTTGATCATGGTAATAAATATTTTCAGCCTTCACATTGCGAAGTTACTACTATCGATGTTGGAAATAATACTAGCAATCTAATACCTAGTTCAGCAACTACACGTTTTAACATTCGATATAACGATACACAAACACCTGACGGCTTATATAAGCTGATTGATGAAATATGCTCCAGTGTAACTAACGATTATAAACTTTCTATGCATAGCAGCAGGGACGTTTTCCTCTCTACTCCTGATAGAAATACTGATATTATGCTTGATGCGATAAATAAAGTTACCAGTATTGATGCTGTGCTGAGCACAAGTGGTGGCACATCTGACGCTGCGTTTATCAAAGATGTTTGTCCAGTGATTGAATTTGGTATAATCAACAAAACCGCACATCAGATAAACGAATGCGTATTAGTAAATGATATACATAAATTAACAGCTATATATAAGGAATTTATAGAAAATTATTTCAATCCCACTAATAAAATATTGAGTCAGGTCAACGTAGTTAGTAATATATCTAGTGGTCCATTGTTAGCTTAGATGTAATCAGATCTCTTGCATAACTGTTGTTTGAGTAACAACTGCCAGCGTGTGACGTTAGAATCCAAAAACCATGAGAGCTACAAAAACCACTTGACAAACTCCGCCAGCCCCCTTATCATGAAAATGAAGCTATTTATTTATCTTCTCTGTACAGATTAAATGACAAAAAAACTCAACGTATTTGGCGTCTCATGTTTAATTTTTTGCACTATGTGCACTCTATGTCTTTATCAAATTTCTAGGTTTTTACCTATACAAGCTGAAATACGCTTATAAAGCATTTAAAACATTAAAAAACGCCAACTTAAAAAATGGATAGTGAATAATTAGCTACCCTAGGGTTTCTTTTGCCTTTTTTTCTGTTTAGTAAATTTCTTAAACATTTATGACTAAAGGTTAGTTGCATTAAAAAGCAGCTAAATCGCGGTTATTAAGCGTTTAGAATAAAAAAACGCCATACTTGAAAGTATAATGTAAGTAATTAGCCAACCACGGGGCTTCTTTTGCCTTTTTTTCCATTTGGTAAATTTCTTAATATTTGTAGCTAGAGACTCTCATCTTTAGCGAGCTTCAAGGTAATTGGTTGCTATTTGCGAAAATATTTGCATAATTTAAGCAACATTAATTGATAAAAATTAACTATGGAGCTTAATAAGATTGCAGCATCGATTTTACTTTCTGGGCTAATCATTATGATAGTCAGCAACGTAGTTGATGTGCTGTATAGTCCAGAGGAATATAAGATTGAACACCAAACGATAGTAGCTGCTGGTAACAATGAGTTCCAGCAAAAAATCGAGCAAGTGGCGCTCGATATTGGAGCGCTCATGCAGAATGCTAGCTTTGAAAAAGGCAAGTCAGCAGCGAAGAAATGTATAGCCTGCCATAGTTTTGAGAAAGGTGGAATGAATAAAGTAGGACCAAACTTATGGAACGTAGTTGGAAACAAAAAGGCTCATCTTGGTAACTCATTCAATTACTCAAAAGCAGTGCTTGAAAGAGGTGGAAAATGGGGGTATGAGGAGCTATTTGCTTTCTTAAAGAACCCAAAAGCCTATATAAAAGGTACGCGTATGGCATTTGCAGGTATTTCCAATCCACAAGAAATTGCAGATCTAGTTAGTTATTTGCGTCAATTGAGTGATAACCCGGTTGCTTTGCCAAAGTAGTATGGATTATTGTAATGATGGAAATAATGGTCACATAGCATATCGAAAGCTACAAGGAAAGAAAGCTTCTGTAGTTTTTTTCGGTGGATTTGCATCTAATATGGATGGAACTAAAGCAACTGCTATTTACAAATTTTGCCAAGAAAACGATATAGCACTTGTGCTATTTGATTATTTTGGTCACGGTCATTCAAGTGGTGATTTTATTGATTACACGATAAGTGATTGGCAAGAAAATTGTGCTAAAGTGATAAGTGAATTAACTAGCGATAAACAAATAATTATAGGTTCAAGTATGGGAGGATGGCTGATGCTGCTCATTGCCCTTCAATTTTCAGAAAAAATTGCAGCATTAATCGGCATATCGTCTGCTCCTGATTTTACTGAAGATTTGATATTCAAGCAATTGTCAGGCAAGCAAAAAGAAGAACTAGGTTCTAAAGGTGTAATAGATTTTACTTCAGAGCATTGTACATACAAAATAACTAAAAATTTGATCGAAGATGGCAGAAAGAACCTTCTTTTAAACAGAGAAGCAATAGATATAAACTGTCCTGTGCGCTTATTGCATAGCATTAATGATAAAGATGTTCCTTATCAAACTTCATTGAATTTAGCTGAAAAAATTAAGTCAACCGATGTTGAAGTATACTTGATGAAATCAGCAGAGCACAACATGTCTGACAATCACTCACTGAAAGTTTTATTTAAGACCATTAGAGAATTTTTGCCAGCAAAAACATATAGGTAACCGTTCACAGATTTCCACTTAATTCTTCAATCGGGAGTGTTAAATAAACTGTGTCAAACCGAAAAAAAAGTAATAAATTGATATAAAAAAATGGAGGTTTGACAATGAGTCAGAAAGTAGTAAACAGAACTACCGGTTTGGTAGATTATAAAGAATTAGAAACAAATATCCTGTCGTCTATACGAGAAGGAAGACCGTTGACAGGAAGAGATGGAGCATTAACACCGTTTATAAAAAAGTTGCTGGAGGTAAGCCTGGAAGGTGAAATAGAAAACCACTTGTCGGCTGAAAGCGAAGAGAATAATCGAAGAAATGGGAGGAATGCAAAGACTTTACGTACAAGCGCAGGGTCATTTGAGCTTTTGACGCCAAGAGATAGGGAAGGAAGTTTCGAACCACAAATAGTCAAAAAAAGGCAAACAAACTTACATCCAGAGCTTGAAACGAAGATTTTGAGCACATTTGCCAGTGGTATGGGCTATAGAGATATAGTGTCACATGTTGAGGAAATTTATGATCACAAAATATCGGTGGCAGAGATATCAAGTATTACTGACAAATTGCTACCAGTAATCAACGAATGGCGTAGTCGCCCGCTGCAGTCTGTATATCCGATAGTTTTCATGGTTTTTTAAAGTCAAAGAGGACGGGCATTGCGTAAGTAAATGCATGTATAACATATTAGGCATAGATCAAAATGGCAAAAAAGAAGTATTAGGTTTTTATTTGGCTGAAAGTGAAGGAGCTAACTTCTGGTTGGGAGTGCTAAATGACCTCAAAGAAAGAGGAGATACCGTCTTGTTAGTCAACAAAAAAATTATAAAAATTTCCCAAGTTGCATCATAAAATCAAAAAATACTTCCAATTGTGTAACAGTACACAGATTATAGTTAGTGGATATGTTGATAAGTAAATTAGTTTTATACGCACAAAACAGATGAAGTTTACTTATCAACATATCCACTAACCAACAACATTCAATAAATTTGTGTAAGATACCACTTTACATAAGATAGATAGGAAGCATTTTTGATTTTAAAGTACTAAACCTTCAGTCAACCTCCTAGCCCTGTAGTTTTTGATATGGTTAGGATCAAAAGCACTTTTGGATGTCAGAATACCGAAAATGATATGGAGTAGCTTACGCATTGCAGCACCAACGATGGCCATATTATGCTTACCCTTTTCCTTTAATCTTTGGCAAAAGCTCATAATGATAGGATTGTGATTCTTAGCTACTATGGCAGGAAAGAAAAGTGCCTTACGTAATGTTTGTGAACCGGATTTACTTAATCTGGGTTTGGCATATACAGAGGAACCTGACGTCATATTTCGTGGTATAACTCCTGTATATGCTGCCAATTGCCTGGCATCTCTAAAAACCTCTATATCAGAAACTTCAGCTAAAATAGCTATTGCTGATTCTTCTCCTATGCCTGGAATAGTCAATAGAAGTTGAAAATTTTCCAACAATTCTTTGTGTTGATTTAATAGTTCACGTACGGAGTTTTTTATTGTTTCTATTTTTTGAGCTATATTCATTGCAAGGTCTTCCCAAGCATTTGCAACTTCTTTAGGCAGTCTCTCTTTTTTTTCTAAGTGGTTATTTACTAATGTTAACTCATCTTTTAACGCAACTGAGCAACGATAAAGATGTTTTAATTTTTTCATTTCAGGAGAAGGTGGTGTCCAACTAGAAGGTTCCTGTCTTTGGCAATAACCAGCAATAACTTCTGCATCGGTCTGATCATTCTTTTGTCGTATCAGCTTACTCCTTGCATAAGATTTTATGCAATAAGGATTTACAACACTTACAAAATGTCCAGCATTGTGTAGAAATTCAGCCAGTGCTTCGCTATAACAACCAGTAGATTCCATGCAGGTTTTTACTTTTTCTACATTATGTTTGTGTAGAAAATTCAGTAGACTTTGAAACCATCGTTCTTAAAGCTTCTTTTTCTAGTTTCACGCTTTCCTTTTTTGCTTATAAATGAGAGAAAAACATCAAAGCGATCTTTTGATATATCTATGCCCAAAAAGTTGTTGATCATATATAACCCCATACGTTACCATTAAAAATGAAAAGTAAGGCTAACCTTGTGAATACAGAATTAGAACCATTCAGGTCTTTCTACGATACCGTCCAGCCTATACTTTTGAGAAGGGAATTCTTATCTCCTCTACAGATTTTATATCTAAGAAGAAGCACAGAGTTCCTCCCTTCTCCACCTAATGCTTAAGCTTAAAACATTAGATGCTTTTGACAAGATACAAGTAGAAGATATCCTTATTGCCTGCGTTGATGGGCTGAAAAGCTTTCCTGCAGCTATAAACAGTGTCTTTCCTAATGCGGAAGTGCAGATGTGTATAGTGCATCAGATACGCAACTCACTGAAGTATGTGGCCAGTAAAGATGCGAAGAGTTTTTTGAGCGATTTAAAGAAGGTATATCAAGCTTCAAGCAAGGAAATTGCCGAGAATTATCTGTTGGAATTGGATGAAAAATGGGGCACAAAGTACCCTATGGTTATAAAATCTTGGCAGAATAATTGGGAAAACTTGTCTGGTTATTTTAAGTATTCTGGTCCAGTTAGGAGGATAATCTACACCACCAATCCCATAGAGGGGCTACATAGGCAAATTAGGAAATTCACTAAGACCAAAGGCTCATTTACCAGCATAAATGCCTTGCATAAGCAGGTATATTGTGCTATAAAGAAGGCAGAGGAAAAGTGGACGATGCCTGTACATGATTGGGCATTAACTATCTCTCAACTTGATGTTTTCTTTCCTGGCAGATTGAAAATTGAGTTGAACTAAAAATGCGGTTTGACACAGTTTATTTAACACTCCCCTTCAATCTCACTAATAGAAAGGCCAGTAAACTTGACAATAGTGTTGACATCAACATTATTAGCCAGCATTGCTTTTGCGACTTCAATTTTCCCTTCAATTTTTCCTTCAATTTTCCCTTCAATTTTCCCTTCAATTTTCCCTTCAATTTTTCCTTTCTCTATACCTTTTTGTATACCTTTCTCTTCAGCAAGATCAAGTCTGTATTCAAGAATGGCTTCTTCTTTCCGTAGATCCATTATTCTTTCTTCGTAAGCTACTAAATCTTTTTCGTTCCAACGAAACTTGTCTAATTCATCATATGCTAGCTTTATTATTGGCGCTTTTTCTGCTATCTCTTTTAAGTCCTCTTCTGTTGTTTCTTCTGCGTATTTAAAAAAGAAACACCACCTTTCTACTATACTTTCTAACTGCTCTACTTTACTTTTTGAAAATTTGGGCAATTCTATAAAGATAAATTGAAAATCTTTTAAGTAATGGCCGTTAGTTTTTATATCACGTATATTGTGAGTAGAGATATAACCAACTTCTTCAGGAAGTAAGTTACAATTTGATATAGCAATAAAGAAGACTTTCTTTAAATCAATGTAGTTGCCAGATTTATCTAATTGTCTTGAGTAGGCTTTAGCGGCATATAATTGAGCGCGTTTTTCGAAGCCCTTGTCTCTAGCGAGCTGCATTTCTGCTATATATCTATTTCCGTGAGAATCCTTGCAGAGAACATCAACAATACTTTGTTTATCAGAGGCAACTTCGGGATCCATAATAGTGCTAAGAAACTCAACTTCTTGTATTGCATTTATCTCAGTAAACCCTAAAATATCGTTCAAAAAGTGGATCAGGATATTCTTATTTTTTTCCGTTCCAAAGATTTTTTTGAAACACAAATCATTGCGAGGATCGAGAAATTTTGAAAGAGCCATGGCAAAAATGCTTGAAAATATTAATAATTATACACTATTATTAACAATTATTCAACCATATTTTTGAAGATAGCTATAGCTATGCTGCCGCGGTATCTCTTAGCATAGATCCCGCTAACAAGTAGCGGGATGACGAGGATGCCGCCGCGGCGCTAACTAGTAGCGGAATGACGGTTTTTCAAATTGTCGGTAAATCTAAGTCAGTTTAGCTATAGGCAGCAATTTTCTGTATTTATTTTAAATTGAAGAAAGCTCAAATGAAAGATCATGTTTTGCTAAAAATCACAGAATGCAGTCTGGTTACACATATAGTTGAAGTAATTCAGATTTGTAAGATATGTTTATCTGCAGTTATAGCTTCAACAGTAGGCGTTACTCTTGATTACCTCAACATTTTCTCTTGGCAATTCTTTAATGAACCGAGAAGTGCGCATCGGTTGCCACTGGTTGTTAATTTCCCTCCTATCTGCACATGAAATGATTAACCTTTCTTTGGCTCTGGTTATGCCAACATATGCGAGTCTCCTTTCTTCTTCTAAAGCTTTACCACTTTTATCTTCAAAAGATCTTTGATGAGGAAATAATCCCTCTTCCCAACCAGGTAGAAACACGCACGGGAATTCAAGTCCTTTGGCTGCATGAAGAGTCATAACATATACGGTGTCATCGTTATTCATATTATCCACTTCCATCACTAGACTTATATGCTCCAAGAAAGTTGTGGCATTATCGAAATTTTTTAAAGATGAGATGAGCTCCTTGACATTTTCTATTCGTGCTAAGCCTGTTACCTCCTCATTTTCAAGCATTTCAATATACCCTGATTGGTTTGCTACGATTTTAACGAATTCATGCAGTGGTTTTACGCTTACTATTTCTTCCCAAGCTTTAATTTTATTTAAAAAATCATTTAGTGAGAGTTTAATTCTTTCGGTTACTTGATTACTATTAACTAATATTTTTGCTGCCTCAAAAAAAGAAATTTTGTTATCCTGAGCAGTCGTGTATATTTTCTTTAGAGTTGTAGCTCCTATGCTTCTTTTTGGCCGATTTACGATCCTTTCGAAAGCTAAGTCATCGTTATTGTTTGTAACGAGTCTTAAATATGCAATTATATCCCTGACTTCCTGACGTTCGTAGAATTTTACGCCACTTATAATCTTGTAGGGAATTGAATATTTTATAAAATACTCTTCGAGAACTCTAGTTTGAAAAGTGGCCCTTACCAGCACTGCAATGTCACTAAATCTGTATTTATTGAGCTTTAATATCTGTTCGCTTATGAACCTTGCTTCAGCTTTTCCGTCCCATAATTTTATTAGATTTACCTTTTCCCCTTCAACGTTTGTTGTCCACAATTTTTTTTCTAGCCGAGTTTTATTGTGATTGATAACATATGACGCAGTTGCAAGTATGTGAGATGTTGATCTATAGTTACACTCTAGTTTGACAGTTTTTGCATTTTTAAAATCATCAGAAAATTTTAAAATGTTTTCAACTTCTGCACCACGCCAACTGTATATTGACTGATCGTCATCTCCCACACAGCAAATATTTGAGTGCTTTTTTGCAAGGTATTTTAGCCAAAGATATTGTATTGCATTTGTATCTTGATACTCATCTACCATGACATACTTAAACTTGTTTTGGTAGTAGGACAGAACTTCGGTCTTTTGATTAAAGAGTTGTATGTTATATAGCAATAAGTCACCAAAATCGACAGAGTTAAGGAATTTTAACCTTTCCTGATACTGGTGATAGACTTTGAGTGCAATCACGTATACTGATCTAAATGATTGAACGTCTTCCACTTCAGATGGCAACAAACACTTCTCTTTCCATTGCTGAATAATATTCATAATGGTCTTACATTTTTCTGATAGGTAATCAGGGCTGATTTCATTCATGATGTTTTTTATTACCTGTAATTGGTCATCCACACCAATAATTGTAAAATTGGAATTTAGCCCCACGACTTCAGCATGATGACGTAGAATTTTTGCTGCAATTGCATGGAAAGTGCCAAGCCATGGTATGTTTGTGCCTGTTAGCTCAAGTACCCTTGATACCATCTCATTTGCTGCTTTGTTTGTGAATGTCACTGCTAATATCTCATCAGAGTAAGCGTGACCGTTCCTAATTATGTGCGCTATTCTTGAAGTGATCGTTCTTGTTTTTCCGGTTCCGGCTCCTGCCAATATTAAAACCGGTCCATCTATGTTAGTTACAGCTAATTGTTGTTCTGGATTTAGCAGTGAGAGATAATCGTTCATTTGCAGCTCTATAGATTATAACTTCGTAAAGTTAAACCTATGATCGAAATATTGTAAAGGTTTTATTGAATAGAACAGTTAAAGAATGTCCTAGGTGTATGGTCCCACCATACCAATTTATTGTACTAATTCTAGTATAACCTGCCGGGACAATCTATTTCAGTTCCAATACCTTACATTATAAGGATACAAGTCAATAATTGACAATCACTGAGATACAGGCTAAAATGTTTATATGATAATTCTTGTGAGGAGGAAAAATGGATTTTGACAAATATATTAAAGGCAATGCACTTTTTATACATGGATGTGTTGCTGTAGATATAGTGGTTAAAGAGCTAGTAAGGTTTTTACAAAATGAAACACACATTACAGAACTTGGTCTAGAATGGTGTAAAATTGATGATGAAGATGCAAAAGAGTTAGCTAAGCTTACACATCTTACTTCACTTGATTTATCCATGAACAACATTAGTGATAAAGGTGCAAAAGCTTTAGCTAGTCTTACCAGTCTGACTAGACTTAACTTATTGAGTAACAATATTAGTGTTGAAGGTGCAAAAGCTTTAGCCAATGGCAAGCTTAAAAATCTCAAGCAGCTTAACTTAGAAAACAACAATATTGGTGATGAAGGTGCAAAAGCTTTAGCCAATGGTAAGCTTGAAAATCTCAAGCAGCTTAATTTAAAAAACAACAATATTGGTGATGAAGGTGCAAAAGCTCTAGCTAACGGTAATCTTACAAGTCTTGAATGGCTTAAATTATCATGTAACAAAATTGGTGGTAAAGGTGCAAAAGCTTTAGCTAATGGTAAGCTTGAAAATCTTAAATATCTTGATTTAACGCAAAATAATATTGGTGCTTCTGAAGGTGCAAAAGGGTTGGCTGAAGGTAATCTTATCAATCTTGTTCAACTTAATTTAACCCGGAATAAGATTGGTAAAAAGGGCGCAAAAGTTTTAGCCAATGGTAAGTTTGAAAATCTCGAGCAGCTTAACTTAGAAAACAACAATATTGGTGATGAAGGTGCAAAAGCTTTAGCTAATAACAATCTTACAAAGCTTGAATACCTTAGTTTAAAAGACAACTACATTCGTAATGAAGGTGCAAAAGCTTTAGCTAATGGTAACTTTACAAAGCTTCAACATCTTATCTTAACCGAAGGTGTTGGTGATGAAGTTAGAAAAGAGCTAGAAGCTAAGCTTACAAATTGTACTGTTGTTGTACATTACCATAATCAAAATCTACCATTCAGTCCTGAAAACAATAGCAAATATTATGCTGGCTACAGTACAGCAATTGGCTTATTTTTAGGTTTGAGCATAGCATATCTTGCAGGAGCTGCTGCTTTAACTCCTGTTGTTGCTGTTGCAGTATTTATTGCAGCCACTGTTGTTGGTGCACTGGTGGGTTATGGTATTGGAAAATTTTGTGAAAAGGTCAGTGAAGAGAAGCAAAATGATCCTGATATGAGTATGTGTACTGCAATTAAGAATGTCCTTATCCCTGAGTGTTTAATCCATAAGGTAGGCATTTAGTATTGACTTTACAACGATAGTCACTTTAAATTAGTAATTGTTGTTGCAGTTAAAGTATCGATGCCTTTTTTCTTTTATTTTTTCGCAATTCTTAGCATTTTATCTGCTGTTTGTGTAATTAGTGTAAGAAATCCTGTGCATGCAGTATTATTTTTAATTTTCACCTTCGTTAATTCTGCAGTTCTTTTTATTCTCCTTGGAGCTGAATTCATTGCTATGATGGTGCTGATAGTATATATCGGTGCGGTTGCAGTGTTATTCCTTTTTGTAGTTATGATGCTCGATATTGACTACATAAGGTTGCGCCAGGGTTTTGCGAAGCATTTCACTCCTGGTGCTATATTATGTGTTGTGTTTTTTCTGATTATCAGTTTTGTAATCCGCAGCTCAACGCTGAATATAAGTAATGTTATAAACTATAATGCCAATAACGTGAAAGCTATCGGTAATTTGCTCTACACTGACTACATGTACGCTTTTCATCTTTCTGGTATTCTGCTGCTTGTTGCAATTGTCGGTGCAATTGCTCTTACTTTGCAGGACAAGAAAAAAGGAGTTAAAAAACAGAATGTATTAAAGCAATTGACACAATCTTCATCTGTAAAATTGGTTAAGGCTAAATTTGGAAAAGGAGTAGAATGGAAATAGGATTAAATCATTTTTTGATAGTTGCTGCTATTTTGTTCACTATTGGGGTGTGCGGTATTTTCATTAACCGTAAGAGCATAATCAATATACTGTTATCAATAGAAATATTATTGCTGGCGATTAACATCAATTTAGTTGCTTTTTCTGCCTTTATGAATGATATAGTTGGGCAAATTTTTGTGATGTTTGTGTTGACTGTTGCGGCAGCAGAGTCAGGAGTTGGGCTTGCAATATTGGTTGTATATTATAGAAGTCGTGGCAATATAGATGTTGAACAAGCGAACTTAATGAAAGAATGAAAGTATGATGGATATACTGAAATTAATAGTATTTTTGCCACTCTTTGGTTCGCTATTTGCAGCACTTTTTAGAAAAAGTCAGTTAGTTACAACGGCAGGGATTGGAATATCTGCAGTTTTATCTTGGTATGTTTTTCTCACCTTCTCTGAAAACTATCATTTAGTTTTATTTCCTTTGTTTTCATTAAGTGTATTAAAAGTAAATTGGGCAATTAGTGTGGATGCTCTCTCATCCTTAATGCTTATTGTTATTACCACCGTTTCACTAGTAGTCCACCTCTATTCTATCGGTTATATGGAGCATGATAAAGGGAAGTCGAGGTTTTTTTCTTACCTATCGCTATTTACGTTTTGCATGATTGTGCTGGTTGTAAGCGATAATTTCGTGCAGCTTTTTTTTGGCTGGGAAGGGGTTGGCCTATGTTCTTATTTACTCATAGGATTTTGGTTCCAAAAATATTCTGCAAATAATGCAGCAATTAAAGCATTTGTTGTAAATAGGGTAGGAGACTTTGCACTATTAATTGGAATCTTTCTTATTTATTATACATTTCACTCTTTGAAATTTACTGAAGTTTTTGACACAGCTGATCTTCTTGGCGCACAGAACATTAGGGCATTCTGCTGTGAATTTAAAATAATTCATATAATATGCATATTACTTTTTATTGGCTGTATGGGTAAATCTGCACAGCTTGGTTTACATGTTTGGTTGCCAGATGCAATGGAAGGGCCAACCCCTGTTTCTGCACTCATTCACGCAGCAACGATGGTAACAGCAGGTATATTTTTAGTAGCAAAATGTTCTCCATTGTTTGAGCTATCAAATGTGGCACGAGAATTAATAGTTATTGTTGGGGCACTTACTGCTTTTTTTGCAGCTACGGTTGCGATTACTCAGAACGATATAAAAAAAATAATTGCTTATTCAACCTGCAGCCAACTTGGTTATATGTTCATGGCATGTGGGCTTTCTGCTTACAATGTTGCTATTTTTCATTTAATGACACACGCTTTTTTTAAAGCTCTACTATTTCTTGGTGCTGGCAATGTAATTCATGCAATGCATCATGAGCAAAACATTCAGAAAATGGGAAATTGCTGGAAGAAAATCCCTTGCACTTACACTCTCATGTGGATTGGGTCTCTTGCGCTTTCTGGAATATTTCCATTTGCAGGTTTTTACTCAAAGGATTTGATAATTGAACATGCTTATAGCACGGATAGCTTTGCTTTTGTAATAAGCTTAGTTGTTGCATTCTTCACAGCGTTTTACTCTTGGAGGTTATTGCTTCTTGTGTTCCATAGCCAAAAACAAAGTAAAATTAATATACATGAAGCACCGAAGATTATGCTTATACCATTACTGATACTTGCTTTTGGATCGGTATTTTCTGGAGTGTGGGGAGCAAATATTTTGAACATAACTAGTAATGCGTTTTGGAAATCAAGTTTAATGGTGATTGATGAGCATGGAGTTCATAATTTCTTTATAAAACTACTACCAACCTTGGCAAGCCTAAGTGGAATAGCTCTTGCGTACCTGATTTACCAATATCAAGTAATTAGGCAAATTAAGAGTAAATTTTTACTTAAGTTTTTGCAGAATAAATGGTACTTTGATGAGGTGTATGAGTTTGTTATAATTGCACTGATAAGGTTTATATCTAGGCTTCTATGGAAGTTTGATGTTAAGGCTATTGATTCATTTGGACCAAATGGTGTTGTAAGGTTGGTTAACGAATGTTCAAAAAGTTCTATAAAGTTACAAACTGGTTATATATTTGATTATGCATTTATTATGTTTGTTACTTTAATAATCGGTGCTTTATATATTATTGGAATTAAATAGAAGGTGTTGTTACTTAGTATATTCTTGCTTCCACTGATAGGAGCGTTGATTTTATCCTCGATCAGGATTAATCATCAATCTATACACTTAAGATTCCTTGCCCTATTTTTTGCTGTACTTCCATTTTTGCTTAGCATTGTAGCTTGTATAGAATTTGATTATAACAATGCGGACTTTCAGTTTGTCAGCTATCCAGTAAGAGATATTGGAATAGGGGTGGATGGAATATCGTTGCTTTTCCTTCTACTTACGACCTTCTTGTTTGTTATTTGTATGCTCTATAATTGCAAAATGAGTTATACGACCCTAAAAGCCTATATGGCATTATTTCTACTGCTTGAGAGTTTTGTAGTCGGTTTTTTCGTTTCACTGAATGCTATAAGCTTTTATGTGTTTTTTGAAGCTGTCTTAATACCAATGTTCTTTATTATTGGCATTTGGGGAGGGAAGCAAAGGATATATGCGACGTTTAAGTTATTTCTTTATACATTAACTGGCTCATTATTATTTCTACTTGGGTTGGTATACATCTATAGTGTTTTTGGAACGTTTAATATACAAAAATTAGCTACATTAGTGCCAAGCCTTGATCTTGAAGTGCAGTCATTGCTGTGGATTGCATTTTTTATTTCTTTTGCAATAAAAGTACCTATGTTTCCATTTCACACTTGGCTTCCTGATGCGCATGTGCAATCACCAACTTCTGGGTCTGTGATTTTAGCTGGCTTGCTTATTAAAATGGGGGGATATGGATTTTTAAGGTTTTCTATTCCAATGCTTCCTCAGGCAAGTTTGTATTTTTCAAATTTCGTTGTTGTGCTGAGCATTATTGCGGTGATATATGCTTCTCTAGTTGCGTTTGCTCAAGATGATATAAAGAAGTTAATAGCTTATTCTTCAATAGCACATATGGGAATCGTTACCGCTGGCCTCTTTTCATTTTGTGAGGAAGGAGTACTGGGTAGCATATTTCAAATGATTAGTCATGGCCTTATTTCTGCTGCTTTATTTTTGTGTGTTGGAATGCTATATACTCGAACTGGAACTTTGGAGATTGCAAAGTACTTTGGCATAGTAAATACAATGCCAAAATTTGGTTTTATGTTCATTTTGTTTTCAATGGCTTCAATAGGGCTACCTGGAACATCTGGGTTCATAGGTGAGTTTTTGGCTATGGTTGGAATGTTTAAGAGCATAGGTTTTTTTACAGGATTTATCGCACTTGGCACTATTTTAAGCGCAGTTTATATGCTGAATTTATGTAAGCAAATAATATGGGGGGTTAGCTATTCTAAATTATTAAATAATCGCTTGGATAGCATAGAATTTTCTGTCTTAATTCTGCTTGCAGTGTTTGTTATTTTGCTTGGATTCTACCCAACCCTTGCACTGAATTATTTGAAGCCATGTATGGCAAATTTGTTAGTCAAATATAATGCGCTATGAATTATATACAGATATTGCCGGAAACGTTCTCTATTATCTCCTCGTTAGTGTTGCTACTGCTTGGAATTATATTTAACCGCCGAACTATCAACTTATTAGCACTTGGCTGCACAGTGGTAACTTTGATTATTTTAATTATTTCGGCAGAAAACAATGAAATTTTTCTCTTTAATTCGTTGTTAAAACTCAATTTATACATCAGGTCAGCCCAAGGGTTAATTCTCAGCACAGGAATTTTAATACTTTTGATGCTGAATTTATCAAAATATGACTATAAATATGAATTTTCAATACTGATTCTTTTTGCGCTATTTGGCATGATAACTTTGGTTTCAGCAAATAGTCTGATTTCTTTTTACTTAGCTTTTGAGTTGATGAGTATATCTTTATATGTTCTTGCGAGCTTTAATAAAGATTCAGCTTATTCATGTGAAGCAGGAGTGAAATATTTTACACTTAGTGCACTATCTTCCTGCATTATGCTATATGGAATGTCGCTGCTTTATGGATATACAGGACAAGTCAATTTCTCTGAGCTCTGTTCATTCTTGCAAAACCATCAGATAACTTATGGAATAGTTTTTGGGTTAGTTTTTATCCTTATTGGTTTGTGTTTCAAGCTTGCTATTGCTCCTTTTCATATGTGGGCTCCAGATGTCTATCAAGGTGCACCTACCATAGTAACTGCGTTTTTTTCTACGGCCCCAAAAGCTGCACTTGTAACATTTTTAATTCGATTGATGAATGAAGAGTTAGTAAATGTAAAAAGTTATGTTCAGCCTATTTTCTTATACGTTTCAGCATTGTCTGTGCTTATCTCAGCTTTTGGGGCCTTGCGTCAGCAAAACTTAAAAAGGCTGCTTGCTTACAGTTCAATTGGTCACATTGGTTTTATATTTGCTTCACTTTCTATTTTTACACAAGCAGGAACAGATAGTGCCTTAATGTATTTGGTGATATATATCATCACAAGCATAGGACTATTCTCATATCTCGTACAAATTGACGATGACGATTGTGATATTGCAAATTTATCTGGTATAGGGAAGAAACACCCAATTGTAGCATTTCATCTTTCTGTACTGTTACTCTCGATGTCGGGAATACCTCCACTTGCAGGTTTTATCGCTAAATTTTTTATATTCAAAAGTTTAATAAATTCTGGCTTTATCAGCCTGTCTTTGATCCTTGTAATAGCGAGTGTGATATCATGCTACTATTATTTAAATATCATGAAAGTTATGTATTTTGATAAAGCTAGTGGTAATAAGGTTGCTTATTCTAAGGGTCTATTCATTATCACTTCAGTGGCTTCACTTATCAACCTCGTTCTTTTCTTATACGTTTTACTCACTCATTGAACTAAAGGGCTGACAAGGTGATCCCTAAGGGCTTTCATATTCATCATTACAAAGAAGTTTCAAGCACTAACGAAGAAGCGTTAGATTTAATTGATAAAGGAATATCAAATGAAACTGTCATTATTGCTGATAAACAAACAGAAGGTAGGGGACGCACTGGAAAAAGCTGGATTTCTCCAGAGGGTAATCTCTATGCGAGTTTGATAATTAACCAAGAAACGGATGTCAGCAAATTGACAGAATTGACTTTTGTTACTGCTCTTGCTGTTGGCAACACGTTACTATCATTTATAAGTGACAGTAACGTTCAACATAAATGGCCAAATGACATTCTAATCGATGGCAAGAAAATAAGTGGAATATTGCTTGAAAAAAGATCCAATTCGAATTGGCTCATTATAGGAATTGGAATTAATGTCAATCATGCACCACTTCCAGGAACAACGTGCATTAGCAATTACGGTGAATCTGTGTCTAACATGGATCTGTTAAAGGAATTAATAATAAATTTTAATAAGCTAAGAAAGCAATGGCTATTTGATGGATTTTATGCTATAAGAGAAATGTGGTTAAAAAAAGCATTCAAAATGAATGAGCAAATCAGTGTAAAGTTAGCTGACAAATTGTATGAAGGAATTTTTGCTGATATAGATAAAAGTGGTAAATTGGTGTTGCAGCAAAAGGATGGAAGCTTAATTTATTTTGATGCAGGTGAGTTATTTATTGATAATGCATTATGAATACATATGTAATTTTTGCTTACCTTATTAGTTTCACGCTGATTGCTGGAGAGCTAATTTTTACCATTTCTTGCTATATTAAAAGTAAAAAAATCTTAGAAAGCCTTAAAAGTAATAATGAAGAAGAAACATAAGCGATTACTTATAACTTCAGGAATTTTCTGCTTTTTAAGTTGTGCAGTTTTTTTTATTTTAACAACGCTCAAAGAAAATATCTCATTTTTCTATACAGTAAGTGAGGCAATAGTTTTACCAAATAATCAAAAGCCAATCCGTGTTGGTGGAATGGTTGTTGAAAATAGTGTGATACGGAGCGAAAGCGAAGTGATTTTTCAAATGACAGATTTTAATAAGAGCGTTATGGTGAAATATCAGGGAATACTTCCACCAATGTTTTCAGAAAAAAGTGGTGTTGTTGTGCAAGGTAAAATGTTTGATAATAGTACTTTTCTTGCAGATACAGTGTTTGCAAAACATGATGAGAACTATATGCCGAAAGTTTTAAAATAGATTCCCTAATTCAGCTGTATTGAAACGATATGTAGAGAGAGTAACAGCCTGCTAGCAAGCTGTTACTTTCCTAACTACTATAATATATCAGAGTGAGTTGGCGCTTCCCATTCATCTATGTTATCACCACCAGTTGTTCCTGTTTTTAATTTTCCAACCTCTTCGTTTAGGTTGTCAAAGTTTTCTTTCAAAAATTTAAGATCCTTCTTATTATCCATAACTAGCTCTTCAACCCTATTTGAATTATCATACAATTCATCCATATAATCTTGATGACCTTTCAACACGTCATTCAATTTAGGAACAAATGTGTCATTTAAATCTTTGACTAGTTTATCTAGAATTTTGTGGACGTAATCGACCGACGCATTCTTTTCTTTATTGCCTTCAAAAGATTTAGGCTTAATTTTGACCTCTATGTCATTTATTATTCTACGATTGGTACCGCTCATTCTGCTTGTTACTCCAAAGTTGCTTTCGCTTTCTTTTACACTGTAATTACTCATATTAACTCCTATAAAAAATTAGAATTTAAAACTAACTAGTTACCTTGAAATGGTATGTGAAAAAAGTAATAGCCCAGTGGGCTATTACTTTTTCTTATTTTTGCTAATTATTAGCTATTTTCTATCCTAGTGGATTTAACTCTGGAGAAAAAAAGGTGTTGGGATTTGTTATGTCAGAATCCGTGAATGAATCTACTTCATCTCTCAATTTATCGATTTTCCCAATTAAACCTGAATCTTTATCACCAATTTCCTTCTTTATTGTAGATAAGTGCTGTGTGGTTTGGCTTACTACATTATTGATATGTTTTATTATGGGATTGACTGATTCTACAAATGTGTCAGCTTTTACCATCCCTTTAGTTCCTGTTATCTCTTTTAATGGTGCCTCAATTAACTCCACATTAAATTTTTTATCTTCTGTTGAATTATTCATGTTTATTAACTCCTTAAATAATAATATTAAAAATAATATTATTCATTATCTTCTGTAATCTGCTAAACAGATATGGAGTAATCCTGAACAGTATAAGCATCATTACTGTTAAGGTAATACTCTTCATTTACTACAGAAGAATGTTGATAGCTAAATTGATTGGGGTTAACTATATCATCACCTTCCAGCAATTCCTTAAGTTCTTCAAGTTTTTCTTTCATTTCCTCTTGTTTCTTGTTTTGTTCATCAAACTTCTCTTTTAATGCATCAATAATAGCTTTAGACTGATCTTGATTGCTGAGATCACCAATCACAGCTGTCACTTTCTCATAAGGCAGTTTGTGAATGATGTCTTTAAGCTCTTCTGCGCCTATGTTATCCAAAAGTTCTTTAAACTGCTCATTAGACATATTGCGAGCAAAAGCTTGAAGTTTGTCTGGGTTATCAACTAAAGACTTAATGATAATCTGAATCTTATTAGGATCAGTTAAATCTCGAGCTACTATTGCAAGTTTCTTGTGGTCTAGCTTATTAATTAAATCATGTAATCTATCTCCTTCTAAATTGTGTACTAGGGCTGGAAGTCGATTTTTCAACGTTTCGTCCAAAATAGTGTTTATACTTTTCTCATCTGCATCTTTTATTAGTTCTACAAACTGATCATTGCTTATTGTCTTGATAGCCTCCAGAAACTGATTCATTTTAAGGTGAGGGAAAATTTCTTTTACTTGGTCTAGATTTAAGTCTTTCACTAGGTTTGTAAGCTGATTTTTATCTAAAAGAGGAACAATTATTTGTAACTTTTCTGGATTTAGTTCCTGAGCAAGGGTTTTTAGCTGGTGATTGGTTAGATGATCCACTAAAGCTTGGAGTTGTTCATCCATTAAGTTCTCTGCTAAGACCTGCAACTGGTTTGAATTTAGTTCAGGAATTATTTTTTGCAGCTGCTCATTCGTTAAATTCTGTGCTAAAATCTGGAGTTGATTTGAATTCAGTTCAAAAATTATTTTTTGCAGTTGAATAGGTATATCAAGTAACATATTATTCACTATTTCCTTTATTTCCCCTGCATTACAAGGTGCTACGTTTTTTTGCAGCGCTGTATTGTAAGGTGAATCGATAATATTTCCTTTTTTATCTGAGAAATAGTATTTACCACTTTCGTCTCGCGTTACGTATTGATACGATACAGCTTGTGCAAGAAAATCCACACTACTGTATCTTTCACTGTTATCTCCTACACTAGTTACTACGTTTACTAGCTGATCATTAAGGTATATAAGAGAATTATTAGTGGCATCTCGGTTATACCAGTTATTAGCGTTCAGACTTTGTCCCGATTCATTAAGACAAGTATACATTCCGTTATGAAATTGACAGAAGTTTACGTTTAGTGTTAGCACCTCTTCACTTTTATCATTCAGCGGTATAAAAGCAAGTTTAGCAATTTTGTATGGTCTACTCACATCAGCATTATCTCTGCCAGAAAAAGAGGTTCCTAAACAAACATTTTTGCCTGGATAGCATGTCATTCCTTCGCTTATCACAAGAGACTTTCCAGGTACCATCTTAAAAACATGCTTTTTTCCACTCATAGGCATTACCAATAAATTAACTGTTAGTATTCTAACATTTATTGATTAATTTATTATTAAATTGGTATATATTAGAATTATAATAACAAACATTACTTGCATAAAGAAAAGTTACAGAAAGAGGGATTTTTTAGGGAACTAGTATAAAATACTAATGGGCTAAAATAAGCTGACTTTATGATATGCTAGAACCTATATTGGTGGAGGCAAGCGGGATCGAACCGCTGACCTTCTGCGTGCAAAACAGATGCTCTACCAGCTGAGCTATGCCCCCAATTCTTGCTTAAAGCATAAATCACTCAGGCTGAAATGCAAGAAATATTTATCTGTTATAGCTAAACTGACTTAGATTTACTGACAATTTGAAAAACCGTCATTCCGCTGCGTGTTAGCGGAATCTATCTGCAGCAGTGTGACGTGTTAGCTATAGGCTATTGCTAAGCATTATAATAGTGCACAAATTCTGCAGGGTATATACAGTTTTCTATTTTTCTTATCTCCTTAGCGTTATACTTCACACCATCCAAATAAATCTGTGAACTGAAAATTAACAAGAAGTTTTCCTTTAAAAATTTTTTAAATTATCCATAGATTTTTTAACTAAATTATCACTAACGCAGTATATTATATAATTTATTTAACCACACATGAAAATTTTAGTTTGATTAAAACGGATAAAAACTGTATTGATGTTTAGTATAGCTGAAAAATGAAATGATCCCGTAGCTCAGCCGGTAGAGCAACTGACTTTTAATCAGTGGGTCACGCGTTCGAATCGCGTCGGGATCACTCACAAATTTTGAAAAACATGCTAAAAGAACAAGACAAAATATTCACCAACCTAAATGGTAAAGAAACTCCACTACTTAAGGGTGCAAAAAAACGTGGTAGCTGGCAAAAAACAAAGGAGTTACTAGATTTAGGATCAGAAAAGATCATTGATGAAGTAAAGAAATCTGGTTTGAGAGGTCGAGGGGGTGCAGGATTTTCCACCGGCCTTAAGTGGAGCTTTATGCCCAAAAATCTCCCAAAAGCATATTTAGTAGTCAATGCAGATGAGTCAGAACCTGGTACATGTAAAGATAGAGATATATTGCGATATGAGCCACATAAGTTACTTGAGGGAATTCTCCTAGCCGGCAAAGCGATCAGCGCATCAGTTGCGTATATTTATATCAGGGGTGAATTTTATAATGAATATTTAGTTCTAAAAAAAGCACTTGAGGAAGCCTATAAAGAAAACTTAATTGGAAAAAATGCCTGCAAATCAGGTTATGATCTTGATGTGTTTATCCATAGGGGTGCAGGAGCTTACATATGTGGGGAAGAAACAGCTCAACTCGAATCAATTGAAGGAAAAAAGGGCTTTCCTCGCATGAAACCTCCATTTCCCGCAGGTGTTGGACTTTTTGGCTGTCCAACCACAATAAACAACGTTGAAACTATAGCCATGGTTCCAGATATTCTAAATCGCGGAGGAGAATGGTTTGCATCTCTTGGTAAACCAAATAATACTGGTACTAAGATTTTTTGTATTTCAGGACATGTAAACAACCCGTGTAATGTTGAAGAAGAGCTCGGAATTCCACTACGTGAATTGATTGAAAAATACGCAGGTGGAGTGCGAGGGGGTTGGGATAATTTACTTGCTGTAATACCTGGTGGGTCTTCAGTGCCATTAATTCCAAAATCTATATGCGATACTATTGAAATGGATTTTGATTCATTAAGAACCGCACAATCAGGGCTTGGTACTGCTGCTGTAATAGTGATGGATAAATCAACTGATATAATAGCTGCAATAGAGAGGTTATCACACTTTTACATGCATGAGTCCTGTGGACAATGCACACCATGCCGTGAAGGTACTGGATGGATGTGGAGGATTATGAAGAGGATGGTGGCAGGAGATATTAAGCCTGATGAAATAGATAAGCTGCTTGACCTTACAACTCAAATAGAAGGACATACAATTTGCGCGCTTGGTGATGCTGCAGCTTGGCCGATTCAAGGATTAATAAGACATTTTCGCCATGTTATCAAAGAGAGAGCGATAATTTAACTCTACTTATACTTCTTAAGCCGTTTTGCTACTTAGCAACCAAAGTTAAAAAATATTGATTTCCTTCTCTTTTAGGTGCTAATTCTACCTTTGCAATATCTTCAGTGTCTCTAATTAGCCGTTCTAATTTTTCCAGTCCAACTTCAGTGTTTATAAGCTCTCTCCCTCTAAATCTCATTGTAACTTTAATTTTATGTCCATGCACAAGAAAATCCATTGTTTGACGCAATTTTGTTTCGTAGTCGTGATCACCAATATTGGGACCCAGTTTAACTTCTTTTATAGTTAATGCTTTTTGTTTCTTTTTTGCTTCACTTGCCTTCTTTTTTGCATCATATTTTTGTCTGCTGTAATCCAGAACTTTACATACTGGAGGAGTTGAATCAGGTGCAATTTCCACCAAGTCTAAACCGACATTCTGAGCAGATGCCAAAGCTTGTTCTATTGGCACAATTCCGACCATTTCACCACTGTGATCAACTAAGCGTACCTCCTTAGCTGTGATGAGTTCATTAATTCTATTTTTATTGTTCTTTTTTATTTGCAAACTTTAACTCCCTTAATTCAAATTAACACTTTTTAACAGCGATTCAGTAGCCTTTTCCAAAGAAAAAGACTCCTGTCTTTCTGATCCTAAATTTCTCACTGACACAGTTTTACTTGTAACTTCATTTTTGCCTATAATCCATAATATAGGAACCTTGTTTGAACTATGCAAACGTATCTTATAACTAATTTTTTCATTGGTCAAATCAGTCTTGACTCTCACACCTTGTTCTTTTAAAATATTGCTAATTTCTGTGGCGTAACCGTCAGCTTCATTTGTAATGGTCAGAATAGCAAGTTGCGTTGGAGCAAGCCAAACTGGAAATTTTCCTGCATAATTTTCTATCAAAATTCCGATAAAACGCTCAAAAGTCCCAAGAATTGCCCTATGTAACATGACAGGGTGATGCTTGTGCCCATCTGCCCCTATATAAAAAGCTCCCAGACGTTCTGGTAAAATGAAATCAACTTGTAATGTTCCACATTGCCAATTTCTGCCTATTGCGTCTTTCAAAACGAACTCTAACTTTGGACCATAAAATGCACCTTCACCAGGGCTCAGTTCATAACTCAAGCCCGCTTCTTTAACGGCTTCAAGCAGCGCTTTTTCAGCTCTATCCCACACTTCATCATTACCGGCTCTAATATCTGGACGGTCTGAAAATTTCACAGAAATTTCATTGAATCCAAGCTCTGAATATACTTCTTTTAAAAGGTCACAAAACTTTACAGTTTCAGAATTTACTTGTTCTTCCATACAAAAAATGTGTGCATCGTCTTGCGTAAAACCACGCACTCGCATCAGTCCGTGCAATGAGCCTGAGCTTTCATTTCTATGGCATGTACCAAACTCTGCCATACGTATTGGTAGATCACGATAGCTTCTCGTGTGAGAATTAAAAATCTGCACATGACAAGGACAATTCATAGGTTTTATTGCTAGCTTTTTGCTTTCAGATTCATCAACAATGAACATATTTTCACGAAATTTATCCCAATGTCCCGACTTTTCCCACAGTTCTTTACTTACCAAAATAGGAGTTTTTACTTCAAAATAGCCATTATTTATCAATTTCTTTCTTATATAAGACTCAAGAACATTATATAGAGTATATCCTTGTTCATGCCAAAAAACCTGCCCGACAGCTTCCTCTTGGATGTGAAATAAATCCATATCCTTAGCAATTTTGCGGTGATCACGTTTTTCTGCTTCTTTGAGACACTCAAGGTAAGCGTTTAATTCATCCTTATTTCTCCATGCGGTGCCATATATTCGCTGTAACATTGGACCCTTAGAATCACCACGCCAGTATGCTCCTGCAACTTTCATAAGCTTAAACGCTTTGACTCTGCCAGTTGAAGGAGAATGTGGACCGCGGCATAAGTCAACAAAATCGCCTTGTCTATAAACAGTTAGGTTTTCACTCTCTGGTATAGAGGATATAATTTCAACCTTATATTTTTCGCCTATACCACTAAAGAAATCAACTGCCTGCTTGCGAGTCCAAACCTCTCGAACAAATCTGTGATTACTTTTTACAATCTCTTTCATTTTCTTTTCTATTGCAGCAAGATCATCCGTAGTGAAGGTACGATCTGTAGCAAAATCATAGTAAAAACCGTCCTGAATTGTTGGGCCAATAGTAATCTGAGTATTAGGAAATAGCTCTTTCACTGCCTGCGCCATTATATGAGCAGCATCGTGCCTTATTATGTCCAAACCCACTTCGTCACTCAGTTGTATCACCTCTATCTCTGTATCAGATTCAATTTCACGTGAGAGATCATACAACTCACCGTTTACTTTCAATGCAACTGCTTCTTTCAAAGCATCCAGTTGTAATATATCAAAGCCAGTGACTTTATCGTCATATTCTTCTATTCTTTTTTCAGCTGGAAAAGTAATTTTAATCATTTATCGACCCTTTTGTCTAACCCTCTCTTTGTCATCCCAGTGCGTGACACTGGGATCCATCTTATTTTTATAATGGAAATTAGTTTAACGTATGCTCCTAAAATCTGTTGTCCATTGCACAATTTACAAATATTTTTATACCTGGATCCCAGTGTCACGCACTGGGATGACAAAAAAAGGAACACTGAAATGACAGAAAAACAGCACCTGGGTAACAGAGGAATGATTTGAAAGCTATAAATTTTTAACATCAGTAGTACGGTCTATTCTTTTTTAACCTGAGTGCAATTGCGTCTTCCCAAACTTCACCATTACGCAATAACTTTTCTTTATTGTACATTAGCTCCTCTCTTGTTTCAGTAGCAAATTCAAAGTTAGGACCCTCCACAA
The DNA here is from genome assembly GCF_964027095.1 of Wolbachia endosymbiont (group A) of Machimus atricapillus. Lineage (NCBI taxonomy): Bacteria > Pseudomonadati > Pseudomonadota > Alphaproteobacteria > Rickettsiales > Anaplasmataceae > Wolbachia > Wolbachia endosymbiont (group A) of Machimus atricapillus. The sequence continues at coordinate 873,783 of NZ_OZ034727.1, read as the reverse complement.
TTGCATCAACTGGACATGCCTCTTGGCAAAGTCCGCAGTATATGCATTTTGTCATATCAATATCATAGCGCGTGGTGCGACGACTACCGTCTTCTCTTTCCTCTGCTTCAATAACTATTGCTTGAGCAGGGCAGATAACTTCGCATAATTTACAAGCTATGCATCGTTCTTCACCGTTTGGATACCTACGCAACGCATGCTCACCACGAAACCTTGGACTTAAAGGGCCCTTCTCCATAGGATACCTCAAAGTAACCTTTGGCTTAAACATATATTTTAATGTAATAACAAACCCTTTAATTAACTCTACAAAAGACCAATACCAAGCTAATTTCTTGAGCATAAAATATTTAAAACCTATGTTGATAATTATAAATCATATTATCAGTTTTCAAAATAAATATTTTCACCTGAGTGACCTTTGCAGTTTTTTATATAATGTATTTATTAATATGATATTACTATAAACTAGCAAGATAGATAAAAATTTTGAATATTTTCAAATTAGGTATTTTGGTTTCTTAAGTGTAATATTGCTAAGTAGTTTATATAAATAATGACAAACACAAATGAAACTATTTTCGCTTTATCGACCGTATTGGGTAAGTCAGGAGTTGCAGTAATCAGAATTTCAGGCAACTACGCGCTTAAAGCTTTAAATCATTTTCATATTAAGAAAGAAATTAAACCAAGATTTGCTACTTTAGTTGATCTATATGATGATTCCAATCAATTGATAGATAATGGAATAATCATCTATTTCCCTGCTCCAAACAGTTTCACTGGCGAGAACGTTATAGAGTTACAAGTGCATGGAAGCAAGGCAGTCATAAAAATCATCTTGGAGGAATTATCAAAAATTTTCGTTATGGCCAAGCCTGGAGAATTCTCACTTAGGGCTTTTCTAAATAGTAAATTTGACTTAACGCAAATAGAAGGGATTGCAGACTTAATTGATGCTGAGACGAAAATGCAAGCTAAACAAGCGATTAAGCAGATATCGGGAGAATTGGAGAGACTATACAGCAATTGGAGGCAAAGATTAATAACGATACAATCCAAAATCGAAGCATATATAGACTTTCCAGAGGACATTTGGGCAGAAAAAAGTGAATTGAAAAAAATTAATAATGAAGTGCAATCTCTCGTGCAGTTGATACAAGAGCATTTAAATGATAATAGACGGGGCGAAAGGTTGCGTGAGGGTTTACATATTGTAATAACTGGTGAACCAAATGTCGGTAAATCAACTCTATTTAATTTCTTAGCCAAGCGTGATATTGCTATTGTTTCTGAATATGCAGGCACAACAAGAGACGTGCTTGAAGCTCATATTGACATTGGCGGATACCCAATCATTCTCTCTGATACTGCTGGAATTCGTGAGAGTTCAGACCCGATAGAATCAGAAGGCATAAGTCGAGCAAAAAAGAGGTCTTTTGAAGCTGATCTAAGAATAGAACTATTTCCTTTTGAACAACGTTATAATATCAATTGCAACGTTGTAAATAGCGATACTATTTATGTATTGAGCAAAGCTGACGATGCAATTAATGACAGAAATATACTGATTGGCGATGTAGATTTTCTACCTATTTCTATTTTAAAGGGAATAGGTACAAACAAGTTGATCTCTCTCATAAAAAAGAAGGCAGAGGAAAAATTTGGGCATGATAGAGACACTCCTGTGATTACTCGGCAAAGACATAGGAGTCACATGCAGAAAGCACTGGAACATTTACAACGTTTTAATATCGATAATCCAATTGAGTTGATATCTGAAGATTTGAGGCTTGCTGCATTTGAACTTGGTGCGGTGATTGGAATTATTAATGTTGAGGAAATATTGAGTAGTGTGTTTAGCAACTTTTGCGTGGGCAAGTAAAGCTTTTATAGATTGCTTAAAATCAAATGTTGTGATAGAAAAGAAATGGACGGATGGCCGAGCGGTTTAAGGCACCAGTCTTGAAAACTGACGTACGTGATGAGCGTACCATGGGTTCGAATCCCATTCCGTCCGCACAGCATCCCGCGATGTTAGCTGATTTTTAGAGCTTATTTGGACTATGTGGTTCATAACGCTGGAAATCTTATCTAATCTAGCCACATCTTTTAAAAATACATCCCTTTGTAAATTGACCTTATTAGCGAAGAAAGCTAATATCTATAAATAGATTACCATCTGAATATGAAAACCGATATAGTAATAATAGGTGCAGGGCCTATTGGAATATTCACTGCTTTTCAAGCGGGAATGCTTGATATGAGATGTCATATAATAGATGTTTTGGATCAAGCAGGAGGACAATGCACAGCTCTTTACCCAGAAAAGCCAATATATGATATACCTGGTTATCCTGTAATTACTGCCCAAAAATTAATTGAGCAATTAATGGAGCAAGCTTCACCATTTGAGCCTGTTTACCATTTAAGTCAAAAAGTGGAAAAGATTTCGAATAACTGTGATCAAAGCTTTACTATCATAACTAACACAGGTACAGAGGTAAAATGTAAGGCTGTTATTGTTGCTGCAGGTAACGGAATGTTTGAACCTAACCGTCCACCCTTAAGTGGTATATTAGAATATGAAAATCAATCTGTATTTTACAGTGTAAATAAAATTTCTGATTTTCAGGACAAAACTATAGTCATTGCAGGGGGGGGTGATTCTGCAGCTGATTGGACTGTAGAACTTTCTAAAGTTGCAAAGAAAATTTATGTGATACATAGAAGAAAGGAATTTCGCTGCACTCCTGAAACTAGAAATAAATTAGAATCACTTGAAAATGATGGAAAGATAGAACTGGTAGTGCCATATCAATTACACGAACTAGCAGGAGGTAATGGGCAGTTGAGCGCAGTGATAGTAAAAAACATTGCCTCTAAGGAAGAAAAAGAAATATCCGCTGATTCTTTGCTGCCATTTTTTGGATTGTCAATGAATCTTGGTCCAATAAACAGTTGGGGTATAGAGTTAGAACATGGCCGCATAATTGTCGACCCAGCTACACTTAGAACCAGTAGAGATAGAATATATGCAATCGGAGATATAGCTACTTATCCAGGCAAACTCAAGTTGATACTAAGTGGTTTTGCCGAGAGTGCCATGGCTTGTTATGACATATACAAAGTAATCCACAACTCTCCAGTCAATTTTCAATACTCGACTTCAAAGGGAATTCACGGAAAAGAAAAACTTACTTGACACCCTTCGCCAGCCCCCTTATCATGAAACTGAAGGTATTCAGTTATCTTCATCTGTGCAGATTAAACAGCAAGAAAACAACGTAGTTGGCGTCTTATTTTTAATTTTTTGCACTATGTGCACCTTATGTCTTCACAATATTTCTAGGTTTTTACCTATATAAGCTGAAACGCGCTTATAAGTCGTTTAAGACAGTATAGTACGCCAATTTGCAGGATTAGGGAGTGAACACTAATTACCACGGGGTTTCTTTTGCCTTTTTTTCTGCTTAGTAAATTTCTTAAACATTTAAACTAAGGTTAGTTGCATTTAAAAGCAGCTAAATTGCAGTGTTTAAGGCTTAAAAAACGCCAATACTGAAAATAGACAATGACTAGGGCTTCTTTTGCCTTTTTTTTCGTTTAGTAAATTTCTTAACGTTTGTAGCTAAACGACAACCGTCATCCCGCTGCTTGTTAGCGGCCAAGAGATACCGTGACGATATGATGTAGGACTGCTGTCATCCCGCTACGTGTTAGCGAGATACCGCGAATGAATCGCGGTATGACGGTGTAGATGATGGTTAAGTATCCCGCTACTTGTTAGCGGCTAAGAGATACCGCGACGGTATATTCGTCATCCCGCTACGTGTTAGCGGGATCTCTTGTTAGCGGCTGAGATACCGCGGCGGTATGACGGTGTAGACGATGGTTAAGTATCCCGCTACTTGTTAGCGGCTAAGAGATACCGCGACGGTATATTCGTCATCCCGCTACGTGTTAGCGGGATCTCTTGTTAGCGGCTGAGATACCGCGGCGGTATGACGGTGTAGACGATGGTTAAGTATCCCGCTACTTGTTAGCGGCTAAGAGATACCGCGGCGGTATATTCGTCATCCCGCTACGTGTTAGCGGGATCTCTTGTTAGCGGCTGAGATACCGCGGCGGTATGACGGTTAATTATTCTGCGGCGGTATGACGTAGGGTTGCACTAGCTATATCATGCATTTTATTAACCGACACTATAAACAACATCCTTACAATTATGAGATTGGACTACAACTTGCTCAAGCGTTAAGCTGCTGCGTTTAGCATCTTTACTGTGGTTTTCTCCAAGAACCTCTGTTCTTTCTTGTTTTATTTCTTCAATGAATTTCTTGTTAACGCTTTCAGTGTTAATCTTTTCCTGAGAATATATAAGGTTAGTGCAATTTGTTTTGTTATAATAATGCACGCCAAAACATACAACTAATAATGCAAGTACACCTGAGCCTATAAGCAATGATAACCCTATGTTATTAGTCAAAGGGTTTTGGTAAAATTTTTGTACGTTATTAACACCGCCTTCCGCGTACAGCAATAAAGGAAGTGCTATATTTGCAGCAACTACACCGGTCAGTAATGCAGTAAATAGTGGCCTATTGTTAATTACTGATTCTATTTTATTAGTTCTACTAATTACTTTTTCATCAATGTTAATGAAGTCGTTTTTAGATTCCCAAGCATTAAATATAAAATTTGAATGAGTGTTGTTGTTATACTCTAATCTTACAGATTTTATAGCTTTATTTTCTGGCTGATGCTTTAACACCTCATCTAAAATTCCATCCGCATTTTTTTCTTGAGTTTTATGCTCTGCAGTATCTCTAAATTGCCTTATTGCAAAAAGTATTGGACTAATTGCAAGCAACGCAGCAAGTGCGATAACTGGTATAGTGATATATTTTGGGCTGTTTGTAAAAAATGCAATAAATTTTGCTTTATCTTGTAAGTATAATAAAGCTGCAGATGTGCCAAGTATAATAGCACTTGCACCAAAAATTATAAAGCCCTTCTGCTGCATGGCATATTTTGCTCTTGGCCAGGATCTGTTTGTTTTTTTATTTGTTGTGCTACCTATATCAGAATTTAGTGACAAAGACTCTTCAGAGTCATCTTTGCTTTTATACGATGGTGGAGGAGTTGGAAACGTACCTGGACTTTTAATATCCTGAGGATTCGGTATAGGTTCTCCAATCCATTTTTCTACTTTGCCTAAATAACCATCATCCGCTGCTCCGTCTGTTCCTGTTGTTGGCTCACTAGATACATTAATCCCTTTAAATGCAATATTGTTTATTTCCTCTTCCCTGACATCAACTTCCGCTATTTCTTGATCTATATTTTCTAAGAGACCCTTCATATCTTTTTCTAATAATCCTTCCTTGATGCTTTTATAAAAGTCATCAGCAGGATTAATGCCCCGCTGATTACCATCAACTAACATGACTTTTTGCGGTAACATACCTTTGTCTTTCTTATATGCTTTTAAAAGAGATAAAACACATAGATGTTTTCCAATTTGTGGATCTTGAGGCTCATTCATTCTTTTAGCTACTTCTGCTGAATTTAGTGGATCTTGACGCTTAGTCGTTCCTCCAACTACTTTAATACCTTGTGCCTGCTCTTCTGTTAAGCCTAAATGATTTTTCACTACATACTCTACTGCTTTTATGTATTTTGCAGACGATACAATAGCAACTTCTACTCCGCTTGAAAGTGCAGAATCTAATACAGACCTTAGCTTTTCTTTATTTTTGATTCCCGAGCCTTCCTTTTGTAAAAATTCTTCTATTTTTTCTTTAATTACTGCTTTTTCTTTGCCAGAATCATAATCATCATATCCCTTGGATGTAAAGAAATTGCACATAGACTTATTTGTAATTGTTTGATCAAAGTCAAATATTAATAGTGCATTCTCTTCAGACGATGGTAGATTCGTTACTGGTCCCATATTTACTCCAAAATTAATTACTATGTTGTGTTGATTACGCTATAGTTATTAAGATGTAGTAAATACCAGTTTACGGATAATTATGAAAAATTTAGTATAGAAATTGCCTATCAAAGATTCTTTCATTGAGTGAGTCGTCTTTGTCAAAAAGCAGAGTGATTGTGTTCTCATGGTCTTTTTGTATTTTTATCTGTGATATATTATGAAACTCTTTGTAATCTGATACTACAAGCGCTGGACGATTTTTTGTGTCGTTAATGTCAATTTGTACGATCGTATCATTTGAGATTAGTGCTCCATTCCAATGCCTTGGGTAATAGCTATTGATGGAGGTCAGTGCAAGTAAGTTTGAATTTAGTGGCAAGATTGGGCCACCGGCAGAGAAGTTATATGCAGTGCTGCCTGTGGGAGTAGATAATATTACTCCATCCCCTCTAAATTTTTCTACTTTTAGTTTATCATTAATAGTAATATTCATCTCTACTATTTGGTTTGCTTTCCTAAAAACATATACTTCGTTTACCGCTATATAGTGGTATTTCTTGCCACTTGTGTCTGTTGCTTCCATTTTTAGTAAAGTTAACTGAGTTGAAGTTGCGTGCTCTATATGATCAATTAAATCTTCACTGCGGCTAAAGCATTTATTCATCAAAAACCCAACATTGCCAGTGTTTACTCCGTATACGTGTGTGTTTTTGTTTTCTATAACGTAATTATGCAAGGTGCGTAGCATAAAGCCATCACCGCCAACAACTATCAATAGATCGATTTCGGACTTATTTTCTTCTGTTATATTGATAAAATTAAGTTTCTTTAATAGTTTAGATACTTCCTGCGATTTTGGTGACTCAGAAGCGATATAGCCTATATTTTTGTATTTATGCATGCTTCACTCTGAAAAAGAAGCGAAAAACTAGAAAATATCCCCATATTTATCGTTAAACTTAGCTAATTTGCTAGTTTTACTTGCTGACCCGCTTGTCAAACTTCCAGTCCATGCAGGGTGAGTGAGAGGATCCCTATCAAGTTTTATCTTATCACCTTCCTTTCCATAAGTGGAACGAGTTTCAAACTCTTGACCATCTGTCATGACTATAGTAACCTTATGATAATCAATTTCTGCCATTGTTGCTTATAAACTTTTAGTCAGTTAATATTCTAGTGAACTTAATTCACTAAGTCAATCATTATTCTAAAATATTGACAAAAAATAAATAAAATGTTATACTTAATAAGGAATAAATAATAGTTATCATGATTTTTGCTTTCCCTGGTCAGGGCTCTCAGTTTGTAGGAATGGGAAAGAGCTTATATAGTGAGTTTTCCGTTGCAAGACAAGTATTTAATGAAATGGATAGCATATTGGGTAGAAAGCTGTCTCATTTAATCTTCAACGGTCCTATTGAAGAATTAACCATTACAGAAAACGCTCAGCCAGCTATAATGGCAGTGTCAATCGCGACGCTACGCGTTATCGAGCATGTGTTTGGTGAATCTCTTTTTTCTAATTATGGAATTAAATATGTTTGTGGACATTCAGTCGGTGAATATACAGCGCTATGTGCTGCAGGGGCATTGACTCTTGAGTCTGCAATCAAGCTGCTGAAAGTTCGCAGCGAAGCAATGCATGAAGCTTCTTTGAAATGTGAAGGGGGAATGGTTGCGTTGCTTGGAGCAGAGATAAATGAAGTGGAAGATATATTGAAATCAGTTCAAATTGACGGAATTTGTGAAATTGCAAACGATAACGGTGGCGGACAAGTGGTTATAAGTGGTACTAGAGAGGGTCTTGAAATATTACCCGATTTGCTCAAGAACTTGAACATCAAGAGATTAGTTAAGTTACAGGTTAGTGGACCTTTTCACTCATCTCTTATGAAACCTGTTGATGAAAAAGTTTTGGAATTTTTGGAGGGTATTAAAATAACCCGTCCTATAGTTCCTTTGATATCAAATGTTACAGCTAAAGAGGAGAGTGATCCCAAAGTTATAAAAGCTTTACTTGCTAAACAAGTCATAAGCAGAGTGAAATGGAGAGAAATGGTTTTGTATATGGCAAGCCGTGGCATTAACAAATTTGTTGAAATTGGCCCTAATAAAGTTTTATCTAATTTAGTCAAAAGGATTGACCAATCTATCAGTACAAAAAGTATAGGTAATATTGGTGATATAGACAGCTTCTTTAATGAATCATTAGTACTAACAGCGAAAAATTTAAAAGTTGGGTTAAGTTAAAACACATCTATTTGCCAGCGCATGACGCTGCCTAGCTGGAATGACAGAGGGTAATGCAAGAAATCAACGAACTGCCTGTCATTTCATCCGGTTTCTTAATTCCAAGTAGCTGTAAAATAGTGGGAGCGATATCAGATAATCTTCCGTCTCTTAGTTTTAGATTATCGCAAGACACAATAAATGGCACTTTATTTAGAGTGTGCGCTGTATGAGGTGTATTATTTTCTTCATCGAACATACATTCCACATTACCATGGTCTGCAGTAACAATTAATGCAGTGTTGCTTGACTTTTTAACAGCACTCAGCACTTTCGCAAGACAATCATCTACAGCTAGCACAGCTTTCTCGGCTGCTTTTATATTACCTGTATGCCCTACCATATCAGGATTAGCGTAATTTACAACTATCAGTGCGAATTCTTGGGAGTGAATTTTTTCTACAAGCTTTTCTGTGAGCTCAAAGGCTGACATTTCGGGCTGCAAATCATAAGTTTGAACTTTTGGTGAGGGAATGAGTATTCTTTCTTCACCAGAGAAAGGTTCTTCTTTTCCACAATTGAAAAAGAAAGTCACATGAGCGTATTTTTCGGTTTCGGCGATGCGTAATTGTTGCAATTTATTGTCTTCTATTGTTTGTCCTAAAGTGTTAGCAAAAGATATAGGAGGAAAAATATAAGGAATTTTAAGATCTTCTTTATACTTCATCATACTTAGAATTGAAGAAAATGGTTTTCGTTTACGACCTTCTGTCGTACGAGTAGTTTGACCATAGATTCCAGCGTCACGCGCTGGAATGACACCTGATTGGTTTAGTAAAATACTTGCTAATTGTATCATTCGATCAGCACGAAAGTTAGCCAACAGCACTCCATCTTCTGGTTTTATACCTTGATAGTCACCTATTACTGCGGGCCTGACAAACTCATCAGTTATGTTATTTTGATAATTTTCATCAATCAACGATACTGCATTATCATGACGAGGTGCCTTTGCAAATGCGATAGCCTCATAAGCTTCAATTGTTCTCTCCCACCTGTTATCACGGTCCATAGCATAGTAACGCCCAGAAACAGTAGCAATTCTTATGTCATTTCCCTTTATACTCTTTATAAATTCTTGAATGCATTTTTTTCCTGAATTTGGTAATGTGTCTCTGCCATCTAAAAATGCATGTATCACCACTTTGATTCCATGCTGTGATATTTTATTTGCTAAAGTCGAAATATGCTTTTGATGCGAATGAACACCGCCATCTGACACTAATCCCACCAGATGGCATACTCCGTTCTTACTTTTTAGATTACTAATAAAGCTTTGTAGATTTGCATTGTTTTCTATTGTTCCAATTTCTTGATTAATGCGCTGAAGGCTTTGCATTACTACTCTACCACTGCCAATATTCATATGGCCAACTTCTGAATTACCTATTTGACCACCAGGTAACCCAACATCAGTTCCACAGGCGGACAAACTGCATTTTGGATAATTAGAGCTAATATATTGCCAACAGGGTGGATTTGCGTTGCTAATAGCATTATATTTACTGCTTTCTACTCCATTTCCCCAGCCATCTAGTATACATAAGACAACTGATTTAATGCCCATATAAGATTAACACTAGAATTTCACAGAGAAAAGCTCCCCGGGCCGGATTCGAACCAGCGACCAATTGGTTAACAGCCAACTGCTCTACCACTGAGCTACCGAGGAATAAACCGTCTTTAATTTATCACGTTGAACGTTGATTGTAAACGTTTTTTGTATACTTTGTAAGAGCCTGTTCAAATTCACTTCGCTTTATTACTTCAACAGTTGCACCAATAATATCTTTTATTTGAGTTGCAAAATTCTCTCCTGTATAGCCCGCATCAACCAGTATATTTTTAACTCCAGAAAGGTTTTCTTTTGCATTGTTGACCATTCTCACAGCACTAGTTGTTCCTGCAGTTGCTACATAAATTGCATGTCTTGAGTATCAACTGCGATATGGCCCTGAGATTTTTTTACCAGCGTCATAGCCTTTTTCTTCAGCAGTATCTGCGTTCTTTACACTCTGAGCATCAATTATGTACAGGTTCTTAGCTATATTTCTAGCTGTAACTATAAATGTATGGATTTTTTATCGTGCCATGTTATAATTAACGTCTTGCTAAAAATTAAATATTGATGAATGAACTAAAAAAGTTAAGTATTACACAAATGCATGACGGGCTCAAAAAAAGGAGTTTTTCCGCTGTTGAACTCGTGGAGGCGCACATCAGTGCGGTTGAAAATGAGAAATTAAATGCATTTATAACAAAAACCCCAGAGATAGCAATGAAAGCTGCTAAAGCTGCAGATGAACATTTCTCTAGGCAAAAGGATGATTTAATCTCGCCGCTCATGGGTATACCAGTTGGCATCAAAGATCTATTCTGTACAAAAGGAATAAAAACAACAGCATGCTCAAAAATGCTGGAAAATTTCGTTCCGACTTACGAATCTACGGTGTCTGACTTGCTTTTAAAAAGTGGAGCAGCCATGCTCGGTAAGCTTAATATGGATGAATTTGCTATGGGTTCTGCGAACACAAACAGCTATTTTGGCCCTGTTGAAAATGTGTGGATTAGAAAAAGTGATGGGGAAAAAGTTGTTCCTGGTGGATCATCTGGTGGATCTGCAGCATCGGTTGCTGGATTTTTATGCGCTGGAGCGTTAGGAAGCGACACCGGTGGATCTGTACGCCAACCAGCAGCTTATTGTGGAGTAGTTGGAATAAAGCCAACTTATGGAAGATGCTCGCGTTTTGGTATGATTGCATTTGCGAGTTCTCTGGATCAAGCAGGAGTCATTACTCGTTCTGTCTCTGATTCAGCATTAATGCTGGAAGCAATTTGTGGCTATGATAAAAAAGATTCAATATCGAGCGAAAAGCCAGTGCCTAAATTTTCTAGCTTTATAAATGGTGATGTCAAGGGTAAGTGTATTGGTATACCAAAAGAATATAGGATGGATGGAATTTCAGAGGAAATAGTTCATAATTGGGAAAGAGTTGCTTCCTATTTAAAAGAAAATGGCGCTGAAGTTGTTGACATTACTCTGCCACATACTAAATATGCAATACCGGTCTATTATTTAATCTGTTCTGCTGAAACTTCATCCAATCTTGCTCGTTACGATGGTGTGCGTTATGGATTAAGGGTTGATGCTGATACCCTTGAAGAAATGTATTCACTAACAAGAGCAGAAGGTTTTGGTAAAGAGGTGAAAAGAAGAATTTTAATTGGCGCTTATGCGCTTTCTTCAGGTCATTATAATGAATATTACGAAAAAGCGCAGTGCATTAGAGCATTAATCAGAAATGATTTTATAAAAGCGTTTGAAAAAATAGATTACATACTTGTGCCATCTGCTCCAACAGAAGCTTTTGGCTTAAATGAAAAGCCAGATCCGCTAATTATGTGCATCAATGATGTGTTTACCGTGCCAGCAAGTCTTGCAGGATTGCCTGCTATTTCTGTTCCTGTTGGGCTTTCCAATGAGGGTTTACCACTTGCCTTGCAAGTGATTGGAAATTATTATGACGAAGCTGGAATATTAAATGTGGCAAGTTTGATAGAGCAAAATTGCGGCAGAATAATTAGACCTCTTGCGTAATCTATTTTCTGATAGTAATTTTTGCATTAAAATTTGCTTATGCTCATCAACGTACTCTATGGCTCCATTTTTAGATGAATAGCAAAAACAGGGCATATTAATCTGTTTACAAAATTTTCGTGTAACAGTTCACACTTAATTAAACAGACTAAATTCTGTAATTTTGGGATGTTGAAAAATTCACCTTACGTTGTCATTCCAGCGCATAACGCATAACTGTACGAACATTGTGATTTGGGCCTACCAGAAGGGCAATGCCTCTTATCCAAGTACCCTCTTCTTGTCATTCCAGTGCTTGACACTGGAATCCAGTTTTCCATATAATCTCATCAAAAATGTTTATTTTCTAGCTACTTTTATACTTATCAACTCAGTATGCTTACTTACAATTAAAATTCCTGGATCCCAGTGTCAAGCACTGGGATGACACCCTCCTGATGGGCCAAAATCACAACGCTCGTACAGTTGTGCACGTGACGCTGGAATCTAGTCTTTATTATGCAGCCACTTATTTAAAGTTAAGTTTTCTGGATCCAAGTAGTCAAGCTACTCGGATGACACCCTCTTGGATAGAAACCAGTGTCAGCTACTTTCATGACACCATGACAACCGTCATCCCGCTGCTTGTTAGCGGGATCTATGCTAAGAGATACCGCGAATGAATCGCGGTATGACGGTCTGTGGCGGTATGACGGTTCGCGGCGGCATGACGTAGGACTGCTGTCATCCCACTACGTGTTAGCGGATGAGATACCGCGAATGAATCGCGGTATGACGATCTGCGGCAGTATGACGGTTCACGGCGGCATGACGTAGGACTGCTGTCATCCCACTACGTGTTAGCGGATGAGATACCGCGAATGAATCGCGGTATGACGATCTGCGGCAGTATGACGGTTCGCGGCGGCATGACGTAGGACTGCTGTCATCCCGCTACGTGTTAGCGGATGAGATACCGCGAATGAATCGCGGTATGACGATCTGCGGCAGTATGACGGTTCGCGGCGGCATGTGACGATAACCTCGTCATCCCGCTGCTTGTTAGCGGGATCTAGAGATACCGTTACGGTATGACGAGGGAGAACAGTTGCTACTTGTTAGCGGCTAAGAGATACCGCGGCGGTATGATGTAGAGTGCTTAGAAGCGGTTATTTTGCTATAAATGGCTGTAATGGCATCATCTATTTTATTGCTATCACAGCCTGTTTGTGCAAGTTCAGCATTCCCACCACAGTTCTTTTCAACTGCTATTGATATTAGTTCTTTTGCGCTAATCTTATTGATTAAGTCTTTACTTACTTTAATAATCAAGACTGTTTTATCTTTTTCTGTTGCCGTGAAAGCTATTACCGTTTTTGGTTTTTGTTGCTGCAAAACAAACTCTCTTATCACATTTGCTGGAATATCAGTGAAAGTGTGGCTTATAAAATTTATTCCATTTATTTCAGTGCTTTTTATATTCTCTGCACTCACAAGCTTTTTATATAGGTTTCTTATTTTGGTTTCGGATTTTTTGTGTTCTTGACTTAAAACACTTAATCTGCTTGTTATTTCACTTACTGGCACTTTTACGAATTCTGCAACTTTTTTTAAGTTAATTTCATTATCACGTACATAATTGATTGCTTCCTGACCAGTTAAAGCTTCAATTCTCCTCACTCCAAAAGCAACAGAACTTTCTGTTACTATCTTAAATAAACCGATTTCTCCAGTATGTTCAACGTGCGTGCCACCACATAGCTCTTTCGAATCTCCAATATTTACAACTCTAACCTGATCACCATATTTTTCACCAAACAACGCCATGGCTCCTTCGTCTATTGCCTGATTCATGCTTTGAATTTTTGTAGATGCAGAAAGATTTTCTCTGATTAGAGAGTTTACCATATCCTCTACCCAGAATAACTGATCTTGAGTCACTTGAGTGTTATGGCTGAAGTCGAATCTCAGTCTATCTGGTGCAACTAGGGAACCTTTTTGAGTGACATGATCACCCAAGATTTTCCTCAATGCAAAGTGCAGAAGATGCGTAGCCGAATGATTTCTTCTTAAGGTTTGCCTTCTTTCCTTGTCGATGCTTGCTGTAACTACATCACCTTTACAAATTGAGCCGAATTTAACTATGCATCTGTGCAAACATAGGTCATTAACCTTATGGGTATTCTCGACTATAATAATACTTCTACCAGGTTTGATCAGACTGCCAGTATCCCCCACCTGTCCACCTGACTCGCCATAAAAAGGTGTTTTATCAAGTATAATGATTATCTTTTCTCCCTCCTTTGCAGAATCAATTACTTCATTTTTAGAGGAAACTATAGCTAGTATTTTCGCATCACTTACTTCATTGAACTCATAACCAACAAATTTTGTTTTGCCAAATTTATTGATCAAATCAAACCATACTTGCTCAACAGATTTTTCACCAGATCCAGCCCATTTAGCACGTGCTCTCTCTTTTTGTTCTCCCATTGCATTATCAAAACCCTTCTGGTCAAAATTTATTTTTTTCTCTTTTAAAACATCAAGTGTAATATCCAAAGGAAACCCATAGGTGTCATATAGCTTAAATGCTGATTCTCCAGGTAAAGTATCGCCCGATTTTAAATCTGTAGTGAATTTCTCCAGAAGATTGATACCTTTCATCAAAGTGTCTTTAAAGTTTTCTTCCTCTGATTTTAACGTCGTTTCTATTAAGCTTTTGGCTCTGACTAATTCAGGATAAACATCTCCCATATAAGCCGAACTCGTGCTATCTATCAGCGCCGGAAAAATGCGATGGAGTAGAGAATCATTATATCCAAGCAGGTGGATATAACGCGCGGCTCTCCTAATTAATCTGCGTAATACGTAATTCCTGCCCTCATTTCCAGGAAGCACTCCTTCTGCGATGAGAAATGCAGCCGCGCGAAGATGATCTGCTACGATCTTATGCGCTATTTTATTTTCCGTTCTTCCACAGTACTCTTGAGATTTATTGATCAGAGCAGAAAATAGATCAATATCATAGTTATCATGGACATTTTGCATTACAGTAGCTATTCTCTCAAGACCCATTCCAGTATCGATGCATTTTTTTGGCAATTTGTGTAAATTACCTTCTTCATCTTTGTTAAACTCCATGAATACCAGATTCCAGATTTCAACAATTCTATCGTCGTCTTGTAAATTAGGACTCCCATGATCATAAAAAATTTCAGAACATGGACCGCATGGACCAGTGCTTCCCATACTCCAAAAGTTATCGTCCGTTGCAATTCTTATGATTTTATCACTTGAAAAGCCACTTATCTTACGCCAAATCTCGTACGCCTCATCATCAGTATGGTAGACGGTTATGGATAGTCTGTTTTTATCAAGAGATAACTCCTTAGTGATAAATTTCCACGCAAATTCTATCGCAGTTTCCTTAAAGTAATCACCAAAGCTAAAATTTCCGAGCATTTCAAAAAATGTGTGATGCCGAGTTGTATAGCCAACATTTTCAAGATCGTTGTGTTTACCGCCTGCTCTTAGGCACTTTTGACTTGAGACAGCACGTTTCATTTCAGTTTTTTGAGCACCAGTAAAAATATTTTTAAACTGCACCATACCAGCATTTGTAAACATGAGTGTTGGGTCATGTTCTGGAATCAAAGGAGAAGAAGAAACCTGTTCGTGGCCATTACTTATAAAAAATTTTATAAATCTTTCTCTGATTTCACTTAACTTCATTATTTTTATTGAGATTATTCATGAATAATAAGCTGCAATGGAAATAAAATCAATTACAATACCACCACTCTCTAGATCTCAGAACTTCTAGTGATATGCACCTTGTGGTAAGGAAAAATCAATATATTCACGATAAATTTACCTCATATCTGTGTTTTATATGTGGAAATTGGAATGGAAATTTATGTAGGCAAAGAAAAAAGAATAGCAAATGTGGTAACTGAGCACTGGAGTGACATAAAAGGACCAGACAGAGATTGGCCAGAAAGGCACGAAATAGACACTGCAGAAATAATGGAGTCATGGCAGCATTGTTTTATCATTGAAGTCAAGGATCAAGGTTATATTTGTGAAAATGCAGGAGAAAAGGCTGTTGAATTCTATGGTTTTGAGAAAAAGACGCGCATTGATAATAAGTATGCAATTGATGCACCATTTTTGCGACTATATAAAATAGATGCAGTTATTGATAAACTTGATGCTGTAATAGAGAGTAAATGCCCAATCAATGAAGAGGAAGAAAGTGAAAGTGTTAAAATGAGGCAAGTATTGTTGCCACTTGGGAATAAAGAAGGTATAACACACATATTGGGCGTAATTACTTTTAAACTCCTTTAATATACAATTTTAATTTGATTCTTTAATAAAATTATTTATACTAATGCTTAATTACTATTAAAGAACTCAATAGTAGTGTTTGTAAATTTATTTGGAATATGAAGAGAATAAAATTAAAAACCAAATCTTCTGTTAAAAAGCGCTTTCACCTTACAGCTAAGGGTAAAGTCATTTCTACTCAGTCAGGCAAAAGGCATGGCATGGTAAAGAGAAGTAAATCTAATATTCGTAATCAGCGCGGTACAACGATTCTTGGTAAATCTGACTCGCGTATAGTTAAGCTTTATATGCCTTATGATATTTAACAAAATGGAGGTAAAATAAAATGGCTCGGGTAAAACGTGGAGTCACTACTCACGCTCGTCATAAAAAAATATTGAAACTGGCAAAGGGTTATAGAGGACGTGCAAAAAGCTGTTATAGAATTGCATTACAAAGAGTTGAAAAAGCATTGCAATATGCTTACAGAGACAGAAGAACCCGTAAACGTGATTTCCGTAGCTTATGGATAATACGTATTAATGCAGCAGCAAGAGAGCATGGGCTTACTTATGGTAGGTTTATGCATGGTCTTACACTTGCCGGCATTGATTTAAATAGAAAAATTCTTGCTGAGATGGCCGTTAATTATAAGGATGATTTTGCCAAATTAGTAGAAGCTGTAAGTGGTAAATTAGCGGAGAATTCTTAAAGCAAAAACACTTGAAAGCGTGAGAATTATTTTCATGGGGTCACCGGAATTCGCTGTTAGTACGCTAAACTTACTATTGAAATCACAGAATGAAATAGTAGCAGTATACACCAAGGCTCCAAAACCTTCAGGACGTGGACAGAAGCCAACGAAATCTCCAGTACATGTTATCGCTGAAGAAAGTAACATAGAGGTATGTACTCCTATCTCTCTAAAGTTTTTGGCAGAGCAAGAAAAATTTAGAAATTTCAAACCAGACGTTGCAGTTGTTGCTGCGTATGGATTGATACTTCCAAGAAAAATTTTGAATATTCCTAAATATGGTTGTATTAATATTCATCCTTCATTACTACCAAGGTGGCGTGGTGCAGCTCCGATACAGCACACAATTTTAGCAGGAGATCAAGAAACCGGGGTTAGCATTATGCAATTGGATGAAGGATTAGATTCCGGCCCTATTTTAAAACAGGAAAAATTTCTTATCGAAAAGAACGATAACTACAAGACATTGCATGATAAATTGTCTGAATTAGGCAGTGATTTACTGCTGAAAGTGCTAAACGAAATTGAAAAACAGGTTCCCTTAAAACAGAACGATAATGATGCATGTTACGCTGACAAAGTGGAAGACTATAAAATTTATGCAAGTGATGCTTGTGAGGTTGCTTATAGAAAGGTTAAAGCGTTTTACCCAAAAGCGTTCATCAAGATAGAGAATAAACGTATCAGGATACTTGATGCTGACTTTGAAGCTCTCGCTTCAGAACAAGGTAAGATTGTTAACGATAATATGCACATAAGTTTAAAAGGTGGCACTTTAATTCCTAAAGTTGTACAAATGGAAGGGAGAAATCCTTGCAGTATTGAAGATTTTATTCGTGGCTTGAAATCAAGCATGGTAAAAAAATTTATAGAATAGACTGCTTTAAATTAGTGTAGAAATGTAATAGCTAAATTTCCTTTTCTTAGATATAATCTTAAAAAACTTTCCGTACAAAAATGAAAATAAAAAGAGCTTTAATATCAGTATACAACAAAACGAATATAATTGATCTTGCATCGTTTTTAATGCAGCAACAAATAGAAATTCTCTCAACGGGAAATACTTATAAAGCACTATCTGATGCCGGAATAAAAACACAAGAGGTCTCAGATTACACACAATTTCCAGAGATACTGGGTGGTAGAGTAAAAACTTTACACCCTAAAATTCATGGAGGAATACTTTGCAATAGAGAAAAGCACAAAACGGAAATGCAAAATCTAGGTGTTGAGCCAATAGAACTGCTTATAACTAACCTATACCCATTTTGGGAGACAGTAAGTAGCGGCTCAAATGAAGATCAAATTATAGAACAAATTGATATCGGCGGAGTGGCGTTAATTAGAGCTGCAGCAAAAAACTTTTGTTTTACTTCAGTTATTTCTAGCATTCAAGACTATGAAGCACTAAAAGCTGAGATGATAAAAAATAACAATGAAACAACATTGGAATATAGAAAACATTTAGCAACCAAAGCATTTGCTCTCACTGCACACTATGATTCTAATATTCACAGTTGGTTTTTATCCCAGAGTAAAAATAATGAGTTGCCAGAGTTTTTTGCACTATATGGACATAAAGTACAAGAACTCAGGTATGGTGAAAATCCCCATCAAAAAGCTGCATTTTATAGTAATCAATTTACCAAATATCCGCTAGAAAAAATACATGGGAAAGAGTTGAGTTATAATAATATAGTAGATATAGAGTCCGCACTTAACATAATTTCTGAGTTTAAAGAGCCTGCAGCAGTGATAATAAAGCACAATAACCCATGTGGCACTGCTGTTAGTGATAATGCTTTGGAGGCATATGAAAAGGCCCTATCGTGTGATGAAGTAAGCAGTTTTGGTGGTATAGTAGCTTTAAATCGGGAGATAGATTTAAAGCTAGCAGAAAAATTAAACGAGATATTTTTGGAAGTAGTGATAGCACCTTCAGTCAGCAATGAAGCACTAAAAATTTTGCAAAGAAAGAAAAATTTAAGAGTGATTATTCATAAATCTTTCCAACAAAATGTGAAATACCAAACTAAAAATGTTGTTGGTGGGTTTTTGGTGCAAGAAAATAATGACCACACAATAAAAGCAGAACAAGTAACAGAATGCACTACAACAGAAAAAGAAAAGGAAGATCTTATTTTTGCCTGGAAAATATGTAAACATGTGAAATCCAACGCAATAGTTATAGCAAAAGATGGTTGTGCTATTGGCATCGGTGCAGGGCAAACAAGCAGAATAGATAGTGTGAACATTGCAGTAAAAAAAGCAGGTGAAAAATGTAAAGGTGCAGTGCTTGCTTCAGATGCATTTTTTCCATTCCCAGATAGCATAGTAGAAAGTGCAAAACATGGAATTACAGCTATAATTCAGCCTGGTGGCTCGCTGAAAGATCAAGATGTGATAAAAGCTGCAAATGAAAATAAAATTGCTATGTTTTTCACTGGCGTTCGCAGTTTTTTCCATTAGGCTTTGTGTCTTATGGCTAGAGATTTTTCCATATCATACCACCATAACTGTACGAACGTTGTGATTTGAGTCCACAAGGTAGGATGTCACTCAAGTAGCCTCCTTCCCCTGTCATCCCAGTGCCCTGACTACTTGGATCCAGATTGGACACTGAGCTGGTGAGTATAAAAGTATAGCTTCTACGTCATACCGTGATTTATTCACGGTATCTCACATAGATCCCGCTAACAAGTAGCGGGATGACGATTCTTCAAATCGTCAAGGTGTCATCCGAGTAGCTTGACTACTTGGATCCAGATTGGACACTGAGCTGGTGAGTATAAAAGTATAGCTTCTACGTCATACCGTGATTTATTCACGGTATCTCACATAGATCCCGCTAACAAGTAGCGGGATGACGATTCTTCAAATCGTCAAGGTGTCATCCGAGTAGCTTGACTACTTGGATCCAGGAAACTTAACTTTAAATAAGTGGCTGCATAATAAAGACTAGATTCCAGCGTCACGCGCTGGAATGACAAGTTCGCGGCGGCATCCTCGTCATCCCGCCACGGTATCTCTAGATCCCGCTAACAAGCAGCGGGATGACGGTTGTCAGGCTAGCTGTCATCCCAGTGCTCCTTTTTTTGTCATCCGAGTAGCCCCTTTTTTGTCATCCCAGTGCTTGACACTGGGATGACACCCTACTTAACCATCATACTGCCGCGGTATCTCTTAGCCGCTAACACATAGCGGAATGACGAAGTTATCGTCATTCCACCGCGAACCGTCATACCGCGATTCATTCGCGGTATCTCATCCGCTAACAAGAGATCCCGCTAACACGTAGCGGGATGACGGTTGTCGTTTAGCTACAAACGTTAAGAAATTTACCAAACGAAAAAAAGGCAAAAGAAGCCCCGTGGTGCGAGTTTTGACTCTATATTACTGTAAGTGGCGCTGTAATAATGTGCTAACGCTTAAAATAAGCGCGATTTGGCTGAATGTAGAAAAAATAAAAAAGACATGCAGCCGCTATAATTTTATGTAATTCGCCAATAAATACCCTGAGTTTTTTACTGAATTTTGTCATTGAGCCTGCAGGTCAAAAACAAGTTTTGAGTCATAAATACCCTTATTGTCATAATAAGGGGGCTGGCGGAGTTTGTCAAGAAATTTTCTTATTTCATTTAAATTGCTTGTAACCTTCTTATACACTCGTCTTTACCAAGAATCACCATGATATCGATGATTCCAGGTGCATCCATTACTCCAGTTATAGGGGCACGTAATGAGTGGTATACACTGCTTATTTTCATATCATGTGATTTTGCACATTCCTTGATCTGAGAAGATAAAAAACCCTTATTCCAATTTTCATCACCGATCTTTGACAGAAATGATGCGAGTAACTTAATTATATTGAGGTTAGATTTGACAATTTGACAAGCTTCTTCACTTAAATCAAGTGGCGGATCTTGAATATAAAATTTTGCTAAATCCAATAATTCGGTCAGGTAGTTTGCTCTTTTTTTCAGCTCTGTCAGTCCCTGCAGTAAATAGCCCTTTTTTTTGTCAGTTAGAGTATTTTCTCTAAGCATTAGAGTCAGAATATCTTCATTGCTCATATTACTAATATAGTGGTTATTCAAATGCTCCAGTTTTTTGAAATCGAGCCGTGCAGGTGAACGACCAATACTTTCTAAATTAAACCACTCTATTGCTTGCTCATCGCTAATAATCTCATCGTTGCCGTGACTCCAGCCAAGTCTCAGCAAGTAATTACGCATCGCTTTTGGCAATATTCCCATCTTTTCATAATCGCAAACGCTTGTGGCACCATGCCTTTTGGATAGCTTATTCCCATCTTCCCCATGGATAAGCGGTACGTGTGCAAAACGTGGAACATCAAAATCAAGAGCCTGGTATATTAGCAATTGCTTAAAAGTATTAGTGAGATGGTCAGAACCGCGTATTATATCAGTTATTCCAGCATCATGATCGTCAACTACCACGGCGAAAATATATGTTGGAGTGTTATCAGAGCGTAAGATCACTATATCATCAAGCTGGTCGCTATTTACTTTGATTTGGCCGTATATTTTATCATCAACGACGATCTCTTGCGAGTCTGGCACTTTGAAACGGATAACTGACCTCACACCCGATGTCATTCCAGCGCGTGACCACATATTTTTTTCTGGATCCCAGTGTCGAGCACTGGGATGACAAGAAGGAGGTTTTGTAGTACATTTATGCTTGTATATCTTGCCCTCTTCTCTTGCTTTTATTTTCTTTTCTGCAACTTCATCTTCAGGGCAGTAACAGTGATACGCCCTACCCTTCTCAACTAAAAGGTTTGCTACTTCTTTATGCCGCTCTATTCTTTTTGACTGATATACTATTTCTCCATCATAACTCACACCGAGCCATTTTAGCCCTTCTATAATTGCATCAATTGCTTCTTGTGTTAAACGTTTTCTGTCGGTGTCCTCAATCCTTAGCAAAAACCTGCCACCATGGTGCCTCGCGTAGAGCCAATTAAATAAAGCAGTACGAGCCCCTCCAATGTGCAAAAACCCTGTTGGTGATGGAGCGAATCTAGTGACTACGTCTGGCATATTTGTCTATTACAGTAATGTAAATGATGATAGCTAAAATTTATGCTTGCAACAATGTGGAATTTATTTATTCTGAGAGATAAGATTTACTTGTTTTTCATAAGTTATGTTGTATAATTTATTATTGGTTGAATATAGCGAGGTGAGTTATGGATGGACTTGTAGATATAGCAAAATTGCTTTCAGATAATGAAGCTACTGTCAGTTGGCGTTACACCGGCCCTTTTGATAAAACAAAACAAATAGTACGGGCAGATAATCTCTTGCATCTAGCTGCAAGAATACCAAAAAAAGATAAATTTGTAGACATTTGCAGGAAGAACATTGCTTCTGTAACTGCGCATAATGAATATGGAAATAATCCATTTCATGAAGCAGCAAGGAGTGGGATTTTGCTGCCTGCAGTAAAAGAGATTGTGCATTACTTAGAGACGGAAGCTGATAACAAAATTACAAAAGCAGAAGAAGCTGGAGATCGGAAAGAAGTAAGCAGATTGAAAGAGGAACTCAAATGTAATAAAAAATATATTAAAGATGCGCTCTGCAGTAAAGACCATGCTTTTAATAAGAAAAGGGAAACTCCTCTTTATTACTTAGATGCTGCACAACAGAAAGAAATTAAGCAAATCGCAGACATAAAAGACAGCTTTATATGTAATCAGAAGTTTCACCTGTGTTTATATATAGTAGGGGCTATAGCGTGTATTGCTGCCTTGTGTTTATCTTTATATTTTCTGTATCTATCTTCTCAGACTTTTGCACTAAGCTCGATGGTTGCAATAGCTTCTGGCGGAGTCACATACCTGTCAGTTAAGGCATGTAACGAGATACATGCCTTGCATAACGAAAGCACTTTAGTGGAAACTAATGTACAACTTGCAGGAGAAGGTTTGGGTGTTTGATGAAGCTAGAAATTACTTGCAGGCAATGATATAGAAATTTACTTTCTTAACTTAAGAAAGTATACTGATACGATGACGGAAAAGAAGTACAGTAAGATTTTAATAGCAAACAGAGGAGAGATTGCTTGCAGGATTATCAGAACTGCCCATAAGATGGATATATCTTGTGTATGCGTATATTCGGATGCGGATATAAATTCTGTGCATGTAAGGCAAGCAGATGAGTCGAGGTATATTGGCCCTTCGCCATCTTGCCTCAGTTACTTAAACATCGAAAAAATATGCGAGGTAGCAGTTGAAACAGGTGCACAGGCAGTTCATCCTGGTTATGGGTTTTTAGCGGAAAATCCAGATTTTCCACGTGCTCTTCAAAAACATAATATAGACTTCATCGGTCCCAGTGCAGAAACAATAGAAGTTACAGCCAATAAAATAACGGCAAAAGAAGAGGCAAGAAAGGCTAGAGTAAATGTAGTACCAGGATATATGGGCAAGATTAAAGATGTCGCTCATGCAGCCATCGTTGCTGAAGAAATTGGCTTTCCGGTTATGCTTAAAGCTGCATCAGGCGGTGGTGGCAAAGGAATGCGAATTGTAAATTCCAAAAAAGAAATTGAACTAGCGTTCACATCAGCAACAAATGAAGCAGAGAAAAGTTTTAAGGATGGCAGTATCTTTATAGAGAAATATATAGAACTACCAAGACATATTGAAATACAAATCATAGCAGATAAATATGGCAATATAGTGTGTCTTGGAGAAAGAGAATGCTCGATACAAAGGAATAACCAGAAAATAATGGAAGAAACGCCAAGTCCATTCATTAGTGAAGAAGTAAGACAAAAAATGTATGTCCAATGTGTTTCTCTGGCAAAGCAAGTTGGCTATTTTTCAGCAGGCACTGTTGAGTTTGTTGTAGATAAAGACCAAAACTTCTATTTTCTTGAGGTAAATACGAGATTGCAAGTTGAGCATCCAGTAACAGAATTTATAACTGGAATAGACATAGTAGAAGAAATGATTAGAACTTCCTGTGGAGAGAAATTGAGATTCAATCAGGATGATATTAAACTTACTGGTTCTGCAATAGAAAGTAGAATTTGCGCTGAAGACCCATCGAAGAAATTTTTCCCTTCCAGCGGAAGAATAAAATATTACGATAAACCGGATGAAAATGATTATGTAAGAATAGATGATGGAGTTGCTGCAGGTTCAGAAATTAGCACGTTCTATGACTCAATGATTGCAAAAGTTATAACATATGGAAAAGATAGAGTAGAAGCGATCAGTAGAATGCAAAAAGCATTGTCTGAATGCTATATAGAAGGAGTAACAAATAATATAGAATTTCTAGAATCCATCTTCCATCACCCAAATTTTATTGCAGCAAAGCTCCATACGAGATTCATTCCAGACCATTACCCTAGTGGGTTTCACGGCGATTTTGTTACAGAGGAGTATATTAAAATATTTATTTTCACTGCGTTATATGTTCATTTGGAAAATGAAGAAAGGTACCATCATAAAGCAGTGAATGAAACACCTCAGGTGTCATTCCAGTGCGTGACACTGGAATCTAGTAAAAAAGAAGGGGCACCAGTATCAGCTACTCGGATGGCAGGTGACCGTGCAAGAGATTTATTCATAGTGAATATAAATGACAATGAGTACTCCGTAAGTGCAAGATATCAAGATAATATATTAACAACAGTATATAACCACAATACATACTCTGTAGTAGGCAAGTGGAAATCAAGTCATAAGTTACTATATATTACAATTAATGATGATGCTGATATAACATTTAAAGTAGAAAAACAAGGCAGCAAATACTTCATAAGACATGCAGGCATGAAAGCTGAGTGTTGTATATTTAAGCCTCATGTAGCTGAATTAAGTAGGTTAATGCTAAATAATGAAACAGAAGGGATTTCAGCAGATGCTGTAAAATCCCCAATATCTGGCTTATTAGTTAAGTTGCACGTAAATATAGGAGATCAGGTGGAAATAGGACAACCTTTATTTGTGGTGGAGGCAATGAAAATGGAAAATATCATATGTGCTGAAGCAGCAATGGTGATAAAAAATATTCTCGTTCAAGAAGGAAAAAATGTGCAGATTGGTGATGTAGTATTAGCTCTGCTTTCTTAAATAACACAAGAAGTATAAACTTGACCCAAACAAGATAAATGAAAACACTTGATGAGCTATGGCAATGGCTATTGGTATGTGCAATAATAGAGTAATTACACCCAAAATGATCTGAATGATAACGGAGAGCAGCATAATATATACCGGTTTTACGCTAGCATTTTTTACTGTGAGTATTACTACCAAAGCTAGTATTAGCAATGCCAGTGCTCGATGTATAAATTGCACTGTTGCTCTGTTCTCAAAGATATTCAGCCATATAGGGTGTAAGAAAAATAAATCTTCTGGAACGATTTGTCCGTCCATTAGTGGAAAGGTATTGTAAATCAAACCAGCATTTAATCCCGCAACAAACGCACCGAAAATTATTTGTATTACAATTAGGGCCAAAATCATCCCTGTGTAGTATATAGTGTCACTACTAATCTTAAGTTTAGTTTGCTTTGGCCTGATTTGGTAATCAAAAAATTGATATGACAATAATGCAAAGACAATTAATGCTAATAATAAGTGAAGTGCAAGCCTATAGTGGCTAACATGAGGTTCAGTTACTAAACCACTTTTAACCATATACCAACCAGCAAAAGCTTGTAAAGCTCCAAATAATAATGCCACAAATAGCCTTATTACTACCTTTTTAGATATTTTTCTTCTTAATGTAAAATATATAAATGGCAGGACAAAAACTAAACCTGTTAGTCTTGCAACCAATCTGTGTACATATTCTATTAAGTATATAGCCTGAAATTCCTCCATACTCATACCATAGTTGAATGCTTTATACTCAGGTGTAGTTTCATATTTTAATTTTTCTTGTAGCCAATCTTGTCCACTCAGTGGTGGCAATGTTCCAGTGATGGGTTTCCACTCCGTGATTGACAATCCTGCTTTTGAAAGTCTGGTAAATCCACCAATCCCCACCATGAGAATTACCATAATACAGCAGAGAAAAAGCCAAATAGCTACAGGTTTTGATTCCATAAACCATGCTGAGTTTTGTTCCATCGCTCAGGGTAAAGAATAAATTCCCATAAGGCAAGAAAAGCTGCAACACTATGTAGCAGACTATAGACCGGAAAAAATATCGATACTATATAAAAATAAAAAGGCATCTTTTGCTGTTTGACAGCTATTACCAAAAGAATCAGGTTAGTAACGTATACCACTACAAAGTAGTACAAAAATAATTCATTTAAAACTTTAGTTAATATCAATGAAAGCAGTAAAAATGGAGTAGTAAAAAATATAAAAGCTGCAGAGCCAACAAAAAGATTCAATAGCAAAATTCCCTTAAATCCAGTGTGTTTATAAAGTGACTTTATATTTTTTAAATGAACAATATAAGTTTGCATATAGCCTTTGATCCAGCGCGCTCTTTGCTTAATCCAAGCAAATACAGCAATTGGTGACTCTTCCAATGTTTCTGAGTCAATCATCCTGGTTTTATATCCCATTTGCGCAAGTCTCAAACCAAGGTCAGCATCTTCGGTAACACTATAAGCATCCCAGAAAAACAATTTTTTTAGAATTTTTACTGAAAAATGATTACTGCTACCACCCAAAGGCATTGGCATGTTCATTTTTTGGAATCCAGGCAATAAGTATTGAAACCAGTTCATATACTCCAGAGAAAAGGATTTTGTCAGAAAATTATGATCATAATTATAGTAATTCAACCTTGCCTGTACACAGGCAAGCTTATCGTCGCCCTTATTAAATTCAATCAGTGCTTTTTTTAACTGCAATGGGTCTGGTTTATCATCCGCATCATATATTACTGCATACTTTCCTCTAGCAAAGCTCATAGCATAATTGCATGACTTGGCTTTTGTTCTAGGCAAAGAATGAGGCACTTTTATTACTTCAAAATACTGTGGTAAAGTGTACTTTTCTATAGCTGCTAGCGTTTCCTGGTCATCACTTTCTACCTGAAGCTTCACATCTAATTTCGATTTTGGATAATCCAAACTTTCAATGCTTTCGATCAATTGCTCTATCACTGCACTTTCTTTAAAAGCAGGCAATAAAATAGTATATATAGGAAAATCTTCTTCATTCAGCTTACTATAATCCACTTTTTGGTTGGAGGTTTCACATAAGTTAAAAATTGTAGCTATAAACTTGAATAAATAACTAGAACATCCGATTATAAATATCAACATCAAAGCAAAATATGTATATTTCTCTGTTAGTGTTAAAATTGAAGTTACAATAAAGAAAGAAGCAAAAAATATTGAGCTTAGTTTAATGCTTTTAGCTGAAAAATTAGCATTCTTGTAATATAAGTAGTTGCTTGCAAATTCTGAAATACCAAAGTGCGAGTTAAGAAGATTTAAAATCTGTTCGCTATCCACTTTTATTAATACATAGTCAATACCGTAATGAGCTTCGACCCAACGGTTGATATCTCGGCTTGTGTCTTCAACCATAAAAAAAGTAGTATCATTTAATTTTTGCCAAGGAATTATATTAAATTTATAGTAAAAAAGTTTCTCTTGCTCTTTGCATAAACTAGAATCAAACTTAATTTTTTCTACATTATCAGCTTGAAGTATAGGCAATTGTTGCATTAAACCTAATGCAATTTTTTATTTAAGTCACGTGAAAATGAAGATATGACCTCGCTACTACGCTTATCATCTTTACGTTCATGCATTATTTTTTTTACAGCATCAGCAGCTATATTCGCTGTGTTAGCCTGTAAGTCTCCAAGAGCTTTTTCAACTTGGTCAGTGACTTTCTTCAAGTTAGAATGGGCATTGTCATCTAATGTCTGATCTAGCTGCTGTCTATTGTGCTTAATGATACTATTAGCTTTATCAAGTGCTTCATTCATCATTTTATTAACTTCTGCATCTAATTCTTTGTATTTTTCAGAAGATTTTTTGTAATACTCCAACATATCTTTCCTGAATTTTTCAGTTTCTTCACTTGAAAATTTGCTTTTGTTACGCTTATTGTTAAGCGCATTTTTTATCACTTTCTTTAGCAATTTATACGAAAGGACAAAACTTACCAAGAAGGCAAGACCGATAATCAGTGATGTAGACATAAAAACCCCTAAAATTCTTTGGACACCAAGTCAGCAACAAACTCCTCTTCAATTTCAGAATTGGTCAATTTAGTATAATAAATTAAAGCAATACTAGTAGCCATTTGTTTTAACTGATCAGTATATTCAGATTTAAATTCTGCCACTTTTTCTTCAATAAGCTTGCTCATTTTTTTGTCTTCCTCTTCTAATATATTCTTAACATTAGCTCTCATTTCTTCTACCTGAGCAAGTGCATCATCTATGATCCTTTTTGCCTGTATTCTAGCTTGGTTTAAAGCGGCATTATACTTGGCAATCTGCTCTTCCGTGAGTCTTAAAAGATGAACAGAACTATTAAAAGAATCCAATACTTTTTTACTTCTAGTGCTTATTATTTCATCTAACTTTGGTAAAAATAAACAACTTACTACGAAAAAAAGTGAAGAGAAAAAAATTAAAAACCAAAAAACTTGAGAAAAGAAGTTTGAAACATCAAGCTGTGGCATGTGTTAAGCAACAAATATTAATAATACTGCAAGTAAAAACGCAAGCAATCCCATTATTTCAACCATAGCAGCACCAATATAAACGTAAGTTTTCATTTTACCTTCCGATTCAGGATTCCTCGCAATCCCATTCAGCATAGCAGAAAAGATATTAGCTATACCTAAACCAGCACCGAGCATTCCAAACGCAACTAAACCAATTGCTATAAATTTTAAAGCTACTAAATCCATATATTACCTTTAAACATTTCTTTATAATATAATTGTAAAATATTCTGCAAGGAAGTCAATTACTTTACTGCATCTGACAAATATACACATGTTAATATAGTAAATATATAAGCTTGTAAAACTGCAACAAATACTTCAAACCCTATCAATGCAATTATGAACAAAAACGGCGCAGGAGTGAGAAATATGTTCATATTTACAATAAACCCTGCTATCACTTTGATAATTGTATGACCCGCAATCATATTTGCTGCAAGCCTTATTGATAGGCTAATCGGCCTTACTAAATAAGCAAACAACTTAATAATAATTATTATAGGTGCAAGCCACGAAGGAGTTCCTTTTGGTAGCAATATGCGTAAAAATTCTACTCCCCTTTCTTTAAATCCAACAATCGTTATATAAATAAAAACCACCATCGATAAAGCGAAGGTGACTATCACATGACTTGTGACCGTGAAACTATAAGGAAGAACACCAACCAAATTACATGATAAAATGAAAATAAACACTGTAAATATCAATGGAATGTGCTGCAAGCCTTTGCTTCCAGTGTTACTTTCTATTATTGAAACAACAAAATCATATACATATTCAACTGCAGCTTGCAAATATCCTGGTATTACTGACCCCTTCTTTATTCCAAAAAGCAAAAAGAGTATCACCAATATCACCGAAATCATCATGAAAAGAGATGAATTGGTAAAGCTTACGTCATACCCAAATAACCTAGGTAACTCTATTATTGTATATACTTTAAACTGTTCCAGTGGATTTAATGCCATTTTAATCTGAACTATAAACAGTAAATAAAGTATGAATTTTATAGGACAAAGTCAAGAATTAAGATAAAGCCCTGTATCATTATAACATTGATACATTAACAAAATATGTAATTAGAGTGTTAATTACAGTCAGCTCTGTATTTTAAAACTTACTAATCTTATTAAATAATTCAATATCTTGACTTAACATCTTATTTTAATTATAATTTAATTTTTAGTGAGGTATTATTATGAACGAAATAGATTTTATTAACACTAATCATCCTTTAAATTTAGAGCAGGAATTTGGTAGTGGATACATTAAACTAACAGATGGCTCCTTTAACGAATATACTGGCCATTATCAAATGGGAAGCGAAATACTAGATAAAAGCCATAATATGATAGGAAACTTAACTATTGATGGTTACATTCATAACTTCCATGAAGATAACCACAATATGAATCTTAAGCTCTCTATGGAGATAGATTTAAAAGGTGATATCGAGAAGATAAATTCTCTCTACAATAATATATAAAATTACAAAAACTTCTGCATCCTTGTTTATGATGTAGAAGTTACCTTTTATTCCATTACAACAAGCTTTAAAAGCACTACATTTTATATTACAATAACTCTTTTATTTCTTTAAAGGTTCATGAAATTCACATTATCTTGGTTATTAGAACACTTAGAAACCAATGCTAGTTTAGAAGAAATTACCGATAAATTAACTCACATAGGGTTAGAAGTAGAAGATGTGATCGACAATACCAAATTAGCTGGTTTTATTGTTGCAAAAGTATTAGAAGTTGCACCTCATCCAAATGCCGATAAATTAAAATTATGTAAAGTAGATGACAGAAGTAAAACTCTACAAATAGTTTGCGGAGCAAACAATGTTAGAGAAGGTATGAAAACTGTGCTTGCATCTCTTGGTAGCACATTGCCAGAAAGTGATTTCACAATCAAGCCTACAAAAATACGAGGAGTGCTAAGTGAAGGGATGCTCTGCTCTGCTTCTGAACTTGCGCTAGTTCAAGAGGAAAGTGAAGGAATAATCGAGCTTTCCGATGATTATAAAGTAGGGGATAAATTTTTCAATTGTGACCCTGTAATTGATATAAATGTTACTCCAAACCGTGGAGATTGCTTAGGCATTTATGGAATAGCTCGCGACCTTGCTGCAACTGGAAT
Organism: Wolbachia endosymbiont (group A) of Machimus atricapillus; assembly: GCF_964027095.1. NCBI lineage: Bacteria > Pseudomonadati > Pseudomonadota > Alphaproteobacteria > Rickettsiales > Anaplasmataceae > Wolbachia > Wolbachia endosymbiont (group A) of Machimus atricapillus. The sequence continues at coordinate 843,035 of NZ_OZ034727.1, read as the reverse complement.
TGGGACATTAAAGACTTTAAGCATTCCACAACTTACCAGCTCCATAAATTCACCAATCGATGTTGAAGTGACTGACGGAGAAAGTTTTATTAGTGGAATATACATCGCCAATGTAAAAAATCAAGAAAGCCCAAAGTGGCTAAAAGATAAATTGGAATCGATAGGAATGCGCTCCATTTCTACAATAGTTGACATTACTAACTATATTATGATATCTTTTAATCGTCCAATGCATGCGTTTGATGCAAACAAAGTAGATGGCAAACTTACAATAAGAAAAGCAAATGATGGAGAAAGCTTCTTTGCTTTAAATGGTAAGGAATATTTACTGGACAATAATATAAACATTTATTCTGATAGTAAAAATATTCATGGAGTTGCTGGAATTATAGGTGGAAAGTACAGTGAATGTACTCTTGAAACCACCAATATTTTTTTGGAATTAGCTTTGCTCGATCCAATCTCTATCACTAAATCTTCAAGACAGCTCAGCATCTCCACAGACGCTAGTTACAGATTTGCACGTTCAATCGATCCTGGATTTACCCTTGATGGACTCAATCTTGCAGCCAAAATGATTTTGGATTTATGTGGTGGAGAAGTCTCAAGCGTAGTGTCTGCCGGTAATCTAGATAAAGAATACACCTCTGTCATCCAAGTAGCTGACACTGGGATCCAGAAAAAACCATGCCGGAATGATGCTAAGATAAGCCTTGATTACCAAGATATAAACAAGTTTGGAAGTGTATCTGTATCACCTGATGAGACGTTCGATATCTTAACGAAACTAGGGTTTAGTATTGATAAAAAAACCGAAGGCAATTGGAATGTACAAGTACCAAGCTGGAGACCGGACGTGACTATACCTGCTGACCTAATTGAAGAAGTAACAAGAATATACGGCTATGACAAAATAAAAGAAGAACCACTACCAAATAATGTTGAAGAAGTAGATAGTACATACGACAATTTGCGTATTTTGATGACAAACAGAGGGTTTCATGAAGTGCTAACCTGGTCATTTATGAGTGAATCAACAGCTGAAAAATTTGGTTACTCGAATAAGTTATTTATCATCGATAATCCGTTTAACAATAACTTTAATATGATGAGACCAAGTATTATGCCAAATTTATTGCAAGTCACTGCTGATAATATTGCCCATGGAGTATCTGATCTTGCAATCTTCGAAATTGGGCCGATTTACGATGGTGAAGCTCAGTCTAAACATGTCTTAAGTGGAATAAGAACAGGAAATAATTTACCGCGAAACCATTATAATATTGATAGGAAAGTAGATGTTTTTGACGCAAAGGCTGATTGCATAGCAGCTTTGGAGTTTTTTAACGTCAATTGCGATAATTTAACGATAGAGAGAGCAGAAAAAGAACATTACCACCCAGGAAAGTCAGGCACTCTCTCTTTTAAGAATAAAGTAGCAGGTTATTTTGGAGAGTTGCATCCTAATATATTAGATCTTTTTGACATCAAGCAAAAAGTTGTAGGTTTTGAGGTAATACTAGAAAATATTGAAAATTTACCTGTAAGTAGAAAGAAATTTATCGATTATAAATACCAAAGTGTAAAACGTGATTTTGCATTTATTGTAAATAAGGATGTGGAAGTAGGTAACATAATCAATGTGGTAAAAAAAAGCTCAGAGCTCATCACAGAAGTTTTAGTATTTGACGTATACCATGGAAACAATATAGAACCGAATAAGATGTCTATAGCATTGTCAGTTACTTTCTGCTCTCCAATCCACACTTTAACTGAAAAAGAGATCCAAAAAGAATCAAGTGCTATAGTCAATTTGGTATATGAAAATACCGGAGGAACTTTGAGAACTCATCATTGAGTCACAATCATAGTGTTCTGCTTTTGCTGTGTCACACTTACTTCATCCAATCTATTCCCAATCTTGAATTCAACATCCTTAAAAAATCTATTCCACATTCCATGCAAATGCTCTTCTACTTTAGGCCATACATCATTTTTAAATGTTTTCCCATCATCAGAAAATACATCACCTATCAAGGCTCCTACTTCTTCATAACTTGATTCGAAATGTTGAAGAAATGTCTCTATTTCCTTATGAGTATCATGTGCCACACTCAACGCTTTTCCTTCTGTGCTCTTATCTTTGTTTACGGTAGCTGACCATCCAATCACATTATAATTAAAACCAACTTTAAGAGAGTTCCAAATCTTCCACAAACTATTCCCATTATCTTTTGGTACATTATTTATTATGAGGTTCGCTAACCTGTCTACCAGAGGAGACAATAAATCTTGACAAAAATGCTTGATATTATCTTTCGTTTTAATCACAGGATATTTGATGCATCTTTCTGCCAAATAGTACTCAAGTTCCGCTTCCTCTAATAATCTCTTAATTGCTTCTTCGTTAAAAGTTTCATGCTCGAACGCTTTCAGTAAATCATCTTCTATTATTGCAAATTTTATTTTTTCACGAGATTCCAGCTCTTCTCTATAATTATTTTTTGTTTCTTCATTTATCAACAATCCTTCTTTTTTTAACTCTAATTGCTCTAATGCTTCTAAAATTTCTTGGTTATTTCGCAAGCATAACTCTATTAACTCCATACTTGAAGATTTCTCTTCTTTACTATTTTTCTCAACATCCAAATCCTCATTCTGCTTTCCTATTATTTCCTTCAGTCTTGTAGGTTGCGTAAAATATTCTCCAATTTCTTTTCGATAAGAAACAATCTTGTTTACTAGACGTTTTTCATCTTCTCCATTGAATAGCATGTCCTTATTATCTTCTACATTCTTTATACTTTCCCCTTGCTTTTCAAATAACTCTTGAATTCTACATCTTGTTATTTCTAAATACATCTTCTCTACAAAGTCATTCACTTTATCCGAAGTCCTTGTTTCCTTTAATTCACTAAAATCTTCTGCTAAAGATTGCTTTATTTTTTTATCTGACTTACTCAGTAGAGTGTTAATAGTCCTTATTCTCGATTCTATTAGCCTTTCCTCAACTTTTTGATCATCATATTCAAATTTAAAAAGATCTTCTAATTTCCTTTTTAAAGCACCATCTTTTAAGTTACCGTTTTTCCTATTTTTATGCATCTCTTTTAATTTTTCACATATCCCATTATATCTTTTCTGTCCTATTTCTCTTAAATCCTTAATCTCTCTTTCAGCATTATCTAGAGCTTTCTTTGTTTCTTGAGGGTACATATCTTCATAAGTATTAATTATTGTCCTTTCAGCTATTTTCCCTTCTTTTATAAGCTGTTTCCATTTTGCTTTAAACATAGGAAGCCCTCTATCGTCCAAGTCATCTGGTACTTTTGCTCCTGCTTTTTTTAGATCTTCTAGTATCATTTCCTTTTCAGTCGGCAATTCCTTACCTTGGCTTTTCAGTTCTTGCTCCACTAATACCTCTTTCAGTCTTTCTTCTAATGAAAAATCTTCCTTTTCCTCTCTTCTTTTTTGTGCAAATTTAATTGCTTGTATAAAAGCAACTCGATAAGCATTTTGTATTAAGTAATTCACCAGTTTAGAATCTACACTATCCACCACTTTCAGTCTGAATTCGTTCAACAGTTCCTTCAGCTTATCATATGTAATATCTTTTCCTTCTAGCTTCATTAGCTCTTCCATAGTCTTTGCGAATTCCTGAATCGAAATTGCAAGCACATTCTTGATCTCATTACGTAAAGGCCTAAGGCCGTTTTTTAAATTGATATTAGCTGATAATTTCAGTATGGTATTATGTTCTGAATCACGTGCAACATTAAACCAACTACCATCTTTATCTTCATATAAATCTCTAAGTAATTGTTCAAATTGCGGTGGAAACTTAACTTCCATATCCCACTTAATGTCCAACTTACCAGCATCTATTTCACGAAAAGACACTTCAATATTCTGGTGTTCATTCTGATATAACCCATTACTTATTTTTAGAGCAGCAACCAAAGAATGAGATAACTTTCTGTTTGTAAGATAAAAAGTAGCTAAGGCGGGTGTTGCAGGAATAATTAAGGCTATAAGCACAGCTATATCAACAAGAATTGCAATTGCAGCAAGAACGCCATATGCCAATCTTTTTGCTGTACTTACCTCACTCTTTTTTGTTTTACTTTCCTCTGAACTGGTTTGTGTTTTACTGTTTGTTTTATATATAACTAACCCCAATGCAACAGAAGCAACATAAGGAAACATTAAAACTGATAGAGCTGAATTTAATACTTTCTTCTCCAGGCAAGCTCTGTTTATTTCCTTAAATATTTCGCTTGATATATTATACCAGGAAGTAAAAAAATCGGAGCCGTAACCTTTATAATGAAATATACTTAGTGGAATGCTAAAATCAGCACCTATTTTTTTTAAATTACTAACAGATTCTTGCTCTTCCAAAGTAGCAACAGGTCCTTCCTGTTTTTCTGAAGTAGCAAAAGATTCTCTTTGTAAATTAGGTTGTCCATTTAATGCATCTAAATCACCACTATTGTTATTTAAGTCAACAACTTCCTCACAACCTACAACAGCATTCATACCATAACCTTATCCAATTACCTTAAGTATAGCATAAATACTGACAATCTTGCAACTTTATTAAAAATCTAACGCTCAATGCTAACATTTAAATCCTGATATTCCTTAGAATAAAAGTTAGTTCCAATTTCTGTATTAATGTCCAAAGATAAGGCAAGGGTCTGCTCTTTTATATATTCAATCCACGTATTTATTGCTTCCTTAATTTTCTCATCTTCTGTTTTGATTATTACTCTGATTCTATCGGACATATGAAAATCAGCTTGTTTCCTAGTTTCCTGAATGAGCCTCACTACATCTCTTGCAAGCCCTTCTAGAATCAATTCATCATTTAAAGTAGTGTTTAGGATAACAACCCCTTTGTTGTTATCAAATACAGAGGAGAATTCACTGTTTGCTTTTAATAATAGTTCATATTCGCCTTTTTCTATGATATAATTTTCTGACTCGTCCCCCAAAAATATGAGACCTCTTTCTGTCATTCCAGCGCGTGACGCTGGAATCTGCGTCTGGATCCCAGTGTCAGCTACTCGGATGACACCGGATTCAACTTGTTTCCACTTTCCTTGTTTAACATATTGAACCAGTGTCTTAATCTTCTCCGGAATTCTTTTTCCAAGCACAGGGAAGTTGAGTTTTAACTCTAGTGATGCAATATCTTCAAGTCTGTTTACTAACTTCAGTTTTTTTACATTTACCTCATCTTTTATCATCTCTTGGTACTCATTTGAGTTTTCAGCACACTGGATCCCAGTGTCACGCACTGGGATGACAGAAAACGGCTCACCTTCAAGAAAACTACAGGAAGACTGATGATAAATGATCATACTGCCAAGTGGCTGTCTGATACGTATATTAAAAGTGTTTCTAATAGAGAGTGCAGAGTTACATATCTCTCTCACTAGATCCATTTTGGCAATGAGCTGACTATCAAACTTCTCTAATTGTGGGAAATCAGCCAAATGAACAGATGTTTCTTCATACTTAAGCCCTTGCCATATATTCTCTGTTATAAGTGGCAACAAAGGGGCTGCAGCTCTTAGTATGTAATAAAAAACCGTATATAGAACATTATAAGCATCAGTTTTATCCTGATCCAAATCACTTTTCCAAAAACGCTCGCGACTGCGACGAATATACCAATTATTTAGCACTTCAAAAAAGTTCATCAAAATTTTGCAAGCCTCTTGGGAGTTATAGCTGTTCATAGAAGTTTGGATACTTTCTACAGCTTCAAAACATTTGGAAATCATGTAGCGATCAATAGTACTTTGATAATCCTTACAAACTTCAGCTTTAATTCCATCTGCATTTGCATACATGGTAAAAAAGTGATAACTGTTCCAAATAGGTTTTATTACGTTTTTCAGAACGTCTCGTACTAAATTCCCTTCTTTATCAAGTAGCAAATTACCACCACAAACAATAGATCCAGAAAGCATAAGAAAACGCAGTGCATCAGAACCGTATCTATCAAAAACCTCCATTGGATCTGCATAGTTATTCAAACGCTTGGACAATTTTTGCCCTTTTACATCCAAAACAACACCGTGGCATATGCAGTTCTTAAATGGTTCCCTATCAAACAAAGCAGTGGACAATACAAAGAGCGTATAAAACCACCCCCTGGTTTGCGCTATGTATTCAGTGATAAAATCTGCAGTTTCAAACCACTCCTTATTTTCAAACGGATAGTGGACTTGTGCGAATGGCATCGAGCCAGATTCAAACCAGCAGTCAAATACGTCAGGCACACGACGCATAACTGATTTTCCTGTTGGATCATCAGGATTTGGCCTCGTTAAAGTATCGATAAATGGTCTGTGCAAATCATCTACTTTAACATTAAAATCTCGCTCTAGTTCTTCTATCGAACCATATACATCCACTCTTGGATATCTTGTATCATCTGATTGCCACACAGGAATCGGAGTACCCCAGAATCGATTGCGTGAAATTGACCAGTCGTGTGCCCCTTCAAGCCATTTTCCAAATTGACCATCTCTAATGTGGTTTGGTATCCAATTAACTCTCTTATTTAGCTCTACCATTCTGCTTTTGAATTTTGTAACGGCAACATACCAAGAAGGCATAGTGCGATAGATCAAAGGAGTGTCAGTTCTCCAGCAGTGTGGATAATTGTGAATATATTGTTCAGTTTTGAACCAGTTTCCTTGTTCTTTCAATTTTTTTATTACTGTATCATTGGTATCAAAAACATGAACCCCTGCCAAATCTGAAACTTCAGCAGTAAATTTTCCACTGTTATCAATTGGACAAATAACTGGAATATCATGGCTTTGGCAAAGGTAAAAATCTTCCTCACCAAATCCAGGAGCAGTGTGTACAACGCCAGTACCATCTTCTCCTGTAACATAATCAGCAACAAAAACACGGAATGCATTCTTTGTATCTTTAAAGTAATCAAACAGCGGCTTATAGGAAAGGCCTGCAAGATCATTCGCTTTAAGTTTTATATTGCAGTTTTCATATGGAATATTGTTTTGTTCAGAGTGGCTGATAAATTTTTCTAGGTAGCTTTCAGCGAAAATATAAATTTCACTCTTCACTGAACTCCTTTCATTAACTTCTGTCATCCCAGTGCTTCGACACTGGGATCCAGAAATAGATTCCAGCGTCACGCGCTGGGATGACACCAAAGAGTGGACTGACACTGCACAATACTTGATGTCCTTTCCTATCGCCAATGCCAGATTGCTAGGAAGAGTCCAAGGAGTTGTAGTCCAAGCAAGTAATTTACATTTTTGTTTAACACTTTTAAACTGCTGTGGGTTTTCTAAAAGCTCAAATGCAACAGTTACAGCTTTGCTAGTCTTTTCTCTATATGCGTTATCAAGCCTTGTTTCAAAATTGGATAATGGAGTTTCGCACGCCCAGCTATATGGAACAACGCGTACTGATTCATACACTAGACCCTTATCATAAAGCTGTTTAAATGCCCACATGACCGACTCCATGAATGATTTATCCATGGTTTTATAGTCATTATGAAAATCCACCCACCTTGCCTGCCTATTGACATATTTTTCCCACTCTGATGAAAATCTCATTACAGAAGTACGACAATGGTTATTGAATTTTTCAATGCCGAATTTTTCTATCTCAGTTCTACCAGATATTCCAAGTTCTTTTTCTGCACCCATCTCAGCCGGTAATCCATGGCAATCCCAACCAAATCTACGTTCAACCCTTTTTTGAAGCATAGTTTGATATCTTGCAAATGCGTCTTTGATGAAACCAGTGAGTAAATGTCCATAATGTGGAAGTCCATTTGCAAACGGAGGCCCATCATAAAACACAAAACAATTATCCTTGGAACGTTCTCCAACTGACCGCTCAAAAACTTTATTTTCCTGCCAAAATTTTATGATTTCTTTTTCTAACGACGAAAAATCAGGACTACTTACTGTATCAGGATAATGCTTTGACTTCATGTTCATTTTGACCGGATAAAGCCAAAGAATATAGGGCTTTCTAGAAAATTACAAATGCAAAAAGAAACAAACTTATTCCTGCACCCCACACCCTATAGCTAACACAATCCCACGTCATACCGCGATTCATTCGCGGTATCTCAGCTTAACCGTCATATCGTCACGGTATCTCTAGATCCCGCTAACAAGTAGCGGGATGACGGTTGTCGGTAAGCCTAAATTACTTTAGCTATAGTTGATAAACTTGAAATAAACTACGTGAAGTACTTCTATCTTGTTCTATAGGGGTACTTTCTCTCAATCAAAATAATTCTCTGACGGATGTCCAACAGAGCTATCCTGCACCACACCCCAACAAACTATTCTGCCGAGCTTCCAATACCTTCACATTTACTATTTTATCTCTATACTTCCCTTCAGGATCATCAATGCACACTGATTGCATATATGGGCTTTTACCAATAATTTGGTTTTGGTGTTTGCCTTTTTTATCACTGAACAAAGCAGGTATAGTTTTGCCTACCATACTCTGGTTAAACTCAAGTTGTTGCTTACTAATTAATTTCTGTAAACGAAGAAGGCGTTCTGTTTTAACCTCTTCTGGTACTTGATCTTTTCTTTCTGCTCCTGGTGTACCTGGTCTTGGGCTATATTTAAAGCTATAAGCCTGAGCATATCTAATTTTTTCTACTAATTTTACAGTTTCTTCAAAATCTTTTTCGGTTTCTCCAGGAAAACCAACAATAAAATCAGAAGAAAATTCGATTTCAGGTTTCAATTTGCGAAATCTGTCTATTATTTCCAAATACTCCTCTGCAGTGTGCTTTCTGTTCATCGCGTGCAATATTTTATTCGAACCTGACTGCACAGGCAGGTGAATAAATGGCATGAGTTTTGGCTCTTCCGCATGTGCCAAGTAGAGAGATTCATGCATATCTCTTGGATGAGAAGTTGTATAACGAATCCTCTCTAGCTTTTCAATTTTAGCAATATGACTAACTAATTTGCCTAAATCCCACACTTCCCCTTCGCATTTCCCATGGTAAGCATTGACGTTCTGACCAAGCAAATTGATTTCCTTCGCCCCATTTGCAACTAATTTCAATGCTTCACGAAATATTTCATTCACTGGCCGTGAATACTCAGCTCCACGAGTATATGGTACTACACAAAACGTACAAAATTTATCACAACCTTCTTGTATGGCAAGAAACGCAGAAGACCCCTGGCTATTGCCATAGCATTCATCTGGCAATTTATCAAACTTTGCAACTTCAGGAAAATCAGTGTTTATTACATGACCTTTACTTCTGCTTGCTTTGACTATCAGCTCCGGTAAGGTAGCGATACTCTGCGGACCAACAACAATATCAACAAAAGGAGCCCTTCTGAATACTTCTTCTCCCTCTGCTTGCGCTACACATCCAGCCACCACTATAGTAATTTCTTTTCGTGACGAATGAATCTTCCCGAGCTCAGAATAAAGCTTTTCTGCTGCCTTCTCTCTAATGTGACAAGTGTTCAGTATCACCAAATCAGCTTTTTCTGCATCACTAACAACGTTGAACCCCAAAGGTTTAATTATATTTTCCATTAAAACGGAGTCATAAACGTTCATCTGACAGCCGTAAGTTTTAATATATAGGCCTTTCATATTTGGTATGTCTTTTTCAAAACCCTACATATAATCACATTAAATGTCCAACAGACCAGCGCGTGACGCTAGTGAACTTGCTAGCACAATAGATTTTTATAAAATTGGATCCCAATGTCAAGCACACAGCTATTGCAACTCGACTTCACCAGTATCCCTGTAAAAATCATTGGTAAACCTCAGTAACTTTAGCTTATGTTATTTTCAAAAAAGTCAAAAATGAAAATAGAAGAGTAGCTGAGCTTTCTGCTTTTTCTGGGTAAGGTCAGTCAAAAAGGTTTTACAACAACCATAATAACTATAACTATTATCAATACTGTAACTGCTTCATTTAAAACATGAAAATAAACGTGTTTTTTTTCATTTGAACCCATTGCAAAATTTTTCCTATATTTTGCAAGTAGCATATGAATAATTAACATCAAAAGTATTGCAAATGCTTTTACATGAAACCATCCTTCACGATATGCTTCCCTAATAACCATTAATGTGATTCCAAGACCAAGTGAGAAAAGCATTGCAGGGTTTATGATATATCTAAGTAGCCTCTTTTCCATTGTTTGAAGCAAGCTATCATTTTCCGATCCCGGTTTTACAGTTGCGTGGTAGACATAAAGCCTGGGTAAATAAAGCATACCTGCCATCCACATAATGGCGGAGATAACGTGAAAAGCTTCAAGCCAGTGGTAGTAATCCATTGAGATTTATTACAAAATGTTAAAAATTTCTGATATTATTTTAGTTTAATGAAAAAGAAATCGATATGAAAGCAGAAAATTTCACTAAAGAACAGATAATTGGATTCTACAGGAAAATGCTACTCATACGCAGATTTGAAGAAAAAGCAGGACAATTATATGGAATGGGATTAATAGGTGGGTTCTGTCACCTATCAATAGGGCAAGAAGCAGTTGCAGTTGGAACTCAAGCTGCATCAAAATTAGGTGACGCTTTTATCACAAGTTATAGAGACCATGGCTTAATGCTCGCATGTAATTCTGATCCAAATGTTGTAATGGCAGAACTCACTGGCAAAGAAACAGGATGCTCGAAAGGTAAAGGTGGTTCGATGCACGTATTTGACGTTGCAAAAAAATTCTTCGGCGGACATGGAATAGTGGGGGCACAAGTTCCAATTGGCACAGGAATAGCATTTGCTAATAAATATAAGAAAAGAGACAACGTGGTGTTCACGTATTTTGGTGACGGTGCTGTAAATCAAGGGCAAACATATGAATCATTTAATATGGCAGCTTTATGGAAGTTACCTGTAGTTTATATTATAGAGAATAACGGATATGCAATGGGTACTTCTGTAGAAAGATCCACTTTGGTAACTGAGCTATATAAAAAAGGAGAAAGTTTTGGTATTCCTGGAAAACAAGTTGATGGAATGGATTTTTTCTCTGTTTATGCGGCTACAAGCGAAGCAGCGGAACACACACGCAGCGGAAAAGGGCCTATCCTGCTTGAAATGAAGACATATCGATATCGCGGCCATTCGATGTCAGATCCTGCTACTTATCGCTTAAAAGAAGAAGTTGAAGATATGAAGCAAAATCATGACCCTATAGGCACTTTAAAGAAATACATGATAGATAATAAAATTGCTTCAGAAGAAGAATGTAAAGTAATTGATAAGGAAGTACGTGATTTAGTAAAAAAGTCGGAAGATTTTGCCAAAAATAGTAAAGAACCAAGCGTTGATGAGTTGTATACTGATGTTTATAAATTTGTTAGCTAAGTAGGCTTCTTTTTTTTATCCAGGTGGCAACTAACTGTACGAACATTGTATAGTAAACGATGTCATTCAAGTAGCTCCTTCTCCCGTCATCTAAGTAGCCTTCTTCTTGTCATCCGAGTAGCTGAAACTGATTCCTTTATGACGGCCCAGTGCCCTCTTCTTGTCATCCCAGTGCCCTGACTACTTGGATCCAGGAAAAAGAATGGTGTCATCCCAGTGCCCCGACACTGGGATCCAGAAAAGTTTGCTTGTAAGCAAGCAAACTAGCATAGAAAGTGGTTACAACATTTTCGATGAGATTATATGGAAAACTGGATCCCAGTGTCTGGGCACTGGGATGACAGCAGTCCTACGTCATACCGCGATTCATTCCTACGTCATACCGCGATTCATTCGCGGTATCTCTTAACATAGATCCCGCTAACAAGCAGCGGGATGACGAGATGCCACCGCGAACCGTCATACCGTCACGGAATAATTAACCGTCATACCGCGATTCATTCGCGGTATCTCTTAACATAGATCCCGCTAACAAGCAGCGGGATGACGGTTGTCAGGGTGTCATCCCAGCGCCTCTATGATGTCATCCCAGTGCCTCCTTCTTGTATCTTGTCAAAAGCATCTAATGTTTTAAGCTTAAGCATTAGGTGGAGAAGGGAGGAACTCTGTGCTTCTTCTTAGATATAAAATCTGTAGAGGAGATAAGAATTCCCTTCTCAAAAGTATAGGCTGGACGGTATCGTAGAAAGACCTGAATGGTTCTAATTCTGTATTCACAAGGTTAGCCTTACTTTTCATTTTTAATGGTAACGTATGGGGTTATATATGATCAACAACTTTTTGGGCATAGATATATCAAAAGATCGCTTTGATGTTTTTCTCTCATTTATAAGCAAAAAAGGAAAGCGTGAAACTAGAAAAAGAAGCTTTAAGAACGATGGTTTCAAAGTCTACTGAATTTTCTACACAAACATAATGTAGAAAAAGTAAAAACCTGCATGGAATCTACTGGTTGTTATAGCGAAGCACTGGCTGAATTTCTACACAATGCTGGACATTTTGTAAGTGTTGTAAATCCTTATTGCATAAAATCTTATGCAAGGAGTAAGCTGATACGACAAAAGAATGATCAGACCGATGCAGAAGTTATTGCTGATTATTGCCAAAGACAGGAACCTTCTAGTTGGACACCACCTTCTCCTGAAATGAAAAAATTAAAACATCTTTATCGTTGCTCAGTTGCGTTAAAAGATGAGTTAACATTAGTAAATAACCACTTAGAAAAAAAAGAGAGACTGCCTAAAGAAGTTGCAAATGCTTGGGAAGACCTTGCAATGAATATAGCTCAAAAAATAGAAACAATAAAAAACTCCGTACGTGAACTATTAAATCAACACAAAGAATTGTTGGAAAATTTTCAACTTCTATTGACTATTCCAGGCATAGGAGAAGAATCAGCAATAGCTATTTTAGCTGAAGTTTCTGATATAGAGGTTTTTAGAGATGCCAGGCAATTGGCAGCATATACAGGAGTTATACCACGAAATATGACGTCAGGTTCCTCTGTATATGCCAAACCCAGATTAAGTAAATCCGGTTCACAAACATTACGTAAGGCACTTTTCTTTCCTGCCATAGTAGCTAAGAATCACAATCCTATCATTATGAGCTTTTGCCAAAGATTAAAGGAAAAGGGTAAGCATAATATGGCCATCGTTGGTGCTGCAATGCGTAAGCTACTCCATATCATTTTCGGTATTCTGACATCCAAAAGTGCTTTTGATCCTAACCATATCAAAAACTACAGGGCTAGGAGGTTGACTGAAGGTTTAGTACTTTAAAATCAAAAATGCTTCCTATCTATCTTATGTAAAGTGGTATCTTACACAAATTTATTGAATGTTGTTGGTTAGTGGATATGTTGATAAGTAAACTTCATCTGTTTTGTGCGTATAAAACTAATTTACTTATCAACATATCCACTAACTATAATCTGTGTACTGTTACACAATTGGAAGTATTTTTTGATTTTATGATGCAACTTGGGAAATTTTTATAATTTTTTTGTTGACTAACAAGACGGTATCTCCTCTTTCTTTGAGGTCATTTAGCACTCCCAACCAGAAGTTAGCTCCTTCACTTTCAGCCAAATAAAAACCTAATACTTCTTTTTTGCCATTTTGATCTATGCCTAATATGTTATACATGCATTTACTTACGCAATGCCCGTCCTCTTTGACTTTAAAAAACCATGAAAACTATCGGATATACAGACTGCAGCGGGCGACTACGCCATTCGTTGATTACTGGTAGCAATTTGTCAGTAATACTTGATATCTCTGCCACCGATATTTTGTGATCATAAATTTCCTCAACATGTGACACTATATCTCTATAGCCCATACCACTGGCAAATGTGCTCAAAATCTTCGTTTCAAGCTCTGGATGTAAGTTTGTTTGCCTTTTTTTGACTATTTGTGGTTCGAAACTTCCTTCCCTATCTCTTGGCGTCAAAAGTTCAAATGACCCTGCGCTTGTACGTAAAGTCTTTGCATTCCTCCCATTTCTTCGATTATTCTCTTCGCTTTCAGCCGACAAGTGGTTTTCTATTTCACCTTCCAGGCTTACCTCCAGCAACTTTTTTATAAACGGTGTTAATGCTCCATCTCTTCCTGTCAACGGTCTTCCTTCTCGTATAGACGACAGGATATTTGTTTCTAATTCTTTATAATCTACCAAACCGGTAGTTCTGTTTACTACTTTCTGACTCATTGTCAAACCTCCATTTTTTTATATCAATTTATTACTTTTTTTTCGGTTTGACACAGTTTATTTAACACTCCCAATGGGACTACTGAGTTTGTTAAGGTAATTGTTCACAGGTTTAGTTGATGGCTGCTTGCTTTTTCTTCAAACACATCCCAAAGGTCTTTTTCTAGCGATATATTATATAATTTATTGATATAAACCACTCCCGTGGGTGAAGTTGTGTTAATTTCGAGCAGGAAGTCATCTATAATATCAATACCAACAAATATTAGCCCCCTTTTCTTTAATTCAGGACCAATTTTGTTACATATTTCATTGTCTCTATCGTTCATTTGAGCGGGCTCAAAACTTGCTCCAAGTCGCATGTTTGTTCTGATCTCTCCACTGATTTTTGGAACTCGTTTCATTACTCCAATTGGTTGACCATAAAGTAGCAATATTCTTTTATCTTTATCTATGTTTTTACAAAATGATTGCGCAATTACAGGACATTCATATTTTGCTATCATGAGATCCACTACCACTTGAATGCTGTTTTCATCTCGTATTCTTATTACATCGTTTCCTCCATAACTATACAACGGCTTCAGAATAATATCTTGATAGTTGTGGTAGAAATCTCTAATCATCGATATATTTTCAGTGATCAAAGTCGGCGGAATTAGCTCTGGAAATAATGAAGTTATCAATTTTTCAGGACAATTTCTTATTTCTGTTGGATTGTTAATTACCAATGCGCTGGTTTTTTCTAAGATATAGGTTGTTGTAATGTAGCGCATATCAAAGGGTGGATCCTGTCTGATAAATATGATGTCCATTTCATTCAAGTTGATTGCTACATCCTCTTTAGAGATAAAACTAAAATCATCAACGCTGACTTTCTGAGCAAGAGCAATTGGATGGTTTAGCTTTAGTGCTAAATTGTTAGGAGCATAGACAAAAACTTCGTGCTTCCTCCTTTGTGCTTCCTTTATTAGCACGAATGTAGTGTCAGTTTCAAAATTTATATTTTCATCCATCTGAAAGGCAACTTTCATTTATGTTCTCTACCTATTGTCACAACTGTACAAATGTTATAATTTGAAGGCGATTTTTGCCTAATGGCGTAATTTACTGTACTTATATCGTACATAACTTACAACTTGTTTTACTCCCTTTACTTTTCTTGCAATTGATATTACAGCTTTTAATTCCGCTTTATTTTGGGCTATACCCATCAAATAAACAACTCTATCAACCGTATTAACGCTATAATTAATTGATTTAATATTTCTTTTCCCCAGAAGTCTTGTTCTTATTTCCGCTGTTATCATGCCATCTACAGTAGTGTCTAGCATGGAAGCCATTTGAATTGGTATTACTCTTATTTCATTTATCACTTCTTTAATTTCTTTTTGCTGCCAAGCTATTTTTTCTGCTGTAAGTTGTTTTTCAGGAGTGTCAACACTTCCAATGAGCAATACTCTTCCTTCACTTACTTTAACTTTTATGGATGAAAATAGCCCATGTTTTAAGAGCCCCTTATTAATTCTGATGACCATAGTCGTATCATCAATGATATTTCCCAAGGATTTGTCCTGCATTGTTATTGCTGTTGCTGTCGCTGTAGCCACCACACCACCTATTATAAGGGTTGTGCAACCACTTTGTGTAATCAAAAAAATTGCAAGTAAGAAGCTTGTTATTAATCTCATTATTGATTTTCAGGATTTAGAGCTTTCATTAAGAAATGTTAATAAGCTTTTTTGATTGTGTAAATACTATAAATTAAGTAAGACTTTAAACCTTGAATATTTTTAATGGAATACCTATAATAGGGTACTGAAAATTTCTTGCGGATATGGCGGAATTGGTAGACGTGCCAGGTTTAGGTCCTGGTGAGCTTGCTCGTGGGGGTTCAAGTCCCTCTATCCGCACTTTAAAGTCATGTAACTTAGGTTTTAAGGGAAAATTTATAATCACTGAATACACTTTTGTTTGTATAAAAACCTGTTCTTAAGGATTGTGTTTAACTTAAATTCTGGTAAAATGACTCTATTAAGATATGAATTAAAATGTTAATAAATGAATTATGATGTCTAATAATATACCTCAAAATACAGTCGAAGTAAGTAGCGTATATACCTACAAAGAGCTTAGTATAGATAAACTAAAGTATGAGTATGAAATCACAGTTGGTAGTGATTATATAAAACAAAAGGTAAATTCCAGGTTGCAAGAGATAGCAGAAAATGCAAAATCACCTGGGTTTAGGGCTGGAAAGATGCCTTATGACCTTGTTGTTGCAAATTATAAAAACGAAGCTTTGGAATATGTGATAAATAATACAATTGATTATTGCTCAAGTGATTTGATGAAAAAAATTGAAGTCAAGTCTCACATTTATCCTAAGGTTGATGTTATATCATTACCAGATCTGGGCAAAGAAAATGAGGAGGGCAATTTTGTATACAAGCTATCTTTTGAGTCGATGCCTGAAGTACCGATGATAGATCTTGACAAAATAAACTTAAAGAAAATTGAAGCAAAGATTGAAGAGGAAGATATAAAAGAATTTATTGATTCTATTAAAACAAAGTTCCCCAATTTCGCCTCTGTTGATGATGCTTCTTATCAAGCGAAAGATGGGGATAAATTGATAATTGATTTTGAAGGGCGGATTAGGAATAAGCTCTTTCAGGGTGGAAGTAGCAAAAATTTTGCCGTTAATTTAGGGTCTGGCACATTTATTAATGGTTTTGAAGATCAATTAACTGGTATGAAAAAGGGAGAAACAAAGGACTTTAAGTTGCAATTTCCTGAAAATTACCAAGCCATTTCACTTGCAGGACAGGAAGCTGATTTTTCTGTGCGAGTTAATGAGATTCAAATTGCCAAAGATTTTGAAAATGATGATGAAATAGCTAGGAGTATTGGTTTTAAAGATTATTCTTTGCTAATAAGTCATGCAAAAAAAATGATTGGTGATCAGTGCACCGAAATGAGAAATCTCTTAATTAAAAAGGAGCTATTTGATTATTTGGATGCTAATTATAGTTTTGATTTACCCACAGACATAGTAAAACAGGAGCAACAAAGAATGGAAGGAGAACTGGGTGCTCAAAATGATTCTTGTAAAGAAGCTGAAAAACGTGTAAAGCTTGCTATGTTATTTATGAAATTTAGTGCAGAAAATAAAATATCATTAACTCAAAATGATGTTTTGAATGTTATTGTAAATCAATATGTCAGTAAGGATGTACCGTTTGACAGAGTACTTAAGCATTTTGAATCAAATAAACAATTTCAAGAATTAGTTAGAGGGCAAGCGCTTGAGTATAAAGTGACAGATTATATAATAGAAAAAGTTAGTAAAGAAGAGCAGATTATTTCTGTGAAAGAATTAAAGGAATTGTTTGGTAATATTTAATAGGAAAAGGTATGACTCTTATACCAATTGTAGTTGAACAAACTAGTCGCGGTGAGCGCGCTTATGACATATATTCAAGACTAGTGAAAGAAAGAATAATTTTCGTAACAGGTCCTATTGAGGACAACATGGCCAGTGTAATAGTAGCACAGCTTTTATTTTTAGAATCGGAAAATCCCGATAAAGACATTTGTATGTACATCAACTCACCAGGTGGTATTGTAACTGCTGGTTTGTCGATCTACGATACAATGCAGTATATAAACCCAGACGTTTCAACTTTATGTATAGGTCAAGCTGCGTCTATGGGTTCCTTATTGCTTGCATCTGGTACAAAAGGTAAGCGCTACTCTCTACCTCATTCAAGAATTATGATACATCAGCCATCTGGTGGTTATCATGGTCAAGCAACTGATATAGAAATACATGCTAATGAAATTTTGCGAGTTAAGAAAAAACTAAATCAAATTTATGAAAAACATACTGGAAATTCACTGAAGAAAATTGAAGGAATGATGGAAAGAGATAAATTCATGGATCCTGAAGAAGCAAGGAAAATTGGCTTAATTGACAGGGTGATAGCTGAGCGTACAGATATTGAAATTGAAAATATTAAAGTTAAACAAAAGGTGGGTTAATGGATAACAATAATGATTTACACTACTGTTCTTTTTGCAACAAGGCGCAAGATGAAGTAGATAAATTGATTACTAACTCCTCGGATGGTTTAAAGGTGTTTATTTGTAATGAGTGCATAGAATTATCCCATAAAGCAATAAGTCAAAAGAAAGATAGATCTTTTAATTCAGATCGTATATCTGATATGAAGCTATTACTAAAGAAACCTGAGGATATAAAAAATTTTCTCAGCAAGCATGTTGTAGGTCAAGAACACGCGCAACACGTTTTATCTGTAGCTATGTATAACCATTGTCAATCCATGGTACAATTTCATGCTATAAGTGATATTGAAATCGAGAAGTCAAATATAATGCTTATTGGTCCCACTGGTTCTGGTAAGACTTTGCTAGCCAAAACACTTGCTAAAGTTTCAGATGTGCCATTTGCCATGGCTGATGCGACAACTTTAACTGAGGCAGGTTATGTGGGTGATGATGTAGAAAGCGTGTTGTCGCGTTTATTACAAGCTGCAAATTATGACGTTGCAAAAGCACAGCGTGGTATAGTGTTTATAGATGAAATAGACAAGATTACAAGAAAATCTGAAAGCACTTCAATAACCCGTGACGTTTCAGGTGAAGGGGTCCAGCAAGCTCTGCTTAAGATTATGGAGGGTACAGTTGCTTATGTTCCGCCACAAGGAGGGCGAAAACACCCACAACAAGAGTTTATACAAGTGGATACTAGTAACATACTATTTATTTGTGGAGGAGCTTTTGAAGGCCTCGATAAGATTATTGAAGCGAGAAAAAAGGGAACGTCAGTTGGCTTTGGAGCAGATATAAGTCAGTCTAAAGAGCAAAAGAAAAAGAATGCTTTACATGATGTTCAACCTGAAGATTTAATCAAATTCGGTTTAATACCCGAATTTGTAGGGCGGGTTCCAATAACTGCTGTTTTAGATGAGTTGGATCATGAAGATTTAATACATGTGTTGACAGAGCCAAGGAATGCACTAATAAAACAGTACAAAGCATTGCTTGCGTTTAGCAAAGTAAACCTTGAGTTTTCAGATGAAGCAATATCAGCTATTGCTAAAAAGGCTATAAGCTATAAAACAGGTGCAAGAATGTTACGTGCTATCTTGGAGTCACTTTTGCTTGACGTTATGTATACAGCTGGAAACGGAGATTTTGAAGGTAGCACTATAGTAATCACTAAGAAAATGGTAGAATTAGGAAAAGCAACGGTTAATCATAATAATAATGGCAATGTTATAACGGTTAATGATTAATTTGAGGCATATATTATGAACATTGAACGTGCTGTGAGCTCTAGTTTTACTGCATTGCCAGTATTACCTTTAAGAGATGTAGTAATTTTTCCAAATATAATGGTGCCTTTATTCATAGGCAGAGAAAAATCTGTTAATGCACTAGAATATGCAACAAGTAGTAGTAGTCACCAAAATGAGATTTTTCTTGTAGCACAGAAAGATGGCTCTGTTGATAATCCAGAGCCTGAAGATCTTTATGAAGTAGGTGTGTTAGCAAACATTATACAACCATTAATAAAATTGCCTGACAATGCAGTAAAAGTTATAATCCGGGGGATAAGAAGGGGAAGAGTTGTAGAATATATTAGCTCTCATACTTTATTACAAGCCAGGGTAGAGTTAGACAATCATTATAAAGAAGATGAAGACAATATTGATTTAGAAGCTTTAAGGCGATCTGTTATAGACGCGTTCGATAGCTGGTGTAAGCTAAACAAGAAAAATCAGCCTGAAGTTGCCATTAACCCCATTGATCAAATCAAAGAAGTTGATCAACTTGTAGACACGGTAGCTTCACATTTAAATATAAAAGTATCGGATAAACAAAGCATACTTGAGGCTTATGACCCAAAAGAGCGTTTAAAAAAAGCTTTTGCTTTTATTGAGGGAGAAATAAGTATTTTGAACGCACAAAACCGTTTATATAAGACAATTAAATCGCAAGTTGAAAGCACTCAGAAAGTTTACTACCTTAACGAGCAATTGAAAGCTATACAGAAAGAATTAGACGAATTTGAGAATGGTGATGAAGGGAATATACTCAATGAATTTGAAAAAAAGATAAATGAAACAAAGCTTTCTCAGGAAGCAAGAGAGAAAGCTATAACTGATTTGAAGAGATACAAGAAAATGAATCCCATTTCTCCTGAAGCTACAGTTATATCTAGTTACTTGCATTGGTTACTTGATTTGCCGTGGGGAAAGTACAAAGATGCAAAAATTAACTTAAATGCAGCTAAGAAAATCTTAGATGAAAATCATTATGGCATAGAGAAAGTAAAAGATAGGATAATAGAATTTTTAGCAGTATTAAAAAGAGTAAAAGAGATAAAAGGTCCTATACTTTGCTTGATTGGACCGCCAGGTGTTGGTAAAACTTCTTTAGCTAAGTCTATGGCAGGAGCAGTAGGAAGAGATTTTGTTCGCATAGCTCTTGGTGGTGTGCGTGATGAGTCCGAGATACGAGGGCATAGGAAAACTTATATTGGCTCAATGCCTGGTAAAATTATTCAACATATGAAAAAAGCTAATTCATGCAACCCGCTTTTTCTGCTTGATGAAATAGATAAGATGGGTTCTGATTCGCGTGGCGATCCTGCATCTGCATTACTTGAGGTTTTAGATACTGAGCACAATAAACACTTTACGGATCATTACTTGGAAGTTGAGTTTGATCTTTCAAGTGTAATGTTTGTAGCTACGGCAAACAGCTTAAATTTGCCACATCCTTTGCGTGATAGGATGGAAATTATACAATTGTCCGGGTATACTGAAGATGAAAAAATCAGTATTGCTACACACCACCTTATTCCGAAGTTAAAGAAGGAGCATGGTTTGTATCAGAAGGAATGGGACATAACTAATGAGGCGTTATACAAGTTGATACGTTTATATACACGTGAAAGTGGTGTGCGGAGTATGGAAAGGGAGCTTGCAAAGCTCATGAGAAAGGCAGTTAAAGAAATATTGACTGATAAAAATAAGAAAATATCCGTAGGGGTTGACAATTTACAAGATTATTTAGGGGTACGTAAATATACCTTTGGTATTGCAGAAAATGAGAGTTTAGTGGGAGTAGTAACTGGGCTTGCCTATACTGAAACAGGTGGTGATATTTTGATGATAGAATCAGTCCTAATTCCGGGCAAGGGAGAAATAAAATACACAGGAAAGCTTGGAGAGGTTATGCAAGAATCTATAAAAGCTGCGTATAGTTATATTCGATCAAATTGTTTGTTTTTTGGTATAAAGCCCGAAAAATTCCAAAATAATGATATACATTTACATGTACCTGAGGGTGCGGTACCAAAAGATGGCCCTTCTGCTGGCGGCGCGGTATGTACGTCTATTGTTTCTCTTATGACGAATATACCAGTTAACAAAAATGTTGCTATGACAGGCGAAGTGACATTGCGTGGTAGAGTTTTAGCTATTGGGGGCTTAAGAGAAAAATTGCTTGCAGCGCTCAGAGGATCAATCAAAACTGTGATTATACCAAGTGAAAATGAGAAAGATATGCAAGAGATTCCGGCAAGCATCAAAGAGGGGATCAACGTAGTTTTTGCTAAGAATATTGATGAAGTTATGAAAGTTGCTTTAATGTACCCTACTACTCCAATTGATAGTGATAATCAAAATAGTGTGCCTTCCTCTATAGAAAATAAAGATGATACTTTTCCTATGTCGGAAACATTGAAGCATTAGATTAAGAAGATATTATACAATCTCCATTTCTCTTTTGTCCGGCAAAAACCCACCAACTTGCGCATTCCATAAGGATATGACCTGCTTTGCTGTGATATTATTCATCAATGCCAATTAATTTGAAAAATTTATAGCGCTTTATATTATAATACTTTATCAATCAAAAATAAAAAGAGAAAATGACCGTGCTCAACATACAAAATAACGCTACACTTTGCAAACAGTGGATATTCTTAGCAGTATGTGCTCTTGCTTGCTCTGGGTTACTGTCAATAATTGTTATTTTTTTACGATTGCCTTTTATCTCCTCTCTCGTTCCTTCTGCACAATATATCTTTGATAATGCGCTGGTGATACACGTGAATTTGTCAATTTTGGTGTGGATGTGCTCTATAATATCTCTGCTCTTTATCATAAACCTACAAAATACCAATAGTTGGTTTAACTTTTCATGGGTTCTATCAACCCTTTCGATGCTGCTGATGTTTGTATCTGCATTCGTTCCAAACACTGAAGTTATCAAAAGTAACTATATTCCCGTGTTACAAAACAAATTATTCTTATTTGGTCTTGGTTTGTTTACCACCAGTATATTAGTAAATGCAATGCTAGCATACACATCAAAAAAAGAGGTTTCATTTCTCTCTGTGGGGCAAGTTGGGCTGGTTATTACACTTGTTTCGTCATTTCTTTGCTTTGTTTTAGCATATCAAAATATGCCTCCAGGTCTATATCACTCAGATAAGAATTTGTTTTACGAATATCTCTTTTGGGGAGGCGGACATTTATTGCAGTTTGCTTTTACTCAAGGAATGTTTTTAGTCTATTTAATAATGTTAAGCGATGCTAGTTTAGCTTCAAGCAATAAAATTACTATTTTACCACTATTTATAAACACAATTTTGGCTATGGGTGCATCGTTTATATATTTTGTTTATCCAATTGATAGCGCCAAGTTAATACAGTTTTTTACTTGGCATATGAGAATTGCTGGAGCAGTTTTGCCGTGCTTTTTGATAATATTAGTGTGCTGCAACATCAGGACTTTTACTAATGATAAAAGCAACTATTTATTACATTCATTTTTATTGTTCATTTATGGAGATGTGCTTGGAGTGCTGACTATTGAAGGAAATGTCACCATTCCCGCTCATTATCATGGTTCTGTAGTTGGGATCACTATAGCTTTTATGAATTTCATTTATTGGCTGTTACCTAAATTAAACTTTAAAGAGGTAAAAAGTTCCATGGTAAGATTACAGATTTATGCTTACAGTGTGGGGCATTTTCTCCATATTACTGGACTTGTATGGCTTGGTGGATATGGTGCCTTAAGAAAAGTTGCAGATCTGCCAAGTATTTCATCAATGTTGGCACGTGCTTGTTTTATTGCGGGTGGAGCTATATCAGTTATTGGTGGAATGTTGTTCGTAATAATTGTGCTTTTACATCTGTTAAAACGCAAAGCGCGTACCAACTAACCCATAGAAACGAAAAAACTTACTTGACAAACTCCGCCAGCCCCCTTATTATGACAATAAGGGTATTTATGACTCAAAACTTGTTTTTGACCTGCAGGCTCAATGACAAAATTCAGTAAAAAACTCAGGTATTTATTGGCGGATTACATAAAATTATAGCGGCTGCATGTCTTTTTTATTTTTTCTACATTCAGCCAAATCGCGCTTATTTTAAGCGTTAGCACATTATTACAGCGCCACTTACAGTAATATAGAGTCAAAACTCGCACCACGGGGCTTCTTTTGCCTTTTTTTCCGCTTGGTAAATTTCTTAATGTTTGTAGCTAAAGCAATTTAAGAGACCGAAAATGGTGTCATTCCAGCGCGTGACGCTGGAATCTAGTCTTTATTATGCAGCCACTTATTTAAAGTTAAGTTTTCTGGATCCAAGTAGTCAAGCTACTCGGATGACACCTTGACAATCGTCATCCTGCTACGTGTTAGCGGATGAGATACCGCGAATGAATCGCGGTATGACGTAGGATTGCTGTCATCCCGCTGCTTGTTAGCGGGATCTATGTGAGATACCGCGGCAGTGTGACGGTTCGCGGCGGAATGACGATAACCTCGTCATTCCGCTACTCGTTAGCGCCGTGGCGGTATGACGTCTTAGCTATAGTTAACAATAGAAGCAAAACTCATCCTTTTGAAAGAGGAGGAGATTTTTCTGGATCCTCAGCGGGGATTGATTTTGGATCTGATAATTCTGTATTTACCTTGATTGGCTCTAATGGAGTTTTCTGCTCTTCCGGTTTATCGTCTGGAATTGGAACAGGCCAATCCATAATGTTTTGCGGTATAACTTCTGCTTCTTTAGCTTCTTTTTGACCTGTTGAAGATGGTGTATCAACTCCTGCATTTTTAGTAACTTCTTGTTTTAGTTGTTTATTTTCTTCTTGTAATTGCTTTAAATTTTTCTTTAACTCGTCAATCTCTCTTATTTTTTGTTTTAATTGTTCAGATATAGTTAGTTTGTCTCTAGTCAATTTTTTGTTTTCTTGTCTTAACCCACTAGCTATTCTGCTTGAGTTGTTGTTTACAGCTTGTGTACCTTGGTCTTGCTGCTGCATGCTTGTTCCTCTACTTTCATATTCAACTTCAGTTTGAGTTGCCTGACCTTTTTCCTGCTGTAATATGTTCTGCAGTTGCTCTAGACTCTCTTTGACAGATGCCAGCTCTTCCTGTGTACACGTTAACATCCCTTCCTTTTCCTTAAGCTGTTGTTTAAGCTTATCTATTTCTGATTGTTGCTTTCTGAACGATGTTGAATCTGTACTTTTTGCTCTTAATTGTCTAAATAAATTTTCCTTTTCTTCTGCCAATTTTTCTATTTGCTCAGTCAGCTTATCTTTATTATCGATAAATTCAATCTCAGCTTGTTTTAGTTTACGGGTTAAATTTTCAATATACTCACTATCTTCGTTTTTTACTTCCGAATACTTTGCCCTTAAATCTTGAAGCTTTCCTTCTAATTTCTGGCTCTCTCTTACTATCTGCTGTATCTTTTCATCCTTCTGCTTAATTTCTTTTCTCAAACTCTCTATTTTCTCATTTTTCTCCACTTCTTCTATCTCATCTGCAAGAGACTTTTTACCTATACCAGATTGCTGAATTGCCATTTCTAAATCTTCTTTTTCTTTGTACAGTTGATTTAATTCCTTAACTAACTCTTGATTCTTTAATTGCTCTTTACTCATAAGCGACTCAATTAAAGTACCTTGTTCCTTTATTCTTTGATTTTTTTCAGATATAACTTGCCGTTGTTCATTAACTTCATCTCTCAAGAAGTCACGTTCTAATCTTAGATCCTCAAGCTGCTTTGCCTGCGCTGCAAAATATTTAGCAAATGTTTCTTTTTCTTTCTCTAATTCCTCAATTTCGTCTACTTCACCTTTTGCTCCTTCTTGTTCATGCTCTTCTTCATCATTAGACATATCATCCTCAAGTATTTCATCTTCATCACTAAATTCACTAACACTAGAGAAAGAACTTCTACGTGAAGAAGGTGTGCTAGGAGAGGAATACCCACTGCTGCTTGGTGTAGGTGACTGTGGTGATATATGTGGATCTTTTGTAAATATTTCCTCTGCTGGTACTTGCTGATCGTCTACACTCCTGGACATGTCAGTAAAAGCTTGATGCAGAGTTTTTCCATTGATAAAAACTTCTTTATTCTGCTCAACTAATTTTAATATTTTATCTTTTATTTCCTCTGGTGTGAACTTTAAATCACCAAACTTTGGCTCACCAATGACACTTTGTATACCACTAGAATCCAATTTTACGATCATGCTACAGTCTATGCTGTTACCTTCAGAATCTTTAGCCTGCCAGTTAATGGTCATTTCACATGAGCTTGAACCAGTAAAATCATAGTGCCTTTCGCTGCCTTTTTTGGTCGCAGTTATTTGACTATCTTTCTCTAAAGATATGTTATAAACCTTACCTTCTCTGCTGGCTCTTAAAATATTGCTAATTTCTATTGGTTTTTCTTCATTTTCAAATCTAATTTTGAAGTCGTTATCTTTTGTTGAATACGCTAAGAAATTTTGACCAGGCAGAGACGACTTAAGTTCTTTATGCATTGTGTTTATTGATTGCTCAAATTTTTGGAACTCCTTTTCCCACTTTAAATTTATCTGTCCTGTAATGTCCTCATCTTTGCGTAAAGGACCAATAAAGTACCAGATTAAATTTTCTTCCTCCAGTCTTTTAATAAAATCCTGAAGATCGTTGCAAGATTCAATGACACTTAGAATATCATTTTTCTTCTGTTCATCTACATTTAGACTTTGATTCTCAGCTATAAATACATTTTCGTTTTCCTGTGGCATAATTTTGCATCTTTAAAAAGTATACTATAATATTAACAGATTTTTTTAAAAAATCAACTAATCGTTGAGTAAATAAACTTGAGCACTTGTCCATTATGTTATATAGTAGTTACTCCTTAAGCAGTGCAGTATGGACAATACCATTATAAGAAAATACGATATTAGAGGTATAGTAGGCAAAGATTTGCAGATTAATGATGGGTACGAGATAGGTAGAAAGTTTGGCCAAACCGTAGCTAGTGTTTGTGTCGGCTACGACAGCAGAATAGATTCACCAGGTATAGAAAGAGAATTAATTAGGGGCTTAACTTTATCCGGTGCAAATGTTATACGCGTTGGACTATGCTCTTCACCTATGCTCTACGCTGCAACACAAATCACGCAGGCGGATCTTGGTATTGTAATAACCGCTTCTCATAACCCAAGTGAATACAATGGCTTTAAATTTTTTAGTAATAAAAAAGTCTTCTCAGATCAAGAGATAAAGGAAATTATAAGCAATCCAATTAAAGACAGTACAAGGATTGGAAGCTTAATTAACATAAATATATATAGTGAGTACATTCGCATATTAAAAAGTGCAGTGAAGAACGATACTACACAGAAATTAAAAATAGCCTGGGATTGTGGAAATAGTCCAGCAAGTGGAATTATAAGGTATATTGAAAAGATCTTGCCTGGTCATACACACATCGTAACCAATAACTCTATAGATGGGGCATTTCCACTGCATGATCCAGATCCCATAGAGGAAAAAAATCTCGCTCAATTAATTGACATTGTGAAGGAATATGGATGTGATCTTGGCATTGCGCTAGATGGCGATAGCGATAGGGTGCGCTTAATTGATAATAAAGGCAGTGTTGTTTCCAATGACCATTTATTTATAATTTTTGCACGTGAAGTGTTGGAGGAATATCCAGAAAGCAAAGTTATTGCCAACGTAAAAATGAGTATGAAAGTGCATGATTTTGTTAGTAAGTTAGGAGGGCAAGTTATTACCTGCGCTACTGGACATTCACTAGTTAAGAAGAAGATGGTAGAGGAAGAGGCAAAGTTTGCTGGTGAATTAAGCGGGCACTTCTTCTTTTCTGAGCTAGGTTTTGATGATGGGCTATATTCTGCTGTTAAAGCAGTTGACATTTTGCTTAAGAAAAACCAAAGCCTATCTCAGGTAATTGAGGATTTACCGAGGTTATATATCACTCATGAAGTAAAGATTGTAGTGAAAGATGAGAAAAAATTTCAAATAATTGAATCAATAAAGAAAATACTGGAGAAGCAAAATATTGTATTTTCAGATCTTGATGGTGTTAAAGTAACCGATAATAAAGGTTGGTGGCTTCTTAGGGTATCAAATACGCAAAACTGCATTACAGCAAGATGCGAAGGAGAGACTTTAGAAGGTTTTGAACTTACTAAAAAGGTTTTGTTCCATTACATTGATGAAGCAAGGTCTTTAAATTGTAGCTATTCACAGAAATAAATTTGATTTATAAAATTGGCATGAAAGTATAAAGATAAATAGGCTAAATGTACTTATCACCTGGTCAGGCTGCAGCATTATTTCGTGTAACCGTTTGCGGGTCCACTTAATTCTGCAATTCTTTGATCTCACTCATGGAGAGGCCAGTAAACTTAACAATAGTGGTGACATCAACATTATTAGCCAGCATTGTTTTTGCAACTTCAATTTTTCCTTCCTTTTTAGCATCATCAAGTTTTTGTTCAAGAACAGCCCGTTCATCACGAATACGTTTTATTTCCTGTTCGTAGGCAATAAATTCTTTCTCTGACCAGTTGAATCTATTTAGTTCTTCATATGCCTTTTTAATTATTACATCACTACCTATTATCTTTTCCAATTCTTCTTCGCTAGTTTCATCTGCATATTTAAAATAATAGATCCATTTTTCAACTATACTCTCCAATTGGTCTTCTTTAGTTTTAGGAAATTTTGGTAACTCAATAAATGTAAAATAAAAATCTTTTAAATCATGTTCATAGCTATCTTTGTCTAACATTACATGATCTGACTTATACTCAGATTTATTAGGAAAGAGAATACAATCAGCAATAGCAATAAAGATAATTTCTTTAAGATTATGATATTGATCACCTTTATCAGCTTGCCTTGAATAAGCTTTAGCAGCGTAATATTGAGCGCGTTTTTCAAAGCCTTTAGTTTTGGCAACTTGCATTTCGACTATTACTTGCACCCCATTTTCATCCCTGCAGAGTACATCAACGATACTTTGTTTTTTAGAGGCAATTTCAGCATCTTGAATAGTGCTGAGGAATTCTATTTCTTTTATTTCATCTTTGCCAGTGAACCCCAAAATATCATTGAGAAAGTGAATGAGGATGTCTTTATTTTTTTCAGTACCAAAAATACGCCGGAACGCAACATCATTCTTGGGGTCGAGAAATTTAGAAAGAGCCATAAAAAAATTTTTAAATGTATCTTTATATTATATATTCTTATTGATAATAATTCAATAATTTGTCATCTTTTTTGTTAACTTTACTGATGTTGCCAGAAGGAACGTTGTTGCAAAATTTTGTAAAATTTATTATCCTAAGGTTTCAAGTCTTCACAGGTTTATTGGAACTATATGTACAATGTGTTTATCAGTGAAAATCCGGAGAAAATGATGGGGGAAAAGTTAATACATTACTTTAGCCAGGGTAAATGCGAAGGCAATGCAGAAATGAAAAATCTGCTGGGAGGAAAGGGGGCAAATTTAGCAGAAATGTGCAATGTTGGCATTCCTGTTCCACCTGGTTTCACAATTTCCACCTCTGCTTGCAAAGTCTATTATCAAGACAATAGATCTTCTGTCATCCAAGTAGCTGACTACTCGGATCCAGAAAAAAATGTGGTCACGCACTGGAATGACATATGTAGTGAAATCAAAAACTACATGGCGATGCTCGAAAATGACATCGGTTGTAAGTTTGGGGATTTAAATAATCCCTTATTAGTTTCAATACGCTCTGGTAGTGTTAGTTCAATGCCGGGCATGCTTGATACTATTTTAAATGTTGGTCTAAATGATGAAACCGTTGTTGGGCTTGCAAAAAAAAGTGGCGAACGTTTTGCTTACGATAGCTACTGCCGCTTCATTATGATGTACTCCAATGTTGTACTACAGCTTGACCATCACCTATTTCAAGATGTTGTTGATAATAAGCAGCAAAAGAGTGGAGCAAAAAGCTTAGCTGATCTTGATGTTGATGTTTTAAAGAGAATTGTTAACAATTTCAAAAGGATAGTACATGAAAAAACAGGAAAACATTTTCCGCAGAACGTTGAAGAGCAATTGTTAAACTCAGTTAATGCAGTATTTACCTCTTGGAAAAATGATAGGGCTGTTTCCTATAGAAGAATACATAACATTCCTGAAAACCTTGGAACAGCGGTCAACGTGCAAGCAATGGTTTTCGGTAATTTAAATGATAATTCTGCAACTGGTGTGATATTTACACGAAATCCTTCAACTGGAGAAAAAAAGCTTTTTGGTGAGTTTTTGGTTAATGCTCAGGGTGAGGATGTGGTTTCTGGTGTTTATACTCCTATGCCAATTGACGGAGAGCAAGAAAACACCATGGAGAAGTTGCTTCCAAGTGTCTACCGAGAATTATGTGTGGTATGTGAAAAACTTGAAAGGCATTATAAAGACATGCAGGATATCGAATTTACTGTGCAGGACGGTAAGTTATGGATTTTGCAGACTAGGTCTGGCAAGCGCACGGCTGAAGCTGCTATTCGCATAATAGTTGATATGGTAAACGAAGGAACGATTACAAAAGAAGAAGGAATATTGAGAATTGATCCAAAAACTTTTGACAATTTATTGCATCCAGTTCTTGACGTTAAGAGTGACCAAAAAGTAATAGGGAAGGGACTGCCGGCTTCTCCAGGGGTTGCTTCTGGATATGTAGTGTTTAGTGCAAGTGATGCTGAAAAAGCTGCAGAGCAGGGTAAAAAAGTGATTTTAGTAAGGTCAGAAACGAGTCCTGAAGATATTAATGGAATGAATGCTGCAAGTGGCATAGTAACAGCACGGGGAGGGATGACCTCGCATGCTGCTGTTGTAACCCGTGGAATGGGTAAGCCATGCATTTGCAGTGTAAGTGGACTTTATATCGATAAAGATGGAACTTTCTTTTCTGTGGGGGATACAAAAGTAAATAAAGGTGAACCAATTACCATCAACGGAGGAACAGGGGAGGTTATGCTTGGCATTCTTCCTACAATTTCACCTGAATTATCGCAAGAATTCAAAACGATAATCAACTGGATAGATGAAATCAAAACGGTCAAAGTGAGAGCGAACGCTGATACTCCAAAAGATGCAAAAATTGCAAAAGAATTCGGTGCAGAAGGTATAGGCTTATGTCGCACAGAACATATGTTTTTCGCTAGTGATAGAATCAAATTCATTCAAAAGTTGATAATAGCTGACGATGAAAATGAAAGGGCAAATGCGCTCATTAAACTGGAAGAAATGCAAAAGTCTGATTTCAAAGAAATATTTTCTATTATGGAGGGTAGGGAAGTCACTATACGGTTGCTTGATCCACCCTTACATGAATTTTTACCCAATAATCAGTCTACTATAGAAAAAATCGCCAAATCACTTAGTAAGTCAGTTGAATCAGTAAAAAATAAAATAGCACAGTTGTCAGAAAAGAACCCAATGCTTGGCCATCGAGGTTGTAGACTTGCCATTTCTCATCCTGAAATATATAGCATGCAGATTAGGGCAATACTTAGTGCTGCAAATGAGCTAAAAAAGGAAAAAAGTGTAGAAATCAAGCCTGAGATCATGATCCCTTTTATAATGAATGAGAAAGAATTTATTCTGATATGCGAGCTAGCAAAGAAAGAATCCTCTGTCATCTCAGCTGGAATCCAGACGCAGATTCCAGCGTCACGCGCTGGAATGACATCAGACAAGGCTTATTCAATTGGAACGATGATAGAACTACCAAGAGCAGCACTGATTGCTGATAAGTTAGCAAAACATGCAGAGTTTTTTAGTTTTGGCACTAATGATTTAACGCAAACAACCATGGGACTTTCAAGAGATGATTCAGTTAATTTCCTCGATTCTTATAAGGAAAGCAATATATTTGACAATGATCCATTTGAAGTGCTGGACATCGAAGGGGTAGGGGAGTTAATCAAGATAGCCATTGAAAGAGGCAAAAAAACCCGAAAAGAAATAAAACTAGGTATATGTGGAGAGCATGGAGCAGATCCAAAATCTATAGAGTTTCTCATCGAATCAGGGGTGGATTATGTTTCATGCTCACCCTATAGAGTACCGGTTGCAAAGTTAGTGGCAGCACAGTTTAGTGTAAAATCTAAGTTTGTTGGGTAAGTGAGAAATATAGCAATAATATAACCACTGGTGACTTTCCTCACTTAGACAACTGTGTCAAGCACTGGAATGACACCCTACTTAACCGTTATACCGCCGCGGCGCTAACACGTAGCGGGATGACGATTGTCAGGGCCAGCGCCTCTATGATGTCATCCCAGTGCCCAGACTACTTGGATCCAGGAAAAAGAATGATGTCATGTAAGTAGCCTCCTTCTTCTGTCATCCCAGTGCTCCTTTCTCGTCATCCCAGTGCCCAGACACTGGGATCCAGGAAACTTAACTTTAAATAAGTGGCTGCATAATCAAGACTAGATTCCAGACTGGGATGACACCCTACTTAACCGTCATACCGCGATTCATTCGCGGTATCTCAGCCGCTAACAAGAGATCCCGCTAACAAGTAGCGGGATGACGAATTACTATCTACACCGTCATACCGCCGCGGTATCTCTTAGCCGCTAACACGTAGCGGGATACTTAACCGTCATACCGCGATTCATTCGCGGTATCTCAGCCGCTAACAAGAGATCCCGCTAACACGTAGCGGGATGACGGTTGTCGTTTAGCCATAAATATTTAAGAAATTTACCAAATGAAAAAAAAAGGCAAAAGAAGCCCTAGTCATTGTCTATTTTCAGTATTTGGCGTTTTTTAAGTCTTAAACACTGCAATTTAGCTGCTTTTAATTGCAACTAACCTACGCTGCAAATGTTTAAGAAATTTACTAAGCAGAAAAAAAGGCAAAAGAAACCCCGTGTTAGCTAGTTGTCACTCTCTAATCCTGCAAATTGGCGTACTATACTGTCTTAAACGACTTATAAGCGCGTTTCAGCTTATATAGGTAAAAACCCAGAAATGTTGTGAAGACATAGAGTGCACATAGTGCAAAAAATTAAAAATAAGACGCCAACTACGTTGTTTTCTTGCTGTTTAATCTGCACAGATGAAGATAACTGAATACCTTCAGTTTCATGATAAGGGGGCTGGCGGAGTTTGTCAAGTAATTCCGTTCCTTATGGGTAAAAAAAAGAGAAACTCTAAGTTGCAGCCGCACGATGTTTCTCTTTTCTGCTGTTGATGATTATTTCGCCTATTGTAACTGCTGCTAAAATAAAGCAGTAATATACCTGTGTTAATAAAGAAACAGGTGATACAAAGGCGATGCTACCTGCCAGCAATAGTTGAGAACCATAAGGTAAGATGCCTTTTGTAGCACAAGCAAAAACATCTAATAAGTATGCACTGCGGTATGGTACAATATCGTGTTTCTGTGCGAGTCTTTTTGCAATGCCACCACTTAGTAAAATAGCAATGGTATTATTGGCAACTAAGGTAGTAAACATAGACGCAATTCCTGCTATCAAAAATTCAGCTTTAGTTTTTGTGATATTGCTTTCATCGATGAGTTTATGCAACGCTTTTTGACCTTGTTTGTACATTATATGGCTCAACCCACCGATAAATAGAGCAAATATTACTATTTCGTTTACTTTTTTGAAACCGTCGTACACGTCATGAGGAAATTGAACGATGGCATAATCAAAAAAAGCTATTCCTAGCACACCAGCAATAATTATGTTTACAGTTATTGTTACTAAAGTGGTGACTTCAAGCAGCCCCATGATTGTTAAAGAAATATAAGGAATAATTTTTATTATAGAATAATAATCTAAATTTGATATAGAAATAATTTTTGTACTACTTGAAATCACTGCCAGATAGGTGAGTGTTATAATACCTGCAGTAAATGCAACCTTAGAGTTTATTTTAAGTTTATCTTTTGCTGAAGCTCCCTGTGAAGAAACAGATGCAATGGTGGTATCAGATATCATTGAGAGGTTGTCACCAAACACGGCACCACCTACTACAGTTGCAGTTCCTATTTCAAGGCCAAAAGCTCCACTTTTTGCCAGATTAACAGCTATAGGTACCATCAGCGCAACAACTCCCATAGATGTACCAATTGCAGTTGAAATAAAAGCAGAAGCCAAAAATACTCCAGGCAGCATTAATCTTGCTGGAAGGAAATTAAGAATTAAATTAGCAACAGTGTCTGCGCTACCAATTGATTGAGTAACCGCAGAAAATGCTCCAGAAAATAAAAAAATTAAACACATAGTAAGGGTATTTTTGTCACCCATGCCCTTGATAACAGTATCGATGTTATGCTGAATTTTATTTGTACCACGTGAGACAGCAAAAAATAGCGCTGGTAACAAGCAGATTACTGGTGAAACCTGATGAAGTGGATTATCAGTTCCGATAAAAGAAAAATAAGCACCACTTCCAAGGTACAAGATTAAAAAAACAATCAAAGGGACAAAAGCTGTCATTTTACTGTACCTCAAACTTACGACTATAACTAATTAAGTGGTTTTAAGCAAGTTTGGTTTTCACTAGTTTTGCAGGAAGTTGACAGCAGAGTTTTAAACTTCATATTTAATCTACTAAATAAATAGCACATGTAGCCGAAGGGTTTATATCTTGTGCTATACTTTATTTTATGTCATGCAAACAGTTGATATTAGCATACATCCAAATAAAGTAATGGAGAATATAAAAACCATATCAGTAAAAGACGATAACGTTAGGCTGGATAGGTACATCAGAAGAATCTTTCCTGATCTAAAGCAATCTGTAATTGAAAAATCTTTAAGGAAAGGGTTAATCAAAGTTGATGATTGCAAAGCAAAGTCTAGTGATAGAGTAAATTCTGGACAAACTATAACGCTGAAGCACTTGAATTATATTGAGAACGCTAATTCTGATCGCAAATATAATGAAAAGTTAGTGAATCTACTAAGAGAGAACATATTATATGAAGACGAATATATACTAGCTATAAACAAGCCCGCAGGGGTCATCGTTCAAGGTGGCGTAAAAGTAAAGATTAGCATGAGTGATTTGCTTGACCAAATAAGAGAGGGAGAAACATTTAAAATTGTCCATAGGCTAGATAGAGATACGAGTGGAGTGATAATATTCGCACGCAACGCTAATGTTGCCAGATACCTTATGGAAGAATTTAAAGGACGAAGAGTAAAAAAAACTTATTTAGCATTAACTTCTGGCATACCGAGCAAGGATAGTGGAACAATAGACTATCCATTGGTGAAAAAATATGTTTCAGGTCAAGAAAAAGTGGTCGTTGATGAAAATTCACCTCAGAATGCCACTACGCATTTTTCAATTATAGCAAAATCCAAACACAATGTTGCTTATTTAAAATTACAACCAATTACCGGCAGAACCCATCAGTTACGTGCACATTTAGCTCATATAAATTGCCCTATTCTTGGTGACGGTAAATATGGTGGTAAAAAAGCTTTTATTGATGGGATAGCAAATAAAATTCACCTTCATTCGCATTCTTTATCTTTAAAACTGCCAAACAATAAAGAAATCACTATCACCGCTCCTATCACTAAACACATCGAAAAATCCATTGAAGCGCTATTTTTCGACTGAAACGATTTCACCAATCAACTTTTCTGTCTTTGGCTTTAATTTGAAGCACAGATATTAGGCTAATTAATGCGCAGGCAGTAAGATAAATGCCTGCTGCAAGTTTTGTTTCGGTTTTTTCTATAAGCCACATGCATATGGATGGAGAAAGGCCACCAAATATTCCTGCAGATATGTTATGTGCGAGGCTAAAGCCCGTGCACCTAACTTTCGTTGGAAATAACTCGCAAGCAAGAGAATTATATATTCCAAAAGATGCACTTATTGGTATGGTTATTAGCCAATAAGTGGGCGTTATAACATAGTGATTATCATACGATAATAGCGAAAGTACCGGCAAACCGGCGCAAGCTAGAGCTACTAATGTAGGAATCATTACATTTTTTCTTCCAACTTTATCAGACAGTATTGCAAACAGCACTGCAGACGCTCCAAATGTAATTTCAACTATAATCCTTACTACATTTTTAATATTGATGCCTGAGAGAATAAGTTCTTTTACAGATATGTTGTAAAACATGATTGCTGAATAAACGATTGCATTTTGGGCAACGCCAAGCCCAATTGCTAGCACAAATGCCTTTTTATAGTCCCTGATTAATTCTAAAAATGGAGAATCAGATAAGCTTCTATTTTGATCATGAATTTTATATGCTAGGCTCTCTTCCATTATGTATCTTATTAAGAAGCCTATTATGCCCATAATAAAGCAGAAATAGAAGAGCAACCTCCAGCCCCAAATTTCATAATTTTCACCTGTAAATTTTTTGCAAATAGCTATCATTACAAAACATGTAATAGAACCAAGAGCACCACTAAAAGCTTTCATGCTACCTAAAAAGCCTAGATTTTTTTTATCGCTTGAATGCTCTATTAAAAAGGCTGAGTTGATACTCGTTTCCCCTCCTGTTGCCATTCCTTGTATTATTCTACAAAGCAGAAGTAATATAGGAGAAAATATTCCTATTTCTTTAAATCCTGGTATGACCGCAATTGCAGTAGATGATATCGAAGCTAATATTACGGAAGTCAGCAAAACTTTCCTCCTACCGTACTTATCTCCAATGCAACCAAAAATAAACGCACCAAGCGGTCTAAATCCAAATCCAATTGCAAAACTACCAAGAAATTTGATTGTGCTTAAATAATCGCTTTCTGAAGGAAAAAAAACATTGCTTATTATATGTGTTAAAACTCCAAATAGAGTTACTTCATACCATATAATCATATTGCAGATTATGCTTGATAGTATTGCTTTTTGAATATCGTTCATGATTTTCGGTTTACCACACTCCGCTATAAAAATTTTTATTCAATAACCTTTAAGGATAATTCACGTAAATGTTTATTGTCCACTTCAGAAGGAGCACCCATTAGAACATCTTCACCTTGCTGGTTCATAGGAAAACAGATTACTTCACGAATATTTGGCTCATCAGCAAGCAGCATAACCATTCTGTCAACCCCTGGTGCTATACCGCCGTGAGGCGGCACTCCGAACCTGAATGCACGCACGAGCGCACCGAATTTTGTATCAACTTCTTCTTTGCTGTAGCCTGCAATGGCAAAGGCCTTATACATGATATCCAGCTTGTTACTACGAATCGCCCCGCTTGACAGTTCTATTCCATTGCAAACAAGATCATATTGGTAAGCAAGGATATCCAGTGGATTTTTGTCCTCTAAATCTTTCAAGCCACCATGTGGCATGGAGAATGGGTTATGAAAGAAATCGATTTTTTTACTTTTATCGTCATATACAAAATAGGGAAAATCAATGATCCAACAAAACTTGAAGATATTATCATCTATAAGACTGAGTTCTGACCCTAAAAGAGTGCGCACTTTCCCTGCAATTGTTGCTGCTTCATTTTCCTTATCAGAAGCAAAAAATACACTATCTCCAGGCTTTACATCCGTTATTTCTTTTATAGAATTTAGCCTGTTTTCATCAAGGAATTTAGCAATTGGCCCTTTTGCGATGCCGTCCTTATCAAATGTTATATACCCAAGCCCCTTAGCGCCGAATTCTTTTTGCGCATGTTCTATTTTTTTATCAAAGAAGCTGCGTGGTTCTTCTGCTGTTTTAGGAGCAGGGATGGCTCTCACTACCATACCGCGCTCAATATTGCTTTTGAAAATATTGAACTCTGAATCACGGAAAATTTCTGTAACATCGCTGACTAATAATGGATTGCGCAGATCTGGCTTATCAGATCCATATTTGAGCATTGCGTCTTTGTATGTAATGCGCGGAAAATCTTTATCAACTGATTTGCAAGAAAATTTGGCAAACACTTTATATAAGGTAGACTCAATAATCTGAAAGATGTCTTCTTGAGTCACAAAAGACATTTCAAGATCTAGTTGATAAAACTCCCCCGGAGAACGGTCAGCCCTTGCGTCTTCGTCACGGAAACACGGTGCAATTTGAAAATATTTATCAAACCCTGAAACCATGAGCAATTGCTTAAAAATCTGTGGAGCTTGCGGCAATGCATAAAATTTACCAAGATTTAGTCTGCTTGGCACCAAATAATCACGTGCACCTTCAGGGGACGAAGCAGTAAGTATTGGAGTCTGAATTTCCAAAAACCCTTGCTCTATCATGAGCTTGCGGAGTTCTGCAATAATTTGTGAGCGCAGAATAATATTGTTGCGGGTGTTTTCTCGCCTTAAATCAAGAAAACGATATTTAAATCTCATATTTTCTGGGTATTCTTGTTCGCCAGCAATGCTCGCTAATATACTTCTTTCTTCTTTTGCTATTTCTTCATCACAGTGGAACTCAACTTCTGATTCAACGTGTAAATTGCTAACTACAACCTCAATTTCTCCGGTTGCGATAGAGCTGTTTACCGTATCTTCAGTTCTAGCTTCAACTATTCCTGTAACAGTAATTATACTCTCCAATTTTAAATTTGATGTCTCATCAAAAAAGTCTTTATCATTATTAAATACTAGTTGAGTGATTCCATAGAAGTCTCTTAAATCAACAAAAATTAAGTTACCGTGATCGCGCTTACGATATAACCATCCAGAGAGGGTAACTTCCTTTTCTACGTCGTTCTTCCTTAATTCTTCACACGTGTGAGTTTTATAGCAGTTCATATTTGTTTTACTTCTAAATTCTTTAAAAAGTATAGAAATAAACCTTACTACATACAAGCCCATTCTCAGATATTTGTCCAATTTACGAAATAGAGCAGTATTACTTTTATACTGTCTTTACCCGCAAAGAAATTGCACAATTTCTATAATTATGGTATAATAGTAAGGGTATTTTTAATGAATTAGATACAGGAAATGCCACTTACACAGATCATATTATATAGCGTAACATTACTTGCTGTAGCTGCAGTATTTCTCTTTTTGAGAAAAATATACAAAAATCGCATTAGAAAAATCATATTTCCTAGAAAAGTTTTTAAAGAAGAGTGGGAAGAAGACAGAAAATTCAACGAATTATATCAAAAAAATAAGCAAAAAGAGTTGATGAAACAACAGGAAATGCTACGCGAAAAGCAAAAAGATATACAGGTTTATAAAGAAGATCTAGAAATAGTTGACATAGCAAAACCGGTAGGTAAATGGACAAAGATGGTTATGATGGGTAATGGTTTAATGCAGCGTTTTGCACAATTGATACATAGAGAAGGCGGAAAGAAAGGATTTTGGGAGCTATTTGTAAAAGCTCAGGCTTCAACTCAAGTTAAACATAAGGGGAAGGGCAGATAATTCATGCTCGAATGTGAAAATTTATCCTGCGCTCGTAATAACAAAGTATTATTTAAACATCTCAGTTTTAAAGCTGAGCCAAAATCAAAGATTCTAATCACTGGTCCAAATGGTAGTGGTAAAACCAGCTTAATTAGAAGTTTATCTGGACTTTTACCGCCGGTATCAGGCAATATAAGGTACTGCGGAAAAGACATATATGATGATCGAAAATCCTATATACCTTCTATGGTCTACGTAGGGCATAAGAATGCCTGTAAAGATAGCTTAACTGTTGCCCAAAACATAGAATTCTGGGCAGGAATACGAAATACTAGGGAATTGATTGTGGCAGCTATTTGTTGCTTGCAGTTGCAGCCTGTAATTAATATTAGATATGGCGAACTTTCTGCAGGCTGGAGAAGAAGAGTTGCACTTGCTCGCCTCTTGATTTCTAATGCAAACGTTTGGCTGATAGATGAACCATTTTGTAATCTTGATAGTGCAACGTGTGAATTAGTGCTGAACCTAATCTCAATACGCTCTGAGCAAAATGGTATAGTAATTATTACAGGGCATAGCTCTACAGAGCAATTGTGTGATTTTACAACGATTGATATACGCGATTTCAATAGACTTCTTGCATAGTTTTTGGCAGCACGTTAACAACCGTTAGAAACGAAAAAACTTCCTTGACAAACTCCGCCAGCCCCCTTATCATGATAGTGAAGGTATTCAGTTATCTTTATCTGTGCAGATTAAACAGCAAGAAAACAACGTAGTTGGCGTCTTATTTTTAATTTTTTGCACTATGTGCACCTTATGTCTTCACAACATTTCTGGGTTTTTACCTATATAAGCTGAAACGCGCTTATAAGTCGTTTAAGACAGTATAGTACGCCAATTTGCAGGATTAGAGAGTGACAACTAGCTAACACGGGGTTTCTTTTGCCTTTTTTTCTGCTTAGTAAATTTCTTAAACATTTGCAGCGTAGGTTAGTTGCAATTAAAAGCAGCTAAATTGCAGTGTTTAAGACTTAAAAAACGCCAAATACTGAAAATAGACAATGACTAGGGCTTCTTTTGCCTTTTTTTTCGTTTGGTAAATTTCTTAACGTTTGTAGCTAAAAGAGCCCAAGAGAGGTGTCATCCCGCTGCTTGTTAGCGGGATCTATGTTAAGAGATACCGCGAATGAATCGCGGTATGACGTAGGACTGCTGTCATCCCAGTGCCCAGACACTGGGATCCAGTTTTCCATATAATCTCATCGAAAATGTTGTAACCACTTTCTATGCTAGTTTGCTTGCTTACAAGCAAACTTTTCTGGATCCCAGTGTCGGGGCACTGGGATGACAAAAAAGGGACTACTCGGATGACAAAAAAAGAGCACTGGGATGACAGGAGATACCGTCTTGTTAGTCAACAAAAAAATTATAAAAATTTCCCAAGTTGCATCATAAAATCAAAAAATACTTCCAATTGTGTAACAGTACACAGATTATAGTTAGTGGATATGTTGATAAGTAAATTAGTTTTATACGCACAAAACAGATGAAGTTTACTTATCAACATATCCACTAACCAACAACATTCAATAAATTTGTGTAAGATACCACTTTACATAAGATAGATAGGAAGCATTTTTGATTTTAAAGTACTAAACCTTCAGTCAACCTCCTAGCCCTGTAGTTTTTGATATGGTTAGGATCAAAAGCACTTTTGGATGTCAGAATACCGAAAATGATATGGAGTAGCTTACGCATTGCAGCACCAACGATGGCCATATTATGCTTACCCTTTTCCTTTAATCTTTGGCAAAAGCTCATAATGATAGGATTGTGATTCTTAGCTACTATGGCAGGAAAGAAAAGTGCCTTACGTAATGTTTGTGAACCGGATTTACTTAATCTGGGTTTGGCATATACAGAGGAACCTGACGTCATATTTCGTGGTATAACTCCTGTATATGCTGCCAATTGCCTGGCATCTCTAAAAACCTCTATATCAGAAACTTCAGCTAAAATAGCTATTGCTGATTCTTCTCCTATGCCTGGAATAGTCAATAGAAGTTGAAAATTTTCCAACAATTCTTTGTGTTGATTTAATAGTTCACGTACGGAGTTTTTTATTGTTTCTATTTTTTGAGCTATATTCATTGCAAGGTCTTCCCAAGCATTTGCAACTTCTTTAGGCAGTCTCTCTTTTTTTTCTAAGTGGTTATTTACTAATGTTAACTCATCTTTTAACGCAACTGAGCAACGATAAAGATGTTTTAATTTTTTCATTTCAGGAGAAGGTGGTGTCCAACTAGAAGGTTCCTGTCTTTGGCAATAATCAGCAATAACTTCTGCATCGGTCT
This sequence comes from Wolbachia endosymbiont (group A) of Machimus atricapillus, assembly GCF_964027095.1. NCBI lineage: Bacteria > Pseudomonadati > Pseudomonadota > Alphaproteobacteria > Rickettsiales > Anaplasmataceae > Wolbachia > Wolbachia endosymbiont (group A) of Machimus atricapillus. Next base: position 801,795 of record NZ_OZ034727.1, on the reverse strand, counting down.
GATCATTCTTTTGTCGTATCAGCTTACTCCTTGCATAAGATTTTATGCAATAAGGATTTACAACACTTACAAAATGTCCAGCATTGTGTAGAAATTCAGCCAGTGCTTCGCTATAACAACCAGTAGATTCCATGCAGGTTTTTACTTTTTCTACATTATGTTTGTGTAGAAAATTCAGTAGACTTTGAAACCATCGTTCTTAAAGCTTCTTTTTCTAGTTTCACGCTTTCCTTTTTTGCTTATAAATGAGAGAAAAACATCAAAGCGATCTTTTGATATATCTATGCCCAAAAAGTTGTTGATCATATATAACCCCATACGTTACCATTAAAAATGAAAAGTAAGGCTAACCTTGTGAATACAGAATTAGAACCATTTAGGTCTTTCTACGATACCGTCCAGCCTCTACTTTTGAGGAGGGATTCTTGACTTTACCACAGATTTTATATCTAAGATTATTGACAAAATTTTCCCTTCTCCATCTAATGTTTAAGCTTAAAACACTAGATGCTTTTTTCAAGATACAAGAAGGGGCTACTCGGATGATACTATTATAGAGTGAACCAGTGTCAGCTACTCGGATGACAAAAAAAGGAGCTACTCGGATGACATCATAGGGGCGCTGGAATGACACCATCACAGAGTGAACCAGCGTCATACACACATCCCTTTGGTGACAATGTTTGTTGATGCAAGATTATACCTTGAAAAAATTAAGTTTTAGTGCTATTAAATAGTTGTAAATTTTGTCCCTGTGGTAGCTTTATGAATGTTGAAAGTAAGAAAATACATGATACTAAAATAAAATTACCAATATTTCTTGATTATCAATCTACTACTAAAGTGGATCCCCGTGTTTTGGAGGTAATGATACCTTATTTTGGTGAGTTCAGTAATGCACACTCTCGCAGCCATTCATTTGGTTGGACTGCTGAAGAAGCAGTGGAAAAAGCAAGGAAACACATCGCTGATCTGGTGAACGCAGATAGCAAAGAAATTATCTTTACCTCAGGTGCAACTGAGTCAAATAATACAGCAATCAAGGGCATTGCTCACTTTTACAAAAATAAAGGAAATCATATAATAACTGTCTGCACGGAGCATAAGTGTGTTCTGGATTCTTGTCGGCATCTGGAAAATGAAGGCTTTAAAGTTACATATTTGCCTGTTAAGCAAAACGGAATTATAGATTTATCAAAGCTTGAGGAAGCAATTACTGATAAAACAATCCTGGTTTCAGTGATGATGGTAAATAATGAAATCGGAGTAATTCAGCCTGTAAAGGAGATTGGTAAAATATGCAGAAAGCATAATATATTTTTCCATACAGATGCAGCTCAAAGCTTTGGAAAAGTTCCAATTGATGTTAATGAGATGTGCATTGATCTTATGAGTCTCTCTAGCCACAAAATTTATGGACCTATGGGAATAGGCGCATTATATGTCCGTAGAAAGAATCCTCGTGTTAGGCTGATACCATTGATTAGTGGTGGTGGACAAGAAAGAGGTATGCGTTCTGGAACAGTTCCAACACCTCTTGCAGTTGGTTTTGGTGAAGCGGCACGTATCGCTAAAGAAGAAATGGAAACAGAAGCAAGCAAATTGGAAGGACTGAGAGATATTTTGTACAATAAGATAAAAGAAGCATTTCCTGATATCGTTTTAAATGGTGATTATGAAAATAGAATTCCTGGCAACCTAAACTTGAGCTTTCCCTATGTTGAGGGTGAGTCTCTCATCATGGCAATCAAGGATTTAGCAGTAAGTTCTGGTTCTGCGTGCACGTCTGCGTCTCTTGAGCCTTCCTATGTCATACGGTCGCTAAATAATGGCCACGACCTTGAGCATTCATCAATTAGATTTGGCCTAGGCCGATTTACAACTAAAGAAGAAGTTTTGTACGCAGCAGATCTTGTTGCTAAAAATATTGGCCGACTGAGAGAAATGAGCCCACTTTGGGAGATGGTACAAGAAGGAGTAGATTTGAACACCGTGAAATGGGACTTTCATTAAGTATATCCATTCAGCCAGTCCAACTGCAAATGCACTTTGAAATTACTCTGTAACCATTCACACTTAATTCTGCAATTCTTTGATCTCACTCATAGCTGTACGAACATTCGTTTTTGAAGGTAAATTGCACAGCAAATGGTGTCATCCCAGTGCCCAGACACTGGGATCCAGAAATTTTGCTTATAACTGAGCTGATGAGCTAAAGGTAGTTGTCTTACGCTAAAACAAACGTTTTTAATTAAGTTGCATAGAAGCTGGATCCCAGTGTCTGGGCACTGGGATGACACCCATAAGTGTTGAAAGTGCAATCACACAAGGTGATTAATGGTATGTAAATCTCCTCTTGATATCAACCTTCGTTGTTGGGAAAGCAGATAAACCACGTCGAAAATTCGCTTAAACCTTCTAACCACAGGCAAAAAGGCGCTTTTTTAATTTATTTTATTACCATTGAAATTTATGCCGTTAACCACCTTATATAATGCCACTTATAGCACTTTCAACACTTATGGATGACACCCCACTGGTGGCCCAAACTACAACGTTCGTACAGTTGTTAGCGCCGCGGCAGTATGACGGTTAAGTACGTGTTAGCGGGATCTAGAGATACCGCGAATGAATCGCGGTATGACGGTTAAGTATCCCGCTACGTGTTAGCGGCTAAGAGATACCGCGGCGGCATGACGGTTCGCGGCGGTATAATAACTCGTCATCCCGCTACGTATTAGCGGCTAAGAGATACCGCGAATGAATCGCGGTATGACGGTTCGCGGTGGCATCTCGTCATCCCGCTACGTGTTAGCGCTTACTATTACCCACAAATAAAGACATGGTATTGTATTTACTCAAATAATTTAATTTTATTAACCTGAAAGCTTATTGGATTAAAATTATTAAATTAAGAGTTATAATTTTAGCAACTAAAAGCTGTAAATTGCACCATATAAACAGTTATTTCAAGCAAAAGTTATGCCATTAAGAGCTATGCAACAAACATTTATATTTGTGGGTAATAGTAAGGTGTTAGCGGGATCTAGAGATACCGCGGCGGTATAATGGTTAAGTAATTCGTCATCCCGCTGCTTGTTAGCGGGATCTATGCTAAGGAGATACCGCGGCGGTATGACGGTTCGCGGTGGCATGACAATAACTTCGTCATCCCGCTGCTTGTTAGCGGGATCTATGCTAAGAGATACCGCGGCGGTATGACGGTTAAGTAGGGTGTCATTCCAGTCTGGAATCTAGTTCTTATTGTACATTTACTTGGTGTAGAGTTAAGTTTCCTGGATCCAAGTAGTCTGGGCACTGGGATGACGAGAAAGGAGCACTGCCATTATAGAGTAAAATGAGATCCCAGTGTCAGCTACTCGGATGACAGAAGAGGGGCTACTCGGATGACAAAAAAGGGGCTACTCGGATGACAAAAAAAGGAGCACTAGAATGACAGGAGATACCGTCTTGTTAGTCAACAAAAAAATTATAAAAATTTCCCAAGTTGCATCATAAAATCAAAAAATACTTCCAATTGTGTAACAGTACACAGATTATAGTTAGTGGATATGTTGATAAGTAAATTAGTTTTATACGCACAAAACAGATGAAGTTTACTTATCAACATATCCACTAACCAACAACATTCAATAAATTTGTGTAAGATACCACTTTACATAAGATAGATAGGAAGCATTTTTGATTTTAAAGTACTAAACCTTCAGTCAACCTCCTAGCCCTGTAGTTTTTGATATGGTTAGGATCAAAAGCACTTTTGGATGTCAGAATACCGAAAATGATATGGAGTAGCTTACGCATTGCAGCACCAACGATGGCCATATTATGCTTACCCTTTTCCTTTAATCTTTGGCAAAAGCTCATAATGATAGGATTGTGATTCTTAGCTACTATGGCAGGAAAGAAAAGTGCCTTACGTAATGTTTGTGAACCGGATTTACTTAATCTGGGTTTGGCATATACAGAGGAACCTGACGTCATATTTCGTGGTATAACTCCTGTATATGCTGCCAATTGCCTGGCATCTCTAAAAACCTCTATATCAGAAACTTCAGCTAAAATAGCTATTGCTGATTCTTCTCCTATGCCTGGAATAGTCAATAGAAGTTGAAAATTTTCCAACAATTCTTTGTGTTGATTTAATAGTTCACGTACGGAGTTTTTTATTGTTTCTATTTTTTGAGCTATATTCATTGCAAGGTCTTCCCAAGCATTTGCAACTTCTTTAGGCAGTCTCTCTTTTTTTTCTAAGTGGTTATTTACTAATGTTAACTCATCTTTTAACGCAACTGAGCAACGATAAAGATGTTTTAATTTTTTCATTTCAGGAGAAGGTGGTGTCCAACTAGAAGGTTCCTGTCTTTGGCAATAATCAGCAATAACTTCTGCATCGGTCTGATCATTCTTTTGTCGTATCAGCTTACTCCTTGCATAAGATTTTATGCAATAAGGATTTACAACACTTACAAAATGTCCAGCATTGTGTAGAAATTCAGCCAGTGCTTCGCTATAACAACCAGTAGATTCCATGCAGGTTTTTACTTTTTCTACATTATGTTTGTGTAGAAAATTCAGTAGACTTTGAAACCATCGTTCTTAAAGCTTCTTTTTCTAGTTTCACGCTTTCCTTTTTTGCTTATAAATGAGAGAAAAACATCAAAGCGATCTTTTGATATATCTATGCCCAAAAAGTTGTTGATCATATATAACCCCATACGTTACCATTAAAAATGAAAAGTAAGGCTAACCTTGTGAATACAGAATTAGAACCATTCAGGTCTTTCTACGATACCGTCCAGCCTATACTTTTGAGAAGGGAATTCTTATCTCCTCTACAGATTTTATATCTAAGAAGAAGCACAGAGTTCCTCCCTTCTCCACCTAATGCTTAAGCTTAAAACATTAGATGCTTTTGACAAGATACAAGAAGAAGGCTACTTGGATGACGCCCTCCTAGTGGACTCAAATCACAATGTTCGTATAGTTATGCGTCAAGCCTAAAAACAGTTAGCTAATAGGTTTAATAAAAATTCACATATACAGGAAAGATTGGTAACATTATTTGAACAGAAATCGTTATTGTAATTATGCCAAAACGCACAGATATAGAATCTATATTAGTAATAGGAGCAGGCCCAATAGTTATAGGTCAGGCATGCGAGTTTGATTATTCCGGAACGCAAAGCTGTAAAGTATTAAAAAGTGAAGGTTATAAAGTCATTTTGGTTAACTCCAACCCCGCAACTATAATGACAGATCCTGAGTTTTCTGATGCAACTTATATTGAGCCGGTACTGCCTGAAATCATAGAGAAAATTATAATTAAGGAGATGCCAAATGCAATATTGCCAACAATGGGCGGGCAAACAGCACTCAATTGCGCAATAAAACTTGCAGATGATGGAGTGTTAGACAAATACAATGTAGAATTAATAGGGGTAAATAGAGAAGCAATAAAAAAAGCAGAGGATAGAGAGTTATTCCGTCAGTCCATGGATAAAATAGGGCTAAAATACCCCAAAAGTATCATTATAAAAAATCAAGAACAAATAAGAAAGGCTTTGGATTACATTGGATTACCAGCAATCATCCGCTCGTCATTCACCCTTGGTGGTGCAGGTAGCGGCATAGCATACAATAAAGAGGAGTTTTTCAATATTGCAGAAAGTGCTCTCAAAATTTCGCCAATAAATGAAGTTCAGATAGATGAATCAATTATCGGCTGGAAAGAATATGAAATAGAAGTTATCCGTGATTGTAAAGATAACTGCATAATAGTCTGTTCGATAGAAAATATTGATCCAATGGGAGTGCACACCGGAGATAGTATCACGGTTGCTCCTGCTTTGACTCTGCGTGACGTAGAATACCAACAGATGAGAAATGCATCTATAGCAGTGCTAAGAGAAATTGATGTTAGTGCCGGTGGTGCAAATGTTCAGTTTGCAGTGAATCCTAAAGAAGATGGAAGCCTCGTTGTGATTGAAATGAATCCAAGGGTTTCTCGCTCTTCTGCACTTGCTTCAAAAGCAACAGGTTATCCTATTGCAAAAGTTGTAACTAAACTTGCTATCGGCTATTCACTCGATGAGATACGTAATGATTGCGCTCCAGTTATACCTGCTGCATTTGAACCAGTGATTGATTACATCGTCACTAAAATTCCTCGTTTTGAATTTGAGAAGTTTAAGGGGACGAATTGTGAACTATCAACTTCCATGAAATCAGTGGGGGAAGTGATGTCGATCGGCCGCACTTTTAATGAGTCGCTGCAGAAAGCTTTTCGCTCGCTTGAAACTGGGCTTACGGGACTTAATGAAGTATTTCCTGAAAATACTGATATTGATCACATCAGATCTCAATTAGCAAAATTGCTGCCAAACAGATTACTGATTGCTGCTGACGCAATGCGTCATGGAATAAGCATAGAAGAAATAAATTCGATTACAGGATATGACTTATGGTTTTTGCAGAATATACAGCAAATTATATTAGCTGAACAAAAAATCAAGGAAAACGGCCTTCCTGAGACTGCATATGAAATGTTAGAGCTGAAAAAAATGGGGTTTTCAGATGCAAGATTGGCAAAATTAAGCAATAAGAAAGTAGAGCAAATTGAAGAAATAAGAAAAAAATTTGGCATTAAACAAGTTTATAAGCGTGTAGACACCTGTGCAGCTGAATTTGAATCGAGCACTGCTTATATGTATGGCTGTTATGAGGGTAACACAATGATGTCATTCCAGCGCTTGACGCTGGAATCCAGAGATAAGGAAGAATGGATCCCAGTGTCAGCTACTCGGATGACAGAGGGAATGGAGTGCGAAGCAGATGTTTCTGACCGAGAAAAGGTTGTCATTTTAGGAAGTGGTCCAAATCGCATTGGTCAAGGTATTGAGTTTGATTATGCATGCGTACATGCAGCTTCTGCCGCCAAAGAAATGGGGTATGAAACAATAATGATCAACTGTAATCCAGAAACCGTTTCAACTGATTATGATACCGCTGATCGTTTATATTTCGCCCCACTGATTGCAGAGGATGTGCTTGAAATACTAAGTAAAGAGCAAGAAAATGGCACACTGGTTGGTGTAATAGTTCAAATAGGTGGTCAAACACCTTTAAAGTTAGCCAAAGTGCTTAACGAGAGAGGTTTCAAAATTCTGGGAACTTCGTTTGATTCTATTGACCTTGCAGAAGATCGCATGAGGTTTAAAAACCTTGCTTTGCAACTTAATTTAAAACAACCTGAAAGTTCTATCTGCCATTCAGTAAAAGAAGCGTTAACCAACGCAGAAAAGGTGGGGTTTCCACTAGTAGTCAGGCCATCATATGTCCTCGGCGGTCAGTCTATGTCGATTAGACACGATACTCAGAGCTTTAAAGAGTATGTCTTGAATCAAACCAAAATTTTTGAACACGGATCGCTGCTTCTTGATAAATTTTTAGTCAATGCAGTTGAGGTTGACGTTGATGCTGTGTGTGATGGGAAAAAAGTTTTCATTGCAGCGGTCATGGAGCATATTGAAGAAGCTGGTATCCACTCTGGCGATTCAACATGCTCAATACCGACAAATACATTGAGTGACGAAGTAATAAAAGAGATCGAGCTCCAAACTGAAAGAATAGCTCTTGCACTAGAAGTGAAAGGTCTGATAAACATTCAGTTTGCTGTTCAAGAGAGTTATGTATACATACTTGAAGTAAATTTACGAGCTAGTCGAACCGTTCCTTTTATTTCCAAGGTAATCAATATTCCTATTGCAAAGCTTGCCACTCAGGTTATTTTGGGTAAAAAATTGAATCAGGAAAACAAGCCTTTCAATCATTTTGCAGTTAAAGCTGCTGTTTTTCCATTCACGCGCTTTTCGGGAATTGACACTCTACTTGGTCCTGAAATGAAATCAACAGGAGAAGTAATGGGAATTGACTCATCGTTTGAAGCTGCACTTGCAAAAACGCACATGGCTGCAGGATACAAGTTACCAATAGAAGGAACAGCTCTGGTTTCAGTAAAAGATGATGATAAAGAGTATATATTGCCTGTTGCACGAATGTTGAAAGAACTGAGTTTTGAAATATATGCAACCAAAGGCACAGCTTTATATCTGAATAATAACGGCATTGCTGCAAAAGCTGTAAATAAAGTGAGAGAAGGCAGACCCCACATAGTTGATATGCTCAAAGATGGAAAAATAAATCTAGTAATCAATACTTCAAAAGGTGTGAAATCAGTCTCAGATAGCAAAGATATCAGGAGAACTGCTATTTTGCAAAATATAGCTTATAGCACCACAGCTTCTGGGAGTAAAGCGTTAGTGCTTGCAATTCAATATGTAAAGAATAGCAAATTGGAAGTGAAATCATTACAGCAGATATAAAACGTTTAAATGCCAAACGAAAATAATTCATTACTCTATCTCAAAATTGTGGTAGAGTAATGTAAGTCAAATTTTTTTACTGACTTGCCTATGTATTATGGTATTTGTTAAAGAATTATTGAATAACGGTTATGCAACATGAATAAGGTAAAAAGGAAACGAACTCAATTTTATCAGCCTTATCCATTACGTAAGACGAGGAAAACAGAAGCAAAAAATACCCAAGAATTATATGATCCAACACTAACTGATATTAGGTTAGGCGAAAGTGATAATCAACAAAGTTTGGAAGTAATATAAAAGATCCGATGGAGTTCTCTCGCAGTGATTTGTCAAACAAAACAGATGAACACGAAAGTGATAATCGACTACAGAACTTTAGTGATTATGATTCATATGATAGTTCTGCTGATGGTAATCAGACGCCTTGTACTGAACCAAGTGATTGGGACTCAAATTCGAGCTGTAGTTCAGATTATTCTTATTTTCCGGAAGGTGGCTCACTTTTAATGGATCTAGAAATACCATTAACTGAAAATGAAGAGAAGCTGATTGATGAATTTTGTAAGGAGATGAAAAAGGTGGAAGAAGAAAATAACAAAGGAAGTGCTTTAAGGCTTGTTCGAGACATAACAAATAAATATTTAGGGAAAGGGATAAGACTAAATTCATGTTATGGTGATCGTTATAGAACTGTAACAAATTTGATATTTGAAGAAATAATAGATGTTATCAATAATGAAGGCCTATGCCCTAGCAGTAAAGCGCATGCATTTAGAGGTCAGGATGTTTCCTGTAACAATGAAGATCAAGATGATGACAACACGAATGAAGCACTGGAAGATGGTAATTTAGACATCATAAGAAACACCATTAGGGATTTATTGTTAAAAGGTGGGAAAGTAGAAAGAGGTCTTTTCGATGGTGGTGAGCTAGGACATGTAACTTCTGATTCTGATTATGTAAATGATCTCTTTGCACAATGTAAGGAAATTGAAAACGATCTAAAAAATGCAGCATATGAAAGTATTGTAAACAAAAATGAGCAAGCTCAAAAGGACAAATTAGAATTAAAAGTAGAGATAGATAATGAGTGCTTTTGTATAAAATATCCACAAGATAGTACTGTTGAAGTTGCAAAAATCCTAAGCAATGAAAAGAATAAAGGTTTAAACTTAAGAGTTGGTATACTGCAAATTGGGAAAAGTATAGTAAGAGTTGAAAGCTACAACGGAAAAAGAAATTATCTGGATGTTTGTAAGCAAGGTGTAACATTATCTTTTGATAGTGAAGCAGGAAAAATCAGTATTCATCTAAATCCTAAGGAAAATAGTAATGAAATAGAAGTAAAGATTGATAAGGAGAGCGAAGCAAGGCTTAACGAGTTAGAAGATAAGGGGAAAAGTTTAGGAGAAAACTGTCTTTTAGGAGGAAAAAGCGTTCTGGAAGCTATACGAGATGGAAATTTTGAAAGAAATAGAAGTATTATACCAACTAGCGTAATTGAACAGCCAAATGCTGCAACGAATACTCCACAATCTTACCTAGAGAACATTAGTCTGAGCGGACACAATTACAGAACTAAACGTATTGATTCAAGGCATGGCTAATGTGCAAATATTGAAGCAAAAGTGATCAGTGCTTGACACTGCTCTCCTTTGTCATCCCAGTGCCCAGACACTGGGATCCAGGAATTTTATTAAGTTGGTGAGCATAAAAATAGCTGTTTTACGTTAAAATACAATGTTTTGATGATTATGGAAAGGCTGGATTCCAGTGTCAAGCACTGGAATGACACCATTTGTTGTAAACTTACTTTTTTCTTGATTTTTTGGTTTATCTCGCCTACCTATTTTGCCACTTTGCTGAACGGATACAACTAAACAATAGGTCTATCTACTTCATTCTAATGTGATTTCAGTTTTTTTTACATGCAAACTCTCTAATCCCACCTTATAGTTAGGATAAATTAGAGAGACATTAAGATCTTTTTTAATTTTAACATTACTTACTTTTTTTGACCCTAAATAAAAACTCTGTGCATAATCTGGTAAGGAAGAAACCTCAATTGGCTCTGGAGGACTAACATTGAGGAGTTTGGCTGCATACATTATCACTTCAGATTGTGTAGTGGGTAAATCATCTGCACAATTGTATACTTCACCAGGTTTTATGTTTTGCATGGAAGAAAATAGAATGTTCGATATATCTTCAACGTGAATACGAGAAAAAAAATGCCCTTCTTTTTTCACATTTTTTGCTTTGCCAAGCTGCAAGTCAATTAACACGTTCCTACCAGGACCGTATATTCCAGCTAAACGAAAAATATGTACAGGCAGTTTGCTATTCAGCCACTTCTTTTCAGATCTAAGGCGCTTTTCTCCTCTGATTTCTATAGGTTTTGTTTCAGATTCCTCATTCACCCAATTACCAGAGTAATCACCATAAACGCTAGTTGCAGACAAATAACCAAACCATTTAACATTTTGCAGGCAATCACCATATCTCTCCATAACATCATCACCATCTGGAGGAATAGAAATTAAAACGTGCGTTGCGCTTTTAAGCAGATCTTGACTAACTTTCTCATAATTAAAGAGGATTACATTTTGTATATTTTTACTTCTTGATGTGCCACTGACTTTCCAACCTAAGTTCAGCAGTTTTTTCGATAAAAATTTAGCCACATATCCATAACCAAAGCAAAACAAGTGCATGAAAATTAATTTTTAAAATTCTTCTTGATAAATTCTACTCCTAATTTTATCCCCTCTTCATTAATAATATGCCCTAATGCATGAATTGGGTGCCCTTCAACATTTATTCCATTTTCTTTCAAAGCTTTAACCGCTAAGTCGAGGGACGAAAAAGGTACCACGTCGTCAGCATCACCATGGATAACACATATGTTAGGTTTTGACTTGATCTCTGGTGCAGTTTTTGAAGGTGAAAGAAACCTACCAGAGTATGCAACAACTGATGCACAGGATTGAGAGCGGGTGAGAGCTGTATGTATTGCAAGCATTGCTCCTTGAGAAAATCCAACCAAAGAAAGTTGCGTATCTTTTAAATTAAGCTCCTTTAATTTTGTATCAATGAAATGATTTACAATTGATGTAGCATTTTTTACTCCATTATATAGCGCTTCCTCACTACGATCTTCCAAGCTGAACCACTGATAACCATCACCTATTTCTCTTTCAAACGGAGCATTGGGTGCTACAAAATATGACTCGGGTAAAAACTTGCTCATAACTTTAGCAAGGTGAATGAAATTATCGCCACTTGAGCCCCAACCATGTAAAAAAATAATCAAATTTTTCTTATTTCCGCCTGCACAAATTTCTTGGCCTTTAAGTTCAATCATTTCTTTTCCTTTTGCATTTATATTTTTATTTAACACTAATTTTCAAATTTGTAAAAACATACTGTGATTGCTGTTGAATGATGGAGAGACATACTCCATTATTTTATACCTATAGCTAACTGAAAAAAGGTTACCTCAGAAGGGATAAAAAGGTATAAAATGGCTTTGGATAAGGTAGAATGATGCCAAAGTGAGGATCTTAGGGAACGTGTTTTGAAAGTAGTAGACGAGAAAAAAATGACTATGGAGGAAGATGTTCAAAATTGATAGAAAAACAATATATTGGTGGAGGAAAAGAAGAGAAGAAACAGGAAGCATAAAACCATCTTCAGGCTATCAAAAGGGGCATAGTCATAAAATTAAAGACTTAGATAGCTTTGTCGAATTTCTAGATGAAAATCAGAGTTGAAAAGATAATTGAAAAATTTGGCAATATGTGCAAAGACAAAGTATATAACTACCTTAAAAAAGTGAACTATATGTATAAAAAAAACTTTTCTCTACCAGGAAAGGGATGAAGGAAAACGAAAGGAAGTCATACAAAAGGTAGCAGAAATAAATGAAGAAAATTTAGTATTCATAGATGAATCAGGTATAGAAGACAACGAATTTTATGAATATGGATGGTCTCGAAGAGGAAAAGGGCTATTTGCGGAGAAACCAGGATACAAAGGAAGAAATAATTGGAGCCCTAAGTGAAGAGGCACCATGAGGGATATTGCAACAGTGAGCTTTTTGAAGCGTATGTTGAAAATAGGCTTATGCCAATATTAAAACCTGGCTAGGTTTGACAATGCGAGTTTTCATAAGTCTGACAAGACGAAAGAATTAATAGAAAGGGAGTATTAAATAAACTGTGTCAAACCGAAAAAAAAGTAATAAATTGATATAAAAAAATGGAGGTTTGACAATGAGTCAGAAAGTAGTAAACAGAACTACCGGTTTGGTAGATTATAAAGAATTAGAAACAAATATCCTGTCGTCTATACGAGAAGGAAGACCGTTGACAGGAAGAGATGGAGCATTAACACCGTTTATAAAAAAGTTGCTGGAGGTAAGCCTGGAAGGTGAAATAGAAAACCACTTGTCGGCTGAAAGCGAAGAGAATAATCGAAGAAATGGGAGGAATGCAAAGACTTTACGTACAAGCGCAGGGTCATTTGAGCTTTTGACGCCAAGAGATAGGGAAGGAAGTTTCGAACCACAAATAGTCAAAAAAAGGCAAACAAACTTACATCCAGAGCTTGAAACGAAGATTTTGAGCACATTTGCCAGTGGTATGGGCTATAGAGATATAGTGTCACATGTTGAGGAAATTTATGATCACAAAATATCGGTGGCAGAGATATCAAGTATTACTGACAAATTGCTACCAGTAATCAACGAATGGCGTAGTCGCCCGCTGCAGTCTGTATATCCGATAGTTTTCATGGTTTTTTAAAGTCAAAGAGGACGGGCATTGCGTAAGTAAATGCATGTATAACATATTAGGCATAGATCAAAATGGCAAAAAAGAAGTATTAGGTTTTTATTTGGCTGAAAGTGAAGGAGCTAACTTCTGGTTGGGAGTGCTAAATGACCTCAAAGAAAGAGGAGATACCGTCTTGTTAGTCAACAAAAAAATTATAAAAATTTCCCAAGTTGCATCATAAAATCAAAAAATACTTCCAATTGTGTAACAGTACACAGATTATAGTTAGTGGATATGTTGATAAGTAAATTAGTTTTATACGCACAAAACAGATGAAGTTTACTTATCAACATATCCACTAACCAACAACATTCAATAAATTTGTGTAAGATACCACTTTACATAAGATAGATAGGAAGCATTTTTGATTTTAAAGTACTAAACCTTCAGTCAACCTCCTAGCCCTGTAGTTTTTGATATGGTTAGGATCAAAAGCACTTTTGGATGTCAGAATACCGAAAATGATATGGAGTAGCTTACGCATTGCAGCACCAACGATGGCCATATTATGCTTACCCTTTTCCTTTAATCTTTGGCAAAAGCTCATAATGATAGGATTGTGATTCTTAGCTACTATGGCAGGAAAGAAAAGTGCCTTACGTAATGTTTGTGAACCGGATTTACTTAATCTGGGTTTGGCATATACAGAGGAACCTGACGTCATATTTCGTGGTATAACTCCTGTATATGCTGCCAATTGCCTGGCATCTCTAAAAACCTCTATATCAGAAACTTCAGCTAAAATAGCTATTGCTGATTCTTCTCCTATGCCTGGAATAGTCAATAGAAGTTGAAAATTTTCCAACAATTCTTTGTGTTGATTTAATAGTTCACGTACGGAGTTTTTTATTGTTTCTATTTTTTGAGCTATATTCATTGCAAGGTCTTCCCAAGCATTTGCAACTTCTTTAGGCAGTCTCTCTTTTTTTTCTAAGTGGTTATTTACTAATGTTAACTCATCTTTTAACGCAACTGAGCAACGATAAAGATGTTTTAATTTTTTCATTTCAGGAGAAGGTGGTGTCCAACTAGAAGGTTCCTGTCTTTGGCAATAATCAGCAATAACTTCTGCATCGGTCTGATCATTCTTTTGTCGTATCAGCTTACTCCTTGCATAAGATTTTATGCAATAAGGATTTACAACACTTACAAAATGTCCAGCATTGTGTAGAAATTCAGCCAGTGCTTCGCTATAACAACCAGTAGATTCCATGCAGGTTTTTACTTTTTCTACATTATGTTTGTGTAGAAAATTCAGTAGACTTTGAAACCATCGTTCTTAAAGCTTCTTTTTCTAGTTTCACGCTTTCCTTTTTTGCTTATAAATGAGAGAAAAACATCAAAGCGATCTTTTGATATATCTATGCCCAAAAAGTTGTTGATCATATATAACCCCATACGTTACCATTAAAAATGAAAAGTAAGGCTAACCTTGTGAATACAGAATTAGAACCATTTAGGTCTTTCTACGATACCGTCCAGCCTCTACTTTTGAGGAGGGATTCTTGACTTTACCACAGATTTTATATCTAAGATTATTGACAAAATTTTCCCTTCTCCATCTAATGTTTAAGCTTAAAACACTAGATGCTTTTTTCAAGATACAAGAAGGGGCTACTCGGATGATACTATTATAGAGTGAACCAGTGTCAGCTACTCGGATGACAAAAAAAGGAGCTACTCGGATGACATCATAGGGGCGCTGGAATGACACCATCACAGAGTGAACCAGCGTCATACACACATCCCTTTGGTGACAATGTTTGTTGATGCAAGATTATACCTTGAAAAAATTAAGTTTTAGTGCTATTAAATAGTTGTAAATTTTGTCCCTGTGGTAGCTTTATGAATGTTGAAAGTAAGAAAATACATGATACTAAAATAAAATTACCAATATTTCTTGATTATCAATCTACTACTAAAGTGGATCCCCGTGTTTTGGAGGTAATGATACCTTATTTTGGTGAGTTCAGTAATGCACACTCTCGCAGCCATTCATTTGGTTGGACTGCTGAAGAAGCAGTGGAAAAAGCAAGGAAACACATCGCTGATCTGGTGAACGCAGATAGCAAAGAAATTATCTTTACCTCAGGTGCAACTGAGTCAAATAATACAGCAATCAAGGGCATTGCTCACTTTTACAAAAATAAAGGAAATCATATAATAACTGTCTGCACGGAGCATAAGTGTGTTCTGGATTCTTGTCGGCATCTGGAAAATGAAGGCTTTAAAGTTACATATTTGCCTGTTAAGCAAAACGGAATTATAGATTTATCAAAGCTTGAGGAAGCAATTACTGATAAAACAATCCTGGTTTCAGTGATGATGGTAAATAATGAAATCGGAGTAATTCAGCCTGTAAAGGAGATTGGTAAAATATGCAGAAAGCATAATATATTTTTCCATACAGATGCAGCTCAAAGCTTTGGAAAAGTTCCAATTGATGTTAATGAGATGTGCATTGATCTTATGAGTCTCTCTAGCCACAAAATTTATGGACCTATGGGAATAGGCGCATTATATGTCCGTAGAAAGAATCCTCGTGTTAGGCTGATACCATTGATTAGTGGTGGTGGACAAGAAAGAGGTATGCGTTCTGGAACAGTTCCAACACCTCTTGCAGTTGGTTTTGGTGAAGCGGCACGTATCGCTAAAGAAGAAATGGAAACAGAAGCAAGCAAATTGGAAGGACTGAGAGATATTTTGTACAATAAGATAAAAGAAGCATTTCCTGATATCGTTTTAAATGGTGATTATGAAAATAGAATTCCTGGCAACCTAAACTTGAGCTTTCCCTATGTTGAGGGTGAGTCTCTCATCATGGCAATCAAGGATTTAGCAGTAAGTTCTGGTTCTGCGTGCACGTCTGCGTCTCTTGAGCCTTCCTATGTCATACGGTCGCTAAATAATGGCCACGACCTTGAGCATTCATCAATTAGATTTGGCCTAGGCCGATTTACAACTAAAGAAGAAGTTTTGTACGCAGCAGATCTTGTTGCTAAAAATATTGGCCGACTGAGAGAAATGAGCCCACTTTGGGAGATGGTACAAGAAGGAGTAGATTTGAACACCGTGAAATGGGACTTTCATTAAGTATATCCATTCAGCCAGTCCAACTGCAAATGCACTTTGAAATTACTCTGTAACCATTCACACTTAATTCTGCAATTCTTTGATCTCACTCATAGCTGTACGAACATTCGTTTTTGAAGGTAAATTGCACAGCAAATGGTGTCATCCCAGTGCCCAGACACTGGGATCCAGAAATTTTGCTTATAACTGAGCTGATGAGCTAAAGGTAGTTGTCTTACGCTAAAACAAACGTTTTTAATTAAGTTGCATAGAAGCTGGATCCCAGTGTCTGGGCACTGGGATGACACCCATAAGTGTTGAAAGTGCAATCACACAAGGTGATTAATGGTATGTAAATCTCCTCTTGATATCAACCTTCGTTGTTGGGAAAGCAGATAAACCACGTCGAAAATTCGCTTAAACCTTCTAACCACAGGCAAAAAGGCGCTTTTTTAATTTATTTTATTACCATTGAAATTTATGCCGTTAACCACCTTATATAATGCCACTTATAGCACTTTCAACACTTATGGATGACACCCCACTGGTGGCCCAAACTACAACGTTCGTACAGTTGTTAGCGCCGCGGCAGTATGACGGTTAAGTACGTGTTAGCGGGATCTAGAGATACCGCGAATGAATCGCGGTATGACGGTTAAGTATCCCGCTACGTGTTAGCGGCTAAGAGATACCGCGGCGGCATGACGGTTCGCGGCGGTATAATAACTCGTCATCCCGCTACGTGTTAGCGGGATCTAGAGATACCGCGAATGAATCGCGGTATGACGGTTAAGTACGTGTTAGCGGCTAAGAGATACCGTGGCGGCATGACGTAGAGCTCGCATTAGCTATAAGATTAGCTAACATTCTGCACATCCATAAAAAACAAACCTTCTTTTTCGTCTTGAACGCTAATAATAGCGTGAGTGTTAAGAGGTAAAGGGTCATTTGTATGTCCATGGCCTACCCCTTTCATTGTAAATACAGGAAAGTTAACACTTTTTGCAAGCCTTTCTTTTACAACTTCAACAAGATTATCATTATAACAGTTAACGAAATCCCCAAAGATTACTGCATGCACTCCATCAAAAATGTGAGCTTGTTTTAGGTGATCTAAACTGCGCTCTATTGCGTATGGGTAAACTCTTATGTCCTCTAAAAATAGAATTTTACCTTTCGCATTTATTTGCCAAGCGGTTCCTATACTATTTTCAACTAAAGTCATATTACCACCGATGACTTTAGACTCTAATCTGCCATCTTTTAGTCTAATGCCATTGTTTATCATCTTTAGGTTATCAAATCTGATAGAATCCCGCTTGTTAAGAATTAACTCTTTCAATTTTTCAACAGAGCTTTCAGAAACGGAGCTATTTACTATCATTTCCAACATGGTGCCGTGAAGAGTTTGCCAATCATATTTAGCTTGTAGATAGATGTGCAAGGCAGTTATATCGCTATAGCCTATGAGGATTTTTTTGTTTTGAGCAATCCTTTCTTTTTTATCATTGGGTAACTTTTCTAGATAGGGAATTAACCGAGAAGCCCCTTCTCCTCCTCTGATACACCAAATTATTTTACTATCATTAGTTAGTGCACTAACCAAATCATTTGCTCTGAATTCATCAGAGTTGGAATAAAATGGATTGTCATTACTATATATTTTTTCCGAAATATGGGGATTAAAATCCGAAGCTTCTACATATTCTTTTATAGTAGTCAGATCTGATTCTTTTCCCTTGGAAGAAGGAGCAATAATATCAACTCGGTCGATTGCATGAATACCTGTGTTAGCACATAAAGTGAAAATAAAATATAAAAGGTAAATGATCATTAAAATATCTTATAAAACTCTTTTTTTAGTATATCATCCAATTCAGAGAGTGGAACTTTCACTCCTAGTTCTTCCATTGATGTGACGCCATAACCTTGCAGTCCACAAGGAATAATACCCTTATAGTGAGAGAGATCTGGAAAGACGTTAAGCGCTATGCCATGATAAGTTACCCATTTTCTTAAGCGAATACCAAAAGCTGCAATTTTTTTTTCTACTCCATTGTTATTCACCCAAACACCTATTCTATCCTCTTTAAATTCTCCAAGTATATTAAATTGCTTTAAAACATTTATTATCCACTTACTTAGGTCTCTAATATATAGCTTTATGTCACATTTATTTCTTTTTTTAAGGTTTAACATTAAATATATGATGCGCTGTCCTGGACCATGATATGTGTGTTTACCACCCCTTCCTGTTTTATATATAGGAAATAGTTTTTCAACAATATCATCATCTGTTGCACTGATTCCTGCAGTATAAAGTGGAGGGTGCTGGAGTAGCCATACCAATTCGTCTGCTGAATTATTGTAAATTTGTTGAATTTTTTCTTCCATAGATTTTACGGCACAGTTATAATCAATAAGCTGATTAGATATTAGCCATTCTGTCATGTTCAATTTCTTTTCTTTTTAGTATAGCAATGCATTCTTTTCCTGTCATCCAAGTGCCCTCTTCTTGTCATTCCAGTGTGTGACACTGAGCGCAGCCTTTCTTATTCCTAATATACTTAATACTAACTTCTGTGCTATTTCTCCTTAACAAACATAGTACATGACAAATGTTTAATTGTTTGTCAACACAGGTCCTCTTTACGTATAGGCAACTTTTTTTATTGAAAAATTCAGAAAAATGTTGTATAATTATTAGTAGATTTTAGGTAAAATATATGGCAAACTCAAAATTTAGCATAACTTTCAACAACGAAATTTCAGAGTGTCTTGCTGGACTAGCTAAAATAAGAAATAAGTCCATTAAAGAACTAACAGAGAAGCTAATACAAGAAGCAATTGAAAATGAGGAAGATAAAATACTAATTGAGCGTGCTGCTAAACGTAATGTTTCAGGTGTAAAGAAAATTAGAAGTGAGGATGTAGACTGGAATACAATATTATCTTCATAGAAAGCGTTCTTGAGAAAGACCTTCCAGCTCTTCCAAAAACAATAAGATTAAGGATCATAAATGCGATAAATAAGCGCCTTACAATTGATCCCATTAACCTTGGTGAGCCATTATATTACAGATTTAAAGGACAAAGAAGATTAAGGGTAGGTGATTATCGCGTTATCTATTCCGTAAATATTATAAAATATGAAGTGGTTATCACAGAGATAGGACACAGAAAAGATATTTATAAGTAAGTACATCATATAAACATTAAATATATTTTTACTCCTTCCTGATTCATTTTCTACCTTAGGTGGCTTCGCTCAGCTCAAAAAAAAAGCTCATTCTTTTTGCTACCCCTTATTGTGCCTGCCATTTAACTACTGTGTAGAGATTGCTCTCAAACATAATGTTCGTACGTTAGTATATCCTTCCTGTGACACCAATTGATATAATTCTACCACAAATTCAATTTTTTAGGAGGCACATATGAATTTCAACATTTTTCAAAGAAAGAAAAGCAGTGAATATTCTGCTTTGCAGCTAATGATGGAACCAAGTTGGAGTAAGCGTGATTATGTAAGTTTTGCTGAGGAAGGTTACATAAAAAATGTTATTGCCTTTCGAGCAATTAATATGATTGCAAGTGCTGCATCTTCGATACCTTTTACTCTCTGCCAGCTTACTGAACAGGGAAAATCGCAACTAAAAGCCCATCCATTACTGAAATTACTTTATTCTCCTAATCCAATGACATCAAAATCGGAATTTATTGAGGGGATTGTAACTTATCGGTTAGTTAACGGCAATTCTTATATATTGATGGTTGAGTCGCAGAACAATAGAAAACCACCAACAGAGCTTTATCTTCTGCGCCCTGATAGGGTTGAAATTGTTCCAGGGAGAAATAACGTTCCTTATATCTATCGTTATACCATAAATAACAACGGTTATGACTTTAAAGTTGATAAACTAACCGGACGTTCAGCAGTGTTGCACCTAAAGACCTTTAACCCTTTGAATGATTGGTATGGATTATCACCAATTGAGGCAGCTGCATACAGTATAGATCAGCATAATCAGGCGGGTGCTTGGAATCAAGCGATGTTGCAAAATGGGGCAAGACCAAGTGGTGCAATAGTTGTGAAATCAGCGAAGGACGGGAGTGGTGGAAGTTTAAGTCAAGAGCAGTACCAACGCTTAAAAGAGCAAATAAATGATCATTATTCAGGTTCTGTCAATGCTGGAAGACCGATATTGCTTGAAGGAGGCTTGGAGTGGAAGGAAATGAGCTTATCACCAAGGGATATGGATTTTATTGAGTCCAAACACAGTTCAGCTCGTGATATTGCCCTGGCTTTTGGCGTCCCACCGCAGTTGCTTGGCATACCAGGTGATAACACTTATAGCAATTTAGTCGAAGCACGCTTATCCCTCTGGGAACAGACGGTTTTACCAACGCTAGAAAATATTATCTGTCACCTGAATTCTTGGCTAACACCAAAATTTGGCGAGGATCTGTGCTTGTCGTACGACAAAGATGCAATAGAAATTCTCATGGAAAAGAGGCAAAAGTTGTGGAAATACGTAGAAAACGCAAGCTTTATGACACTCAATGAAAAAAGGGAAGCATTTGGCTTGCCACCACTGCCAGGTGGTGATGAGTTAGGTTAAGTTTGATCCGTTCAGTTGTGCGGCTAAAAGACAACTTAAAAGAGTTTAAGTTTTTGCTTTGTACTTTGTAAAATATTAAAAAAATCAGCCAAATTACACCATATTTAGTCTATTTTATCCTATAGTTTTGGGTTTACCGAGGGTTCGTCATTCTGCTACATGTTAGCGCCGCGGCGGTGTGACGTAGGGTTGCACTAGCTATAGCAACTTTGTCTGCGCAACCATTTTCTACCGCACCATTGAACAGATATGCTTGAAGATATCCGTTCAGATGAGTTTATTGTCTCCTAAACCGTACACGCCTAACAAGCTACCGCTAGAGCTTGTGAAAAATTCTCTATTTTTATTCCCTTTAATTTACTGGATAAGTTGTCTACAAACAAATCTGATTTAGTGCAGATCTGCTCTATTTTTTTAGGAGATAAAGAGGAATCTAATTGATTCGCTATACCAGACACTCCATTTAAAACTACTCCAGCACCATATGGTACATATGACACAGTATATATAGCACCTGACGTAAAATCTAGTAAGTTCTGAGAAGAAGTGGTAATTTTATACCCTACTGTGTTTTTATCTTCTCCTTTGCATTTTTTAAGCACTTTTGATGCACCATGAGGAATATAAGATATACCAGCTATACCATATGAAGCCCCATTTAAGGCGTACGATACAACTACCGTTGTTGCTGATAGCGCTTTAGCTCCATATTTTGCAGTATAAAGCAATGGCTTAAGGGCATAAGAAATAGTTTTACCTTGTGATTCAGATTCAAGCAACGAATTTAGTTCTTCTTGTGTTGCTGCACATTCAAAAAATTCTTTCTCATCAATTTCTGCAAGATCAATCTCTTCAAAACCCTCATCAATATCTACAGGAGTCACTGTTTCTTTTATAGGGCTAACTTCTACATCACTTCCAATAACACTTGAATTATTAGAATTTTTGCCAAAAAGATTCGAAAACATACTAAACATTTTTTTTTACCTACAACTTAACGCTCATATCAATATATTAACCTAATATTAACCAGGTGTCAAGCACATATGACTCTTATAAACAGATGTTAGTAAATTAACTATTCCTCTTGCCAACCAGAGCGATGAAGATTTGGTCTACATCAAAACTCATCTTAGGACGCCAAATAGGGCCATCCAAATGCATATCGATATAGATTGGATTACTATAGTTTGGTGGTATGAAAAAGAACCTGAATATAGAAGCTAAAGCGAAGTTAGATAAGGTTAAATTAGAAGAGATCGACCCTGATGCTTGATCAATCCCGAATTGTAAACTAGTTGAACATATACCACTCTTAATACTTGCTTTTCCGCTAATATTTTCAAAAAATGTACTGCCATTATATATATCAACATAAGCAAATGTGGAAATTTCAGACTTATTCTTACTGCTTAACAAATTAGCGATAAATGAATTGAAATCTACATTAGTAACTTCTATTCCCTGCGCTTGTAAGTTTACATCTCCTGATAAGCTATTAGCCCAATCATGAAAACTTTTTCCTTGAGTTTTGATTGCACCACTTAAGCTTATCTGACCATTTACATTGTCAATTCCTATAACCTTACCAATCTTTTTAGTGTCCAAATTTACAATAGAAAATCTTGTATTCATTGAGTCTGATCTTAAATAACCCTGAAAAAACACTTGCCCGTGTTCTAATACGTAACTTGCCTGCCTGATAGTGATAACGTTGTTTCTCATTACCGCATCCAAATTAAAATCTTTCAAAACATTCTGCTCGGTTTTAAATTCTGCAGTATTGATTTGCACATTTGCATCAAAGCCTTCTTTGTCATCCAAAAAATCAAGCTGCTTTGTTGACCATTGAATTTGATCTATCTCATTTCTTGAATTTCTTTTTACCTCTACTAAATTTGGTAATTTAAAGATATTTCCATTAAATTTATTGCCCGTAAGGTTCACATCTAATAAAGGTTTGGCGTATTTTTGATCTACTAATATTTTTGCATTACCGGTAATATCGAAATCTTCTCCAGATAGTTTTATTTTATCTGCAACTAGCTTACCTTTTTCCATTTTCAGCAAAAAATCCAAATTTTTAATTTTCGTATCATTCAATGTAAGGTTATTAACACTGGCCTTTATATTTGCATCATACTGAAAATTTTTCAGCCGTTGCATTTTAGATAAACTGCTAAATAATGAATGATCATATTTATCTGCATCAAGATTATGCATGCTAAATTTACCATCAACCACACTGCGTTTTTTTGTGTGGCTTACTCTAATTGACCCTTGCAAGGATTCCTTATTATTTAGCAGTCTAATGTCTGAGATAGATAATATTCTTGGTGCAAGGTGCAGTTTAGAACTTAGTGTAAATTGATTTTTCTGGTTTTCTTTCATCTTTATAGAAGGAAAAAAACATGAAATGAATGACTCAAAATCATTTCCTTCTACTAACAAATCACCGTTGAATTCAGATAGGACATTATTGTTTGAGATCTCTCCTGATAAGTAAGATATATTATTGATTCCAGGAAATTTAAGAAGCGTATTAACTTTTACTTTGCCATCAGTGGATTTTAGTACAGCACGGAAATTGTCCAATATTTTGTTTTGATATTGAATGTTAGAAGCTTCCATATTAAAATTTAAGCTCAAGTTCTTTGGCACAACTGCTCTAAAACATTCCAGAAGGTCTTTTATATTCGTTGTTTTTTGTGAATTGTCTTGTATGGAATCTAAGTCAACTTTACTGAAGCTAATATTGAAATTAGTGTGATCGCTTTTTCTATCATTTTGTATTGTACCGCTGGCTTGCATGCTTTTGGAATCAATTTTTAAGTCAGTTGCCGTAAACTCACTTTCATTAAGACTTATATTGGATGATATCTTGATATTTTCGCTAGGAATAACACAAGAGAGAAAGCTAAGATTAATGATTTTTGCTAAATCACCCACAGAACCGGAACTGTTATTAATTGTTAATGTTAAATTACCCTGGAGTTCTTCTTGATTTCTATTACCTGTAAATAGCAAATTTACAAAATTTGATTCAACACTAATGTGTACATTCTTTTTTGTGATATCAACCTTTCCTGAAAAATCGTAATTATTATCACCTACCTTTACTTTACCGGAGAATTGCCTATTTTTTTTTACAGCAACTTCCTTTATATTAACAATGCTGCTATAATTAGCGAAATCATTCTTAAAACTTACTTGGCTGTCTTTTATTACTATATCGACTGTGTTACCACTGGCTTTTGTATTTATAATATTAATTAAATTTTCTTTATTGCTTTTCATGCCAAACAATGTGATTGACTTTGGTTGCAACGAGAATAAAAGCAACGATAGGAACGATGGCCTTATTTCAATTTTTCTTACATTAATTAAATCTGATAGCTTTTGCTCTTTATTTTCGTTGTATTGTATATATACATTATGAATAGTGAGCTTTGGAGTAATGAGTGAAACTTCAACTTTCCCTCCAATATGCACTTTAGCATCATACGTTCTCTCCAACTCTTTTATGATATATTTCCTGTAGCTACTCCAATCCTTAAAAGTTGCAGCAACGTGCATGAGAATTAATAGCAGCGAGATTGATAATATGGCGTATATTGAGAGCTTCATAATATGCCTCTTAATTGCAATGGAGTTACTCTATTTCCTACCTTTGTCATCTCAATGTCTATCTTTGTCATCCCAGCACCCACTCCTGTCATCCCAGTGCTTGACACTGGGATCCATCTTATTTTCATCATGGGCATTATTTCAGCGTATGCTCCTAGAATCTGTTGTCTATTGCATAATTTGCAAATATTTTTATATCTGGATCCCAGTGTCAAGCACTGGGATGACACCGTTTGCTGTTCCTTTAGCAAAAGATCTAGTTTATACATATTTCAAATTATTCAAATTTCCTCTAAACATTAAATAGAGAATACCAAAATAAACAATAACACTCAAAGCTATTAAAGTCGTTAAATAAACAATACGAGCCAATATTTTATCAAAAAATAATCCTGCCAACAAAGAATTAAAAATATAAAGGGCTATTGACATGACTACCGTTGCTACAAAAATTTTCATGATATTTAACAATAACGCTTGGCTAACCTTATATATTTTATTTATTGTTAAATAACTAATTAATAGAATGGAGTTTATCCAAGTGGAAACGGAAGTAGCGATAGCAATCCCCGTGTGCTGATACTCGTTCATTAACAAAAGGTTTAGCACTACATTAATTCCAAGGCACATTAGTGAGAACATAGTTGGTATTTTTAGATTGCCTTTAGCAAAAAACGTGGGTAGCAATACTTTATTTATAATAAATGCAGGTAAAGAAAGAGAAAATGCTATTAACGTGGGAGCAGTTTGCTGCACTGCATAATGATCAAACCGGCCGTAAGAAAAAAGCGTAAGTAAAATTATGTCGGGAATAATAATAAAGGCAGCAGTTGTTGGCATAATTAACATTAATCCTATGTTGAGAGCCTTGTTCTGTATTTTGACTATATTTTCAGTATTATTTACCTGTTTTGAAATTAAAGGAAGAAGCACTGTACCGATTGCAGTACCGATTATTCCCTGCGGTAGTTGATTTAGTCTATCGGCATAATATATATAGGACACCGCATTTGGTATAAAACTCGCCATGATTGTGTCAATCCATACACTTATTTGAGTTACACAATTGTTGATAATTGCAGGTATCACACGCTTAAAAAACAACCTTACTTCATTGCTTAATTCAAGGCTAAAAGAAAAAGCTGCCTTTAACTTGTATGCACTAAATAGTATCAAAAGTAGCTGGAAAATTCCTCCTATAAGGACAGCTATAGAAAGGTTGTGCGCTGGAGTTTTTATGTAAGGCACAAACAAACTGATGATTAAACAGAGATTCAAAACGATTGGTGCAATAGCTGTTGAAGCAAAATGCTGCTTTACTTGCAGCATTCCACCAATAAGTGATGCAATTGAAACAAAGATTATGTAGGGCATCATAATTCTTGATAAAGTAACAGTAAGGGTAAACTTACTTTGGTCAAATCCAGGAGCAAAAATTTGAATCATATAAGGGGAGAAAGTTTGCATGATAAGGCAAAAAATTACTAAGATAATAAACGTAATGGATATTACACTACTTGCAAAATTAAATGCCTTTTTATCATCGTGTGATTCTATTGAATATAACGGTATAAAGGACGTGGTAAATGCTCCCTCTGCAAAAAATGCGCGAAATAGATTGGCAAAACGAAACGAAGAAAAAAATATGTCTGCAAGAGAGTTTGCACCAATAACCGTAGCAATCAATACATCTCTTATTAACCCTGAGATCCTTGAAATAGCCGTAAAAAAACTAAATGTGAAAATACTTTTAAACATACCACTACTTCATTAGTATCAATACAATTAACTATAATAGTAAAAGTATCAATGAAAATATTTATTGGCTAAACTTAAAACCCTCTACAAAAGGAGAGTTAAATAATCAATTGACTATTTGCGCTCGTATGTTAGATATTTTATATCTTGGCGGGCGTAGCTCAGTTGGTAGAGCGTCAGTTTGTGGTACTGAATGTCGCCAGTTCGATCCTGGTCGCTCGCCCCACTAAAATTTTCTGCTTTACAGAAATATGAACAAATGGTAATATATCAATTAATTAGGGAGGTTGTATGGATAAAGGAGATTTAATACTTTTAGGTGTAGCATCAGTAATAGGTGCACTTACAGGTTTGGGATTGAGTTTCACAGCTTTGTCACCTTTGGTTATAGGTGGAATTATTGCTGACGTTCCTGTAATATTATTGACTGCATGTGATATATGCGAAGGAGAATGCTCCAAGAAAGATCTTTTCAATATGGCCGTTTTATGCGTTGCAAGCGCTGCAATTGGAGTTGGCCTTGCTGCAGCCGCAACTGCTATTTTTCCTGGTGCAATGCTTGGAATGGGCTCTGCAGCTTTAACAGGTGCGGCAATAGGAGCCATAGCGCCAATTGCAGGGATATTTGCAATCATAGCTACATCATTTGCTGCTAAAAAAGTGAATGAATATATTATTTCTCCTATAGTTGAGTGTTTTTCTTCAAAAGGGAAGGGGTGCTAATCACTTTAAACCAATTAAGTAAGGTTTCTGCTTTCTGTTATTCTAGTGTGCAGCATATAGCTGTACGAACATTTGTTTGCAAAGGCAGTGTGTTAAGTGTTATAGCCGGTTTTGCCTCAAACACAAAGGCAGTGCCTGGACTCTTGCTTCAATGTTAAACAAAATACCATAGAATTCAAAATGCAAAAAGAAATGTTCAACATTGTATCAGAATGGTGCTATATTGGGCCTTAACTTGACGCGTATGCTTTTTTGAACATTCCCTAACCTCAATTTATATTGAAATACCTTTATTGGTATCTTTTTCTTGTTGTGACTCAGCAATACGTTTAGTCCAATCCAGTGGCCTTTTATTTCTGTTACCTAATGCAATTCTATTGCGATCATAACTATCAGTGTGTTCCGTTAAAGTATCTTTTCTTTCTTCTTCTATTACTCCAATTTTCAGTTGTGCTTCATCTTTCTCTAGTAATTTATATAGATTACTATTTTTATCTACAATTGAATTAGTGTCATTGTTTTCTTGTTCTGCCACTGTTTTTATGTCTGTTGAACTGTCTTTTAACAATCCTGCTGCTAATAAATGTTCTTTGGTTTGTTCACTAATTCCTTTTTGATCCACCGGTTTTAGTGGGAACTTCTGAGTTTCTTTATCCAACTTACTGGTAAATTCCGTAAGTAGAGTGTCATCTCTTTGTTCAACATTCATTAGGCTCGCTTTTAACTGTCCAGGATTTACTTGAGATTGTCCATGATTGGCATGAGTTGGAGATGAATAGCCCGAATCGTTTGTTTTTGCATCTGTTGAACTGTCTTTTAGCAACCCATCTTCTTTATCTTGTGACAGTTTATCAGTAGGATCAACTTGCCTTAATCCTCTATTATCTTGCTGTGATCTATCTCTGATTTCTTTAAGAAGATTTTCAGGTGGAGTTTGGTCACTTTGTTCAATGTTCTCTAAGCTCCTCTTTGGCTGCTCAGGATCTACTTGAGGTTGAGCATGAATTTGAGGTGAATAGCCCGAATCGTTTGTTTTTACATCTGTTGAACTGTCTTTTAGCAATCCTGCTGCTAATAAATGTTCTTTGGTTTGTTCACTAATTCCTTTTTGATCCACCGGTTTTAGTGGGAACTTCTGAGTTTCTTTATCCAACTTACTGGTAAATTCCGTAAGTAGAGTGTCATCTCTTTGTTCAACATTCATTAGGCTCGCTTTTAACTGTCCAGGATTTACTTGAGATTGTCCATGATTGGCATGAGTTGGAGATGAATAGCCCGAATCGTTTGTTTTTACATCTGTTGAACTGTCTTTTAGCAATCCTGCTGCTAATAAATGTTCTTTGGTTTGTTCACTAATTCCTTTTTGATCCACCGGTTTTAGTGGGAACTTCTGAGTTTCTTTATCCAACTTACTGGTAAATTCCGTAAGTAGAGTGTCATCTCTTTGTTCAACATTCATTAGGCTCGCTTTTAACTGTCCAGGATTTACTTGAGATTGTCCATGATTGGCATGAGTTGGAGATGAATAGCCCGAATCGTTTGTTTTTACATCTGTTGAACTGTCTTTTAGCAACCCATCTTCTTTATCTTGTGACAGTTTATCAGTAGGATCAACTTGCCTTAATCCTCTATTATCTTGCTGTGATCTATCTCTGATTTCTTTAAGAAGATTTTCAGGTGGAGTTTGGTCACTTTGTTCAATGTTCTCTAAGCTCCTCTTTGGCTGCTCAGGATCTACTTGAGGTTGAGCATGAATTTGAGGTGAATAGCCCGAGTCACTTTTGCTATTGGGTTTTGGAACAGAAAGTGGCTGTTTACTTTCTTCCCACTCAGCATCACTGGCACCACGGTTATCACTGTCATGTTCATGTATATTTGAATAAGGCAAGTAAGGAACTTTGTCCTTTAATGTTTCTAATATAGAAGACGTTGATTCATTTTTCCTGCCTCCTTCCATTGATGCTCCGCTACCATCAACAACACCAGTGCGCCGTAAGCTGTTTCTCTTGAAATTTCTGATGTCTTGTAATAGATCGCCTTTGCTATTTCCTTCTTGTTGCTGGGTTTTAGGTTGTTGCTGATTATTAGGTGTTTGCTCACTTCTATCTGGTTTTTGGCTTCCAGGTACAGCATGTCCAAATGTAGGATTGTCATACCGTTCATCTTTTTGCCTATTATCTTGATTGTGGCTTACAGACTTGGTGAAAGTAGAACTGTCCGAAGGATCAGAAGTTGCACCTTTTTGCTGATTATTAGGTGTTTGCTCACTTCTATCTGGTTTTTGGCTTCCACTCCCTTGCTCATTGAAAACATCTTTTTCAGGTGTAGTTCTAAGTGGTGGCAGCGAAGGGGTCTGAGACCCAATTTCTCGATTCATATGAGTAGCTTGGTGTTTTTGAACAGGTTTTTTGACCTCTTGCTCAATATCTCTACTGTTACTTTTTATTGCGATTTCAGATGATTTGTTAAGGGCTTGATTGTCTTTTCCGTCATGTTGCACCTCATTCACTTTTCCTTTTTCCCTGAATTTTATTTCATGCAAGAATAAACCACCTATTTTTACATCTTGATTCGCTTCTAACCGTTCTAGAGAAAAATCATCACCTTTAACAAGGTCTACACCGTTAGCATCAATCTTAATTTTGATCTTGCATTCTTCCCCTTTCGCATACCATTTCAGAGTCATCTCATATGAACCATCGGTTACGACATAATGTCTTATTTTTTTCCCTCCTTCCTCGGCAACAAAACCATGCATTCCGCTCTTTCCATCACTATGCAACGTTGAAAATCCCGAGATTCCATTCTTCTGACAAAAATCACTGTTTAAAAATTCGCTGATTTTGAACTCTTTCTTGTTATCCTCCAGTGTAATACTGGCATGATTACCGTATATTGAAACTTTTTTATCTTCAACATCATCATTAATGTTATTAGCACTAGTAATATATTTATTCAACTCTTCTTTAGCTTTATCTTCAAGCTCTTGTCTAGCTGTCTTGTTGCATTCCTGAAGAATAACTCCACATGCTTTATTTTTGTTTTCATCTTCGTCCCAATTCCAGTCGGCGTGTTCTGTTAAAAACTTTACTGTGTTAAAATCAACTCTAACATTATAAATTAGGTCGTCTTCCTTTTTTATTTCATCAAATAAAGGAAAAAATTCTTGAACGCGCTCATTATAAATGTGTTTTTGTTGTATATTGTTAGTATTCATATACCCCTCACTAATAACCCTCTGCCTTTAGTTCTAGCTAATACTAGCTAATATAATTATCACGAGCATTGGTTGAATTTTTATTAAGGAAGGTTGTGTTGTTACTCAGATGGCAACTTTTAGTTGGCGCCTAATTTTAAATATCTGTTGCTCACAGTAAACACTTCTGGATCTTGAGAAGTTAGCTTGAGTATAGCGAGTATGTTGATAAATAACAAAGCAGCAATCGAGATATCAGCGACATCCCATAGCAATCGGACTTTACCTATTGCACCAAGCGGAATGATCATGGTAAAAATTACAATCCAGATTTTAGTGTATTTATTATCCATAGACACATAGCGTATTGTCTGTTTTGAGCAAAAAAACCAAGTAAAAATAGTAGTAAAGGCAAAACAAAACATTATGGCCATAATTAAATAGTCAATATAGGGCCAATTCATAGCTTTTCTAAAAGCAAATATGCACATGTTAGTACTCTCTAAATCAGTGACCCAAGAATCTGTGACAAGCAGTACCATTGTTGTAATAAACACTATAAATGCAACTATAAAAGGCGATATTATTGTAATTAGACTCTGCTCAATAATAAATTTATTATTATTTTTCTTAGGAACAATTGAAGAATGTACGATTCCTTCGAGGCCAAGCCCTATATCTGTTGCAAAAATACCTCGCAAAGTTCCGACTTGAATAATAGTCAACATTTCTAAAATCAAACCTAGAGATAAACCAGAGTTAAAGCTACTAGCTGTCAAAAAATTGCTTGTTATTAATTTTAGAGAAGGAGGGATATTTTCACTAAACTTAAATAATATGATACCGCAAAGTGTGAGGTAACTTACCGTCATTATCGGTATCATAGCCGATATAAAAATTTTAATTTTTTTTAAGCTGAGAACTGCAACAACAAAAAATATTATGGCCATTACAATGCCACCAATGACTACAGGCACATCTATCATGTTAAGTGGTATTGATAGAGAATTTACCTGAACAAGGTTACCAGCTGTTATTGAAACCATCATCATAACAACCAGAAACACAATTGTAGCTTTTCTAGAATTAAATGCATCAGCCATATAGGCTACAGGGCCACCTATAAACCGTCCGTTCTTTTCCTTTCTGGTTTTTATACTTAGATAACAAGTGACATATTTTATCACAGAAGTGATAACAATAATTATTGCCATCCATAAAATAGAGCCCGGTCCTCCGGTTTTTAGAGCAACAGCAGTTCCTGAAATGTTTCCTACTCCTAAATTTCCCCCTAAGATTGTAAACAGGGCGGCTATAGAAGAAAATTTATTTTCCCCTCTTTTAACTCCAATGAGTGAAAGGGCGTACGGCAATCTAAATATCTGTAGCCATTTTAGTTTAACCGATAGGTAAACACCAGCAACTAGCATGAGTAATATTGTTGGCAGTAATAAAACAAACTTTACTGTATCCATCTGTAAAAGTGAGATTTTTATTTAAGTATACAACAAAAATTGAGAATACCTAACCTATTTTCTATGTATGACTTCGTTTCCGTCATTCTAGAAACCTTTTCTTGTCATCCCAGTGCGTGACACTGGGATCTAAATTTTTTATGCGAAACCATTATGTTTATATACTTGTAGGCCCAAGTTCCTCACATAGTGAACAAAAAAGTAAATGAGATTCCAGTGTCACGCACTGGAATGACACCTACCCCATGAGAACCCTATTTTTCATACCACTCATTTATAAGTTTATTGATATCAGAATCTATAAAATCCTTTAGTGGTTGCCTGGTTTTTATCTCAACATTTTTAGGGATGCACCTATCTTTACATATCGCATAATTTATATGGAAGTTAAGGTCAATATACCCTTGATTTGAAAACACATTCATCTTAAAGGGAAATAATACCATATCCTTATATACGTTACTGATAAATATCTCTCTTCCTACTTTATCTCTATGTTCCTTTGGAGTAGGCCAGTAAATATCTATGTTTAATGTGTTACCCTTACAATCAAAAGAAGTGGGAAGACCGAAATCTCCAGGATCTTTATAATATATGTGCCAGCCTGGTTCTACTGTAACCTTTATTGCACCTTTAAGAGTGAGGTTTGCTTCATTTATCTCGCCAATAAGTAAATCAAATTTTGCAATTTCCTCGTCAGCATATAGTTGGGTGCAAGAAAAAAATAAAAACAATATTAAATATATATGTATTTTCATTAAGGCAAATTTCTCCTTTTATAGAGAAAGTGATTTAGATTTTAAGTGTTATATTTAATAGCATTATATAGATTATTTATTAATATAGCATTATTCTAATATATACAACTGTAATATAAATGGGTGAAAAGAATAAGTCATTGTGGAAAACACATATAGCTAAACTGACTTAGATTTACCGACAATTTGAAAAACAAAAATTCGTCATTCCGCTACTTGTTAGCGGAATCTATGCCGAGATACCGCGAATGAATCACGGTATGACGTAGGATTGCTGTCGTCCTGCTACGTGTTAGCGGATGAGATACCACGAATGAATCGCGGTATGACGGTTCGCGGCAGCATGACAATAAGCTCGTCATTCCGCTACGTGTTAGCGGGATCTATGCCAAGAGATACCGTGAATGAATCGCGGTATGACGGTTCGCGGCAGCATGACAATAAGCTCGTCATCCCGCTACGTGTTAGCGGGATCTATGCCAAGAGATACCGTGAATGAATCGCGGTATGACGTGTTGCTTGGGTCAGCTATAGTATAAATATACTAGGGATTATAGTTTTCTTATGCTGCCTTTTTGTTATTAGACAACCACAATATAAAGGGGTGAAACGGATGCAAACAGTAGTGCCTTTCTGCACCAAACGTATTACCTTTAACGAATAGTAAAATGTGAGATTTTTTGGAACTACCGTGGAGCAATTGCTCCACGGTTTCACTCTACTTAGAATCCACCCATGCCACCCATTTCTCCTGCGCCCATAGGAGATGAAGCATTTTCTTTGCTTGGTACATCAACTATCATAGATTCAGTAGTAATCAGCACACTCGCAACAGATATCGCTGTTTCAAAAGCAATACGCACCACTTTTGCTGGATCAATCACACCAGCTGTAAATGCATTAGCGTAATTCATAGCCTCAACGTTGTATATAAGCTCTTTATCATTCTGCTTAATCAAATAGTCAATGATAACAGCAGATTCAAGACCAGCATTTTTAACTAACCTTCTAATTGGAGCACTGAGAACTTTCTTAATAATGTTTATGCCTATTTGCTCTTCGTCACTTGCACCTTTTAATTTGTCGAGAACAGATGAAGCATAAAGAAGTGCAACTCCACCACCTGGAACTATGCCTTCTTCAATTGCAGCTCTTGTTGCATGCAGCGCATCTTCAACTCTATCTCTACGTTCTTTAACTTCCACTTCAGTTGCTCCACCAACTTTTAGCACAGCAACACCACCTGATAATTTCGCTAAACGTTCTCTTAGCTTTTCTTTATCATAATCAGAAGTTGAAGTTTCAATTTGAGATTTGATCTGCTCGATTCTAGCTTTCACACTGTCAGAATCGCTATTTTCGCTGACAACTGTGGTATTATCTTTAGTAATTTTAACATTTTTAGCAGTACCAAGATCATCAAGTGTCAGATCTTCCATCTTGATTCCAAGTTCATCTTTTATGACGTACTTAGCACCAGTCAAAGTTGCTATATCTTCGAGCATTTCCTTTCTTCTGTCACCAAAACCTGGAGCTTTTACTGCAGCAACTTTTAAACCACCACGCAATTTATTGATAACTAAAGTGCTTAATGCTTCACCTTCGATATCCTCTGCAATAATAACTAAAGGTTTACCAGATTTAACAACAGCTTCAAGAATAGGAAGTAAAGGTTGAATAATATTTAATTTTTTCTCTGTAATTAATAGATAAGGATTATCAAGCTCCACGATCATTTTTTCATTATTTGTAATAAAATACGGAGAAAGATAACCGCGATCAAATTGCATGCCAGTAGTCAGCTCAACTTCTAACTCTTTTGAACCTTTACTCTCTTCAACAGTTATTACACCCTCTTTTCCAACTTTTTTCACGGAATCAGCGATACTGTTACCTATATCCTTATCACCATTTGCAGAGATTATCGCAACTTGCGCTACTTCATCCATTTTCTCTAGAGAAATTGTACGAGACATTGATGCAATTTCCTTTAATATTACATCTTTTGCCTTCTGTATTCCGTTTTTAATACCAACACGATCGTTTCCAGCAGCAATTGATTTTGAAGCTTCCATGATCATGCTGCTAGTTAATATTGAGCACGTTGTTGTACCATCACCAACTTTGTCGTTACATTGAGAACAACTTTGGGCAAAGATGCTTGCTATTGCAGCATTTAGTGGTTTTTCAGGCTTGATACCCTTCATCACCTTATAACCATCTTTTGTAATTTCTGGTGCTCCATAGGGCTTATTAATCCCTACTGTTTTTCCTCTAGGTCCCGCAGTTATTGCTACCGTTGAATCCACTATTGCTGCGACTTCACGAAAGGCTTCTTGTAACTGCTCACCTGATACTACTACATTAGTCATTTTTATCACCTCTTGTTAATAAAAAATTTAGAAAACTATAATAAAACCATTTACAATGCGCCATGTTGCGCTTTGTTTCAATTTAGTAAAATAAAGACTGCTATTTAATGACAGCAAGTATATCGGACTCTTTCATCACGATAAGCTTTTCATCATTATGTTCTATTTCTGTACCAGCCCATTGACGATAGAACACTTTATCACCAGCCTTTACAGTTAAAGCTATGCGTTCGCCATTTGAGTTGCGTGAACCTTCACCAGTTGCTACAATTTCACCTTTAGTAGGTTTCTTTTCAGCACTTGATGGAAGCATAATTCCACCCTGCTTTTCCTCGCTAATAGGCTTGATCAGCACGCTATCATCCAATACATTTAAACTTATACTTGACATTTGCTTTTCCTCTCAACAAATTAACCTATAACTTTATATATATACTCGTAAGTTAGATTTCAAGGGCTGGAGCTTGTAAAATATGCACACCATATAAAATATGCACGCCAAAAGCAGTTTCTAAAAGAGCCTAATGTTATATAATAAAATTTAGGTTTATTTATAGAGATTTCATGAGTTATATACCATTCTTAAGTCGTGGTGTGATAGTGCTATATGGGCCTGACACTAGAGATTTTCTGCAGGGCATTATAACCAATGATATTAATAAGCTAGATAGCCAAAAAGCTATTTACTCTTTATTGCTTAGCCCTCAGGGAAAATACCTATATGATTTTTTTCTTATTGAATATGGTAGATATATTTTCTTAGAGTGCGAAAATGTGCACTTACAGCAAATAATCGAGAAACTAGATTTACTTAAAACTTATTTGAGAGTGAAAATTAAAGACATTAGTGCACTATATAAGGTTGGAGTTTTGTTTGATACTAAGTTGGCGGAGTGTAGTAGTAAGTCACAAGTTATTTTTCAAGATCCAAGGCACAAGCTGCTAGGAATGAGGATCATACATAAAGATGAAATAAAAGAACCGGTTGGAGATTTTATTCAGTATGAAAAAGTTAGAATTAAAAACCTTGTCCCAGATGGAGCAAAAGATATGGTACAAAATTCATCGTTCCCATTGCAATATTTAATCGATAAGGCAAACGGTATAAGCTTTAATAAGGGGTGTTACGTAGGTCAGGAAGTCGTAAATCGAATGAGCAGACAAGAAATATTCAGAAGAAAACTTTATCTTGTTGAGGGGGATAACGCACTTCCAGATATTGGCACTAAAGTGACAAATGAAAATAATGAGGAAATAGGGGAACTGCGCTCTAGTGTAGACAACATTGGACTTGCATTGCTTAATACTCAAAAAAGTCATGCAAATTTATATGTCGATGGGGTTAAGTGCGTTAAGACGTTGTATAATTAAAGTCTTAAGGTAGCGCATATAGAAACGAAAAACTTATTTTATGGCCTAGCGTCACGCACTAGAATGACATCATTTACGATGTAACATTTATTACTTTTGCAGATACAATTTACATGCTATAATTGAATCTTCATAGTTGGTAAATTGGAGTGCAAAGAAGTAAAATTAAAGTAGAAATAAAGAGATTATCACACGGAGAAGACTTGTCTCTTCCATGTTATGCAACTACGCAGAGTGCTGGTATGGATCTTTATGCTGCATTGAATGACTCTGCTGTTTTAAATCCACTTGAGAGATTACTTGTTCCAACTGGAATTGTGATTGCAATACCAAACGGTTTTGAGGGGCAAATCCGCCCACGTTCTGGTCTTGCTGCAAAACATGGAATCACTGTCTTAAATTCTCCGGGCACTATAGACTCTGATTATCGAGGTGAGGTGAAGATTTGCCTAATTAATCTAAGTAATCAGTCGTATGAGATAAAAAGAGGAGATAGAATTGCACAAATCCTTATTTCTCCTGTATCTCAGGTAATTTGGGATGACAGAGAAGAATTCTGCACAGAAGAAACCGGTCGCAATGCAGGGGGCTTTGGCTCAAGTGGCAGGTAATTTGCGAAAAAGCTTGACTATGACAGTTCTTTTATATACAATTTAAGCATATTAATATTTTATTAAATGAGGTCGTTTATGCTAACTTTCAAAAATCATCGAGGTCAGTTCCACAAAACAAACACTGCACTTGTTGCACTTACTTCTTTGTATGTCATAGGCGCAGCAGTAGCACTTTCAGCACCATATTGGGTGTCTTCAACTTCCATGCTAGCTCCACTTGCAGCTTTTGCAGCTACACCACTTGGAATGGGTGTTTTAGCATTTGTTGCTGTTGCACTGATTTGTTTAGCAGTATATGCCATCAGCAAAAATAACGAAATATCTGAGTTGAAAGCTCCGAAGATTGTTGTTGATGATAAACAAGCAGCATTGCTAGTAACAAAAGAGGTGTATGAGGAAATAAAAAAGAATAACCAAGTTAAAGATGAAAAAGATAAGATGAAAGGTAAATGTTATATAGACTTCAGCTTAGAAGGTAAGAACTACCGTATTATTGTTGGGTCTTTCAGTTCAGCAGGCAATACTTTATTATTAAGTATAAGTTCACTAGAAGTGAAAAACAAAGAAGGTGAGTTCGAGGCAGTAAATAAAACAGAGTGGAATAAAACATTAGGTTTAGACAAAGATGATGCTAAAGAGGTTAACACTTATTTAGGCTCACTTATTGTTGAACAAGTTGCTTCTGAAGAAAAAGCAAAAAGCTAGACAGCTAAGTATAAAAGAGGTAGATTAAGTCTGCCTCTTTATTTTTTAGTGTCAGTTACTTAAATTTATTATGGAAATTGCCTTAACTTTTATATAGTTGTGAGAAGCTGCTAAGGATTTTTATTTAATTTAACTGCATCTTTTGCCTTATCCAATAACCCATTAATAAAACCAATTTTGCTTGGTTTATCAAGTAAATCAGATGCAATGTTAGTATATTCATTAATGACAACTGGAACTGGCGTATCACAATTAGCTAACTCACATATTGCAACACGCAAGATAGATAAGCTTATAAGATTTAAACGTGAGAGGGA
The DNA here is from genome assembly GCF_964027095.1 of Wolbachia endosymbiont (group A) of Machimus atricapillus. Classification (NCBI taxonomy): domain Bacteria; kingdom Pseudomonadati; phylum Pseudomonadota; class Alphaproteobacteria; order Rickettsiales; family Anaplasmataceae; genus Wolbachia; species Wolbachia endosymbiont (group A) of Machimus atricapillus. Next base: position 763,948 of record NZ_OZ034727.1, on the reverse strand, counting down.
CCAGCTTGGATGTAAATAAGACTCTATTATTTTATCATATTCTTCACTGCTTTTTATAACCTTATATAACAAGTTTTCTAAGAACTGATGTTCAAATTCTTCACATTCAAATATATCTTTCAACTTACTTATGTAGTTCTTAAGCTCACAATTTTCCAGTTTAAAAGTGCTTTTGTTGTAACCTACGAAAATATTTGAATAAGCAATTTGTACAGCAAGAAATCTTGCCGTACTTCTTTTTATGCGCCACTTTTTATCTACTGGTTTTTCCTCCATTATTTTAATTTATTGTGTAAATCTATCATATGCAAAACAGTTGAGGCTGCATGGCCACCAACGTTCTTTTTGTTTTTGTCAGCTCTAACTAGTGCTTTATCTTTGCTGTCAGCGGTAATTACGCCCATACCAAAGGGTATTGCATAATGCATAACAACCTCATTTAAACCTTCGATTACCCCTTTACAAACGTATTGATAATGATCAGTTTCACCGCGAATCACGCACCCAAGAGCTAAATAACCGTCATAATTAGCATTCTTGCTTTTTACTGCAAAGAGAATTGTAGCTGGTATCTCAAATGCACCAGGAACTTCAATTATGTCATAGCTTGCATGACTTTCTTTTAATCTATCGACTGCACCTTCAAGCAAAAGGTTTGCTATTTCAGCATAATAAATTGAATTAACTATTAGTATTTTCGACATTTACTACCACTTTTTTCGTTAAAAACAACTTTATTAATGATTGTTGAATTAAAGTTATAATATTACTAAATATCCAATATATTACCAGGCCGGCAGGAAAAGAAGAAAAAATAAAGACAGAAATGTAAGGTAAAAACTTCATAACATTTACTTGAATATCATCTTTATTGGTTTGATCTTTCTCACTTAGCTTCTGCTGAATTATCATGGTGGCACCGAAAATTATAGGTAAAATGCCTATAGAAATAGGAAAGTTATAATTAAACAACCCAAATAATGTAAAGATGTTCGTTGGGTCAGGAGCTGAAAGATCCTTAATCCATAAAAAAAAAGGAGCATGTCTCATCTCTATAGTAACAAATAATACTTTATATAGAGCAAAAAATACCGGTATTTGTATTAGCATGGGAAAAATGCTCGACATTGGGTTTACATTGTTTCTCTTGAACAACGCAATTGTCTCTTTGTGCTGCTTTAAGCTGTCATTTTTATACAACTCTTTTATACGAGTTAATTCAGGCTGCAGGCTTTTCACCTTGAACATCGAAATATATGATCTATTAGATAAGGGAAGCATCAAAAGTTTGATTACTAAAGTCAGCAATAATATTGCTAAGCCAAAATTTTTTAAAACGAAGTTAAAATATTCAAGCAGTAAAAACACTGGCTTGGTTATAAAATAAAGAACACCAAAATCTACAGCTTTATCAAACAAAGGTATATTGAGAGTATCCTTATAAGAATCCAGTAAATTCAACTTTTTTGCTCCAGCAAAAAAATAATTCACATTAGAAACACTTGCGCCAGGAAGTATGCTCTTATAAGGTTTGACAAAATCTACTTGAAATTTATCAATATCATTAGCGTTAGTATGCTTAATGCTTACATTTATTTTATCGGATTTCTCAGGTATGATGGCTGTAAGCCAGTATTTATCAGCAAAACCAAACCAATTTTTTTCACTCGTGCTTGCTTTTATTAAATGTTTTTTGGAAATATCCTTATATGTCCACTCCTCTAGTTTATTATCAAATGCACCCAGTACTCCTTCATGGGATATCCAATAAGATTCGTTGATATTGTCACGTTTACGGTTAATTCTACCATAAGGAACCAAAACTACATTATCTTTTGTATTGTTTTCAATAATTTGCTCAACTTTAAACATGTAGTTATCGTCAAGGCTAATTTTCATTCTAAATAAAATGCCATTTTCATTATCCCAAAATAAATTGACCTCTTTTTGATTGAGTTTATCTGCTTGCCAGACTGCCTTAGAATCTGGAACTTTAATCTTTTCATTCGGATCGAGCCACCCAAATTCTGCGAAATATACATCTTTTGATTCTGCAGGTGACAGTAACACCACTTGTGGAGAAGAAGAACTCGGTTCTAAGTGGTAGTTAGTTAAGATTAAGTCATCAAACCTTGCACCTTTCAAAGAAATTGATCCTTTAATCATGTTATTGGTTAAACTAACCCTCTGTTCTCGAGTGGAATTAATAATTTCAGAACGATTTTGGTGTATTATAGGAGCAAGGTCGTTAAAAGATTCGATATGTTCAATATTTTCAATCAATGGCTGGTTGTGGTTTGCACTAAAAAAATTATCATAAATAATGCGCCAAGATACCATGATCAACATGGAAAGGATAGCTGCTAAAATTAAACTTTTTGCTTCTGACATGAAATTAAATCAAACATATCTTCTTAAAGTGTATATTAAATATTGTACTAAAACAATGAAATTTACTTATTTTTAATAATAACTTTTAACGCTAATCTTTAAAATTTATTTTAATAGCTTCAAATTTTAACAATATGAACGCGGTGAAAAATCTAGTTATTTGGTTACTAATAATAGCTGCCACTTCAATGCTTATTGATTCACAAAGGGACAAACTAAGCGACAGATTTCTCAGTACTTTTTTACCATATAAAGGGAGAATTCAGAATAGTGGTCAGAATAGTGGAAGTATCGAATTTACGAAATCATACGATGGACACTTTTATATTCAGGCTCAGGTCAATGATCGCAATATAACGTTTTTGCTTGATACCGGAGCAACCGATATTGTTCTATCACAAAAAGACGCATTACATGTTGGTATTAACTTACAAAACGTTCAGGATTTTAAAATATATGAAACTGCTAAAGGTCAAATAAAAGCTGGTGTTGTTCACATCCCTCAGGTTAAAATAGGGAATTTTTTAGTTAATGATGTACAGGCGAGCGTTAACACTCATTCTATGTCTCATTCACTACTTGGAATGAGCTTTTTAAGGTATTTTCATTTCACTATAAGAGATAATAAGTTGATATTATACCGCGACTAAACACTTCTACAATCTACTTATCAAAGCTCTGTAGGTTAATATAGGAGCAGAAATAAATATTGCAGAACAAGTGCCAATCAAAATACCAAAAAAAATGATCAAGCTGAAGTCTCTCACTGCATCTGTGCAGATTAATGTCAAAGGAAGAGCAGCAAGAAGGGTTGTACCCGAGGTTAATATAGTGCGAAATAATGTAGCGTTGATACTTGCATCTACTATCTCACTCATCCGCCCACTTTTACCACTCTTGCAATACTCTCGAATCCGATCGTATATAATTACTGAGTTATTGATTGAATAACCAATAACAGTGAGGAGAGCTGCAACTGATGAAATATTAAACTCAATGCCAGTTAGGCTAATAAAACCAACAGTTAAAATCACGTCATGAATCAGTGCTGTTATTCCACTGAATCCACATTGCCAATTAAATCTAAACCAAACGTAAAAAAATATTCCAACAATTGCGATCAACATGGATAACATTCCTTCAAATATTTGTGTTGAGCTTATTTGTGGGCCAACATAGTCTATTTTACGATAGCTTATTGAGCTACCTAGCTTTTCTTCTAGTATGCTTTTTATCTTTTTGATTTTATCTTCATCTCCTTCATCTTTAAAACGCATGACTAAATTATCACCCGCTTTTGAACTCTGCACTGTAAAACCATTTTCTTTTAATGCATCGAGAATAGAGTGATTCTCATCTGAAGATTTTATCTCTATCAAAATTCCGCCTGCAAAGTCTATGCCTAAGTTCACTCCACGCAGCACAACAGTGAGCATTGAAAAGATGATAAAAATAATGCTAACGAGTGCAGTCAAATCCCTATATTTACTAAACTTGATATTGAGGTTATCTGGAATGAGTCTAAGTGCCATGCTATTTACTTAAAATAATCACTTGAATTTTATATACTTTTCAAAAAATTCACTAGTTTATTCTGTGATTGGACTTCTCTGTCATCCGAGTAGCTGACACTGATTCACTCTATAATGGTATCACAGCAGTCCTACGTCATACCGCTGCGGTATCTCTAGATCCCGCTAACAAGCAGCGGGATGACGGTTGTCAGGCTAGTACCCCTATGATGTCATCCCAGTGCTTGACACTGGGATCCAGAAGAAAGAATGGTGTCATGAAAGTAGCTGAGGTTTCCATCCAAAAGGGTGTCGTCCCAGTGCCCAGACTACTTGGATCCAGGAAACTTAACTCTACACTAAGTAAATGTACAATAAGAACTAGATTCCAGACTGGAATGACAGCGGTCCTACGTCATACCGCCGCGGATAGATCCCGCTAACAAGTAGCGGGATGACGAATTACTATACCGCCGCGAACCGTCATACCGCCACGAACCGTCATACCGCGATTCATTCGCGGTATCTCTTAGCCGCTAACAAGCAGCGGGATGACGAGATGCCACCGCGAACCGTCATACCGCCACGAACCGTCATACCGCGATTCATTCGCGGTATCTCTTAGCCGCTAACACGTAGCGGGATGACGAGATGCCACCGCGAACCGTCATACCGCCACGAACCGTCATACCGCCGCGGTATCTCTAGATCCCGCTAACAAGCAGCGGGATGACGGTTGTCGTTTAGCTATAAATATTAAGGAATTTACCAAACAAAAAAAAGGCAAAAGAAGCCCTAGTCATTGTCTATTTTCAGTATTTGGCGTTTTTTAAGTCTTAAACACTGCAATTTAGCTGCTTTTAAGTGCAACTAACTTAAGCTATAAATGTTTAAGAAATTCACTAAGCAGAAAAAAAGGCAAAAGAAACCCCGCGTTAGCTAGTTGTCACTCTCTAATCCTGCAAATTGGCGTACTATACTGTCTTAAACGACTTATAAGCGCGTTTCAGCTTGTGTAGGTAAAAACCTAGAAATATTGTGAAGACATAAGGTGCACATAGTGCAAAAAATTAAAAATAAGACGCCAACTACGTTGTTTTCTTGCTGTTTAATCTGCACAGATGAAGATAACTGAATACCTTCAATACCATGATAAGGGCGCTGGCGGAGTTTGTCAAGGAAGTTTTTTCGTTATAGTATAAAGGAGTCCTATTAAAATCTTCTCAATAAAGGAAAAGCAGCAAGGAGCGAACCAAAAGCGATGAGGAAGGATCCAAGCCAGATTATAGACATTCCAGGTTTATAGTGCACTTTAGCTGCGATTTTGCTCTTACTCTTATCAATCTCACCGATTACAACATAAATATCAGAAAGCAAATTGTGGTAGATACTGCTTTCAACATTTTTCTGACCTTCCACAAGGTAAAATCTATATTCAGGGGTTATCTCACCCAATATCTTATTATTCAGCAAATTCCTGATATCCATTGTACCTCTCACTGCATGGAAATTTTTTTCTTTTATTAGCTCAATATTTCGTAAAGTAACTTTAAATTTATTGACTGTTATGCTATCCCCTATTTTTAAGTAATTTTCTTTTTTCTCCTGCCAACCAACTGAATAAGCTATACCAAGCACTAAAATTGCCACTCCAGCATGAGCTGCCATCATTGCATAGTAGGATTTAGAAACTTTTCTTGCTAATAAAATTGATTCACCAAATGCTACCTTAAATAAACAAATTCTTTTACTATATGCTTCTAAAACAAAGATTAATAATGCTATGGAGATAGTAATTGATAGCACAATTATTAGCTCCATGTGAAAGATAAACGGCAAAATAGCTGCAGCACTACAGAATGAAAATCTGTATTCACGAAATATTGGCAATAGACTATTTCCCTGCCAACGGCAGTATTGCCCGATCATGGTGAGCACTAGAATAGCCAGTGCAATAGGATTAAATAAAGAATTGTAATATGGTGCTCCAACTGAAATTAATTCACCGGTTAAATACTCAAGCACTGTAGGGTATAAAGTGCCAACGAACACGATGAAAAAGGCAGTAATAAATAATAAATTGTTCATCAGCATCATCGTAAGGCGTGAAAAGAATCTTCTACCCTCTGTCACTTGAGTAGCAGATTTCTTTCTGGATTCCAATGTCGAGCACTGGAAAGATGTGCGATTTTTTCTCGTAAACACTACAAATATTACTAAGCTACTGACTGTAATTACACCAAGTAGAGCTAATATATACAGTCCATACCTTGAGTCATCTGCAAACGTGTGCACTGAGGTGAGTATTCCTGAGCGGACTAGAAATGTTCCAGTTACACTCAATATAAAAGTTGTAAGCGTAAGTAAAATAGCGAAATTCCTTAAAGTATTGAAATTTCGTACAACGAGCAACAAATGTGTCAGCGCCACTGCAATTAGCCACGGTATCAAAGAAACGTTTTCCACTGGATCCCAAAACCAAAATCCACCCCACCCAAGTTCGCGATATGCCCACCAGCTACCCAAGCTGATGCCCAAAGTGAGCAGCGACCAAGAAATAAGTACCCAAGGCCTGACAATTTTAGCCCAAACATTTCCTTCAGTATTTGCAATTAATCCAGCTATAGAGAGCGAAAAAGGAACGCTAAATCCAAGGTACCCCAAATATAATATCGGTGGATGAATAGCAAGGCCTATATCTTGCAATATCGGATTAAAACCCAATCCATCTTTTTCAACGCTTGGCATTTTAGTGAAGGGGCTGGATTCAAGTAAAGTGAACAGTAAAAAACAAAAGCAAATCAAGCCTTGGGTGATCAAGGATACTTTCTTCAATTTACTGTCGTTATCAGTAAAAATACCCATCAGAAATAGGTAAAAGGTAAGCACTAATGTCCAAAGCAACATAGACCCTTCTTTATTTCCCCAAACTCCACAAATCTTATAGATCAAAGGTTTTGTTGTGTGTGAGTGGTAATATACGTTTTCGAGTGAGAAATCATTTGTAATGTGGCAGTAGATCAAAATAGCCATTGATGTTGATACACAAAAAAATATGGCAGTGGTAATAAACCGACAAGAACTAAGCGGTAAAAACAAATATGTCAAAGACAATAAGCAGGCTATGAGTAGCAATATATTCCCAAGTTCAGGCATAAAAAATTATAGTTTTTATATAAACAATATTACTGATGACAAGTTAGAAGTTAAAGTGTTAATTGACGCTTGCTATTGATGCTAGCATAATGCCCCCGTAGTTAGCTGTGCTAGTATTAATTAAAAATTAAATATTAAATCTTTATACTTTTATAGATAGCGTTAATATTGAGGTAACATTGTGGGTACAACTAAGATTAGTAAATTTCCATTCAATATAAAAGGTAAAGTGGCAAAACAACATGCCGAACCAATAGTTGAAAAAAATCTCTATACTATTTTAGGATTCAAAAGTAGAGAAGATTTTGAAAATAAGACAAGTAAGCTTGTTAATAAAAAAGTTTGGCAATCATTTGTTGACTGCTTTGCAAAAGAAATAGATTATGCAGCAACTGAAAAAGTTGTAAAAAACATCGTTTGTAACATTGCAAAGAGTGATCAAGGTAATGCTTTTACCAAAACTGAACATCTGATATTAAATGAAAAGCAAGATAATAAAAAGAGAGAAAAAGCGATTAGAAAAACTGTTGGTATTTTGAGAAAAATCAATCCAGAAAAAGCCTTCAATGAACTTTCAGTAATAAAAAAACAAGCTGAAGATTTTTTACAAACCGATTTTTATAAAGCTCAGAGTAAACCACTTCAAGGATTTGCTCCATCTGGTGGACAGCTCTTTGCGGAAGTTCTGAAATATATAGAAACACTAGAAAAATTAGCTGAAGTTAAAAAGGAAGAGCTAGTTAAAGATTTCTTGTTAAATCATGTTAGTTCATTGAATAAAAAGTATCCTAAATCACAAGGCAAAAGGGAAGATGCTATAACAATACTATCAAGTAATGAGTTGAAGAATTTTTACAATAAAGGTGTAGAAGAAGGAATATTACAACCAATGGTATCTTACAAAGAATGCAGAAACCTGTATGACAAAATGAACCAAATGAAAAATGAATCCAAAAGTATAATTAAAAGAGAAGGACGGGAAGAAAATTTGAAGAAAATAGATAAGTCGATAGTCAGTGCAATTAATGACATAAAAAAACATAGAGAAGCAATCCTTAACTGTAAAGACTTTCAAAGTTCTTACATAAAAGAGAAAAAAGAACATCCATTTAGAGGCAACGCATGTCAAAAAATAATTGATATATATCAAGAGAGAATTGCTGGATATCAGGAGAAAATTCGTCAAAATTTAAACCAAATAAAAGCGATATTAAAAAGTGCGCCGCAAGAAATGGATGATGTGGAAGAATTAGAGGAAATAATCGATGGTATGCATGAAGCGAAGCAGTGTGATGAAAATTTTGACTCAGCTTTGATTTGTTTATCGAACATACAGAATGAGCTAGATATTCAACTGGAAAATCCTTCAACAGAGCTAAGAGTTTTTCATATTAACGTTAAAACTGAAGTAACTCGGTTATAAGAGCCAAATTTTTGGGACAATTTTAATTCAAGACAGCTCTCGCAACTTTAGTCTGCGTTTTTATTTGGTTGTATTTTGTTAAAAAAACTTTAGATTTATTTTATAATCGATACTCAAATATAATGACTCAAACTTGGAATTTGCTGCAAACAGGGCAAAAGGAAGGCTATAAAATTGCATATATTAATGCTCGTGTTATCGATCCCGAAACTAAGCTTGATATAAAAGGTTCATTATTGACTGAAGGGGATAAAATTGTTGACTTTGGTGAATCATTATTTTCAACAAGTGGGGTCGATGAAACAATAGACTGTAAAGGGCTTGTTCTAATGCCAGGCCTTATTGACATTCACGTACATTTTCGTGAACCAGGCCAAGAACATAAAGAAACTATATATACAGGCAGCAAATCTGCAGCTGCGGGAGGCGTTACAACTGTAGTTTGTCAGCCGAACACTGTTCCAGCAATTGATAGCGTTGTTTTGGCTAAATATTTGAAATATAGAGCACTTGAAACTTCACATGTAAACGTTGAATTTTACGCTAAAATTACCACTTCGGAAGAAAAGTTGACTGAAATGGCACTTTTAAAGGAAGCAGGTGCGGTTGGGTTCACTGATGATGGCATGCCAGTTATGAACCCAATGATTATGAGACAGGCGCTGCTTTATTCAAGTATGCTGGGTGTTCCTATTGCTCAACATGCAGAAGATTTAAATTTATCAGCAGGTGGTGCAATCAACGAAGGTAAAATTTCTGAAGAATTGGGAGTAAAGGGAATCTTGAGTGCGTCAGAATCGGTTATGGTAAATCGTGATATACTGCTCATGAAAGATATGGAAAATGTGCACTACCATATTCTACATGTCTCTTCAAAAGATTCACTTGATGCTATTAAACGTGCGAAAGATTTGGGATTAAATGTTACATGTGAAGTAACCCCTCATCACTTCACTTTGACTGAAAATATAGTAAAACAACATGGAGCAATTGCAAAAATGAACCCGCCGCTTCGCACTGAAGAAGATCGTTTAGCTATGGTTGAAGGTTTAAAGACAGGTGTGATTGATTGCATTGCAACCGATCACGCTCCGCATGATCGTAATTCTAAAGATCTTCCACTTGAAAATGCTGCATTTGGTATTGTTGGCCTTGAAACAATGCTGCCCCTTTCACTTGAACTTTACCACAGTGGGCAAATGGGTCTACTTGATGTGCTTGCAAAATTGACATATAAGCCTGCAGATATAATACACGTATCACGTGGTCGTATACAAAAAAACCTTGCTGCAGACTTAATTTTAGTTGACCTCAATCATGAATGGGAAATTAAAACTGACAACTTTGCTAGTAAATCAAAGAATTCCCCTTTCGATGGGCGCAAAGTAAAAGGGCACGTGGTACGTACTGTTGTGTCTGGCAAAACTATATACTCACAGAAAAGTTAGTTATCATACCTTATCTGTTCCAATTTGTTATCACCAGAATGGGCTAAGTGCACCTGAATTTAAATTAAGAAATATTAGCCAATTCCACTAGACTTCTTGCATAACCATATAATAAACTTTTATTGGGAATAGAAACGAAAAACTTCCTTGACAAACTCCGCCAGCTCCCTTATCATGAAACTGAAGCTAATTATTTACCTTCGCAATCTCTGCAGTGGATTAATAACAAAAAAACTTAATGTATTTGGCGTAAGTCATGCTTAATTTTTTGCACTATGTGCACCTCATGTTTTTATAAAACTTTTAGGTTTCTACCTATACAAGCCGAAACGCGCTTATAAAGCGTTTAAGACAGCAAAAGACGTCAAATAGACAAGGGAGAATTTGAATACTAGCTACCTTAGGGTTTCTTTGCCTTTTTTTCCACTTAGTAAATTTCTTAATGTTTGTAATTTAGGTTAGTCGCATTTAAAAGCGGCTGAATCGCGGTTATTAAGCGTTTAGAAAAAAAACGCCAATATTTTGAAGTACATATAAATAACTAGTTAACCATGGGGCCTCTTTTGCCTTTTTTTTTATTCGGTAAATTTCTTAATATTTATGGCTAAACGACAATCGTCATCCCGCTGCTTGTTAGCGGGATCTATGTTAAGAGATACCGCGAATGAATCGCGGTATGACGGTTAAGTAGGGTGTCATCCCAGTGCCCAGACATTGGGATCCAGGAAAGTTTGCTTGCTCACAAGCAAACTAGCATAGAAAAACGTTTTCGATGAGATTGCAGAAAGGCTGGATTCCAGTATCTGGGCACTGCCGTCATAAAGGAACCAGTGTCAACTACTCGGATGATACCTTTTTCTACTTAGTTTGGGTTATGCAAGAAGTCTACTGTCTCCGAATAAACGCATCCTCTTATCTTTTCCTAATTTGTAAAGTTATTTTGTCTATCAATCTGATTCCAAAACAGCAAAATTGTTGTATAATGTTACTTTGAAGTTTTATTTTCAATGCACAAGTTTGCAATACTCTTTTCTATACTGTTTGCAATAGTTGCTTACTATTTAAACAGTGAGATTATATTTGAAATAGCAAAGCTGTTTAGTGACATATTTGTTAGTTTGTTGAAATTAATAAGTTTACCTTTAGTTTTTCTATCAATAGTTTCCACAATTTCAGGACTTAAAGACTCAATCGAAATTAAAACCTTAGTTAAGAAAACACTATTTTATACGCTGCTTACAACTATTATAGCTGCGTTTGTTGCATTATTGTTTTACCTGCTAATAGACCCAGTGAAAAAAAATTTCATATGTAACACGATAGGAAGTTTGGATAATAACAATTACAGTTACTTTTCATACTTAAAATCACTCATTCCTTCGAATTTTGTGCAAGTTTTTCTTGAAAATAACGTTATTGGTAGCATATTGATCGCTTTTTTGATGGGTGGAGCTATTGTTTCACTTTCAAAAGAAAAGCAGGACATATTACATCAAATATTCTCTGCACTTTTCGATACGTTACTTAAAATTGCTCAGGGGTTACTAAAGCTTGTTCCACTTGCTGTGTGGTCTTTTATTACATGTTTTTTGCACGAATTAAAAGGTGGTAGCGAGTTCTACAGTCTTTTATGGTATTTTGTTTGCATAATGTCTGCAAATTTTGTGCAGGCATTTCTGATTTTACCGCTACTTATGTGGTATAAAGGCATATCACCAATTCAAACGCTGAAAGGGGTTATGCCGGCACTCACACTTGCGTTTTTTTCTAAATCATCCAGTGCAACATTGCCAACAACTATAGACTGTGTGCAAAATAAGCTAAAGGTGCCAAAGAAATTGTCGTCCTTTATTTTACCAATATGCACAACAATTAATATGAATGCATGTGCTGCATTTATACTAATCACTGTAATGTTTGTTGCAGAGATGAATGGATGCGCATTTTCCTTAAGCGAAATGTTTATATGGATTTTTTTAGCAACTAGTGCAGCAATTGGTAACGCTGGAGTGCCGATGGGGTGCTATTTTATGGCAACCAGTTATCTCATGTCGATGAATGTTCCTCTGCATATTATGGGACTGATTTTGCCTATTTATACAATCATCGATATGTTTGAAACTGCAATAAACGTGTGGTCTGATATTTGTATCACTCAGATAATTAATAAAGAATGTAATAGTGAAACTTAAAAAATGATATTAGACGAAAACAACCTAATAATAAAAGAATTTAAAGAAGCAGAAGCAATTTTGCATGGGCATTTTGTTTTATCTTCTGGATTGCATAGCAATACATATATACAATGCGCTAAAATTTTTGAAAATCCAAGCAGAGCCATGAAAGTTTGCGCATTACTGGCAGATAAAATAAAAAAAGAATTAAATAGCTCCATAGATTTAATATTATCTCCTGCAATTGGCGGAATAGTTGTAGGTTATGAGATTGGCAGGCAGCTTGGAATAAAGACAATGTTTTGCGAGCGCGTTAATGGCAAGTTTGAATTACGCCGTGGATTTAAGATCAAAAAGGGTGAGAAAATATTACTTATCGAGGATGTGATAACCACAGGCAAATCTTCACTTGAAGCAGTGAAATGTGCAGAAGGGGAGGGAGGTAAAGTCATTGCTGAAGCTTCTCTAATAAAGAGGAATAGTGAAACGAAACTGCCTTTTCCTGTCATATCTTTGATTGAACTGAACATCCAAAACTACAGCGAGGAAGAACTTCCAAGTGAATTAAAACAACTACCCATAACAAAACCTGGGAGTAGAGAATATTTAACAAAGTAATCCTATAATATCTTGGAAACACAGCACTTATACACAGCTTTAGTTATTTACTCCAAGTGTATTTTATGTATACTTATTACTAAATTAATTTTGAAATGATAGAAAATGAACGAATTTAAATCGATCCGTAATATAGCAATAATCGCACACGTTGACCACGGTAAAACTACTTTGCTTGATAACATGTTAAAACAAAGTGGCACGTTCCGTGAGAATCAAGAAGTTCAAGAGCGAGTTATGGATAGTGGCGACCAAGAACGTGAGCGCAGAATTACAATACTTGCAAAATGCACATCAATAATGTGGGGTGATGAAAAAATCAATATTATTGATACGCCAGGGCACGCAGACTTTGGTGGAGAAGTAGAAAGGGTATTGTGCATGGCAGATGGTGTGTTGCTGCTGGTTGACGCTGCGGAAGGTCCCATGCCACAAACTAAATTTGTGTTGTCAAAAGCACTAAAAGCAAATTTGAAGCCAATTGTGATAATCAATAAGGTCGACCGACCAGACAGCAGAATTGATGAAGTATTAAATGAAATATATGAGTTATTTTTTAACCTTGATGCAACCAACGAGCAGCTAGATTTTCCAGTGTTGTATGCTTCAGGTAGAAATGGTTGGTGTGCTAAGGAGCTTTCTGATGAAAGAAAAGATTTAAGCCCATTATTTTCAACGGTTATAGATTATATAAAACCTTCTGTTTATGATCAAAATGCCCCTTTTGCTATGTTGGTCACTCTACTTGAGTCTGATAAGTTTCTTGGCAGAATATTGACAGGAAAGGTTTATCAGGGCGTTGCAAAAGTCAATTCAGATCTTAAGGTACTTGATCTGGACGGTAAAGTAATTGAACGAGGGAGATTAACTAAGTTGCTCTCATTTTCTGGCTTGAAACGTATTCCAGTAGAACAAGCTGTGGCGGGAGACATAATTGCAATTGCAGGACTTGAGAAAGCTTCAATTTCTGACACTATAGCAGTACCAGAGGTTACAACTGCAGTAAGCTCAACTCCAGTTGATCCGCCGACGATGGCGATTACTCTGAGTGTTAATGATTCACCTTTTGCCGGACAAGAGGGAACAAAGCTTACCTCAACCGTTATAAAGGATCGTTTATATGCAGAAGCAGAAACAAATGTTGCAATTACCGTAACTTTGGCATCAAGTGGTGAAGCGTTTGAAGTAGGTGGACGTGGTGAGCTACAGCTTGGAGTGTTAATTGAAAATATGAGGAGAGAAGGTTTTGAGCTTTCAGTATCACGCCCTCGCGTGCTATTTAAGGAAGAAGATGGCAAAAAACTTGAACCTATAGAGGAAGTAGTAATTGATGTAGATGATGAATATAGTGGAATCATCATGGAAAAACTCAGCTTCCGAAAAGGTGAAGTGACTGACATGAGACCTTCTGGTAATGGTAGGACAAGATTAACGTTTTTAGTGCCATCAAGAGGATTAATTGGTTATCAAGGAGAGTTTTTAACTGATTCTCGGGGCACAGGCATAATTAACCGTTTATTTCATAGTTATGCTCCACATAAAGGTCCAATTTCTGGAAGGCGCAATGGAGTTTTAATTTCTACAGATAAGGGTGAGGCTGTGGCGTATGCAATTTTCAATTTGCAAGACAGGGGAATTATGTTTATCAAGCCACAGGATAAGGTATATTGTGGCATGATTGTCGGCCAGCATAGCCGTGACAATGATTTGGAGATAAACGTGCTAAAAGGTAAGCAATTAACAAACGTAAGAGCTTCAGGTAGTGATGAAGCCATAAAACTCACTCCTCCAAAGATAATGACACTGGAGGATATGATAGCGTATATAGATGATGATGAATTGGTGGAAGTAACTCCAAAATCTATACGTTTACGCAAGAAATTCCTTGATCCAAATGAACGTAAGCGTGCAGGAAGGGCAAAGAATAAGGAGTAGAGGTTTCTTTTTGCAGGTAATTTTCGTAGCAGCGTACTATCTCGCTTGTCAAGCGTTTAAAACATAAAAAACGCCAATATTTTAAAGCGGATAATAACCACGGGGCTTCTTTTGCCTTTTTTTTATTTGGTAAATTTCTTAATGTTTGTAGCTAAAGTAACTTAGGTTCACCGACAACCGTCATCCCACTACGTGTTAGCGGGATCTATGTTAAGAGATACCGCGAATGAATCGCGGTATGACGGTTCGTGGCGGTATATTCGTTCGTCATCCCGCTACTTGTTAGCGGGATCTATGTTAAGAGATACCGCGAATGAATCGCGGTATGACGTGGGACTGCTGTCATTCCAGTGCTCCTTTTTTTGTCATCCCAGTGCGTGACACTGGGATCTAGAAAAAAAGAACCAGTGTCAGCTACTTTCATGACATCATCATAAAGTAAACCAGTGTCAAGCTACTTGGATGACAGGAGAAGGGGCTACTTGGATGACAAGAAAGAGGCTACTTTCATGATACTGTCATAAAGTGAACCAGTACTTGGCTTGTGTTCTAGGCAAAACCTGCTATAACATTTAACATACTGTTTCCGAAACAAATGTTCCGCACTGGGATCTGCTATGTAAGAGGTCTAATGATCAACGAAGAAATTGTAAGAGAGAACTTAAAAAAAGTCATAGAGCAAAAAAGCGGTAAAGATGTGATCGCTCTTGGCATAATATCCTCAATCATTATTAAAGGCGGGGACATTGGTTTTGCGCTTGAAGTTGCCGGTAACACGCAAGCAAACGAAGAATTAAGAAGAAATTGTGAGCAAGCTGTTAAAGCTATACCGGGGGTGACAAAAGTGATCGTGGTTGCTACTTGTCAAAAACAAACTGGGCAACAAAAAGCTAAATTACATATCGAAGGAGTGAAAAATATAATCGTTGTGGCCTCTGGTAAAGGCGGTGTGGGCAAGTCCACAGTTGCGCTAAATCTTGCTCTCTCATTAGCAAAGTTGAAACATAAAGTTGCGCTGGTTGATGCAGATATATATGGTCCTTCAATTCCTAAAATGCTTAGCACTGAAAAATTAAAGCCAGAAATACAGGGTGGAAAAGCAATACCTATAGAAAGGTATGGACTGCATACTATTTCAATCGGCTATTTTGTTGACAAGGATCGTGCAGCAATATGGCGCGGACCTATGATCACAAAAGCACTTTATAATCTGCTCATGGGAACAAAGTGGTCCGATATAGAGTATTTGATAGTTGATACACCACCTGGAACTGGCGATGTGCATTTAAGTCTTATGGAAAATTTTAACTTAACCGGGGCGATAATAGTTTCAACTCCACAGGAGCTCTCTTTAATCGATGCTCGCAAAATTTATGATATGCTTAAAAAGCTCAGTATACCGATTATTGGCATTGTGGAAAATATGAGTTATTTCATTCAAAATGACTCAGAAATATACATATTTGGAAAAGACGGCGCAAAAAGAATATCTGAGGAGCTGGGCATCAAACTATTAGGCAGGATTCCTCTGGATCCACAAATATGTCATGCTTCTGATTGTGGAAATCCTTTAATGCTAAGTGAAGATTTGGCAGAGATTTATGAAGACATTGCTAAAGATGTTATAGCTAAAGTGGATTAGGTTTACCTATAATTTGAAAAACCGTCATTCCGCTACTAGTTAGCGGAATTTATACCGCGAATGAATCCACAACTGTACGAACATTGTCTACCAGAAGGGTGTCATCCCAGTCTGGGATCCAGGAATTTTATTAAGTATAAAAATAGCTGTTTTATGTTAAAATACAACGTTTTGATGATTATGGAAAGGCTGGATTCCAGACTGGAATGACATCATCCTTTTTTCTGAATTCCAGTGTCAGCTACTTCCATGACATCATTATAAAGTAAAATGAGATCCCAGTGTCACGCACTGGGATGACAAGAAAGGGCTACTGGGATGACAAGAAAGGGCTACTGGGATGACAAGAAAGGGCTACTGGGATGACAAGAAGAGGGCTACTGGGATGACAGGGGAGTTGCCTTTTTTCTACTTAGTTTGGGTTATGCAAGAAATCTAACAAGAAAGGGCTACTGGGATGACAAGAAAGGGCTACTGGGATGACAAGAAGAGGGCTACTGGGATGACAGGGGAGTTGCCTTTTTTCTACTTAGTTTGGGTTATGCAAGAAATCTAATATGATTACTTCTATGCTTAGCCATTTTCAAGACAGGTTCTAAGAGACTTAATTTGTATATAGGAAAACCTTAAAGTCTTTTACTCATAGTATACAAAGTTTGTTTAAACTATTTTCAAAATAGATAAAATATAATTTTACAATTAGCGTGAATAAAATGAATTATGATGTAATCATTTCAGGTGGTGGGTTACTTGGTCTTATTACTGCAATTGGCCTCAGTTGTGACTCTGTGTCTGTAGCTGTGATTGAAAAAAATAGTCTACCACGTGTAGTAGATGACAACCGAGCATTTGCTATTTCTCAAGGCTCGAAAAAAATATTGGAAAAATTAGGGATTTGGCAGTTTATAGAAAGCGAAGCTGAGCCAATACTTGATATATGCATATTAGATGCGGTTACTGTGCATTACAATCATAAAATGGTTGGTGAAGAACCAATGGGTTATGTTATTAACAATGCTACTATATGGAATGCAATCAACAATAATTTTCTGAATAAACTAAATATATACTCTCCACATTCCTATAAAACAATTGCTTGTGATTCAGGATATGTGGAAGTTATTCTTGATAATAACCAGGAATTAATATCATCGCTACTTATCTGCGCTGAAGGCAAAAACTCTAAACTACCAGAGTTATTTTCTATACCGACAGTGAAATTTGATTATAAACAAAGTAGCATAGTATTTAATGTAAAGCATGAACTGCATCACCAAAACTTAGCTGTAGAGCGTTTTTTTCCTGGCGGTCCATCTGCAATTCTACCGATGAAGGGTGGCTATACTTCTTCGATAGTTTGGACAGAAAAATCTGGAATTTCAAAAATGCTAATGGATCTGTCTGAAGAAGAATTTATTATAGAGCTCAAAAAAAGATTTGGTTCTTATTTAGGAGAGATAAAATTAGAGGGTGAAAGAAAACTTTATCCTTTAAGTTTTGTTTTCGCAAAAAAGTTATATAAGGGTAGAGTTTTGCTTATCGGCGATGCAGCACATTCAATTCATCCAGTTGCAGGTCAAGGGCTTAATCTTGGAATTAGAGATGTAGAAAGTGTTATAAAGCACATAGTTGCTGCAAAAGCATCTGGTATTGATGTTGGCAGTAGTTATTTATTAAAGAAAATTTCACGTAACAGATACTTTGATAATTTTACAATGGCGCTTGCAACTGATGGATTAAATAGGATGTTCTCCAACAGAATATTCTGCGCTAAAGCACTAAGAAATCTTGGCTTGATTGCAGTTGAAAATTCAAATTTTCTCAAAAAAAGCTTCATTCGGCATGCTATGGGATTTATATAAACTACTATTTTATAGCTAATGCAAGTCATACCGCCGCGGTATCTCTAGATCCCGCTAACAAGCAGCGGGATGACGAATTTGTCGTTTATCAAATCGTTGGTAAATCTAAAGCTATAGCCATTAAGCACGATAAAGAAAATCATTTATAATCGCTATAGCAACTAGTGTAGACACTTGACGTTCCTTGTGATTTGATAAATAGAGGTTTTTATCTGATTTTACAACAAGAGCTTCTGGATGACATTGAAAGTAAATATTACCGTGCTTATCTTCAATAGCCTCTATTACCCCATCACTGGAAAATGCTGCAACTTTATATCCAAGTAACTCCAATTTTCTTCTATTTTCTGGTGTATTACTTACTGCCCCTGAATGAGCATCTGGAAAATATGTTGAAAACCAGCCATTTTCATTAGGTATTAAGAATTTAGCTACTAATTCCGCTAAACGACTGTTTGGAACGATCTTTATCTGCTGGAGAGGTGCATCCTCTTTATGTGGATTAGATGCTGATTTTAAATGAGATCTTCGCTTCTCTTCATCACTCACAACACTCACTACTTCAATTCCCTTTGCATTCATTATGCCTTCACATATGCCAAGTAAATGAATTGCAGGGTTATCATCCACTATTTTTGCAATTGCTTCAGTAACAAGCTGGCGACAAGGAGTGGGTGCTGAGTGTAAATTATCCGGAATAAATATTCTATTTATTTTGTGCTCTTTAATAAACTTTGCAACTTCAATTTTTATTCGGTCTAATGTCAGCTTCTTTGCCAATGTTTCATCTTGTTTTGCGAGATTAAGTGACTCTGTCTGAATTTTTTTAAGGCTAATTATCTTATTATAATCAATCAGTACAGTCTTAACCCCAAAGTTATTAAACATCTCGTAGATATTTTGAGATAGCCCAAGCTCATGTGCTTCTTCCGTTTTCAACAAACCAACAACTATGTCATTATTTACTGTATTTTCTGCCGTCAAGGCAGTTGACGCTGGTTCTTCTTTTCTGGTTACATGTTGAGATGCCGGTTTTTCACTAACGCCAGCATAAGTAATATTGCTTAATAATAGAACTATAATTAATAAGATCTTAAATACTTTATTGTAATATTTATACACCATAACTTGCCTCTCTAATATTTATATTACGATATAGAGTATTTTATAACAAAAAGGCAAATTTGCCAAGAAAGAGAAGGTGGCCTGAGCAGGAATCGAACCAGCGACACAAGGATTTTCAGTCCTTTGCTCTACCAACTGAGCTATCAGGCCAACTGTATACTTTCATTTTTAGATAAAAAATGTTATTATGTCTATCAAAAGTTTTTAAAGTAGTTTATATAAAAATAAAGGATGAACATTAATAACAGAATAGGAATCTACCCTGGCACATTTGACCCTATAACTTTTGGGCATATTGACATAATCAAAAGAGCGTGTAAACTAGTCGATAAATTAATAATAGGAGTTGCAGAAAATGTTAATAAGCATGTTGCCTTTGACACAAAGCTACGCACAAGCATGGCTGAAAGTGAAATCAAAGGGCTAGGAATTGATGCAGATGTTATATCTTTTAATGGGTTGCTAGTGAAGTTTGCCAAAGAGCAGAATGCTTCTGTTATTATTAGAGGATTAAGAGCAGTATCGGATTTTGATTACGAGTTTCAAATGAGTTGGGTAAATTATAAACTTCTTCCTGAAATCGAAACCATATTTCTTCCTGCTTCTGAAGATACTCAATTTATCTCATCAAGTTTTGTAAAGGAAATAGCAAGATTAGGAGAAGATGTTAGCAAATTTGTATCAAAAGGCGTTCAAAACGAATTGATTAACCTGAATAGGATAAAAAATGGAGAATAGTGCTTGTTGTTTTTTATTTCTGAATGGGTATATTCAATATATAAAATGTTATAAGCTAAAGGAGTAGCATGTCAAAAGTGAGGGTTAATAATAGAAAAGTTTGTTGTCATGGTGATGAGAATAATGAGGGTTCCGGCCATCCATTAATATATTTAGATATGGGAGAAGAAGAGGAAATAGCCTGCCCTTATTGTGAAAAGACGTTTGTCCATGACTGTACTGTAGAAGCGGTTGGGGAGCTGACTAGGGATGACCTCTAATGGCACTTTGTTTCTTCTGCAGACTTAGCTTATGTAAATAGCAAGAAGAGGGGCAGTAAAAATGAAACTATCCATACGATCGAGCACTCCTCCATGGCCAGGTATCATACTTCCACTATCTTTAACACCGTAAGCTCTTTTAACAAGCGACTCAGTGAAATCGCCAAGTTGCGCTAGAATAGCGATTGCAAGGCCAATGATTGGAGAATAAAAAATTGAAAATAGACCAAAAAATATTGATCCAAAAATTGTGCACACTACTCCAGCTAAAATCGCACCAAGAAGTCCTGTCCAAGTTTTTCCAGGGCTAAGAATTGGGCAAATTTTAGCTCCACCAAAATTCTTACCAAATAGGTAGGCAGTAATGTCAATTCCCCAAATGGTTAAGACGAACCATACTAATGCGTATTTTCCCTGTGGTAGGTTATATAAATATATTAATGAGGCGCTTGGTAGTGCAATCAATAATAATGCGAAAACGTATAAAATTTTGTTTCCTTGGGTTAGATTATACCATTCAAAAGAAGATAAAACTGCTATTGAAAAAATCAATAGGTAAAACGATAAATCACTGAAATATGTAGCAAAGGAAAATATGAATAATATTACTATTGAGGACAACATTCTAATTATAAAATTATTATCTACCATATTTTTTCTCTCTTTTTGTATAATCTTCTAATGCTTTACTCAAATCTTGACAAGAAAAATCAGGCCATAAAGTATCACAAAAATACAATTCAGCATAAGCTGCTTGCCATAATAAAAAGTTGCTTAATCTTTTTTCGCCGCCAGTGCGAATTAATAAATCCAATTTTGGCAGATCTTTAGTATACAGAAATTTTTCAAATTCCTCTTCTGATACATAAGCAATATTTTCTTTTATAATATTGCTTATAGCTTGTGTAATTTCTTGCTTTGCTCCGTAACTGACTGCCACAGTGAGTAATAAACCATCGTTCTTATGTGTCATTTCTTCTACTTTTTTAATTTGATCCAATATTTTACTGGATAACAGACTTAAATTGCCAATAAAATTCAACTTAATGTTACAGTTGCAAATGAAATTGACTTTATCTTCATTAGTTAAAACGGAGTAAAATAAATCAAATAGACAGTCAGTTTCGTTTTTGGGTCTAAGCCAATTCTCCATAGAGAATGCATACAAAGTTAAGTAGGGTATGGTTAGGTCCGTACAATACTTGGCAATATCGTATGCAACTTCACTGCCCTTTTTATAACCATCAATTTTTACCTTTCCTTGATTGTTCGCCCATCTACCATTACCATCCATAATAATTGCTAAATGTTTCGGTAAAGATTCTTGATTCAACATTTAAAGTTCACCTAAACCACCCGATATCATCTGAGTGCTTAACATATCACTGTACAAAAATAGTGATTTAGTAGCAATCTCTACTTGAAAGGTGTCATCCCAGTAGCCCTTTTTCCTGTCATCCCAGTGCGTGACACTGGGATCTAAGTATAAAAATATTTGCAAATTATGCAATGAACAACAGATTCTTGGGGCATATAATGTCCATGATGAAAATAAGATGTATCCCAGTGTCACGCACTGGGATGACAGGAAAGAGGGAAATGGATAACAGATTCTTAGAGCATATAATGTCCATGATGAAAATAAGATGTATCCCAGTGTTACGCACTGGGATGACAGGGAAAAAAGGCACTGGGATGACAAAAAAGAGGACACTGGAATGACATCATTTACTGTATAATACTGTGCAATATTGCAACGTTCATACAGTTGTGTGTCGACTACCTCCATGACACCTTTGCATATAATTTTTTCTTTTTCACTACTGAAGGTTTCTTTCATATTACCTTAGTGATGCAATATATCCTTTTCTTTGATGGACAATTCACCATCAATCTTTTTTATATTATCATCAGTAATATTTTGTATTTCCTTCTTAGCACCATGAAAATCATCTTCTGAGATCTCCTTATTTCCCTTCATTTTCTCTATTTCTTCCATAACATCTCTGCGTATATTTCTGATGGCAATCCGCGCATTTTCAGAAAACTGATGCAATAATTTTACTAATTTTTCACGGGTTTCTTGTGTTAAATCCGGAAGAGCTATACGTATGGTATTGCCCTCAACAACAGGATTTAAATTCAAGTTGGCATTTAATATAGCATTTTTCACTTCACCTACAACATTAATATCCCAAACTTTAATTGATAGGGTTTTGTTATCTATAACTGAAACGCCTGCAACCTGATTTAACTTTTGATGTCCACCATAGATATTTACAACTATACCATCAAGCAACGATGCGCTAGCTCTACCAGTGCGTACGCCTTTAATATCATCATGAAAGGACTGAATAGTTTTTAGCATTCTTTCTTTTGTTTTAGCTTTTATTTCATTTAACATAAATTACCTACTGTTTACAATCTGAAACTATAGTATAAGTACCTTGACCCTTAATAATATTGACTATTTTTTCTCCCTTCAAAGAAAAAACTATAATTGGAATAGAATTCTCACGAGCAAGTGAAATTGCTGATGCATCCATAACTTTTAAATCACGAGTCAATAAATCCGTGTAAGAAAGCCTATCATACATTACAGCATCCTCATTTTTTTTCGGATCAGCGGAGTATACACCATTTACTTGTGTACCCTTTAGAATAACATCACAATTCATTTCAACAGCACGTAAGGCTGCAGCTGTATCTGTAGTAAAAAATGGGTTGCCTGTGCCTGCTGCAAAAATTACCACTCTACCTTTTTCTAAATGACGAATAGCTTTCCTTCTTATGTAAGGTTCACATACAGTGGCCATGGGTATTGCAGATAATACCCTAGAAGCTACTAAATTTTTTTCTAAAAAGTTTTGTAAAATTAAAGCATTGATTATAGTTGCAAGCATTCCAATATAATCACTGCTTGCTCTTTCACAGCCACTTAAAGACGCAGATGCGCCACGAAAGATATTACCACCACCAACAACAATACATACCTGAACTCCAAGCCTGTTAACATCAGCTATATCTTTGCATAATTGGCTTATTATTCCCATATCATGGCCAAAAGACTGTGACCCCATCAAAGCTTCACCAGAGATCTTCAATAACACTCTAGAGTATTTTACTTTATCTGCTAAGGAAGACATTTCTTGCCATTTAGTTTGCACTGCCCAAAACAAGTAACTTGTAATCAGATAATTTAATAGCACTCACCTCGCTTGATTTTATAAAATCAGAAACCTTCATTTTATCATCTTTTATGAACTTTTGTTCTAGTAAAACAACTTCTTCATAGTACTTAGCCATTCGTCCATCTACTATTTTTTTTGCTACTTCTTCAGGTTTATTTAAGCTCCTTACTTGCTCTTCAATTATAGAACGTTCATTTTTCAACTTCATTTGATCTAAATCATCTATAGACAAAGCTTCAGGCTTCATAGCAACTATGTGCATCGCTATTTGTTTTCCAATTTCCTGTAACTTTGCCTTATCACCGGGTGATTGCAATGCAACTAAAGCGCCAGTTTTACCTAAACCACGTACATCACCGTGTACATAACCAGCAACAACTCCATCCTTAGTCTCTAGGTAACAAAGCTTGCTCAACTCTAACTTTTCACCAAGAACTGACGTACCATTCATAATAGCTTCCTGCACTGTGCCAATGCTTTCATACTTGGCATTTTTTAACTCATCAACGCTGATACAGCGTTCTTGATGAGCAATTGATGCTAAATTTGAAACTAACTCTATAAATTTCTCATTCCTTGCAACAAAATCGGTTTCGCAATTGAGTTCAACCAATGCACCATAATTTTCAGTCAAACACATAGCAACGAGCCCATCTGAAGCTACTCTATCAGATTTTTTGTCAGCTTTAGCAAGACCTATTGTACGCAACTTATCAACGGCTTTCTTGATGTCACCATCACATTCTTCTAATGCTTTTTTACAGTCACTTAAGCCAAGCCCTGTCCTATCACGTAATTCCCTTATATTATCTGGATTCATCTTCATTTGTTACTACCTCCCTTTCTTCTTCTTTGTAAACTTTACTACGTTTCCTTTTAGTTTGCACAATACTATCTTCTTTTTCTTGAATAAACTCATCACCTTTTATATTATCAATCTTAACTCCAGATCTTGCTAGACTAGACTCTATTCCAGCTAATATAGAGTCGGTAGCTAATTTACAATAGAGCTCTATTGATTTTCTTGAGTCATCATTTCCAGGTATTAGATAAGTAATATCATCTGGATCAGAATTAGTATCAAGTATTGCAACTATTGGAATTCCTAACTTTTTAGCCTCCTTAACCGCAATATGCTCTTTATTAGTATCAATGATGAATAAGATATCAGGAATTGCTCCCATTTCTCTAATACCACCAAGCGCCTTATCAAGCTTTTGCTTTTTCTTTTCAATGTTCCCCAATTCTTTCTTTGTTAAAATGCTATCCTCGTCATTTAATATTTTCTCATATTGTATCAAGGTTTTTATCGAAGAAGAAACAGTGCCCCAATTAGTAAGCATACCACCAAGCCATCGATGATTCACATAATATTGACCACAACGAATCGCTTCACTTGCAATAATATCAAAAGCTTGAAACTTTGTACCAACAAATAGAATGCGACCACCTTGAGATGCAACGTCATATAAAGCCTTCATGGCCACCTGTAGCAATGGTAATGTTTTTCGCAAGTCAATTATATGTATACGATTTTCTTGATGCACTCCATATATGTATGGAGCCATTTTTGCGTTCCAGCGACTAATTTTGTGACCAAAATGTACACCAGATTCGGCTAAATCACGCACAGTGACTTCAGGCAAATTTGTCATATATCATTCCTCCAAATAGTTTATCTTCCATGGCATAACCCTAATGGGACTACTTGTACAAGCCATGTGTGAAATTAAATTATTTACATAGTAATAGAAAAGACAGCAAAGCGCAAACAAAAAATATTGACAAAGGGCAACATGTTTATTAGCTTTAAAGTCGAAGCCTGAAAACGCTAAAAAGAAATTAGGGGGGGTGTAGCTCAGTTGGTTAGAGCGCATGCCTGTCACGCATGAGGTCGTGAGTTCAAGTCTCATCACTCCCGCCATAGTGGTTTTAGCATAATCTAAAATCCGCAATATTATTGCCGGTATTTAGAAACGTTTTCACCAGACTTGACATGGCATGGTATTGTAATTAATACTTAAATAGGTTTGTTTTTATCATTAACAATTAGGATTAAATATGCTCATTTCTGAAGTTTTTGCAGCAGATGCAACTAGCAATGCATCAAGTATCGGCGCATCTTTTGCTAGTTTTATTCCATTGATTTTAATATTTGTGGTATTTTATTTTCTTATTATTCGCCCAAACCACAAAAAACTAAAAGAACATAGAAAAATTATAGATCAAATAAAACGTGGTGATACAGTCATTACTTCTGGCGGGATAATAGGTGAAGTTAATAAAGTTGATGAGGCAAATGCACAATTTATAATAGAAATAGCACCAAAAGTTGAGGTGAAAGTCCTAAAGTCCGCTATATCTGAAGTTTTAAACAAAGAAACTCAAAAAGTGGCAGCTAAACCAATTGAAAAAGGCAAAATCGAAAAGAGTGATAAAAAGAATAAAAATCAACCACCAGAGGAAAGTAAAAAGGGAAAAGATGATAAAGGCAAAAATGCTGCATAACTTTAAAAGAAAGTTCATTTGGTGATCCATTTGTGTGCGGAATATTTGGTGTAGTAAGTAGCGGTGATTCAGTAATACCAACTTTACTAACTGGGTTGCAAAAATTGGAATATAGGGGATATGATTCCTCAGGTATAGCAATCATAAATAACGAAGGCGAGATAGAAGTCAAAAAATCAGAAGGTAAAGTTAAAAGATTGTATGAAGTTGTTGATGAAAGCAAGATGTCTCACAGTACAGTTGGTATAGCACATACTCGCTGGGCTACACATGGAGTTCCAGGCCTTAAAAATGCTCATCCCATTCATACAAATAATGTTGTTGTTGCTCATAACGGCATAATTGAGAATTACAATCTGCTAAAAAAGGGTCTAGAAGAAAGGGGAATGTTATTCCATACTGATACTGACACAGAGATCATACCAAATATGCTAACCTTATATCTTGATGAAGGATTGTCGCCAGTTGATTCTCTATTTAAGTGTTTAAACAACTTACATGGCTCATTTGCCTTGGTCTTATTATTTGCAGAATATCCAGATGCCTTATTTGTTGCGAAGAGAAATTTGCCTTTAGCAATAGGCTATAACTGTAACACAGTGTTTGCTGCATCTGACTCTAATGCTTTAAGTGCATTTGTGGAAAGAATATCGTATTTGGAAGATGGTGACATTGCAGTGATAAAATCTAGTGGAGTTAGTATATACAACAATGGTACACAAGTTAAACGTAGTATAGAAAATAGTAGTCCAAGTGATTTTCTAATTAGCAAAAATGGGTATCCTAGCTTCATGTTAAAAGAGATTTTTGAGCAACCGCGTGCATTAAACAAAACAATAAATCAATTTTACAAGCAATATAAAGAGGTCAACAAAAAATTGTTTTCTGAGCGGAGTTACATTACTATAGTTGGATGCGGGTCATCTTATTTTGCCGGGCTAATAGCAAAATATTGGCTGGAAAGTGTCGCTCAAGTTCGAGTATATCTAGAAATCTCATCAGAATTTAGGTATAGCAACGTCAAGCTAGAAGAAGGCAGCATTGGGTTATTCATCTCTCAATCTGGCGAAACTGCAGATACCATAGAAGCGCTGCGTTATGCGAAATCACAGAAGCAAACAATCATTAGTATAACTAACACATTTAACAGCAGCATTGAAAAGATCTCAGATATTGTGTTACATACTCTTGCTGGGCCAGAAATTGGTGTTGCTTCAACAAAAACCTTTTCTGCGCAACTTGCAACTTTAGCATGCTTTGCCGTGGAGCTTGGAAAAATAAAAGGTATACTGGGTGGAGAGAGAATAAAACAGCTAAGCAGTGCTATCAATTCTATTCCCGAGTATGTTGAGCACGTTTTGAATGTGATGCAAATACAACATATATCAGGTAGTATATTAGAGCACAATAACGTTATTTTAATTGGCAGAGGAAGTTCATACGGAGTTGCAATGGAAGGTGCATTGAAGATAAAAGAGCTTTCATACATCAATACAATTGGTATTGCAGCGGGAGAAATGAAGCACGGTTCTATTGCTTTAATAGACTCTACTGTGCTTGTTATAGCAATTATCCCTTATGATAGTTTATTCTTTAAAACGCTATCTAATATACAAGAGATTATTGCAAGAAAAGGCAAAGTAATTGCCTTCAGTGATAAGCAAGGAGCGCCATTCCTAAGGGGAGTTTGCGCAGATGTGGTGCAACTTCCAGACACTGATAATTTTATCTCTCCTATCATCTATAGTGTTGCTATGCAATTCCTTGCTTACTATACTGCAGCAAAAAAAGGGTTAGATGCCGATTGTCCAAGAAATTTAGCTAAGTCTGTCACGGTTGAGTAGTCCATTTAAAGTTAAAGCTAGACTTCTAATTAAGGTAACCGTTCACTCAATGGCGTCAACTTAAGGAAAAATGTCTGCGATTGTGTGTAAAATTTCTCTCTAAAATTTTTACCATTAAATTACCCAAAAGCTGCAATAAACAGCACTTTTGTTTCTGTTTTATTTCAACAAAGAAGTCTAAAATGTGTCCTTTTTAGGTGAAACATGCAAAAAGGGAAAAATCTTATTTTACAAATTAAAAATACAATATACTCGAAAACTTTTCAGAAGATCCATTTTGTTGGAAAAAAAGTTTCACACGCACAAGAAAACTTCCTTTTACGACAGTATTAGACTTCCTGCATAACCAATAACGAACTTTTATTGGGAATAGAGACGAAAAAACCTACTTGACAAACTCCGCCAGCCCCCCTTATCATGGTATTGAAGGTATTCATTTATCTTCAATCTGTGCAGATTAAACGACAACAGACTCTTGTTTCAATGTTAAACAAAATACCATAGAACTCAAGAAGACAATTCCTAGAAAATTTCTACATCCAAAAAAAGGCAAATCGTCTTAATGCTGTTTCAATGTAAAAGATAAGCTAAATTTTTACAAGGAAAACATTTCAAGCAGCAAGACACCTTTGATTGAAAAAGAGCACCAAATTTATGGAGCGAGCAACTGCAACTACTACAACTAAATCAATAAATCTTAATAGGGGAAAAACATTATGAAAACGTCAAAACTGACATTAGTATGTGATATATATGAGTTAACAAATAAAGATGGAAAGAATATTCAAAAGCTAGCAAGAGAAATAGAGGAAGGGAAAGGTATTGCTGGAAGGTTCAGAAATGGAATATTTAAAAAATCCAGCTATAACGTAAGCACGATTCTTTTAGCAAAAATAACTTACAAGTATCAGGGTAGAGAGGAGACATTATCACTACTACATTATGCTATAAGTCATAAAAATAATCAAGCTGTAAAAGATCTTTTAGAAGAAGCCAAAAAACAAAAACTATTAAAGGAAGTTCTGAATGAAGAGATGACCACAAAACATTCAGATGGTCGGGAAGAAATTCATACAATACTTACAGATGCTATATCACGTAGAGACAATGACATGATTAGAGCAGTGTTAAAGATCTCTGAGGAAAATGGTATCTTGAAAGAGATTGTCAAAAAAAGAATAACGATAAAACATTCAAATGGCGAGGAAATGACTTACACCCCATTTACCTATGCTGAAGCACGTAAAAATAGTGAGGCTGTAGAAGAAATCTTAAAATTCTCCGGAGAACTTTTTAATAAGAGAGCAACCCAGAAGCCCACTGTTGTAACAGCCAAAACTACTACAGCTAAAGATGAAAATAGTAAGGAAGTGCATGAAGTATGTAAATATAGTGTAATAAATATAGAGCATAAAGATGCTACTCACGTAATTGATAAAGCTACAGAAACTGACACTAAATTATGTAATATAAATAGTGAAGATCTTCAACCTATATGTGAAAGCAGCGAAGAAGTGCAAAATGATTCAACTACTGTAGAGCCAACTTCCGTTGATAGAGCTGACAGCCCATCTTTCGCTGAGCCATGTAGTGGATCTGGCAACACTGTGACCCTCAACACGGCAAAGACAGGCAATCGTAGCAGGTATTGTTGGCACAGCGTTATTGGTGAGCGGTGTTGTATTTTATGTTTTGAAAATCGATGTCACAGTAGCAGTAGCTGTGGGAGTAGTTGGATTGGTGTGTATGAGCTTTGCGCTGTACAATATCATAAACCCCAACACCAAGCTCGAGAAAGTGGAAGATATAGAACAGCTAATTGTTGAGTCTTCTTTGAATCCAACATAAAAGTGTATATTCAAAAAATCATAATCATCAAGAAAATAATTTCTTAAGAAGAATCTCTAAATTATTAACTCAATATTTATTTCCCTGCTATTTCTCCTTACCTTGAGCGTATGAGGTTTTGAATAGCTCCCAAAAATCACTTCTGCAACCTAGTATTGCCACTACAGGTAGAAACTCCTTCAAGACTAGAGTTAGGAGTAGGTAATAGTACATTAAAAAATTCTATAATATCTTGCTTGTTTTGTGCAATAGCTAAACCCATAGGGGTATTTTTATAATTATCTTCAACATTAATATTAGCCCCTTTTTCCACAAGAAACTTGGCTGTATCTAAGTGACCATAAGAAGCAGCAAAGTGCAAAGGTGTTGCACCATTCTGGGCTTGAGCATGAATGTTGGCCTCCTCAGTTTATCTCTTCTCCTTTTAAGCCAGCTATAGATATGAAGCATTCCCAACCTTCTAAAGCTATTACAGCTCAAGGTATTGATACAAATGGTACACTTCTTTTATTAGATGTATTTATAAGAAAAGTTACAGGCCAAAAGTATATTTCTAACGATATAAGGAGTATTTCTGAACAGGAAGCGCAAATTTATGCATTACCTATTGCAAAAGAATTTGAACAAGCATTAGAGGGTGCTGCTATTGAGTCAGGAATACCAGTTACAAATCTAAAATTTAATCCTGTAGAAGTATTCTTAAAGGTGGCCGGGCAAATAAGAAGTGGTAAATTCTCTGAAATATCAAAAACCTTATACTCATCTGCAAAAGAAGCTTGTCCAGAGTTTGAACAAACTGGTGAGTTTCTAGTTCATGTGAAAAGCCATCTAGAAGAGTTTTTAGCTAAAAAGGAAACTGTATTTCTACAACAAAAGCAGACTGCAGATCAGCCAACATCTAGTGTTTCAAGGAAAGTAGTTGCAATGGAGCCATCTAAAAAGCCTGATACCTTCTTAAGCGATACATCAGTAGTTAAAGGCATAAAGCATGTTTTAGGGCTATGAAATCCCTCTTTTGTGAAGAGCTTAACAAAAATGGTTAAAAAGTATTTTCTTCCTGAAGTTTTTTTATTTCAGCTTTAGGAAGACCGGTCGCTTGGGAGATGGTATCAATGGAAACGCCAGCCTTAAGTAGGTTTTTTGCGACTTCAATATCCCTATCTTTTCTGCCCTCTTCCCTACCTTCCGCTCTGCCTTTTTCATGTCCGATTTTTATGCCTTTTTCAGTAGCATCATCAATTTTTTGAGCGAGGACAGCCTGTTCATCAAGAATACGTTTTATTTCCTGTTCGTAGGCAATAAATTCTTTCTCTGACCAATTGAATCTATTTAGCTCTTCATAGGCCTTTTTAATTATTACATCACTACCTATTATTTTTTCCAGCTCTTCTTCACTAGTCTCATCTGCATATTTAAAGAAGTATATCCATTTTTCAACTATATTTTCTAACTGATCTTCTTTTGTTTTCGGAAATTTTGGCAATTCAATAAATATAAAATAAAAATCTTTTAGATCGTGTTCATTAGTGTCTTCATCTCGAATAGTATGCTTTGATTTGTACTCAGATTTATTAGGAAACAGTACACAATCTGCTATAGCAATGAAGATAATTTCCTTAAGGTTATGGTATTGATCGCCCTTATCAGCTTGTCTTGAATAAGCTTTAGCTGCATAGTATTGAGCGCGTTTTTCAAAGCCTTTAGTTTTAGCGACCTGGTTAGGTAAGGAAGTAGTATTACTACTACTCCCTCCCTTAGAAACGCAGCATGCAGGTTTCCCAGCACTGCGCTTGAGCCCCTTATCTAAGTTCTTCTTTTCTCGAACCGGCTTGTCTTTCATGATTCCTCGGAAAACAGCATCTTTAGTGGTGACACTAACAGTAGAGAACCTTCTCTTGAGAAAGAGCTTGCTAACATTCTTGTTCGTTTCACTCTTTTATCAAAATACTTTTTCCATTTTAAGTCAAGTGGATTTGCATCCGCCCTGATTTTAATATGACGTCTAATAGGAATATCGCTTAGTTTGAGTAAGCTCATAAACCTTATTTCCTTTGGTTTGTTCTTGCATACAGAAGTAGCAAAGACCCATTGACGATGATTCGTTACTTTGAAGTAGCGATTCTTTATCCAACGTAACCCTTTACGGGGATGTCTTTTCTTTGCCCATTTCCATAAACTATGCCAAATTTCATTGTCGATCTTACTAAACGCTTTTTTAGCACACACATGACGGTAATAGTTTCCCCATCCTCTTAGTAGAGGATTGAGTGATTTAATTACTACAGCTTGTGAACTACCTATATTTGCTTTTATTAATGCACGCGCTTTTTTAAGAAACCTCTTAACACTTTCCTTCGAAGGCGTAATAATTAATTTCTTGCTGTATCTACGTACATTACAACCGAGAAAATCGAACCCTTTTGTAATAGGCTCTATCTTTTATCGTGGGTATTCCAAGAGGTCTTCTTTTGCCATTAGATTTACTGATATAAATTCGTTTTAGCGGAGAAGGTTTATACCCTCTTTGTTTTAACTGCTTTATTCCTTGAAATTTAGCATTGTAAGTTGACCATAGTTGACGATCTACACCTGCTGTGTTTTTCCTTGGTTTTCAGTTACTCTTTTAATGGCTAAAGCTTTTCCACTAAAAGAGCGTGTTAAGAGATGTTGTAAAGATTTTACCTTACTCCATCTTCCTTCTTGAACAGCCTTAACAATACGCCTTTGTAGCCTCATAACAACCTTTTGGCATTTCTTCCATGGCAACTGGTTCCATGCTTCGGAGCTGTTGGTAGGTGCACTTACAGTTTTACTTGTAATCATCTGCTTTCCTACCTTAAGTGGTTGACAAAGTTTCTTGTCACGAGGGACCAAATGGAAGTCTGCTCGTTTTCACGCGAATTAATGTTACAAATTCTATCCATTTCGTTACAAAATGGCATTCGCTTTCTCCATTTTCCTTTACCTGCATTTTCATCAGCGTTCCTTGCGGTTTGCTTGCCATATAGGCGGAAATACAGGCTTACCCTGTTCCTTCTGTCATACAACAGTGGGTTAGGTGACTTCTCTATACCGGTGGAGTTATTATTTGCGTACATCTAGAGATGAAAAATGTAACTTATCCACATTACCTTTTGGTCAGAGCTTATCAGCATCTTTAGCTCTTCAATTTTTACGATACTTACGAAGCTTCACTTACGTTCACCATACCACTAGCCTAGCCCTCCAACCACATGATGCTTGTAGTTTATGCTCCTCTTACGATTACGCATCTTCTTTTTCAAGAGGAGGTTCATTGTCCGCATCGCTCGGCACCAACCGGTTACCCGATTCGCACTGATGCGTAGACTCAGATGGCAAAACATCTGGTTTAATAAGTTTTAGAACTCTTTCAGTTTCTTTCTGAAGGAATTCCTCTCCCTTTAAACAATATGACCGAAGACTTTCAGGTCGCACCATCTCGCAAATGTATTGAGCACCTGTAGAATCTCTACAGAGAACATCAACAATACTTTGCTTTTTAGCGGCGATATCAGGGTCTTGAATAGTACTTAAAAACTCTATATCCTGTATTGCATTTTTGCCAGCAAAACCCAGAATATCATTGAGGAAGTGAATAAGGATACCTTTATTTTTTTCAGTACCAAAGATACGGCGAAATGCGACATCATTCTTTGGATCGAGAAACTTCGAAAGAGCCATAGCAAGGGTACCTAAAAAGCATTAATAATTATACATAATTCTGAAAAAATATTCAACTTCTTTATTTTTAGTTTATTTTTTTAAGTTTTGAATGCGTTGATGAAAAAAATGTCTCCCATAGATGGCTTTAGAATACTACTACGTACCTTAGAGGTCCTTTTGTAGATCTTTTTATAACCCCCTCATAAAGCGCCTAAAAACCCCTGCAAATGAATTCATGAGCTATAAAGAGCTCTAAAAACACTTATTTTTGGTGTAAGAGACTAACCTGGCGATGAAATTAAGTAGTTATGCCCCCAAAATTG
This sequence comes from Wolbachia endosymbiont (group A) of Machimus atricapillus, assembly GCF_964027095.1. Lineage (NCBI taxonomy): Bacteria > Pseudomonadati > Pseudomonadota > Alphaproteobacteria > Rickettsiales > Anaplasmataceae > Wolbachia > Wolbachia endosymbiont (group A) of Machimus atricapillus. The sequence continues at coordinate 730,267 of NZ_OZ034727.1, read as the reverse complement.
AAGTTATACATATAAAGGCCATTCTGAACTGGTCTAAGTGTTTCTTTTATGATGAAAAAGCCATTCTTTCTCAGTTAAAATTTTAACACCTAGTTCTAAAGCTTTTTTATACTTTGACCAGGTTTTTCACCGACAACCAAGAAGTCCGTTTTAGGCGATACATTTGAACTCACAATTGCGCCTAAAGATTCCTTTAGTGCTTGCGCTTCATTTCTTTCCATTTTTGAAAGTTTTCCAGTAAAAACTACTGTTTTGCCATTAAAAATGGAATTGCTAGTATTAGCAACCACAGGCAGAATATTTAACTGAGCAGCAAGGTCATTTACCATTTCAATATTATCCTCATCAGAGAAAAATTCCTCCAAGGAAGTTATAGTTTCTTCGCCTATGCCTATTATGCTCATTAATTTATCAGGAGCTTCTCTATCATAAGGTAATTGAGCCATAACTTCATACCAACCATCATAAGATTTGTAATGATTAGCTAGTATTTTTGCTACGTGTGGTCCTACAAGTCTAATTCCCAAAGAAGTTATAAACTTTTCAAGCGTTACAGTTCTTCTGCTGTTGATTGAGTTCAATAAATTAGATATTGATTTTTCACCCCATCCCTCTTGTTCACTTAAGTTGAAATTTTTGAGTTTTTCTTCGAGAGCAAAAATGTCAGATATTTTCCTTATCAAACCAAGGTCATAAAGGAACTCCACTTGGTTACTGCCAAAACCTTTAATGTCAAGAACTTCCACAAAATATTTTAACTTTCCTATTCGCTGTGCTTGGCAACCGTTTTCTCCGGAACATCTAGCTGTAGCTTCATCTTTAAATATATCTACTGCACTTCCGCATTCCGGGCAAGTATCAGGAAATATAAACTTTGGTGTATTCCGAGAACGAGACTTTTTATCCACTTCTACAATGCGGGAAATAACATCTCCAGCTCGTTCTACTACTACGATATCACCTTCCCTTATGTCTTTGCGCTTAATTTCATCTTTATTATACAGATTTGCCCTAGTAATGAGAACCCCTCCTATATTTATCGGAACTAATTCAGCGATTGGAGTTAATTGACCTGTTTTGCCTACTTGTACTGATATCTTCTTTATCTTGGTTTTTCCTTGAGTTGCAGGAAGTTTGTGTGCTGTAGATTCACGTGGTGCCTTGTTAGTATTTTCAAGATGTTCTTGCAACTGTAAGTTATTAATTTTATAGACTACCCCGTCGACATCGTAACCTAATTCATGGCGATTATCACAGATTCTGTTATAAAACCCCAGCATTTCGTCCACATTGTTTGCTAAAAATTTATACTCATTAACACAGAATCCTAGCTCTTTTAACTTGTTTAATACTTCAAATTGAGTCTTTTCTGCTCCACCAATTAAAGAATAGGCAAAGTACCTGAGTACTTTCGCCGAAGTATTTATCGAGTACGCATTTTAAATCAGGCTTTGGTTCTTATTTTACAATAATTAACATGATGATAATTAATTATTAAATGGTAAACTACTATATTTATTCTTCAACTTATTATACAATGGATGCACTAGCTGGAGGTTTAACATTACTACCCTCAAGTAAACTTGAAGGCCTATTACAACTAGCTGGAGGTTCAACTAAATTTGAAGGTCTGTTACAGTAATATATGATTGTAGCTGCAACTAGACAACAAGCTCCAACTGCTATTCCTACCATTAGCATTTCCAAGTAAACTGCAATAGCTATCCCTGTAGCAACTCCGGTTATTGCTAACATAGCAGCAGCTATCACAGGCAACTTACTTTTTGCATTTTGTGGAGCAGGGTTGTTTTTGTCTGGATAACTAGGTTGTTTGCTGTTACCTTGAACATTATTTACTTGGTTAGAGTCTTTACTAGCTACTAAAGGTACCCCTGTTGGTATTAGTTTTGGTTGTGTATCTTTTTTACCACTATTCTTATCTAAACTTTTAGGTGCAGCTAGTTGAACAGATGGTGCAGTACCATCTTTATTAATAAATTGTTGAACAGTAGCTTGTAACTGAATTTCACTTGAATCACTATGATTATCATTACTAATAACGGAAGCTGCTACATCATCTCCAACTGATATATCTTGAGCAGTTTGTGCAGCAAGTTCTTCTGATTTCTTGAGAACTATAGGAATTGCTTGTTGAACAGGAATTTGTTTATCCTCACCATCGCTACTGATAATAGAGGTTGATTGATCATTTATAGTAGTGCTACCGACTTCTACATCATCACTTTGAATATTAGAAACAGAATCACTTGGTTGTTGATCGTTGCCATGAGTATTATTTTCTTGTTCTAAGGCTGGTGTTTTAACAGTAGAAAAATTAGTAATAGCATTGACAGTTCTACTATTAGATTCACCTCTTGTAAACAAGTCCATAAGTGCTTTTGCTATTTTTTGAAGTCCTCCTTGACTTGCTTTACTAATATCATTAAAACCCAAGGATACGGAACTACCAGTGGAGGTAGAAACTACGACTTGTGATATCCCAGCGTTAAGAAACTTCTGTACTATCTCACTAATATTACCAGCAATAAACTCGACTGAAAGCCCAGTAGCATTCTTTTTATAAAACTTGTTAAGAATTTTAGCACCACCATGAGGAACAACCTGTTGAGTACCCAAAGTTGCAACACGCAAATCTCCTGCATTTCCTGTTTTGGTAATGACATCTCCCATACCGTAACCTGTACTTGCTACAAGCTCTTTTTCATTACTTGGTACAAGTATTTGTTCAGGAATTCCTGGAGTGTTACTGCTACCAGCTTTTTCAGCATTCATTTGCTGATTCTCATCACTCTGCACTGCGATTTGTACATTATTATTGCTATGATCACCTAAAGATGAATTCGTTGAAGAAACTTCAGCTATTGTTAACGTTGAGATAGCTGCGGTAGAAGAAGAACCTCCATTAAGTTTATTACTCTTTTTCTCTTTCTTCATAAGTGCCAAGCTTCCTGGATAGTTATCAATTAAGGTTTTCAATAGCCTCAGACTAATAGTGTCTCCACTGAGATAATAATTACTGTTAACAAAAAAAGCAATATCAGGAACGTTAACTTTTAACCCTTCACCTCTTTCATGTCTAGGTAAAGATGGCATCACAAAGGTTATAAACCCGTCTTCACCAGGTTCAGAATCCTCATAAATTACTACTTTCTGTTCATTACTAGATCCAGAATATTTCATCATTTCAGAAAGTGAAGCATCTTTATGTTTGTTCTTTACTTGTTTAAAATACTGCTCATCACCATTTGAATGGGTATTTGGAATGAGGTAACTTGGTGCAGTGAATACATTATAGAATGCTGTAACAAGGTAAGAAGGATAATAGTATATAGATACACTATTATCAGACTTAAATTGGTCAGGTTCAATATTTATAATAAGATTGCGATATATGTCTAATGAATGGGCATAAGAATCACTAGTTGCCCTTAATTGTTCACCCACGTGCTTATAACCCATAGAACCAGATGGTAATGAAGGTATGAAATCTGATTGATTAACTACTCTAATAGTTTTCTTTCCAAGGCGCTCTTCATAAACCTTAGCAGCAGAAGGGTCAAAAACCCTTGGAGAAGCAAAAGTTGCAACATGCAAATCTTCTGCACCCTCTCTTACACTTAAACATAGAGCAGCTATGGTGGCAATGGCACCTCCCATACTATGACCTGTAAGGTTAATTTTAAAATCTTTAATTTCTAACTTTTGATCATTAGCATACCCTCTTAGTATCTCATAAACACTGCCCCAAGAATCCTTAAATAAAGAATAAAAACCTGAGTGGATCTTTCCACCTTCAGGTAAAAGCCCAGGTGCACAAATTAAAGGTATTCTAATATCTGTAATATAGTCAAAGAGATTACGACTACCGCGGTAAACTATAGTTATTTCCTTATCTTTTATAAAAACGTAACCAGCATGTCGATATTGTTTACCATCATTCACGTTATAAAACTGAACAATTTTATATCCTTCTTCCTTAAGTTTAGCTGGAACTTTATAAGATCTTTCCTCTAACTCAGAAAACTTTTGACTATTAAGGTTATAATCACTAACATAATAGCCTATCTTAACAAAATTGATGATTTCTAATAACTTCTCTTGGCTAAATCCTGCAATTTCAGTTTTATTTGGTCCTAAAATACCTGGCCTTTGCTCTTCTTGAATATCAGTTATTTCAAATTTATCTTGTTCTAGATTTGAATCATCTTCATTAAGTTCCTCATTAAACTGACCGGCAACATTATTATCTACACTTATAAAAGTATGACAAGCGTTTTGATATCTTTGTTGGATGGTTAAAAACTCCACTCCTGAATTTTCAGCGAGTTTCAATATAAAATTTGTGTACACATTTTGAATAATTGAGGAATGTTTTTCACGTATAACATTATCTAAAATAGTAACTAGACTATTTTGCAAGAAGGTCTGCCTATCTGTATCGCCTGAAAATTTGGAATCATTTTTAATTAAATCTAGTACTTTTATTATAAAATCTGTACTGCCAGTACATGAGGCGGCTTGCAAAACTAGGTCATAAATTTTTTGTTTTTTTTCCTTACGTCCATTACCTGCACTATCAATATTTTTTAGAACCTGGTTTTTAATTTGTTCAATAATTTTCTCATCTGCAAATGCTTCTTTATAGATTTCTTGAATTATTGAACCTTTCTTTTCAATACGTTCTCTGCACAAGTACTCAACAATTGAAACATGCTCCTGGCTTATTACAGTTTCTAAAAAAGTAACAATACACTTTTTTAATAGATCTTTTTTAGCCTGATCATCAATATATCTTTCAAGTGAATCCAGTACTATCTTCATAAAGTCTTTATTTTTAGCGAGAGATGCTGTTTCAAGTACACCATATAAAGAGTCAGGGCTACCTTCTTGCAATACTGCTTTAAGATCTCCTAAGACATCTTCTACAAGAACTGAGTTCAATAAATTCTGCTCTTTTCTTAGCGCTATAATTGAGAAAAAGCCAATCTTGTTGAGCTCGTTAAGTTGTACAACTTGATCTTTTAATTCAATATAAAGGTCAGGAAATCTCTCTATAAAAGCTGCAATATATTTTTGACTGCCAATAAGTAGAGGTAAAAGACTCAAATTTCCTTCAGCAAAAAGTATGTCCTGGTATTTTTCTGCAAGTTTGTCATTAGCTGCAATTGCTAAAAGTACCAGCTCTTTTACTGGATAACTATAATTGCATTTTACTTGATCAAAACTATATTGTGACAGTATATTTGAATATATATGTCGATGATCGCTTCTCTTTTCTAAGTCCAAGTTAAGTTGATTTAAACAGAAATTTTTGAGATTTTCATTATCTAATTTAACAGGTTGACCATCATAATCTTCAATGCTTCGTACAATCGTATCTAATTCTTTATAATTATTATACTCTATGGCATTATTTAGAATATTTATTATTTTAGCAAAAGTTAAACTTTCAGGAACTACAACAAATAAATCTTCTACTTCAATATCTGAACCTTCAGAATGGTGATGCTCCTTAACTTCAGCTTCCTCTTGATTTACATTAACCCAACTTGAATCTTCAGTTGGCAAACTTGCAGTACTTGATGTTAAAGAATTAGTTTGAATAACCAATATATTACCCCTATTAATATAACTTCTTAAGTATACCACTAAACATTAATTTTGCCAAGCAAACCTTTTAACCCCAATTCTGTATGGTCACAGAGAGTGATGAATTGTAAATAAATTAGGAGCACTGGTTACATATAAATTCATAAGGTTTTGAGAGTTTTAAGTCTTTTTGTATAGTCTTGGTTGCACTTTTATGCAGCTCAACATAAGTAAATTTGATCTATAGCAACAAACAAATGCTTATTTTAACTTATTTCTGTTGGCGTTTTATAGTAGTAATTGATGTTAAACCGTTCTAAAATTGGTAGCTTGCTCTGAAGAAACACTATAGTTGTTTAAGGTGGGTTTGATATATTTAGAAAAATTATCTATAAGATTAATATTCAATTTATTTATATTGAAATATACGATTTTATAAAATGACTATTTATGGAAGAACATGGTGGAGTAAGAAGTGGCTTCAATGCCTTGGTGGAGTTGACTGCGATAATCGATTACAACGTGGTAGAACCTATGCCAATGATGGGAGAGTCTCTGGTATTAAAATTAATAGTAATGTAATCGTAGCTAAAGTTTATGGTTCGGGTCAATCATATAGAGTTGAAGTTATACTAAGAGAATTCAATGCTTCAGAGAAGCATGCCATTCATCAAATTATAAAAACTTCACCAGCTATATTATCTCGGTTAATAAACAGACGTTACCGAGCAGCTTACTTGATAAACTCAATGATTCTGGCATTAAGTTGTTTCCCTCAAAATGGAAAGAAATAAAAACAATCAGCTTGTTTGATAAACTCAATAATTTTTACACTAAATTGTTTTCTTTAAAATGGAGAGAAGTAAGAACGATTAATTTGCTTGATAAGCTCAATGATCTTGGTACGAAATTGTTTACTTCAGAGCGGAAAGAAATAAATGCAAGATGCAATTGTCCTGATTGGGCTGTACCTTGTAAGCATATTGCTGCTGTAATTTATCTTATTGCTAAAGAGATTGATAGAAATCCTTTATTGGCTTTTAATATTCGTAATTGTAACTTACTAGCATTCATTGATGATTTTTGGGATGGAAAATTAGGAGATGTTCAAAAAATCTTAACGCTTGATGATGTATTTAAACCATGCGATCAAGCAACTTCCAATCAAGTAATTTTAGATAACATTGACTTATCAACTATTCCTGACCTTGCTAATTGTGTTTGCAGTATTTTGACGAATAATCCGCTTTTTTTTGAGAAAAACTTTTGCCATACCTTGCAAACAGCTTATAAGCATTGGCAAAGATATCCCACAGGAAATCAGTCTTTTACAGAAGAAGAACTGTTTATTGAGAAATGGGTGCATATCGAACATTGGCAAACATTTCAACTATTTATTGATGATCGTTATCAACTGATTCAGGTAAACAATGGTATAAGTAAGTTATTTGCAACCGATAAAAATTTACCAAAAAATGTAGCACAATTTTTAAACGACATTCCTAATTCGTTACTTCACAGGCTTAATCCTGAACTTCGCTTCATGCATATGATTTCACAGTTTGCACATATGCTGATGGAAAAGTCAGCGCTAATACCACAAGTATTACAAAACAAAAGAGAAGAAATTATAATGAGATGGATTCCTGCGTTGTTTAATGAATCAGTTAAGGAAATTCATAGCAAGATATCATCTATTTGTCCGCCTCTATTGGTGCAGTACAAGGGACGTGCTATAGAACCAGAGGAACAGGTAAATGTTGCTACTTCTCTCATCCTTTTAGGATATATAACAAACAATTTTCCTGTATCACTTGATGAATATAAATATGTGAACATCTTTAGACTGTTTTTCACTGGCAAGTATCAAAAGTTTCATGGACTAATCGACAAAGAAAAATCGCAAATAATTAATGTCTGGTTGTCACACCTTTACTTAGCAGGTAAACCATACAAATTTCATTTAATTATACGGGATCATTACGACAGATTTGAACTTGACGTACAGATATCTCTGGACGGTACAGAGCCACCGATGAAATTAGATAAGGCACTTCCTAATCAAAATAAAGAATTAAGACTGAGTATTTTATCTGACCTTGCATTTTTGCTTGAGCATATACCAGAATTAGAAAAATCAATCAACAGTAATCGTACATTATTTCTATACTTAGATCGTTTCTCATCAGTGTTTACAGACACTTTGCCGATATTAAGAACGATTGGCATTGTAGCTGTTTTACCAGAATCCTTGCAAAAAGTCTTCAAACCGCAATTAAGTCTTAACTTGTCTACTAAAGATGAAATAAAAGAAGAAGATGATGATAATCACGAAATCTTCATGATGTTTGAGGACATATTAAAGTTTGATTGGAGAGTAGCAATAGGTGATAAGAAGTTTAGTATTTCAGAGTTTAAGAGGCTACTAAAAAACTCTCGTAAACTTGTGCGTATTATGGATCAGTATGTACTTCTAGATGACAAACAAGTAGGAGGTTTACTAAAGAAACTTGATAAGCTACCTAATTCTCTCAATCGAGCAGAACTCGTGCAAGCTGTTTTAACAGGTGAGTTGGATGAAACTAAAGTAGCATTTGACCAGCAGCTTACAAGCTTGTTTAAAAAACTTAACACTTATACACCTGTAACTACGCCAAACAATCTGACAGCACAATTGCGCCCATATCAAGAACGCGGATTTAGCTGGCTTGTACAGAACATAGAAAGTGGGTTTGGTAGCATAATTGCTGATGATATGGGTCTTGGTAAGACTATACAAGTTATTGCAGCTATTCTATATTGTAAAAATGCAGGATTTTTAAATCGGGATAGAGTTTTGATAGTAGCTCCAACAAGCATATTAAGTAATTGGCAACGAGAGATGGAACGTTTTGCACCAGAATTAAAGCTTTTCATCTATCACGGACAAAATCGAGAATTAGCAAGTGATTATGATGTGGCTCTAACATCTTATGGTATTGCACGTAGCGATAAGAGAGAACTTGACAAAGTTGGATGGTTTTTGCTCGTAATTGATGAAGCACAAAATATTAAGAACCGTGACGCTGACCAAACCAGAGCAATTAAAGCTATAAAAGCAAAATGTAGAATAGCTATGAGTGGTACACCTGTTGAGAATAGACTGCTAGAGTATTGGAGTATTTTTGATTTTACCAATAAATCTTACCTAGGTAGTGCTACCCAGTTTAAGACCAACTTTGCAATACCAATTGAGAAAGAGAGAGATAAATCTTGCCTAGAAAGGTTCATGAAAATAACTAGCCCTTTTATGTTACGTAAACTTAAGAGCGATAAAAGCATTATTCAGGATTTACCAGATAAAATTGAGAGTAATTGTTATTGTTTTCTCACTCCAGAGCAAGCGGCTCTTTACCAAGAAGTTGTTGATGCGAATATGGGAAAAATAGAAAAAAGTGAAGGAATTGAACGTAAGGGACTAATCTTTAAACTTATCAATGCTTTAAAGCAAATTTGTAACCATCCATCACAGTTTGGCAAGAAAAAGCGTGCGAGTATTGAACAATCCGGTAAAATGCAGATGCTTGAGGAAATATTGATTAGTATTGGTGAAGTTGCAGAAAAATCATTGATATTTACTCAATACACTGAAATGGGTGAAATTATATCTAAATTGCTTGAAGAAAGGTTTGAATCAAAAGTGCCATTTTTACATGGAGGACTGTCCCGTAAAGCACGAGACGAAATGGTTAATGACTTTCAAAACTTATTCCAGTCCAACATTCTTATAGTGTCTTTAAAAGCTGGAGGAACAGGACTTAATTTAACAGCAGCAAATCATGTAATACATTATGACTTATGGTGGAACCCAGCAGTGGAAGCACAAGCAACAGATCGGGCCTATCGTATCGGGCAAGAACGTAATGTTATAGTGTACAGGCTACTTTCAACAGGTACATTTGAAGAGCGTATTGATGAGATGATTCAAAGCAAGAAGGAATTGGCAAACCTAACTATAAGTAGTGGCGAGAGTTGGATTACAGAATTTAACAATGACCGGTTAAGAGATTTAGTTAATATAAAAAATGCACTATAATATATCTGAGTTATTTAATGTAAAGAACCAGATAACTACCGCTCAATAGTTCAAAATAGAGACAAAGATCAAAATTTATGTCTCCAACAGAAAAGCTTCTTTTGTAGTAGTCAAAAAAAGCAGAGATATAGGGCTTTCTGAAGGGAGGCTCTTGAAATTAAAACCAAAAAGATACAGTTTTACATAGCCCATTTCAATTGTCTCTACTGCAACCCAATTCTTTAAAACGTTTTAGAGGATTGTTATAGCGTTATTAGTGATTTGGATAGAGAGATAGCACCTTTATCAAAAACCCATGTAACCTCTTTAAAATCCCGACAAACAGTTATTTCCAAAATGGAAACAACTCAAATAGCGAAGACTTCTGTTGTAAAAAACGTAATTAGCTGCCTTAAAATTATTTTAACTTTTTTTCACATTTTTTGGACGAATTTCTGAGAATTTACGTATATATATTACATGCATATATTTGCTGTCTCTAGATGAAAATTTCCAGTTATGTCAATCCTAACACTCGACCTCGGCAAGCAAACCGGCTGGGCAATTCTTACAGATGGAGTAATCCAAAGTGGCAGTGAGAGTTTTCACTCTAGCCGTTTCAGCGGAGGTGGCATGTGCTTTTTAAGTTTTAGTAATTGGCTTAATTCCTTGAAAGACATTTCTACAGTGTACTTTGAGGAGGTAAGGAGACACCTTGGAACTGATGCTGCGCATTGTTATGGTGGTTTCTTTGCTGTTTTAGCTGCTTGGTGTGAAAAGCATCATATACCTTATCAAGGTGTACCTGTCAAGACGATAAAACGTTTTATCACCGGTAAAGGCAATGCAAGTGTGGCAAAGTAGTGTTAACGGCAGGGGTTGATGTACAAAAAGATCGTTTAGAGGCAGAAATTGTAGCATGGGGAAGAAATCGAGAAAGTTGGTCAATAGACTACCAAGTATTTGAAGGAGATCCGGGAGGAGAAGAAGTATGGGGAAAACTTTCGGAATTATTAAATCATCATTTTATCGGTGAAAATGGTCTTGAATACATGATAAGCATGATGGCGGTAGATGCTGGGTATGCAACACAAGAGGTATACAACTGGGTAAGAGGTCACCAGGGCTCTGGGAGAGTAATGGCAGTGAAAGGGGCAAACAAAGCGCTAGTGCCACTTAGCAGCCCAAGTAGAGTTGATGTAACAGTTAGCGGACAAAAGCTAAAGAGAGGAATGAAGCTGTGGCCAGTTGGGGTATCGATATTAAAGTCAGAGCTTTTTCAGCTACTTAATGTTTTAACAGAAGGGGCGCCGGGGTATTGTCATTTTCCAGAGTATACACCTGAGTATTTTAAACAGCTAACCGCAGAGCAACTAATTACCAAGGTAGTAAAAGGATATACCAAACAAGAGTGGCAAAAGATAAGAGACCGAAATGAAGTACTAGATTGCAGAGTTTACGCAAGAGCTGCGTCTATTGCCCTGGGGATTGATAGATGGCCAGAGAGTAAATGGGAGAGTTTAGTAGGTGAAAAAACTAAAAAGCCTAAAAAGGTAAGAAAGAGTAGATGGCTGGGTGAGAAGAATGTACAGCAGTGAATATTTAGCCCAAGTTGAAGAAGCGATAAAGAAGCTGCAAAGCGGGGAAAGGGTTGTCTCAATTGCATATGGTGACCATGTAGTTCGGTACGGGGAAGTTCAAATAAAGGATTTATTGGAGCTCAGGCAACGAATCAAAGCAGAGTTAAAAGTTGCAGGTGTGAAGCCGAAGAGAAAGATTGTTATTGCAACGAATAAAGGGATCATATAATGATAAAAATCGTTGAAAGGAACACTATGACAAAAATTATAGGAAAAGAATATACAGAATTTTTAGAGCAGTTGAAAGAACATATTGCTATTAGTCGTTATAAGGCAGCAAGAACAGTAAATAAAGAACTGCTACTGCTTTATCATTATATTGGAACGCGGATTCTAGAAAAACAAAAGAGTCAGAGTTGGGGATCTAAAGTAATTGAGCAGTTAAGTAGAGACTTAAAGGCTGAATTCCCGGAAATGAAAGGTTTTAGCACGAGAAACTTGAAATATATGCGTCAATTTGCAGTGGAGTATCAAGATATTGAATTTGTGCAACAACTTGTTGCCCAATTGCCGTGGGGACATAATGTATTTCTAATGGACTTAGTTCAGGACAAAGAAGCGAGGCTATTCTACATAAAAGAAGCTATTGAACATGGCTGGTCACGTAACATTATGGTGATGCAGATAGAGCTTGGTCTACATAAACGTCAAGGGAAAGCTATTACTAACTTTGAAGAAAAATTACCATCTCCACAATCCGATCTAGCACATTACACATTAAAAGATCCATATATTTTTGATTTTTTAAGTATAGGTAAGGATGCTCACGAAAGAGAAGTAGAAAAGGGACTTGTAGGGCATATGGAAAAATTTCTGTTAGAACTCGGTGAGGGATTTGCATTTGTTGGTAGACAATTTCATTTAGATGTTGGTAATAAAGACTTTTATATTGATTTATTATTCTATCATTTAAAGTTACGTTGCTTCATAGTAATTGAACTAAAAGATAAAGATTTTAAACCAGAGTATGCAGGTAAAATGAATTTTTATCTTTCCGCAGTTGACGATTTACTGAAGCACTCGACAGATCAACCTTCTATAGGGTTAATCTTATGTAAATCTAAAGACGATGTACTTGCTAAATATACACTCAAAGACATAAATAAACCAATAGGATTAGCGGAATATCGAATAACTGAAAATCTACCAGAAAACATCAAAACAGCTTTGCCAACAATAGAAGAGTTAGAAGCTGAATTATCGAAAGTTTCAGATAAGGAAAAGTAATGCTACTAAAATCATTCAAGCAATTATTCCGCAAACCACCAAAGTCTAAAGGTTCAGCATGGAGGTTCAGGAAGGAGATTATTGCACTTTCAACCAGAGTCAGGAAGTATAAATAGCTTACTTTCCCAAAGCCTTGAACACTTACGCAGTCGGTCTCGTGATATGGTAAGAAAGAACTCCTATGCAGCAAACATAATCGATACGATAGTGAGTAATTGCGTTGGAACAGGAATAAAACCGCAATCAAAAGCTAAAGATGCAGAGTTTCGGAAAAAAGTGCAAGAATTATGGCTGAGATGGACAGATGAACCAACAGGACCAGAGCCTGCGATGATAATGTTTTTCATTTTTACCTCATATGAACCACCTAATGCTAGGCTTACCATAATATGAGATATAATGTAACAGTTTTTTTATTTAGAAATAGACTACTGTGGTGATTGCTGTGCTGCTACAAAACGCTCATATTCTACTTTTGCCATTTTAGTACTGGGTTTAAACGCTTCATATGTAATACGACCAGCTGCAAGTGCTGCTACTGTAACTAAAGCTGCTGCGCCTATTATACGTGGTGCATCTGGTGTAATATTGCCAGTTGTGAAAAGTGTTATTGCTGCTACAGCGCCTAGTAACAGTGTTGAATAACGAACAAAGAGGCCTCCATTGCGTGCTTTTTCAAATTGTGCTAAACACCCATCACCAGACCCAGGTGAAAGCTTACTATTACCCACAAATAAAAACATAGTATTGTATTTACTCAAATAATTTAATTTTATTAACCTGAAATCTTATTGGATTAAAATTATTAAACTAAGAGTTATAATTTTAGCAACTAAAAGCTGTAAATTGCACCATATAAACAGTTATTTCAAGCAAAAGTTATGCCATTAAGAGCTATGCAACAAACATTTATATTTGTGGGTAATAGTAAGAGGTGAAAGGAGCCATGCACGCCCGTATACATAGCTATATACTGGAGTTTCACTATTTTTATCCTTCACCCAAGAATCTGCACCATTTTGTATGAGAAGCCGTATTATAGATTCACTACCACTAACTGCAGCATAATGTAAAGGAGTACATTCCCAGATATCTTTTGTATGAACATTTGCGCCGTTTTTTATTAGAATCCTTGCTGCTTCTAGCTGATTACTTTCAGCAGCTGCATGTAAAGGAGTATGGCTATGCTTGCCATCAACATCTGCACCACTTTCTATCAGAATTTTTATTATGTTCGTATGGCCATGTTTAGCAGCTACATGCAGTAATGTACCTTGCCAACTAGCAATATTAGTAGTAAATTGGCAGTCTAATGAAAACTTACTTTCTTTCCATACATTATATTCTTCCTTTGCTAATGCTCCTTCAAATCCACTATCTAGTTTGCTTTTCTCTTCTAGTTTTTTCTTTATCTTTTTAACTATATTATTCGAGTTTAAATCTTGATCATTATTTAATACTTCCAGTATTTCATGTAGCGGCTCCATAATCACCCTCTCTCTTTAATTAAATAATACATTATGACTACCCTGTAGAAGAGAGTCAATTAAAAGGCATTTGAGGCAAAACTTTCTACAAATTAAATTATGTAAAAAAATGTTTGCACATTATGTAATTGTTCAATATAAATGGCATTAATTGTCAAGATAAGGTGTTTTATGCAAGCTGCAGAGCAAAAAACAGAACAGCAAATATTATCAAAAGAACTAAGAGAGGATAAAAGGCTACAGTTAACAAATATAACTGAAGAGCAAAAAGCTGCAGCAATAAAGCAACTTGAAACACGAGGGATCATCATCCGCAAGGGAGTGTGGAACGTATGTACAATCCATAGAATATTAAGAAATCAAGCATACAAAGGAGAAGCGGCATTTGGTAAGTCGAAGGTAGGGCCAATAAGAAAAGCAGTGAGGGCAAGATGGAAAGTGCGCAAAAGGAACTATTCTGTTTATCGTACTGATGAGGAGAATTGGATAAAAATAACAATACCAAGGATAATTGAAGAGGAATTATTCGATATAGTACAAAAACAACTTGATGAAAATAGAAAGAGATCAAGAATACAACGAAGTGGAAGAAGGCACCTATTACAAGGACTAATGGTATGTCAGTGTTGCAAATATGCCTACTATGCAGCAAAAAACGCTAAGGGAGGAAGGAGCTACTATCGTTGTACTGGTACAGATGCAAGCCGTTTTGGCGGGACTAGAGTATGTAGCAACAAATCAATACGCATGGAGATACTAGAACCAGTTATATGGGAAGAAATGAAGAAGGTATTGAAAGACACGGATAAAGTTGCAAAAGAACATCAACTTATGCTTTTAGAACATAAAAATAAGCAACCAAATGATGAGATTGAAAAAGAAATAAGCAAATTAGAACAAGGTATCAAAAGACTAAATTATGTCTATGTTCGAGAACGCATAACTCAGGAGGAATATGATCTAGAAGCTGAGGAAATAGAGAAGAAGTTAAAAGCAATGAGAAACCAGAAGGAAGAGGTGGTTGATGAAAAGGAACTACAGAGGGAAATAGATTTTATCATAAGTAGTATAAAAGGTTTTGCCTCTGTGGTTGAATCAGAACTTGGTCAAGCAGATTGGGAGGCTAAGCTTAATATAATTAGAGCATTAGTCAAACGCGTTGAAATTGATCACGATAATATACATATAGTGTTTCGATTTCAAGAACTTGCCCTGGCGGAAATGCAGAAAAAAAATGTTCAACATTATATCAGGAGTCCAGTATTACGTAATTGGCGTCTTATTTTTAATTTTTTGTACTATGCGCACCTTATGTCTTCACAACATTTCTAGCTATATAAGCTGAAACGCGCTTATAAAGCGTTTAAGACAGTATAGAACGCCAATTTGCAGGATTAGAGAGTGACAACTAGCTAACACGGGATTTCTTTTACCTTTTTTTCTGCTTAGTAAATTTCTTAAACATTTAAACTAAGGTGAGTTGCATTTAAAAGCAGCTGAGTCGCGGTTATTAGACGTTTAAAACATAAAAAAACGCCAATGTTTTTAAATAGATATTAACCGGGGTTTCTTTTGCCTTTCTTTTCATTTGGTAAATTTCTTAAATGTTTATGGTTAAAAGAGCCCAAGAGAGGTGTCATCCAAGTAGCTGACACTGGAATCTAGTCTTTATTATGCAGCCACTTATTTAAAGTTAAGTTTTCTGGATCCAAGTAGTCAGGGCACTGGGATGACATCCTGCTTGGCAAAGATTTCTCTTAAATCACCCCTTTTGTATACCTGAACTCACGTGTTCAACTTTATTTTTTTCCATTTCTCTATAGCTTGGTAATGTAGAATTTTTTACATGTAATCCGATATATGTTGCAACCAAAGCAGCTATAACACCACAAACCACCGCACCAGCCACAGATGGAACCATCACAGCAGCAGCAATGAATAACCCTGTAACAACAACTCCAACAACATCTTTTGTTAATGAGGTATAAAAATTTTCCTTGCTTTCTTTATATTTAGTTTCTTTTTCATTTGGCACAGAAAATTGAGCATCTACGAAGCCGTTAGCTTTATTATCATTATTTGGTGTGGCAGTTTGGTCAGTCCTTGTTGATACAGGCGTTTTATTTTCGTTATTATGATTTAGCTGGCCATTTGGTGTATTTACAGGTCTACTACCAATGTTCCCATTACTGCTGCAAGGTTTTGCTCCGTTTTTTTCTACATTAGGTGTTTCTGGTACAATAAAGTTTAAAAGCACCTGAGTAATTTCTTTTTGTCTATTATTTATAGCCAACTCTACAGCTGCTCGTCTGCTTTCATCATTTACATAACCTAAAAATACCCCAACTTCTTGGACATTACCTTGAACAATAGCAAGACGCAGAGCGTTAAATTTTTCTTCTTCATTAAATTTGCCACTATTCAAAAGTATCTTTACAACGTCAGCTTGTTTTTTTATTGCGGCATGATCTAATAAAGTATAAGCCGTATCTTGAATACCATTGACTTTAATGTCTGAATTTGTGAGCAATCCAACAACCCTTAGGAATATACTGCGATCGCCGGTAATACTAGGCCCTTCTGAACGAACAGCATAATAAAGCAAAGTCCAACCATCCTGGTTTGTTATTTTTATATCTATTTTCTCTTTTTTAAGCTTCTCACCAAATTCCTGAGCAGTTATACTAGGGTTATTAGTTACAATTTCCTTTATCTTGTTGTATGACGTAGCAAATTGACTACCTCTGGAGTTATTAGAATCTGCTGCATTGCTGCCTGCTCCATTTTCTTCTACATCAGGTTCTCTTTCCTCATTTACCTCTGTAGTTATCTGTTCTTGTTGAGGAATCTTGAACCCATTTCTAAGAAAAAGATCCTTAACGCGTGGGTTGTTATGTTCGGTTGCATGTTTTAGAAGTAAGTCTCCTAATAAATTGTCTCCTTTACACTTATCTTGAAAATTAACTTCTTTCCACTTTGGTTCCTTTTGCAAATCTTTAAGACTAGCAATTCCCTTATCATCATATTTTACAATTGTAGCTATCTTTCGATACAACTCTCTAATATCATCATTACTATATGCCATAACTAAACCTACTACTATATGTTAGTTTATTATAGCAACTTTCCCACAACCAGTCAAGACATATTGCAGTTTCAAGTAGCATGATATATATTGAATATAGTTCTTAAAGCAAATGATGGAAGATTTAGCCTATAAATTAGTTAAAGTGACCGAAGCTGCAGCACTTGCTGCATATAAACTAGCAGGCTTCGGCGATGAAAAAAAGGCTGATCAGGTTGCAGTTGATGCAATGCGTACAGTATTAAATTCAATGGAAATAAATGGTACTATCGTAATTGGTGAAGGTGAGAGAGATTCAGCACCAATGCTGTATATTGGAGAGAAGGTTGGCACTGGAAATGGTCCTGAAATCGACATTGCTGTTGACCCACTTGAGGGCACCACAATCTGCGCTCACCATAAACAAGGGGCAATGTCCGTTCTTGCTGCAACGAAAAAAGGTAATTTTTTACATGCACCTGATGTTTATATGGAAAAGATAGCAGTAGGAAAAAATCTCCCAGAGGGTGTAGTCTCACTAAAAAATAGCATTGAAAAGAATCTAGACAATTTAGCCAAGGCAAAAGGATGTAAAGTAAATGATCTTACAGTAACTATACTTAATCGTGAAAGGCATGATGAATTAATAGTGAAAATCAGGGAGTTAGGAGCAAAAGTTAAACTAATAGATGATGGTGATGTTGCGGCCGTAGTTTCACTAGTAAATGGCAATCACGATATGTATATCGGAATAGGAGGGGCACCAGAAGGGGTGCTTGCGGCTGCAGCGCTGAGTTCAATCGGTGGACAGATGGAGGGAAGATTAATATTTGACACAGATCAGTTAAGAGAAAGAGCAAAAAATTTAAATATTGATGACCCAGAAAAAATCTACACCATAAAAGATATGACAAGAGGTGAATCAGTGTTTATTGCAACTGGAGTAACAAGCGGAGAACTTGTGGATGGAGTTGAATTGAATCATAATACCTATTCAACTAATTCTTTAATAATTCTACCTAACAAGCTGATAAAGGTGCAAGTTATAAGTTAGGTTAATTATTTTTCAATATATGATGTAAGAGTTAAAGGGAGTGTTAAAATGTTAGATTCATTTTCTCAAGAGAAACTAATTGTACAAGAAGTTCCTCAAGGCGGACATAAAAAGAAGGCTGAACCCTTTTCAAAACCTTCTATCTATTGTTTCTTAAACCACTCTGCTGAACGGAGACAGTTTAGGCTGTTATGCCTGGCGGCTTTGTTGGAATAAGTTTTTCAACATTGCTAACAATAAAATTGATTGTATCGTCAGCTACCTTATCGAATTTATCATTTATCTCTTTTCCTATTTTTTCATTTTTAACATATTCGTGTAGAGCTAAAGCAGTTATAGCTGCACATGCTGCAATTAAGCCAGTTTTTGCTATAATGAGCATTGATAATCCTCCTGCAAATATAAATGTTAATCCAATAGCTAGGTTTATAATTTTACTTTGTGTTGTTTGTTGTGCTGCCTGATTCTGATCTACTTTTTCTTTTTCAAGAGCGTTTGATATTGTTTTTGAGAAAATTTTTACCGCGATTGTTGCAATTGCGATCATAGCTAATCCTATGGCTATTTTTGCTAAGAGAAAAAATGATGGGAACACCATCGCAAAGAATAGTAAGCCAGCTCCTACAATTAGTAACTTATTTTTAGGTTGGATTTCATTTGATATAATAAACCTCCATTTCATAACTGCCGGAGTATACCTAATATAAAATACGGAGATAGTCAACATATTTTATGAAAGAGCGCGTTAAAAGTTTTTTTCATGTTGTTCTTCGCCGCCTCGTGGTTAAATTTGGAATTTTAGAAAGAGTTACGTATTATTTGAAATTCTTGTATACTGTTTTGAATCAGTTAAATAGATAATGAAGTGCAGGACGCAGTTTTAATTTTACAAGATGGCAAGTGCTTTTGGGGAAAATCAGTAGGTAAAAAAGGCAAGTGCATAGGTGAGGTCTGTTTTACCACTGGTATGACCGGTTATCAGCATACTATAACTGATCCTTCTTTTGCTGATCAAATTATAACGTTCACTTTTCCTCATATTGGTAACATTGGAATAAACCATAAAGATAATGAAGGAGAGAAAATTTTTGCAAGTGGTGTGGTTATGCGTGAACTTTCTTCTATGTCCCACCCTTCTTCATATATCAGTTTAAATGATTGGTTAGAGAAAAATAACGTGGTTGGGATATCAGGAATTGATACTAGAGCTTTAACGAGACATTTGAGAAAACATGGATCTCAAAGTGGAATGATATGCCCGTCAAGCGAGACGCATGTGTTGGACAAATTGAAGGAATACAAATCTGTAAATGGGATAGAAATAACCAATAAAGTCAGCTTGCATAGTAATTTTAAAAGTGACCTTAATGCAAAATATAGGGTTGTAATCGTTGATTTTGGCGTAAAAATCAGTATAGTTTCACGCTTAATAGAACTTGGTTGTACAGTTGAATTAATCAGACCAAGCACAGGTTTTGCTCAAAAAGTGTTGAGTATGAATCCAGATGGTATAGTGCTTTCAAATGGTCCTGGTGATCCGCAAGAAATAGGAGAAAGTGTAGTTTCAGAGATAGACATTATTATAAAATCTAAAATACCAATTTTTGGCATATGCATGGGTCATCAATTACTTGCGATTACTTTGGGAGCAAAGACCATCAAGATGGATATTGGTCACCGAGGGAGTAACCATCCAGTTTATGATGTAATTAGTGGAAAAGTTGAGATCACTAGCCAAAACCATGGTTTCGTTGTTGATTCAGCTTCTCTTCCAAGTAATGTTGAAATTACTCACATTTCTCTATTTGATAATAGTGTAGAGGGGATAATGATGAAGGATTACTTAGTCTTTTCTGTGCAATATCATCCAGAAGAAGCGCCAGGTACGCATGATTCGCATTATTTATTTAGACGTTTTATTGGCAATATTGTGTTGTATAAAATGAAATCTGCATGATTTTAATCAGGGTAGGTTTTATTGCTTGATTTTTTAATTTTAGGCGTTTAGTATTAAATACAATAAAAGCTTGAGTTAAGGTACTAAAATAGCGTTCTCTTAACAAATTTTTGTGGAGGAGTGACCGAGTGGTTAAAGGTAACAGACTGTAAATCTGTCCGCATTGCGTACGTAGGTTCGAATCCTACCTCCTCCATTGTGCGGGTATAGCTCAATGGTAGAGCTCTAGCCTTCCAAGCTAGTGACGTGGGTTCGATTCCCACTATCCGCTCTTTTTTTTGTTGTATTTTTATAAAATCAACATATTATTTATTGATGTATTTGTATTTTAGGTAGAAAAGTTTAAATTATGACAGCAGTAGTGGAAGCATTTGGAAAGCCGCATGTAAATGTGGGAACAATAGGACATGTGGATCATGGGAAGACAACGTTAACAGCGGCGATAACAAAGCATTATGGAAGTTTTGTAGCGTACGATCAGATAGATAAGGCGCCAGAAGAAAGGAAAAGGGGGATAACGATAGCAACAGCGCATGTTGAGTATCAGACGGAAAAAAGGCATTATGCACACGTTGATTGTCCTGGACATGCTGACTATGTAAAGAACATGATAGTAGGTGCAGCACAGATGGATGCGGCGATATTGGTAGTGTCGGGGGTTGATGGGCCAATGCCACAAACGAGAGAGCATATATTGCTAGCGAAGCAGGTAGGTGTTGGATATATCGTGGTGTATATAAATAAAGCTGATGTTGCTGATGCTGATATGATAGATTTGGTAGAAATGGAAGTGAGGGAATTGCTGAATAAATACGGATTTCCAGGGGATGAAGTGCCTGTGGTAGTGGGGTCTGCATTGAAAGCGCTGGAGGATGACAGTAGCGAATATGGAAAGAAATCAATAGATAAATTGATGGAAAAGTTAGATGAGTATGTGGCGGTTCCACCAAGGCCTGTGGATTTACCATTTTTATTGCCAATCGAGGATGTATTTTCGATATCGGGGCGAGGAACGGTGGTAACAGGAAGGATAGAGAAGGGAGAGATAAAGACGGGAGAAGAGATAGAGATAATAGGTCTGAAAGCGACGCAAAAGACGATATGCACAGGTGTAGAAATGTTTAAGAAGTTGCTGGATAAGGGGAGTGCAGGACTCAATGTAGGAATATTGTTAAGAGGAACAAAAAGAGAAGAAGTGGAGAGAGGGCAAGTATTAGCAAAACCGGGGACGATAACGCCGCATAGAAAGTTTAGGGCGGAGGTTTATATATTAAAGAAAGAGGAAGGAGGAAGGCATACACCATTTTTTGCGAATTACCAGCCACAGTTTTATTTAAGGACAACGGATGTAACTGGGAGCATAAAATTGCTAGATGGGAAGGAGATGGTAATGCCAGGAGATAATGTGAGTGTAGAAGTAGAATTGCAAGTACCGATAGCAATGGATAAGGGATTGCGTTTTGCGATAAGAGAAGGCGGTAGAACTGTTGGTTCTGGTGTTGTTTCTGAAATTTTGGAGTGAGAGTAGTAACTAAGATGAAGCAAGATATATATATTAACATTAAGGCTTTCGATTGTTCTTTATTGGAGGAGTGTGTTCGAAAATTTGTTGATGAATTAAAGCGGTCCAATGCAAAATTATCTGGTCCGATTGCGTTGCCAAGAAAAGATTCTAAATTTATTGTTAATAGATCTCCTCACGTTGATAAAAAATCTCGTGAACAGTTTGAAATGAGAACTTCTAGGCGTTTGATTGTTTTACATGATCTTACTCCTACTATGGTGCAGATGCTTACAGGTTTATCTTTTTCTGCTGGCGTAGAAGTGGATTTAAAAGTCAAGGAAGTTAAGGTTTAGGAGAAGGAAATGAAGAGAATAAATTCGCTGAGGAGAATTGGTTTACTAATGATGAATATTGGTCATACTGCTATGTATTCTGACAATAGTCGCATGGCTGTAACTTTATTGCATCTCAGCGAAACTTATATTGTTGATATAAAAGGACAAGATAAATGTGGCTATAATTCAGTCATTTTAGGCACAGGAGATTTTAAAAATATAGCAAAACCTCAGTTGGAATATTTAAAGAAAAAGGGTATAAATAATAAATGTAAGTTATACGAAAGTAGATTAAATGACCTGTCGGGAATAGAATGTGGTAAAAAAGTGGGAATCAATCATTTTGTGGTTGGTCAATATCTTGATATTACGGGTTATTCTATAGGTAAAGGATTTGCTGGTGTGATGAAGCGGCATAACTTCAGTGGGCTTAGGGCATCTCATGGTGTTTCTATTGCTCACAGATCACAAGGTTCCACTGGTCAATGTCAGGATCCTGGTAGAGTATTCAAAGGAAAGAAAATGGCTGGTCATTTAGGTAACAGCAGAATAACTGCACAAAATATGAAGATATTATCCATTGATCATGAAAATAGTATAATTGCTGTGAAGGGTAATAATGTTCCTGGGTTTAAAAATTCCTATGTTTTTGTAAGAGATGCAGTTAAAAAATCTTTACATAAAGATGTTCCTTTTCCGGTAGGTTTACTGTTAGATGTAAATGATGATGCTAGTAATTTGGTAAGTTAGTTATGGAATGTAATTTAGTTAATCTATCTAATAATAATGTAGGTACTGCTCAGCTCAATCCTTTGATATTTTCTGCTAAGCAAAAATTGAGTATTTTGCATGATATAGTGAGATGGCAATTAGCGAAGAGAAGAGCTGGTACTCATAAAACAAAAGGTATCAGTGATGTCTCTGGTACAACAGCTAAACCTTATGGTCAAAAACGTACCGGTAGGGCAAGACAAGGGAGCTTGCGATCTCCTCAATTTAGAGGTGGTGGGATTATTTTCGGCCCTGTTGTGAGGAGTCATACTTATTCTCTTAATAAGAAGGTACGCAAATTTGGTTTAAAAATTGCTTTATCTCTAAAGTATTTAAATAATCAAGTGATTATTCTGGATAATTTAAATATTGATGTGAAGAAAACGTCTGAAATGTGTAAATGTATTAAAAATTTTAAATTTTCTTCCTTTTTGATAGTTGGTGATTATGGAGATGATTTGTTGCGTGCTGTTAGAAACTTGCATTATGTAGACTTAATCAAACCTATTGGGTTAAATGTCTTTGATATATTGAATCACGAATGCGTGATGTTGACAAAGGATACTTTAAAGCATCTTGAAGGTAGATTGTTATGATCAAATATAATAATATAATAAAATCTCCTATAATTACAGAAAAGGCCTCTTTTTTGAGGGAGAAGTTTAATAAATATTCTTTGTATGTTTTTGTAAATGTAAATAAGCGTCAAATAAAGTTGGCAATAGAGTCTCTATTTGATGTTAAAATTTCTTCTATAAATGTTGTTAGAATTAAGCCTAAATATAGGCGTTTCAGGGGTGTGATTGGTTGTGAAAAACAGAAAAAGAAAGTTTATTTTTCTTTGATAGATGGTCAAAAATTAGATATAATGAGCGTTTAATATGGGTATGAAATTTTTTAATCCTGTTACTCCGTCTTCTCGTGGGACTGTGTTAGTAAGTAAAGTTGGTTTATCAAAAGATGAGCCAGAAAAGTCTCTTACATCCGGTAAAAAGTCCAGTGGTGGAAGAAATAATTATGGTAGAATTACAACTCGTCATAGGGGTGGTGGTCACAAAAAGAAGTATAGAGTTATAGATTTTAAGCGTAATAGAAGTGGTCAGGGTATAGTTGAAAAAATAGAGTATGATCCAAATAGAAGTGGGTTTTTAGCGTTAATATCATATAAGGAAGATGATATTAAGTCTTATATATTAGCTCCTCAAGGTATGAAGCCTGGTGATATTGTTACAGCTGGAAATGATGCTGATATTTTGCCAGGTAATTGTTTGCTACTCAAGTATATACCTGTTGGTTCTTTCGTTCATAATGTTGAGCTGAAGCCAGGTAATGGTGCTGCGATTGCTAGAGCTGCTGGTTGTTATGCGCAAATTGTTGGTCA
Source organism: Wolbachia endosymbiont (group A) of Machimus atricapillus (assembly GCF_964027095.1). Taxonomy (NCBI): domain Bacteria; kingdom Pseudomonadati; phylum Pseudomonadota; class Alphaproteobacteria; order Rickettsiales; family Anaplasmataceae; genus Wolbachia; species Wolbachia endosymbiont (group A) of Machimus atricapillus. Next base: position 706,183 of record NZ_OZ034727.1, on the reverse strand, counting down.
TGATGGCCAATATGTTTTATTACGACTCAGGTCTGGTCAAATTAGGTTGATTTTATCTTCTTGCAAGGCTACTATTGGTGTAGTATCTAACCCTGACCATAAGAATAGAAAGCTGGGTAAAGCTGGAAGAAGTAGGTGGCTTGGAATTAGACCTACTGTGCGTGGGGTTGCAATGAATCCGGTTGACCATCCTCATGGAGGTGGGGAAGGAAAAACCTCTGGTGGTCGTCATCCTGTTACTCCTTGGGGTGTTGCAACAAAAGGAAAGAAAACTCGGAGGAAAAATAAATCTAGTGATAAGTATATAAAACAATTGAAAGGTTAGTTTATGAGTAGATCTGCGTGGAAGCCTCCTTTTTGTCATCCTTCTATATTAAAGTCGGTGAATAATGCTTTAAACAAGGGGTTTGTTAACATGGCTATAAAAGTTCATTCCAGGGCTTCTGTAATTCTTCCTAATTGTTTAGGTTTAAAGTTTGCTGTTTATAATGGTAAGGATTACATTCCTGTTAATGTTAATGATCAGAATATGATAGGTCATAAGTTTGGTGAATTTTCGCCCACTCGTAAATTTACTGGGCATAGTGGTGATAAAAAGGCGACAAGAAGGTAATTGATATGAAAAACAGAGATGTAATAGTTAAAGCTGGTTCTAGGGTTTTAAAATCAACTCCTCGTAAATTGAATTTGGTTGCTGGTTTAGTACGTAATAAAAAAGTTTCTTTTGCCACTGTGCAATTAAGATTTTGTGAAAAGAAAGCTGCGGGTCTTATAAGGAAGGTATTAAATTCTGCGATTGCTAATGCTCAATATAATTATGGATTGGATATCGATAATTTATATATAAAAGAAATTTCAATAGGTAAGTCTCTTACTTTGCGTAGGGTATGTCCAAAAGCTATGGGTAGAGCTAATAGAGTTAGTAAACGTTATAGTAATATAACTGTAAAATTGGGAGAAATTATATGATTCATAAAAATAGAAAATTAATAAGGAAAGTGCAAAAGTATGGGAAACGTTAATCCTAAAGGATTTAGGTTAAAAATAATTAATACTTGGTCATCTGTTTGGTATGCTGAGAAGGGTTATAAACAAGGGTTGCATCAAGATTTATCTATTCGCAGTTATATAAATGAATCTTTTAAGCATGCTGGTGTTTCTAAAGTAATTATAGAGCGTACAATCGATTTGGTGTCTGTAATAATACATTCTTCTAGACCTGGAGTGATAATAGGTAAGAAAGGCTCAGATATTGAGAAGATAAAGCAAAAAATAGCTGAAAAAGTAAAAAATAATGTGGAAGTGAATGTAGTAGGAGTTAAAAGGTCTGAAATAGATGCAGTTTTAATATCAAGCAGCATTGCACAACAGTTAGAAAAAAGGGTTTCATTTAGAAGAGCGATGAAAAAAGCTATTCAAAGTTGTTTGAGGATGGGTGCTAGAGGTATTAAAGTAAGTTGTTCTGGGCGCCTTGGCGGAGCTGAGATAGCTCGTACTGAATGGTATAAAGAAGGTCGTTTGCCTTTACACACTTTACGTGCTAATATAGATTATGCTTTTTGTGAAGCAAAAACTATATATGGTATTATAGGAGTTAAGGTTTGGGTTTATATTGGTAATTAAGGTATATTGAGATGTTTGTTCCCAAAAAGAGTAAATATAAGAAGGTATTTAAGGGGCGAATTAAGGGTAATACAAAAGGTGGTAGCACATTATCTTTTGGAGATTATGGCTTAAAAGCTGTAGAAGCAGGTAGGATTCAGTCTAAGCATATTGAAACTGCAAGGCGTGTAATATCTAGAACATTAAAACGCTCTGGTAAAGTGTGGATAAGAATTTTTCCTGATACCCCTGTTAGTAAAAAGCCGGCAGATGTACGTATGGGTAAGGGAAAAGGTAGTGTTGAATTTTGGGTGTTTAAAGCTAAGCCCGGTAGAATGTTGTTTGAGATTAGCAGTGATGTTCCCATGCATTTAGCAAGATTGGCGCTTGAAAAGGCAACCGCTAAGCTTCCTATGAAGTGTAAATTTGTATCTAATCATAATTAAATGGAGTTGCAATGGATATAGCTGACATTGAATCGAGGTCTTCACAAGAATTGCATGAAATTCTTGTAAATTTGAGAAAAGAGTTTGTTAATTTGGTTTTTCAAAAGAAGTTGGGGCAGTGCAACAATATTTCGCGTTTTAGCTTAATAAGAAAGAGCATAGCTCGTATTCTAACTACATTAAATAAAAGAAGAAGAGAGGAAAAGAATGCCTAAAAAGGTTTTTTGTGGTACTGTAACTAAGGCTAAGTGTGATAAGACTGTAAAGGTTTCGGTATTACAAGTGTATAAGGATCAGCTGTATAAAAAGGTTATAAAAAAATACAAGAAGTATACAGCACATGATGAGAATAATAGTTGTAAAGAAGGGGACAAGGTTTTAATACAAGAACACAAGCCTATTTCTACTACTAAAAAATGGGTTGTTGTTAATAGCTCACATTGAATAGGATATTTATATGATTCAAAAAAATACATTGTTGGAAGTAGCTGATAATTCTGGTGCGCGTGCAGTGCTTTGTATTGGTTTATTGGGTGGTAGAAAGTCTGCATCTATAGGTGACACAGTTATTGTATCTACTAAATCTATTACTCCAAGAGGGAAGGTTGAGAAGGGAAAAGTATATAGAGCAGTTGTGGTGAGGGTGAAAAGCCCTATTAGAAAATCTGATGGTTCTGTAATTCGTTTTTCTAGCAATGCTGTAGTTTTGATTAACGATCAAGGTGAACCACTTGGCACTCGGGTATTTGGTCCGGTAAAAAAGTTATCATCTGGTTCTTTTATGAAGATAATGTCATTAGCTGTTGAGGTTTTATAATGAGTGCTAAAATAAAAAGTGGTGACGACGTTATAGTTTTAACTGGTAGAGATAAGGGAAAAATTGGTAAAGTGATTAAAGTTGTGGCATGTGATGCTAAAAAGAAAGTAATTGTTTCTGGGGTAAATGTACATAAGAGACACACTAAACCAAAAGCTGGTAGTAGTGGTGGTATATTAAATAAAGAGTTAGCTATTGATATATCCAACATTGCAACATTAGACCCTAAATATAAAACTCCAACTAGAGTGGGGTTTAAGGTTATAGGCGGTAGAAAAGTGCGTTTTGCAAAAGTTTCTGGAGAAGTGATAGATTAGGTTGATATGTTTAAAGAATTGTATAAAGATAGCATAGTAAAGTCCTTAAAGGATAAGTTTAATTACGGCAATATCATGCAAGTGCCTAAACTTGTCAAGGTGTGTATCAATATGGGCGTTGGAGATGCTGCTACAGATAGTAAAGCAATAAATGAACCACTTGATAGCCTATATTTGATTGCTGGGCAGAAGCCTTTATCAACTTTTGCAAAAAAATCTATTTCTGGCTTCAAGATCAGAAAAGGTGCTACAGTAGGTTGCAAAGTAACTTTGCGTAGAGATAAAATGTATGAGTTTTTAGAAAGATTGATATATATTGCTTTGCCAAGGGAAAAAGATTTTAGAGGATTTAGTGTGAAGCAATTTGACGGTAATGGTAATTTTTCCTTTGGTATAAAGGAACATATCTCGTTTTTAGAAATAGACTATGATAAAATAAGTAAAATTAGAGGTATGGATATTAATATTATAACAAGTGCAGTTAGTGATAAGGAAGCAAAGGAATTATTACTGGCTCTTAAATTTCCTTTTTTTGATTAATTGAGAGGAGAAATATATGGCAAAAAAATCTATGATAGAAAGAAATCTTCGCAGAATAAAGCTGTGCGATCAATATAAAGAAAAAAGAGAGAAATTGAAATCTATAATAAATAATAAGAATTTGTCTATTGTAGAAAGGTTTACAGCTCAAAATAAATTAATTAAAAAATTGCCTAGAAATTCTTCTAAAACCAAAATTAGAAATAGGTGTGCTTTAACTGGGAGACCAAGAGGAGTATATAGAAAATTTGGTTTATGTAGAATTGTTTTGCGTGATTTATGTTCTTTTGGGCAAGTTCCAGGAGTTACAAAGTCTAGTTGGTAAATATAATATAAGGAGTATATTGTGGCGTTATCTGATAGTATTGGTGATTTTTTAACAAGGATACGTAATGCTCAATTGGCAATGCATAGAACAACAAGAGTGTTGTTTTCTAAAGTGAATTCTTCTATACTGAAGATTTTAAAAGATGAAGGGTATATCCTTGATTATGAAAAGCAAGTTGTAGATAATTTACCTTCTTTCATTGTAAAATTGAAGTATTATGAGAAGTCACCTGTAATTAGTGACATAGTTAGGGTGTCAAAGCCTGGTTGTCGTTGTTATTCTAAGTATAAGGACATTTCTAAAGCATATAATGGTCTTGGTATTTTTATTATATCGACACCCAAAGGAGTGATGACTGATTATAATGCACATAAGTTAAAGGTTGGTGGAGAAGTTTTGTGTCGTGTGTTTTAAATAATAGGAGAAATTCATGTCTCGTATAGGTGCTGCTCCTATCAATATTCCTGCTGGTATTTCAGTTGAATATAATAATGGTAGGATGTTAATAAAGAGTGCTAAGGCTGAAAAAGAGCTTAGCTTAATCAGTGATGTTGTGTGCCGGATTGTTGATAATCAGCTACTCCTTTCTGTGGATCAAGATAAAGATGATTATGATGAAATAAAGCCTATGTGGGGCACTTATAGGAGTAATATTAATAATATTATTAACGGCATGGTTGATGGTTTTTCTGTTAATCTTGAGATTAATGGTGTTGGATATAAGGCAGAGTGTGATGGTAAGTATTTGACTTTGTATCTTGGTTATAGCCATAATGTTAAATATAAAGTGCCTAAAGATGTTGAGATTAAGTGCATAAAGCCAACTCACTTAGTAGTTAGTGGTATGGATAAGCAAAAAGTCTATATGGTGGCATCTGATATATGCAGGATTAGGAAGTACGATCCTTATAAAGGTAAGGGTATTGTAATAAAGGGTAAATTTATGTTGCGTAAAGTTGTAAGTAAAAAGAAGTAATTAAGATGAGAAGGTTATATAATTTTTTAAGTAACTATGAAAAAAGGAAGTTGCGTAATAGAGCGAAGCTTGACAAGAGCGCTGAACGTTTGCGTATATCCATATTTAAATCTAATAGGCATTTTTATGTCCAGTTAATTAATGATGTAAAAGGAGTAACTCTCACTTCAGCTTCTACTTTGGATGCTAAAATTAAGGATGTATGTAAAGGAAAAGTCAATGCTGAAACTATAAAACAGGTTTCTTCTTTAATGATTGAGCGCTTATCTGGTCTGAAATTAGAACAAAAGCTAGTATTTGATCGTGGAGCGTATAAATATACAGGATTAGTTTCTCAATTTGCTGAGGCTTTAAGAAGTTCTGGATTTGAGTTTTAGAAGGTTTTGAATATGGCTATAAAGAATTTACAAAATAATAATGATTTATCAGAGCTTTTAGTTTCGGTACGAAGAGTAACAACGGTTACCAAAGGTGGCAGAAGATTTTCATTTTCAATTTTGGTTGTTGTTGGTGATGGGAAGGGTAGGGTAGGATGTGGAATAGGTAAGCACGCAGAAGTTGCTGAAGCAAGAGTCAAAGCTGTAAATGCTGCAAAGAAATCGATGATTAGAGTGTACTTGCGTGAAGGTAGAACTTTGCATCATGATATTAAAGCTAAATTTTGTTCTGGTGAGATAGTTTTAAGAACCGCAAGAGCCGGAACAGGTATTATTGCTGGTGGAGCGATTAGATCAGTTTTTGAGGTGTTAGGTATAAAGGATGTGGTAGCTAAATCCACTAGATCAAATAATCCTCATAATGTTATATGTGCGGTATTTAAGGCTTTTGATAGTATGTTATCTCCTCGTCAGGTAGCAAGCAAAAGAGGCAAAAAGATTAGCGAGATAGTTGGAAACAGGTAAAGTATGAATAATGCTGTAAAATTAAACTCTATATTTACTAAGTTATCTAAGAAAAAGAAGCCTAAGTTGCTGGGTAGAGGTATCGGTTGTGGTAAAGGTAAAACATCCGGTAGAGGGCATAAAGGGCAAAAGACTAGAAGTGGAGTTTCCATAAATGGTTTTGAGGGTGGACAACAGTCTATATATACTCGTTTGCCTAAAAGAGGTTTTAAGCCTATACGTAGGAACATATATTCTATAATTAATGTTGGCGATATACAGCGCTTAATGGAAGCTAAAAAAATAGTGAAAGACTCTGTTATAGATAAGGAGAGGCTGTATAGATTAGGTTTTATAAAGTCTATTAAGGATAAAATTAAACTTCTTAATAAAGGTAAGTTGAGCGAAAAATTTGTGTTTCATGTTGATTTTGCGTCAGAAGCTGCAAAAAAATCTGTAGCTTCAGTTGGTGGTAGTGTGGAAATACTATCGTAAATCATGGGCAATAAATCCGCATTTAATAGCTTGGATCCTACGTTGTTATATAAAGGCGATTTATTAAAACGTATATTTTTTACGCTAATAGCTTTAATTTGCTATCGCTTGGGTACTTATGTGCCTATTCCTGGAATTAATCTTGATGTAATTAATGATATATTTCCCAAAGAGGGCTCAGGTGTTTTTGGAGTATTTAATTTATTTTCTGGTGGTGCATTGGCTAGAATGACAATTCTAGCATTGAATGTTATGCCATATATAATGGCTTCTATCATTATTCAGTTGCTTTCTTCTGCGATTAAAGGAATGAAGGAAGTTAAGAATGATGGAGAGTCAGGCCGTAGAAAGATGAATTCTTATATACGCTACCTGACCATAGTAATTTGTGTATTTCAATCAATTCCAATTTTGGTTGGATTGGAAGGGATGAATAGGGAAGGGGTATTGGTTGTAATCGAACCTGGTGTTATGTTTCGTACAATAGGTGTTTTCAGCCTTTTAGGTGGAACTATGCTTTTAATATGGCTTGGTGAACGAATCAGTGCTAGCGGTATAGGCAATGGTATCTCATTAATCATTTTCACGGGCATAATATCAGAGTTACACAGCGCTTTGTCATCTCTGTTAACGTTAAATAAAAACGGTAGCGTATCGTTATTTATTATCCTTTTTGTTTTGGTATTGTTTTTTTTGCTGCTAGTCTTAGTCATTTTTGTAGAGTCTTCTTATAGAAAAGTTATTGTTCAACATCCTAAAAAGCAATTTAAAAGATTACATAATGACGATTTTACTTATATTCCATTGAAGATTAATTTATCTGGTGTAGTACCAACCATTTTTGCTAATGCAATTTTATTGACACCTATTTCAATTGCAAATTTCTATAAGGGGCACGCTTTTTCTGATTTTATTTTAAATTACTTTATGGCAAATAAAGTAGTATATATTGTAGCCTATTTGGTGCTGATAGTATTTTTTAATTTTTTCTATACCAATTTTATATTTAATCCAGAGGAAAACGCAGATTTTCTTAAAAAAAATGGTGGTTTTATACCTGGTAGAAGGCCTGGGAAACATACTTCTGATTACCTTCAAGATATAGTTTTTAAGTTGACATTCATTGGCTCTGCGTATTTGGTAGTCATATGTACTGTACCTGAAGTTATGAGATATTATTATGATATACCATTTATTTTTGGTGGGACGAGTCTACTGATTATAGTGAACGTTATTACTGATACTATTATGCAAATACAATCTTATATTTTTTCGAATAGGTACGATAGCTGGATAAAGAAATATGAGTCTAAAACGAGGAAAGTAAGATGATCATTACGATTTTTGGTCCTCCAGGTTCTGGTAAAGGTACTCAGTCAAGCTTGTTAATAGCAAAATATAATTTAAAATTAATTTCAGTGGGGGATTTATTAAGGAATATTATATCTAATGGCAGTGAGTTAGGTAAAAAAATAAAGGGTACCGTGGAATCTGGTAATTTAATTCAAGATGAAATTATATGTGGATTATTGCATGACCAGCTTGCATTAATGGATGATAATTGCTTATTAGATGGTTTTCCAAGAAATTTAAACCAGGCTCATTTTTTGACTCAAGTTTTGCAAGAAAAATATAATAGGGATGTTGATATTGTAATTGAACTGCAGCTTGACGATAATATTGCAATCGATAGATTAAAAAATCGTCTCGCGTGTTTGGACTGTAAAAGCATATATAGTGTATCTTCTTTTAAGAGTACTACTTGTGCTAAATGTAAAAGTACGAGGTTAGAGAAAAGAATTGATGATGCTGATATGTCTGCAATTAATAAGAGAATAAGTGAATATCACCTTCAAATGAAAGGTTTACGCGAGTATTATAAAGGCAAATTATTAACAATTGACGCTAATTTGAGTGTTGATGAGGTAACGCAAGAGATTGAAAGTAAAATTTCTTGTAATTTGGTTTGACTCTGAGTTGTTTTATGGTATAAATTAAGAGTTGTTATTAATAAAGTATCGAGGTACCAGTGGCACGTATTGCAGGCATAAATATTCCAGTGAGGAAATGTGTTCCTTTTGCATTAACTTATATATATGGTATAGGTATTGCTACTGCGAATGTAATTTGTCACGCTTGTGAAGTTGATAAGCGCAAACGTGTTTCAGAATTACGAGATGAAGATATAGAAAAGATCAGCAGTTTCATTAGACAAAATTATGTTATAGAAGGTGAGCTCAGAAAAGAAGTGGCTATGAACATAAAATCTTTAGTGGAAATGGGATGCTATAGAGGAGTGAGACATAGAAAAGGTTTACCTGTGAGAGGGCAAAGGACTCATACTAATGCTAAGACTCGTAAAGGTAGATCTCGGTTGCCTATTGCTGGGAAAAAATAAAATTTATTATTATTGTGAGTTTTAATGAAAAAAGTCAAAACGGTTGGTAAGAATACAAAGGAGTTTATTACTGGTGTTGTTCATATTCGTACAACTTTTAATAATACTTTTGTAAATGTAACTGATGTTCATGGTAATACGCTATGTCAAACTTCTGTGGGTGCATGTGGTTTTTCAGGTTCGAGAAAATCCACACCTTATGCTGCAGGTAAGGCTGCGGAGGCTGCTGCGAAGAATGCAATGGAGAGATTTGGTATGAAGGTTGTCTCTGTAATAATTCGTGGTCCTGGCTTTGGTACCGAAGCTGCGGTTAAAGCACTTCAGAGCTGTGGGTTGACTGTGACTTCAATTGCAGATAAAACCGCAATTCCTCATAATGGATGCAGGTTAAGAAAAAAAAGAAGAGTATAGGATATTTGAAAAGGTTGTTTTATGTATTATAATAATAATGTTTCTCTCTGTAGCAATTTAGATAAATTGATTAAACCTAGTTCAGTTAAGGTAATATCAGATGATTCAAGTGAAAAAGGTGATATAGTCCTAGAACCGTTGGAAAGTGGTTTTGCTTTAACATTAGGTAATGCATTAAGACGTGTAATGTTATCTTCTCTTAAAGGTAGTGCTGTTTATGGAATAAAAATTGAAGGTATAACTCATGAGTTTACTTCAATTCAAGGGGTAAGAGAAGACGTAACTGATATAGTATTAAATATGGGCATGTTGAGTTGTAAATTAAATGGTGCTTCTAATAAATGCTTAAATTTAAACGCTAAAGGGCCTTGCCAGGTATTAGCTGGGATGATAGAAACTGATGATCAATGCTCTATTGTTAATAAAGATTTGTTAATATGTACGCTGGGGCAAAATGTAGAGCTTAACATGACCATATATGTGGCTAGCGGAAAAGGTTATCTTCCTGTAACTAAGTATAAAGAAAATGAACTTTTGAAGCTTATGAGTGAACAGGATTTAATTGGTTTTATTCCAGTTAATGCTTTGTATAGCCCTGTCAACAGGGTTTCGTACAGGGTAGAGAATAGTCGTGTTGGCCAAGTGACTGATAAGGATAAGCTGATATTGTCAATTGAAACTGATGGTACAATCTCTCCAAGTCAAGCTGTTGACTCTGCTGCAAGAATATTACAGGAGCAACTTCAGCCCTTTATTAGTTCTGATGTAAGTTATAAAAAATCGCAGGTTTCTTCGTCTAGTGGTGCTAAAGATTTGGGTTATGACCCTGTCTTATTGCGTAAGGTAGATGAAATGGAATTATCTGTCAGGTCTCATAACTGTCTGAAAAACGAAAACATCACTTATATAGGTGATCTTGTGCAAAAGACAGAAGGTGAAATGTTAAGAACTGCTAATTTTGGCAGGAAGTCTTTGAATGAGATTAAGGCAGTTTTGGCTAATTTTGGCTTGTCTTTGGGTATGAATGTGCTAAACTGGCCGCCTAAGGATATAGATGAGTTGGCTAAACAACATACTGATGAAGATTAGGTGATATATGAAACATGGAATAAAAAAACGTAAACTATCTCGTTGCACTGAACATAGATTATCGACGTTAAAGAATCTATCTATCTCATTAATTAACCATGAGCAGATTGTAACTACTTTACCAAAAGCTAAGGAACTTCGTCCATATGTCGAAAAGTTTATTACAATTGCTAAGAATAAGAATACTTTACATGGTAGAAGACTTTTGCTTTCACGCCTTCATAATAGTAAGTTAGCAGTTGATAAGTTATTAAACGTCTTAGCCAGCCGTTATCAAGATCGTAAAGGTGGGTATTCTAGAATAATAAAATTTAGCACTCGAAAGGGTGATTGTGCTTCAATGGCAGTGATAGAACTGGTTAATAGGGATATTGCAGCAAGAGGTAAGGTTTATAGTAAAAATAGAGAAGGAGGCAAAGTAGTTACACAAAGTTAATTATTATCATAATTGTTCTTCTTATGGTAAGTAGGTTACGCTACTTTGTAGGTTACTTTGGCGAATTGTTAGTTTTGGCATATTTAAAGCTGAAATGGTATAATGTTATAAAACGCCGTTACCGTTGTAAGTTCGGTGAAATTGACTTAATTGTATCTAAAAAAAAGGAGCTGATTTTTATAGAAGTTAAAACAAGTTTACTTGGAAAAGAAATACCGATATCTCATCTTCAATGTCAGTCTATTATAAATTCTTCTAAGTATTTCTTAAGTACAAACCTTAGTTTTTTAGATTATTCAGTCAGATATGATTTATGTTTTCTTTCCTTAAAGAGAGGACCTGTTTATATAAAAAATGCTTGGATTGAAGAATGGAAGGTTTGTAGCTGAATTAATTTAGATTTACTGGATTTAATATGAAAAAGACCCAATACAATAATTTAGTTTCATCTTACGCTAGAGTGCTGTTTCATGTCTCAGGAAGCAGGTTAGGTATTATAAGGAAAGAAGTAGAATTTTTATTGGCTTTTTTTAAGGATCAACGTGATGTTTTTGTGTACCTATCTCATCCTATGATTTCTTTTGCACACAAAAAAGAAGTGATGCTTTCTATAAATGAGCACTTGAGTGAAAATTTAGTAAAATTTATTATGGTTATATTTGCAAACAAACGCTCTAGTTTATTGATCCTTATATTAGAAAAATTCTTAAGTCTTGCAAAAGAAAATGAAAATGAATTCGAAATTACTATAAAGTCAGCAGAAGCTTTAAAGGAATCTGATATAAAAATAATTACTGAATCTTTGAGCTTTCTTGGTAAAATAATAAAAGTAAGCAATGTGGTTGACCCTTCTATACTAGGTGGCTTCGTAGTTAGGTATGGTTTTAATTTGATCGATGCTTCGCTAAAAAGTTACTTAGATAGGTTAGTTGACTTAAGTAAAATGGAAATATTAAAAGTAAGGAATTTTGTATGAAGAACAGTATGAATGTTTCTGAGATAGCAAGTGTAATAAGGGAAAAAGTTGAGACGTTTGATAATCCTATAAAGCGGGAAAATATAGGTGAAGTAATTTCAGTAACAGATGGTATCGCATTGGTTTATGGGCTGGAAAAAGCAAAATTCGGTGAAAAGGTATTTTTTGCAAGCGGTGTAGAAGGAATAGTTCTTGATTTAGATCATGATACGGCTGGAATAGTTGTGCTTGGTAATGACCGTGATGTGAAAGAAGGGGACGTTGTAAAATGTAGTGGTGATGTTGTGCAGGTGCCTATAGGGCATGAATTGTTAGGGAGAGTTGTAAATGCGTTGGGCCATCCTATAGACGACGGTGGGGAAATTAGAGCCAAAAACAGAATGGATATAGAATCTAAAGCGCCAGGCATTATTGATCGTAAGTCTGTGCATGAGCCACTACAAACAGGAATTAAAATTATAGATTTGCTAATTCCAATAGGTAGAGGGCAGCGTGAATTGATTATTGGCGATAGACAAATTGGTAAAACTACTATTGCGCTTGATACTATTATCAATCAGAAGAAGATTAACGATGAGGTAAACGAAAATCAAAAAATTTACTGTGTTTATGTTGCTATTGGACAAAAAATTTCAACAGTAGCAAAAGTGGTAAATAAGCTGAAAGAAAGCGGAGCATTAGAGTATACAACTGTAGTTGTGGCTAGTGCATCTGACTGCGCGCCTATGCAATTTTTAGCACCTTATGCTGGTTGCACTATTGGGGAATTTTTCCGTGACAATGGAATGCATTGTTTGATTATATATGATGATTTATCTAAGCATGCTGTGGCATATAGGCAGATGTCTTTATTGCTCAGACGTCCTCCTGGTCGTGAAGCTTACCCTGGAGATATATTCTATGTACATTCTCGCTTGCTTGAAAGAGCTGCTAAAATGTCTGATAAAAAAGGGCAGGGGTCTTTAACTGCTTTGCCGATTGTCGAAACTCAAGCTGGTGATGTATCTGCATATGTGCCAACAAATGTTATTTCAATTACCGATGGGCAGATCTTTCTTGAGTCTGAATTATTTTATAAAGGATTTCGACCTGCAGTAAATATAGGTTTGTCAGTTTCACGGGTTGGTTCTGCTGCACAACTAAAGTCTGTGAAGAAAGTTGCTAGTTCTATAAAGCTAAGCTTAGCTCAGTATAGAGAATTAGAAGATTTTGCAAAATTTGGTTCTGATCTTGATGCTAGTGTTCAATTATCCTTGAATAAGGGTAAATATCTTGTCGAGTTATTAAAGCAAAAACAACATTTACCTATGTCAATAGAAGAGCAAGTAGTGCTGATGTATATTTTTTCTAACCTATATAATCAGTTAAGTAAAATACAAATAAGTTACATTAATAAATTTGAACATGATCTTATTAATTATTTTCATACTGTACACCCTGGGGTTTTAAAAAAGTTGTCAAATGACATGAGTGATGATATAAAAGGTGATATTTTTAACATTGTGAGTAATTTCGTTACTCAATTTAATTGCGTTTAGGTGGTGATTATGGCTTCATCCATTATTAATAAATTTCCTATGACGAGGGAAGGTTTTGAGAATATGCAAGCCGAACTTGAAAAATTAAAGGAAGAAAAACCTTCTGTGATACAGGCTATTTCTGATGCTCGTGATCAAGGTGATTTGTCTGAAAATACAGAGTATCATGCAGCACGGGAAAGGTTAGGTTTTATTGAAGGCCGTATAATGGAGATAGAAAGTAAGCTCTCACATGCGGAAGTAATAGAAGTAAAAAATTTGTCTGGTGATTCAGTAATGTTTGGTGCAACTGTGACATTAAGCATGTTAAGTGATAATAACGGTGAAGTGGAATATGTTTATAAGGTTGTAGGCGAATATGAAGCTGATGTTTCAAAGCAGTTAATATCTACTAGTTCACCACTTGGGAGTGCCTTAATCGGCAAAAAAGTCGGTGAGTATGTGGAAGTGACAGTGCCAAATGGAGAGAAATTGTATAAAATAGTTAAGATTGAATTTAAGTAAATTATTATGGTACAGGCCACTTATGCTTCAATGAGTCTACCCGGTATTTCTTCTGTGGAAGATGTATTAGAGGATGCTCGTTCCGGTAAATTATTCATTTTAGTTGATGATGAAAGTAGAGAGAATGAAGGTGATTTGGTTGTCTTAGCTGAAAAAGTAAAACCAGAACATATGGCTTTTATGGTTAGGTACGGTACAGGGGTTGTGTGCTTAGCAATGACTAAATTTCACATGAAGAGGTTGGGCCTTAATTTCATGGAAAAGAAAAATATTGGTGAAAATCATACCGCATTTACTACATCAATTGATGCACGTTATGGCATTACAACCGGTGTTTCAGCAGAGGATAGAACGAAAACTATACATGCTGCTATCAACAAGGATGGCACTCAGGATGACATCATAACTCCAGGTCATGTTTTTCCTGTAATTGCACATAAAGGTGGGGTGGCACAACGTGCTGGTCATACTGAAGCGAGTGTTGAAATGGCGAAGTTAGTAGGGTTTGATCATTCAGCAGTTATTTGTGAATTAGTGAATGATGATGGCTCTATGATGCGCTTACCTCAGTTACTTAAATTTGCTGAACAACATAAAATTAAGTTAACTACCATCGACAAACTTATCAGTTACGTTAAAAAATTAAACTAGCGTTTATAAATTTGTATAATTTAAGTGTTAAAATATAGAATTCCTATAAATTATACAAGCACAGAATTTCCATGTTTAGAATTGCTAAGTTTTTGACCTTATTGTTCTTTTTTGCATATTATAATAATGCTTACTCTATTAACATTATTAGAGATAGTGAAGTGGAAGCAATAGTGAAAGAGCTAGCGCAACCTTTATTTTTCGCTGCAAACATTGATAGTGACCGAATGAAAGTTTTTATAATTAATGATAATTCGATTAATGCTTTTGTAATTAACAACAACAGTATCTTCATTCATTTAGGACTTTTACAATACTCGGCTAAACCTTATGTCCTGCTTGGTATATTAGCACATGAGATTGCTCACATATCTGCTGGTCATATATTGCAAATGAGTAGTGCTATGGGTTATTTTCAATCGATAGCAATGATTAGTTATATGGTAGGATTAGTTTCTAGTATTATCATTAACCCTCAGGTTGCTGGTGCAATTTTGCTTAGTGGTGTAGCACTCAGTTCAGGGCTATTTTTTAACTATTCTCAAGAGCAAGAAAGTGTAGCAGATAGCTATGCTTTAAGGTACCTTGATGAATCTGGCTATGATAATTCAGGTATGAAAGAGATTTTTGATTATTTTAAAAGTATTGATCATGAGAACACCGAGGAATATTTCCGCACTCACCCACTTAGTGAGAAACGCATATTTGCTGTACAAAATTATAAGGTCAAAAACAACGTAAAACCAATTTTTGCGGATAAGTTACTAAAGTTTGAGCGTGTGGTTGCAAAGTTAGACTCTTTCTTTGTTCCTATTCATGTGTTATCTAATAAATATGAAAATAATTCTGAGTATGTAAATGCTATAGTTTGCTATAGGCAAGGAAAGATAGAAGAGGCTATTGCTAAAGTTAATTCATTGATTCAAGAGTCACGCAATGACCCATACCTATATGAATTAAAAGCAGAAATGCTATACAAGGCCGGAAATTTAAGTGAAGCAATAAAAATGTATGAGGAATCGCTTAGGTATTTATCTGAGAAAAACAGTTATTTAGTGAAACTTGCATTATCTCATACTTTATTATTACACGGTGATGCAAAAAAGGCGATTTTTTACCTGGAGCAGATTTTGAATGTAGAACCAAATAACGCTTTTGTCTGGAAATATTTAAGCATTGCATATAAATGTGAAGCTGATACGGCAATGCATTATTTTGCCTTGACAAAAAAGGCTTGTATTGAAGGTGATTTAAAGCAATTTACAAAATATGCTGAGCTAGCTGTTAAAACTCTACCAAAAGATAGTCCTTATTTGTTGCAAGTTGAAGATATGAAGCGATTTAATGGATAACAAAAAAGCATTTCTGCACTTTTATGGGTTATTTTCCACACTTTTCCAACATAGCTTTTGCTTCATCACTTACGTTGGGCATAATTTTCATTATGATAGTTTTAGCGCCAAAAAATACACCACAGAACATGCCTAGAGCAAAGAGGGCTGGCCACGGCATCCTGCCAAATATTGCAAGCAAAGCTGCACCAATTATTACTACCGTCATAAGTGGACCGCCTATTCCCCAAACGTAACCAATAATATTGCATATTACTTTAGTTGTGTCATCCATATCAGGATCAGTGGTAGCTGCATAACCTGAGAAAGAGAAAAGTAATACTACACAAAAAACACTAAAAAATCTTTTTATTATAGAGCTCATTTTCTTGCCTTTAAATAATAAATTAACGCAAACGCAAACCTACACATATTTTTATTTTAAAGTAAAAATTATAATTTGTCTATACATAAGTGTTGCTACATAAATAACCCACCATTAATGTTAAGCACATGCCCTGTTATATATTTTGCTTCATCACTTGCTAAAAATAAGACCCCTGCTGCTATTTCTTCCCCTGTTCCCATTCTTTTCATTGGAATATTATCTAATATTTTTCCCTTTTGTCCTTCATTTAAAACTTCAGTCATTTTAGTATCTATAAACCCAGGAGCAATACAATTTACTGTTATATTACGACTTGCAACTTCTTTTGCTATAGATTTGCTCATAGCTATTATTCCAGCTTTAGACGCTGCATAATTTGCTTGCCCGGCGTTTCCTGTCAGCCCTATTATTGAGGAAATATTTATAATTCTTCCCCAATTATTCTTAATTAGTCTCTTACATGCTTCTCTACTCAGCTTAAATGTAGAGCTCAAGTTAATATCAATTACTTTTTGCCATGCTTCATCTGTCATTCTCAATAATAAACTGTCTCGCGTAATGCCCGCATTGCATATAAGCCCGTCAAAGCCTTCCATCAACTCACTTGCTCTATTTACTAGTTGATTTACTTCCTCAGCATTTGATAAGTCACAAGGGAGTATGTGCATATTTTTTTCATATTGTTTAGCAACTTCTTCGAGCACTTCTTTTTTTGTGCCAGAAATACATAAAGTTGCTCCGGCTTTGTGCATAATTTTTACAATTGCTTGCCCTATTCCGCCTGATGCGCCAGTGATCAGGAACTTTCTACTTTCCAATCTAAACATAATAACTTTATATTATCTTAATTCCTAACAGAATATCGACTGGTTGGCAATAGATTTCTTACATAATATAAGTAACTCAGATATTCACAAAATAAAGGAAAAGTTATAATAAAGTTAAACGTCAAAAAATTTTAAAAACATAGTTGATGCAGGAATTGTTACTAAATAGTTTATTCTGGTGCTCTGCAGTCTAAATGGAATGCCTAAATTATAGATTCTTTGTTTTTGTGTGTTATCTTGAGTTAACACAAATTCACAGTAGTATTATGATAAGTAAGTTAAAAAAGCTTAGCGCTGGATTTTCTTTGACAGGCCTGATTGGCCATAGTGATAATATAAATATGCAAGGAGCAAAAAATAAAAAGAAGAAGTACCCAAAATTTTTGGATAAGACGTTTGCATTGATTGATGCAGTGATAAATTTTATTTTAAAACGCGAAAGTAATAACGTAAATGAAGTTCTGAGAGTAACATGGGGACCACTATTTTTTGGTCTGGTAGTAATACTCATCTTTTTTGGGATAGGTGGTATTTGGTCGGCTATAGCTCCAATTGACGGTGCGGTGCATGCAAGTGGAGAAGTTATTGTATCTTCAAATAGGAAAATAGTTCAACACTTGGGCGGAGGAATAATAAGCAAAATTTTAGTCAAAGAGAGCCAAGCAGTTAAAAAAGATGAGCCTCTAGTTTTGTTGAGTGATGTTAACGAGAAGGCGAATTTAAGTATTATCAAAGAGAAGCTCTTATCATTTTTAGCAACAGAAGCAAGGCTTATTGCAATCAGAGGAGATTTAGACACGCTCGAGTTTCCTGATGAGGTTAAAAAATTATCTCACGATGAACTTGTAAATAAAGCGATAAAGAATCAAGTAAAGTTGTTCAACTCTCAGAGAAAGAGCATATTGGGAAAAACAGACATACTGCAACAACGTATAAAGCAGTTAAATGATGAATTAGCTGGGCTAAACTTTCAACTAAATGCAGCTCATAAGCAATATGACTTGATAACTGAGGAGTTGGAAACAAAAAGACAATTACTTGATAGTGGCCATATAAGCAAACCACACATTTTAGCTTTAGAAAAACAGTTTGCTGAAATTGAAGGCAGAGTTGGACATTACCGTTCTGCAATATCTCAAGTGCAGCAAAAAATTGGAGAGAATGAATTAGAAATTATAAACGTGAGAAATGATTCTCAAGAAAGAGCAAACGCTGAACTTAAGGAAGTTAGTACGTCTATTGCAGACTTGAAAGAGAGGCTGATGGTTGCTGAAGATTCATTAGCACGTACAATAATTAAATCCCCTCAAGATGGGATAGTCACAGATATAAGATACCATACTGAAGGTGGTGTTATACAATCTGGAGTTCCAATCATGAGCGTAGTGCCATCGGATGATGACCTAATAATAGATGCTAAAATTCAGACCAGAAACATAGAAGAGGTACTGTCAGCACAAAAGAAAGATAGCAACATAGTCTCTATTGATGGGCTAGAAGGGCTAAAGGTTAAAGTCCGGCTGAGTGCTTACAATGCACGTCGTTTAAGTTTAATTAGTGGTATAGTAAGCCATATTTCTCCTGATGCTCTTGATGATTCAAGACTAGGGCGTTATTATTCAGTGCGCGTGGTGATACCAAAGTCAGAGCTTGCTCAATTTAAAAATGTATACCTATACCCTGGTATGCCAGCAGAAGTGTACATAGTTACTCAATCCCGTACTCTTTTATCATTCTTGTTTACACCTATAATTGCAACAGTCGATAGGTCTTTTATAGAAAGGTAGCTCTATTTGGCTTCTCTAAAGATTTCGTTTACAGAATCTAGTAACTCAGCTATGCAGAATGAAAAAAGTTTGTATGGTATACAAATATAGTGTGTTTTTTTATAATTATTTTCTATAATGCGTAAATCTTTGGTCCAAGCTGTAAATGCTACCATAGGCATTAAAAGTTAATTAACAAACTGCAATGTATAATAAAATAAAGGAACTTGTAAGATTTTGATCTTGCAAATTATAAACTTGTCATAAAGTTTAATAGTGTCTGTTACTGCTTTTAGGTGTGAGGCTAGAGGGTTATTAGCAGTAACAGACACTATTAAACTTATTATAGAATTTACTTAAAGTAAATATTTAATTTAAAATATTATAATATTTTTCCTTACAATAGATTTATGTAAATGCTTTTTTCCTCAAATTAGTATTGTACTATTATACTTATTGAATGCTAAAAAATTATTAACCATCACTAATCTCTATTTGCATAGTAAGTTTATATATACTATTATACAGTATATCATTTAGTTTTATAGCAAACAAACAAAAGATATGGTGAAGTTATTTGCACTATTGATAATATTTTACTCAAATATATCTGTTGCCTCTGCTCCTACTTCCTGGCAATTTGGATTTCCTGCTCCTGCAACTGAAGTAATGGAGGCTGTAGTTAGGTCACATTCGTTTGTAATGGTTGTGATGGTTGCAATAATGCTTTTTGTGTGGGCGCTGCTTGCTTATGTAGTATTTCGCTTTCGTAAAAGCAAAGTGGCAAACGTAAGCCAAACTAACCACAATGTCCTTTTAGAAATTGTTTGGTTTGTTATACCAACGATTATTGTTGGTATATTAGCCTTTGAAAACGCTAAATTACTGAAGCTACAGGAAGAAATACCGAAAGCTGATATAACACTGAAAGTTATTGGCCATCAATGGTATTGGAGTTACCAATATCCAGAATATCAAGGTGTGTCATTTGATAGTTATATTAAGGGAAAAGAAGACTTTATCGAAGGAGATTTAAAGCTATTCTCTGTTGATAACAACATCGTTTTACCCATTAATACTAACGTTCGTTTACAAGTTACAGCAGGAGATGTGATACACAGCTGGGGAGTACCGGCTTTCGGTGTAAAAATTGATGCGATACCAGGTAGGCTGAATGAGGCGTGGTTTAATATCAAAAAGTCTGGTGTTTATTACGGGCAGTGCTATGAATTGTGTGGTCAAGGCCATGGATTTATGCCAATTGTTGTTGAAGCAGTAAGCAAAGAAGATTTTAATAAGTGGATTGAAAATAGAAAATTAGTGAGTTAAATTTGGAGTATAGATATGAGTGACGTACCAAAGGGCATAAAGCGTTGGTTGTTTTCCACTAATCATAAAGACATAGGGACACTGTACATTATTTTTTCCATATTAGCTGGAATTATTGGTGGATTATTATCGGTGATTATTCGCACTCAGCTAATGCACATTAATATACTTAACAATAATTATCAATTATATAACGTAATGGTTACAGGGCATGCGTTGATAATGGTGTTTTTTATGATAATGCCAGCCCTCATGGGAGGATTTGGTAACTGGTTTGTACCTCTCATGATTGGCGCACCAGATATGGCATTTCCTCGTATGAATAATTTAAGTTTTTGGTTATTAGTGTCATCTTTTATTTTGCTCATTCTCTCAGTGTTTATTGGTGAAGGTCCAGGTACAGGTTGGACTTTATATCCACCTTTATCACAGGTAATGTCCCATCCAAGTGCAGGAGTTGACATTGCTATACTTGCACTTCATGTTGCTGGTATGTCGTCAATTGTTGGGGCGATCAACTTTATAGTTACTATATTTAACATGCGCACAAAAGGAATGTCATTAACTAAGATGCCACTGTTTGTTTGGTCTGTCTTGCTAACAGCATTTATGTTGATTGTTGCCTTACCAGTGCTTGCCGGTGCTATAACTATGCTTCTTACTGATCGCAATGTTGGTACTTCCTTTTTTGATCCTGCCGGTGGCGGAGATCCTGTGTTATTTCAACATCTATTTTGGTTTTTTGGTCATCCAGAAGTTTACGTAATTATTTTTCCTGCATTTGGCATCATAAGTCAGGTTGTATCAACTTTTTCTCACAGACCTGTATTTGGTTACATAGGGATGGTTTATGCTATGATAGGTATAGCAGTATTTGGCTTTATGGTGTGGGCTCATCATATGTTCACTGTTGGGCTTAGTGCTGACGCTGCTGCATTTTTTAGCACTACCACAATTTTTATCGGTGTTATAACTGGTGTAAAAGTCTTTAGCTGGATTGCAACTATGTGGGGTGGAGCAATTGAGTTTAAGACCCCTATGCTATTTGCACTAGGTTTTATTTTCATGTTTGTTGGCGGTGGCATAACGGGAATAATTCTTTCTCATGGTGGAATAGATAAGCTTCTGCATGATACCTACTATGTTGTTGCTCACTTCCATTATGTCATGTCACTTGCTGCATTATTTGGAGCTTTTGCTGGCTTTTATTATTGGATTGGTAAAATGTCGGGTAAACAATATAATGAGCGCTTAGGTCAAATCCACTTTTGGCTTACTTTTATTAGTACCAATATCACTTTTTTACCTCAACATTTCTTAGGATTAGCTGGCATGCCAAGGCGTATACCTGATTATCCTGATGCGTTTATTCCTTGGAATTATATATCCTCAATTGGCTCATATATGTCCTTTGTTTCAGTTATGTTTTTTGTGTTTATAGTTATACATCTCTTTAAATGGGGCAAAAAAGCTGGAGATAATCCTTGGGAAGGTGACACCTTGGAATGGACAGTATCTTCACCACCGCCTTTTCATACTTTCGAAAAGCCACCAGTGGTAAAATAGAATGTACACAAGTGTTTTGCTAAATGTTGAATCAACAATACTGGATTTTTGGCGTTTGCTGAAGCCAAGGATAATGTATCTTGTGGTATTTACTGCAGTTGCTGGTATGGTTACTGCACCAGGTAGTATGCACCCTTTTCTAGCACTAATATCTCTTATATGTGTTGCTCTTGGCTCAGGATCTGCAGGTGCTATAAATATGTGGTATGACAGAGATATAGATCTGCTCATGGAAAGGACAAAAAACCGCCCTATACCCTCAGGAAGAATTCTTGCAGAAAGTGCGCTTGAATTTGGTATAACTCTTGGAATATTGTCAGTATTTATCATGGCAATAGCAGTAAACTATATTTCTGCTGCTTTGCTTGCAGTTAGCATATTATTTTACGTTTTCGTATATACAATTTGGCTAAAAAGGCGTACTCCACAGAATATCGTTATCGGTGGTGCAGCAGGTGCTTTTCCTCCAATGATTGGCTGGGCAGCTGTGACTAATTCTGTCAGTTGGGAAAGTTTCATTTTATTTTTAGTAATTTTTATGTGGACTCCACCACACTTTTGGGCCCTATCTTTAAATAAGTCTGAAGACTATGCAAGAGCATCGATTCCTATGTTCAATATTGTTTATGGTCCGGAAAAAACAAGAAAATATATATTAATTTATAGTGTGTTGCTGGTATTAACCAGCTTGCTTCCAGCTCTATTTTTGAAAAAGGCTTTACTTTATCTAAGCATGGCAATTTTTGCAGGTTGCATCTTTATTTGGTACGCTATATCAATTCTCAGATTCAAGAACCACAACTCACAGAAACAAATGTTTTCTTATTCAATTTCTTATCTATTTTCCCTATTCGCCAGTATTATTTTTTGTTCTATTGATTTATTTTAGTTATGAAAGAACGGCAGAAGCATAAAAACTATTTTTTACTTTTCCTTTTGGTAATGCTCGTTGTCACACTTTTTTTTGTTTCTATAATAAAATTTAAAGGTGCAGCTTAAACTACCTTTAGAAATTGTGCTTTCATAAAAGCAACTATATACTTTGTTAACCGATATAAACAAAGATGAGTAAGAAAGAAGTGACAATATACACGGATGGGGCGTGTTCTGGTAATCCTGGAGCGGGAGGATGGGCAGCTATCATATTATTTCAAGATTATAGAAAAGACATTTATGGTAGAGAAGAAAATACCACAAACAATAAAATGGAGTTAACAGCGGTGATCAATGGGCTAAAAGTATTGAAATTTTCTTGTAATATTAATTTATATACGGATAGTCTTTATATTAAGCATGGCATAACAGAGTGGATAAATAAGTGGAAAATGAATGGCTGGAAAACAAGTAATAAAAAATCAGTAAAAAATATGGAATTGTGGAAAGAGCTAGACAACGTTGCTTCACAACACGAAATTGATTGGAAGTGGGTTAAAGCACACAGTGGCAATAAATATAATGAGGAGGCTGATATTTTAGCAAGAAAAGCAATAATCGATGCTTAAAAAAATTACTATATTATTTTCCGTAGCTTTATTGTTCATATTGTGCTTCTTTATTTTTTTAAAGCCTTTAGAAATCAATATTAATTATATTAATTTTTATGTTAAACATAAAATATCAAAAATATTTGTTGGCTCAAGCGTTAATATGGAGAATACCTCAGTTGTTTGGCAGAAAGATGGCAAAGATCCGTATTTAGTCATTACAGATTTGGCAATAGCAAACCCTAATTTTACTATAAAAGTTCCTGAGCTTTTTGTACATTTTAAGTTAAGTTCCTTATTTAAAGCTAGCACAAATCTCTCTCAGGTTTCAGCTGATAATGTGCATGTATGTATCAAGAGAGAAGAAACTAATGTTAATCCGCAAAACTCATTAGACCTTTTGGATAATCATTATTTAAATAGTAACCGCCTTCCTTCGGTGTCATTCCAGCGCGTGACGCTGGAATCTAGAAAAAAAGAAACAAGTAGTCAAGCTACTTGGATGACAAGGACGAGTGCTGGAATGACAAGGACGAGTGCTGGAATGACAGGGAAGAATTTCAAGATGACAGAAAGCAGTGCAAAAAATCTATTAAAAACAATAAGGGAATTTTTTTTTGACTTAAATGCGGATTCAAAAATTGAATTTACTAACATCGCTATTGATAAAAGCACAGAAGATGAATTTTTTATTGATAAATTATATATAGGGAAGGGGGAAGATTTTAATGTTTTAGATATTCATGTGAATACAAAAGATGGAAAGGGATTTTTGGATGATTTATCAATTACAATAAAAAATCGCAACAATTTGCTAAATGTATACGGGACATTTTATAATCTAAAATTGGGACTATTGAGCGAGTTTTCTACATTAGTTAAAAGCTACAATTTGGACAAAAATATAGGATTCAAAGGAAGCTTCTCAGTGAAAATTAATAAAAAGGATGAAATTGTAGATGGAAATATATACGTATTGAATACAGAAAATTATTTGAACAAAAATTTGGCCTTAACTAATGTAAATATAAATTTAACATATAGTGATGGAATTATTAGTGTAAAAAACTTCCATTTTAAGTTAAATGACACGTATCTCTCTTTAATAGGCAAGATGAACTTTAGTACAAGTCATGCTTTGCTTAGAATTAATATTAGCAAGTTTGCTGCAAAGGATTTATGTACTTATGTACCAGATGGTGTAGTGAATAGTAAATTTAGAAGCTGGTATTGTGATAATATTAATGGGGATGTTTTAAATACCATTGTAAGTTTCAATGGCAAAATTAACAATTTGGTTGATGACGATCTGTCAGACATTGTAATTGTTGCTGATATAGAAAATGGTAGCGTAAAATTTGATGAAGATTTTGAGCAAGTAAAGGAATTAAAGGGTGATTTGATCATCAAGAATAACGATCTCAAAATTACTGCAAATAGCGCTAAGTTTCAGAATTTCACTATTAATGGTGGTGATATTGAAATGAAATCTCTCAATAAGGAAAATTCAGTTCTAACCATTAATGGCCAAGCTGTAAGTGATGCGTATGGTTTATATGAGCCTATAAGATTTAAGCTGGATGATGTGGTGAAGGTTGAAAGGGATAAAGTAAGTGGAATGGCAAAATCTGTATTTAATTTTCGCATTTTTAATCTAAATGATGATGACAAAAAAGTAGACTTCTCAGCAAATTTTCATTTTGAAATTGATAATTTGGCCGTCTATAATGCAAGTCTTGGTAAATATGACATTAAGCTTAGTTTTGGCAGTGACTTTATAGATTTAAATGGTAGTGGTATGGTGAATAACACACAGCTATTATTTGACCTGAAAAGTAGCAATAGGAATGAAAGTTTTGCCTGGAATTTGACCGGAGATTTACCCGCTCAAATACTTGATTTTGATGAAAATATAGGTGGCTATGTCAATACAAATATAGAATCGGTGATAAATCAAGATAAAACGGGACATGTTAATGGTAATATGGATTTATCAGAGCTTGAATCACGTTCAAGTTATTTTGGGTGGAAAAATCGTTTTGAAGATCACAATAAAGTTTTGTTCTCTGTAAAATTAAAAGGTGCCGATGAATTGTTAGTAGACAAATTAGATGTTATAGGAAATGACCTAGATATAAAATTCAGCGGAAGAGTAGGAAATGGAAATTTATATTTAAATTCTAGTAGTTTTAAATTGCCTGATAATGATTTTAGTATAGAAATTGAATCAGGTAAGGAAAAAAATGCCATAACTATTTATGGTGAGAAAATCAATTTGAGTGATATTTTAGGCTTGCTTGGCAAAAACAATAATGGATTAAACAAAGATATAGAAATTAGTATGAATGTTGACAATGTAATTATGAAAGAAGGCGTCGTTATCAAAAATGCTAAGCTGAATGTAACCTGTACTAAAGGTAATTGCAATGGAAGTCAATTTACAGGACAGTTTCTAGAAGATAGCAGCAACATACTAGCGGAATACAGTGGAATAGGGCTCGAAATATATGCGGATAATGCAGGTATACTTTCGCGTTCCTTAGGCATTAGTAAATCAGTCAAAAATGGTAAACTTTCTCTTTATCTATCTCCTCAAAGAGAAAATGAAGAACATTATGGCATGTTATCTATTAGTAATTTTTATATCAAAGATGCTCCACTACTCACTACTTTATTATCGATGTCTTCGCTTCCTGGTATTGTAAATGCTATAAAGGATGAAGGTGTATACTTTTATAAATGTAATGTACCTTTCTCATACAAAGATGGCTCTGTCGAAATTGAAGAATCTTGGCTTGAAGGGGCGGAATTAGGCATTAGCACTAGCGGTAAGCTCGACATTAGAAATTATAAATTCCAAGTTGAAGGACAGGTAATACCAGCATATTCAATTAATAAATCTTTGTTAAAAATTCCTATAATTGGGAAACTTCTTACTGGCGGGAAAAGTAGGGGAATCGTTTCAATAGACTATAAAGCAAGTGGTGATGACAAAAACAATAACGTATCTGTTGATCTTATCTCTTCGCTAACTCCAAACCTATTAAAGAGGTTATTGGGAGTGTTTGATCGCATTATGACAAAAACTAACGAAGCTGTCATCGGTGGCTTAAAAGGTGGTGTGAAAAAGAAATTTGGTTCGACATGACCAAAAGGGAAGTTGTTTAACAAAATTATGGACAAAAATGCAAGAATTTCCGAATGATCCACCTGGTTTTTTATCTAATTATTTAAGCAATACCACTCTCTTTCTGGAAACTTGATTATGATAAAGTAAAAGTTATTTCTTTACAAAATTATAGACAAAAAATGCAAGAATTTCCGAATGATCCACCTAGTTTTTTATCTAGTTATTTAAGTTTCCTTTATCGCCTCCCATATCTGCAAAGTTATAAATACAACTAGAAGGGTAGGGGATAAAAGTTCGTTATTTCACTATATTAGGTCATCATGTTGGTGATAATCTGAGTAATTGCCTACGTAATTTTCGTCAGCATCGTGATTAACATCAGGTTTAAGCAAAGAAAGATTATCATCGGATTGTTCTTCTGATAAGTTAAGCAAAGAAAGATTGTTATCAGATTGTTCTTCCTCTTTAGACCCAAATAACCATGAAAAGAATGATGAGATAGAATCAATAACGGATTTAATTGCTGGAAAAATATTGGATAAGAAATGGGAGTGTTAAATAAACTGTGTCAAACCGAAAAAAAAGTAATAAATTGATATAAAAAAATGGAGGTTTGACAATGAGTCAGAAAGTAGTAAACAGAACTACCGGTTTGGTAGATTATAAAGAATTAGAAACAAATATCCTGTCGTCTATACGAGAAGGAAGACCGTTGACAGGAAGAGATGGAGCATTAACACCGTTTATAAAAAAGTTGCTGGAGGTAAGCCTGGAAGGTGAAATAGAAAACCACTTGTCGGCTGAAAGCGAAGAGAATAATCGAAGAAATGGGAGGAATGCAAAGACTTTACGTACAAGCGCAGGGTCATTTGAACTTTTGACGCCAAGAGATAGGGAAGGAAGTTTCGAACCACAAATAGTCAAAAAAAGGCAAACAAACTTACATCCAGAGCTTGAAACGAAGATTTTGAGCACATTTGCCAGTGGTATGGGCTATAGAGATATAGTGTCACATGTTGAGGAAATTTATGATCACAAAATATCGGTGGCAGAGATATCAAGTATTACTGACAAATTGCTACCAGTAATCAACGAATGGCGTAGTCGCCCGCTGCAGTCTGTATATCCGATAGTTTTCATGGTTTTTTAAAGTCAAAGAGGACGGGCATTGCGTAAGTAAATGCATGTATAACATATTAGGCATAGATCAAAATGGCAAAAAAGAAGTATTAGGTTTTTATTTGGCTGAAAGTGAAGGAGCTAACTTCTGGTTGGGAGTGCTAAATGACCTCAAAGAAAGAGGAGTAGAAGATATCCTTATTGCCTGCGTTGATGGGCTGAAAAGCTTTCCTGCAGCTATAAACAGTGTCTTTCCTAATGCGGAAGTGCAGATGTGTATAGTGCATCAGATACGCAACTCACTGAAGTATGTGGCCAGTAAAGATGCGAAGAGTTTTTTGAGCGATTTAAAGAAGGTATATCAAGCTTCAAGCAAGGAAATTGCCGAGAATTATCTGTTGGAATTGGATGAAAAATGGGGCACAAAGTACCCTATGGTTATAAAATCTTGGCAGAATAATTGGGAAAACTTGTCTGGTTATTTTAAGTATTCTGGTCCAGTTAGGAGGATAATCTACACCACCAATCCCATAGAGGGGCTACATAGGCAAATTAGGAAATTCACTAAGACCAAAGGCTCATTTACCAGCATAAATGCCTTGCATAAGCAGGTATATTGTGCTATAAAGAAGGCAGAGGAAAAGTGGACGATGCCTGTACATGATTGGGCATTAACTATCTCTCAACTTGATGTTTTCTTTCCTGGCAGATTGAAAATTGAGTTGAACTAAAAATGCGGTTTGACACAGTTTATTTAACACTCCCTAAGAAATTACTGGGTTGCTGAGTGTCTTGCTGGTTACTTTTTTCCTCTTCTACATCTACATTACTTTGCTCTACTTCATTTGATTTTTCCACCTCTTGTTCAGGTTTACTTCTGCTTATATCCTCTTTGGATTCTTTTCCTGATTCTGGTTCAGGCTCTTTTCCTGGTTTTGGATCTGTGTCATCCACATCTTCTTCAGACTTACTTCTGCTTATAAGTGTCTTATCTAACCATTCGGACATATTCTTGTCTGGATTATGAAAATACATTCGACTTATCTCCTTATTTTCATCAATAGAAATTACTACAGTTGCATTCTGACTTAATGGCCCCTCATTTAATCCATCACATTCACTAATGAGCGATTCATGAGAGTTCTTAATGTCTTTGATAAATTGAAGTTTTTCTTTTTCTGAAAAGTACTCGCATTTTACGTTATAAGTGGTGCCTTTGTATTTAAAACTAAACATCGATCCATGGTCTTTATATTCATCTACTAGTTCATGAATATTCTTGACATTTTGTATAGCTTTAAATTTTTCTTCTTCTGAAAGGTTCTTGTGATATTTATAAAGTGTACCTTTATATTTAAATTGAAACATCGATCCACGGTCTTCATATTCATCTAGTCCAGAATTCTTGACACGTTGTATAATTTGAAATTTCTCTTCTTCTGAAAGGTCCTTGCGGTATATACTACCAGTTGTATCTTTATATTTAAATTGAAACATCGATCCACGGTCTTCATATTCATCTAGTCCAGAATTCTTGACACGTTGTATAATTTGAAATTTTTCTTCTTCTGAAAAATCCTTGCGGTATATACTACCAGTTGTACCTTTGTATTTAAAACTAAACATCGATCCATGGTCTTTATATTCATCTACTAGTTCATGAATATTCTTGACATTTTGTATAGCTTTAAATTTTTCTTCTTCTGAAAGGTTCTTGTGATATTTATAAAGTGTACCTTTATATTTAAATTGAAACATCGATCCACGGTCTTCATATTCATCTAGTCCAGAATTCTTGACACGTTGTATAATTTGAAATTTCTCTTCTTCTGAAAGATCCTTGCGGTATATACTACCAGTTGTATCTTTATATTTAAATTGAAACATCGATCCATGGTCTTTATATTCATCTACACCCATCTGCTTGCAAATAGCTTTATAATTTTTTTCTTCTACTTCAAGTCCAATTGCATTTGCCATCAGCTGATTATTTATACGGTCTAACTCCTCTACTTTTGCTTCGGAAAGCTTAAATTGAAACACATGACCGAATTCATGGGCTAAAACGTTGTCCGTATAAGCGTCTTTATAGAGCAATACGCTTTCTCCGTTCGTCATCCCACCAGAAATATTGAGCGAAGATTGACTCCGTGAAAACCCAGGAACCAAAGTGCCATATCTCCTATAATCATCTCCATTATTAAAAATATAGGTATGCACAGTAACTTGAATATTACTAGCAATACAAAACTTTGCTTTATATGCTTCATAAGCATTTTTAATATCGAGCTTCATTTGCTCCTGTTCTTGTTGCGATACATTGTCATAATGTATTACGCAATTCAACTTTCCGTATTCAAAATTAAATTGATTAGGCAGCACATCTTGTACTCCTACGTATTTTGTATTCTCACCAAAGTTTCTTGATTGTGCAGTTTTATATAAATTATTATAGTATGTAAAAGAGTTTCCGTTAGGCAACTTAGGTATTTGTGCAATCGTTCTTCCATGGTTGTCGTGGAAAGAAATTTTAGAATCACCAATCCTAAAATCCGTTATAGATTGCCCGCAAGTACCATCGTTTGCACAATCGTGATTATCTTTCTTATAAAACCATGCGTTAGTGTATTTTCCCATTTTGATACCTCACTACCAAACCTTACTATATTATTATCTTGGTAAAAATCATAATAATTCGTTAACTTGTATTTTAAATCTGTATATCAAATGTACTTTTCTCATAAAGTGCCAATTGTGAAGCTAATGAACTTTATTTGTTTAAAATTTTGCTGAAATAGCTCTTTTTATACTATGTTTTATATAGCTAAACTGACTTAGATTTACCGACAATTTGAAAAACGACAAATTCGTCATCCCGCTACTAGTTAGCGGAATCTATGCCGAGATACCGCGGCGGTATGACGTAGGAAAACCTTTCTTAGGTTAGCTATAGTTCGCTATATTATGTGATTTTATTTTTAGCGTTGCTTCTTATATTATGTGATTTTATTTTCCATAATGTATATTATGTAATTTTCAATGCTAATAAAACTACTTCCCAACCTTTTAAACAGCAACTTGTCGAACCTCCAGATTAGTACTTAAGAGAAAGTGTTAAAGTATCTCTTTAAGTATTATATATTAGTATTTGGAGATCATACTTATTATAGATCTCCAAAGTACTCATAACGCGTAAACTATGTATTCCACTGGGTTATCAACCAAGTTATTCACAATGCCGTGAATAACCTCAATATATGCTTAAATAAGAAAATTGGTATTTCGGTAAAAGACAAGGAAGAAGGCTTCTTCCTTCTACTGTTTTTAACTTAACTATATGGCGAATTTCTAAGCAGGTACCTTTTCTTTTTCTTCTTGTGCGTGAGCTTCTTCTAGTCTACCACTAGGTTTTAATACTGCATATGTAATAACGCCAGCAACAATCCCGACTGCCAGCGCAGCAGCTACAGCTATGCCAACTATAGCTAATACTGATAATTGAACACCGGCAACACCACATCCAACACCGACTGCCAATGCAGCTATAACACCACAAGTGATACCAATTCCTATTGCTTTATTAGTTACTTGTTTAGTTTCTATCTCATGTTTCTCTTTCATTTTATCATTAAAACCTTTGGCAAAACCCTTGGCAAAACCCTTGGCAAAACTCTCGACAAAACTCTCGACAAAATCCCCAAGTTCATCAAAAAGCATTTGCTTGTCTTCAGGCGGCGTCCCATCAAATTTTACAACGTTGGGGAATTCAATATTTATAATCTCAGCATTTAATATTTCATCAAGTGATATATCTTTCTTTGTCATCTCATCAGAAATAACTTTCAAGCCTTCTTGATTCTTAATAACTCTACTATAGTAAAATAGTTTTTTAGTATATCTTTCACCATTTTTGAACTCTATGGTTGTACCACGAGCACTAAGAACTGCTAGTAAATCATCTTTTGAAACTCCTTGTAGAATTTCAGCAACGTTACCATGATCTTTTATTGCGTTCTGTAACCGATCATATAATTTCCTTTGTTCTTCTGTTAAACCAAACATACAATTACTCCCATAAGTCTACTAAGTTTAATTATTGCATGTTTTATGTAAAAAATCAAATACAAAAAGTCTTATTAGGAATTATCACACACACTCAAACAAGAGAAAGGTGCTTGTGCTCGAAAAAGAACGTTACAAATACATATTTATTCAAACCTTTGCCTTCTTCTCAATATACCTACATATCAAAATGGACAATTCATATAGAATCAGCATTGGTATTGCAAGCCCTACTTGGCTTAATACATCAGGTGGAGTTAAGATTGCAGCGATAATAAAAATTACCACTATCGCGATTCTGCGTTTATTTGACAAACTTTGTGTAGTGAGTAACCCTACTCTCACCATCAATGTGAGTATTACTGGAATTTGAAATGCAGTGCCAAATGCAAACATAAATTGGAGAACGAGGTCTAAATATTCGCTAACTGATGGCATAAACTCTATCGGTATATCGAAGGATTTACCACTGTGTTCGAAGTTGATAAAAAACTTCCAGGCTAAAGGAAATATATAGTAATAGACTACAGTAGCTCCCGTTACAAATAAAACCGGGGTTGCAATTAAGTATGGCAACAACACTGCCCTTTCACTTTTATATAACCCAGGTGCTAAGAACATATAGAATTGCCATGCAAACACAGGAAAAGAAAACAAAAGTGCGCTCATTATTGCGACTCTAAGATACACAAAAAATGCCTCTGTTAAGTCTGTGTAAATTAAAGAAAAACCTTCGCTATCTTTTGTTGCTTCTATTAAAGGTGCAAGTAAAAAACGGTATATATTTTCCTTAAAGTAGTAACAAAAACCAAAAGTAACGCAAAAAAATAGAAAGCAAAAGATAACTCTTTTTCTGAGTTCCGCAAAGTGCTCACAAAATGAAGCATATTTGTTTGGGTTTCCATTCATACTTTACTATGGCTCAATAATGCTATGTCTAACATTCTCAGCGAAAAAGCCCACTCATTGTCATACCACGCTGCAACTCTACAGATGTCGCCTGTAACATATGTACCAGTTGAATCCACAATTGCGCTATAAGGGTTATGCACAAAGTCTATTGAAACTAAAGGTTCCGTGCATATAGAAAGTACATTTGACATTGGAGAACCCTCTGTCATCCTAGTACCCTCTGATGTCATCCGAGTAGCTGACACTGGGATCCAGAAATTAGATTCCAGCGTCACGCGCTGGAATGACGTAGAGGAGAGAGCTGCATCCTTAAACATTTCATTTATTTCTTTAACGGTCGCTTTCTTATCAGTCGTAAATTTAAAATCAACCATAGAAACATTGCTAACTGGAACTCTGACGGCAGTGCCATCTAGCTTTCCCTTTAATTCAGGAATTACAGAACCGATTGTTTTTGCTGCCCCGGTTGTAGTTGGCACCATAGATAATCCGCAAGCCCTTGCTCTGCATAAGTCTCTATGATTGCCATCAAGAACATTTTGATCATTCGTATAGGCATGTATAGTAGTCATAAAGCCACTTTTTATACCTAGATTAGAGTGTAGGACTTTCACAATCGGAGCAAGGCAATTTGTAGTGCAAGAACCTGCTGATATTACTTTATGCTCTTTTTTGAGCATATCATTATTCACACCATAAACTATAGTTACATCAGCATCTGGAACTGGAGCAGAGACAATCACTTTCTCTGCATTGTGCCTTATTGCTTCTTCACGCTTGTTAAATGCACCAGTACATTCAAGTATTACATCAACATTCCAAGGAATATTTTCAGGGCTCCGTTCTCTATATAAAGAAAATTTTCTGCCATTTATAGATAGCCAATTTTGAGACTCATTAAAGTCAATATCACCACTGAATTTGCCATGAACAGAATCATATTTAATCAAATGTTCATGCTGCTTTGCACTGAGCGATCCATTCACAGCTACAACTTCTATTTGTTTGCTATATTCTTCTATTTCGAAAATAGCACGCAATACGCCTCTGCCTATTCTACCCAGACCATTAATTCCTACACGAATCGTCATCTCTTCATTCAAAAAATTTAATTATAGAGGATATCACTTGATATTTCATTCTATTCTTTTGCTTTTCTATCGATATGAACATTATAGCAAGGAGACAGGGCTAAAAAATTGCTTTACAAACTCCGCCAGCCCCCTTATCATGATAGTGAAGGTATTCAGTTATCTTCATCTGTGCAGATTAAACAGCAAGAAAACAACGTAGTTGGCGTCTTATTTTTAATTTTTTGCACTATGTGCACCTTATGTCTTCACAACATTTCTGGGTTTTTACCCACACAAGCTGAAACGCGCTTATAAGTCGTTTAAGACAGTATAGTACGCCAATTTGCAGGATTAGAGAGTGAACACTAATTACCACGGGGTTTCTTTTGCCTTTTTTTCTGCTTAGTAAATTTCTTAAACATTTTAGTTAAGGTTAGTTGCACTTAAAAGCAGCTAAATTGCAGTGTTTAAGACTTAAAAAACGCCAATACAGAAAATAGACAATGACTAGGGCTTCTTTTGCCTTTTTTTTCGTTTGGTAAATTTCTTAACGTTTGTAGCTAAAAGAGCCCAAGAGAGGTGTCATCCCGCTGCTTGTTAGCGGGATCTATGTTAAGAGATACCGCGAATGAATCGCGGTATGACGTAGGACTGCTGTCATCCCAGTGCCCCTATGATGTCATTCCAGTCTGGAATCTAGCCTTTATTATTTGGTTGAAATTAAGTCTTCTGGATCCCAGTGTCAGCTACTTTCATAACATCATCATAAAGTAAAATGAGATCCCAGTGTTAGCTACTTGGATGACAGGGGAAGGTATTAGGATGACACCGTCATAAAGTAAAATGAGATCCCAGTGTCACGCACTGGGATGACATTATAGGGGCTACTGGGATGACATTATAGAGAGGCACTGGGATGACAGCTACCCTGACAATCGTCATCCCGCTGCTTGTTAGCGGGATCTAGAGATACCGCGGCAGTATGACGGTTCGCGGTGGCATCTCGTTATCCCGCTGCTTGTTAGCGGGATCTAGAGATACCGCGGCGGTATGACGTAGAAGCTATACTTTTATAACCCAGTGTCCAATCTGGATTCCAGTTAGCGTTTTTAGTAACTAAGAAAAGTGCTTCCCCTTTTTAGAGAACTGCATATAATAGATTTGACATTGCAGTGCATTGTGCAAACAAAATTCCCAATACTACAGGAGGCTTTATGAATAAGAAATTTCTCTATTCACCATTGTCAATAAAAAGCATAGGAGAAAACGGTGTATTTTCTGGTTATGCTAGCGTTTTTAATATAGTTGATAAACAAAATGACCTGATCTTACCCGGAGCATTTAAGGAAAATTTAAACAGAAATAAAATAAAACTCCTTTGGCAGCACAATCCAGGTGAACCTATAGGTAATATTATAGATATTTGCGAAAATGATGTTGGCCTGTATATAACCGCACACTTACTTTTGGGCATCCAAAAAGCAAAGGAAGCGTACTTAATGCTCAAAACTGGAGTAATCAATGGACTTTCCATCGGCTATATACCTATAGAGTATGATGTTGATCATAAAAGCGGAGCTAGAGTGTTAAAACAAGTGGAATTATGGGAAGTCAGTTTGGTCACTTTTCCTGCAAACTTAGCTGCTCAGGTAATCAATGTGAAAAATCAGAACAATGAACAGGAAATGTTAGCAAGAGCGATAGAAAAAGCAAATGCTGTACTTACAGACATGTACATTTCTGCTTAAAGTGTATTATGCGGGCAAAGACTTTACCATAATTTGATACCTGCGTTAGTATTTATTTAACATTTATACTAATATATATAACTTTACTACTGTTAAAATTTTCTGTAAATCGAAGTTAAAAAATAAGGTAATTTTATGCTAAATACTAACAATACGGTTAATTATGAAATTAATGTTAAATGAAAGGAAAAAAAATACAGTTGGTCTACTGTATTTGCTTGGTTGTACTTAAAAACGATTGGACGAATACTACCAAAGAAATGGAACAAATGGGCGGAAAATATTCTATCTAATAAAGTAACATTTCAAGATACGACAATGCAGACCGAATGTGTTGAAACAACGGATAAAAATATTGGAGCTGACTTAAAACCTGAGGTTGCAGAAAAAGGGAGCCAGAGTGAAGTAATAAGTAAGGATGGAGAGGTTCAAACTGAAGAAAATAGTGAGTTCACTGATGAGAGTTGTTTTGATACTATAGTAAATGATGAATTCATTGATGAAGAATACGATAGTATGGAAGAAGTAAGCATAGAGGAGGAAGGTGTAAGTCAGGAACTAGAACTTGAGCGTTTACAAAATGCCTTCTTAAAAAAGGAAAATGAGGATTTGGAATCTAAACTTGCAGAATGCAAAGAAGAGTTGGTAGAGGTGAAAGAAAAAGACACGAAAATAAATAGTTTAATGCGGTTAAATGAAGGATTAGATGAAGATAAAAAGGAAATGGATGCTAAAAATAACGAACAACAGCGCACTATATCTGATCAAGAGAAAAGAATAAGAGAGCAAGAAGCTTTCATTAAATCACTTATCGATAAAAATAAAGATATAAATGAGGCTGTTAAGAAAGACAATGAAGATTTGCAAGCGCAAGTAACAAAACTCAAGGAAAATTTATCTGTAAAAGAGAAGGAGTCAACAGAACAATTGGAGAAGATAAATTGTCTACAGCAAAAAGAAACAGAATTGAAGCAAGAAAGAAAGGAAGATGTTGAATTAAAAGACAGAATTAATGCTTTAAATAGTGAAAAAGAGGAGCAGTTAAAAGCTATGAAAGAAGAACGCAAAATGCATGAGGAAAGTCAGCGTGAGTTAGAACGCAAATTAGAGAGCTTGGGAAGTCAATTAAGAACTGCTGAAGTAGAGAAAAAGAGCTCAGAAAATGAGATTGCTAGGTTGCAAGAACAAGTGCAGATCTTAGAAGGAAGTAAAGAATGGGAGTTAGCTGGAATAGGTGATACCTTAAATAAAACTTCTTTGAGCGTGATGGAATTGTTAGCGCAGCAACTACCACTAAATAATCAAGAGCAACAACTACAGGGAAAAAAAGTTGACTTAGAAGATAAATTAAAAATTTTAATCAGTCAGCTAAACGCTACTGAAGAAGAAAAGCAGATCTTAGAAGGAAATAAAGCTGAAGAAATAGAAAGACTAAAGGCAGAATTGGAGAGAAAATTAGAGTCTTCACAAGGGGATAATAAAAAGTTACAAGAGCAAGTTGAACATCTGAATGTAGAATTAGAAAAAGTAAGAAGTGTTGCAATGTCATCTGTTAAAGCGCATACAGACACACTTGGAGAAAATTACGAGTTGAAAATACAGCAAGTTGAAAATTCAACAGCTGAAGATGAACAACAAAATGGGAAGTTAACAGAGAAAGATACACAAGAACAGACAAAAGCTCAAGGATCAAGTATAATAAGCTTAAAGCCAGCATCTACTAAAAAATCACTTAATTATTGGGAGTGTTAAATAAACTGTGTCAAACCGCATTTTTAGTTCAACTCAATTTTCAATCTGCCAGGAAAGAAAACATCAAGTTGAGAGATAGTTAATGCCCAATCATGTACAGGCATCGTCCACTTTTCCTCTGCCTTCTTTATAGCACAATATACCTGCTTATGCAAGGCATTTATGCTGGTAAATGAGCCTTTGGTCTTAGTGAATTTCCTAATTTGCCTATGTAGCCCCTCTATGGGATTGGTGGTGTAGATTATCCTCCTAACTGGACCAGAATACTTAAAATAACCAGACAAGTTTTCCCAATTATTCTGCCAAGATTTTATAACCATAGGGTACTTTGTGCCCCATTTTTCATCCAATTCCAACAGATAATTCTCGGCAATTTCCTTGCTTGAAGCTTGATATACCTTCTTTAAATCGCTCAAAAAACTCTTCGCATCTTTACTGGCCACATACTTCAGTGAGTTGCGTATCTGATGCACTATACACATCTGCACTTCCGCATTAGGAAAGACACTGTTTATAGCTGCAGGAAAGCTTTTCAGCCCATCAACGCAGGCAATAAGGATATCTTCTACTCCTCTTTCTTTGAGGTCATTTAGCACTCCCAACCAGAAGTTAGCTCCTTCACTTTCAGCCAAATAAAAACCTAATACTTCTTTTTTGCCATTTTGATCTATGCCTAATATGTTATACATGCATTTACTTACGCAATGCCCGTCCTCTTTGACTTTAAAAAACCATGAAAACTATCGGATATACAGACTGCAGCGGGCGACTACGCCATTCGTTGATTACTGGTAGCAATTTGTCAGTAATACTTGATATCTCTGCCACCGATATTTTGTGATCATAAATTTCCTCAACATGTGACACTATATCTCTATAGCCCATACCACTGGCAAATGTGCTCAAAATCTTCGTTTCAAGCTCTGGATGTAAGTTTGTTTGCCTTTTTTTGACTATTTGTGGTTCGAAACTTCCTTCCCTATCTCTTGGCGTCAAAAGTTCAAATGACCCTGCGCTTGTACGTAAAGTCTTTGCATTCCTCCCATTTCTTCGATTATTCTCTTCGCTTTCAGCCGACAAGTGGTTTTCTATTTCACCTTCCAGGCTTACCTCCAGCAACTTTTTTATAAACGGTGTTAATGCTCCATCTCTTCCTGTCAACGGTCTTCCTTCTCGTATAGACGACAGGATATTTGTTTCTAATTCTTTATAATCTACCAAACCGGTAGTTCTGTTTACTACTTTCTGACTCATTGTCAAACCTCCATTTTTTTATATCAATTTATTACTTTTTTTTCGGTTTGACACAGTTTATTTAACACTCCCTAATTATTCTATGAAATCAACTCAGTCAAACGTTTCAAAGGTTTTCTATAAGCTTTTTAGGGATAAGAATCTTGATGACTTTTTATCTAGGAAAAACGAGGAGTTAAAAAAAGGTTTTCCTGAATTTAAAGAAAAGCACTTTTGCCATAACGTGCTTGATGAAACCATAAAATCTCTATCAAATAAAAATAGTGGAAAATTTGAAAGTAAAGAATTACTTAAATTATTAGAAAGTAATTTAAAACAATCCGCAAGGGAGATCATAGAAGCCAAGGTTAAAGAAGTTGTCAACAAACATTGTAACATTGGAGAAAATGTAGGTAAAGAACCACGAGATGGCACGTTAAAAGCCAAGTTGTCATCTTCTGTTGTAAAATGTGTAAAAAAATTAGAATTTAACAAACAAGAAGGGGTAAATAAGATTGTAGACTCTATCTTGTACAGCTTTAATAGCAAGAATAATAATAATAACGACTCAGGAGAATTACTTAAAGAAATTGTTACAGGAAAATTAACAGAGGCTAAAATGAAATGTTTTTCAAATAAGATTCAAGAGTTACAACTGACACCAAGTATAAGAGATAAATTTTTATCTCCAGATCAGAAAATGTGTAATCAAACTCAAGGAGGAGTAAACGAATACCAATTAACAGAAAAAGCTAAAAAAGAATACACACCTAATTCCTCGATGAGTCACACTAATATTGCAAGCATACATTCATTGAACAGTTGGAAAGCAGTTAGAGTAGGCTCTTAGCATAAAGCACCAGCTCCTCTTTTGTTAAAGTGTAGGAGCTGTCTTCCCAATGTTGTTTTAGCAATTCCAAGCTCCTACCTAAACTTTTTCCTGGCTGGTGACCTATACTTATTAAATCATCGCCAGATAAAGGAAATTTTGGAATATTGAATGTATTAGCAAACGAAATGTATTTATCAACATTTTCTCCAGACTTAACACCACAAATTTTTACTAAATCACAATATAATTCTCTACCAAATAAAGATATGTATTTTTTTTGCTCTTTTTCTGAAAGTTCTGTTTTGATATCGTTGGATAGTAAAAATAGCAGCTTTTTCTTTTGCTTGTTTGAAAGACGTAAAAATTTGCTTACATATTCTCCAAGACTTAGCCTGTCATTTTTGGTGGTCCTAAGGAGTAACGCTAATTTTACTAGTGCATCAGTGCCGAAAAGAAGTGACGAAGACAGAATTTCGCATTTTACTTCTTTTGGGATAATCTTTTGCAAAACATCAGATTCTTGCATGCTCTTAAGTGTTGGAAAAGGATCATTGCACTCCAGCAATTTAAGTATTTCATCTCTTATTCTCTCTCCAGAGAGGTTTTGGATCATATGCGAATGCTTTTTGCATACGCTTAGTATTTCATCACTCAAATCTCCGACACATATTTTTGCATGAAAACGAAATGCTCTTAAAATACGTAGATAGTCTTCTTCAATTCTATCTTCAGCGTTGCCTATAAAGTTTAACCTTCGCGCCTTTAAGTCCTCTATACCACCAAAGTAATCATATATATGGCCATGCTTATCTGCATATAGAGCGTTAAATGTAAAGTCACGCCTTGAAGCATCAGCTTGCCAATTATTAGTAAATTCTACTTTCGCATGCCTGCCATCACATTTCACATCATGCCTTAATGTTGTAATTTCAAAAGACCTCTGATTTAAGATCGCAGTTATAGTTCCATGTTTTAAGCCAGTTGGAATAGTTTTTATATTACGGAGTTTTAGCGCTTTCATCACCTGATCAGGAAGCAAATTGGTAGCGAGATCAATATCATGGACATCACGCTGCAAAATTGAGTCTCTCACACACCCGCCGACAAGCCTAGCCTCACCACCAAATTTCTCTATGGCATCGATGATTAAACTAGTTTCATGGTCAACTTGCATTTAGGTTAGTATGTACTGCAAGTTCATATTATATGAAATGCTTGCAAAAGCCCTATATAAAAATATACAGGGCTATGAAAATTTACTTTACAAGTATTGGTTGCTGATGATGAAATGCTTTTTCCACCCTTGTTCCTTCAATACCACACGATGGGTTCAAAGAGTCTTGCTCTTCAGAGCGCTCTATGTATTGCTTTATATCACTAACGCACTGCCCTACAACAACATCAATTTTTCTATCAGCATTTTCTGCCAATAACTCATCAAATCTCTTCTCAACCTTTGCTCTCTCAGAGATATCCTTTGAAACGTTACAATATTCCAAGATCTCATCTACCTGAAGTTTTTTTGCTAATAGAAAGTCTTCTTGCTCTTGCTGCTGTCTTATTAATTCTTGAGTTACAATTTCAGCTCTAGAGTAATGATTCCCTCCAAGATATATTGTTTCTCGCTCTTTACTACCCCATAACTCGTCATTTAATTTATAACTCTCACGATTAAATACCTGATTTAACTGATCATCATTATTTATCATTTGTGGATCTGGCTCAAACTTTTTTTGCTCCTCGCTATTATTATCTTTGTAGTAGACATTAATTTCAATGTTAGCTAAAGAAGCTAACATACTAATTTCTCCAATGAAAGGAAAATAACTTTTACTTTCTATTGCTTCTAGATAGGCTTGATAGAGTTCAGGTTTGTCAAGAAATGAGCGTGTAATAAATTCACTGTTATATTGGACATCGTACTCATTTTCACCAAGGGCCTCTGCATATTCTCTTAAATCACGCATAGCTTGATCATGCGATATATTAAATTTGCTAACAGCTTTACTTACTAACCTCTTCACATTACCTTCAGCATTTTTAATTTTCCTATTTGTTTGCTCAACCAACTCCTTTATTCTATCAGACTTACCAGTTAAATCCCCTGGCTTGTTTAAAAACATATTAAAAACATTTTCTAGATGATCTCTTAAAGGAGCTGGCATACTTGCATCATCCAATGACTCAAACTGACTTAAAAATTTGTGCCATTCCATTCTCATATCTTGCGCTCTTTCAGCTTTATATGGACCAGAGCTATTATCACCAAACACAGCATGAAAAAAACAATTGCCATCGCCCGCAGTATTATACTTAACTACTTGGCTATTAGTTGGTAATTTCCGTTCCCTAGATTGAAGCATAATTTTTACCTTAATTTAAGCTATATATTACTATACCAACAAAACTGTCAATAAGTAACTAATTAAGTATAGCAGAAATTCTTAAATTGTGCAATAATTATGGCTTTAAATAGCAAATATGAGCTTTAACTGTGGTATAGTTGGGTTACCAAACATAGGAAAATCAACCTTATTTAATGCACTTACAGAGTCAAGTGCAGCCGAAGCTGCAAATTATCCTTTTTGCACAATCGAGCCAAATATAGGCAAGATTTCGATAAAAGATCAGCGTTTGAAACAAATCGCAGCAATTGCCGGTTCAGAGAAGATAATTTATAATCAATTAGAAGTTGTGGATATTGCAGGTCTTGTAAAGGGCGCAAGCAAAGGTGAAGGACTCGGCAATAAATTTTTAAGCCATATCAGAGAAGTTGATGCCATCGTGCATCTGCTCAGGTGCTTTACGGATGACGATATCAG
Organism: Wolbachia endosymbiont (group A) of Machimus atricapillus; assembly: GCF_964027095.1. Lineage (NCBI taxonomy): Bacteria > Pseudomonadati > Pseudomonadota > Alphaproteobacteria > Rickettsiales > Anaplasmataceae > Wolbachia > Wolbachia endosymbiont (group A) of Machimus atricapillus. The sequence goes on along the minus strand of NZ_OZ034727.1, from coordinate 664,404 downwards.
CCATGTACACAGTAAAATAGATCCAATATCAGATGCTGAAGTGGTGGAAATGGAATTAATCCTAGCTGATATTGACAGCATAGAAAAAAGGCTTCCTCAATTGGAAAAGAAAGCAAAACAAGGTGATAAAGAGCTAAAGAGACAACTTGAATTAATGCAAGAGGTATTAGCTACTTTAAAACTCGGTAAACCTGCAAGAAGTTTGGAAAACATGGACGAAGCCGAGATGAAGTCGCTTCAATTGCTCACAACAAAGCCCGTTATGTACGTTTGCAATGTTGAAGATACAAATGTTATAACTGGCAATGAATTATCTAGAAAGGTAGAGAGAATGGCGGAGGAAAATAAAAGCAAATTTTATTGCATTTCAGCAAAACTTGAAGCAGATATTGCAAATCTTGATAGTGAAGAGGAAAAACAGAGTTTTTTATCAGAATTTGGCTTACAAGAATCAGGCCTTGATGGGGTAGCGCGTATTATGTATGAAGTGCTGAGTATGATAACTTTCTTTACTGTGGGCCCCAAAGAAGCACGGGCATGGCCAGTAAAAATAGGATCAACAGCTGATAAGGCAGCAGGTGTAATCCACACTGATTTTGAGAAAGGCTTCATAAAAGCAGAAACTATAAGCTTTGCAGACTACATAAAGTATGGAAGTGAATCAGCTTGCAAAGACGCAGGAAAAATTCGCTTTGAAGGCAGAGATTATATCGTACAAGATGGTGATATAATGCACTTTAGGTTTAATGTGTAGTTTATTATGCAGCCACTTATTTAAAGTTAAGTTTTCTGGATCCCAGTGTCTGGGCACTGGGATGACAAGAAAGGGAGCACTGGAATTTTTGTTTCAATATTTGTACATTAGCCATGCATCTGAACAGATACCTCCCCTAAACGGATACACTGTAGAAGGAGAGTTTCTTCTCCCCAGTAAAGACTAGATTCCAGACTGGAATGACAGCAGTCCTACGTCATACCGCGATTCATTCGCGGTATCTCTTAGCATAGATCCCGCTAACAAGTAGCGGGATGACGGTTGTCAGGGTGTCATGCAAGTAGCTGACACTGGTTCCTTTATGACGGCAGTGCTCGACACTGGAATCCAGCTTTTAATACAACCCCTCACCAAAAATATTGTGTTTTAACATAAGGTTAGCTACTTTTATACTCACCAACTTAATCTCTAATCAAAATTCCTGGATCCAAGTAGTCAGGGCACTGGGATGACATCCTCCCTAGCGGAGATTGCTCTCAAATCACAATGTTCGTACAGTAAGCACTGACCACTTTGCTTCAATATTTGCGATGCCCCTGAACAGATACAAAAAATCTATTGTTTTTTTATAAATTAAATCCTAAGGCATTTTTTACTGTAGATTAATCATTTGATTATAGTATCATCTTAATTAAGCTTATGCTTGGAATATTTATGAAGAGTATTTTATACTTTGTATTATTAGTTGTTGTATTTGGATCACTGAGCCTATTTGCTGTAGAGCAATTTGAAGAAAAGAAAATTGAATCAGTTCATAAAAACGAAAATGTAGGTGTAAGGAAGCAAGATAGGACAAATCAAAAAGATGAGTTGAAAAGCAACGTCGATGCTAAACAAACACAAGAGGCTGAGAGCAAAAGAGTAACCGATAAAGAGAAGCTGCAACAAAACGAGAATAAAGCTTCTGTGGTTGAAAAAACTATAAGTGAAGGTGAAAGGATTGATAAAGGTTTGCCAAATGACCAGCTAGAAGAAAGTACAGGCGAATTTGCTCGAAATTTACCAAATGTGGCCAATAAAGAAGTGAATAAAGATTTGAAACCAGAGCCTTTGCCTTTAAGTGCTGATTTAAATGAGAATACAACTGACCCGCAAAAAAATCTACAAGCTGATCAGAAGATTGATATAAAAGATAATGAACTTTCAAAAAGTGATGCGAGTCAATTATTAGAGGGAAAAAAAGAAAAAGTAGAGAATCAGTTTGAAGAAAAAAAAGTGAAAGAAACAAACAATAATTCTAAGGACCGCAATAGAGTAAAACCTATAACTAAAAAAGATGAAGAAGAGCAAAGTGAAAAGAAAAATTTACAAAAATGGACAAAGCTAAACAGAGAACCAATAAAAGAATGGGGTCATAAAGATATACAAAGCAAGTCAATATATAAACGACAATATGATAGCCTTAATGAGCATCTTCCTACAACTGTATTTATTGATGATTACAGTAAGCAATTTTTTTACTGTATTAAGAAAAATAACTTACCTTGCTTAAGAGGAATAATGAGTAAGCTAGAAAAAATTGGATTAACAACTCAAGAGATACTAAGGTTTAGAAATAAATTGGGTGATACTCCTCTCATTTATTCAGTTAAACAAGGTGAGGTAGACATAGTGCGCTTTCTCTTATTACAAGGCGCTGATCTTAGAGTAGTTAATAATAATTTTCAATCCCCAATTGATATAGCAATCGAAAAAAAGCAGATCAATATAATAAATGCGATTGCCGAAATGATGCCACACCTTTTGGAGGATAGAAAAATAGACAATAAAGAAAGCTCAGCAATTTACGATTGGGCTGTGAAAACGAAAGAAAACAATGAGTCGCAGTGCGATAAGCAAGATGATTAGATTTTTGATATTAATTTTAGTTGGTCATTTATGTTATGGAAACGAAACAAATGATGAAAAAAATCAGATTAGTGATTTTTTAAACGCTCTACATGATGCAAAATACGTATCTTACAGTAAAAAAGACTTTGCTGAATTTTTGGTGCAGTGCCACAAAGAGGGCGTGCCAGAAGATTTTAAGAAAGGTTTTGGCTCTAACTTAAATGGAGCTAATTTTAGCCAATTGTACCTAAGTGGATCTGTTTTTGATGGAGTAAGTCTGATTGGTGCTGATTTTTCTAACACCGATTTATCCGACGTGTCTTTCATTGATGTTGATTTACGTGGTGCTAATTTCTCCAATGCTAATTTACGTGGCATTAAAATAAAAGGTACAAATTTGAGTTTTACAAAATTTGTTTCTGCAAACTTAACAGATATCGTATTTGATCAGTCTCATGTTAGTTATGCTGATTTTATCAGTTCCGATCTCAAAAAAGTAAGTATGCACAACGTAATTGGTTTGCATACTAATTTCTCGAATGTGCAAATGAATCTCTCCAACTTATCAAACTCGAATGTTAGCTACGTAAATTTTAATGATAGTGAAATAAACGATACTGTTATGCAGAAAAATAACCTTGATAATGCAAGTTTCTTTGGAGTGGATGCATATAAATTAAAGATACAATTTTCTTCATTAAAAAATGCTAACATATATGGTGCAGAGTTAAAAGAATCAGACTTTACAGGTAGCAATCTTTCCGATGCCTGCCTTAATTCTTCTATCATAATTAACAGTAACTTCGACGAAGCTAATTTAAGCAACACACAAATTTCCTATGTGAATGACGATAATTCAAGTTTTGTTCAATCTATACTAAATGGTTCCAAGATAAAACATGTATATGTTTCTGGAGCAAGTCTTCAGGATGCTGATTTATCCAATATTGATTTTAGTTTTAGTGAACTGCATCAAGTTAATGTCTCTAATGCTGACATTCGTCACGGAAAGTTTCATAATACTAAAGTTGCAAATTCTAACATGAATGGCTCATTTTTTGACCATTCACTATTCACCTCTGCGAAGATAGAAGATTCAGACCTTTCTACAACTTCAATGTATAAGATAAAAATCCAAGACTCTCAAGTTTATAACAGTACACTTTTTCACCATAATATTGATTCCAGTGAAATAGAAAATTCAACATTCTTTAATTTATTAGCTGATAATTCGAGCTGGTCCAATTTAAAAGTAACTAATTCAAATTTTATTGAAAGCGATTTCAGATCTTCTTTGCTTCACGCTAATGCCTTTAGGAAAACTAGCTTTTTTCTTAGCAATTTGAGCAATTCAACAATTAGTGATATGTCTTTTCACTCTTCAAGCATATATAAAAGTTCAGTTGCTGATGCTCATTTAACAGATTGCAAGTTTGATAATTCAATTTTGATTGACAATCAAGGGCAGAAAAAACTTGCAGGGTTAGAAAATGCTATAACTTCAATTGGAGATTTGCAAGAGAAAATATCACAGGGTGAAAAATTTAATGTAAATTATTCTTACTTTGAATTTAAGAATATGAATTTAGAAAATGCTGATTTTTCTAATTCAACATTGAGTAGAGCAAAGTTTGTAAACGTTAATTTGAATAAGGCAAATCTTGAAAAAACCGATTTGCGCTATACTGTCTTTGATAACTCTTCTCTCATTGGCACCAACTTATCAAATTCTAATTTAGAAGGTTCTAGCTTTTTAAACTCTGATCCAAAAAGCGCCATGTTAAAAAATGCAAAGAAAAATGACCATAAAAAGTGAGGGCATATTATTGGTTCTATCCTCTCCTTCTGGAGCTGGAAAAACTACTATATCAGAAAAATTACTTGAGCGATCAACTAATTTAGTTAGGTCTGTTTCTACAACTACGCGCAAGCCTCGCTCTGGCGAAATAAATGGAAAAGACTATTTTTTCGTTACCGAAGAAAAATTTCACGAGTTATGCGAAGCTGGTCAGATGCTTGAATACGCCAAAGTTTTTGAGAATTTTTATGGTATACCAAGAGATTTTATAGAGCAAAACTTAAGCAGTGGAATAAGCGTTTTACTAAGCATAGACTGGCAAGGGGCATTTCACTTATTCAAGCTCATGAGAAAAAAAGTTGTAAGTGTTTTTATACTTCCCCCTTCAATGGAAGAGCTGAGGTTACGCCTGCAAAAGCGTAATAGCAACAGTGCGGATGAAATAGAGCGCAGATTAGCCGAAGCTCAAAAAGAGATAAGCAAACGTGATAAATATGATTATGTAATAATCAATGATGATATTGATAAAAGTGTAGAAGAGATAAGCTCCATACTAAATAAAGAAAGACTTAAAAAACTAAAAGAAAAACCAAGTCTGGAAGATTTATAAAAGCATCGATCTGCAGCTATAGTTTCTTATCCTATAGCTATACCGCCGCGAACCGTCATACCGCCGCGGTATCTCAGCATAGATTCCGCTAACACGTAGCGGACCGTCATACCGCCGCGGCGCTAACGAGTAGCGGAATGACGGTTTTTCAAATTGTCGTAAGTCAGTTTAGCTATATTTTAGCCAGTAGCACGTTTTGCAGTTACTCACTTTAGCTATATTTATTATTTTTTAAGATTAAATGGTTAAAATAGTAGACAACTGTTCAAGTGAGGATTTGACTATGATAACAGATTTTCTAATAGAAACTAGTTTTCTGCCTTTCCACCTATATTTTGATCACATATACAACGTTTAGCTCAATTTAAAAGTCAAACTTCTTGGTTGTTAGTTTAGTGCTGACAACTTAAATAGCTTTTAATATTGGGGTTTTAGTATGGGTATAGATCTAAGCGCACTAGCTACTAATGCAGATAAGTTAGACGAATGCATAGATAAAAATAAAAAGCGAGAGCAGGATAGAAAAGACGAGCAATTGTATGGCACTATAGAGAGAAAGGTAAAAAAAGAAAAACACAAGCGTGAAAAACCAAGAGGTCAAGATGGAACCCTCAAGAAGTGCAAAAGGTTATTTGAGGAAGGTGCTAGCTCTGAAGTATTAACTAAATTAGAAGAATCACTTAGAGAACAAGAAAAATATTATAGGTATTATGTCCAATGCTTCCTTCTAGTGCTAGATGAAGTAATAGAACGATCGAAAAAAACACCAAATGAAACAAAAGAGCGAGTAAAGCAAGCAATTTCAGAAATTACTTATAATAGCAAATATTGTTTTACCCACAACCAAAATGATCGTAGGGACAGTGAAACAGAGAGTGGCTACGGTAGCGATGTTGAAGATGATCATGAAGTAGAAATAAGCAACGGAATAACGAATAATAATGTTCAATTACTAAAAGCGATCAAAAATGGAAATAACAGGAAATTTAGAAAATATCTAAAAGATTGTACGGATATTAGCAGCATAAAAGATGAAAAAGGAAATAATATTTTACACCTTATTGCATCGCTCGAAAAGAAACAGAAATGCAAGTTTCTGGGTATCCTAATAAAAACGGTCACCAAGGAAGATTTAGCACAACTCATTAATAGTGAAAATCAGGACGCTCTTCAGGTGGCACTAATTAACAAGATAACAAAAGAAAAACATGAGTCTCATACGATCCAAAATAATGATAACACACTTAAGTTTCTTACAAAATTGTTAGAGCATGGAGCCAGCTCTGATAATTTAGGATTATCTACAAAAGAATTACAAGGCTTAAAAGAAGAGCAAAAGACATACTATCGTAATTTCTTAGAAAAATTAGCAGAGCAAGGAAAGAAATCTAAATTAAAGCCAGAAATAAAAATCAATACAGAAGCAAAAATTAAAGAAATTATACCACGTACCATAAATACTCCAGATAGTAATGATAATTATCAATTACATTTAGCAATTAAAAATAATGATAAAGAACTTTTTAAAGAACTATTGCAAAAAGGGGCAGATATTAGCCTTAAAGACACAGATGATAATAATGCTTTACACTTGATTGTTAAACCTGAAACAAAACAAAAACTTAAACTTCTCCATATATTGCTAGAAGCAAGCCAAAAAGAACAATTTATAAAAGCTGTAAATGATAAAAAAGAAGGGCAAACACCGCTCCATCTGGTACTCCAGCGCATACAAGAGAAGAGTGAGAACCGATCACTTAAGAAATTTGAAAAAACAAATAGATATAAAGCCTTAGAGTTATTTTTACAAAACGGTGCAGATATTACCGTGCAAGATAAAGATGAAAAAAATGCTCTGCACTATATTGCTTCATTCAAAGGAGAACAAAAAGTTACATGTTTAGAGTTGATTTTAAATTCGGTGGAAAAAGAGAAATTTAGTAAAGCTGCAAACGCCACTAACGAAAAAGAACGCACACCACTACAAGTAGCGCTAATTACTAAGACGACAAAAGATAAACATAATTTGGTCAATCCTAAGAGCCGTGATAACACGATCAAGTTTTGTGTAAAATTAGTGCAAAATGGTGTTGACCCAAAGCAGTTAATACTACCCGAAAGATTATGGAGCAAAGAGTATTATAAAATTATAAAAGGAATAGAGAAATCAATGGGTAGAGCGCTTATTCCAGATGATATGAGAACTGAACTGAAGTGCAATTTTGGCAAGAAGTTAAAAGCACGCGATATTGTGAAGTATGTCAATAATGTTGTTTGTAAAGTAGTGACAACGCTTGTATTTACTGCTTTAGCCTGTGCGGTAATATTCAGCGCTTCTCAAGGAAGTATTACAATTGCAACTGCCTCATCTATTATAGCAGTTATTGGAGTTTGTTATCTTATTTACTTGAATTTAGAAAATATTTATGAAGGATTTGGAAAAATTAAAGGAAAGTTTACTGAAGAAAAGCAACTTACACTTCAAGATAACGCACCAAAAAATGATACACAATGCAATAACTCTGTTAAGGATATAGAAAATAAGTCCAACGATTTAGAAGAGCAAGAGGTACAAAAATCATCAAGTCAATCAGAATATACAGAAAACCCAGCTACTAAAATGAGCGATGTATCAATACTACGTCAATTCATGAATAAGCTAGTAGGGAACGTTCTATAGCTAGCTACAATTTGATATGCCGTCATTCCGCTACTCGTTAGCGCCGCGGTATAGCACATTTTGCACCTGTTCACTTTAGCTATATACCAATATTTATCCTTTCTTAAAACTAAACATTTAAAATAGTAGATAATCGTTGAAGTGAGGTTTAACTATGATACTAGCAGAAACGCTCTTCTGCCTGTATTTCAATTACATATACAACATTTTAAAATTTAAATCTAGCTTTTTAGTTGTTAGTTCTCAATCTCAAATTGTTGACACTTACAACTACAAAGATACACAAATAGTTAGTTTTTAGTGAGGCTTTGGTATGACAAAAGAAAATTCTACATCTAGTGAGTTAGTACACAACAATGAATTATTGAGCATTATAACGAAAAAAGTAACAAAAGGAAAGCACAAACACCTACACCCAGAAGTTGGGAAAGACAAGACTCTCAACAAATGCAAGGGATTGTTCAAGGAAGGGGCTAGTCCTAAGATATTAACCGAAGTGTTAACCAAATTAGGAGAATCACCTGAAGAACAAGAAAAATATTATAAGTATTATACTCAACACTTCCTTCCAGCATTGAAAAAAGAAATCAAACAGTCAAAAAAACTAGACCCAACAAAAAAAGAGGAAATAGAACAAGTAATTTCAGAAGCTATTAACAAGAGCAGCAAAAAAGATCATCCTGATAACGTTGATCAAAATGAAATTGGTCGTAGAGGGAGTATGGAGAGTGAAACCGAAAGCGGCAACAGTAGCGATGCTGAAGATGATCATAACGCTAGTAAGAAGCATTCAATCAGTAGTGCTAACACAATAAGTGAAGGGCAAGGAGTAGAGAAAGACAACGGGATGACGATTGACAATGGAGACAGTGGAATCGAAAGCGGCAACAGTAGCGAAGCTGAAGATGATCCTGCTGATGAGAAAGACCACATTTCGGGTATACCAATTTCCTACACAGCAAATGAAAACCAAGAAGTGGAGAAAACCAACGGGATAACGAACAGCAATGTTCAATATACTGATGAGGAACAGCCAATATTCAAAGCAATTAAAAATGGAAATCGCAAGAAATTTGAAGAATATCTGAAAGGTTGTAAGGATATTAGCAGTGCAAAAGATGAAAAGGAAAATAATATTTTACACCTAATAGTTACACAATTAGAGAAAAAACAAAAGTTTGATTTTTTAAATACAGTACTAGATGTGAGTAAGAAGGAAGGAAAAGAGGAAGGAAAAGAGCAACTTAAAGCACAACTTGAAAAAGCTGTAAACGATAAAAATGGCAACGGTCAAACACCACTGCAAGCATTGTTACTTAGTAAAGTAACAAAAGAAAAACATAGTTTTGAGACTACACCTAGAAAAACTTTAACACCTTTTAAAAAACTTATACCACACTACGACAATACAATAGTATCTGCTATACAATTGCTCAAATTAGGAGCAAATATTGATGATTTGCAGTTGTCTAAAGAAGAATTACAGGAGTTAAGCGAAAAACAAAAAATATATTATCTTAACTTCTTAGAAAAATTGGCAGAGTCAGTAAAGAAGTCTGAATTAGAACCAGAAATAAAAACCAATACAGAAACAAAAATTAAAGAAATTATAGGGTATACCATAAATACTCCAGATAGTAATCCATTACATTCAGCAATTGAAAATAATGATAAAAAACTTTTTGAGGAGTTACTACAGAAAGGGGCGGATATTAGCCTGAAAGACACAAATGGCAACAATGCTTTACATCATATTGCTTTACTTAAAGGAGAGCAAAAAGTTGCATATTTGGAGTTGATTTTGAATTTAGTAGAAAAAGAAGTGATATCTCAAGATAAATTGAGAGAAGCTATGAATGCTACCAACCAGAAAGAAGACACGCCTCTACAAGCGGTGCTAAAAACAAAAGCAAGGAAAGAAAAAATTGAATATCTAAAGCAAGGAACAATTTTTGATTCAACAGTTAGTTGTAGCAATACAACAAAGTTTTGTGCAATGCTGCTAGAAATGGGCGCTGATCCCTGTTCTCTAGAGTTGGAAGGTCAAACATTTGATACTAAAAAGTATTATCTAACTTTACTTAATTTAAAAGAATATCCAAGAATTACACAAGAAGCACAAAAAAAGGTTAGAGAGCTAAAGGAGAAACTCGAGGAAAAATACCACTGTAAAACTGCTTCAAAAAAATGTCAGTCTGGCATTGAAAAAGCAGGTTCTTTTATAGAAAAAACAGCATCTACTACAGGAAAAGCAGTATCTGCTGCTGGAAAGTACATAGATCCAGCAAAGAGAACCCGTCAAACATTAATATCCATAACAACGGTTATTTTCATTTCAGCTGTAGCATATGGTGTCTCTCAGGGTTACATTGGGGCCCTTGCCGCTTTATTCCTCGCAGCTATTGCTATAGCTACATGTCTTGCTCTCACTTTAGGGTTTAGTGGTGTTAAGAAATGTTTTGAAAAACTAACTAATAAAACAAAGAACTCTACTGACAATGACCGACAGACAAAGCGTGCAAGAAATCCAAAAAGTGAAATGAAAGATACATCAACAAAATCTCCCGCAGATGGGTTAACAATATAACTAGTATACCCTCTTTTCCGGAGCGATGAAGTCAATTTCATCGCTCAGAGTTTTTTCAGCCACTTTTTTATAATCAATTTTTACGTTAATTTGACCTTTCTTTTCTTCAAGCCACGCTATGGTGTGTTTCATCCAGTTTTTATCATCACGCTCAGGAAAATCTTCACGAGCATGAGCACCTCTACTCTCCTCTCGATTGGCTGCGCATTCCATGGTAATAACCGCTTGTGGGATCATGTTAGCAAGCTCCAGTGCTTCAACTAAATCACTGTTCCATATCATACTGCGATCCTCAAGTGAAACATCAGGCATCATTTTTGCTACCTTTTTTATAGCTTTTTTACCTTCTTCTAAAACTTCAGCAACACGGAACACTGATGCGTACTTTTGCATAGTGTTCTGCATTTCGCTGCGTATTTTTGCTACTTTGAGCTTCCCAGAAGCAAATCGCATTTTATTAAACCTATCTATTATCCAATCTGTACAATCTGAGCTCAATTTTTTATGTGGTGTACCGGATTTTAGTTTCTCTTTTGCTCTGAGCGCTGCAGCTCTACCAAAAACCACAAGATCAAGAAGTGAGTTAGAACCAAGTCGATTTGCACCGTGCACAGAGACACATGCAGCTTCTCCAATTGCAAATAGTCCATCTACCACTTCTTCCTTACCTTGCTTCAGCGTGATCACTTCTCCATGATAATTGGTTGGAATGCCGCCCATGTTGTAGTGAACAGTTGGAATAACAGGTATTGGATCTTTAGTGACATCAACTCCAGCAAAAGTTCTTGCGGTTTCGCTGATGCCCGGCAATCTGAGTTTTATTACTTCCGGATCAAGATGCGCTATAGTTAAATACATGTGATCTTTTTTCGGTCCAACTCCCCTTCCCTCTCTAATTTCAATTGTTATTGCACGACTTACCACATCACGGGAAGCTAAATCTTTTGCTTTTGGTGCGTAACGTTCCATAAACTTTTCGCCCTGAGAATTAACGAGGTACCCCCCTTCTCCACGGCACCCTTCTGTCATCAAGCACCCTGAGCCATATATTCCTGTTGGATGAAATTGTACAAATTCCATATCTTCAAGTGGTAACCCAGCTCTCACCACCATGCCATTACCATCACCTGTGCAGGTATGCGCACTTGTTGCAGAGAAATAAACACGTCCATATCCACCTGTTGCTAGCACCACCGAATGTGCGCGAAATCTATGTAATGTGCCGTCGCATAGCGACCAAGCAAGAACTCCGCAGCATGCTCCGGTTTCGCTATCCATAATTAAATCAATCACAAAGTATTCAACAAAAAATTCAGCGTTGAATTTAAGACACTGCTGATATAGAGTGTGAAGGATTGCGTGCCCAGTTTTATCTGCCGCTGCACAAGTGCGCTGCGCTGATTTTCCTTTACCAAAGTGAGTTGTCATTCCACCAAAAGAGCGCTGGTATATTTTGCCATCTTCTGTACGAGAAAAAGGTACGCCAAAATTTTCAAGTTCAATAACAGCTTTAGCAGCGTTTTTACACATATATTCTATTGCATCTTGATCACCAAGCCAGTCTGAACCTTTTATTGTGTCATATGCATGCCAGCGCCAATCGTCTTCACCAATATTACCTAAAGCTGCACTAATTCCGCCTTGTGCTGCAACTGTATGACTTCGTGTAGGGAAAATTTTAGAAATGCAGGCAACTGAAAAATTAGTTGCAGCCATCCCAAGCGTTGCTCTGAGCCCTGCTCCACCTGCACCCACTACTACCACATCATACTCATGTTCTATGATCTCATACGCTGACTTATCCATATTTGCTTATTTTATCATTACAGGCTTATGATATCACAGAAGTAGAAAAAATCTATACAAGTTTTCTATAGCTAATACCAATTCTCATTATTAGTGAACCACTTTTTCATCCAATAATTTTGATCTTAATGCCATTTAAACCTCGCTATTTTACTTACTTCAGGTGGAACATACAATAAAATGGTTGAGTCTTTATCTGGCTTGCATCCATCGGTAGTTATTACACTAAATAAACAGGAAGTTGGTGGAATGATAAAAGAAACGATTACTCAAAAATTTTCTGAAATGGCCAGGGAAAACCTTGGCAATTTCTCTGAGGAAGAGCAGGAAAAGATTCGTAATGAGTTGCCGGAATTATCGTCTGAAACAGTAAGATAGCTACACGCTTAGCTCTTGAGAAAAAGTGTCAGGGGTTTAGCAGTGGACTAGATAATGATAAAAAGGAGGAAATACTAGGAGAATGTATGAGTAATTTATCCTATGTTGAACTGGAGAATCAAAACGAAGTGGTAAGGTAAATTATATTTCATTAAAGTCATTTATCTTGAAACATAAGCAGGATTTTGTATAGTTGTTTCAATTTGGGTCTGTATATTGAAACAATGCGTGAAAATGACAGGTCATTGTACAAGAGGTACCTAATTTGCCGACAAGAATGCTAGATAAAGAAACTTACATTTCAATTATTTCATAATTTCTGTATAATCTTACAAGCTCAATTGGTATATTATGAAGATAATAATAGGTAATGCTAGTAAAGAATTAGGGGAATCAGTAGTTAACCGGCTAGATGTTCAACCATCCTCTGCTTGGATATCAAAGTTTACCGATGGCGAGGTAAATGTAGAAGTAGCAAATGATCTATATAATCAAGAAGTATACATAGTACAATCTCTTTCTCCCCCTGTGAATGATAACCTTATGGAGCTTCTGCTTATAATTGATGCAGTAAATAGATTAGGAGCCAAAAGGATAGTAGTAATTATTCCTTATTATGGATATAGCAGACAAGATAGAATTATCAAGAACAATGATATGCAATCTGCTTTAAATGCCAAATTAGTTGCAAATCTTATTCAAACTGCAGGTGCAAGTAGTGTTGCAGTGATTGATTTGCACTCAAGTCAAATTGAAGGATTCTTTGATGTACCGATAACTAATTTGAACTGCTTTGAAGCATTTGTTGACTGTATACACACGGAAAATTTGGCAATTGTTGCACCTGATGTTGGAGCAATTGGCAGAGCACGTGCTTTTGCAAAGACTTTAGAGGAAAAGTACAAGATAGGGTTAAGTGATAAGATTATTGTAGTAGATAAATATAGGGAGAAAGCAGGCACATCTCAAGTAATGAACATAATAGGAGAAGTTGCGAATAAAAATTGTGTCATTGTTGATGATATAGTTGACTCTGGTGGAACATTGTGTAATGCAGCCCTTGCTTTAAAAAATTGCGGAGCAAAGTCCGTAATTTCATGCATCACACATGGCGTGCTTTCAGGAAGTGCAGTTGAAAAAATTTCTTCCTCTTCTTTAGATAAATTAGTGATTACGGATACTATACTTCACAAACTTGAAAAAACTGGTAAAATAGAAGTTGTTTCGGTCGTAGATATTTTAACTCACTTCATCCAAGGAGGTAAAGATGCCAGCTAAGTCAACAGAAGACGTTATTACTTCACTAATAGAATTTGCAAATAAGAGAAAAATAACAATTACCAAGGAAGAAATGCTTAAAATTGCACAGCTTGTAAGGATTAAGTTATCAAATGACGAGATTGATCACTACTCCAAAGAACTGACAATGCTGGATTGGATACATGATACTTTATTACAAGTTAATACTGAAGGTGTTTCTCCTATGCGTTATGGCAGTATAGACAAGGACATTCATGTACGCGATGATGTTATAAATTCTCAAAACATTAAAGAAGAGATATTGTCCAATACAAAACCTGAGCATGGGTATTTCGTAGTGCCAAAGGTTATAAACGATTAGGGTAAAATAAGGCTCATATCAATTCTATAATAGATCTACTTTCAAAGTATCCGTTCAGCAGAGTGGCAAAACAGATATAGCTAACCCAAGAAGGTTTCCCTACGTCATACCGCCGCGGCGCTAACAAGTAGCGGAATAACGAATTTGTTGTTTTTCAAATTGTAGGTAAACCTAAGCCACTTTAGCTATAGTTTACTTGCCCCATGATTTTCTTTATTATCAGATATTGCTTTAAATAATATGGAGGGGTAAGTTGTCAGCAATTGCCATCATTGATTTTGGTTCACGTACGATATCGGTAGTTAACATTAGCTACCTGAGGGTCAGAGTCGCCTTTCTTAAAGATATTTTAAGTATACTAGATGTATTATTGATACGTGATAATAAAACTGGGGGTTTTTATGGAAACATCTGAATTAACTTTACTCGACTTACAGGATTTGCTTGAAAGTTTGAAAAGGCATGTGCGTAGTGAAGTAGAAAAATATGTAGATAAAAGGGTAGAAGAAGTCAAAGATGAGGCAGTAACATATATAATAAATAAAGTATTAAACAATATGGTGGGTAATGAGCCACTAAATGAGCTCAAAATAGATAAACCTAAAGAAATTGTGCAAGTTGATGATGATGGCTTAACGCAAAATCAAAAAGTTATTAAAGCTCTTTTTATAGGTAGAACACTTGTTGGAGAATATAAAAAGAAAATGTATGAAGTTACAGTCAGTAATGAGGGAAAGTTTATTTACAATGGGGAAGAATATAGTGCTCCTTCTACGGCTGGCACAAGAATTACCGGTAAAAGTTGCAACGGTTGGGATTTTTTTAAAGTATGCCTTGACCCCAAAGAAAAACTGAGGACTCTGAGTCACCGCCGTGCAAAGTTTCTGTCAACTCAAAATAAATCATAGCTAACGTTTAAGTCATACATCAAAGCTTTTAAGAGGTCTTAGTTTACTTACTTCTTTATTTTCTTTATTATCAGATATCACTTTTAAGTAATATGGAGGAGCAAATTGTCAGCAATTGCCATTATTGATTTTGGTTCACAATTTACACAGCTTATCGCAAGACAAGTCAGGGAAATGGGTGTGTATTGCGAAATATTTCCAAGCAACATCAGTTTTGAAACAATATCAAAATTCAATGGGTTTATTCTCTCTGGAGGACCACAATCTGTAAATGATGATTGTTCTGAAACAAGTAGAGTAGTACATGAAATTATAAAACTTAATAAGGCAACAAACGTTCCTATACTTGGAATATGCTATGGACAGCAACTCATTTGTCATTATTTTGGAGCAAAAGTAAAAGAGAGTTTCAAACAGGAGTTTGGCAGAACTAAAATCAAGATACTAAAAGAATCCCCCATTATAAAGGATACCTGGGATGTTAATTCTGAAGTGGATGTATTAATGAACCATGCGGACAGTGTTGATACTATACCACAGGGATTTACTGTTATCGCATCAGGTGTGATAAATCAAACAATTGCAATAATTGTCAACGAACAGCGGAAGATTTACTGTACTCAGTTCCATCCTGAAGTGAGGCCCACAACAAATGGCAGTAAATTGCTCTCTAACTTCTTGGATATTGCAAATTGCGAGAGAGACTGGACAATGAAATCGTTTATTGAAAAGCAGAAGGAAAAAATCAAAAATGTAGTAGGAGAGAAAAAAGTAATCGCTGCAGTAAGTGGTGGGGTTGATTCAAGTGTTGCAGCGGCTCTCACACATAAAGCTATAGGAAAACAATTGAACTGTATTTTTATCGATACTGGGTTGTTACGCAAGAACCAGACCATTGCTATGTTGAAAGAAATTCCGATAAACTACGTTGATAAATCAAATTTATTTTTGAGTAGGTTAAAGGGAATAACTGATCCAGAAAAAAAGCGAAAAATTATCGGTAACGCTTTCATTGAAGTGTTTGAAGAAGAAGCAAAAAAAATAGGTGATGTGGATTTTTTGATGCAAGGTACCATCTACTCTGATGTAGTTGAGTCAGGGCATGCCTCAGACAACACTAGTACAATTAAGTCTCACCATAATGTTGGTGGGTTGCCAGAAAAGATGAACCTGAAACTAGTAGAGCCTTTACGCTACCTCTTTAAAGATGAGGTAAGGCTACTTGGAAAAGAAATTGGGCTTTCAGACGAGATAATATTTCAACATCCATTTCCTGGACCCGGACTTGCAGTGAGGATTATAAGTGAAGTCGATGAAGAAAAGGTGCGAATATTGCAAGAAGTAGATGAAATATATATTAATACGATGAAAAATTACGATCTATACGATAAGATATGGCAAGCTTTTGCTGTATTATTACCAATAAAAACTGTAGGCGTCATGGGAGATGGTCGTACATACGGATATGTTTGTGCTTTAAGGGCTGTAACATCGTCCGATGGTATGACGGCTGATGCATTTCCATTTGAAGATAAGGATCAGCATTCGCTAGTGTTTTGGGACTTTTTACAGAATGTTGGCAGTATAATTGTTAATAACGTTTCCGGAGTAAATAGAGTTGTCTATGACTTAACTTCTAAACCACCAGCAACCATTGAGTGGGAGTAAATCAAAAAGTCTAGTCATACCGCAGCGGGATCTAGAGATACCGCGGCGGTATGACGTAGGATTGCTGTCATCCCGCTTTGTTAGCGGTTGAGATACCGTGAATAAATCACGGTATGACGTTAAGTAACTCGTCATCCCGCTACGTGTTAGCGGGATCTAGAGATACTGCGGCGGAATGACGAATTTGTTGTTTTTCAAATTGTAGGTAAACCTAAAGCTATAGAAAAAAAGAAGAACCAGTTTCTTAGTTCTTCATTGACATAATCCACTTCATATGCCATAATAAAATTTTATATCTTGGAGAAGGAAATGACATTAAGGTTAATACTACAAGAAGTCAACAGTAGTCCAGATCTGAGTAAGGAAAATTTAATTGATAGAATTAAAGATAAGCTGCAGCAGGAAAATCAACTTATATATGATGAGTGGAAAAAAAGCGAAAAAGCGAATTTGATATAAATTACACGTTTATAATACTCAAGTGCAATTTATTACTTATAGCAGCTGAAAATGGCTATGAAAAAGTAGTAAGATACTTAACAAAAAACGGAGCTAATGTTAATGTACAAGATGAATGGGAAAAAACCTCCTTACATTATTCTGCTCAGCATGGGCATACACAAGTAGTAGAAGTTTTGCTAGAAGAAGGAGCAGGCGTTAATGCACAAGATGAAGATAAAGGGACTCCTTTGCATTATGCTGCCAAACACGGGCATACAAAGACAGTGAAACTTCTACTAAAAAATGGAGCTAATATCAATCTACAAGATGAAGGTGAAAGAACTCCTTTGCATTATGCTGCTGAGCACGGGCATATAAAGACAGTGAAACTTCTACTAAAAAATGGAGCTAATATCAATCTACAAGATGAAGGTGGAAGAACTCCTTTGCATTATGCTGCTGAGCACGGGCATATAAAGACAGTGAAACTTCTACTAAAAAATGGAGCTAATATCAATCTACAAAATAAAAATAGATATACCCCTTTGAGTTGTGCTTGGCATAGTAAATATCCAGAAATGGCAAAACTTCTGCTAAATTATGGTGCAGACCCATCATGTATACATAGGCCTAAAGCTACAAAAGCAGGAGCCGTTGGGGTTGTTATATCTGCTGTTGTAGTTCCATTAGGACTCGTTTACGCTACTGCATTATCTGCACTAGCAATAGTTGGAATTACTGTGGCATCTGCACTGATCGTTGGTGGAATTTCCTATGGGGTTGCGTATAAGTCATCAGAGCATTCATTAAACAGTAAGCTAAGTGAGGTTAGCTGCAGTAATGTTGATGGAAATAAACAAACTGTACAACCATAGTTACTAATTTACCACAGTAACCGCGCCGTGGCAGTGCTTGTATTTCTTTCCGGAGTTGCAAGGACATTTGTCGTTTCTTGAGACTTTGGAAAGTCTGCTATTTCTAGCAGAATGTAACCTATTGCCTATCTCTTGGTTGTCTGCCAACTTAAAGTGTGCTAAGCGATGAATGGTGAGTTCCTTCCATTTTTCAAGCATTGACTCAAATATCAAGAAAGCTTCGCGTTTAAATTCATTCAGTGGATCTTTCTGCCCCATGGCACGTAAGCTTATGCTTTGTCTTAAGCTTTCTAAAGTTGAAAGGTGTTCCCTCCATAAATGATCAAGTGTCATTATCATCATTTGCTTCACGATCGTATTCCACAAATCTGTAGTGTGCTGACTGTTGAAATATTTTTCTTTCTCAGTAAAAAATTCTTGTATCTTATCATTTATATAATTCAAAGCTTCTTGTTTGTTTAAAAACTTTGCTAAATCTTCTTTATCAAGCGTTATTCCATACTTTGTATGGAATTCTTTGACTATATCTTCAATATAATCCTCATAATAGCCACTTTGGATTATACCTTCTACTATGCTCTCATTTACTTCGCTATATACTTCAAGTAAATCATTAATTTCGTTGCCTAAGATATTGTTTCTCTGCTTAAAAATAACTTTACGTTGGTTGTTGATTACGTCATCAAACTTAAGCAAAGACTTCCGCACATCATAGTTTCTAGCTTCAACTTTCTTCTGCGCCTTCTCAAGTGCCTTATTGATCCATGGATGATGAATAGCTTCGTTATTCTTTAACCCTACTTTTTGTAAAAAGCTTCTCATTCTATCAGAACCAAATATTCTCATTAGGTCATCTTCAAGCGATAAAAAGAACTTAGAAAGTCCAGGATCCCCCTGACGACCAGAACGGCCGCGTAATTGATCATCTATTCTCCTGCTTTCATGTCTTTCGGTTCCAACCACGCATAAACCACCAGCTTTTATAGCAATTTCCTTATCTTTTTTTACTCTTTCGACTATTTCTTGGTATTTTTTTTCTCTTTCATCAGCATTTTTTATCTTCTTTAGCTCTACCTTTGCAATCATTTCAGCGTTTCCACCGAGTTGAATATCAGTTCCACGTCCTGCCATGTTAGTTGCTATAGTGATACTACCTGGCACTCCAGCTTGTGCTATTATGTACGCCTCTTGTTCATGATAACGAGCATTCAATACTGAATGCTTAAGAGA
The DNA here is from genome assembly GCF_964027095.1 of Wolbachia endosymbiont (group A) of Machimus atricapillus. Classification (NCBI taxonomy): domain Bacteria; kingdom Pseudomonadati; phylum Pseudomonadota; class Alphaproteobacteria; order Rickettsiales; family Anaplasmataceae; genus Wolbachia; species Wolbachia endosymbiont (group A) of Machimus atricapillus. The sequence goes on along the minus strand of NZ_OZ034727.1, from coordinate 645,197 downwards.
ATGGCTTTGCAAAAGCGCAGAAAGCTTCTCAGAGTTTTCGATGCTTACCGTGCCAACAAGGACCGGTTGAAGGCGTTTGTGGCATTCTTCTATAAACTTCAACACAGCATTAAATTTTTCTTTTCCTGTGCCATAAATTTCATCATCAATATCAACTCTTTTTACAGGTACATTGGTTGGAATTTTTACTACATTTAGTCTGTATATATCACGAAACTCTTCTGCCTCTGTTGCTGCTGTTCCAGTCATTCCGGAAAGTTTATTGTACATACGAAAGTAATTCTGAAATGTGACCGATGCTAAAGTTTGGTTTTCATGCTGAATTTCAAGATTCTCCTTCGCTTCAAGTGCCTGATGAAGACCATCGGAATATCTCCTGCCCTCCATCATACGCCCAGTAAATTCATCAATAATCACTACCTTGCCATCCTTTACTATATAATCTTTATCAGCAGTAAACAGCTTATGTGCACGTAATGCTTGGTCTATATAATGAGTCATTATCATGCTGTCAGTATCATAGAGCGAGGAATTTTCAGGAATGAGATTGTATGACCTGAGTAGTTCTTCCACTCGTGAAATACCATCTGCAGTAAGGAACACTGCCCTACCCTTTTCATCCACCTCATAATCAGAGTCAACTAATTTGGTTACTATTTTATTGATATGCTTATATATCTGATTGTTTTCCTCAATCTGGCCAGAAATAATAAGCGGAGTGCGAGCTTCATCAATGAGTATTGAGTCTACTTCATCAACTATTCCGTAGTGAAAGCCTCTCTGAACCATGTCTTCTTGAGAAAATTTCATATTGTCTCGCAGGTAATCAAAGGCAAGCTCGTTATTTGTGGAATACACGATATCTGCACTGTAAGCCTCTTTTCTCTCTTCGTCTGTCAAGTTATTCGTGATAAACGCAACAGAAACCCCAAGAGAATTATATAATTTGCTCATCCACTCTGTGTCTCGTTTCGCAAGGTAGTCGTTAACAGTTACGACGTGCACGCCTTTCCCTTCTAAAGAATTAAGGTATGCAGCTAAAGTTGCAACGAGTGTCTTTCCCTCTCCTGTTTTCATTTCTGATATCATGCCGTTATGGAGCACCATTCCACCAATCAACTGAACATCAAAGTGCCTCATGTTAAGAAACCTGCGAGAGGCTTCACGTACAACTGCAAATGCAGGTACGAGAAGATCATTTAACGTTTTCCCATTTTTCAATTCCTGTTTGAATTCTTGAGTTTTACCAGCAAGCTCCTCATCAGATAAGCTCTGCATTTCTGTTTCTAATGCATTTATTTGCTGAACAATTTTCCTAAAGGATTTTATTATCTTCTTGTTTGTTGACCCAAATATCTTTCTTATAAAAAAGAATGACAACGTAAAAATGAAAAATATAAGAATGGCTGTCAAAATTAGCGGAGAATCTAGCATAAACTTAAGTAACGTCTTATTTAATATGAGATTATATTACTAAATGCAGCCTACAGCAATGACATATTAGATTCGGGGAGTCTTTTCAAATTAAGAACCTATCACAGGCATTGTTTAGTTTGCTGAAAATAGTTGTTCGTTTAAGTTGTTAGTTATGCTAGATTAAGAGTAATTCACTTGAGAACAGCAAAGAAAGGTAGGTATGCAAAAATAGGACTGAAAATCTTTGGTTAAACTAAGCTTCTTCATTTAGAATTTCATTAATAATTTTCTGTTGTTTCATAACTTCTGTTGTCTTCCAGTCGCGCATTGTAATTAGTGCCTTCCATAAAGCCCAGCCGCTTGCTCTGGCCCACGTGTCTGGATCTAAACATAGATGTGACTTGAAGATTCTCCGATTTTCGTTGTTCAAAAGTGTCCAGGCAATTACCAAGTCACAGGCTGGATCGCCGACACCCACACATCCAAAATCGATTACAGCAGCTACACATCCATCTTTCGCTAGGATATTCCCGCTTGCAAAGTCACCATGAATCCATACTGGATTCTTGTTCCATCTTGAGCTTATAGCTTTTTCCCAAAAGGACATTATAGTTCTAGCATCAATAAAACCTTGCAATTCCTTAATGGCCGATCTTACCTCTGTGTCATAGACTGATACGTGATCGCCGCGCCAGAAGTTATGGAGTCCAGGATTAGGGCCTCCTTTAACATCAATTTTATGTAACTCATTCAAAAATTGTGCAAGCTGAGAAGCAATAATCTGTAAATCCAGATCATCTATAGACAATGCATTTATGCTTTCCCCTTCGATCCACTTATATATTGACCAATTCCAGGGATAATGCTTTGATGGTTGTCCCATTGCAAGTGGCTTAGGAATAGAAAATGACAAATGTGGTGCAAGTATCTCAAGCCATTTTTGCTCCTTTAGAACTTGTAGCGCATAATCTTCTGCGCTTGGTAGCCTGATCAACATCTCTTCACCCAAGCGAAAAGTTCTATTGTCTATACCACTGAGTTCAACAGGTTTGATCTCTAAGTGAGCCCACTTTGGAAATTGCTGTGCAACAAGTTCGGTAACAAGTAATAACCAAGAGCGACTATCAATTTTTGATGCCATTTGCCGATTTTTCCTATTTTACCATCCGCCTTAGAAACCTTCTGATTCTAGAAAAACTTGCTTGTCATTTTTAATTGCTGACATTGTTTAAGTTAATACCAATTTACACTTCCAAAACTAATCTATTTGGATCTTCTATATAATTTTTTATTTTGACAAGGAAAGTAACTGCTCCTTTGCCATCAACTATTCTGTGGTCGTAAGAGAGAGCAATGTACATCATCGGTCTGATTTCTACTGCATTACCAACAGCAACTGGCCTGTTTTGTATCGAATGCATTCCAAGTATTCCAGATTGCGGAGGGTTTATTATCGGAGTGGAAAGAAGTGAACCGTATACTCCACCGTTTGAAATAGTAAATGTTGCACCTTCCATTTCTGATACTTGTAATTTGCCTTCTCGTGCTTTTTTGCCAAGAGCAACTAAAGTCAACTCAATTTCTGCAAATGACATCTGATCAGCACTCCGAATAACAGGTACAACAAGGCCTTTGTCAGTTCCAACAGCAACACCTATGTCATAGTAATGTTTATATATGATTTCATCGCCTGAGATTTCAGAGTTAATTTCAGGGATCTCTTTCAGTGCTTGCACTGCTGCCTTTATAAAAAACGACATGAAACCAAGTTTTATTCCATATTTTTTTTCAAAGGCATCCTTATATTTTGCTCTTAGATCCATGACATTTTTCATGTCAATTTCATTGAACGTGGTCAGTATTGCAGCAGTATTTTGCGATGCTTTCAAACGAGCGGCAATTACTTGCCTTATTTTACTCATTTTTACTCGTTCCTCTCTTTGCTCTCCACTTACTACACTTTTTGGCAATTCATATTGTTTTATTGCAGGCTGTTCTGTTTTGTTTATATGGCCTATTACATCTGCTTTTGTTATCCTATCTCCCATGCCAGTTCCTTTGACACTTTCTGCGCTGATTGCATTTTCCTCCATAATTTTACGAGCTGACGGAGCATCTTTTTTGGCAGAACTTTCGCTTTTATCTTCTTTTCTCGCTTCCTCTTTTACTTCCCCCACGGAAAACTTCGCTAACAATTGATCAGGACTTATTACATCATCTTCCTTTACGAGAAATTCAGTTATTTGCCCTGAAGCTTCTGCAGTTAATTCGAGTGCTGTTTTGTCAGTCTCAATTTCAAAGATCAAGTCATCTACTTTTACTGCTTCTCCAATATTTTTCTTTATTTTTACTATACCTTCCGTAACTGACTCACCACCAAGAGTTTTTGGCGCTCTGATTTCTATAATTTTGCTCATAAAACAACTTCCGTATAAAACTTTCTATAGATTTATACATGAAAAGAGACATGTAATAAACTAATAAATTCATTGAGGCTTTTATCATTTAGAAGTGACAAACGGATAATATACTCCCAAATGTCATTCCAGCGCGTGATGCTAGGCCATCTTGACACATTTCGCCAACCCCGTCTCTCGGCTATGGTATTGCTAATCAAACAATGACTATGCAAAAGACCTAATAACATGTATAATCCATAAATAATTTTTGAGGTAGATTGTGAAACTAGGTGTTAATATTGATCACGTTGCAACCCTCCGCAACGCACGCGGAACTTCCTACCCAGATCTATTGAAAGCAGCAGAAATAGCCATTGACGCTGGAGCAGACTTTATTACTGTACACTTACGAGAAGATAGAAGGCATATTAGAGATGAAGACGTATTTAACCTAAAAAAAAGCATTAGCACTGAGCTAAATCTTGAAATTGCAGCCACGGAAGAAATGCTTAAAATAGCAAAAAAGGTAAAACCCTATTCGATTAGTATAGTACCAGAAAAAAGAGAAGAATTAACAACCGAAGGTGGCCTGGATATCATTAATATGCACAGCAAACTTTCTAGTATAATAGAGGAAATGCATAGCTCTAGCATAAAAGTCTCACTGTTTATCGATCCAAATATTAATCAACTAAAATATCTTGAGAAGCTAGAGATAAAACCTGACATAATAGAAATTCATACAGGGGATTACTGTGATAATCCATCAGAGAAAAAGTTACAGTTAATTACTAATGCTGCAGAGTACGTCAATAAATTAGGAATAGAATGCCACGCAGGACATGGCATAACTTATAAACACGCTAAGAAGATGACAAGAATACCTCATATCTCAGCTCTTAACATAGGCCACTATTTAATTAGCGAAGCTGTATTTTATGGCTTACACAGCGTAGTAAAAACAATGAAAATGATAATGTCTAACTAACTGCTGCTTTTTCCTTCTCATTTAAAATACTTAAAAGAGTTTGGCTTGCTTTAAATTTTACCCTTGTCTTTTCAGGAACAGTCATGATCTCACCATTTTGGGGGTTACGACATTGTTTCTCCTGACTTATAGCAGTAGAAAATGTTCCTATTCCATGCAAACGTATTTCACCTTTCCCATGCAGCTCATCCTTTATTATTTTAATAAACGCATCATGAATCTTGCTCAAATCAGATTTTGTTATATCTATATTCTGACCAGAACAATCTTCCTTTAATTGTTTTATTATATCTTCTTTACTCATAAATTACCTTAATATTGAAAAACCACACAAATAGCATATTATGTTGACACCGATAGTCAACTAAATTCATCACAAAAATAGAGGATATTATACACTTTTGCAAATATTTGTATAATACTTACAAAAAAACACCACTATGAAATAACTATCTCTTAGAAAATTGACACTTTTTCCGAGCTTTATGTTGACCATATTTCTTACGTTCAACAACACGCGAATCTCTAGTTAAGAACTCACCATTACGTAATATAGAATGCAAATCTTGGCTTACACTACTTAAAGCTCTGCTTATTCCATGAGCTAGAGCACCTGCTTGACCAGATAGCCCTCCACCTTTTACAGTTGCGAATACATCATATTTGTCTAACGTAGAAGTTGCTACAAATGGCATTTTCACTATTTGGCACACTGACTCTCTTTTAAAATAAGAAATTAGATCGCCTTTTTTGTTAACACTAAATTTTCCACTTCCCGGCTTTATCCATACTCTTGCTGCAGATTCTTTTCTTCGGCCTGTAGCATATAAACGACCAAGCGAATCAACTGCTGATTTAATTGTCTTTTCTGACCAATCATTATTATTTATTGTAAAACTCTTCATTTTTACTCCATTACTTTTTATTTTTACGATTCAAAGAGGCAAAATCTATCTTTTCAGGTTGCTGCCCTTGATGCTTATGCTCTGAACCAGAATAAACATACAAATTTTCAAAGCGTCTACGCGCCATAGGGCCATCATCAAGCATCCTTTTCACTGCCATTTTTATTACACGCTCAGGAAATTTGCCATTTAAAATATTATCTGGAGTAGTTTTCTTCAAACCACCAGAATAACCTGTATGCTTATAGTAAATTTTATCTTTAAGCTTCTTCCCGGTAAAATGCACCTTTTCTGCGTTGATAATAATTACATTATCGCCACAATCCATATGAGGTGTATACTCAGGTTTATGCTTTCCACGCAATAGTGTCGCTACAAATGCTGCAAGCCTTCCTACCACTAATCCTTCTGCATCTATGACAAACCATTTTTTGTCGATTTGTTTCTCTTTTAAGAAAAAAGTTTTCATTGTAATTTAACTAAACAATAGTAAGCTACTATATACTTAATTTCTCAATAGTGTCAACAATATTAGTTATTGATTATTAAAGTAATTTATGTTAGTAATTGAGCTGCGCAACCAATATGCACAGGAAGTAGAATGTTTCGATTGATTATTACACTTGCGATAATTTTTGGTACTATAAGTTGCTATGCAACCGATGTGGGAGAAGTTATAAGCAAAGCGATCAAAAATAGCTCAAAAATAAAGTCTCAATTTTACCAATATAAAAGCGCAGAAAAACAGCTTAAGTCTTCTGGGTTAGCTGGATTTTTACCTGACATTAGTTTGCAGTACAATTTTGATAGTAATTTTAATCTTTATAATCAACCTAATTTACCTGGAAAACGTCTGATATTAAGCCAAAGGATAATAGATGGAGGTGGCACCTTTGCCACATTCAGTCGATCAAGTCATCTTCTCAAAGCAGAAAAAATGCGATTTCAGCAATTAAAACAAGAGGTTGCACTTAATGCTGTGAAAGCATATGTTGGTGTTTTACAAAAGACAGAAATATTAAAGCTCAGAGAACATAAAGAACGCGTTTCTTTGGAACATTTGTCAGCTATGAAAAAACGCTTTTCCCTTGGAGAAGTTACTAACGCTGAAGTTTTGCTAGCAAAAGCAAAATTTTCGTCTTCTATATCCGAAAGAGTTGATGCTGAAGGTAAATTAAAATTGGCAAATATTGCTTATTATCATTTGATTGGCGAAGATGCTGATGACCTTTCTGAAGCTAATGATAAACTACCTTCTGTCCCAGAGCTAAATGAATGTTTACAATTAGCAAAAACCAATAATTTATCTCTAAAAGCAGCAGTTTATCAAAAAAGAGCAGCCGGAATGGAAGTGATCGCTGAAAGCTCCAAGTGGCTTCCTTCTTTAAATCTAAGCGCAAGCAAAAATTTTGGGAAGGATGGTGTAAAATTAGACAAGCTATTAGAAAATGTTCATATAGTTTTTACTCTTGATGTTCCAATCTTTAAAAAAGGAGCGAATGCTTTTGGTGTCAGTAAAGCTAAAATGGATGCAAAAAAATCTACCTACGATTATTATGAAACGGTAAAAAATATAGAACAAGAAGTTGTAAATGCTTGGAATAATGTGCTAACAGCAAAAGCCATTATTAAAGCAAGTCAAGAAGCGGAAAAAGCAGCAGCTTTAGCATTGGAAGGAGTTGAGCAAGAGGTAAACTTAAGTTTAAAGAGTACATCTGACCTTTTGGACACTGAAGATGCATTATTTAAAGCACGTTCAGACTTAGTTGAAGCAAAAAGCAATTATGTAACTAGTGTTTATAATTTGCTTTTTATAATAAATAGTATAAATCTCTAAATTTAATGGTATTAGCACTATGCATGATGAACAAGGCAATCAATCTGTAAAAGATATTCTAGAAGATATAAAAAAAGCTATATCGGGTAAAAACGCAAGTAACGATAAAGCAGAAATAAAGGATGAAAATGATGATGTGCTATGCCTTGAAGAAGAGTATCCAGAAGACATGGAAGAAGATGGCAAAAAAGAAAATGGTAAAGAAGAGAACATTGATAATGATGACCAAAGTGAGGAAATGGCTTGCAACAACAACCAATTTAATGGCCATAGCTACAATTCAGAAGAAAAAAAAGACATTGATTTGTACGATAATATCCAAATGAGTAATAACAAAGCGAGTAATAGCGGCTTACAAGCGCAAAATAATGATCATCTAATTTTAAAAGAGAATATGGAAGAGATCAAAGCGCTGCTTGGAAAAATGCAAAACGAATTGCAGCATAAACAACAAAAAAGAGCGAATCTTACTGTTGAAGAATTAGTTACATCTCTTTTAAAACCTCAGCTCTCAGAATGGCTGAATAAATATCTACATGCACTGGTAAAAGAAGTAGTTGAAAAAGAGCTCAAAGATATAATCAATAATAAGTAGGGTATTAGCAATAAAAACTAGAGTAAAGACGGCTAGAGGCAGAAAACTATCTTCAACAAGGTGGCTACATCGTCATTTGAATGATCAGTATGTGCGAAAAACTAGCAAGGATGGTTATAGGTCACGCTCAGCATATAAGCTGGTAGAAATGGATAATAAATTTAAATTATTCCAAGAAGGGCAAAAAATTATTGATCTTGGTGCTTCTCCTGGTGGATGGTCACAAGTCGCGTCTCAGAAAGGTGCAAATGTAGTTGCTCTTGACATGAAACCAATGAACGCAATTAATGGAGTAGAGTTTATACAATGTGATATTATCAATGGGCTTGAAATTTTAAGAGAAAAATTCAAGGATCAAAAATTTGATGTAATTTTATCTGACATGGCGCCCGAATCTTGTGGTTTAAAATCGTTGGATCATATCAGAATTATGCTTTTATGTGAGGCAGCGCTCAATTTTGCAAAGCATTTCTTGAGCCATGGTGGCACGTTTGTAGTAAAAATTTTCCAAGGAGAATCTGATAAAGATTTTTGTAACAAGCTAAAAAAAATGTTTAAAACAGTAAAATATTTTAAACCAAAGTCAAGTAGATCTGAATCTACAGAAATGTATTTGGTAAGTTTAGGCTTTATTGGCAGCAGACCTCCTATATAATATTAACCCAGGTAGCCCGCAGAAGTGAAAAAACTTCCTTGACAAACTCCGCCAGCCCCCTTATCATGAAACTGAAGCTATTTATTTATCTTCTCTGTACAGATTAAATGACAAAAAAACTCACGTATCTGGCGTCTCATGTTTAATTTTTTGCACTATGTGCACTCTATGTCTTTATCAAATTTCTAGGTTTTTACCTATACAAGCTGAAATACGCTATTTAAAACATCAAAAAACGCCAACTTAAAAAATGGATAGTGAATAATTAGCTACCCTAGGGTTTCTTTTGCCTTTTTTTCTGTTTAGTAAATTTCTTAATGTTTATAATTTAGATTAGTTGCGGCTTAAAAGCAACTGAATCGCGGTTATTAAACGTTTAGAATAAAAAAACGCCATACTTGAAAGTATAATGTAAGTAATTAGCCAACCATGGGGCTTCTTTTGCCTTTTTTTCTACTTGGTAAATTTCTTAATGTTTGTAGCTAAACGACAATCGTCATCCCGCTGCTTGTTAGCGGGATCTATTCTAAGGAGATACCGCGGCGGTATGACGGGTTAAGTAGGGTGTCATTCCAGTGCTCCTTTTTTTGTCATCCCAGTGCGTGACACTGGGATCTAGCCTTTATTATTTGGTTGTCTTCTGGATTCCAGTGTCAGCTACTTTCATGACATCATCATAAAGTAAAATGAGATCCCAGTGTCACGCACTGGGATGACAGAAGAAGGTGCTGGGATGACAGGGGAGTTGAATGACAACGAATTGGAAGAAAATGTTTATGACTAATTTTTAGATCAAACATCGAATTTCGACAAACTTAACTTTTTTGTGAGACTATTCAGCAATAATAAATAAATTGAGAGGAAAGGTTGTGGCAATAGAAAAGGAAAAGTTTTTTGAAATAATACGCAATGTGAGTGAGAGTAAAGGTTTGAATAAGGATAATTTGCTTGAAAGGATAGGGAGTAAGCTAAAAGGTGTAAACCCAGAAGCATATAGCACTTATAACAATTTGAAGATAGATAAGCTATTCATGATACAAGATTTAGATAAAATTGCAAGTTACACATTGTTACATCTTGCTGTGGAATGTAACAGTGTACCAATAGTAAAACTCCTACTAGAAAAGAAAGTAAAAGTTGATGAACAAATATCGGGTGATTTTAATTCTAAATTCACTGCTTTGCACATTGCTGCTTTGCATGGTCATCAAGAGATGGTTCAGCTTTTATTAGATGCTAACGCAAATCCTTTACTAAAAGATAGTCAAGGCCGAACTCCAAGAGATATGGTTAGCAATATACCAAATAAGGATATCATAGTAGAAATGTTAAAGGAAGGAGAACAACGTTATGCTGAGGCAAGAAAGAAAAGACTAACTTATGGACAAGGCACTTTACCGCAGCCTAATAATAAAACTCCAGGAAATTTAGCTGTGGGCGGAAATAAAATAACTGCTGCAGTGCAAGCATGGAATGCAAAAGGTCAGGGAGAGAACAATGGAACTACACCAAACAACAGAAAAATCTATGTACAAAATGAGAATGAACAGACTTCTTCAAACTCAATCATTAATGAAAACAATACAGACAAAGTAGGTGATACATTAGAAAGAGAACAGGCTAAAAGAGATGCTGTGGCGCAAAAGTTGCAAGAGGCAGAACAACGACTTGCCAATAACCAGAAGCGCATAGAACAAACTTATTTGCACAATCAACACACAGAACAGCAGTATACTATACATAATGGGGAACAGATCTCTTTAGATTCGACTATTGATGAAAGTAATAGTAGTGACAGTGGAATAAATACTTCCACAGAAGACATCGGTAAAGAGTTAGAAAAACACAATACACAGGATGAAAATGGATTGACTCTTTTACATCGTGCTGCTGGAAACAATAATAAAGAATCAGTGAAACTTTTGTTAGAATATGGAGCAAAAGTTGATGTACAGAGTAAAGATGGCCATACCCCTTTACACTATGCTGCTGCACTTGGTTATGTGGAGATTGCAGAATATCTAATAGATAAAGGAGCAGATGTTGATGCACAAGATAAAGCTGAGTATACTCCATTATATTACGCTCTTGCAAATGACAATAAAGAATTAGCAAAACTTTTGATAAAACATGGAGCAGATCGCTCATTGATAAAGGATGAAGGCCTAATAATAGATAGACTAAACAGTATGTGTGGTCAGCTATCTGAGGTTGTATCTGGTACTTCTTCCCATTTCAAAACACACAATGCAACGGAAACTCCAGAAGAAACAGAAAAGGTTAAAAAACGTAAAGTTAAATTAAAAAAATTATGTGCTCAGCTAAAGGAAGAGAATCAATCACTAAAACAAAAAATACAAGAGCTAGGAAATGAAAACGCAACGCTTAAGGGTGGACTAGGCAAAACAAAAACTAAAACAAATGAAGTACCATTAGAAAAAGCGCAAAAGGAAATAGAAGTATTGAGAAATTGTGTCACTGGACATGGAACTAGGCTGGAAGCACTTAATAAACTCGACGAAGAGAATCAATCACTAAAACAAAAAATACAAGAGCTAGGAAATGAAAACGCAACGCTTAATAGTGAATTAGAAAAAACAAAAACTAAAACAAATGAAGTGTCACTAGAAAAAGCGCACAAAGTACTAGCAGAACTAAAGAATGACGTAGCTGGACATGAGGCTAGGCTGAAAACACTTAATAAACTCAACGAAGAGAATCAATCACTAAAACAAAAAATACAAGAGCTAGGAAATGAAAACGCAACGCTTAAGGATAAATTAGACAAAACAGAAAGTCAGTATTCTAAAGCAGAAGCGTTGTTAGAAAAAACGCAAAAGGAACTAGAAGAATCAAAAAGTTGCATAGCTGGACATGAGACTAAGTTGAAACAACTCAATAAAGAGAATGAATTACTAAAACAAGAAATAAAAAATCTGAAAAATGAAAACACACCACTTAAGGGTGAATTAGGCAAAACTAAAACAAATGAAGTGTCGCTAGAAAAAGTAGGAAAAAGACAATTTTCCCCAAAAGTTGTCTATGCGAGCCTTGCAGCTATGTTAGTAGTAGGTGCTGCTCTTAGTATTGCTTCTGGATTGTCTGCTCTATTAATAGTTGCAGCTTCTGTGGTATCTGCACTGATAGCCGGTGGCATTACATACACAATATCAAAACCCATCGCTCCTGACACTGAATTGAAAGAAGTGGATATTCAAGGTTCAGCACGACAGTGTTTGTAAAACTTAGCACCTACATCTGTACGAACATTGTCCCAGGAGGTAATGTTCGTACAGTTATGTGTCAGCTACTTGCATGACACCCTGGCAATCGTCATCCCGCTACTTGTTAGCGGGATCTAGAGATACCGTGACGGTATGACGGTTAATTGTTCCGCGCGGGATGACAAGAAAGGAGCAGCAGGATACCATGTCATTCCAGCGCATGACGCTGGAATCTAGTAAAAAGTATTTGCAAGTTACACAGTAGTGTGAATTTTTTACTTCGGTAGTTTTTCATTATCATTATAATCATAATAGTAGTTGAGTTTAATTGATATGAAAACTTTTACGAAAAATTTTAAAAATAACGAAAAAAAGCTAGAGGAGTTTAATAAGGAAATTGAAGATATAACAACTATAGCTCAAGATAAATTTGCACATGAACTTGAAAATATCGCATATGACAGTGTGCAAAAATTTCGCAGTCTGCTTGCTAAAGAGTTAAACTCCATCTTCAATAATATTCATTCTCAAAATGTTAATCTACTAAAATCCAGCCTAGTTGAATATGCTATAAGTTCAAATTTTATCAATAAAAAAGGAGAAACAGCTTTAATACGTTCTCTTCTTAATATATTCATACGATAAAGAATTTATAGCATAATCGTGGTGTCATGAAAGTAGCTCTGTACGAACATTTGTTTGCGAAGAAATATTATAGCCGGTTTTGCCTCAAACACAAAGATGTCATCCCAGTGCCATGACTACTTGGATCCAGAAATTTTGATTAGAGATTAAGTTGGTGAGCACGAAAGTGACTAACCTTATATTAAAAATAACATCTTTGACAGTGAAAGGCTGGATTCCAGTGTCAAGCACTGCCATCATAAAGAAACCAGTGTCAGCCACTTGGATGACACCGTCATAAAGGAACCAGTGCTCCTTTTTTTGTCATCCCAGTGCGTGACACTGGGATGACAGAAGAAGGTGCTGGGATGACAAAATAAGGAGCGTTAGAATGACAAAAATATATTTATAAGGAGGGTTATCATGTCAACAAGATCTACTTCACCAAGAATACATGTGCAACGTAAATCTAAGCCTGAATCTTTTCCAGTTACTTTAGAAGAGGTTAAATCTTTTTTACGCATTGAGAACGATCAAGATGATAAGTTGATTTCAGATCTAATTTTTATGGCAACTGATTATGCTGAGTGGCATATGGAAAAGTCACTGGTGAAACAAACATGGCAAGTTTCATATGAAGATTATGTACCTCGTAGGATCTATTTAAGCTATGGCCCTGTGAGTAAGATAGTATTGGCTACTGCAATGATGTCTAAAGGTCAAGAGAAGAGAACACTTAAGTATTATTTTAGTGATGTAGGGGGCTACGTTGAGTTTTTCAATTATTTGAATGCAATAAGAGTTGATGTTGTATACGAGGCTGGCTATGACAATGTTCCTGAGCAGATAAAACTAGGTATTATGCGGCATGTTTCTGCTATTTACAAAGATCGTGAATCGGGGGTAAGTAGCCATTTGTCTGAAGTGAAGAAGGTGTATTCTCCATTTCGCGAACCAAAGGTTGTTTTGTAGCTCTTTCTTGTCATCCAAACTGGGCTACCTACGTCATACCGTCACGGTATCTCACATAGATCCCGCTAACAAGCAGCGGGATGACGAGATAAATACCGTCATACCGCCGCGGTATCTCAGCCGCTAACACGTAGCGGAATGACAGCAGTCCTACGTCATACCGTCACGGTATCTCACATAGATCCCGCTAACAAGCAGCGGGATGACGAGTTTGTATCGGGAAACGCTGCTTATGTTTTAGCTATATATCTTTCGAGGATTAATCATGGAAAAAATTCAAGCTATAAACGAGTTGTACAATAGTATTTATGCAGCACTAAAAGCAAACTCTGATTTAAGGAAATATGTTACTAACATTTATGACTACTTACCTAAACAGGTCACCATTCCTTACCTGAGATTGCATGTAGTGAATTATAATAATCTGCACATGCTGTCCAATTTTGCTACAAAGGCAAGATTTTCATGCGACATATATACCCATCATATAGGCAGTATGTTTGCCATTATAAGGCATATTAACTTGATACTTAAGAGTATTAAATATTCTGATAATGAAACTATTTTGGAAAGTAATTGTGCTATTAGTCAGCACGATGAAATTTTACATTCAACAATTAATTTTGATATTTTAATGAAAGGAGGCGATAATGAGCAAATTACAGCTAAAAATTAAAGATCATGACAATAATTTTATTGTGTTAAATAATATACGAAACCTAAGGTTTACTTTGCGTAATAACAGAGAAGAGGTGAAAGATATTTCTTCTTTTGGCTGGAGAAAAGTGCTCGATTGTGCTGGAAGCAGACACATTACGATAAAAATTAATGGAATTTTAGACTCTGTATTAGCTGATGAATTATTACGTAATTCTGCTATATTAAACTCTAATAATGATTATGAAATTAATTTTAACACTAAGGAAAAGATCAGATTACGGTGTTCAGTTGAACTGTATGAGAGATATTATGACCCCGCTGCTTTTGACAGTTTTACTGTAATTTTAGCGAGTGCTGAAGTTGTAAACGCTTTTCATTAATGTTAATTTAATTTTTTCATATACAATAGTAACTGGTGAGAATTTTAACTAAATTAAAAAAAATCATGAACGACGAAAACCTTTTCGAGGAAGACGGTGGTAATATTGAAGAAAATAACAATGACAGAAGAGAGAGAAGTTTAGAAAATGAAAATCAAGAAGAACAATATAAAGAGGAAGATAAGCAATACATAATACAGTATATTCAAGACTATTTAAAAGTTTTTGAGGATATTCTAAATCAGATCGACGAAGGAATTGATAATTTGGATAGTTACGAAAGGACTATGCAAATAAAGCGAAGCATAGACAGGCTCATAGAGACTTTATATAGTCAGGCTGCGTCTGAAGATATTGATGCAGAATTTGAAACCACAAAGCATACTCGCGATAAATCAGAATCTATGAAAAGGGTTAGAGAGAAAAGAAGGAAGCAAGCAATAGAAGAAGTATTAAGTAGCATGTTTGCCCAGCAACAAAAGGAGCTAATGAACGCTAAACACTTAAGTCATGGACATGAAACAGCACATGATGATGAAGCAAAAAAACGAGTGAAGTCTTCAATCAGGGGAGTGTTGTTTTCGGTGATTGCTCATAGGATGGATCCAAGAAGGAGAGCAGGAGAAACTGCTGACGATAACGAAAAGCAAGCTCATATATATGGCAGGGAAGCAGTTGGTGGAGCTTTAGGTGCATTGTTAAAAACATTTTTAACAGCAGTTACTGCCGTTGTGCGCGAAATTGCTAAGCCACTTCAGCATATCAGCAAACAGGAAACATCTTTTGCAAAACAAGTTGAAGAAAGCAGAAACGCAGATTCACAAAAAGGTCGATCTGTGTAGACTTTTCCTTGTAATAATCTTTCGATTCTACTGTCTGTTAATTCATAATTAGGGTTATATAGCTAACTGAAAAAAGGTTACCCCAGAAGGGATAAAAAGGTATAAAATGGCTTTAGATAAGGTAGAATGATGCCAAAGTGAGGATCTGAGGGAACGTGTTTTGAAAGTAGTAGACGAGAAAAAAATGACTATGGAGAAGATAATCAAGAGAAAAGATAATTGAAAAATTTGGCAATATGTGCAAAGACAAAGATACTCGCCGGATTTAAATCCAATTGAAAAGTTATGGTTTGCCATCAAGCATGCCATAAGAAAAGCTCTGCAGAACTTTTGGCCCGATATCAATTCGGCTATTGATTTTAGCACTCGGGGAAACCTTACTTGGGTTAGCTATAGTTTGCTTGCTCACAAGCAAACTTTCCTGGATCCAAGTAGTCAAGCTACTCGGATGACATCCTCCCTAGTGAATATTGCTCTTAATTTGTAACTAACCCAAGCCATAAATATTAAGAAATTTACCAAACGAAAAAAAAGGCAAAGAACTCCCGTGGTGCGAGTTTTGACCCTATAATAATTTAAACTGGCGCTGTAATAATGTGCTAACGCTTAAAATAAGCGCGATTTGGCTGAATGTAGAAAAAATTTAAAAGACATGCAGCCGCTATAATTTTATGTAATCCGCCAAAAAATACCCTAAGTTTTTTACTGAATTTTGTCATTGAGCCTGCAGGTCAAAAACAAGTTTTGAGTCATAAATACCCTTATTGTCATAATAAGGGGGCTGGCGGAGTTTGTCAAGGAAGTTTTTTGTTTCCACTGAATGACAGTTGTGGCTTGGGAGGTAGTACAAGAAATCTGTTATTTTAATTGTGTGAAATTTAGTTTTGTGTTTCATAATATTATACAATCAAATTGATAAAAGCTGTATTATCTCCTTGCAGCATTAAGTGTATATTTTTTGCTATTTTTTCCACTAAGGGAGTAACGTTATCAAAATTTGAAAATTTTGATAATACATAATCTGCTAAGCTTTTTTCATCTTCAGGTCTACCCACTCCAAATCTCAAGCGCCAATAATCATTACCAATAAAACTATCTATGGATTTAAGTCCATTATGTCCAGCAGAGCTACCACCTTTCTTTATTTTTATTCTTCCAATTTCCAAATCAGCGTCATCGTGTATGACAACGATATTATCTAGCGATAATTTGTAAAAGTTTCGTATTTTTGCAACAGGGATGCCTGAATTATTCATAAATGAATAAGGCTTTATTAACATGATTTTATTATCATTAATTATGCCAGAGGTTATTAGATAATCGGCTTTTTTAGAAAACGACTGGAAATTCCAATATTTGTAAATTTTATCAACTACGATGAAGCCGATATTATGATGAGTTAACTCATATTGACCACCAGGGTTACCAAGTCCAACTATCAGATGCACTATTACTCTGTTTCTGCTTGAGGTTCTTCAACGTCACTATCGGCAGCAGAAATTGTAACAATAGTAAAATTTTCTTCTTCATGAGCTACAAACTTAACACCTTCTGGTAATTTTACATCATTAATATGTATAGACTGGCCAATCATTTTACCGGATAAATCAACTTCAATAACCTGAGGTATTTTATCAGGAGAGCATTTAACAGCAATAGAACGACACAAAACATTAAGCACTCCACCTAACTTGATCCCTGGAGCTTTACTTTCATTCACAAATGATAGAGGTATTTCTATTTTAATTTCGCTGCCTTTATCAACAAATTGAAAATCAACATGTTGCACAGTATCCTTTACTACATGCAATTGGATATCGCGAACAAGAGCATATTCCTTTTTGCCCGAAATATTCAGCTCTATCAAATGTGCAGAAAGAGAGCCTGATTTATATTGCTTCGTGAATTCCTTTGCAGACAATGTTAAATTTACATTATCATGACCCTTTCCATATATGATTCCAGGGATGTTTCCTTTCTTCCTTAGAGAATGCATCGCTTTTGTTTTTGTTATATCACGTAACTCTGCATTAATTGTTACTATTTCTTGTTGCGTCATCGATTACTCCTATTCAGCTAATCCTTTTAATATAATTTAATAATAATATAACATAAAAATATTTATTTCAAACTTCATTCTTTCATACTAATTGTTTGTGAAAGGATTTATTTAGATGTATATTTAAGCTTATTTAACAAGAACTATGGGCATTGATGATAAAGTAGTTTTTAGGATTTATAAACCAACAAAAACTGCAACACAATCTGGTTTAGGTAATACAAATCTCTGGCACCTAAAAATTGAATCTGGTTCTTACTACATTGAACCTTTAATGGGGTGGGTTGGCTCAAAAGATCCAAAAAAACAGATTGTATTAAAGTTTGATTCTCTTGAAAAAGCAGTATTCTACGCAAAAAAACGCAACGTTAAATACGTAATTGAAATGCCAAAAAATGTTAAGAGGCTGCCAAAATCTTACGCAAGCAATTTCATACTAAAGTAAGTTGCACAACAAAGGGAGTGTTAAATAAACTGTGTCAAACCGAAAAAAAAGTAATAAATTGATATAAAAAAATGGAGGTTTGACAATGAGTCAGAAAGTAGTAAACAGAACTACCGGTTTGGTAGATTATAAAGAATTAGAAACAAATATCCTGTCGTCTATACGAGAAGGAAGACCGTTGACAGGAAGAGATGGAGCATTAACACCGTTTATAAAAAAGTTGCTGGAGGTAAGCCTGGAAGGTGAAATAGAAAACCACTTGTCGGCTGAAAGCGAAGAGAATAATCGAAGAAATGGGAGGAATGCAAAGACTTTACGTACAAGCGCAGGGTCATTTGAACTTTTGACGCCAAGAGATAGGGAAGGAAGTTTCGAACCACAAATAGTCAAAAAAAGGCAAACAAACTTACATCCAGAGCTTGAAACGAAGATTTTGAGCACATTTGCCAGTGGTATGGGCTATAGAGATATAGTGTCACATGTTGAGGAAATTTATGATCACAAAATATCGGTGGCAGAGATATCAAGTATTACTGACAAATTGCTACCAGTAATCAACGAATGGCGTAGTCGCCCGCTGCAGTCTGTATATCCGATAGTTTTCATGGTTTTTTAAAGTCAAAGAGGACGGGCATTGCGTAAGTAAATGCATGTATAACATATTAGGCATAGATCAAAATGGCAAAAAAGAAGTATTAGGTTTTTATTTGGCTGAAAGTGAAGGAGCTAACTTCTGGTTGGGAGTGCTAAATGACCTCAAAGAAAGAGGAGTAGAAGATATCCTTATTGCCTGCGTTGATGGGCTGAAAAGCTTTCCTGCAGCTATAAACAGTGTCTTTCCTAATGCGGAAGTGCAGATGTGTATAGTGCATCAGATACGCAACTCACTGAAGTATGTGGCCAGTAAAGATGCGAAGAGTTTTTTGAGCGATTTAAAGAAGGTATATCAAGCTTCAAGCAAGGAAATTGCCGAGAATTATCTGTTGGAATTGGATGAAAAATGGGGCACAAAGTACCCTATGGTTATAAAATCTTGGCAGAATAATTGGGAAAACTTGTCTGGTTATTTTAAGTATTCTGGTCCAGTTAGGAGGATAATCTACACCACCAATCCCATAGAGGGGCTACATAGGCAAATTAGGAAATTCACTAAGACCAAAGGCTCATTTACCAGCATAAATGCCTTGCATAAGCAGGTATATTGTGCTATAAAGAAGGCAGAGGAAAAGTGGACGATGCCTGTACATGATTGGGCATTAACTATCTCTCAACTTGATGTTTTCTTTCCTGGCAGATTGAAAATTGAGTTGAACTAAAAATGCGGTTTGACACAGTTTATTTAACACTCCCGAATTAGTTGCTTCTTGTACTGCATTTTCTTGTAATGAAATTCGTTCCAGCATGCTTAGCGTTTCCTCGTACTTGTTAATATTTTCGTTGAACTTCTTTTCCGCTTTTAGAGCTTTATTAAAAAGAGTTTTATCAATATTAGAATTTTCAGATGAGTGCTTTTTGTTTTGTTTATGTAAACCAATATTTCTACTTGTCATATTGAGGGATGCCTTTAGATCCTCTATTTCTTTTGTTATCTTTTTTTCTAACTCCTCATTTTTATTTTCATCTCCCCCTTTTCCTTCTGATTCATCATACAGTTCTTCTCCTGATTCATCATATAGTTCTTCTTGTGATTCTAACTGTTTCTTTAACCACTCTATTTCCTCATTTAGCCTTTCAATTTCGCTTTCTAAACCCTGCTTTTCTCGAGTTAATTTATTTAATTGATTCTTCACTTCTTTGTTTGCAGCTTCTTCAGCTTCCTTTCCTAGAGTTATTTTATTTTCTAACTCTTGCTCTTTCTGAGCGAATTTATTTCTCTCAACTTCCAGTTTCTTATTATTACTAATTATTTTATACGAAAGTGCAAGCACCAAAACAGATAATGCAGCTAAAGCAAGAATTAGAGGAAGAGGCACATTAGAAGTTACAGTAAGCGCTAAAGATGTAAGTAACGTAAGAGTAGCTAAGGAACTAGCTACAAAATAAAATGTGTTAGCTTTGTTAAACAAATTGCTCATTACTCCCCTCCCCTCATGAACAAAACTTCAGCAGTCTTGTATATATTTGTTAAGATTCTCTTATCTGTGGAGGTCACTGCACTTACATCGTTAAGGTGTGATAGGAATTATTTGTTGCATCTCTAAAAAGCGATAAATTAGGGCTGCCGGTACTTGTATTAGGATTTTCGTGATTTAGTTGCTCTGAATTTTCTTTATTCTCATCCTCATCTTCCTTTTTAGGAGATAGAGATTTTCTAGAATATCTTCTTGGTGTGGATGTGCGAGGAGAAAGTGGTTTCGGGAAAGTTAGTCCATTAGCAAGCTTATTTTCACCTGTTCCTTCAAATTCTGATGAATGTTCACTGCTTATATCTAGTTGATTATTTATACCTAACTTTTCATATATAGGTTGCATAAATTCATCAACTGCTTCTTGTATACGGTCTGTATCTTGCATGTCTTGTTCTTCTAAATTAAAAAGTCCTTGCTCTACTCTTTCTTTCACTACACTGAGTACAGTAAATACTGTTTTCGTTACATATTCTCTCTTTTTTTCTTCAAATTTATTTACATTTTTCTTGTAATCATCCTTAACGTTTATTGATTGATTAACAAGTTCTTCCTCGTCTGCTTTTAAAGATAATAATTCCTTTTCCAGCTCCTCAATTTTAGATAAGTGCTTTTTCTCCTTTGTACTTAATTTGTCAACTTCATTTTTAAAACGAGTGTGCTCTTGACGCTCATAACTAACTTCACCTTCTAATCTTTTCTTTTCCCTTTCCAACTGGTATAACTTCTTCTCTAATTCTTTTATGTCGTTACTTAATTCTTTTTCTCTTTTCTTTAATTCCTCCTTCAGAGAGGAAGCTTCATCACTTTTTATTCTTAACTGCACTACTAATTCTTCTACTTCTTTTCTTAATTCTGTTTCTAATTGTATCTTTTCTTTTTCTAACATAGTTAATTGATGATTTAGAGAAGAAACCTTCTCTTTTAATTTACAAGGTAAGTCATTGTATTCATGTTCTAAGTTGCTCAGTTTGTTCTTCATCTCACATAATTCACCTTGTAAATTACCTTTTTTTTCATTTAGTTTCGTATTTTCATCACGTAACTCTTTAGTAAAATCAAGAGAATTTTTCTTTTCACATTCTAACTGACTTACTTTCTTATTCAATTTTTTTATTCTCTCATCTAAACCTTGCTTTTCTCGAGTTAATCTATTTAGTTGATTATTCAATTCCTCCACTTCTTTGCTTGCAGCTTCTTTAGCTTCTTTTTCTAGAGTTATTTTATTTTCTAACTCTTGTACCTTACTCTCAAATTGTTGTTTTACGCTTTCTAACTCTTGCTCTTTTTCAGCAAATTTATTTTTCTCAACCTCTATTTTCTTATTATTACTAATCATCTTGCATGAAAGTGCGAGTATCAAAGTAGATAGTATAGATAAACTCAAGGCAACAGGAAGAGCTACATTAAAGACTGCAACTGAAGACAAGAACTCAACATAAGGGGCAACAGCAAGTGTCCCAGATGCAAGCAATACCAAAGTAGCAAAAGCACCAGCTATAAGATATGGTGCATTGGCTTTATTATATAAATCCCCCATTATTATTCCCTCACAACTAAAGTATTATAATAGCATAAATGTCAAGGGAAGTAAAGCTATACAAATCAGTATAAGTCTATATTCACTATGTATTTCCCGTCTTCAGTTTCAAGCTCAGACTGCATCCACTCTATCATTTCCGCATTGCAAACTGCTTGTAGGTCATTCTGCGCGGATTGATTCAATTTGTCCTCTCGTAGATCTGCTTTTATCACTAATTTCTTTATCAAATGCTTAACTGATACATTATTATCTGCTTTTATCTTTCTGATAATGTTTAATATCTGCACGCAATTGTCTCCCATTTCCTCTGAATATTTATCGTAGATAAGCTCTTCTAATTTTGGCCAATTACTTTGATTGTGTACAGAATTATAACTATACAACTGGTGGTATATCTCTTCTGTAATGTAAGGCAAAAAAGGTGCAAATAACCGCAAAATAACATTTAACACATACGCCAAGCTTTGTTTTGCACTTAAGGTTGCTTCACTGCTTCCGTACGCGCGTTTTTTTACTAATTCCAAGTAGTTATCACAAAAATCCTTCCAAAAAAATTCCTCTATTACACCCAAAGCTTCGCAGTATTCAAACTGTAATAGGTTATTCGTTGCTCTTTCTATAACTTTGTATAACTTAGACAATATCCACTTATCTATTGTCTCGTGAGCAGAATTTATGCTCATTACTTGATGCTTTTCCATGAACATGGAAACAAACTTGCTAGCGTTCCAAAGTTTTGTAACTAGGCGCTTGCCAATTTTAAATATATTTTCAGAGTAGACTGTATCAACTCCAAGCCTTGAGTTCGCTGCCCAATAGCGTACTACATCAGCTCCATAAGTTTCAAGTATTACATGAGGAGTGATGATGTTACCTTTTGATTTACTCATCTTTTTCTTATCATCGGCTAAACACCAACCGCTGATCATAATGTTTTTCCAAGGTAAAGAATCTGCATGATAATGTGCCTTTAAAATAGTATAAAAAGCCCAAGTTCTTATTATCTCATGGCTCTGGCTGCGCAGATCTGCAGGAAATATTGTATTATAGCGATGATTTGGTAAGCTAAACTCACTGTTTACTGCCAGTGCACTTAGTTGAGGAGTAATTGAACTTGTGGCCCAGGTATCCATTACATCTTGATCTGGGATAACCTCTTCTTTGCTATACCCTTTTGGCAAATCTTTGAGTGGATCTATAGGTAGGTCCTTTATCTCAGCTAGAATAATTTTACCTTCTTCTCCCTTACGTTTGGAATACCACGCTGGAAATGGCACACCAAAATAGCGCTGCCTTGAGATGCACCAGTCCCAATTTAGCCCTTCTATCCACACTTCCATGCGTTTACGCATATTGCTTGGATGCCAATTGCATTCTTTTACTTTATCTAATACTTGAGCTTTTTGCTCTAAGGTCTTGATAAACCATTGATAAGTAGGCAATATCTCAAGTGGTGCACCAGACCTTTCTGCGCACTTAACAGAATGAGAAATGCTAGTGCTTTCTATTAGTAACTCCTTCTCAGTTAGGATTTCGATCATCCTCTTTCTTGCTGCTGTAACTTTCAATCCATTGATTTCATTGTAGATTCCAGCGTCACGCGCTGGAATGACGCCGGGGTGTGGTGGAATGACGTCTTCTTTTGTCATCTGAGTAGCCCTTTCTCCTGTCATCCGAGTAGCCCCTATGGTGTCATCCCAGTGCCCAGACACTGGGATCCATGCTCTTTCCTTCTGACCATGTGGTGTATGCAGGTTCATCCTCCCATCCTGATCGATGATAATTTTCATCGGCAGATTATGCTTTTGCTGCCAATATATGTCGAGCTCATCACCGAATGTACAACACATAACAAGCCCAGTGCCTTTATCTACTTTAACCTTATCATCAGCTATTATTGGAACTTTTTCCTTTGTTATTGGCGCTACGGCTGTTTTGCCAATCAGATGGGTATAGCGTGCATCCTCTGGGTGGCAAAAAACTGCAACGCATGCGGGAAGTAACTCAGGTCGCGTAGTTGCAATATTGATCTGCTCATTTTCGTGAGTAGAGAAAACTATCGTGTTTAAGGATGACTCAAAAACTTTATCTTCTATTTCTGCTTGCGCAATTGCGGTTTTATCAACCGGATCCCAAAGAATAGGTTGCATTTTTCTATATGCATACCCTTTATTATATAGATCGATAAACGACATTTGAGAAAGTGTCACAGTTTCCTTGCTGATCGTGTGATATTCCAAACTCCAGTCATAACTAATGCCGACCGATTTAAATAGTTCCTTAAATTCTTGCTTTGATTTTTCAATAACTTCATGGCACATCTCTATAAATTTTTCTCTGCCAACTTCTTTTGCACGGGTTTTATAGGTTTGTTCAACCAATCTTTCAGTGGGGAGCCCATTATCATCAAACCCAATTGGATAAAACACATCTTTTCCCAGCATGCGCTGAAACCTTGCAATAAAGTCTGTGTGGCAATAGCTAAATATATGGCCGATATGCAATTTACCCGATATTGTTGGTGGAGGTGTGTCTATAGTGAAAGTGTTATCCTTTTCACCATTCCATTTATAAACTTTACTACCTTCCCATAATATGTTGCATTTGTCTTCAACTTCTTTAAAGCCGTATTTTTCTTTTAACATAAATATTTCTCAATTTTAAACCTTAAGCTAGCAACGTCATACCGCGATTCATTCGCGGTATCTCAGCCGCTAACACGTAGCAAGATACTTAACCGTCATACCGCCGCGGTATCTCTTAGCATAGATCCCGCTAACAAGTAGCGGTATGACGAGGTTATCGTCATCCCACCACGAACCGTCATACCGCCGCGGTATCTCTTAGCATAGATCCCGCTAACAAGTAGCGGTATGACGAGGTTATCGTCATACCGCCACGAACCGTCATACCGCGATTCATTCGCGGTATCTCTAGATCCCGCTAACAAGCAGCGGGATGACGATTGTCGATAAACCTAAATTACTTTAGCTATAGCACAATTAAGTAAATACGGCAATTTTACGCCAAAATTTTTTGTTTACGAACATAAATTTTCTATGCTATGATAAAAATATTACTTGACCTTAGGTTCTAAAGGTATTATGTAATGTTAATTATATATATTGAGGTTCGTTATGATAGGATTTGAAAGATTAGCAGGGGTTTTGGGTGCTTTAGATAAGAATGGTCATAATCTGGATGCTACAAAAAAAGAAGAGCTGAGAGTTTTCCTTAAAGGAGTGTTGGAAGGTAAAGAGGAAGAAACTTCAGAAAACATAGTAAGTGCATTCAGAGAGAAACTAAAAACAGAAGCTAAAGATGAACTTAAAGCTGATGAGGCAATAAAAACTGAAGCTAAAGATGAACTTAAAGCTGATCAAGCAACAATAACGGCTGCAAAAGCTGAACTAAAAGCTGATCAAGCAATAATAACGGCTGCAAAAGCTGAACTAAAAACCGAAAAGCTAAAAACTGAAGCTAAAAATGAACTATCAAATGAAATGCAAGAAAAAGTAAATAAACTTGAGCAGATAGAGAAGGAAAAAACAGACTTACAAACTCAATTGGGTGCAGCTAATACGCAAAAAACAGAATTAAGAAAACAATTAAGTAAGAAAGGCGAAGAATTAGAAGCTGAAAAGCTGAAAGCTGAGCAGGAAAAAACAGAATTACAAGCTAAATTCGATCAAGAAAAACAAGCACTAGAAGCTAAAAACAAAACAACTGAGCAACCAAAACAAGGCAATGGAGCACGGTACACCGCTACTGTTGGTATGGGTCTTGCTGCTGGACTGATAGCATTTACTGCACTTGAACGTACAGTTAGGTTAGAGATGTTAGTAATGATTGGTATAGCAGTAGCATCTGCACTCGTAGCTGGTAGTATTACATATGTAGCATTACCTAGTACTCAAGTAGATGGAGCGAAAGCACAAGAAGTAAATGAGAATGGGAAAAAGAAGTAACAAAGGCACTGGGCTGAAACCGTCATAAAGGAACCAGCGTCAGCTACTTGGATGACAAGAAGAGGGCGCTGGGATGAAATCATTATAGAGTGAACCAGTGTCACACTACTAGGATGACATCCTGACAATCGTCATACCGCTACTTGTTAGCGGTATGACGATTAATTATTCTGCGCGGGATGACAAGAAAGGAGCAGCAGGATGACGCCTCACCATGTCATTTGAGTAGCGGACACTGGAATGGCTTTGTTGCATCGCTAGCTATGATGGATTAAAGATAAAAAAGATGGAGAATATCAGTAGCTTATTATTCTGGTGTTTATAACAAGAACGGTCAGTGAATACCTAAATTTTAACAATCTCAATTATCACACACCATAATAAAACAGTCAACTTCACATGCTTAGGTTGCAAAATCCCAAAAAGCAGCCAGAATAGAATAAGCAAACATTTACGAATTAAATTTAGTGGATAATCACCAAATAAGGGTATTGATATCAACCATACTCTGCAGAATCGCAATATGGTATGACTACATGCTCTTCACTGATTTGATTAACATAATTAGCAGAGAGTTTTGTTTTGCAAAAGATGTCTACAGTAACATACTGCAATTATTTGGAATTGTAGGGCTAGGTGCAATTGTAAGGCCACTTGGTGCATTCATATTTGGTCACGTTGGTGACAGGTATGGAAGAAGGATAGCATTAATAATTACTATCTTGCTAATATCGATACCATCAAGTCTCATTGCATTTATTCCAAGTCACAATCAAGTAGGTATAATTTCTACTATATTGCTTCTTGCAATCCATGTGACACAAGGAATTGCACTTGGTGGTGAACAGGGAAGTTCTGTTTATCTTATAGAACATTTATCCAGTAGGAAAGAGAACTTAGGAATGTATTTTGGAATAATGGGCTGTGGTCGCTCCATTGGTGTCTTGCTTTCTGCGGTGATAGTAATTATCTGCAAAAAAACTACTGATTTTTGTACCTGGGGTTGGAGATTGCCATTTGTTTTCTCAGCTATTTTAGGATTAATTAGCGCGTATAGCATATACACATTGGGAGAAACTCCAGCATATGAAAAAAATCGAAAACAAAGAAATTTACCTGATTTGCCAATAATAGAGCTTATAAAGCGCCACAAGAGAGCTCTTATACTTGCTATTTTAATATCTGTACCTGTTAATGTTGCTGTCGGATTTACCATATTTCTTCGAACACTCGCAAAGGAAATAGCATCAGTGGATGTGTATGTAACGACATATATCAACGAAATTGTGCTCATTATAACCAGTGTATTAATGCCGATATCTTCAATAGCGTTTGGAATGTTGGCTGATAAAGTTGGAAAAGAGCGCACTGCAATCTTATTTATAGCAATTACAATGGCACTATGTTGTCCTGCGTTATCTATTGCATATTACTACAAAAATTACCTTATAATTATGCTTAGTGTAATGGCTCTTTCTATAATAGAAAGAGGTATAGTTCCCATAGGAATAGTTGCATCTGAACTCTTTCCCACCAATGTTAGATTTAGTGGTGTGAGCTTATCACGCAACATCTCTTATGCGTTACATGGAGGATTTACTCCTATGGTTTGTATTTGGTTGACTGTAACATTTCCTCAAACAAACCTTGCTGCTGGGCTTTATATAGTCTTCTGCTTGTTGATCAGTGTGGTAGCAATATTGCAAATAAAACCGCAAGATAAAAAATGTGATTGGTCTTAGTTTTCTCTTATGTGATTTGATAGTGATCTCCACCGGAAAAGGGTTTCATCTAAGTAGCTGACACCCTGACAACCGTCATCCTGCTGCTTGTTAGCGGGATCTAGAGATACCGTAACGGTATGACGTAGGACTGCTGTCATTCCAGTCTGGAATCCAGAAAAAAGGGGCTACTTGGATGACACCCTGACAACCGTCATCCCGCTGCTTGTTAGCGGGATCTATGTTAAGAGATACCGCGAATGAATCGCGGTATGACGTAGGACTGCTGTCATCCCAGTGCCCAGACACTGGGATCCAGGAATTTTATTAAGTTGGTAAGCATAAAAATAGCTGTTTTACGTTAAAATACAATGTTTTTGATGATTATGGAAAGGCTGGATCCCAGTGTCAAGCACTGGGATGACACCATTTGTTGTAAACTCACTTTTACTCTATGGTTATACTACCTTGCCGCTATCCTGAACGGATACAAAGTAAGTTTTATTGTGATGTGCTCATCTGTAAAAAATAAGACTTAATCTCACTGTTGATCATGGATTTTAAGTTGTGCTAACACACTGCGGCCATTTAAAGAGTCAAGATTTTTAACCTGGCTAGCCAGTATTAAAGAGTTATTTTTTAGGTATTTCTTTACAAGGCTTGCAAGTCTTTTTGGATTATTCAAATAGCTCCACTCTGCTTGTAAAACTTTTATATCACTTTGTACTAAACTAATTTCACTTTTTATTTTTATTAGCTCTCTATTTAATGACTGAACATGTAGTTTTATCTTAAATAGTCCTACAATGCTAAGAAAAAACATAACTATTGAGATGATGCAGAAAGTTCTCATGACAACTTCTGTATAGCTCTTAGTTTTGCTGAGCGTGAACGCGGATTTGCACTTACTTCTTCTATACTTGCTTTGATCACTTTTTTATTTAGAAGAGAGAATGTCTTACAATCAGTAGATCTTGGCTCACATAGATCTTTAAAAAAAGTTTTGACTATACGATCTTCCAAAGAATGAAAGGTGACAACAATTAATTTGCCATTCTCATTTAAAATTTCAGATGCAGCTTTAATGCCCCTCTCAAGTTCTCCCAGCTCATCGTTTACCCATATTCTGATTGCCTGAAATGTTCTGGTTGCAGGATCAATTTTGCTTTTTCCACGGAACACCACAGAACGTACAATGTTCGCAAGCTCAAATGTAGTTTTGATAGTTTTCTTCTTCCGTGCACTTACTATTGCTCTTGCGATTTTGCGAGAATGATGCTCTCCTCCGTAGTTATATATAGTATTTGCAATTTCTTCTTCGCGTAAAGCGTTAACAAACGTTGAAGCGTTTATATAAGAAGAGTTATCCATGCTCATATCGAGTGGACCATCATGTAAAAATGAGAACCCTCTATCTCCGTTATCAAGCTGCATAGATGAAACTCCGATGTCAAAAACCACCCCATCCACTCCGTTTGATTTCATTCCAGCGCGTGACCAGTTATTTTTTCCAGTATCAAGTACTGGGATGACAGGAGATGGCTCAACGCTGCTTAGTATACTTTTAATATTACTAAACTTCTCAATGAATAGTTTTATTCTATCGGGATATCTAACGCTTAAATCATCATAAAACTTAGTTACCGTTTCATCTCTATCAATTGCATATACCTTGCAATCAGCTGACTCCAATATTGCTTTGCTATACCCTCCAGCTCCAAATGTGGCGTCCACGTATATACCACCATCCTGCGGTGATAGTAGTGATAGCATCTCTTTTAACAAAACTGGAGTGTGTGTCATAGTGCTCCATCAAAAGACTCTGTGCATACAAATAAAAATAGCTTCCCACTAAAACATATGGAAATATATAGGCAATAATATAAAAATACTTGAATATAGTCAATGATATAAAAATATTAAGATTTAATAAGATACTATTATTAATATAATGTTCAAATTTTTCTATTATATAAAAAAAAGTAATGTATATTACTAAATACTAAACAAACTATAGAAAATTATGCAGCAAATAACAAAAGTAATATTTTCAAGTTTGATTTGTAACACTTTATTGTGGTATGACCACATGCTTTTTGGCCACTTAATAAACATAATAGGTGGTGTGTTTTTTCCATCGGATGATCAACTAACCAGCGTATTGAAGGCTTTTGGAGTGTTTGCAGTGGGTTTCTTAATGAGACCAGTCGGCGCTGCTATATTTGGTCACATTGGTGATAAGCATGGCAGAAGAGTTGCCTTATTGCTCTCGATTATATTAATGACTTTATCAACCGTATTAATTGCTTTTGTTCCAGGTTATCAAAGCATTGGAATACTAGCGTCAATGCTGGTAGTTTGTTTAAGATTATTGCAGGGTATATCCCTTGGAGGAGAAGCAGGAAATGCACCATTTTTAATAGAACACGCTCCTAAAAACAAAAAAGGATTTTTTGGCAGCATTGAAGTATTAAGCGCAATTTTTGGTTCAGTATTAAGCCTGATAGCAGTACTCATATGCAAAAAAGTATCTGATTTTGAATCTTGGGTGTGGAGATTACCTTTCATTTTCAGTTTAGCAATGGGATTAATCAGCATATATATGAGATATATACTTGATGAAAGCCCAGAGTATAAAAGACAGAAAAATCCATCTAAACTGCCATTAAAAGAGTTATTGAATAGCTATAAAAAACCTTTTCTGATATCAGTTGGGGTTGATATAGTTGAAAACTCATCTCTTTACATATATCTGGTATTTTTCAATGTGCTTACATCAACAATAAATACTCATTTTAACCATATGGTAGAAATACTGAGTCAAATTGCGCTCGGAGGATTGACAATATTGTTTGCAATACTTTCTGATAAGGTAGGAAGAGAAAAAGTTATGAAATTTTCATTTATAGCTTTTGTAATAGTGAGTTATCCAGTTTTCTCAATGTTATGTAGTGGCAATTACTTACTCACTTTTACGGCACATATTCTTTTTATAATTCCAATAGCTGCATCGCTTGGTCCTGTCAGTGCATTTATGTGTGAATTATTTCCAACAAAGGTTCGGTACAGCGGATTTGGCTTGTCAAGAAATATAGCTGCTGGATTTTTTGGTGGCCTTGCACCATTTATATGCACAACAATTATCAAAGTTACAGGACAAGAGACTTCAGCTAGTTTTTACATGATTTTCTGTGCATTAATTGGGCTAGTTGCTATATCGCAAATTAAGGATTAGCTTTCTTCAAGATCCAAGTATAGTTGCAGTATAGCAGAGTTTAAAAAAATCTAATTATATGGTGGGAAGTGCCAATTTTTAGGTGATAATGTGAATATTTCAGCACCATCTTTAGTTACTCCGAGCGTATGTTCAAATTGAGCAGAAAGTGAAAGATCGCGTGTTGTCACTGTCCAGTCATCGATTTTACTGAGCAGAGTCTCATGTTTTCCAGCATTAATCATTGGCTCTATTGTAAAAAACATACCTTCCTTCAAGATGAGATTTTCATCTTGATCATAGAAATGCACTACATTTGGTGGAGCATGAAAGACTTTTCCTATACCATGTCCGCAGTAGCTGCGTACGATAGAATATCCAAAATCTCTAATATATTTCTCTATAGCAAGCCCTATTTCATTTAACTTATTGCCGGGTTTAACTTGTTTAATTGCTTCCATCAATGCATGATAAGTAGCGTCACACAAACGTTTTGCTTTTATTGATGGCTTGCCAACCCAAAACATGCGACTTGTATCACCATGCCAACCATTTAAAATCACCGTGACATCAATATTTAAAATATCTCCATCTTTAAGCGTTTTATCATCGGGAACACCATGGCACACAACTGCATTTTTTGAAGTGCAAATCGATTTTGGATACCCCCTATAGTTTAGTGGTGCTGGAATTGCACCTGCATTAATTATAAAATCATGACATAGATCATTTAACTCATTAGTTGTCACCCCTACCTTTACATACGGTGCAATGAAATCAAGAGTTTCAGCAGCAAGCCTGCCAGCCTTGCGCATAAATTCAAAATCTTCTTGTGAGTGTATAGTTATGTTCATATTTTCCATGTCTTATTGTAATTGGTACGCTTACTTGCAAGTACATAAATGTAATAACTTTACGTATTATGAAAATAAGCCCTATTGATCCTAGTGTCAAGTCATTTGTATGAAAGGTGGTCAAGCAAGAAGTCTATTTAATAATCTGAACTATACAACTACTATCTCAGGATAATCTGAAGGTTTTTTGTGATAGTAATCGATGCTATTAGAATTCACCTCAATGTAAGTATTGTAGATACGATTCTCAAAACCACCTCTCTCTTGTTTTTTAGAGATACGCTTTTCTTCAATTTGTTCTATAGATAGTCCACTTTCTTTGCCTAATGCATGTATGACCTCAAGTAAATCAGCTAACTCTTCAAGGTTTTCATCTGAGGTTTTAGAGGCAATAACTTCCTTTACTTCTTCTAAAAGTTTATCTTTGAGACGTTCAATGTATTCATCTTTTTCCATCACCCTCTCATAAACAATAATTCCATGGGAACGTATAATTTCAGTTGTATGATCACGAACAAGTTTATTAATTTTGAAACAATGTTTTTTATTCATAATGTTTCCTTTGACAGATATAAGAATTTCATTCAGTAAAATTAAACTGTAACTTTTGATTTAACCCAATGGTACAACTTACTTATTTTACCATCTTGACCGAGCATTCCAGAGTTATTCTTATAAAAAGTTTCAACTATTAGCTTTATAGAACCTATAGCAGCAGAAAATACAGGATTTTTATCATATTCGCCATCAAGACCGCTACAAGACTCAGGGCACCCAATTCGAACTTGCTTATTGAATATATAGCCTGCAATTTCCTTCATGCTTGTGAGTTGACTAGTTCCACCTGTGATCACTACTTTATTAATTGGATCTTTCTGCTCTTGAAATTGCTCTCTTACCATTTCAAGTATTTCTTCAACTCTTGGTCTTATGATGTTAATAAGCTCAGATTTGAATACTTGAGTAGGTTCATCATTTTCACTATTTTGGACTGTAATATATTCGTTCTCATCTATTGAAGTTACGATAGTGCTACCATACAGTATTTTTATATACTCTGCACGTTCTATGCTTGTGCATAGCCCGTAAGCAATATCTCGAGTGATATGAACGCCACCAATTGGAACGCTGCTTGCATACACAAGTTTCCCTCTTTTGAAAATTCCAATTGCAGTGCACCCACCGCCTATATCAACAATAGCAGTCCCGAGCTCTTTTTCATCTTCACTCAGACAGGCAAGACCTGCAGAATATGCAGAAGCAATACAACCTGCCATATTTAATCCACCATTATTGGTAATACAGTTTTCAATATTGGTAAGCGCTGGACGCGAAGCAGTGACAACATTAACATCAGCAGATAGTCTTTTTCCGTACAATCCACCAACTTCTTTTATGTCAGTCATGTCATCTAAGTGATATTTCAGTGGTATATTGTGAATGATAACATTTTCTTCAATATATTTCTCAAACGTCTGAAAAACTACACGTTTTATATCCCGGTCAGAAATTTCATGATTAGCTGCAATAATTTCATTATGTACATTAAAAGATGAGATGCCACATCCAGCAATGTTCACATATATCTGGTCTATAGTTTCCTCTGACACTTGCTCAGCTAAACCTATAGTTGATGAGATGGAGTAATTTGCGTGTTTTACATTAGTTATCGACCCACCGTTTACACCTTCTGCAATCTTATAGCCCGTTCCTGTCACTTTATAGCTGAAGTTGCCATTTATTTTAACGATTAGACAAATAATCTTTGTTGTACCTATGTCTAAAACAGCAAAAACGTTTCTCTTTGGTTTTGCTATTACTGCAGAGTACATTAGTTAACCTTATTACGCAATTTCATTTAAATTGTAGCTTTCTTTAATAATTTATATTTCTATTATAGATATAGCAACATTTTAATATACACTAAATTCTGGACAAAAGGAAAAGCAAAACATAGAATTATAATTTTTATGTCCATATTACCAATTGTAATTGCCCCTGATGAAAGACTAATCACACGTGCCAGTGAAGTAACAGATATAAACGATAAAATTAAAGAATTAGTAAACGACATGTTCGAAACTGTGTACGATGCAGAAGGTCTTGGCCTTGCTGCAGTGCAAGTTGGAGTGCTGAGGAGAGTTTTTGTTATGGACATTCAGCTCTCTCGAGCTGAAGACGAGCCAGTAGGGTATGAATCGACTGGCAAATTTTACATGATTAACCCTGAAATTACGGAATTATCCGATGAACAAGTAATTCTCAAAGAAGGGTGCCTTTCAATTCCAGAGCAAAGCTATGAAATTAAGCGTCCAAAATATTTGACTGTGAAATATAAGGATTTAAATAATGAGGAACAGACGCTAAAAGCTTGCGGCTGGCTCGCAAGGTGTATTCAGCATGAGCTAGATCACTTAAATGGCATATTATATATTAGACATTTATCTAAATTAAAGTATGATATGGCCATGAAAAAAGCACAAAAGGTTAAAAAGCATTATGAGCAATGAAGACCTAGAATTATTAAAATTTTACCATGAAGTGGGCGTTGATTGCACACTAACAGAGGGTGAAGAGGAAAAAAAGTTGGAGAGCAAAGAGGGTGTGCAACCCTCTGTTATCCAAACTGGGACCCAGAAGAAAGATGCAGATACGCGCTGGGGTGACACTAAAGATGGAAAAGACATGTTTCCAAGTGATTGGATAATTGAAGCAAGGAAACTTGCAAGTAAATGTAGTAGTGTGGATGAACTAAGAAGTGCAGTTGAATCATTTGAAGGTTGTGAGATAAAAAAAACTGCAACTAATACTGTTTTTTCCGATGGTAATCCAAACGCAAAAATTATGCTCGTTGGTGAAGCTCCAGGAGCAAATGAAGACCTTCAAGGCATACCATTTTGTGGTGCAAGTGGAATGTTGCTCGATAAAATGTTAAATGCAATCAATCTTGATCGCACTAAGGTATACATAAGCAATACCGTATTTTGGCGCCCACCTGGCAATAGAAAGCCAACCGACCTAGAGCTTGATATGTGCAGACCATTTGTTGAGAAGCATGTTGCACTGGTTTCACCGCAAATTCTAATTTTGGTCGGGGGAATTGCGTGTTATAGCCTTCTTGACAGCACAAAAACTATATCGAATTTGCGTGGTAGATTTCATACGTACACTAACCAATATTTATCTCACTCAATCACTACAGCTGCTATATTTCACCCAGCTTACCTACTGCGTCAGCCAATGCAAAAACGTTTAGCCTGGGAGGATTTAAAGAAGATTAGGGAGTATCTTAATAATACCAATAACTGTACGAATACTTAACACCACTGGTGTCAAGAAGTAGCCCGCAGAAACGAAAAAACTTACTTGACAAGTTTCGTCAGCCCCCTTATCATGAAACTGAAGCTATTTCATTTAACTTCGCAATCTGTGCAGATTAAAACGACAAGAAAACTTGTATTTGTCGTACTATGCTTAATTTTTTGCACGATGACACTCTCGCATATAAACTCACTACTTTCATTTGTTTCTTTCTCTCTATTTTCTTTTTTTCTCTTTATCAATCTCTCTATCAGTTGCCCGTATACATCCGATAAGCGTTTATCTGCTAACTCATCAGGCTCATATCGACAGGTAACAGTTAATGTTCTTTTTCTCATAGTTTCTCCTGTAAATGTTTTCATAGTTCAGGCACTCCTTTTTTCCATAAATCCATTTATCAGCTATTCTTGCGAAAAAGACGCAACTGTTAACCTTCGTTTTGTTTTACTTTTATGCACAATTTTGGAAACACATAGCGCTATCTTTCATCAATTAAGCTCTCTTCCAAATCATCAAGCTCCTCTTTTCCCTCTAATGATCTTCTTTTCCAAATGACACGTTCGAACTTTTCTTATAATAATTTTACTATACCACAAAACTAGCTATATTGGCCTACTTTTACCATATTTATATACGAACCAATTTGCTTAACTTCGTTGCAACAATTTCAACCTTCTATTTTCACAACCTTATTTTTACCAAACAAGCTCTCACAAAGATACGTACTTTTTTGCGGTTTTAGAAAAAGTAAATGAACAAATTTTTTGTGACGCTACAGAGTCTGGTATTTTCTACAAATTTTCACGTAATTTGTTAACAAAATTGACAATCACTGAAATACTGGCTAAAATATTTATATGATAATTTTAGTAAGGAGAAGAAATGGATTTTAATGAACATGTTAAGTACGGTGTCCTTTATTGTCATTGCGCCGTAAACGTAAGTGAACTAGTAAGCTTTTTACAAAATAGAACAGACGTTACAAAACTTAGTTTGCACAGAGCAGAAATTGGCAATGAAGTTGCAAAAGCTTTAGCTAATCTTACAAATCTTACTACACTTGATTTGAAATATAACAATATTGGCAATGAAGGTGCAAAAGCTTTAGCTAGTCTTACAAACCTTACTACACTTGATTTGACATGTAACAATATTGGTGATGAAGGTGCAAAAGCTTTAGCTAGTCTTACAAACCTTACTACACTTGATTTGACATGTAACAATATTGGTGATGAAGGTGCAAAAGCTTTAGCTAGTCTTACGAATCTTACTAAACTTGATTTGAAATATAACAATATTGGTGATGAAGGTGCAAAAGGGTTAGCTGAAGGTAATTTTACAAATCTTGAATGGCTTTGGTTAGGTAGTAACAAAATTGGTGATGAAGGTGCAAAAGGGTTAGCTGAAGGTAATTTTACAAATCTTACTAAACTTGATTTGAAATATAACAATATTGGTGATGAAGGTGCAAAAGGGTTAGCTGAAGGTAATTTTACAAATCTTGAATGGCTTTGGTTAGGTAGTAACAAAATTGGTGATGAAGGTGCAAAAGGGTTAGCTGAAGGTAATTTTACAAATCTTGAATGGCTTTGGTTAGGTAGTAACAAAATTGGTGATGAAGGTGCAAAAGGGTTAGCTGAAGGTAATTTTACAAATCTTGAATGGCTTTGGTTAGGTAGTAACAAAATTGGTGATGAAGGTGCAAAAGCTTTAGCTAGTCTTACGAATCTTACTAAACTTGATTTGAAATATAACAAAATTGGTGATGAAGGTGCAAAAGCTTTAGCTAGTCTTACGAATCTTACTAAACTTGAATTATCTGATAACAACATTGGTGATGAAGGTGCAAATGAGTTAGCTAATCTTATACATTGCGGGATAGGTTTTAAAAGACACCCTAAATTACAAATAAAATCTAAAAACAACAACAAATACTATGTTTGTGGCGGTATAGCAATTGGTTTGTTTTTAGGTTTGAGCATAGCATATCTTGCAGGAGCTGCTACTTTAACTCCTGTTGGTGCTGTTGCGGTGTTTCTTGTAGCTGCAGTAATTGGTGCATTAGTAGGTTATGGTGTTGGAAAGTTTTGCGAGAGAGTTAGTGAGGAAAAGCAAGAAGATCCCGATATAGGTACGTGTGATGCTGTTAAGAGCGTCCTTTCTAGTGTATGGACTACTGGGCACAATAAATCGCCAGTGTATTCTTAAATCTTGATTCAAATTATCAGCATATGCACAAGCTTTAAGTAACCTAAAGTCCAATATGTTGGCCTATTTTCATCCTATTTAGACACATACTAGCAATGATAGTTTCGCGTTTTTAGAAAGAATTAAAGCAGTCAAACAAGCATGTAGTACCTAAAGATACATTTCTTTGAAGATTTATGTACTTTTTTTTTCAACACTTTCCCAAATTAATTCCCATTTCTAGTTGCTTTTTAAGATTAGGAATAACTTATGATTGGTTCTGATATTCTGAAGTAAAAAAAACTTGACATACGAAATAATGTTTGTATTTTTACCATATTGTTTTCATATATTGTACTTTTTAGACTAGGAGGTATATATGGGTTTTCTAGATAAGCCAGTTATTGAAGAAATAGCATCAACAGAAATACCTAGTATAAGTAGATTATTTGCTACTTTTATCCCTTCTGCTTTGTCGATCTTTTCTCTGTAGATTTGCCTTCTTTCGGACAAAAATTCTATTAGTATGTTCAGTTCATCTCTTGATTCCTGATTATCAATTCTTTTGAATTCTCTCGTCAAACTTAATAGCTCATTTTCCGCTTCCTCGTCTTCACCTTCATAGTAATCTTCTTCCGTTATTAGATCTTCAGCATCCACTGATAATATTTCTGCAACTTTACACGCCACCTCGCTTAAAAAGGTACTCTTCCCTTGTTCATAGTTATGTATTTGTGAACGTGCTACACCTAGCTCTTTTGCCAATTCCTCTTGAGTATATTCTCTTATTATCCTCCATTTCTTCATCTCTTGTCCTTCCTTGTAACGCTTACAGACAACTAGCTCTTTGTTATCATATTCATCTATTGATAAGCCTGTTGCTTGGTAGATAATATCAGCATCAAATTCTAACTCGAGCATATTTTTTGCCATTCTTATTCTTGCTGCTTTTACATCACTTTCCTCTTGAGCTCGAATAAATTTGGTTAATGCATTAATTGCCTTGCGCGGTCCTCTCCCCTTTGTTTTCATGTATTTTCCCATGAAATCGTACGTCTCTTGCGCCTTATCTTTATCAAAACAACTGTCTTCTCTTGGTGGAGGAAGTAGATTACTAATAGGAACTGACAATGCCTTTGCTATACGTTTTAACTTTTCAGTTGGAATGCCACATTTTCCTTTTACATACCTTAGCAGCGTATAGTATTCTATACCTGTTTTATTTGCTAAATCTTTTTGGGTATATTTTCGCTTTAATATCCAGCTTCTTACATTCTGCGCTATTTCGTATCTTATGGAGATAGTAGTACGTTTTGCCATGCCGCTAACAGAAATAAACTACACATTATTACACAGGTGAGCATAAATTTACCATGAAAATGTTGACTTCAAGCTCTTTATTATGAAAGGTGTGAGAGCTAATGGTAGGCTTACGCTCGCACTTTTGTTAGGCCCTTGCACCAAAAATAAGTGTTTTTAAAGCTCTTTATAGCTCATGAATTCATTTGCCGGGGTTTTTAGGCGCTTTATAAGTGGGTTATAAAAAGATCTACAAAAGGACCTCTAAGGTGCGTAGTAGTATTCTAAAGCCACCTATGGGAGACATTTTTTTCATCAACGCATTCAAAACTTAAAAAAATAAACTAAAAATAAAGAAGTTGAATATTTTTTCAGAATTGTGTATAATTATTAATGCTTTTTAGGTTAGTTCGTTATGGCTCTTTCGAAGTTTCTCGATCCAAAGAATGATGGTGTGCTGCAGCAACAAACAGGGTAATGTTTGTGAGAAGCTTTATTGAAGATGAAGGAAGGTCCTTCGAAATCGGTTTTCAGGAGCAGGTTTCAAACCACCTTAAGTGGCTCTATTTAAGAGATAGGGTCATAAGCGTTAAGGAAAAATCAGCGTAAGAGCTGGAAGGTGTGGATCAGAAAGGCGAACGTAAGTGAACCACTGATGAACGTGTCGAAAAGGGAAGTGAACATCGAAAGGAGGAGTGAGTTGTTCTCCTCTTAAAAGCGTACAGGGAACCTGATTACTGTGTAGGCGGTGTTCGGCATAAAGGTGGCGTGAGTCTGATCTGGGCTTTAATAAGGAACTGCAGGAACCAGTCGATTTGATGCAAAGCGAGACAAGCAAGAGGCAAATCCTCAAGCTTTAGAGTAGCGATACAAATCACTGGGGCGGATCAACTCGTAGTAGTGAAGAAGTGGTTGTAATGACCATGGAGCGAAGGGGTTGAACTAGTCGACTTTAGTAAATCATTCAACTTGAAGGAGGATGAAAATGATTGAACGAACAAAGCCTTTTGATATACCGAAATCTCTAGTGTTTATGGCTTATAAAAGAGTTAAAGAAAACAGAGGAGGAGCAGGTATTGATGATCTAACAATTGAAAAGTTTGATCAAGACTTAAGCAAGAACCTTTACAGGCTATGGAATAGGCTATCATCTGGTAGTTATTTTCCACCTGCAGTTAAGGCTTGTGATATAACCAAGGCAGATGGAGGGACAAGGACACTTGGAATACCAACTGTCTCGGATCGTATAGCACAGGAAGTTGTAAGAAGTGTTTTAGAACCAGAACTTGAGAAGGTATTTGATGAGGATTCATATGGTTATAGGCCAAATAAATCAGCATTAGATGCCATAGGACAAACCAGGAAGCGATGCTTCGACCAAAATTGGTTAATAGAGTTTGACATCAAGGGAATGTATGATAACATAGACCACAATCTACTGATGAAAGCAGTCAGAAAGCACACTACAAACAAATGGGTTCTCTTATACATACAAAGATGGCTAAGTGCAGATATACAACTTGAAGATGGAACAAAGATAAAGCGTCTCAGCGGAGTGCCGCAGGGAGGTGTAGTTAGTCCTATCTTAAGTAACCTATTCATGCACTACAGCTTTGATGTGTGGATGAGAAGAAAATATCCAAGTGTAAAGTGGGCAAGATATGCTGATGATGGTGTTATACATTGTGTAAGCAAGATCCAAGCACAACTAATTTTAAGTCAACTTGAGCAGAGACTGAAGACTTGCAAGCTGGAAATAAAACATACAAAGACCAAAATCATCTACTGTCAAGATGGAAAACGAAAGGATAGTCATGAGAATGTGTCATTTACATTCCTAGGATATGAATTTCGCAAAAGGCTTGTAAGAAATAGAAAAGATGGTAGTCTATTTGTAAGTTTTACTCCAACCGTAAGTAAAGAAAGTCTGAGAAAGATGAAGAAAGAAATTAGAGGCTGGAAATTTGCTAGAAGAACAAACTTGGAAATAGAAGATATATCACGAATATGTAATCCAATTCTAAGGGGTTGGTTTAACTATTACGGGAAGTATCACATAACTGCGCTAGAGGACATAATAAGAATGTTTAATAGGAAACTCAGAAAGTGGTTTCAGACAAAGTACAAGAAGCTGAGTAGGCATAAAACCAAAGCAGCTAAGTTACTAGAAAGAATCGCAAAGAGTAGACCAAATCTTTTTGTGCACTGGAAATTAATTATAGGGTTAGGGCAATGACTAGTGGGAGCTTTATGAGACGCGAGTGTGCGCCGTGGTACGCATTAAGAAATACTTAGCAGAGCTAAGCGGGGTTCAGAATAAATGGCCTCGAGGTGAACAACTAACTTTAACCCGAAAGGGAAGGAGGACAAGAGCATGTATGTAAAGCGAGAGTTATCTGAAGATGTGTAAGATAACGGCTTGCAACACCTGATCAATATGGTTAAAGCTAAACTGCTTGAATTCTAATCTTCAGGGGTGGGACTTCACATCCATGGGTATCGCATTTAAAACCCCATGTCTACGGTAAGCACAGATTAAACTTTCGTTTGTGTGACATTCTGGCTGTAGAACAATAAGTAGTGAACTTATTTAAGAGGATGAATGGAAAACCTAAGTTGATCTAGAACAGTTCTTAGTGACGGAACATGGGATGACCTAAGGAACGCGAGTTCTATGGTTACGGAGTCATCGTAGTAGTCGTGAAAGTAACGAATCACCGGGGAGCGTGGGAAAGCCACATACAGGGCAAAGGGTGACAGATAATTGAATGTTGAAATTGGGAGGTACGCAAGATGCGGAAAGCTGAAACAATACTTAACATTATACGTGAACGTGGACAAAGAAATTTGCCGGTTAAAAACGTATATCGCCTACTTTATCAGCGTGATCTTTACCTTCGAGCGTATGGCAAACTTTGTCGTAATAAAGGTGCTATGACAGAAGGTGTGACAACTGAAACAGTTGATGGTATGTCTTTGGAGAAAATCGATAAAATCATAGAGGATTTACGCTATGAGCGATATCGGTGGACACCAGTAAAACGTATCTATATTTTAAAGAAGAGTGGTAAACGCAGGCCGTTAGGATTGCCAACATGGTCAAATAAGTTACTTCAAGAAGTAATCCGATTAATATTGGAAGCCTACTATGAGCCTAAATTTAGTGAATGTTCACATGGATTTCGACCAAAGCGTGGATGCCACACTGCATTAAGAGCAGTAATGCAAAAAGGCAGAGGTACAAAATGGTTTATAGAGGGAGATCTCAGTGCATGTTATGACTCAATTGATCATACTATGTTGTTGAAAATACTGAGTGAAAGCTTCCAAGATAACCGTTTTATTCAGCTAATCAATCGACTGCTAAAAGCAGGATATATGGAAAATTGGAAGTACAATAAGAGTCATAGTGGGGTACCACAAGGTTCTATTATTGGTCCAATTTTGAGTAACATATTACTCGATCGGTTAGATAAACATGTGGAACATATACTAATACCAGCAAATAACCGAGGTAAGCGAAGAAAGACAAATCCAAAATATTTAAGGTTAACCATGCAAGTATCGATGATGAGAAAACAAGGGAACTGGGATCAAGCAAAACAACTGCGTCAATTAGTGCAGGGTATGCCATCTAAGGATTCTTGTGATCTAAATTATCGACGTCTTTGGTATGTTAGGTATGCTGATGATATTCTGGTAGGGTTTGCAGGACCAAAAAATGAAGCTGAACAAATTAAAAATGAGATTGCTAAATTCCTCAATGAGGAGCTCAAACTTATGCTTAATGAAGATAAAACGCTTATTACACACGCGTGTGATAGCAAAGCCAATTTTTTAGGTTATAAAATACACGTCTTGCATGCAGATGATAAACATGATCATCGGACACAACGATGTATTAACGGTAGTATTGGGTTACGTGTACCACATCATATAAAGCAGAAAAAGTGTTCTGAATATATGCGTTGTGGAAAGCCTATACATTTACCTCAACGTACACTTGATACAGCTTACAGTATTGTTGCTCAGTATCAAACTGAATATCGAGGAATTGTACAATATTACAAAATGGCCTACAACCTTCACACACTAAGTTATTTGAAGTATGTGATGGAAGTATCATTAGTAAAGACTTTAGCATCTAAATACAAAACAACTTGCAGGAAAATTTATAGAAAATTTGGTGCAATGATTGAAAACGACGAAGGTGAAAAACGAAAAGTCATCCAAGTCAGAGTAGATCGTTTACCATCAAAGATACCATTAATTACACACTTTGGTGCTGTGTCACTAAAATGGAATAAATGGGTAAGTATAAGTGATAACCTTATACCAATATGGAATAAGCGTAGTGAAATAGAGCAAAGACTATTGGCACAAACTTGTGAATTATGTAAATCACAAGAGCAGATTGAAGTACATCACGTACGTAAACTTGCTGATTTGCTAGGTAAACGTAATACTGAGCTACCGAAATGGAAAAAGAGAATGATTGAACGACAGAGGAAGACTCTTGTTGTTTGTCATGAATGCCATAAGAAAATCCAATATGGAAAATATGATGGTGACTCCTTAAAACGTTAAATTATTGGAGAGCCACGTGATACGGAAACGATCATGCGTGGTTCGGAGAGGGGTTGTTGGAAAAGTACTTAACAAGTAACTCGCTGGCTGCCCACTCTACCTCACGTAGGGTTCTGCGAGGG
Source organism: Wolbachia endosymbiont (group A) of Machimus atricapillus (assembly GCF_964027095.1). Lineage (NCBI taxonomy): Bacteria > Pseudomonadati > Pseudomonadota > Alphaproteobacteria > Rickettsiales > Anaplasmataceae > Wolbachia > Wolbachia endosymbiont (group A) of Machimus atricapillus. The sequence continues at coordinate 602,254 of NZ_OZ034727.1, read as the reverse complement.
GCCAGGAAGGAAGTTTTCCTGGTCTACTCTCCTCGCATTTCGCCGTATCTTTGGTACTGAAAAAAATAAAGGTATCCTTATTCACTTCCTCAATGATATTCTGGGTTTTGCTGGCAAAAATGCAATACAGGATATAGAGTTTTTAAGTACTATTCAAGACCCTGATATCGCCGCTAAAAAGCAAAGTATTGTTGATGTTCTCTGTAGAGATTCTACAGGTGCTCAATACATTTGCGAGATGGTGCGACCTGAAAGTCTTCGGTCATATTGTTTAAAGGGAGAGGAATTCCTTCAGAAAGAAACTGAAAGAGTTCTAAAACTTATTAAACCAGATGTTTTGCCATCTGAGTCTACGCATCAGTGCGAATCGGGTAACCGGTTGGTGCCGAGCGATGCGGACAATGAACCTCCTCTTGAAAAAGAAGATGCGTAATCGTAAGAGGAGCATAAACTACAAGCATCATGTGGTTGGAGGGCTAGGCTAGTGGTATGGTGAACGTAAGTGAAGCTTCGTAAGTATCGTAAAAATTGAAGAGCTAAAGATGCTGATAAGCTCTGACCAAAAGGTAATGTGGATAAGTTACATTTTTCATCTCTAGATGTACGCAAATAATAACTCCACCGGTATAGAGAAGTCACCTAACCCACTGTTGTATGACAGAAGGAACAGGGTAAGCCTGTATTTCCGCCTATATGGCAAGCAAACCGCAAGGAACGCTGATGAAAATGCAGGTAAAGGAAAATGGAGAAAGCGAATGCCATTTTGTAACGAAATGGATAGAATTTGTAACATTAATTCGCGTGAAAACGAGCAGACTTCCATTTGGTCCCTCGTGACAAGAAACTTTGTCAACCACTTAAGGTAGGAAAGCAGATGATTACAAGTAAAACTGTAAGTGCACCTACCAACAGCTCCGAAGCATGGAACCAGTTGCCATGGAAGAAATGCCAAAAGGTTGTTATGAGGCTACAAAGGCGTATTGTTAAGGCTGTTCAAGAAGGAAGATGGAGTAAGGTAAAATCTTTACAACATCTCTTAACACGCTCTTTTAGTGGAAAAGCTTTAGCCATTAAAAGAGTAACTGAAAACCAAGGAAAAACACAGCAGGTGTAGATCGTCAACTATGGTCAACTTACAATGCTAAATTTCAAGGAATAAAGCAGTTAAAACAAAGAGGGTATAAACCTTCTCCGCTAAAACGAATTTATATCAGTAAATCTAATGGCAAAAGAAGACCTCTTGGAATACCCACGATAAAAGATAGAGCCTATTACAAAAGGGTTCGATTTTCTCGGTTGTAATGTACGTAGATACAGCAAGAAATTAATTATTACGCCTTCGAAGGAAAGTGTTAAGAGGTTTCTTAAAAAAGCGCGTGCATTAATAAAAGCAAATATAGGTAGTTCACAAGCTGTAGTAATTAAATCACTCAATCCTCTACTAAGAGGATGGGGAAACTATTACCGTCATGTGTGTGCTAAAAAAGCGTTTAGTAAGATCGACAATGAAATTTGGCATAGTTTATGGAAATGGGCAAAGAAAAGACATCCCCGTAAAGGGTTACGTTGGATAAAGAATCGCTACTTCAAAGTAACGAATCATCGTCAATGGGTCTTTGCTACTTCTGTATGCAAGAACAAACCAAAGGAAATAAGGTTTATGAGCTTACTCAAACTAAGCGATATTCCTATTAGACGTCATATTAAAATCAGGGCGGATGCAAATCCACTTGACTTAAAATGGAAAAAGTATTTTGATAAAAGAGTGAAACGAACAAGAATGTTAGCAAGCTCTTTCTCAAGAGAAGGTTCTCTACTGTTAGTGTCACCACTAAAGATGCTGTTTTCCGAGGAATCATGAAAGACAAGCCGGTTCGAGAAAAGAAGAACTTAGATAAGGGGCTCAAGCGCAGTGCTGGGAAACCTGCATGCTGCGTTTCTAAGGGAGGGAGTAGTAGTAATACTACTTCCTTACCTAACCAGGTCGCTAAAACTAAAGGCTTTGAAAAACGCGCTCAATACTATGCAGCTAAAGCTTATTCAAGACAAGCTGATAAGGGCGATCAATACCATAACCTTAAGGAAATTATCTTCATTGCTATAGCAGATTGTGTACTGTTTCCTAATAAATCTGAGTACAAATCAAAGCATACTATTCGAGATGAAGACACTAATGAACACGATCTAAAAGATTTTTATTTTATATTTATTGAATTGCCAAAATTTCCGAAAACAAAAGAAGATCAGTTAGAAAATATAGTTGAAAAATGGATATACTTCTTTAAATATGCAGATGAGACTAGTGAAGAAGAGCTGGAAAAAATAATAGGTAGTGATGTAATAATTAAAAAGGCCTATGAAGAGCTAAATAGATTCAATTGGTCAGAGAAAGAATTTATTGCCTACGAACAGGAAATAAAACGTATTCTTGATGAACAGGCTGTCCTCGCTCAAAAACTCGATGATGCTAAACAAGAAGGTAGACAAGAGGGCATCCAAATCGGCGAAGAAAAAGGTGAAATGAAAGCTAAAATAGCAGTTGCAAAGAATCTACTTAAAGCAGGGGTTTCTATTGATATTATAGCTCAAACTACTGGTCTTACAGTTAACGAAGTCAAAGACTTAAGCTAATTCTATCTTTGGGTGTATAGATGAACATCTTTATACTAGATGAAAACCCAGCAATTGCGGCTCAAATGTTATGTGATAAGCATATAGTAAAAATGCCATTAGAAACTGCTCAATTATTGAGTAATGTTTTTTCAACAGCATTGAAAGTGCCAAATCCTTTTGTCAGTATCATAAATCAGAATATAGAAGTCCCATATAAACTGACTCACAACAATCATCCTTGTTCTTTGTGGGCTAGGCAATCGAAAGGGAATTTTTGTTGGTTGATAGAGTACGGAAGAGAATTATGTAAAGAGTACACTTGGCGATACAAAAGAAAGCATAAATCAGAGGAAGTAATAAATTGGTGTGATAGTAATAAGGATTTACTCATTTTTCGATCAACTGATATGCAAGCTTTTATACAAGCACTGCCGGATCAGTATAAATGCAGCAGTTCTGTGGAAGCTTATAGGAGATATTATCTCAAGGAAAAGATGAGATTTGCTAAGTGGGAAAATGGCAGAGGAGCACCAGATTGGATAATAGGAAATCCTGCTACGTAATACCACAGCTAATACAGCTCATAAATAGAGAAGCCATCCAAATCGGACATGAAAAAGGCATCCTAATCGGCGAAGAAAAAGGTGAAATGAAAGCTAAAATAGCAGTGGCAAAAAATTCACTTAAGGCCGTTGTCTCTATAGATGTTATAGCTGAAATCACCGGACTTTCCCTTGACGAAATCAAACAGACTTTCTGATCAATCAACATTAGTTAGAGAAACAGTAGGAGCAAGTAGCCACAAAAAATGCAAACACCTGCTCCTTCCTTCACTCAGGCTCTATCTGATCAATTCAGTAGAATTAGTTGTAATTGATACGTTATTTAAATTGGTTCTAGGACCAGATAGAGCTACAGCTTTATTAGTACTTACTGATGAAGGATCAACATTTGCCTTGTCCAGTAAAGGCATCATTTCTTTCTGCAACATTTGCTCGATTTTACCTTTAAAAGACATTGAGAATTTCTCCTTTTGCTCTAATGCTGGACAAGCTTTTTCTGCATATGAGTACAGCATACCTGAGATTTCATGATAGTTTCCCGCTATGACTTTCTTAAGTACACTTAATTGTACTTCTTGAAAATTAATTTTTAATTGTTGTACCGATATACCACAACGAAAAGCTGCTTGTTTTAGTTCTGCTTCAAACTTATCTACGATATTTAATGAATAGCCTTGTGCCTCTTGCAAAGAAATCTGTTTATCTGCTGAAGAAGTATACATTTGTCTTTTACCTCTCTTGGCCAGCAACATATCAGCTAATAGTATTCTTCCATTTATATCAGATTGTGCTGAAATGCTTCTAATGTCTGGCACCACTTTAGTTTTATCGTCAATTCCTTTTACAAATTCTTTATTTACTAAAGGCGCTGATAATAGAGTCTGCTTGTTGGAAACGCTTTGAAAAGATAATCGACTCATTATGTTTACAAACCAACCTCGGATCTGGAACAAAAGTGGTTTTAAATAAGGTTGATTGATAGAACGACGGCTACGGTTCCCATTCTCTACTTCCATCGAAGAGTTTGCTACTTGAATTGTTTTGTAGTTTCTTTCCTTTACCAAACAATACGTTCGAACTTTTCTATATAATAATTCTACTATACTATAAAGTCAGCTATATTAACCTACTTTTGCCACATTTAGATATGAACTAATTTGTTTGGCTTTGTTGCAACAATTTTGCGTTTTTATTTTCACAACGCTGCTTTTATTTAAATTGTTCTCACAAAGGTAGGTACTTTTTTGTGATTTTTGGAAAAGTAAATGAACAAATTTTTTGTGACGCTAAAGGGACTTGTGTTTTTATAAAAGTAATACTTTTTATGATAAAAAGAGCATACAAAATAATAGCCACAAATCCAAGTTTTTCACAAACTTTAAAACTCTTATCTCCTACAAGAAGGTCCTGCAATTGGTTCATTAGTTACATTGTTAAATACAGAGCTTGGCGCCTGCATATCTTGCAAAACAGTACTGTTATCAACTTCTATTACTACCTTCTCTACCATTTCTTCAACTATTTCATTAATAGTCAAAAAGTTTCTTATAACTACTTCTATCAATTCATCACTAACAGCGCCTTCTCTTACAACTCGTTCTTCATTAAACTTTATTCCTTCCATTATTGCACCTAGCACCTGCTCTAGAGAAAAGTTGTACTCCATAATACACTTCACAATCTTCCGTTTAATCTTTCTTTGATCTTTCAATATTGCTTTCCCTAATTTACTATCCATGTTGAAGTCAGATAACCTTTTCGTAAAAAGATCACTTACCTCCTCAGTAAGTTCTGCTTTGTGTTTTGCTTGTCTTAATTCTTCTTCTGATTTCTCTCGTTCTTCTTTCAATTGCTTAGATTCTTCTCTTTGCCTTTGGAAAGCTGTTTTCTTGCTTTGAAATCTATTACTCAATAATTCCTCTAAGCGTTTTAACATGAATACTATTACATTTCCTATTTCTTCTTTAGTCGGTACTTTACCTACCTTCGATTCCTTATAGGATCTCTTTACCTCTTCATTTAATTCATTATCATCATTCTTAACATAGGAATTTACCATAGCTCTTGTATGAAATAGTAATTCTCTGTAGGATAACTTATCCTCCTTTATGTTATCTTTATAAGATAATTGATTTTTCTTCTCTATTCTCTCTTCATGCGATGATTCACCCTCTACCTCTTCTTTGCTTTTTTCTTTCAAAACTTCCTTGCTATCTTTACTTTCTTTCAGTATGGAACTTATCTTATCAAGAGCATCTGAGTCGAAACGATAACCCTGAAGACTATAGCAATTCTTTTTGTCCTTAAGTAGTTTAGTAGCAAACTTATAGTATGCTTCCATCAAAGTAAAATAGTCTAACATAGGTAGTACAAAATTCTCATCTGGATTCACGCCATAAGATTGCCCTACTAGCATTTCATATTGTTCCTTGCTCTCTTTTAAGAACTTTTCTACTGCTTCCTTTATTACCTCAAGCAACTCAGATTTTTCACAACGAGCATTCAAAGACTCTAAGTAATCTACCCAACGTTTATAATATTCCTCCACATACCCATTATAAGCACTATCAAACTCCTTCCATCTTACTTCTATAACGTTGCTTAAAGACTCAATTTCTTTATATGTTATGTTCTTTATTGCCAACAACTTTTCACAAAGGAATTCAACAGATGCCTTTGCATCTTTTAAGTACCTATTTCTTGCCCTCATCAAAAATTCTTCTTCCTGATCAGCCAAGCGACTCAACTCAAACAAAGCAGACATTCCATCTATGGACGACACCTTTACTACTCTAGATATATCTTTTTCATCACTACTTAATGTGCTTAATGGTATGCGGTTATACATTCCATACAATAAGTAACAGTCTTTATTGAGAATAAACGTCTCATCCTGCATGATGTATGAATGTATATTCCTCAGAGCTTTTGTAGTCTGGTTAATTATTTTTTGCATTTCTTCATCTTTAACTTTTCCCTTGTCTGGATGGTGCTTTAATGATAAGTTCCTAAATTGTTTAATAAGACTTTCAAAATATTTGTTATGTTCCTCTTCACTCTTTGTTTTTTTTCTCACTCCACCCAAGCTTTTATCAAGATAAAATGGCATCCACTTTTTTTGCAATAAATCAAGTGCCTGACTTAAACTCAATTCTTTGTTATCAACTCTACATATGGTCCTGACTAATTTATCAATCCTACTTGCCTCTTCTAACCTATTTTCTTCCCTATATGCTTCCTGTGCAGTTTCAGGTACTTTTTCATCACTAGAAATAAGATTGTTGCTTTGTAGTAATTTTTTACATGAACCTATTATATCAAACCCTAATACCATTTTCCCTCCAAGTTTATGATAACTATAAAGATAACTTAGCCTTGCAACGTAAAGTTGATGCAACGCAACGTTAGTAAATAAGGAATAGATTAAGCGTGAAGCAATCGAGTAATCATTGTAGTTCACTGCTCTATTTATTTGTTCTTCAGTGATCGTAATATCCTCTATCTGTTTACTCCATGGCCACCACCAATACTGCGGCATTCTCTCTAGTGCTTTCAGCAATTTAACACAATCCTCTTGGCTTACCACCCCAGCCTTTCTTTTTGTCATTTGATAGTCAACGGCAAGTGTAGTTATAATCCCTAGTACTATTAGGCTAGAAGTTACTACTGCAGCAAGATATACCCTGCGTGTTGATACAAATGAAACAAGCCCAGCAGAAAAAGCAACTATAGGAGTGAAAAAAGCTCCAACTCTTATATAGTCTGTGCGATAATCCCTTATCCTATATAACTCATCAAATAAAATTGGACCAAACTCCCATCCAAATAACCGATACTTTCTACGACTAGATAAGAACTCAACAACATTTTTTTGCCACTCAGGCAAACTGGATGCATGTTTCATCAATTTCTCCCCATTCCTATATTTGCACCATCCGAAACAATGAAGCTCTATCAAACCCACGTCCATATTTAATCTGAAGTTCTTTTGCAAGTTGGGAGATGATTCGTTTGCCATAGTCTGCACGTTTGTGCTTTAAGATATCTTGACCAATTCTGAAGCCAATTTCCCAATTTAACAATACTAGAGTAGAATTGAAATGTGTAGCAAGATGATTCTTTGCTCTATCTATTAAATTACTAATATCCCCTAATAAGCTAGTAGTGATATCCATCAACGCTATTTTCAATAAAGAACCATTATGGCACAAAAACTTATGTATGCAAGAGGTTACTTTCACCCCGAAAAAACATTACTACTTCCTCTTATTACCTTAAATCCACAGGAAAATCTCGCTTGAGTGAGGCTATATCTACACACTACGTTTTCTTTATTTTGCTTATAACTTCCACAAGCAGTGCAAACATAAATGAAGAATACAAATATCCTTTTGGTAATTCTATATGAAATCCATGAAGTATGAGGTACACACCGACAAGTAAAATAAATAAGATAGCAATTACTTTTAAACCTGGGTTAGATTTGATTAACTGGGCGGTATAACTTGATAAAAACAGCATTGCTAGCATGGAAAATGTAAATGCTGTAGCAATTATTATCATGTTATAAGTTAATGCTATAGCAGTTAATATCGAATCAACTGAAAAAACTAAATCTATTAATATAATTTGTAGCACAACTAAAAAAAATTTTGATTTAACGTTTGCTTTCTTTTTATTTTTCTTACATACAAAGATGTCATCCCATAACTCCATAGAGCTTTTAACAATAAGGAATAATCCCCCTGCGATCATAAGTAAATCCCTTGCTGAAATATTTAGCGATGCAGTGTGAAATATAGGTTTTTGCATTGACAATATAGATGATGTAAAAAATAGTATTACAAAACGCATTAATAGCGCTAATCCAAGGCCCATAAGGCGCACTCTTTCTCTCAGCGCATTTGGTACCTTATCTATTGCTAGAGAAATAAAGATTAAATTGTCTACACTAAGTATAGTTTCAAGTAGTGTAAGTGTCAGTAAAGTCCAAGCATCAGCTAGCATTTTTGTCCCAAATTCGGCTCTTCTTACTCTACAATAGATGTGTAAAAATTAAGTGACTTCACTCAGAAGTTTTATAGCAGCTCTCCAGAAAAACAGGATAACTGCTAATATAAAGTTCAGCAGCTTCTTCTATTTTTGTTTTTGAGCAAAATCGACAATAAGAGAGTTTCTTATTTTCATGCACGCAAATAAGATAAAGCCTTATTTTCATTTTTGACTTTATTTGAAAATAATATATACTATAAAAATAGTGTACTAGGTTGAATGAATATATATTAAAGGATCACCATCAGGCAAAGTATTCGCTGGTTATCAGGCATTTATACCTAACCCCTTGCCACCAAAATTTGAATGGGACAATGATTTAGTTAATAGTCTTTCCAGAGCAGATCATATTTTGGGTATGTTATCCAGGGAAGGAGCTAAATTGCCTAACCCTCATCTTCTCATACGACCCTTTATAGCACGCGAAGCAGTTCTTTCAAGTAGAATCGAGGGAACTCAAGCAACTCTTGGTGAAATTTTGGCTCAAGAAGCAGGTGCTAATGTAGATCGCAATCCCGATGATTTACAAGAAGTACGCAATTATATATCAGCGCTCGATTATGGACTAAAACGTTTACAATCTTTTCCACTGTCGCTTCAGTTGGTTAAAGAAATTCACGGAAAACTTATGCAAGGTGTAAGAGGTTCTCACGCAACTCCAGGAGAATTTCGCCGAGTGCAAAATTGGATTGGAAGCCCAGGATGTACAATAGACACAGCAAAATATGTGCCACCAATGCCAGGTGAATTGATGGGTTGCTTGGACTCTTTTGAAAAATTTTTACATGATAGAACATTACCCCCACTTATACATATAGCTCTATGTCATTATCAATTTAAAGCGATTCACCCATTCTTGGACGGCAATGGACGTATTGGACGTTTATTAATAACATTACTTCTGATCGAAAGAAAATTATTACCATTACCTCTGTTATACTTAAGTGCATTTTTTGAAGCTACAAAAAGTGAGTATTATGACCAACTTTACAATATAAGCAACAGAGGCACGTGGCATGATTGGTTCTCTTATTTCTTAAATGGTGTAGTACTGCAATCATTGGATGCATTGTCAAGAGCAGAACGAATTAACATTTTGATTGCAAATTGGCAAACTGAAGTTAGTTCTAAAACTGAGGGAGTTGCGAGTGGTATTGTAAGGTATCTCGCTGTAAACCCTTACTTTACTATAAGGAAAGTGGTTGAAAACTTAGGTGTCGTATTTACAACAGCCCAAAGAGCAATCGTAAAGCTTGAAGATTTAGGCATCGTTTCACAAACTTCTCAAGGAAAGAGAGATCGGGTTTATTGTGCAACTGATATTTTGAATATTCTAGAAGAACCAACTAAGATTACAGAGAACTTCGATAGCACATTGTAGCTATTGTGATGAATAAATTCAGCAAACAGCAAGCTTAAAGAGTCTGATCCAATGGACATGCTGAACAAAAAGTAAGGAGCTCCTTTTGGAGAATTATATTAACTTATTAATTAATTGCTTGACTTTTAGCAGGATTTATTATATTATTTATTAATGAGTAATGCAATCAAATCAAGGAGGATAGCATGACTGGTGACGATAACAGAAAAACTTTACAATCGATAATTGCTAGCGAAAATCACAGTATAAATAGAGTTGGAAAGTTAAAAGATTTCCTTAAACAAAACAAAGAAATAACTATTAATAAAGACACATTTGCATGTGCTTTACGATACCAAAAAACTACAAAGGAAGCAATAGTACACGAAATTCTGCTTCATTTTATACAAAATCCTGGCGAGCAATCACTAGAACAAGTGATACAATGCTTAGATAGAGCAATAAAACCTAGGATATATGCAAAAAACAACCCAATAAGAAATCTAGATGAGGAACTTCGTACTCATATAAACTTTAAAGATGAAAAGGGAAATACATTACTACATCATGCAGTTATAGGTAAGAAAACTGAAGAAATAATCACCCTTCTTGTTACATATAGTGCAAATCCTTTGATACAAAACGCGGATAATAAAATTCCTTTAGATTTAGCTCAAGGAGAAACAAAAAAAGTGCTTATTAAAAGTATGAAAGAACAAGCTAATACGAAAAAAGAAAGCGCTATGATAGGCAGTTTGGTGCCTGGCGTAATAATTGGTGGTTTTCTTGGTGTTGTACTTGGAGCTGGTGTGTGTGTTGCAGTAAGTCTTTCTGGTGGTATGATACTAGGTGTAATGATAGCACCTGTTCTTGTTGCTAGTATAGCTGTTGGGCTGGCCATGTATTTTTTGAGTCAAGACTATGAACAGGCTAAAGCGATAGAAAAAACTATTAGCACTGTTAGCTCTGAAATATCTGTTGATGGTGCAAAAAGAAGGGCCACAACCTACGTATAGCTGACCCAAGCAACACGTCATACCGCGATTCATTCGCGGTATAGATTCCGCTAACTAGTAGCGGAATGACGAATGTGTCGTTTTTCAAATTGTCGTAAGTCACTTTAGCTATAATACACACAAGGAGGGTGTCATCCCAGCGCCCCTATGATGTCATCCCAGTGCTTGACACTGGGATCCAGAAAAGTTTGCTTGTTCACAAGCAAACTAGCATGGAAAGTAGCTGATCTTACACTAAATGAATGTTTTTGATGAGGTTGCATAGAAGCTGGATTCCAGTGTCAAGCACTGGAATGACACCATTTGCTGTGCAATTTACCTTCAAAAATGAATGTTCGTACAGCTATGCGCGGTATAGATTCCGCTAACTAGTAGCGGAATGACGAATTTGTCGTTTTTCAAATTGTCGTAAGTCACTTTAGCTATAATACATACAAGGAGGGTGTCATCCAAGTGTCCTGACTACTTGGATCCAAGAAATTTAATTGTTTTAAATTTTCCCCTCTATACACCTATCTAAAATTTATGTTATTCACATGTGCAATATAATCTATAATAACATTGAATTTATTACCAATACAATATATTAAAAAATATTATGAGCTTCGTAAGAGAAAAAAACACCCCTGTGATGGAGCAATATTTGAACCTGAAAGCTCAATACAAGGATCATCTGCTATTTTATAGGCTAGGAGATTTTTATGAGTTGTTTTTCGATGATGCTATTAAAGCTGCGAAATTGCTGAATATAGTGCTAACCAAGAGGGGCAATTCAAATGGGCAAGAAATACCAATGTGTGGAGTGCCAGCACACAGTAGCGAATCTTACCTACACAAGCTAATAGATTTAGGATTCAAAGTAGCAATCTGTGACCAATTAGAAACTGCTGATGAAGCAAAAAAGAGGGGCTATAAATCCATAGTAAAACGTGATGTAGTACGAGTTGTAACTCCAGGTACAATTATAGAAGATTCGCTACTGGAGGATAAAAGCAATAATTATCTCGCATCCATAGTTGAACAAAATGACGAATATGCTATTAGTTGGCTTGAATTATCAACGGGAAAATTTTTTCACACTTTAACGAATTTGAAAGCTCTAGATAGTGATTTATTGCGTATATCACCAAGAGAATTATTAATTTCTGAAAAATTCACTGAGGACGAAAAAATTAGATCGATTTTAAAAAATTATAAAATATCAATTACACAACACGCACAGAGTTTTTTTGAGTATAGTAAATCTCACAGAACGTTATGCGAGTTTTATAAAATCAGGGAACTTGGGAGTATAGGAAATTTCAGCAAAGTAGAAATCATGGCGTGCGGTGCACTGCTTGAATATGTCAGAGTAACACAAAGGGGCTCCATTCCAAGGCTTGAATTCCCAAAAACCTATAAGCAACAAAATTTCATGCTTATTGATGCTTCAGCAAGGAGAAATCTTGAGTTGTTTTCAACTCAATTTGGTGAAAAGAAAGGTTCACTAATTTCAGTTATTGATCACACAGTTACAGCCTCTGGTGGACGCCTGCTCAAACAAATGCTCGCTTCACCACTTGCTTGCTCCAAGGCAATCAATTTGAGGCTCAGCACCGCTCAATTTTTTGTAAATAATCATGAGCCACGCAGAAAAATACGAGAAATATTATCTAACATTCCAGATATTGAGAGGTCTTTATCGCGCTTAATACTAGGGCGTGGTTCACCAAAGGATATGAACCTATTAAAAATAGGCCTAGAAAAAACTTTAGAGTTGTCTGAGTTCTTATGTAAAATTGAATCAGGTGAAAATGGATCTCTCCCACAACAATATGTCATCCAAGTAGCTGACACTGGAATCCAGATGCAGATTCCAGCGTCACGCGCTGGAATGACAGTAAAATCAGACGAGAGTGAACTAAGCACAATACATAAAAGTCTTGGTAATCATAAAGATCTATTCGAGCTTCTAAACAGCGCTATACTTGATAATAACCTCAGTTCCGTGAAAGAAGGAGGATTTATCAATCCAAAATACAACTCAGAATTATCTGAGTTATCTTATATATTGAACAACAGTAACAAGTTGGTAACTAAGCTCCGTGAGTCTTATCGCGACCTAACTGGCATTGCCGCACTCAAAATATTACACAACAATATACTTGGTTATTACGTTGAAGTGTCAGCAAATCACAAAATAACTTCGGACATATTTATTCATAGGCAAAGCTTAGCAAATAGCATGCGCTACACTACTAATGAATTGAAAGAACTAGAAAATAAAATTCTTACGGCACGTGATGCTGCAATCAGCTTAGAAGTGAAAATTTTTAGTGAACTGTGTAGTGAAGTCGCTAAAGAATCTGAAAAAATTGCTCTTGCTGCAAATGCTTTGGCAAAACTTGATATTAGAGCCACTTTTGCGGAGCTTGCAGTGCAAAATAATTACGTAAAACCCATTATCGATGACAGTAAAGAGTTCAATATTCGCAATGGAAGACATCCAGTGGTTGAAGTTAACGATAAATTCATTGCAAATAGCATCAATTTAGCTGGTATACATCTAATTACTGGTCCTAATATGGCTGGAAAAAGCACTTTCTTGAGGCAAAACGCTCTCATTGCAGTTTTAGCTCACATGGGGTCATTTGTGCCAGCAGAGAGTGCGCATATTGGAGTGATTGACAAGATATTTAGCAGGGTTGGTGCAACAGATAATATAACAGCTGGTTATTCTACCTTCATGGTAGAGATGATCGAAACAGCAACGATAGTAAATCAGGCAACAGATCGTTCCTTGGTGATACTTGATGAAATTGGTAGGGGCACAGGAGTGTATGATGGCTTATCTATTGCTCAGGCGGTGATTGAACATATTCACAATGTAAATAAGTGCCGCGCCATTTTTGCAACTCATTATCATGAATTAACTAAAGTAAGCAAATACTTGAAGAACGTGAAATGTTTTTGTGTAAAAATAAGAGAGTGGAACGGAGAGGTTATCTTTCTACATGAAGTAATTGAAGGCATTGCAGATGAGTCATATGGAATACATGTAGCAAAACTTGCTGGTTTTCCTGATTCTGTTTTAAATAGAGCAAGTGAAGTATTTGAGGAGCTAAAGGCTTAAGAGGAAATTCTGATCTTACCCAGAAAAAGTAGAGAGAACCCTATGATATTATTTTTTGTAACATTGTTATACACGTCATGATAAGGGGGCTGGCAAAACGTGTCAAGTAAGTTTTTCGTTTCTATGTTATCCGCTACTTGGATGACAGAAAAGAGTGCTGGGATGACAGGAGGCAATGTAACCTCATTAAAAACTTAATTTCAGTCCAGTCAAGAGCACATAACCAGAGTTGCTATTTTCTACTTCAGGCTCTTTGGTACTAAATTTTACAATATCGAAATAGTATGAAGTGCCCATAAAAAATGGATATTCAAGGCTTAAAGCATATGATGTTAACTCGTTTGCTGCAATATCCCTACCACTATTGAAATATGTTAAGCTCAATTTGCGAGAATCAGAATGGTAAGCAATACCTGCATTCATATAATACGTATTATTTATTTCAGGATTACGCTTCTCACCAGATTTACCGCCATTACCATACGAAAAAATGCAATCAAGATCGAACAATTTTAGCTTCAAACCAAAATTCCAGTGCAGTAATTGATTACGACATTCATAATTTTTAGAAGTTCCATCTGAGCAATCAGTTAAATTTTCTCTTGCAAATTCACCAGTTAAGGCAGTAGTAAAATTTATATCATCTGATAGGCCATTTTTATAGGAAAGGCCAGCAGCAATTAAATTGCTGTACTGTAAGTTATTTTTTCCTGGGACATAACTGAACCCGAGTTGAAAGTTATAGATTTCAGGGGAGATGTAGTTAATTGATGATTGTTTTAACCCTAGTTCGAGTCCATTATAATTACTGTAAATGTTGGGTTTTACCCAAAATACCTTGTCTTTATCATATCCAGGGCCATTATCTCTGTTTTCGTTACCACGCAAATTTGCATAGTTTGTCCAATGACCATTTACTCCTCCAGCAGCTGTATAAATTTTTGAAGTGTTAATTAACATGCCCTGACTAACTAAACTTCTTTTACCATATTCAATTGATCCAAGCACCTGATTTTTAATGATGAAATACCATTCCTCCATGTCTAACTTTTCTATGTCTAACGCTTTTAGGTTTGCAATACCAGAAACTCCTGCCTTAACATTAAACCCCATTTGAGTATTTGGATAAACTTGCTGTAAATAAAGAAAGCGCAAGTATGAATAACTTGAAGTTTTATCCTTAGCCTTAGCATTGAAAGAACCTCTGTTGAAGGCGTAGCCGAATCTCAAATCTATTTTTCCGTCTAGTTCTACATAAAATATTTCCTTATCCAAAATTGTTCTAGAGCTAGCACTACTCTGCAAAAATAATGATGAAAGCAGTGCTACCAGGTAGTACCTTAACTTCATAAATAAACTTAAATTTTTATAAAAATTTAAGTTTAAACTCAATATAAATAAAAAACAACTTTTCAGAAGGCGCCGCTGGTAGATTTTGCTGCCCGTTTTTGAGCTATATTCCCATAAATTATTGATACACTTGGTAATTTTCGCTTTAATAACTGCTTATTAATGGCAGAATGTATACGATTAATTATTTTAGACGTACTTTTTACATCGCAGTTAATCAAAACAAAAAGCACTTTATTCTCATCAATATACCCTAGAAAATCATCACTACGGCAATTTTTACAAAAATGTTCTATGATAACTTTCAGTGCATCATTTGTCTCACTACAGCTACTATTTAAGCCAATCACTCCTATAGCTGCATTAATTTGATGTTGAAAGGCAAAATTTAATATAACGTATAACTCTAGAATAGTAGACTCATTGTTTGGTATATCGAATAAGTCATGGTTTTTATATTTTTTACCCATTAGATATTCATCTCTAAAGATTCCTAATTTATGAGACAAGCTGATATCACGTATCAATAGCTCATAATTTATTTTATTACTAGCAAATTGTGCAGTGCGGAAAACTTTTACTTTTGTCTTTATATCTTCTCCTTTAGCATCAGTTAAGGAAAAACCTATCACTTTAGGTAATACATCAAGTAAATCGTGTCCATTTTCGGTATACTCTAAATAATTCTTCATGTCGTCAGCTGCTCTTGCACTTAAAATATTGATTAACGGCTTATTAAGTAAATTCCCTTCCTCGTATTTTAACAAATTCCTTGCGGCTTGATTGAGCCCTAAAATTAATACGTTTTTTTTCTTATTATCCTGACAAACAGATGCTACAGCATCATCTTTCCTTCTTGCAGTTATGAAATCATCCATACTTTCATTCTATACAGCATATTTATAAGTATAATAAGATTATATTAAAATTTACTTACTTATTAATATGCTTGATTAGATATAGATAAAATGTCATACGGGATAGCTTTGTTAGCTATTTTAGGTGGTAATAAATGGATAGTCAAGCAAAGTTACAAATGTAATTTTGCTTGACTTATCCGTTTTTTTTATATCTTTATTACAATCATAACCTCTAGCTCTGAGTTATACCCCTTTGTTACATTGTATTAGATGGAAGTAGAACAAGTCACGTTTAGTTGTTCTGAAAGATCTACTATAGCTAACTGAAAAAAGATTACCCCAGAAGGGATAAAAAGGTATAAAATGGCTTTAGATAAGGTAGAATGATGCCAAAGTGAGAATCTGAGGGGACGTGTTTTGAAAGTAGGTAGCTTGTGCTGTTTACCCAGTCTTACCAGTGTGGGGTTTAGCTATCCTTGGCGTTAATTCTCTCGTATGTTTTGCTGGTGGTTTAGCTTTTCATATGAAGCATGAGAAAGAATCAGACAATATTGAGGAGGCTGAAGAAGCAGTTAGGAATTATGGACCACCTCCTCCTTACTCTCCTCCTTATAGTGAATTTAATAATTCTAATTCGGAACAGCAGTTTGGGAATTGTGAGGGGTTCTAAACCCACAACTATACGAACATTGCAATTTCAGATCCCAGTGCCTTGACTACAAATGTTCGTATAGTTGTGAGCTTGACCATAAAATGATTCTTAAGAAAACAAATGCAATTTTTTGCAGGTTTCACGTATGATAAAAATTAACAGTTTTATTTTTAGCCAAATTAATTGAATCAAGCTACAAAACCTGCTAAAGTTAACTTTATGAAAGCACCCTTAGCTCAGTTGGATTAGAGCATTTGACTACGGATCAAAAGGTCGGGCGTTCAAGTCGCTCAGGGTGCACCACATTTTATAGGAAACAGAAGTCACACTTGAAATTAATATATGCAATACCTATCTTTAAAGGTTAAACACTAAACTATTATATATGAGCAAAAAAGACTACTATGATCTGCTGGAAGTAGGAAGAAATGCCAGTATTGATGAGATAAAAAAAGCGTATAAAAAATTAGCGTTAAAATATCATCCTGATAGAAATCCTGGCAATCAAGAAGCAGAGGAAAAATTTAAAGAAGTAACAGCTGCATATGAAGTTCTATCTGACTCTGAGAAAAGGGCAAGCTATGACCGTTATGGCCACGAAGGTGCTTCTGGTGGGTTTCAAGGCTTTAGCTCTGCAGGAGATTTTAGCGACATATTCAATGACTTCTTTGGTGGAGGATTCGGTGGTGGTGCAAGTAGATCAAGAGCAAAGAGGAGCACAACAGGAGTGTCTGGAGCAGACCTACGTTATGATCTTGAAATTACCTTAGAAGATGCATTTAAAGGAATACAAGCGCCTATACATTATGTGACAAATGTAAAATGTGACACATGCCAAGGCACAGGTAGCGAAGGAGCAATTAAACCAGTTCAGTGCCCCACATGCCAGGGAAGCGGTAGGATTAGAACTCAACAAGGCTTTTTTACCATCGAAAGAACATGTACTACATGCTATGGGGAAGGAGAAATAATACAAAATAAATGTAAGAAATGTGGTGGAAGTGGACGTAGAAGAGATGAAGTAAATATATCCGTTTCAATTCCAAAGGGCATAGAAGAAGGAGCTAAGGTAAGGATAAGTGGTAAAGGAGAAGCTGGAGCAAGAGGTGGAAAAAGTGGAGATTTATACGTATACGTGAAAATAGCTCCCCATAAAATCTTTACTCGAAATAAGGCAGATTTACACTGTAAAGTACCTATAAGAATGACACTAGCTGTGCTTGGTGGTGAAATTGATGTTCAGTCAATTGATGGAGCTAAAACAAAAGTAAAAGTTCCAGAGAGCACTCAAACTGGTACCAAGTTACGTTGTAAGGAGAAGGGTATGCCGCATATGAGTTCACATGTTCGCGGTGATTTGTATGTACAGGTAATAGTTGAAACCTTAAATCTAAAAAGTTTAACCAAAAAGCAAATTGAGCTATTAAAAGCGTTTGAAGAAGAGGAAAATGCAAATGTACAACAACGATCTGAAGGGTTTTTTAGTAAAGTAAAAAAAAAATAAGAAATCTGCTAAATGACATGAAGGAGTAACTGTTTACGGGTTTTCATTTAATCCTGCAATTCTTTGACCTTATTAATGGAAAACTTAACAATAGTGTTGATATCAACATTATTAGCCAACAGAAACTTCTTAGTTCCTTAAAATTATGTAAAAGCAATAAATTTCTTTATTTAAGGTCGAAGTTTTGCTATTCTCAGGTTTTAATAATTTAAATTTAATGAATATAAACAAAAATGAGTTTTTATTTCTTCCGCTTGGGGGAGTAGGAAGAATCGGGATGAATGTTAGCCTATATCATTATCAAGGTAAGTGGATTATGATCGACCTTGGTGTTGGTTTTGCAGATGAAACTATGCCAGGTGTTGAGCTGCTCATTGCTGATGTAGATTTTATTGCTCAAAGAAAAAAAGATTTGCTTGGAATAATAATTACACATGCACATGAGGACCACTGCGGTGCAGTGCCCCACTTGTGGGAAGAGTTGCAGTGCCCCATATATACAACAAAGTTTACGGTTAATTTTCTTAGGGAGAAACTAAAGGAGTTTCGATTAGAAGATACAGTACCTGTGAAAGAGGTGGACATAAATGGCAGCACAAATTTGTGTCCTTTTACCGTCGAGTTTATAAATATAACTCATTCAATTCCTGAGGCAAATTCAATATTAATTAGCACTGAAATGGGTAGTGCACTCCATACCGGAGACTGGAAATTTGATCCAAAACCTGTTGTTGGATTAACTTCTAATATAGAGCGTCTAAAAGAAATTGGCGATAAAGGTGACCTGCTTGCAGCAATTTGCGATTCAACCAATATATTAAGCAAGCATCACCCTGAGTCAGAAGGTGAAATTTATAATAACATTTATAACATAATAAAGCGGTCTAAAAAATTAGTTGCTGTTTCGCTATTTGCTTCAAATGTGGCACGAATTGAAACGATAAGCCAAGCTGCAAAAGCACTAAATAGAAAAGTAGTTTTACTTGGTAGATCTTTATGGAGAATAGTGAAGGTTGCGCAAGATAGTGGTTATTTAACTGATTCTCCTCAGTTTCTTGAAGCAAAGGAAGCAGTAAATTTTCCAAGGGAAAAACTGGTGCTACTTTGCACAGGTTGTCAAGGTGAGCCACTGGCAGCAACTTCAAGGCTTGCTAATAAGAGTCATCAAGCATTTAAAATGCAGCAAGGTGATACCATGATCTTTTCGTCAAAAATCATTCCTGGAAATGAAACTCGTGCGCACAACATGCTCAATGCCTTTATTGAGATGGGGGTAGAAGTTGTTACTGAAAAAACAGAGCATGTTCATGCTTCTGGGCATCCAACAAGAGAAGAGCTAAAGGAAATGTATTCTTTAATAAAACCGAAGATGTCTATTCCAGTTCACGGCGAATATATTCACACGCATGCACATGTAAAATTTGCTAAAGAGTGCGGTGTGGCAAAAGCAATAATGATTGCACCAGGTGATATTGTTAATTTGGAGAACGGAGAAAAAGTTGATTCAATCGATGTTGACTACTTTGGTATTGATGGTATGCTGCTACGTCATCCGGAGAGCAGTGTTATAAAAATGCGTAAAAGAATGAGAGATGCCGGAGTTATTGTGGTAATAGCAGTTGTAAACAAGAAAAATAAATTGCTTACTAAACCGAAAGTATTTGTACCTGGTGTTTTTGAAGTGCTAGAAGATGCAGCTATTATACAGAAAATTGTCAAGAAAGTTGAGTCGTTGTTTAGTTTGCAGCCAACAAAAAAAATTAAAAATAAGATTGAAAGTTCAATATTGAGTATCTTAAAGGAATATTTACTAAAAAGACCTATAATTGAAGTCCAGATAGAACAGGTATGAAATGAAAGAATGAAGTTATTCGTTCAATTAATATTGCTTGTTTCGTTATTTATTCCTTATTTTACAAAAGCTGCTTTATATGTTGATATAAAAAAAAGCAGTGTTGGTAACATTGGTCTTGTTGTATCTAAATGTACATGTAAAACAGCGCTGGAAAGCGAATTAAGCGAAAATATTGCAAAGGTAATAGGAACAAATTTATCTAATTGTGGCTTATTTAATGTAAAACGTGGCGCGGAAGCTGAATTTAAATCTTGGAAAAGCGATACTGTAGTCACAGTAAGTTTAAGCGAAGTATCTGGTAGTGCATTAGAGCTATCATTTCGTTTATTTGACACTTTTACAAAAAGAGAATTACTTACTCAGTCAGTTGTTTTTCCAGCAAAAGACTGGAGAAAAATTGGTCACCTCGTTTCGGATGTGATACATGATAGATTGATTGGTGAGAAAGGGCACTTCAACACAAAAATCACGTATATCGCTGAAGAAAAAGATAGCAACTACAAATCTGTGCGTAAAATTGCTGTGATGAATCAAGATGGAAGTAATATAAAATACTTAACAAATGGCGATAGATTTGTGTCAACACCGAGATTCTCACCAAATGGAAAGGGTATTGTTTATATCTCATACGCAAATGGTAAAAGTTATATAGTATTAAAAAATTTAAAAGACCACACTGAATCAATAATCAGCGCATTTGAAGGAGTTATTTCTGCACCAAGATTTTCTCCTGATGGTAAATCTCTTTTAATTTCCCACTCATTGGGTGGTGAAACGAATATATTATCTTTGGATTTAAGTAGTAAACGGACAAAAAAAATTACTAAAGGTTCAGCTATAAGCACTTCTCCCTCTTTTTCTCCAGATCAAAAGTATATGGTTTTTAGTTCCGATATGAGTGGGAGTCAGCAGCTGTATGTTATCGATTTTACTAACAAAAGTAAAAAACCTAAAAGAATTAGTTTTGGAAGTGGAAGATATGCTACGCCTGTTTGGTCGCCAAAAGGAGATCTGATAGCTTTCACAAAGATTCAGTCAGGAAAATTTTACATAGGAGTTATGAAGCCAGATGGCAAAGAAGAACGTCTACTTTCAGAAGGGCATAAAATTGAATCTCCGGCATGGCTACCAAATGGTAGAGAAATCATTTTCACAAGAACAGAATCACCAAGCAACTCTAAACTATATTTAGTAGACTTAGTAAAGAAAAATCAAAAAATGGTTTCCACTCCCACAAATGCTTCTTTACCGGATTGGTCTTATTCTTGAACTACTGAGCTGCATGCTCCACAGCATTGATTTATTGCCACATTAACAAGATATCCCGCTACACCACCTACTATAGTACCAGCGATTCCTGACAACACAACAGTTGCAATTACTCCAATAGCAGCAATTTCAGGTATAATTCCCATTGTAGCCATTGTGGCTCCTATAGCGCCAAACAATAATGCTGAGCTTATAATTATCCAGCTCCTCCCTGAAGATTGTTTTTGTGGAAAATTATGTATTAAGATGTATATGAACAAGTAGAGAGAGCAAGCAAAGTTTTGCATATTGATGAAACTAGCCATTATTCTAAAGGTAAACTTGGCTGGTGCTGGGTGTTTGCTAATAATGAAGCAAGCCTTATTAAATTAGCAGACACAAGAGGAGTTAAGTTTCTAGAGAGTAGTACATTTTCTAGTTATAAGAATTTGGTTGTTACCGATAGGTATGCGGTTTACAACTACTTCGGGAGTGTTAAATAAACTGTGTCAAACCGCATTTTTAGTTCAACTCAATTTTCAATCTGCCAGGAAAGAAAACATCAAGTTGAGAGATAGTTAATGCCCAATCATGTACAGGCATCGTCCACTTTTCCTCTGCCTTCTTTATAGCACAATATACCTGCTTATGCAAGGCATTTATGCTGGTAAATGAGCCTTTGGTCTTAGTGAATTTCCTAATTTGCCTATGTAGCCCCTCTATGGGATTGGTGGTGTAGATTATCCTCCTAACTGGACCAGAATACTTAAAATAACCAGACAAGTTTTCCCAATTATTCTGCCAAGATTTTATAACCATAGGGTACTTTGTGCCCCATTTTTCATCCAATTCCAACAGATAATTCTCGGCAATTTCCTTGCTTGAAGCTTGATATACCTTCTTTAAATCGCTCAAAAAACTCTTCGCATCTTTACTGGCCACATACTTCAGTGAGTTGCGTATCTGATGCACTATACACATCTGCACTTCCGCATTAGGAAAGACACTGTTTATAGCTGCAGGAAAGCTTTTCAGCCCATCAACGCAGGCAATAAGGATATCTTCTACTCCTCTTTCTTTGAGGTCATTTAGCACTCCCAACCGGAAGTTAGCTCCTTCACTTTCAGCCAAATAAAAACCTAATACTTCTTTTTTGCCATTTTGATCTATGCCTAATATGTTATACATGCATTTACTTACGCAATGCCCGTCCTCTTTGACTTTAAAAAACCATGAAAACTATCGGATATACAGACTGCAGCGGGCGACTACGCCATTCGTTGATTACTGGTAGCAATTTGTCAGTAATACTTGATATCTCTGCCACCGATATTTTGTGATCATAAATTTCCTCAACATGTGACACTATATCTCTATAGCCCATACCACTGGCAAATGTGCTCAAAATCTTCGTTTCAAGCTCTGGATGTAAGTTTGTTTGCCTTTTTTTGACTATTTGTGGTTCGAAACTTCCTTCCCTATCTCTTGGCGTCAAAAGCTCAAATGACCCTGCGCTTGTACGTAAAGTCTTTGCATTCCTCCCATTTCTTCGATTATTCTCTTCGCTTTCAGCCGACAAGTGGTTTTCTATTTCACCTTCCAGGCTTACCTCCAGCAACTTTTTTATAAACGGTGTTAATGCTCCATCTCTTCCTGTCAACGGTCTTCCTTCTCGTATAGACGACAGGATATTTGTTTCTAATTCTTTATAATCTACCAAACCGGTAGTTCTGTTTACTACTTTCTGACTCATTGTCAAACCTCCATTTTTTTATATCAATTTATTACTTTTTTTTCGGTTTGACACAGTTTATTTAACACTCCCACTACTTCAGTGACGAAAAAAGACAGATTTGTTGGGCACACTTGTTAAGGGATTTCGAAAGGCTATCTACCCACTTTAAATGGTGCTATATTGGGCCTTAACTTGACGCGTATGGTTTATTTAACACTCCCGGTTAAAATAATTACTTAGCAAACAATAGGTTTCATGTAATGGTAACCCTATAACGGAAGAGTAGGAGCCGCGTAAGAACAATACGAACATCCCAGCTAGGCCTTGTATATTGCATCCCCCTGCCCTATTTTTCCACTCTTCTGATGCTAAATAATACTTAATTTCTTGTTCACTGAGACGTTTAAATTTCACTATTGTAACCACAGTTCTAATATGTTGTTTAGATTGATCGGGAGTTAATAGACACACACTGGTATATACTCTATGCCTTCTTCCTGATAACAAGCGGATGCATTTTTCTGCTTGCTCAACGTTTTCAGCTTTAAGCAATATCCTTCTACCACAAGCAACAACTGTATCAACACCAAGCACAAAGTAATTTGGATTTGAACTTTGTATTTTCTCAGCTTTACTTTTTGCCATACGGATTGAGTAATCCTTCGGAAGTTCCTTTTTTAAAGGGGCTTCATCTATGTCTGCTGGCAAAATTAAACCTGGCTCAATATTTATTTGTTTTAGTAAAGCTATACGCCTTTTCGATGATGAAGCAAGAATAAGATTATTTAGAGATCGTTCTGTCACTTGTACCTTTAAGCCTTCTAATGATCCGACCTTTTTTCGCATTCCTATCGTAAATGCTCATCTCAACTAACACCCTATCCCCGATAATGATGCGTATTTTACTTCTTCTCACTTTCCCTGATACATGACAGATAATCTCATGTTCATTGTCCAGTTTCACTCTAAATTCTGCTGCAGGTAGTAAAGCAGTTACTGCCCCTTCCACTTCAAAAATTGTTTTCGATTTCTCGTCTTTTATCATATGTTATATTATAATTTAATAATCTTTTTCAGTCTACTATAGATTTTAAATTATTATCAACACAAAAGACTTTTTGCACCCCACTTAAGTATTCCTCTTGCAACTTAACCCCAACCATCTTCACAATAATGCGAGAGGAAGGTGAGCTAACCTACCTACGTTTCTACTCCTTGCCTGTGCTCTGATAGGACTTACGGACCCTAGGACTAGAACTGAACTACAAGGATGATTATCACAATTCTCCTCATTGCTATCATATGCGCTATCATTGTCCCCTTCCTGTGGAACATAAGACTTATTATCAGATTCACTATCAAAGCTTAAAGATCTGGATAACTCTATCTTCTTTCGTGGAACATTATCAGGCTCACTAGAAATGTCTCCTGTTAGAGTATAAAATTGATTGTTGAAGCCTTTTTGTTTATCAGCAAACGTTTCTTCACTTAACTCTTCTACTTGACCACGGAAAAACTCTTTTTCTTTTTCACTGTTTTGTAATTTTTTCATCAGACCTTCAATATCCAAAACTTTACCTGCAATGATGTCGCTCAATGCATCAAGGTTCTCTTCCAATTCCTTAATCTCATCTTCATGCTCTTTTTCCAACCCTTGCATTTGACATTTTAAATTGCTTATAAACTGCTCCTTTTCCTCCATTATTTGTGCTTCTTGGTCTATCTCTTTTTCACGTTCTTTTAATTTTTCTTCTAATTCCTTCTTTTCTGTATTAACAACTTTCAGCTTGTCCTCTAGCTTTCTTTTTTCTTCATGCACACTTTTAAATTCTTCCTCATTCCTCTTCAGGTTTTCTTTAAGCTGCGTTAACTCCTTGCGCATTGCATCTATTTCTGCCTTTGATCCTCGCTCCTTTTTTTCAAGTTTATCTTGTAAATCGCTAGTCCATTTTTTTAATGTTTCAATTCTTTGCCCAGCTTCTGCAAGTTTCTGATTCACTTCTTTTTTTTCTGCTTCAGCACTTTTTAACTTATTGATTAATTCTTGGGTTACCTCTTCCGAGCATGATAATTTTTTTTGCAGATCTAATACTTGTTCTGAAAGCTGTTCTTGGTTTCCATCCATCTTCTTATTCAAGTGTTCTAAATGGTTAAACTTGTCCTCTAAATCAGATTTTCCTTCCTGCACATGATATAGTTCTTCTTGCGATTTCTTTAATTCACTTTTTAACTCCTCCTTTTTTGCATTAGCAACTCCCAGCTCTTGCCTTAGCTTTCCTTTTTCTTCACATACACTTTCAAGTTCTTGTGCTTTCCCTTGTAGCTCTGCTAACGCACTTGCTAACTTTTTATCTTTTTGTGCCAGTTCAGTTTGCAATTCTGTGTTTTTTTGCTCTTGCTCAATTTCTACAGGTCTCTGATCCGATACATAATGCTCATCACCAAGTCCACTATCAACGCTTGAAAATCTGCGTAATTTTTTCTTCTCTGGTGTAACATTAACGTTATCTTCATCTTCAGTGAGTTTAAGTATAAGCATTGTATCTCCTGGAAATTCCTCGTACTCGTTTTCTGGAATGTCGAATTCTGGTCTCTCTTCTCCAAGTTTATCTTGTAAATCGCTATTCTGCCTCTCTTTTACAATTGTTTGATTATCTTCTGCTTGGGTTGTTTCTAGTTTCTCCTGTAGTTGCTGATTTTCTTGTGTTAATTCATGGTGCTTTTTATTTATCACTTGCAACTCTGCTTCTTCTTGCTTCAATTCAACGTTTTCTTCGGACAGCATCTGATTATTTAAAATCAATTCATCCATTTGTTGTGAAGCAACTTCTGGTTGAGTTTCAGTGTGCTGTAAATTGACTTCTGTTTGAATTAATGCATTGCTATTAATAGAAGGAGAAGAAGGAAGGCTATTGTCATCATCAACTTTTAGGGTCTGGACCTTTCGATTCCCCCCCTGGTTCCTTATCTTGATGGCCACTATAGATTCATTTTGAAAATTATTATTAGCAGTAGGTACAACATCAGCAGCCTTACCCTTTTCTAGTGATTTCATTACAGCATCATGTAAGACGAGGCCTTGAATATATAATTCATCATTTTGCTTTATTAATTCTAGGATCTCCTCCGATGACACAAAATCTTCACCAT
This sequence comes from Wolbachia endosymbiont (group A) of Machimus atricapillus, assembly GCF_964027095.1. Taxonomy (NCBI): domain Bacteria; kingdom Pseudomonadati; phylum Pseudomonadota; class Alphaproteobacteria; order Rickettsiales; family Anaplasmataceae; genus Wolbachia; species Wolbachia endosymbiont (group A) of Machimus atricapillus. The sequence goes on along the minus strand of NZ_OZ034727.1, from coordinate 576,184 downwards.
CAAATTTTAGTACTTCAGTTATGCCGCTACTACTCACATTCATAATCATGGTACACATTCTGGATCCATTCTCTACAGGCCAAGTGCTTGTCATTTCATAATATGCGCCTTCTTTAAATTCATAATATCTTTTCTTATCTTCTTGATGAGCGTATATTTCATGTTTTTTATTGCAATAGATATTCAGTTCTTTAATATCTTTCTCTTGCTGTAAAATGTCACTAATCCTTGTTGGCTCACTTCTATTGTAATTAATAAGGTTAACATTCAAAACTCTATGAGCGTTATCAGTTTCTGTGTAATAAGCTTGAAGCTCTACGTCTTTCCTCTCAAAATATTTACTTGCAGCTTTTTTTCCCTGCTCTGCCAACTTTATGCATTTATTTATATCTTCCTTAAAGCTCTTATTAGCAGACTCTGTTACTGCTTTATCTATGTACGTTTGTTTAAAATCTCTATCGTTTATTAGGTCATAAAAACTCCACTCATCCCTATAAGCCTTTTGTATAGCAGTGAAGTCACTTTCTTCTTTTAAAAGTACTAAGAAGCCTACCTTGTCTTCTAGATCTTTTAGTTTAAAACCTGTTATTATCTTCTCTAATTGAGAATCAAATTCTTTATTGGCAAAATTTTCAGCAAGATTATTTAAATTTCTTAATTCTTTGCATAATTTATCATTTTCTGCAATTGAGCGGCAGAACTTTATTGTAGCAGAGTCCTTAGTGGAAGGATTTTCTTTTTCCACTTCATTGATACGGTTCTTGAGAGATATAAAAGGTAGTGTAAACCGTGATGAATAACATAATTTTTCTTTTTCTTCTCCATACAACACCAGTAGGCGATGTATTGCATACCAGGTACATGATGCTGCCCTTATAACTGATTCAACATCATAATTCTCTGACTGATCACTTGTTTTTCCTGCCTCTGCTGTTTTGTCTCCCTTAGTCAAACCTCCAATCATCACACACCTCCTTTAACTATATTTACATTATACCAATTAATATATATTCAAAAAAATCAAACTGTATAACCACGTTCTACACTAACTTTTATTATTAACTTAATTGTGTTGAAAATAACTGCAAGTGTTAAACTTAAGCTTTTGTCTTTCATTATGCACTACTCACTATAAGTTTACAATAATATCTTATATAATAGACTTAGTATTTTGAGTTATGCAAGTATTTTTTTTATTGGATAAAAGTTAAAAGACGTTTTCAGAAATCTTTAAGCTTAATAACATCCTCTCTTTTTGGACTAGTTGAAATTAGATGAATTGGTACACCTATTAATTTTTCTAACTTGTCTATATATTTTATTAAATTGATAGGCAATGCTTCAATCGACCTTTTACCTTGAGTATTTTCTTTCCAGCCAGGAAACTCTTCATATATTGGCTCTAATTCCTCCTGTATTGAATGCGATGCGGGTAAATAATCATACATTTTCCCGCTATACTTGTAACCAGTGCATATTTTAATTGTATCAAAAGAATCAAGCACATCTAATTTGGTTAATACAATGCTTGAAACTCCAGAAAGTTGCACAGCCTGGCGCACTAAAACTGCGTCAAACCATCCGCAGCGCCTTCTTCTATTGCTCACTGTTCCAAGCTCCTTGCCTATAGTAAATAAGCTATCTCCAATCTCGTTCTTTTGCTCAGTAGGGAATGGACCATTGCCCACTCTTGTTGTATAAGCTTTTACCACACCAATAATGTAAGCATTGGAGGCTAATCCTGAGCCTGTTATTGCTTGCGACGCTACAGTATTACTTGAAGTAACAAAAGGGTAAGTTCCGTGGTCGATATCTAAAAATGTGCCTTGGGCGCCTTCAAATATTATTTTCTTACCTTCTTTCACAAAGTCATTTAATATCCTCCACACAGGTTTTTTATATGAAAGAATTTTTTTTGAAATCCCTTGAATTTCTTTTAATATTTCTTCTTTTTTAACCACCTGGTAGTTAAGGCCTTTTCTGATAGCATTGTGGTAATTCAGAAGAGTATCCACTCTTTTATTGAGCTCATCTGCGTTTTCTAAATCACAAAGGCGTATAGCTCTCCTTCCAACTTTATCTTCATAACATGGCCCTATCCCTTTGTTTGTTGTACCAATTTTGTGATTTCCGTTTAAATCTTCAAATAGCTTTTCCTTGTCCTTATGTACGCTAAGTATTAATGGACAGCTCTCGGATACCATCAAGTTGTTATAGTTTACGTCCACTCCTTTAACTTTCAATGACTCTATTTCTGAGATTAGAGCATGTGAATCAAGAGCAACACCGTTTCCTATGATGGATATTTTGCCCGTTCTCAAAACAGCAGAGGGCAGTAAATTTAATTTATAAACCTCATCATCTATTACTATAGTGTGCCCTGCATTATTTCCTCCCTGAAATCTCACAACTACATCTGCATTCCCAGAAAGATAATCTACTATTTTACCCTTGCCTTCGTCACCCCATTGCAGACCAACAATTACAATGTTATTCATCATTATTTTCTAAATTAATACATAAATATTAATGCAGTACGCTACAAATGGAAAGAGAAATCTGCGCCTTTCCTGCACCTCTTAAATAAAGAAATATACTGTCGATTTTCTTAATATATTACCAAAATATTCATCATTATATGATATAACTTACAGCATATTTACAGTAAGGTGTTATTTATGAAAGAGGCAAAAGGAAAAAATAATAAGAGTCCAGTAGTTAGATTAAAGGCCACAGCTAAAGAGTTCAATTTTAGTAAATTAAGAGCAGGTCAAGATAATGAATTAGCAAATTCTGGTGAAACAATGTTCTTAGATTTTCAAAGGATGAATTTTATTATTAACGGAAAAGAAATAGATAAAAATCTTATTATTGCATTTAAGGAAGGAGCTAAGCACCACAAAAGCGAACTTTTTAATAGTGATGATATATATAATGACGAAATATTTAACAAAAAAGGAACAAGAGAAATAGATACGGATCATGGCAAAGCTTTTGTTGCTTCAGTACTCGAAGATATTGAGAAAGAGCTTGTAAGTAATGCATTGGGTGAGCTATGGAAAAATCACTGTGAAAATCCCAAAACTGCCAATCATCAAAAAACCGATTCATATAAGAAAGAATTTGAAGAATTTTACAATGCTGGCCAACATCTATTACCAACAGAGAAAGATGAAAACAAAGACTACCGTTCCTTTGCAAAAGAAGTTTTCAAAAAAATGTTTGGATACGCTGGAGCAGAAGTTCCAAGTAATGCTATTTTAGAAGAGCTAGTCACCAATTGTAATCAAGCAGGGTATGAGGCTGCTCCATTTATACAAACCCAACTTGCACTTGGACAGTCGTTCATAGTAGAAAATCCTAAAAAAGTAATAAATATTGATTGTGCTAACCAAAATAATGTAAGAATTAGATCTGACATGAGGCTACCAATACTCTCTGTTAAAAATCAAGTTATGCATGGTGATAAGATATGTGATCTGTCTAACTCATTAGAATTTACACTTGAGTCTCAAGATGGTAAAGACTTTGTAACATACAGAGATGGTAAATTGTCACTTACTATTCCTAAAGAGTTAAAAAATTATAAAGATAATGGCAAGAGCTTGTTTGACATTATTAAAGAATATTTTCAGAAATTCTGTGCAAAATTAGGATTTAAACCTGAGACAAAAATACAAATAGAGCATAGCTTAGGTACTCAAAGTAACTATTTAGATGGTACAATATCTGCTACAGGATCGGATGCAAATAAAGAGTTTATCAATCTTTTAAGCAAAAATCTCAGAGGGAGGTTATTGGAATCAGGAGTTGCTTTAGGAAATGAAGATGTTGATGGTATTGTTGAAGTCAGAGTATCTACAGTTATGGATCTGTTGAGTAATTATGCTAAATTGGAAGATAATAAAGAAAACAGAGAGTTATTAACAAGTGAAGTAGCAGATAATTTAGGGCTTTCCACTCAAGATAAAATAGCATCAGAAGTATTGAAAGAGTTTGATGATGAAATAATAAAGTTAATGCATACAGAAGGTATAAAGAATAACATAGGTCAACATATAATGGAATTAGGATCTTTACCTTCTTTGATAAAAGGTCAGGTTAATCATAATCAAGTGCAGTCTGTTGTAAATACTTTTATTAAGTTAATTATTGAAGGGAAAAGCGAAGTATACAAAGAAAAAAATGCAATTAATGCAATTGATGCAATTTATCAGAAGGTAGATAAGGCAATTGTTGAGCAAGAAAAAAGAGCAACCAACAAACAAGATATAGAAAATGATAAATGGACAGATAGAATCAAAAAACAGAAATTATCTGTGGAATCACATGAACATTTACTTTAAAGATACTGGTAGGCTCCTTGAATATTTTAGAGTTCATGGTTGCAACGGTTGCTATTTTACAATGCACCTAATCGTAAAAACTACGTGCCGTTGCATCATATGTTTCAAGAACGTTGGTAAAATGTTCAAGTTGATCTCGATTCAATACCTGATCTATTCTAGTTAGTTGGTCATTGCTGCTTTTAAAATTAGTTAGATCACATAACATAGCACGTTCTTCAGTTTCAGCAGGCAAGTATTTAAAGTGACCAAAGATATTTTACCTAATTTTCTCTAGCATATTTACCTGTATACTTACAAAGCTACCTAATACCGCATACTGATTTCTCTCTTTATTTTGTACAAATTAATTAAGTGAAGTGAGTATAGTATCCACACTACTAAAAAAAATGTGGCACAAAACATAAACATTACAATGAGTGGCAACAGCAAAGAACTTTCTATTGCTACTCCACCTCTTCTCAAAATGCTTGCTGGCTGATGGAGAGTAGACCATAAATTCACAGAAAATTTTACTACGGGAATATTTATAGCACTAAAAATGGCAAATACTGCTGCTGATTTTTCTGCCCTCGCTTCATTATCAAAAGCGCTCCACAATGAAAGGTAGCCAACATATAGGAAAAATAAAATTAGCATTGAAGTAAGCCTTGCATCCCATACCCACCAAGTGCCCCAGGTTCCTTTTCCCCAGATGCTACCTGTGATTAAGCATATTGCAGAAAAGACTGTCCCTGCAGGAGCAGCAGCATGTGCCAAGACACTAGCAATGCTATTGTTCCACACCAATGAAATGAAACTAAGTGATGCAATGAGTCCATATATTCCAAGAGCAAGCCATGCAGAAGGCACATGAATGTACATAATTCGTACAATTTCTCCTTGTTTATAATCTTCTGGGGAGAAGAATAACGCTAAAAACATTCCAATTAAAAAACATGCGAAACAAATAACCCCAAGCCAAGGTAGTGCTTTTTTAGAAAAAGAAGTGAAATTTGTAGGCTTTAATAAAAACATTCGTTTTGAGAATAATTGCGTTAAGAATTTACCAATTAGTTTGAGTTTTATCAACAGGATAGTTTTTCTGCATTGACATAGATTAACAAATTAGCACAATTTCAGTAGCCGATTGCTTGCTATTATTTTTAGTATAACACTATATAAAACATGACCCTTAAAAAGCTTAATTTACACTTAGTATCAGATTCAAGTGGTGAAACTGTTATATCAGTTGCAAAATCAGCTCTGAAACACTTTCGTTCTGTAGAAACAATCGAATATGTTTGGTCTTTTGTGAAAGGAGAAGAGCAGATTGACAAAATTCTGGAGGAAATTAATAGGAAAAGTGATGAGCATAATTTTGTTATATGCACTATTACTGATGATGAGCTAAGAAAATATCTAAAAGATAACTGTATAAAGTTGAAAATTCCCTATAGAGCAATATTATCACATATTATTAGAGAAATTTCGTCCTATCTTGAAATTGAAAAAGACGAAAAGCTTGACTTGCATACTGAGATAAATAACGAATATTTTCAGCGCATTGAGGCAATAAACTACACTATTAATCATGATGATGGGCAAAATATTCAAGATATTGATAAAGCAGATATAATTTTGGTTGGAGTTTCACGTACATCAAAATCTCCCACCAGTACGTATTTAGCTTATCGAGGCTATAAGGTTGCAAATATTCCTTTTGTTAGTGGAGTACCCTTTTATGTCGACTTGGCAAAATTAAAAAATAAACTAACGATAGGGGTAACAATAGACGTAAGTAGGCTAATAGAAATACGCAAAAATAGACTTACTTCAATTAACAACGAAGATAATAATATATATGCTAATCCTAGAAAAGTAGAAAAGGAAATTAAAGAAGCAGAGGAACTATTTAAGCAGAATAACTGGCCAATTATTGATGTCACGCAAAAGTCAATCGAAGAAGTATCAGCAACAATTATACAGTATTTTAATAAAATGTGAAAAATTTATCAATTGACTAACTCTCTGTAAGTGATCATAATGTAAGGTAATTTAATTCTTACTATAGATATGAAAGTCAAAGGGTCGCTAAAATCTCATCGTAACAGAGATAAAAATTGTAAAGTTGTGAAAAGGGGTGGTAAGATTTACATTATAAACAAGGTAAAGCCAAGGTGTAAAGCGCGTCAAGGTTCTTAGCTTTTTGTTCACCTTTTCATGTTATACATTTCTTGTATGTGAAAGTACGGTGTTTATACCTAAAAAGAAGCAAAAGTTATTGTGTTTAAGCGCAGCCTTATTCATTTCTTCTCTTACATTATATTTTAGCATTAGCACAATTACAGGTAAACGTGGCTTATTGACGTTAATCGACTTAAAAAAAGAGATTGAGTACAATAAGCTTTTGCTAAAGGATGTCTCTTCTGAAAAGGAAAAGTTGGACAATAAAGTATTTGGCTTATATGAAAAAAGCTTAGATTTAGATCTGCTTGATGAGCAAGCAAAAAATGCTTTAGGTTATGTGAACCCTAATGAACTTATGGTTGTTCTTGACGTGGAATAGCAGTAGACTTCTTGCGTTACCTCCTGTCATTCAAGCCCCTTTCTTGTCATCCCAGTGCCCCTATGATGTCATTCCAGTGCTTGACACTGGAATGACATCATTATAGAGTGAACCAGTGTCAGCTACTTTCATGACACCATTCTTTTTTCTGGATTCCAGTGCCAGTTACTTTCATGACACCATCATAAAGTGAAACTAGATTCCAGCGTCACGCGCTGGAATGACAAAAAAGAGTAGGTTTTTTATGTGATTATGCAAGAAGCTAGTGTAAATTTAAGTTTTATCTACCGCTTGATCAAAAAAGAATAAGTTTAGTAAAAAATAATGATATTATTAGTGGAACATAAAATAGTCCCACTGCAGTACTAATTAGAAGCAACAGAGTAGCTTTATCTGGTTGATAATTCAAAATATTAGCAAGTATTATACTGGACCCAGAAACTGGAATAATAGCCAGCAACATCAGTGCTTTATATATACTCTCGTCGTATACACCTATAACATGTTTGTCTAGAAGGACAATTCCTAAAACAAACAGTGGCCAGAATACGTACTTTGCTGTAATAGTGATCAAAGCAAGCTTCCAATCTACTTTAAAGCTTGTAATATTTGCAATGCTCACTCCAAGTAGCATCATCCCTAATGTGACAAATGTACTTCTAATATTCATCATAACATCTGTTAAAAAAGTAGGTATTTGTATATCATATATACTTAAAAAGAAGCCCAGAACCATCGCATAAAGCGAAGGAAGTTTGAACAACTTTAATATGCATTCTTTTGCGGTATAAATACCATTTGCAGCTATGTAAAATCCTAAGCTATTTTCAAACAACGCCATTCCTATATAACAAACAACATATACAGATACTGAATCTTCATCAAACAAAGCCATGGCAATCGGCAGGCCAAAATACCCCATACTTGTGCTGCCCGAGCTAAACGCTAATATGTTTCTCGTGTTATCCTTAAATAAAAAAGAAGAAAGATAATACACTGATAAGGACATAGTGCTACCTATAAACCATATCAAAATCGGCAGAGAAATTACTTTTAAATTAACTTCTGTATGAGAGACTCCATATAAAATCACTATTGGATTAGCTATATAAAAGAGTATTTGAGATATAGTGTTTCTGTCAATTTTAAGACATTTTCCTGATAAATAACCAATAAATATTGTAATATAAATAGGTAATATTTTTAGGAAAAGAGTAAGGAACATACTAGCCTATTGTGATACTTTTGACTAATAAAGTGATATTAGATCTTAAGGTATTATAAAAGTAAACAAAATTTATTTTCCAATTTATCCAGTTCATAGTTAATTAAAAAAGATTCACTTAGTGTCAAAATTTGTTTTTACATAAGACTTAAGAATGACATTTTTATGATAAAATTATGTTAAGTTTCTATAAAGCTCCTTGCATATTTTTGAATAATGATGAAAAATTAAACTGCTTGTGGTAATTTAGACGGACTGTTGAAAAAGTAAGAGGAAATAAGTAAAGTTAGGACAGAGAGTAAGGGCTTTAACATAGTTGTCATATTTTTCTTTAATTAACCCTAGTGTCCAATTTACCCACCATAGCTTCACATGAGGTGTTTCTAACCATTTTAATAACAGTAAAAAATGTTCTTCTTTCAACGCTTTAAATGTGATATTTTTATTCATTAATTAAAAATTTCAAATGTTACTACCCTTTCTATTAATCCTGTCTCTAATTGCTAAGTTCATTGAAATTGACATTTCCGTACCTAGTTTTCCTGATATGGTGCACTATTTTAACGTATCAGAAGGCACAATTCAATTAACTATTGCTTATAATTTCCTAGGCTTTTGCATAGGAGGGTTGTTTTTTGGTCCATTGTCTGAATGCTATGGCAGAAGAAGGATTATGATCATAGGTAACACTTTGTTATTAATCGGCGCTGTTGGTTGTGTTTTTGCACCGTCGATTTTTTGGCTTTTAATTTCTCGCTTTGTTCAGGGCATTGGTGTTAGCACATCTGTAGTTGTGTTTGCAATCGTTGCAGACAGCTACAAAGGCGACGAAGCGGTGAAATTTATTGGAATCATGAATTCTGTTCTTACAGTTGTCATGGCAATTGCGCCAGTGTTAGGCAGTTTCATTAATGAAATTGTAGGATGGCGTGGTAATTATGCAACTGTTGCAATACTTTGTTTGATCTCTTGGGTTTTGCTGCTTTTTCTGTTACCAGAAACAAAAAAGGATCGCGATGCTTTCAGTTTGAAAAAAATAATGAAAGATTACAGAAAACTACTATCTAGTCCGAGGTTTGTTACGTTGTCTTTAATGTCAAGCCTCTTTTCTGCTGCGTATATGTCATTCATTACTTGTGGACCTTTTTTGTATATGGAGACTTTTGGTTTATCTAGCACTATTTATGCACTACATCAAGGTGCAATAGTTGGGTGCTTCTCACTCATTAGTCTATTTGCTGGCAAAATCTTACAGAAACTTGGAGCAATATGGTGTGTAATTTCTGGTACGAGCGTGGGTGCTATTGGGTCTCTATTGCTTGTAATATTCAGTATAATTGTACCCCACTCTTTCTACTTAGTAACACTGTCTATGATTATTTTTTCTATCGGTTGTGCAATTTGCCAGCCAGTGATTTTTAATGCATCAATAAATGTTTTCCCTGAAATTAAAGGCACAGCTTCTTCTGCAGTCTCGTTCATTAGAGCTTTTATCATGGCTATTTTTATCGGCTTAACAAGCTACGTTTACAACGGTCAAGCAATTAGTGTAGCTGTTCTTGTTCTATCCGCGATAGTACTAGAACTTGTTTTTACTGCCTGTTTATTGTTTTTAAAAGATCCGGTATAATTAATGATCTTTTTACAGATGTGAGCGATTAACTTTCCCCGGCCAATCTTTCTGCTTCATTACGTGAAATTAATGCCTCAATAAATTCATCTAGTTCACCTTCTTTTATAATCTGCTCTAGCCGATGTGAAGTTAGATTAATTCTGTGGTCTGTTATTCTTGATTGTGGAAAATTATATGTTCTTATGCGCTCGGAACGATCACCAGAGCCAATCTGACTTTTTCTCATTGTTGACCTTTCCATTTCTTTTTTTTGTCTTTCAATTTCGTATAGCCTTGCCCTCAATACTTTAAGCGCTTTAGCTTTATTTTTGTGCTGCGATTTTTCATCTTGCTGTATTACAATTATCCCTGTTGGCAAGTAGGTGACCCTTACTGCGCTGTCAGTTGTATTCACTGATTGCCCTCCAGGACCACTGGATCTATAAACATCTATTCGTAAGTCTTTTTCTTCTATTTTAAAGTCAACTTCTTCTACTTCAGGTAATATCGCAACAGTAGCGGCAGAGGTATGTAACCTTCCTGAGGATTCAGTTTCTGGCACTCTCTGTACTCTGTGTGCTCCTGATTCAAATTTCAACCTTGCAAAAACTTCTGTTCCATTAATGAGTGCAGAAGCTTCCTTATAGCCACCTATACCTGTATTAGAAATGCTTATTGGCTCGAACTTCCAATTTCTTCTTTCTGCATATTTTTGATACATACGAAATAACATTGCTGCAAATAATGCTGCTTCTTCTCCTCCTGTACCTGCTCTGATTTCCAATATTGCATTTCTTAAGTCATCTTCATCTTTAGGCAATAATGCTAACTTTAGTTTTGCTTTTACTTTTGGTAATAATACCTTGTGCTTTTCGAAAAATTCTTCTTTTGCTAACTCTTTTATATCTCCTTCGCTGTTTTCATCTTTCATTATTTCCTCTAAGTCTGAAATTTCCTCTTTCAGCGTGTTATATTCATCAATTATCTTGATTATTGGCCTGAGCTCAGAGTACTCCTTTAAAAGAGTAATGAATTCTTTTTGACTTAAATTGGCAGGGTTTTCCAAGTTCCTTTCTATATCACTAAATTTTTTCTTTAAGTCTTGTAAATTATTCTCTATATTCATATAGCACAGATCTAGTATTTTAACTAAGTAATATATACTGAAATAAAAAATTTCTTATATCAAGCAATAACACTATAATATATCTACTACCTTCTACTTGAATATAATGGCAAGACAGATAACATCAAGCTGCAATTTCATATTTGGAGCTTCGGACATGAAATCATTACCAGATGAGTCGGCTCCAGAGATTGCGTTTGCTGGTAGATCAAATGTAGGAAAATCCAGTCTGATCAACTTACTGATAAACAGCAAAAAAGCTGCCAGAGTTTCCTCTAAACCTGGATGTACTAGACAAATAAATTTTTACTCTATGTACAATGATAAATTCAGACTTGTTGACCTACCAGGGTATGGTTATTCTCATGCAGGTAAGGAGGAAATTATACAATATTTAAACTTAATTGAGTATTATCTAATTCAAAGAAAAAATCTAAGAAGAGTGTTTGTGTTGATAGATAGCAAGGTAGGATTAAAAGAAATAGACAAAGACTTCATTTATTGGTTAATATATAATAATATTAACTTTAACGTTGTGCTAACAAAAATAGATAAAGTGAGTCAAAAAAGCCTAGATGCCATTCTAGAAGATACTCAAAAATGGATTAATAATGAGAATGTGTCAATTCATCAAATAAGCATCCGTATTAAGCATAAAATAACCAAGGTAAGAGATGAGTTTTTCAAGTTTACAAGATAAAAAAATGAAGAGTAGTGAATTTTTAAAGGGTGAAGTATCATTTGAACAAAAAGCAGAAATATTACTTGAAGTGTTATCTAACATACCTAGCTTTGTGGGTGAAACTTTTGTCATTAAATGTGGCAGCGTAACGATCTCAGATGAAACACTATTCTATACTTTTGTGCATAATGTTGTCTTATTAAAGCAGCTTGGTATAAATCCGGTGATAGTTCATGACGGAGAATATGAAATTAACTCAGTGTTAAAAATGCTGGGTATGGACAGTAAGTTTGTGAATGGTATCAGACTTACAGACAAAGACACTATAAAAATCATTGAAATGGCACTGTGTGGTTCAGTTAATAAAAAAATTGTTCAGCATATAAATTCTGCTGGTGGTTCAGCTATTGGATTATGTGGAAAAGACGGCAACTTAATAAAAGCTGAAAAGATAAGCGCTACGCTTAAGGAAGACAGATCAAATAACATCGAAAAAATACTAGACATGGGATTCATCGGTAGGCCCACTGAAATCAATCCTGATATATTATTTTTTATTGAAGAATCAGATTTTATACCAGTTATTGCACCAATTGGTCATGGAAAAAATGGGGAAACATATCATATTGATGCCGATAGCACTGCAAGCACAATTGCAATTGCAGTTTCTGCATCTAAAATGATAACCTTTAGCGATACAGGTGAAGAAATAGATAAAATTGGTGGCAGGAAGATATCTGTTAAAAATTTAAATGCATCGATTGATTGTGGCAAAATTCAAGGAGAAAAATTTATTAGAAGGCTTATGGCATATACTAAAATGGTAGAGGAATGTGCTGGAGTTGTTCACATAGTTGATGGTAGAATACCTAACATTATGCTTGATTTATTTACTGAGAATAATTCAAGCATATCAATTGTGAGTGATTTATAACTAGACAACTACACGAATAGACTTCTTGCATAACCATATGACGAACTTTTCTTGGGAATAGAAACGAAAAAACTTACTTGACAAACTCCGCCGGCCCCCTTATTATGACAATAAGGGTATTTATGACTCAAAACTTGTTTTTGACCTGCAGGCTCAATGACAAAATTCAGTAAAAAACTTAGGGTATTTTTTGACGGATTACATAAAATTATAGCGGCTGCATGTCTTTTAAATTTTTTCTACATTCAGCCAAAACGCGCTTAAACTAAGCGTCAGCACATTATTACAGCGCCACTTACAGTAATATAGAGTCAAAACTCGCACCACGGGAGTTCTTTGCCTTTTTTTTCATTTGGTAAATTTCTTAATGTTTGTAGCTAAAAGAGCCCAAGAGAGGTGTCATCCCGCTGCTTGTTAGCGGGATCTATGTTAAGAGATACCGCGAATGAATCACGGTATGACGTAGGAATGAATCGCGGTATGACGTAGGACTGCTGTCATCCCAGTGCCCAGACACTGGGATCCAGTTTTCCATATAATCTCATCGAAAATGTTGTAACCACTTTCTATGCTAGTTTGCTTGCTTACAAGCAAACTTTTCTGGATCCCAGTGTCTGGGCACTGGGATGACAAAAAAGGGGCTACTCGGATGACAAAGAAAGAGGCACTGGGATGACGAGAAAGGAGTACTGGGATGACACCTACGCACGCTCACTTTGTCATTCCAGCGTGTGACCAGAAAAAACATAGACCCCAAGTGTCAGCTACTTGAACAACATCACTTTGCTTAAAAATTGCAACGTTTGTACACGGTATGACGTTAGCTATTGTGCTACACCTTTCCCCTTTCCCCTTTCCCCTTTCCCCTGAAACTAAAATCTATATACTTAACTTTAGAAACTTCAAAATACGATGCGATCTAATATTAGAGAGTTATTTTGCTATATAAAGCCTAATCTATCTTATTTCATCATAGCTTTTATTGCAGTTTTATTTTCAGCCTTAACGATCCTCCTCTTTGGCAGAGGCTTAAGCAACATAATTGATTCTGGCACAGAGCACGATTTTACTACCAAACTATTAGTTGCAATACTTATAGTTTTAGCCATTTCTCTCACTGCATTTACTCGGTTATATTTCATTGGCATTGGCAGCGAGAAAGTTATCGCAAGAATCAGATATGACTTATATAGCAGTATCACTGACTTGCAACCAAGTTTCTTTGAGAACACAGGCGTACAAGATGTTATCTCAGCACTCATTACTGATACCTCTGCGCTGCAATCAATAATAAATAGCAGCCTACTCACCATATTGCGAAATTTTGTAATATTAATTGGCAGTGTTGCCATGTTATTATATACAAATCTGCACCTAACTGCGTATGCAGCCGCAATAGTACCTATACTACTCATTATCATGACCTCACTTGGAAAAAAAGTGCGTAGCTATGCACGCTTTGCCCAGGATAAATTAAGTGAGCTTGCGTCATTTAGTGAGGAAAACTTTCGATCTATAGTGACTATCAAGTCGTTTGTACTCGAAGAAAATGAAAAAATCCGTTTTCAAGAGTATTTAAACTCAGTATCAAAATCATACGTAAAATTAGTACTCTTGCGTGCTATTTTAGTAACTCTAGTTATCACGTGTGTGATAGGTTCACTAGTTGTTTTGCTCTTTTTTGGTATTAAAGAAGTCTTAAGCAATAATATAACTATTGGAGAACTCTCCTCATTTGTGTTTTATTCAGCGCTTGCGGCAGGAGCTATAAATAATTTGAGCGATAATATCAGTGATTTACAACGAGGTCTTGGAATAGTAGAGCGTTTATTTGAATTTAAAAATATGAAAAGCTCTATAGCAGATGCCAATGATCCTATAAAAATTTGTAGTGTTCAAAAAGGAATTTCGTTTAATGGCGTGACATTTTTTTATGAATCTCAGTCTGATAAGCCAGCGTTAAATAACATATCATTTTCTATAAAGGCAGGTCAAGTAGTATCAATTGTTGGACCATCTGGCAGTGGTAAAAGCACCATTTTAAAACTTCTGCTCCGTTTTCATGATCCAAGCAGAGGCAGCATTACTATCGATGGGCACAATATTAAGTCAATTGCGTTAAATGACCTCAGATTGTTGTTTGGCTTAGTGCCACAAGATAACATAATATTCTCTTGCTCAATAATGGAAAATATACTATATGGCAAACCTGGTGCTGAATATGAAGAAGTGAAGCAAGCAGCTATCAGCGCTTATGCGATGGAATTTATTGATAAGCTGCCTGATAAATTTGATACATTTGTAGGAAAAAGAGGATTAAAACTTTCTGAAGGACAAAAACAACGTATTATAATAGCAAGAGCCATACTCAAAAACCCTCAGGTTTTAATACTGGATGAAGCAACCTCTGCCCTTGATTATAAAAGTGAGAACCTCGTGCAAAAAGCATTAAGCAAGTTAATGCAAAACAGAACAACGATCGTAATTACACACAGACTATCAACTGCACTTAAAACTGACAAGATTATAGTAATTAATCACGGAAAAGTAGAAGAAGTAGGGACTCATGACTCCCTAATAAGTAAAGACGGGTTGTATGCAAAACTGGCGAAGATACAGTGGAATTGAAAGAAAATTTACATCATATCGTTAGTTGATATGCTAGATTTATAATTAAAGTTATTAAATTTTTAATCATTTTAATTTATAATAATCTTATAGTATTTTTTTAAGGATCATTATGACTTATCATTACAGTAATTTACCAAAACTACCATGTACGGGTTATAATTTGCCAGCTTTACCAGCACCAGTATCGAACTGTGCACAAGCTTGTGCACCTGCATACGCACCTTGTGCTACTAATTCGTGCCACAATCATTTTAACTCATATCATAACTATTATGACACATGTTATAATCCTTGTGATGAATTTGGGTTTCTTTATTAGAAGATTGTTTTTAAACAACTCATAAACGCACGTCTAGCTATACGTGCTTCCAAGAGCACATGGTTTCCCATGTGCTTCACATTTTGCTTGAAAATATAATAAACAGGTGCTTACTTGTTATTCACAGTAACCATATATTACAATTTATTTCAGCAACACGACTAATTTGACTACTGACAGCTTCTTCTTGGAATCTTATCATTATTCTACCATAGTAAAACTTTTAACTCTAATATCTGCTACATTAAAGTCGTATTTTGAAATGTACTGTAAGTTTGTATATGCTAATTTTAGCCTCAAAATTATTAAATCATTAACTTTTTTATCCTATAATAATCTAAT
This sequence comes from Wolbachia endosymbiont (group A) of Machimus atricapillus, assembly GCF_964027095.1. Lineage (NCBI taxonomy): Bacteria > Pseudomonadati > Pseudomonadota > Alphaproteobacteria > Rickettsiales > Anaplasmataceae > Wolbachia > Wolbachia endosymbiont (group A) of Machimus atricapillus. Next base: position 560,419 of record NZ_OZ034727.1, on the reverse strand, counting down.
AGTTATTTTTTAAAGGATTCTTATGAATTATAATTTTTCCTCATCTCCACGTGTTGGTTCATGTATTCCTACGCGCACAGCTTGCACAACTGACCCACGGTACCATCATAATTTTGATCCACATTGTCATAACCACTTTAACCCACATTGCCATGACCACTTTGATCCGTGTTATGATAGACTCGAATTAAATATACAGCTTCCTGATATAAAAATACCTCCTCGTCCTGAGGTAAAATGTCCTGAGGTAAAAATACCTCCTTGTCCTGATGTAAAATGTCCTGATGTAGAAATACCTCCTTGTCCTGAGTGTCCTGCTTGTCCAGAACCTAAAAAACCAATTGACTTTTCAAAACTTACAATAGCAGTTGACGCAACTTCTGGAGAGATTAAAGATGCCATTACTAAGAAAACTAGTGGCTTAAAATTTGCAGACTGTAAAGAAATTATAGATAAAACTGACAACAACCTTGAAATTGATCCAGACAATCGTCTCAAAGGAGGATGTGATAGCAATTCTGAATGCAAAGCTTGTGTGGATGCGATAAATGCTTCTATAATAGACTCACGCAAAGAACCAGCATTTTTTTCTGAAAAAATGTCAGTACCAGAAGATACTGTTCATATTATATAAAGGCAACCAAGGTGTGTACATTGTTAGTACACACCCCCATTTTATGTTAATTCTTATTTATTAATGGAGCTATTTTATGTTAAAAAACACTTTTCCTTATTCAAATTATAAGCATGCAAGTCATGTACGTCAACTGCCACGTATGTTAAAAATTAATTTACATACAAAGCTAGATGATTGTAAAGACCCTAAGTCCGAGATTGATGATAAGACTAAGAATGAACTGAAAGAAAAGATTAAAAATGAACTAGAGAAAGATCTTAAGTTTGAGATTGATGATAAGACTAAGAATGAACTGAAAGAAAAGATTAAAAATGAACTAGAGAAAGATCTTAAATTTGAGATTGATGATAAGACTAAGAATGAACTGAAAGAAAAGATTAAAAATGAACTAGAGGAAGATCTTAATTGTGAGATTGATGATAAGACTAAGGATGAAATAAAAGAAAAGATTAAAAATGAACTAGAGAAAGATCTTAAATTTGAGATTGATGATAAGACTAAGGATGAAATAAAAGAAAAGATTAAAAATGAACTAGAGGAAGATCTTAATTGTGAGATTGATGATAAGACTAAGGATGAAATAAAAGAAAAGATTAAAAATGAACTAGAGAAAGATCTTAATTGTGAGATTGATGATAAGACTAAGGGTGAATTGATAAAGGAAGTAGAAAAAAAAATAGACAAAGAATTAAAGGTAAAGTTAAATTGTGACATATTAAAAACGTGTAACCTTGAAGAGAAAACTAAAGAAATAATTGATGATGGTGGGTGTAACCGAAAAGGATGTGAAAACAGCAAAAAAGATGGTAACTATATTGACGTAAGTAACGATGGTAAGCTTTATATAAGAGAGGCAATAAATAAATTATACCCTGACTTAAGTGCAGACATTATTGACAAGATTAAAACTAATGATTATTATGTAAAACAATTTGGTATAACGGCAACTGACTGCAATAAGAATGGCATGGAATACCCTTTTATCACTTGGAGAGGAACTATGAATTCATGGTGCGTTACTATTCCTTCGAATAGTACTTGCAAAGAATCTTATAATATACGCCAAGTTGGTAACAAAGATCATTGGCCTGATTGGTATGCATCTTGTAAGAATGACATATTTTCTGACAATAGTTATTTAGTTAACACAAGAGCATATTACTACCCTGACAGTATTGACAGAGGCAAGCCAGTGGTGGTGCTCTCTCAAAGTCAATCACTGATGATTGCTGACAAGAAAACAGATAGACTTGTAAGAAAAGATGGAACAATAAGTAATAAAACTTTTGATGAATGCAGAGCATTTTTTGATCAGAAGGAAAGAATAACTGATTGTACAGAAGGTGGCAGAGATTGTGAATTGTGCAAAGAAGTAATTTGGGATTCTTCGGAGGTAGTGCCAGTGTTTTTTATATAAATGATATTTTGAACAGGGAATGGTATAAGCTTATACGATTTTGATACATGTGCCATTAAAGAAAAGACTGCAAGATTAGGCTTTTGCATAACCATATGAAAAACCAATAGCCCATTCTTCTTTGTCATTCCAGCGTTACGCGTTGGAATGACAGGGCTATAGGTGTCATCCAAGTAGCTGACACGGAGCAACACGTCATACCACCGCGGCCGCTAACGGGTAGCGGAATGACAGTTCTTCAAATTGTCGGTAAACCTAAGTCACTTTAGCTATAGATTACATCAGATAACCCTTCAACTCCTTCCATTTATCCACTATACTGCTACAAGTCTTATAGCTTTTTAGTTAATGAACATTTTCAAACAGGTTTCCTCTCTAATTTCCAGCAAATTAAATGAGTTGAAGCAAAGGGGTGTCATAAATACAAGTGCGGCAAATTTTATTGTAGAGCCTCCAAGCAATAGAGCGCATGGAGATATTTACACAAACGTTGCCATGGTGCTTGCAAAGCATGAAAAGAGGAATTCAGTTGAGATTGCAGGGATCTTAGCAAGAGAATTTAAACCTTTTGATGAAGTTGCAAAAGTGGAAATAGCAGGCCCTGGTTTCATCAACATGCACTTAAAAATAGAAGTATGGCATGGAATTTTAAAACAAATAAATGAGCTAAAAACAGAGTTTGGCACCCTAGATATAGGGAACAATCAGGCCATCAATGTTGAATTTGTATCGGCAAATCCAACTGGTCCACTGCATATTGGTCATGCAAGAGGAGCAATATTTGGTGACGTTTTGGCAAATTTATTGAAAAAAGTTGGTTATAAAGTTACTAAGGAATACTATATTAATGATGCTGGAGCGCAGATAGATACACTAATAAAGTCAGTATATTTGCGGTATAAGGAAGCTCTGGGAGAAAAAATCAGCATTGAAAAAGGTTTATACCCAGGTGAATATTTAAAACCGATAGGGAATGGGCTGGCCAAAAAATATGGCAAGGAGCTTCTAGAAAAGCAAGATAATCAGGTGATTAGGGAATATACTTTAAGTTCTATCTTAGAAATCATAAAGGAAGACATGAACTTACTTGGGGTAAGTCATGATGTTTTTACTTCAGAGTATGAGCTACAAAAAAGTGGCAAAATTGAAGAGAGTATAAAGATATTGTCTGACAAGGGTTTGGTGCATGAAGGGTACCTGGAGAAACCAAAAGGCAAAGAAAGTGAAAACTGGACTTCCAGAAAAGAAATGTTATTTCGCTCTACAAAATTTGGTGATGACGTTGACCGCGCATTGAAGAAAGAGGACGGCAGTTGGACTTATTTTGCCTCAGATATCGCTTACCATTTTGATAAGATATCACGTGGTTTTAATAATATGATAGTAGCAGTCGGTAGTGATCATAGTGGTTATATCAAAAGGCTAAAAGCAGTTGTCTCTGCACTAAGTGATGATCAAGCAAAAATAGAGGTAAAACTGCATAATATTGTGAATTTTTTCGAGAATGGCAAACCTGTTAAGATGTCCAAAAGATCAGGAAACTTCCTCACAGCAAGAGATGTAGTGGAAGAAGTTGGCAGGGACATAACTCGTTTTATAATGTTAACACGCAAGAATGATATGGTCTTGGACTTTGATTTTGCTAAAGTTAAAGAACAGTCAAAAGACAACCCTATTTTTTACGTGCAATATGCGCATGCTCGTGCTCATTCGTTAATGCGTAATGCTCCAAAAGAGCTCCCAACAGCAGACCCTTCACTTTTAAAGACAGATGGGGAGCTCTTCCTCATAAAAACCTTAGCAAAGTGGCCAAATGTGATAGAAACAGCGGCAAGACTTTATGAGCCACACAGAATTACTTTCTACTTACTTGAAGTTGCAGAAGCGTTTCACGTTTTATGGGGGTATGGCAAGAGTGATTTAAACATGCGGTTCATACTGGAAGACAACTTAAACCTCACCGCTGCAAGAATGTTCCTTGTACAAGCCTTAGCACACGTCATCGCTTCTGGACTTTCTATCTTCAATATAGAGCCTTTGGAAGAAATGAGTTGATTTTTTTGCCATAATACATGATAATTAAAATATTATTGAAGTAGGGGTAAAATTATGACAATGAACTATGAGCAGTGGAAAAGAATGTTAAGCGCAGTTGATAAGGAGGAAGGCTTAAGTAAAGACAACGTAATTGACAAAATAAAAGAGGAATTAAAGAAATATCCAGAAGAATATAAGAAATGGGAAGAAGCTGGTTTTGATGTAGATTACCTATTTGAAATTGAAGATGATACATTAGATGATACATTAATAGCATATGATCGATTTATGTTATTGCATTCAGCTGCTAAAAATGGTCATGCAGATGTAGTAAATGCTCTAATACAAAACGGAGCAAATGTTAATGCAGAAGATAATTTTAAAAGTACTCCTCTATATGATGCTGCTAACAAAGGTTATATAGAGATAGTAAATGCTCTAATACAAAACGGAGCAAATGTTAATGCAGAAGATAATTTTAAAAGTACTCCTCTACATAATGCTGCTAGAAATGGTCATATAGAGATAGTAAATGCTCTAATAGATAGAGAAGCAGATGTTAATGCAGAAGATAATTTTAAAAGTACTCCTCTACATAATGCTGCTAGAAATGGTCATATAGATACAGTAAAAGTTCTAATAGCAAAAAGAGCAGATGTTAATGCAAAAGATATAGATGGATACACTCCTTTACATTTGGCTGCTAGAAATGGTCATGTAGACACAGTGAAAGTTCTAATAGCAAAAGGAACAGATGTTAATGCAGAAGATAATTTTAAAAGTACTCCTCTACATAATGCTGCTAGAAATGGTCATATAGATACAGTAAAAGTTCTAATAGCAAAAAGAGCAGATGTTAATGCAAAAGATATAGATGGATACACTCCTTTACATTTGGCTGCTAGAAATGGTCATGTAGACACAGTGAAAGTTCTAATAGCAAAAGGAACAGATGTTAATGCAAAAGATCAAGATGGATGGACTCCTTTACATTTGGCTGCTTACAAGTGTCATATAGATATAGTAAAAGTTCTATTAAAAAAAGGAGCAGATCTTTTATTAAAGAATAATTCTGGAAAAACTCCAAGAGATTTAGCTAGAACTGGTGATATAAAGAAGCTTCTGGAAGAAGAAGAAAAACAGCTAAAAAAACTAAACGAAGAAAAAAACGATTTACCGCAAGATAAGGATGATAATAAGGATACAACACCTCTTCTGGAAGAAACAGAAAAAAAACAACCTACATCAGCGATTAAAAAAGGTGTTTTTGCAGGTGGTGCAGTCGCAGTATTAGGCACTGCTGTAGCAGTGGCACTTTTTGTAACCGGAACGGTTGCAGTTGAGTTAATACCTATAGTAACAGCAGTGGTTGCAATTGCAGCAGCAGCACTAGCAGTTGGTGGTATCACATATATGATGTTAAAACCTAGTACTAAAGTAGAAGAAGTGAAAGAAGAACAAGGCCCACCAAATGAGCAGAAAATATATGCAGGGTATTTTATGTAATCCTATTGCTTGACAATATGGTCTAATTGTTATCTAGATTCCAGTGTCACGCGTTAGAATAACAAGTGGAGTGTCTGTAGGTGTCATTCTAGTCTGGAATCCAGTTTTCTTTACAAATTCACCAAAAGTGCTTCATTCTATAACGCAAAACCCATACTCACCAAACCCAATGCATTACTTGCAATTAAGTTTCCTGGATCCCAGTGTCTGGGCACTTGGATGACAAGAAAGAGGCTACTTGGATGACACCCTGACAACCTTCATCCCGCTACGTGTTAGCAGGATCTAGAGATACCGTGACAGTATGACGTAGGACTGCTGTCATCCCGCTACGTGTTAGCGCCACGCACAACTGTACGAACGTTGTAGTTTGGGCCACCAGTGGGCAGTGCCCAGACACTGGTTCTATGCAACTTAATTAAAAACGTTTGTTTTAGCGTAAGACAACTACCTTTAGCTCATCAGCTCAGTTATAAGCAAAATTTCTGGATTCCAGACTGGAATGACACCATTTGCTGTCTTCAAAAATGAATGTTTGTACAGCTATGCATAACTCTTTCAGATTTCATAATATCTCTTGCCACTCATCTGAACAGATACCCATTTTGGAGGGATACCAATAATAGTTGTGAGCGGGTGACCACTAGTCCACAAGCATAACACGCTCACGAAACTTTAATGCGATAGCTTGATTTCTACTGAAAGACAGCATTATGCCAAGTGCGATGCTCGAAGATAAAAGAGAAGAACCACCATAGCTAAGTAGTGGCAGGGTTATGCCGGTGGTGGGAAAAACACTCAATGTTACCCCTGTGTTTATTATGAATTGTGTGATGAATTGAATTGAGATACCAAGAATCACCAATAGATTGAATAATTCATTTTCTCTATATGCAACGTAAAGCAAGCGGGCGGAAATGATGCCAAATAACATCAATGTGGCTAAGCACGTAATCAAACCAAATTCTTCTGCTAAAACAGAAAACACAAAATCTGTATGACAATCAGGAAGAGAGGTTTTTACGCTACCTTCACCAGGTCCAACTCCAGTTAATTGACCTCTTTTGAATGCTTCTAATGATTTTGTGACTTGAAAGTTATCGCGTTGCGTAAAAAAGACAAAATTGTAAATCCTTTGCTTTATATGTGGGAGGCATAAGTAAGCTATTGTAGTTCCAGTTGTGGCCATTCCTATTATGCATAGAAAGTATAAAAGTGGTATACATGCAATAAACATTTGACCAATAAAAGAATATGTTAAAAGCATGGACATACTGAAATCAGGTTGCAAAAGTAACAACACAAAAACTAACAGAAATATTATGATTGATATGTGCATTTTAAACTTCATTCCGCTGGCTAAGATACTAGCTATAACAACAGAAAAAAATGGCCTTACGAACTCAGATGGTTGAACTGAAATTTTGACAATATGTAACCATCGTTTCGCACCTTTTACCTCTATACCAAGTATTATCGCAACTGCCACTAAAATAGTAAATAAAATGAAACCTGCGAATGAGAGGTTAAGTATAGTTCTTGTGTTGAGAAAAGAAAATGTCACCAGGGTAATTAGTGACAGGACTATATAAATTGTATGGCGCCGTATAAAATAATCTTGTGGTAAAGAAAGACGCTGCGCAATTACAGGGCTTGCTGAATAAACAAGAATGAAGCTTATAGTGAGCAAAAAAAACACTGGAAGGATGAGATAATAATCCAGCGTTCTATACCAGAATTTAATATTCATTTTGTTCCAATGTGTAATGCCACTATTCCATAGCTCATATTATGAAACTCAACATTCTTAAAGCCTACCTCTTCAATTTCCATTTTAAAATCAGCCTGAGTTGGAAACTCTCTAATGCTCTTCACTAAATATTCATAAGAACTCCTGTCTTTAGCAACTATGCTGCCAATTTTAGGAATTACTTTAAATGAATATAAGTCATAAAGTTTGGTAAATATCTCATTTTGATAGTGCATAGGGGCAAATTCTAAGCAGATAAATTTTCCATGTGGTTTTAATACCCTGTGCGCCTCATTTAAAGCCTTCTTGCGGTCAGAAACATTTCGAATGCCAAAAGCTATTGTGCAATAATCAAATTCGGAGTCTTCAAATGGTAAACTTTCTGCATTCGCACATACCCAATCAAAATTAATTTGGTTTGAATTTATAGCTTTATCACGTCCTCTGCTTAGCATATTTTGATTTATGTCACATACTGTAACCTTAGCACTTGGCTCTTTTCTTACTATTCTTATTGCTATATCTCCAGTTCCTCCAGCAATATCTAAAATCTTAGAGTTTTTTGTAAAATGCACACTATTTACCATCTTATCTTTCCATAATCTGTGCATTCCGAGGCTCATTATATCATTCATGGTGTCGTAGCGACTTGCCACGGAATCGAATACCTCTTTAACTAATTGTGATTTCTTCTCGATTTTTATAGTAGACATTACGTAAAGTCGCTCAACTCCTTTATAATTAGTAAAAATTAATTTGAATTAACACAAATGTCAACGACAGGCCTTGAGCCTGTTGAAATCTTCTTCAGCGTGGTATGATGACCGAGTTAGTGGGCTTGATGCAACCACTAAGAAACCTTTGGAGTAAGCAACGTATTTATAATGCTCAAATTCCTCTGGGGTAACATACCTATCAAGTTTTGCATGTTTTGGAGTTGGTTGTAGATATTGACCAATTGTAATAAAATCAACCTCAGCACTGCGCAAATCGTCCATAACCTGAAGTATTTCCTCTTTTGTTTCTCCAAGACCAACCATAAGCCCTGACTTTGTGAAAACTTTAGGATTAATCTGCTTTACCATCTTCAACAAATATAGTGAATGAAAATAGCGAGCTCGTGGTCTTATTTTTGCATACAATCTCGGCACTGTTTCAATATTGTGGTTATAGACATCAGGTGATGCAACAGCAATTGCTTCAAATGCTCCTTTCTTATTTAAAAAATCAGGAGTTAAAATCTCTATTGTTGTTTCTGAAGTTATCTTTCTAATTTCTTCTATGCACTGTATAAACTGATTTGCGCCACCATCTGGTAAATCATCACGATCAACAGAGGTAATGACAACATGTTTTAAGTTTAACTTTTTTATCGCTTTTGCTAAATTTTCTGGCTCATGAGGGTCTAGTTTATCAGGAATGCCAGTTGCAACGTTGCAAAATGCACAAGCACGAGTACAAACAGAACCAAGAATCATCACAGTAGCATGACGTTTATTCCAACATTCACCAATATTTGGACATGCAGCTTCTTCACATACCGTATGTAAGTTATGCAGTTTAACGATGTTTAAAGTTTCATTGAATACTTCACCGGTCGGAGCTTTTGCTCTGAGCCATTGAGGTTTGCTATGCATCTGAAACGGCTAACTCTACCTCTTGCTTTACTAAAACTTTTTTCAACCTTCTTTTTATCTTCTGCGCTTTTTCACTTAGTTTAATCGTTCTTGTGTTGAGCAAAAAAGCATCTAAATCACCTTTGTAATCTATAGTTCTCAAAGTTCTTGTTGCCACACGAAATCTAAACTTTTTATTCAATATATCACTTGTCAACGTAACCTTATGTAAATTTAAAAGAAAGGTACGCTTTGTTTTACGATTCGAATGTGATACCTTATTACCAAAAGATTTTTTTCTATTTGTTAATTCACAAACTCTACTCACTTCAATATACCAAATTATTCTATGTACTTAGATTACCTTATATAGTCAAATAGTCAATACTCTCTTGCTTAATTTTTATACCATATACTGCTTTGTAGCCAAAAAATATCGTAATTTTTTCTATTATAAGAGAAATCATATGCTGAATTTCTAATGCTTTACTGCCATTTGTTACTACTAGATGCAATACACCAGAATTTACATTCTGTGCATATGAGATCTTTTTCGGTTTTGTACACTCTGCTATTTCTTTCCCTACTATATTTCGCCAGTTTAAAATCAGACGTATTTCATTTTTGCTAATCTTATTTTTCATGCATTTTAATGCGTAATTTTCAATTATAGACTTTAATTTTTTTGGACCGCTACGTTTGAGCATTTTTCTGTTTTGTTTCTAGTATAACTAAATAAGTAAGGTTTACTACTACATTGGATTTCCTCAGTGCCAAATCCAAGTAGCTAACACTGGGATGACAACCTTCTAACTACTTTACAAACCTCTAGCCTCACACCGTAAAAAGCAGTATTTTTATGTAAAATTTATCTCAACGTAGCACTTGTCAGGCAAGTCGTAATCACGTTCCATCCAAAAATTTTTGTGCTGCCATCTTTGCCTCATAATTAACCTTCTAGCTGTTTTAATTGTAATTAGTTAAATTATTATTAACCTGAGTGAATTTTAAATTAGATTTAAAAAGTACAGTATTGTCTAAAATGAATGATATACGGTGTCCGAATTTTAGACTCCTTCTTTTTTGTTGTCATCCCAGTACTTGATACTGGGATCCATTTTTCTTTTTTTTCTGGATTCCAGCGTCACGCGCTAACTTTTAATAGCGATAGTTATTTCTTATTTGTTAAGATCTTTCCTCAATCCAAGCTGCTTGAATGGCTTCGAGTATTTTCTCGTTACAGCGTTTTTCATCATCATCAAATTCCTCTAAACTCAAGACCTTTTTTTTAAGCTCAGTGAATCTGATATTAATTATATTCTCATCTGGAAATTTTTCCTCTAGAGCTTCTACAATATCTTCTATATCAAGCCATTTCATACTTTTTTGTATTTATCTGCTAAGTTAAATTGGTGCCCATGGGGAGACTTGAACTCCCAAGGTCGCAAAACCCACGGATTTTAAGTCCGCTGCGTCTACCGATTCCGCCACACGGGCTTTTTTTTATCTATCTAGAGTAAAACTCTACTACTAAATTGACTTCCATGTCTGCTGAATAAGGAACCTCAGAATATTGAGGTGACCTCAAATACTTCACTGAATGCTCTTTACTATCTGTCTCTAAATAATCCGGAGCCTTGCGCTCTTGTTTTTGTTCAGCCTCTACTACTACAGGGATTTTTGCTGCCCTTTCTCTTATTTTTATTATATCACCTGGTTTCACTCGATAACTCGATATGTTGACCACCTTATCATTAACTGTAACGTGCTTATGAGATATGAGCTGCTTCGCTGCATAAATTGTTGGCACAAGACCAGAGTGGTATAAAACAGAACTGAGCCTTGATTCTAAAATACCGATAAAATTATCAGCCGTATAACCCCTTCTGTTATAAGCATCTAAAAATGTACGTCTGAGCTGCTTACTTGAAATCGCATAGTAAAACTTAAATTTCTTATGCGCAGCAAACTGCTTACCAAAGTCGGATAACTTCTTGAATCCAAGAATACCATGTTGACCTGGAGGGTATTTCCTTTTGTTTACTGGGTCTTTAGCTCTACCCCATAAATTTACACCAAGTCTACGGCTAATCCTATACTTTCTAGTGATAACAGTTGTCATATAAAAACTCTCACGATTTAACTTTAGATTATTAAGGATTTTAGCATTCAGTGTCAACTTGTTTTTGCTGATATAATCTTTTATACTTCATTTTTAAGTTTTTCTATTAACACATGAATCATTCACATTTGGAATCTATGGCAAACGCCATCCGTTTTTTATCAATTGATGCAGTACAAAAAGCAAACTCTGGACACCCAGGTATGCCACTTGGCATGGCAGATGTTGCAACTGTTTTGTTTGCTAAATATCTGAATCATAATCCTGATGATTCTAAATGGTTCAATAGAGATCGCTTTGTTTTATCAAACGGTCATGGGTCAATGTTACTATACTCAATATTATATTTGACAGGTTATACTAGCATAGATGAGCTAAAAAACTTTAGGCAAATGGGATCCAAGACCCCAGGTCATCCAGAGTTTGGCTTGACTTCCGGGGTAGAGGCAACAACAGGCCCGCTCGGTCAGGGGTTTGCCGCTGCTGTTGGCATGGCACTTGCTGAATCAATCCTTAAAAAGCAATTCAGAATCAATCACTACACTTACGTAATGCTAGGGGATGGCTGTCTTATGGAAGGAATAAGCCATGAAGCAGCATCACTTGCTGGGCATCTTAAATTGAATAAATTAATAGCCCTTTTTGATGATAATGATATCTCTATAGATGGCGCTACTTGCCTTTCCTGCTCTGATGATGTAGAGAAACGCTTCTTAGCGTATGGATGGAATGTTGACAAAATTGATGGCCATGATTTTGATGCCATATCCCTTGCAATAGAGCAAGCAAAAAAGTCTGATAAACCTACAATGATCTGCTGCAAAACTATTATCGGAAAATTTTCAAGCCGTGCTGGCACATCCTCTGCTCACAGTGGTGCTTTTTCGGAGGAAGACATCAAACAGATGAGAGAGAAATTAAACTGGAATTACGAGCCATTCCATGTGCCAGAAGATGTGAAAAACGCCTGGAAGAAAACTGTTGAGAGAGCAAGGCAAAATTACAATTCATTGTCATTCCAGCATGTGACCAGTGAAGAAGAAAAAGAATGGATCCCAGTGTCAAGCACTGGGATGACAGAAGAGAATGCTGGGATGACAGAAGAGAATGCTGGGATGACAGAAGAGAATGCTGGGATGACAGGATATCATGCAGAACTTCAAAGGCGACTAGATGAGCGTCTGCCAGATAACAGCAATTCGGTGTCATTCCAGTGCTTGACACTGGAATCCAGTGAAAATAAAGAACTTCAAAGACGGCTAGATAAACGTCTAACAGACAATATCGATAATGTTTTGGCTAACTTGAAGAAACAAATACACGAGACAATGCCAAACGAAGCTACACGTTCTTCTTTCGGCATGGTAATGGAACTTTTAACACAACATATGCCGGAATTAATCGGCGGTTCTGCTGATCTTACTGGGTCAAATTGCACTAAATATAAGCACATGCAGGTAATAGATAGTAATAATTATAGTGGTTCTTATGTCCACTATGGAGTGAGAGAACACGCTATGGCAGCATGTATGAATGGTATGGCACTTCACGGCGCGATTCTTCCTTATGGTGGCACTTTTTTGGTATTTTCCGACTACTGTCGTCCTGCTATACGTCTTTCAGCTTTGATGAAACAGCAGGTTATCTATGTGATGACTCATGACTCAATTGGAGTGGGAGAAGATGGCCCAACTCACCAACCAATAGAGCATTTAGCCTCTCTTCGTGCTATACCAAATCTATATGTTTTTAGGCCAGCCGATGCAGTTGAAACTCTAGAGTGTGTTAGCATTGCACTCGAAAAAAAAGAATCACCTGCACTGTTTGCGCTCTCAAGGCAAAACGTAAGTTACATGCGCAAATTCTATTTTGATATTGATCAATCTGCTAATCTATCGAAGTTTGGTGCATATGTTTTGTGTGAATGTTCAAAAGAATTAAAAGTGACAATATTTGCTACGGGGTCCGAGGTTGAAATTGCAGTTGAAGCAAGGGAGAAATTGCAGGAAAAGGGTATAGGTACAAGGGTTGTTTCTATGCCATGCTGGAGACTTTTTGATGAGCAAAGTGATGAATATAAAGCGGCAATATTAAATAATGACAGCATCAAAGTTGCAATTGAAGCTGGAAGTGAAATGGGTTGGCATAAATATATAGGTTCAAACGGTATATTTATTGGCATGAAAAGCTTTGGAGAATCAGCACCTTATAAAACACTTTATGAGCATTTTAATATCAGCGCTGATCACGTAGTAAAATGTGTGTGTGAATTTTATCATTCCACTGTATATATTCAATAGAAACCACTTGACAAACTCTGCCAGCCCCTTTATCATGAAACTGAAGGTATTCAGTTATTCTTCATCTGTGCAGATTAAACAGCAAGAAAACAACGTAGTTGGCGTCTTATTTTTAATTTTTTGCACTATGTGCACCTTATGTCTTCACAACATTTCTAGGTTTTTACCTACACAAGCTGAAACGCGCTTATAAGTCGTTTAAGACAGTATAGTACGCCAATTTGCAGGATTAGAGAGTGACAACTAGCTAACACGGGATTTCTTTGCCTTTTTTTCTGCTTAGTAAATTTCTTAAACATTTAAACAAAGGTGAGTTGCATTTAAAAGCAGCTAAATTGCAGTGTTTAAGACTTAAAAAACGCCAATACTGAAAGTAGACAATGACTAGGGCTTCTTTTGCCTTTTTTTTCGTTTGGTAAATTTCTTAACGTTTGTAGCTAAAGTAACTTAGGTTCACCGACAACCGTCATCCCGCTACTTGTTAGCGGGATCTATGCTAAGAGATACCGCGGCGGTATGACGTAGGACTGCTGTCATTCCAGTGCCAGCTACTTTCATGACATCATCATAAAGTAAAATGAGATCCCAGTGTCACGCACTGGGATGACAGGAGAAGGTACTGGGATCTAGCCTTTATTATTTGGTTGAAATTAAGTCTTCTGGATCCCAATGTCAGCTACTTTCATGACATCATCATAAAGTAAAATGAGATCCCAGTGTCACGCACTGGGATGACAGGAGAAGGTACTGGGATGACACCGTCATAAAGGAACCAGTGCCTGGGCACTGCCCTCTTGGATGGAAACCAGTGTCAGCTACTTGGATGCATCCCACCATGTCATTCCAGCGCGTGACGCTGGAATCTAGTAAACCTTTAGCTATATTATGTCATGGTCTCCTGAACTATTCGGTGGTTCTAACACAACTGGTTGGTCAGATTCAGATGATGATTGTATTGGCTCATCAGACCCAAACAACCATGAAAAAACCCCACCAAAAAATGATGCAATTAATGAAAAAGGCTTCATAAGTATACTAAACAAACTACCAAAAAAAGAGCTCGGCTGTTCTTCTGTTTGTGCAGGTTCTATGGGAGCAATAGGCTGTGCACTTCCGGTTGCTACATCAGTTCCTTTTTCTGCACTGGTGGCGGGTTGTCCTCCATTATTTTGTGTAGGTCCTGTAGGTTGACTACCGTTGCTTACACCAGTTCCTTGTCCTGCACTGGTGGTGGGTTGTCCTCCATTATTTTGTGTAGGTCCTGTAGGTTGACTACCATTGCTTACACCAGTTCCTTTTTCTGCAATGTCTGATTCTGATTTAGCATCACCTTCTTGCTTTTCTTTCTTTTCTGTACCAGCATCTTCTTCTTGAACCCCTTTACTATCCGTCGATGGCTCATCAATTAAACCAGCATCAGGGCTTTCTGCGGCTTTTTGAAATAGAGTTTTTATTTCTTCGTTAGTAGTTAAATCGAAAGGAGTTTTTTCATCTTTATCTTTTACATTAATATTTGCTCCTGCTTTTATTAGAGCGTCTACTACCTCTTTGTTGTTATTTCGAGCAGCAAAATGTAAAGGAGTCTCTTCTTTATCATTTTGTGCATTAACATTTGCCCCTTTATCCAATAGGGCTTTTACTACATCTTTTTCGCCATTTCCAGCAGCAAAATGTAAAGGAGTCCATCCACCCTTATTTTGTGCATTAACATTGATCCCATTTACTTTCAGTAGGGCTTCTACTACCTCTTTATAGCCATTGAAAACGGCAAAATGTAAAGGAGTCCATCCATACTTATTTTGTGCATCAACATTTGCCCCTTCATCCAATAGGGCTTTTACTACATCTTTATAGCCATTTAGAGCAGCAAAATGTAAAGGAGTCCGTCCACCCTTATTTTGTGCATTAACATTGATCCCATTTACTTTCAGTAGGGCTGCTACTACCTCTTGATGGCCATTGAAAACGGCAAAATGTAAAGGAGTCCATCCACCCTTATTTTGTGCATTAACATTGATCCCATTTACTTTCAGTAGGGCTTCTACTACCTCTTTGTCATTCTTTTCAACAGCCAAATGTAAAGGAGTATTTTCAGAATCACCTGTTGCATTAACCTGTGCTTTTCCTTCTTTACCCAACAGATTTTTTACATCATCAATATTACCGTTTTCAGCAGCCTTAAGCAGTTTATCATTGGCCTTTTTTACGCTTTGCAATAGATCTTGTATTCCTTCATCAGTGGCTAAATTGGAAGGAGTCTTTCCTTCATCATTTTGTGCATTAACATTTGCCCCTTTATCCAATAGGGCTTTTACTACATCTTTTTTGCCAGTTAGAGCAGCCTCATGTAAAGGAGTTTTTCCAGAATTATCTTTTGCATTAACATTTGCCCCTTCATCCAATAGGGCTTTTACTACATCTTTTTTGCCATATTCAGCAGCCCAATGTAAAGGAGTACATCCACTATTATTTTTTGCATTAACATTTGCCCCTTTATCCAATAGGGCTTTTACTACATCTTTTTCGCCATTTAGAGCAGACCAATGTAAAGGAGTATTTCCAAAATTATCTGTTACTATATCTTCATTTACATCACTCATCCCACACCTCCTGTAAAATTATATTATCACGGCAAAGCCGTTAATAATCTATGACCTTTATGTTCCTGGATCACGCAAATAATGCCCATGTTTTTCAGTATATTTGAGCAGGCTGTACATAAGAATTGCAATTGTAGAGCATATTATTGTTAATAGTAAATTTGGTAAAATGCCATAGCGAAAAAATTTTCCTACTATATATATTCCAATAGCCCCAAACATCATATTGCAGAATGAGAGGACTGCACTACCAAGCCCTATACCTTTGATCGTTTCTAAAGCAGAAGTTACGTTATTGCTGATTACTAATGCAAGCCCAATATTGGCTGGAATCCAGGCAACTTGAAGAATTAATATATTTAACTTGTCCGCGAAATAAAAATATACCAATAAACTATCGGATATTATCGGTAACACCAAACCTATTATTAGCATTTTGCTAACCCCTACTTTTGGTACATACCTTCTATTAATTAAAGTTCCAATTATGTAAAATATGACTATGATCGATATGAGGTAGCCAAAATACTGTACTTCAATGCCCATTGATTCAAATATGAACGGGTAGTTAGCAACATATGCCCAAAGCCACATGAAAGTTAATCCATGAATGGCTGAAAACCCAAGGAAACGATAATTTCTAAATATTGATATGTATTGCTTGAAGATATTAGTAGTTATGTTAGTTATACTGGTTTCATTTTTATTCACAATGAGTGTTTCTTGTAACTTAAAGTAAATAAAAATAAGCATAGCAATTGCCGCAAGTGATATAATAAAAAACAAAAATTTCCAACTATACCCATGTGAAATTATATAACCGCCCACCACTGGAGCTATTCCAGGTGAGAGTGCCACTACCATATTTAACTTTGAAATTACTCTCGAGTATTCACTACCCGAGTACATATCCCTTATTGCTGCATACCCAACAACACCTGCAACACCTGCCCCTGCTCCTTGTATGAAGCGAATTAGTATCAAGAGCGCAATACTGTCGGCTATATAACACATGATACTTGCTAAAGTAAAAATTGTCATACCAATCAGCATCATTGGACGCCTACCATAATGGTCCGATAATGGACCATAAATTAATCCAGATACTGCAAATCCAACTAGATTCAAGCTAATTGTAAGCTGCACTACACTGCCTTCTACTTTAAAATAATTGGCAATGCTTGGTAGTGCAACTGAGTATAGGTCAGTTGCCATATCGACAATTGCTACAGACAATATCATAATAAGAGAGATGATATTTTGCGAAAGAGCTGTTTTCACTTAATGATTTACTGGATTAAATATACTTGATTATAATATATTTTTTTCATTAGTATAAGTACAATGTTACATAGTAAACGATGTCATTCGAGTAGCGGACACTGTCCTCCTTTGTCATCCCAGTGCCTTGACTACTTGGATCCAGGAATTTTATTAAGTTGGTAAGCATAAAAGTAGCCGTTTTATACAACGTTTTGATGATTATGAAAAAGCTGGATTCCAGACTGGAATGACACCCTCCTAGTGGATTCAAATCACAATGTTCGTACAGTTATGTGCTTTGACACTGGAATCTTAAGCTAAAATCATAAAAAGCCTGAATTTCAATATCTTATCTTCAATTATTCAGGTTTAAGTTTAAATACTGAGCATCAATTGTTCAGGACCTTTGCTTCCGTGTTATCCAACGAATCACCATAAGTCACTGCTTTGAGGTAAAATTTTCTCCCTGATTGCACTTCAAAAGAAATTATTGAATCATCAAGTAAGGTAAATTTCTCACCTCCTGTATGCTCATACTCTTTAGTACCTTCTTGCCCTCTAATTAGGTTGCTAAGCTTATATTTATTTTTATCTATGAGTTTAGTACTCTGGAATTTCACTATCTCTTTTCCGATTAATGCTGAATTTGAATCGATAATTCCTAGCAGCTTACCAAAACGTAATACTATTACAAGCCCCTCATCGGTAGATTCCATTACATATCCGTAAGTAGACTGTTTATTTGTGCTTGCGATAGGCTTATAATCCTTATCGTTGTACGAAATAAAGAGCGTTGCTCCCTTCCAATTCCTTTCCTCACCAATTAAAGTAAAGATTGCAATATTACCTTTAACATGCGGTAAATCTATCATTTCTACGATGGTTTTGCTGATATGAGAAGGAGGGTATTCCTTCAGCATAAGAGACCTTGTTGAAGGAAAAGAAAGCTTATATATGGAGCTGTCATAACCAACACCACTTACTTGAATGGACATGCTTTCAAATTTTGTTTTTATAATTCTCACCGTATGCTTTTTCTCACCGTCTAAAATCGTTATGACATCACTTGGCGCAAGCCACGCATATTTTATCGGCAGCTTGAAATTGTATATATTTCTCTCTTGCCACGAAGAATAAAGTAAAACCTCAGCTATATTTTGCGCCTCTCCCTCCTCCATAATGAGCGGTATTTCAACTGTTGCAGCAGTGCCTTGCTTTGGCAACTCAGCATATTTAACATCAATTGGATAGCCAAAATTGCGATTAAAATAAACGACGTTAACTTTATTGTTTAAATCCAGTTGACTAATATTAACAAGTTTTGAATTGTTACTGAAAACCGTTTCACCAATTGGCATTACAGTTGTAACTCCCCTGCCCTTTTGGACAAATTTCAGTTTAGAGCCCTGCTCAACCACATCAAAAAAATAGCAACTTTGCAGCATTTTAATAATTGAACGTACGGGTTGCTGGTCATTTATTACATATCCAGACAATAACCCTTTGACGCCACCTGTATCGAACTGATTGCTTTTTAAACCTGTTTTTTGTAATAGATCCAATAAAACATCGGAAATATTAAGCTGTGAAAGCTTTCCCTGAATCCAATGTCCTGTCTGCCAATTATGGCAGTCAGTCCACACATCACACAAATTGGGAAAGTAAGGAAATGGCCTTGCATCCCATGCCCAGAGAAACATTTTTTCTACCATTTCTGAGCTTTGCCACTTCTTTAGCGTTCCTTCAATTGCAATTTTTTGTGAAAGAAAGCTCACCTCTCCGTTTGAATATCGTGGATATTTGCTCTCTATGCTGCCTTTGTCAACAAACACATTTGGCTCATTAGTGCAGCCGTTCATAATGGGAAATCCATATTCAGTAAACCATATTTTTTTCATTTTTGGTTGCCATTTTGTTTTACTACCACCGGGGTTTATGTGAGTTTCACTCCACCATTTCTCTATATTTTTCCACGCATACCTGCTGTCGTTATACTTTACTTTTTCAGGCTCACTTTTTGAGTAATCATAGAAATAATCATACCCCACTCCACTGCTCCAACCACCCATTACATCTTCCGCAGAATAGCCAAAAGGAGGCTCTGGACCATCAGTCAGTGGAAAATAAGCATCTATGCCAACAACGTCGATGTACTGTGAAGACCACAGTTCATCCATATTATACCAACCATCATATGAGTGGTATTCGCTCCAATCCGCAGCGTAAGTTACTGTTACTTCTTTTCCAAGATCAAGTTTTATCTGCTTTGCAAGCTTAACTAGCTCTGCCACTGCAGGGTAATTACCTTTTTCATCTCTGATTTTGGTAAGTTCAACAAATTCAGAACCAATGATAAACCCTTCCACTTTAGTTTGTTTGGCAATGCTTGCATAATGCTCTATAAATTTGTTGTACTGATTCTTAAAAAAATCACTTATATCCCCAGGAGTCCCGCTCAATCTTTCTCGCCACTCTTTGTTCTTTGTATCAAGTAAGGGCATCGGATAGAGCATCACCTTGTAGCCTCTGCTGTGTAGCTCTTCTATATATCTTATTAGCGCTGAATCACTAACTGTGCCACCATATCTTGGGTTTCCATTATCGTCTTTTGAAATTAGCTGAGCATCATCTCTGGTACTACTTCCTACTTGCCAATCATCAGGTAATATTGCGGAATCATCTTGAAATTCAACTGCAGGGTATATTTTACAATCTTTAATGTTCACAGATCATTCACAAACCAATTGACTACTACCGATACCCACTCAACATTTGGTAAATCTCCCTTTAATTGATCCAAAGAAAGCACTGCATCGCTCTTTTTAGTGTGGTTGTTATGATTTACCCTTTGTACCAGCCCATATGGGATATATTGGTTGCTGCTTATTTTCTCTTGCGCGATTTTCTTCTGTATTTTTGTATCATATACAAACTCTCCTGAGCCTGGTATTATATTGATATTCTGAATATTTTCTACTACTGAAAATCCGCTAGGCTTTAATATAGTCTGCACTTCAAATGTGAATACCGGAACGCGGTTATTATAGTCTGCTAAAGGAAAATTCTTGATGACTATGTAAGATATTCCCCTATAAGCCGGCACACCTTCGATTGACGACATAAATGGATCAGGATTTTGGTCTTCTGTACCGCGGTAAAAAGTATAATCTATTTCATCAAAGCTAAGTGATGTTGTATCTGCCCAGATTCTGTTTAATTTTTCTACTTTCCCCTTGCAGATCGCAATTGCAAGCGTTGCATAGTAATTATACTCAACATTCATACCTCTTCCAATTTTGCTTTTGGTGGTTATCGCCTCTTCTTTTATTGGCTGTGACCAAATAATGTTCCCTGCAATGCGAGCAGTGCCATAGATAATTGGTATCGTCCTTCCATAGGTTGAGGTTTGAACTTGCAGATTTTTTAGTCTCGCACCATGCGTTACTTTCTGCTCAGCATCAAGGCTAAACATCGCACCATCAAGCTGCGCACCAAGAAGAGCACCGAGTTCTGAGCCGATAATCTGGCCAATTGGACCAAAAATGCTGCCTGCTTGACCAAAAATTGATGATAAAACTATTGTAGACATGATAATCCTCCTTTTTGTTTCTATAGTTAATGTAGGCTCTACGTCATGCCGCCACGAACCGTCATACCGCGATTCATTCGCGGTATCTCTTAGCATAGATTCCGCTAACTAGTAGCGGGATGACGAGCTTATCGTTATGCCGCCGCGAACCGTCATACCGCGATTCATTCGCGGTATAGATTCCACTAACTAGTAGCGGAATGACGAATTTGTCGTTTTACAGCCACTTGGATGACAATTTGCCACTAAATAGTAGGAAATTCAATAGCTTACAATGAATAGTTGAAGTTTTTAATTAAGAAAAGCACATGAGTAAATCGTGTAGCTATAATTATTGTAAGCAACAATGAAAAAGTGCGGAAGTAGAAATTTGAGTTGACAAAATAAGAAAAAATATAGTATATTAAAAATATTGATACTAACTTAAACTAATTATGCCAGCAGTAGTAAATACACCAGACAACATACAAAGACCGTCAAAATTAAAAAAAGCAAAAGAAATTCTGCTAGCTCCTGTAAGGTGGCTAATCACAGGTTTATTTGTAGTACTTTTTATAATATTTTTTATTCCTCCCCTGGTGTTTTTCTTAATCGCCAAGGTATTGAGTAAGCTATATCTTTTTGCAGGAGGCAAAAGAACTGAAGCATTTATGGAGGCAGCACGTATCCCACAAACAACGCATGATACTAATGTAAATGATGCAATTAATATTAACGTTCAAAAGCTAAAAGAAAACTATGGCGAGCCTGATGTTGATGATAAGTTTATAGAGGAAATAGAAGGATTTATTGATCAGTTAGAGTGCATAGCAAATGGCACACAAAAAGCTGCAGATAAAGATCAACTTAGAGAAGATGAGAAAAAACATGCACTTGAGTGCTTGGAGCGTATAAAAAATAACCCTGATACACATAGTGGAAGCGGGTTAACATTGAAGCAAGTTTTAAATTTAGCTTGGAAGGATTGCAACGATCAAACTAGAGCAAATGCTGATCATAATATAGATATTAATACCCGCATATCACAGAGAAAATATCAACTGGTTAAACATTTAGTAGAATCGCAAACAGAATACGGAGTGCGTGGTGGTCGTGGTTCAAGTGCATGTTTTACTGGTACCTTCAACAGTATTGTCTCTTCCTTGTACATTTTTGAAGAGTTTTCCTTCTTGCAAAAAGCAGATAAGAATACTATAAAGCAGGAATTTGAAAATGAGCTGCAAAAAAAGGGAGAAGAACTATTTAATCAGCTTTCCAATGATAAAGAAAAAAAAGAAGTTGCAGAAGCTTTAAGTAATCCTTCTACAAATTTCTTTTCAAGCTATGTAGAGTCATTTAAAAACCACTCTGCACGTGCAGTTTTAGGTGATAAAGAATGCGACAAATTAGTTAAAACTTATCTTAGTAATCTTCAGTACAATAGCACAATATCTTGCTTTACCTAAAGTAATCACTTTACCAGCGGCAAAGTGATACCATGCTGATTCATATATTTTCCTTTCATATCATCATATGATTTTTCACACTCACTTTCGCCGCTTAAAAATACGAATTGGCATGCGCCTTCATTAGCGTAAATTTTTGCAGGAAGTGGGGTGGTGTTTGAGAATTCGAGTGTGACATGACCTTCCCATCCAGGTTCTAAGGGAGTAACGTTTACTATAATTCCACACCTTGCGTAAGTTGATTTACCAACACAAATGACCAGTACATTTCTTGGTATACGAAAATATTCCACTGTGCTTGCAAGCACAAAGCTATTTGGTGGAATTATGCATACGTCTGTTTCTTTATCTATAAAACTATTCTCAGAGAAATTTTTAGGGTCCACGATGGCTGAATTAACGTTAGTAAAAATTTTAAATTTATTATCCACTCTTGCATCATACCCATAAGACGATAGTCCGAAAGATATAACACCTTTGCTGCTTTTGTGATCCACAAAAGGCTCTATCATTCCAAAATTTTCAGCTTTTTCTCTGATCCATTTATCTGGCATAACTGCCATAATTGCCCCTTAAAGTTGTGTAATACTTACAATAATATAAAATAAAATTTAAATGTAAACTGTAGCTTTTGTCATGCAAGTAGCTTGTATCAAATCACAATGTTCATACAATTATGCGCATGACGCTGGGATGACAATGGATTATTAACTAACAAATTGTACATGGTAAATGATGTCATTCCAGTCTGGAATCCAGAAAACTTAACTTTACACCAGGTAATAAGAACTGGATCCCAGTGTCTGGGCACTGGGATGACATCCTCCTAGTGGAAATTGCTCTCAAATCACAATGTTCGTACAGTAAGCTGCTTGCAGACACCATTGTTACAATGTTCATGCAATTGAAATAGCGGTCAATTGGATTAGCTATAGGTCAATCACAAGAGAAAATTAAAGCTTTTCAGTTTGATTTTTTATTACAATAATTAGATTTATGTTCTTAACTAAAAATAATGCTTAGAAACTTTCTCCTGATTTTTGTATTCGTATTATTCACGCCGCTGTCAAATGCTGATGCCAGGAAATACATCAGAATTGTTGGATCTTCAACCGTTTTTCCTTTTATCTCATTTGTAGCCGAGGAGTTCAATCGTGTATTCTCTTTTAAGACTCCAGTTGTGGAATCGATAGGAAGTGGATCAGGGTTCAAAATGTTTTGCTCAGGAATAGGGGAAGACACGCCAGACATCACCACTTCATCTCGCCCTATGAAGGAAGTAGAAAGAGAACTATGTAAAAGAAATAAAATTAATGAAGTGATAGAGATCATCATTGGCTATGATGGAATTGTCATTGCAAATTCAAATCAAAGCCATAGATTTGATTTCACAAAAAAGGACTTATTTGAAACTTTATCTGCATATTCTCAAGAAAATGATAAATTAGTAAAAAATAATAAGAAGTTTTGGTCTGATGTAAATCAAGCCTTACCAAAAACAGAAATTGAAATTTATGGTCCACATCAAAATACAGGCACATACGAAACTTTGGTTAATTCTATTATGTTCAATCAATATTCATGCATGAACTCGAGAATTTTCAAAGAGAATTATAAAGATCAGGAAGAAAGAAAGAAAGCATGTGGTAATATAAGGGATGACGGAAGGTATATAGAAGTTGGAATTAATGAAAACATAATAATACAAAAATTGAAAAGTAACAAGAACGCTTTAGGGATATTTAGTTTTAGCTTTTTAATGAGGAATCAAGATAAAATACAAGGGAGCACAATTGCAGGAATTGAGCCAACTTACGAAAATATATCATCGGGAAAATATATATTAGCAAGACCTCTATACCTTTATATAAAGAAAGAACACCTGGATACTGTTGATGGATTAAGAGAATTCATAAAAGAAATTATAGATTCGATCGGCATTGAAGATGGGTACCTATCTAGGCTTGGTCTAATCCCACTTTCAAGTGAATATATAAAGAAAGCTTCAGCAAAGGTTTATGATATAACGTGACGGCAACACTTCCTTCTCCTGTCATCCAAGCAGCCTCCTTTTTTTGTCATCCCAGTGCGTAACACTGGGATCCAGACTTTAATTATTATACTCGTAAATAAGTGTAATAGATAATGGTCCTGGTGAGAAAAAAGTTCACCTCAAATGCAGTATTTTTGTTGAAATAGCTCAACTGGATGCCAGTGTCACGCACTGGCATGACACCATTTGTTGTAAACTCACTTTTATGGTTATCTTTTTATACTACCTTGTCTACCTTATTTTGTCGCTTTCCTGAACGGATACATATTCTTTGTCTAGCGTAGTCAGACCCCAGCGCAGCGCGCTGGGATGACAATGGATTACTAATTAGGCAGTTCTTGTTTTGTTGCAACACTGAGAAAGATCTGGGTCCGAGCTTTTCGTATTTGGGCTTTCTGATTTCTCACAAAACTTAGCAATACCAGCACCCATTAATATAACTGCTGCCAAAACTGTTAAAGCCAGTGCAACTACAGGATACGCTAGCACATAGGCTGCAACAGCACCAGCTACGCATAGTCCAGTAACACCTAGAGCAATCTTCCCTTTGTGTTCACTCCAGAAGTTTGTATCGTTCTTTTCTGGGGTTTTGTTATCTGCTTCATTTGTTAATTCAGGGTTTGCGGTGTTAATTACTGGGTTTTGACCTAGATCAGTGTCATCTATACAAGCATTAAGTTCATCATTCTCAAACAGATCATGATTGATTTCTTGTGAAAATCGAGTCGCATACTCTTTATCCCATGCTATCTGATCATCAGCCTTGGCATTATCTAGTGTATCTTTACTAAGTTTTTCCTCAAATTTTTGAATCAAATCTTGAAAGCATTGCTCACCTACTCCAGGTATTTTAGCAAAACGTTTTTGTGCCTTTACAAGTTTACTCATTACATAGTTATTTCCACGGTGCTCATACCCAAGGAGCTGTGGAGAAGCAGCATTAAACATTAATTCAAAGATTTCTTTTATCTTTTCCACATCTTCTTGGTTCAATTCTTTACTATATTTAACTTCCAGAGGATAAACTAAAAAGGCATCTACGTCTCCATCAACCCAATATACTATTCGATCTAAAACACTTTGTACATTTTCACCACAATTCTCTAATGCTGCTTCAACTTGATTAACATTAAGACTTTTTATTGCATCTCTTAGTATTGAACTAAGATCCATTACCCTCTTGTGCTCTTCCATTTCTTGAATAACTGTTTCAAGAGCAGGTATGTCACTAAGGACAGTTTCTCTTAGAGAGTTTTCAAAACTCTCTATTGCATGATCACACACAGAATCACGAATTTTTTGATTAGTTTTCTGCCAAATTAGTTCAATGATCTTTACGCTTTTTTCAAATTTTTCTTTATCTTCAACTATATCGTTAAGGCGAGTAATAGCAAAATATAAAATGATATCTTTTTCACTAGTCGGAGCTCCCTCGTGTCTCAAAGCTGCTTGTATATCATCATTTTCATTACTGTTGAATATTTCCTGGACCATTTTAAGGTTATTCTCGCTGATTGCTGTAATTAATGAAGTTTGAATTTTTTGTTGTATGTCAGTTAATTCAGTCATATTTTACCTCTATTTTCTATAAAGTTTAATTATCATATATATTTACAAGTAAGTAAAGTATATTGTTAATAACTGTTAATAAAGGCCAACAAAATGCTTGACGTTAGAGTAGCTTTTATGGCTTTGTATAGCGAGGAAATAACTCTATGAAAAATCATCAACGTTTACAAACTTTACGTTCAATTGTATTTATTGTGGGAATATTCCTATTGTTATTTAGCTTAGCAATGCTTATTCCTGCTATTACTAATAAATGTCTCAGCTACGAATGGAAAAATTTTCTCGCTGGATTCATAATTACCTGCACATCTGGCGTAATTTTTATTTTACTCGGTAAATTAAATGGCATGCCGGCAATTTTTGCAATTACTAGTTGCACCTGGATTGCCTTGTCTTTGTTTGCAGCTATTCCTTTCTATTTTGACAATCTGAGCTATGTTGATGCATTATTTGAAACGATATCTGGCATCACAACCACAGGGGCAACTATATTTAATGATATTGAAAAACAATCTCCAGGAATACTGCTATGGAGAGCAATGCTACATGGCATGGGGGGTTTTGGTGTAATCACTTTAGGAATTGCAGTTTTTCCTATGTTTAAGATTCTCAGCCTAAATAATTTACTTTATTCTGAATATTCAGATGCTACAAAAAGGAAGTTGCCGAACACGCGAAGCGTAGTAATTCATATTACAGCAATATATTATGGCCTAATTTTGTTATGTATATTTTCCTATTATCTGGCTGGCATGCCACTATTTGACGCAATATGTCACGGAATGTCCGCTGTATCAACTGGTGGATTTGCTAACTATAATGATTCTATAGGGCACTACAATAACCCTATGTTAGAAGTCATAACGATCATTTTTATGATTTTGGGTTCTCTGCCTTTTTTTAGCTATTTAAAAATCATAAGACGGTTAGACATTTGCTATGATGAACAGGTCTCTTACTTTGTTAAGATAGCTATTGTTTCATCTTTATTTGCTTGTTTTTGGTTGTATCAAAATGTTGATTTAGGAGTGTCATTATCATTTAGATACAGCACGTTTACCATCACCTCTTTAATTACGTCAACTGGTTATGCAATCTGTAATCATACAGATTGGAGCTTCATTTCAGTCTTAGCTTTTTTTCTAACCTTTGTTGGTGGATGTAGTGGTTCTTCAAGTGGTGGCATCAAAATCTTTCGTTTGATCATTTTTCTAAAGTCTATAGGAAATCACTTTCGCCTTTTATTAAACCCAGGTGCAGGTAATAGGGTAAAATTCAACGGAAAAACCCTGGAGAATGATGAAGTTCACTCTGTCTTTATATTTTTTGCAATTTTCATGTTAACGTTTACCATTTCATCAATAGTGATGTCTTACTTAAGCAATGCAGACTTTATAACTAGCATCAGTTCAGTCTCTGCAACGCTTACAAATTCTGGCCCGGGATTTAGTAATTTAATAGGCCCTTCAGGTAACTATTCTTCTTTCAGTAATGAAGTAAAATTATTTTTGTCGTTTTTGATGCTGCTTGGTAGACTTGAAATATTGCCAATCTATTTTTGTATAGGTAATTTATTCTTATTTAATAGAAAGAAATAGTTGGTAAAGTTGTGAAACTTGATATTATAGCTAAACTGACTTACGACAATTTGAAAAACCGTCATTCCGCTACTTGTTAGCAGAATCTATACCGCGAATAAATCTACAGATGTACGAACATTGTCTATCAGGAGGGTGTCATCCCAGTGCCCAGACACTGGGATCCAGGAATTTTATTAAGTTGGTAAGCATAAAAGTAGCCATTTTATGTAAAAATACAACATTTTGATGATTATGAAAAGGCTAGATTCCAGTGTCAAGCACTGGAATGACACCATTCGCTGTACAGTTTACCTTTAAAAATGAATGTTCGTACAGCTATGGAATAAATCGCGGTATAGCTATAGATAGTATCAGCTGTTTAATAAAAAGATCGTAGCTAAACCAAGAAACATCAGAGCTGAGAGAATATCAGTTGTTGCCGATGTTAGGATTGAAGAAGAAACTGCAGGGTCAGACTCTAAACGGTGAAGCATTATAGGAATGAAAGTTCCGATGAACGTTGCAATAATTGACATCATAATCATGGAGACCACAAAAATCATCTCCACTTTGAAATTGTGAAATCTTATTGCTAATACTACGAGTGAAATGGTAGATAAAATTACCCCGTTTATAAGACCTATTAAAAATTCTTTCATCAGTACTCTTTTTGCATTTTGCTCAGTTAGATATTTTGTTGCGATTGCCCGGATGGTTAGCGTTACTGTTTGGGATCCTGCATTTCCGCTCATTGATGCAATTATCGGCATGATTATTGGCAGTACTATAAAACTTTTTATTACATCATCGAAAAAGCCAACTACTATGGAACACATTGTTGCAGCTAAGAGGTTAAACAGTAACCAAGGTAGCCTTTTAATTATAGTTTTATGTATAGGGGCATTTATATCGGCTTTAGAAGATACACCGCTTATTTTGAGTACATCCTCTTCTGTTTCTTGTTGAACAACTTTTATCACATCTTCAATTAAGATCACACCAATAATTTTACCATTCTTATTTACTACCGGAGCCGATAATAGAGAGTAATCTTTAAATATTCTTGCTACTTCCTCTTGGTCTACTCCAGTTTTAATGATTTTTATGTCATGATCCATTATCTCTTTTATTATTGTGTCTCCTGAGTGAGATATTACCTTATTTAAATTAACACTGCCTATAGGCTCTAATTTTGAGTTGATAATGAATATCTGGTGAAATCTTTCTGGTATTTTTTTATAGTTGCGCAAGAATTCCATTAGCTGATTTATCGTCCAATAATATGGAGCTATAACCATATTTTTATGTATCAACCTTCCTGCACTTTCTTCTGGGTATGATAACAACTCCTCTACTAATTTTTGAGTTGCATTGGGTAAGTAGTTAAGTATGTTTTCTATAGACTTTCTATCCAAATCTTTCACTATGGTTACTATATCTTCTACATCAAGGAGCATTAGTAACTTTGCTGTATTTTCTATTCCCAATGTTTCTATGATCTCTCTTTGTAAATCTGGCACTACATGCACTAGGGCATCACTTAACAAATGTTGATCGAGGATATTAACTAATTTCTCCCTGTGATCACTGATTGAAGTAGATAAAAAATAAGCTAACTGAACGCTATCTATCGTTTTTACAATATTACAAACATTTTCTAGCTCCTCGTTATCAAGTGACTCTATTAAGTCATCAATAGCCTTTTTGTCTAAACCATAATGAGAACTTATTTTAATATTCATTACTTTACCTTATTTTTTAATAAATATACACACTTGATTTCCTTAAACATTAAAGTATAATGAAATTATTTTGAATTAACTATCATATGGTTAAATTTCTATTTTGTTTGCTGTTATTGTTAGTAATAGTAAATATATTAAAATCTAAAGTATAATGAAAACTTATTCAGAAATTTTCGAATACTTTCAAGGCTTAAATAAAAGTATTTCTCTTATCAGGAGGTGTCTTTGACATAGAAAAATTAAAGTTGCGTCTTGAAGAGCTGGATTCCCAAGCGTCGAATGATAATCTGTGGCAAGACAATCAAAAGGCACAAGAAATTTTAAAAGAACGTTCTAAAATTAAGCATGACGTAGAGTTGTTTTTAAAGTTGGAAAGCGATTACAACGATGCCATTAGCTTAATGAAGTCTGCTATTGATGAGAATGATGAAGAATTTTTCTCTGAAGTTGAAAGTGAATTAGCTAAGCTAGAGAAATTAATCAAACTTAAAGAGACAGAATCCTTATTTACTGGTGAAGCAGATAACAATAACTGCTTTTTAGAAATCCACTCAGGAGCTGGTGGAA
Organism: Wolbachia endosymbiont (group A) of Machimus atricapillus; assembly: GCF_964027095.1. Lineage (NCBI taxonomy): Bacteria > Pseudomonadati > Pseudomonadota > Alphaproteobacteria > Rickettsiales > Anaplasmataceae > Wolbachia > Wolbachia endosymbiont (group A) of Machimus atricapillus. Next base: position 530,623 of record NZ_OZ034727.1, on the reverse strand, counting down.
CAGAGAGCAATGATTGGGCTGAAATGCTGATGCGCATGTATGTAAGATGGGCAGAAATTTATCACAACTTTAAAGTTGAAGTTGTAGAAAAATTAGAAGGAGAGTCGGTTGGTATAAAGTCTGCAATGATAAAAATCGTTGGAGAAAAAGCTTATGGGTGGGCAAAAAGTGAAAGTGGAATTCACAGGCTGGTTAGAATATCGCCGTTTGATGCAAATGGTAAACGTCATACCAGTTTTGCAAGTGTAGGAGTAACTCCAGTGATAGAAGATTCAATTGATATTGCTGTGGATGAAAAGGATCTAAAGATCGACACCTACCGTGCTTCCGGAGCAGGCGGTCAGCACGTGAACAAGACTGAAAGTGCGGTACGCATTACGCATATTCCAACTGGTGTTGTAGTTCAATGCCAAAATGGTCGTTCTCAACACAGAAATAAGGATGAGGCGTTAAAATTACTTAAAGGACGTTTGTACCAAATTGAACTGGAAAAAAAAGAACAAAAGATGGCTGAAGAATATGGTAAAAAATGCGATATAGGCTGGGGCAATCAGATCAGATCGTACGTTATGCATCCATATCAAATGGTGAAGGATTTAAGAACTGGACATGAAGTGGGTAATATAAATTCTGTTTTTGATGGTAATATAGATTGTTTCATAGTTAGTGTGCTTACTAAGCAAAATTAGGTAGGGTTAACTTTCTTGTCATAATATATGATAATTAAAATATTGTTAAAGTAGGAGTAAAGTTATGACAATTGAACACGAGCAGTGGGAAAGAATGCTAAGTGCAATTGATGCTGACAAAAATTTAAGTAAAGATAACGTAATTGGGAAGATAAAAGAGAAATTATCACAATATTCAGATGAATATAAAGAGTGGGAAGGAGCTGGTTTTGGTGTAAACCACTTATTTGCAGTAGAATATGGATTATTGCATTTAGCTATCCACAATAATTTAGAAAATGTGGTGAATGCTCTATTGGGAGTAGAAGGAATCAATGCTAATGCAAAAAATGGATATGGAGACACTCCTTTATGTAAGGCTGCTCGCCGTGGCTGCACTAAAACAATAAGAGCTCTAATAGACAACGGAGCAGATGTTAATGAAAAAGATAATCATGAATGTACTCCTTTGCATTTGGCTTGTGAAAATGGTCAAACAGAAGTAGTAAATCTCCTATTGAAAAGAGAAGATATAGATGTTAATGCAATAAGTAAAGATGGGTATACTCCTTTACATTTGGCTACTGAAAAAGGTTACATAGAGATAGTAAAAACTCTAATAGAAGGAGAAGGAGATGTCAAAGCGGTAGATAAATATAGGAATACTCCTTTACATTTGGCTGCTAAAAAAGGTCGCATAGAGATAGTAAAAACTCTAATAGAAGCAGGAGCAAATGTTGATGCAATAGATAGAGATGGACGCACTTCCTTACATTTGGCTATTCAATATGGTTGTAAAGAAACAGTAAAAACTCTAATAGGAGCAGGAGCAAATGTTAACGCATTAGATAAAGATAAACGCACTCCCTTGCATATAGCTACTCAATTTTGCCGTAAAGAGATAGTAAAAATTCTAGTAGAAGCAAGAGCAAATGTTAATGCAGCAGATAAATATGGATGTACTCCTTTACATTTTGCTGAAGATGCAGAGACAGTAAAAACTCTAATAGGAGCGGGAGCAAATGTTAACGCATTAGATAAAGATAAACGCACTCCCTTGCATAATGCCAAGAATGAAGAGACAGCAAAAGCTCTAATAGGAGCAGGAGCAAAGGTTAATGCAGTAGATAAAGATAAATGCACTCCCTTACATATGGCTGCTCGACGTGGTTGCAAAGAGGTAATTGAGACTTTAATAGGCAAAAGAGCAGATCTTTTGTCAAAGAATAATGATAATAAAATTCCGAGCGATTTTGACAAAAATCATTATATAGTTCGGCATGTGAATTTTCTTTTATCTGAAGAAAGAATGAAACGACATGACCAACAGGGTAAAATATCTCTTGTTGCTTTCAGTTTAACAATATTGTTTGGTACTGCTATAACGATAACACTTTTTGCAATTGGAACAATTACAGCTGGGCTATATCCTGTAATAGGAGCAGTAGTTACAGTTGTAGCAGCAGCATTAGCAGTAGCTTATACTACAGTTAGAATGTTAGAACCTAGTACTAAAATGGATGAAACGAAAGAAGCGCAAAACGTAAATGGGAATGTGCAGGAAGTATTTCCTTAATATAATTCCAATTGTGGGATCTCTTATTCCATTTTATCAACAGTTTGTTTTGCAGTATCAAACAATTTTAATCCTATAATCCCGAATGTAACTAAAATAAAGCATATTACTTCGAATAAATTAACTGGTTCATTAAATAGGTAAACTCCAAGTATCGAAGCTCCTATAGCACCTACTCCAGTCCAAATTGCATAGCATACTCCGATAGGTATAGAACGTATAGCGAGCGAAAGTAAATACGTACTAAGAGCCATGGAGAGTATGCTAATTATTGATGGTACGAGATGAGTAAATCCACAACTATGCTTAAGTGTTATGACCCAGAACACTTCAATTAGTGACGATAAGAGTAAATATATCCAATTCATGCATAAATTTTTAGGTTTAAATAGAGAGCTTTAGCCCTATAGTTCCTATTATAATTAAAATGATACATAAAACTTGAGATAAATTAATATTCTCTGTGAAAGCGGTTGCACCAATTATAGTTATTCCAATTGTGCATATTCCAGAGGAAACTGCATAGCATACTCTAATAGGTAGAAAGCATGCTGCAAGAGATAAAAAGTAAATGCTAATGATCATAATTACCAATGTTGCAATCGAAGGCACAACTTTAGTAAAACTGTTACTAAACTTTAACGTTACAGCCCACAGTATCTCTAGGATACTAGACAGCAACAAATATAACCAGCACATTTTCGTAACATTTCAATCTTGTATTGTAACAGAAATTGTTAGTTAAAACTACACTAAAGTGCAATAGATCTCTCTTTCGAAATTGCTTTGAAAGCCAATATATTAAACTTAAAATAACATTCTAAAAAACTTTTCTACGAAATTCAATTCCTGTACGTCATTTGCTGCATAAAGAGGCGTAGTTTGTTGCTCAACACCTGGTATTTCTACAAAAACTTTGCCCACTTCTTGACCTTTTTTAATGGGTGCAGGTATCATATCTTTATATTCAATACGCACCTTAATTTGGTCATGCAATTTGCGGTTGTAAGTTATGGTAACATCGTTTGCAACTGTAATAGGCACTTTTTTATCTTTTCCATAGAGAACATTTACTTCCTCAACTACACTGTCTTTAGCAAATATTTTCTTAGTATTAAAATGTTTTAAGGAGTATTGTATCAGTCTTTTTGCTTCTTCTATTCGCTCTTTCTCAGTGTTTAAACCATTTACGACAGCAAAAATTCTCCTATCATTTCGTTTTGCAGATGCTACAATGCCATAACCACCAGCATTTGTATAACCGGTTTTTAAACCGTCAACCCCAATGTCGTGAAAAAGTAGAAGATTTTTATTCTTTTGTGCAATTTCGTTATATGTCAAATATTGTTCAGAAAATAAATCGTAATATTCAGGAAAATCAGTGAAAATCCTTTTTGCCAGCATTACCAAGTCTTTTGCGCTCATAAAATGATCTCCATCTGGCCACCCGCTTGAGTTGACAAAATGACTGTCATTCAGGTTCAAATTTTGTGCAACCTCATTCATTTCAGCCACAAAATTCTCTTCTGATCCTGCAATACCCTCGGCTAGTGTTATGCAGGCATCATTACCTGAGACTATTGTAATTCCTTCGAGTAATTCCCTCACCGTAACGGATTGACCTTCTTTCAAAAACATAGAAGAGCCTTTTCTTTCCCACGCTTTTCTGCTTACTCGAAATTTATCCTCCATGTGTATTATTCCAGCTTTTAGATAATCGAAGGCTATATATAAAGTCATTAGCTTGCTCATTGAAGATGGGGCCATTTTTTCATCAGAATTATGGTCAAAAATGAATGAATCTGAAGCTAAATCTAAGACTACTGCTTGCTTTGCTTTGGTTCTAAACTGGTATGAGTATGAAGAAAAAGGAAGTATAAAAACTAATAGCAAAATTACCAATCTGCTTAACATATCTATAATTTTAAATTTACAGTGCACTAATTAATAGTATAATTTTACAGGGGCATTTCAATAGATCTCTTGCATAAAACTTGCTTGACAAACTCCGCCAGCCCCCTTATTATGATAGTGAAGGTATTCAGTTATCTTCATCTGTGCAGATTAAACAGCAAGAAAACAACGTAGTTGGCGTCTTATTTTTAATTTTTTGCACTATGTGCACCTTATGTCTTCACAACATTTCTGGGTTTTTACCTATATAAGCTGAAACGCGCTTATAAGTCGTTTAAGACAGTATAGTACGCCAATTTGCAGGATTAGAGAGTGACAACTAGCTAACACGGGGTTTCTTTTGCCTTTTTTTCTGCTTAGTAAATTTCTTAAACATTTAAACAAAGGTGAGTTGCATTTAAAAGCAGCTAAATTGCAGTGTTTAAGACTTAAAAAACGCCAATACTGAAAGTAGACAATGACTAGGGCTTCTTTTGCCTTTTTTTCGTTTGGTAAATTTCTTAAATATTTATGGCTAAACGACAACCGTCATCCCGCTACGTGTTAGCGGGATCTCTTGTTAGCGGCTGAGATACCGCGAATGAATCGCGGTATGACGGTTAAGTATCCCGCTACGTGTTAGCGGCTAAGAGATACCGCGGCGGTATGACGGTGTAGATAGTAATTCGTCATCCCGCTACGTGTTAGCGGGATCTAGAGATACTGCGGCGGTATGACGGTCTGCGGCGATATGACGGTTCGCGGTGGCATGACGATAACTTCGTCATCCCGCTGCTTGTTAGCGGGATCTAGAGATACCGCGGCGGTATGACGGTCTGCGGCGATATGACGGTTCGCGGTGGCATGACGATAACTTCGTCATCCCGCTGCTTGTTAGCGGGATCTAGAGATACCGCGGCGGTATGACGGTCTGCGGCGATATGACGGTTCGCGGTGGCATGACGATAACTTCGTCATCCCGCTGCTTGTTAGCGGGATCTAGAGATACCGCGGCGGTATGACGGTCTGCGGCGATATGACGGTTCGCGGTGGCATGACGATAACTTCGTCATCCCGCTGCTTGTTAGCGGGATCTAGAGATACCGCGGCGGTATGACGGTCTGCGGCGATATGACGGTTCGCGGTGGCATGACGATAACTTCGTCATCCCGCTACTTGTTAGCGGGATCTGCTGAGATACCGCGAATGAATTGCGGTATGACGTAGAGCTCGCGTCAGCTACTTTGATGACACAATTTACTGTCTTTAAAAATGAATGTTCTTACAATTGTGCGTCATGCGCTTTATTAAATATTTTACTTAAAAATCTAACTTCTTATTATACAAGAGATAAGCAATTCACTAATGATGAAAAATTACGAAAAGGGGCATAGAAAGCGCCTAAGAGAGAAAATTATTTTAGATAATGGACAATCATTACTTGATTATGAAGTTTTAGAGCACATTTTATATTCAGCATACAGTAGAATTGATGTAAAGCCGATAGCAAAGAGTTTGATAGAAAATTTTGGCAGTTTGAATAAAGTTTTTAATGCTGACCTGGAAGCACTGCAAAATGTTGATGGTGTCAGCAATGCAGCAATATCTGCCATCTTTTGTGTGAAACAAGCCTTTGTTCGTTCTGCAAGAGAAGAAATAAAAGACCTGCCTATAATCGATAACTGGGAAAAATTGCTTGATTATTTAAGAATAAGCATAGGAAGCCTCAATAAGGAAAATTTTCGCGTCATCTATATGAATAAAAAGTATCGTCTAATAGCGGAAGACCTGCAAAACGTTGGTACAGTAGATCAAACTCCTCTTTATGTCAGAGAGATCATCAAGCGCGCACTTTTGATTGGTTCAACATCCATTGTAATATCTCACAATCATCCAAGCGGAGATACACAACCTTCAAATAGCGATATATCTCTCACTAGGCAACTAGCAGAAGCTTGCCAAAGTATAGGAATAGAATTAATAGACCACATTATTATTACATTCAGTAGCTATTTTAGTTTCAAGGAAAATAGGTTGTTGTGAAAGCTTTTATAGCTACAGTAACTTAGATTTACCGACAATCGTCATTCCGCTACGTGTTAGCGGCTAAGAGATACCGTGACGGGATGACGGTTCGCGGCGGCATGACGATAAGCTCGTCATCCCGCTACGTGTTAGCGGCGCGGCGGGATGACGGTAAGTTTTATTGTGGCACGATGGTGTAGTATAATGTTGGTAAACCTCAGTTACTTTAGCTATAAACGATTAAGATGAAGTTATCATATATCTATATACTTACAAATAAAGCTAATAGCACATTATATATTGGTGTAACTGCAAATTTGATCAAGAGGATTTGGGAACACAAAAACAAAATTGTTTCAGGTTTTACATCAAGATATAATGTAAATAAACTTGTATATTTTGAAGAGTTTGAAGATATAAGTTTAGCTATTGCAAGAGAAAGGCGCCTGAAAGAATGGCCAAGGCAGTGGAAAATTAATTTGATCAATCAAAAGAATCCTAGCTGGGTTGACTTATATTACTTAGCTTTAAGATAGCTATGCTGAGATCCCGCTAACACGTAGCGGGATGACGAGAAAGGAGTAGCGGTATGACGGGAAAGGAGTAGCGGGATGACGAGAAAGGAGCAGCAGGATAACGGTTAAGTAATTCGTCATTCCGCTACGTGTTAGCGGATGAGATACCGCGAATGAATCGCGGTATGACGGTTTGCGGTGGTATGACAGTTAAGTAATTCGTCATCCCGCTACTTGTTAGCGGGATCTATCCGCAGCGGTATGACGTAGGACTGCTGTCATCCCGCTGCTTGTTAGCTGATGAGATACCGCGAATGAATCGCGGTATGACGGTTCGTGGTGGCATGACGAGAAAGGAGTGGCGGTATGACGGTTCGCGGCGGCATGACGATAAGCCTCGTCATCCCGCTGCTTGTTAGCTGATGAGATACCGCGAATGAATCGCGGTATGACGGTTCGTGGTGGCATGACGAGAAAGGAGTGGTGGCATGACGGTTCGCGGCGGCATGACAGTTAAGTAATTCGTCATCCCGCTACTTGTTAGCGGGATCTATCCGCAGCGGTATGACGTAGGACTGCTGTCATCCCGCTGCTTGTTAGCTGATGAGATACCGCGAATGAATCGCGGTATGACGGTTCGCGGCGGCATGACAGTTAATTAATTCGTCATCCCGCTACTTGTTAGCGGGATCTAGAGATACCGCGAATGAATCGCGGTATGACGGTTAAGTAAGGGATCTATGCTAAGAGATACCGCGGGGTATGACATAGTAGCTATTTCTTGTAATCAAGTTTCGTTAAAGGTCAGATTGAATGGTTAAATCTTCCACCCAAATAACCACACACTCTACTTGCTTGTTTGGATATATTTCTTGTACTAAGGTTTTATAGGTCAGCATTTGCTTTTTTATTTCATTTAATAAGGAAACAGAAACGTTACGGTGTGATTTGTAGTCAATTATGATCGCTTTATCTTGCGTTATGCATAGCCTATCTAGTCGTACTAATACTGGTTCGCCATCGATTATTCCACTCAGTGTAATCTCTGATTTGCCTTCTAAGTCAAACAAATAGCCATATTTTTCATTAAAGGCCAATATTTTACTGTAAATTTCATCCTTATCTTCACTGGTGTTTATATTGTCAAGATATTTTCTGACCCAGTTTTTTCTCCTTTCTTTTTCTATCTTGGGCATATATTGTAATATGCTGTGGATTATTAAGCCTCTTGTATAACCATCTGTCATCCAAGTAGCTGATGCTGATTTTCCTTCTTTTTTACTGGATCCCAGTGTCAAGCACTGGGATGACAGGGGAGGACGCTGGGATGACAAGGAAGGATGTTGGAATGACGAAAGAGGGCGCTGGAATGACATTGATAGGTTTGGCGGAAGGGAAATGACTGGAACGTCAAAATAATCACGTTTTTTATAAATGTAAGGGTAGTTTGCGTTCACACATAGCACTTCAACTTTTTCTTTAAATATTGGCTGTAAGTATGCTTGTTTCTTTTCATATGGTTCTCCATACTGAGTGATTAGATCATACCAAGAGCCCTTTTGCACTGGCTCTTTACTTAAGATGTATAACTCATCTTCAGCACGTGTGAGTGCTACGTATAATAAACGCAAATATTCGTTATAATCCTCTAGTTTTTTCTCTCTTTTTACTTGATCACAATAAGCGTTATTGTTTTTTCCACACCAAAATGGCACTTCCGTTCCATCAAAGATAATGCTTTCACTGTTTCTTGGCACTGTGTTTGTATCAACCAAAAATACTATGGGAGCTTGCAGACCTTTTGATTTGTGAATTGTCATTATTCGCACAGCATTGCGTTCTGATTGCATATCATTCTTAATCTCCGGGTTATTCTCCTTGATCCACTGAACAAACGCTTGAAGAGATGGGTTTTCAAATTGCAACACAAGGTTCATAAATTCGTCTAGAACCTCGAAGCACTCAAGACCTAGCCTTGCAGCAAATTTCTTCTTACCTGTACGCAATATATGTGTAAATAGTGCAAGAGGAGACTCTATGCGAGATAAGTTAATGAGATAGTTTAATTCACTATAGATAACCACAGAATAATCCCGAATTCTTTCCCATAGTGAATGCTCTTTACGGTCATATGCAATGTTAAATAAATCATCCTCGGTAAAATTGAATAACGGTGATTTTAAAGCATTTGCAAGAGCTAAATCATTTGCCTGGAGGAGTAAAAATTCGGCCAAAGCTATTAAGTCCTGCACGGCTATATAGTCCATAATTCTAAAATAATCTCGGCCTACAACTGGCACGTTTGCTTTTTTAAGTTCGCTTATTATGTAATCAACTAACACGTTTCGTTGCCGTACCAGAATCACAATGTCCCTTGGCTCTATATGGCGATCTTTAGCGACTAAAATCCGCCCTTCGTTTAACCAATTGTGAATTCTGTTGGCTATTGTTTGAGCAAGTAATCGATCTGTTATTATATAATTTTCCCTGCATGTCAGAGGAATTTGTAAAGCTCGCTGTTCTTTCTCTTTACACTTTGGTAACGCTGGCCAAATTTCAATATATCCTCGGTCATTCTCTCTATGTGGAACATGTTTTATTTCATTATCAACAAAAGATATTTCTGCGCGGAAGTTATTAAATATTCTATCTACAAGCATTAAAACTTCTGGAGTTGAACGAAATGACTTTTCAAGTTGGCATGATATCCAATCTCTGCCACCAGTTTTCGTATGAAAGTATTGTTGCATGTAGTTGAATAGATGGGGATTTGCTCCTTGAAATCTGTATATGGATTGTTTTACGTCACCAACTATAAATAAGGTTCGCTTTTCATCATTACCGGCAAAAAATTCATCGCAGAGATTTGTTATAATTTTCCATTGGCTGATGCTATTGTCTTGTGCCTCGTCAACAAGGATGTGATCTATTTTTTGATCCAAGTTAAACAATATCCAATCTTTGTAGTTTGGATTGCTGAGAAGATTTGTTGCTAAGCCAATTATATCATTGTAGTCAAGCAGTGCGTTTTTTGATTTTTCGCTACTGTATAGATCAACATATACTTTAAATATACCAAGTAAGCTACTGGTTCTCTTGAATATTTGATAAGAGTTCATGTCTTTTATATGAGTAAACACTACATTCTGAACGCTCTCTATTATTTGCTCTGCATCTCTAAATTTTTCCAAAGTACTTTTTGTTGCAATGGATGATATGCTCTTTTTTTCGTGCGATTCTGATTTGAGAAATACCTTGGCTAGGTTTTCTATTTTGGTGTCATTCCAGCGCGTGACGCTGGAATCTACACTTCTTTTCTTCTGGATCCCAGTGTCAAGCACTGGGATGACAGTAGAATAAAGTATTTCACTATAACTCTGATCTCTTTTACTGCCTTCACTTAATATCTCGGCTAATCTTTTTATGTGCTCAGTCGTTTCACTCTGTAAGTCATGAATTTCATCTGGAGCACTGAGTTTATCTTTGATATATTCTGAATCATTTTCTGATATCGATCTTTTTATACATAAAGTATAAAGCAAATCGCGTAGCTTATTTTCATCAAATTCAGCCGCAATAAGATTGATATCATCCTGCACAGTTTCGTTATGAAGCACTTCATTGAATATGATGGAATGTAATTCTTTACATTCACTCAGCGTACAATTTGGGGCGATGCCAGCTTCTATGGGAAAGTTGGAAATTAGTTTGTAACAGAAAGCGTGTATGGTTTGTATAGTTAGACCAAGATTTTCCAATTCAGAGAAAAGCCTTCTTGCTCTTGTTAAATAATCTTTATTTTTTCTGGATCCCAGTGTCACGCACTGGGATGACAAGTAGGGGTACTGGGATGACAAATAGGGGTGCTGGGATGACAAATAGGGGTGCTGGGATGACGTCGAAGGGTGAGCTACTGGATTTTCACTTAAATCGTGATTATGTGGTGCTATCACCTCAGCATCATTCTCCGTTATTTCTGCGTCATCCCCTGTCATCCAAGTAGCTGACACTGGGATCCAGGTTTCTTTTTTTCTGATTTGCAATAGGTCTAGTTGTTCCAGATCCATTATTAATTCACTTTCTGAGCATATTGCCCACTTACTGAGTATGCTGTGAATGCGATTCTCCATCTCGTTTGCTGCAGCGTTGGTGAACGTTAAGCAGAGAATATTTCTTTTGTTTTCTAATAAAAGTCTCAATACTCTGTCTATTAAGATTTTTGTTTTGCCTGTACCAGCGGACGCATTTACCCATACAGAGAAATTGGGATTTATGGCATTTGATCTCATCAGAAGTACGAAAACTTTATAGAAGTTGACTAAAATAGCATTATACATATAATGTAAAAATAATCTTAGTGAAGATATATAATGAAAAGTTTTTGTGTAAAGGCGCCTGCAAAAATCAATCTTTTTTTGCATGTTGTAGACAAAAAAGAAACAGGGTATCACTTGATTGAAGGTTTATTTGTCTTTGCTAATCTCTCTAATTTTTTGGAAATAAAAGTAGGTGAGAAGGATTCTAGATACGATAACTCTACAGTTGAATTTGTAAATTCCGAACTTAGAATTAATAACAGGTACAACACCGTAATGAGAGCAGTTAATCTATTGCTTAGATATGCTCCTGCGCGAACTAAAGTCATTGTAAAGGTTGTGAAAAATATACCAATTGCTGCGGGTTTGGGCAGTGGCTCCTCAGATGCTGGAGCTGTGGTACGCATACTAAGGAAGCTGTGGAAGATTGATAGGACGATTTTAAATGAAATAGCTTTAAGCGTTGGTGCTGATGTTCCTGCGAGTATAGATAGCAAGCCAGTTTTTGTTAGAGGTATTGGTGAAGAGTTGTGTCCCATAAAAAAATTCTCTCTACCCACAAATATAGTACTGGTGAAGCCGAAAAAAAAGTTTTTGAGCACACTAGAGGTATTTTCCAAACATGAAGGAGAATTTTCTGAGCCAATTAAATGGAGCGATGACGCTGAAAAGGATTTGTTGAAGTTTCTTAAAGAGACGAGAAACGATCTTCAAGAAATAGCAATAAGCCTTGTACCTGAAATTCAGGATGTGATATCAACACTTGAGTCACAAGAAGGCTCTATACTTTCTCGCATGTCAGGCAGTGGTGTATCATGCTTTGGAATATTCGATAGTGAGGAAAATGCAAAAGCTGCTGCAGTTAATATCAGAGAAAAGCAACCAGAATGGTGGGTATGTGACACTCAATTAATAGTTTGACTTTATGCCCTTAATTTCCGAGAATAAAAATCTTATAAATGGTTACAGGGAAGGAAAATTTTTGGTGAATAATAGAGAATATTGCGGCTCAATTATAGTTTTTCCTGAAAAGGTGATTAAATTGAAAGAAAGTGATATAAATAGCAAGGAACATTTTAAATCTTTTTTAACAGAGGAAATAGAAATTTTGATAATAGGTACTGGTAAAACACGCAATATACCAAGTTCTTCAGTGAAGTCCTATCTTATGGAACAAAAAGGTTTAAATTTTGAATTTATGACAACCGGTGCAGCATGCAGAACCCATAACGTTTTAATATCCGAAGATAGATTTGTTGTCAGTTATCTAATAGCCATATAGCATGCTTGAAATGTTTACCCAGGACTTTTTCATCAATAGTCTAGTTGCAGTAGTCGTAATTAGCCTAGTAACAGGCGCTTTAGGATCGTTTATGATATGGCAAAGGTTATCTTATCTTGGTGATAGTTTGTCCCATTCTTCGTTGCTTGGTGTTGCACTTGCTTTAATCTTTAAGATTAGCCCATCGCTTAGCATAATGCTCATTGCAATTACATTTGCTATACTACTTTCTCTTAATTTTAACAGATTATATTCTGCTGATACGATATTGAACATTGTTACCAATGTAGTTTTATCATCGAGTTTAATACTTATGTCTTTTCTTCCATCGGGCAATAATAGTATTATTAGCTCACTGTTTGGTGATATATTAACGCTCGATCAAAGTGATATAATATTGATTTTTTTAATCTCTGTAATAGTTACTTTGATATTAATATTTAGATGGCGTTATTGGTTAATGATTTCAATTAATCAAGATTTAGCAGTAGTTGAGAAGATTAATGTTAATTTTGTTAGACTAGAATTTTTAATCACTCTTGCTATATTTATAGCAATTGCTGCCCAATTAATAGGAATATTACTCATTGCTGCATTTTTGCTAATACCAGCAGCATCTGCAAGGCTCATTTCGAAAACTCCAATGCAGATGATTATTGTTGCAACAGTTTTTTCTGTGATTTCTGGGATATCAGGTCTGATGTTATCTGCAAGTTTTGATTTGTTAACTGGACCTGCAATTATACTTGTTGCAGCCGTATATTTAATTATCGCTTATTTTATAAGGTTAGTATTAAGCAGGTTGGCTTGATTTTAGTCTCGAATGTTAATAATTTTGTAATATACTCATTATAAAACATCACTATCTTAGCACAAAATAGTCTTTGCTATATTATTGTTTATGTGCTAATGATAAGCTGTTAATTTTATGGAGTAAGCAATATGAGCAAAGAAGGATTTTTTTCCAAATATATATCTCAACCTGTGAAAAAATTTTATAATTATATTACAGGAAAAACAGAAGAGTCGGATAATGTGCAGAGTACGGCAGATGATGTGCACAATATTGCGCAAGAAAACTCAGAGTCTTTGGATACTCATGTACAATCAAATGAGAATGATATCATATAGATGGCATGAGGGTCATACCATCCAAAGTTAAAAAATTCCTAGAGAAACCTGATGCTTTAAGTGGTGTGTTAATTCATGGAAGTGATAACAGTAGGGTTGGTTTTTATGTACAAGAAATAATTGCCAATTTGGATGAGTATTCAGTTCAGGTGATGGATTTTGCAATAGTGAATAAGTCACCCGGTTTACTGTTTTCTGAATTGGCAAACATTTCGATGTTTACCAGCAAAAAATTAATTAAGCTGATAAATGTGAGTGGAGGTATATCCAAAGAGTTAAAAAACGTATTGGATTATAACGCAAGTGGTCACTATGTAATGATGGTAGCAAGTGATCTTCCATATAATTCTGCGACTAAAAGTTATATGGAGAGTTCAAAAATTTTTGGTGTGATTGCTTGCTATAAGGACAGCAACAGCAATCTTTATGACATTATATCAAGTTACTTAAAACAAAATGATATAAAATGCACAAATGAGATAATCTACCATTTGCAATCTTACTTTAATCATAGCAAGCTGCCTATATGTTCAGAACTTGAGAAGTTAGTTTTGTACTTAGGGGAGAGAAAAGACCTAAAACTTACTGATATAGAATTATGCTTTTCAACTTCCGGCAACGACTATGCTACACTTGATGATCTATGCTCTGCCATAGCAAGTAAAGATATGTCGCGCTTCATTAGAATTTCTGATGCATTGATATCGCAAGAAAATTTTTCACCGATAGCGCTAATTCGCATTATATCAAATTATTTCCTACGCCTTGAAAACGTTTTGCTGTCAGTGCAAGGTGGAATGAGTGAGCAGTCTGCGATTGATCAGCTAAGCCCTCCATTGTTTTTTAAACAATTGCAGAGCTTTAAATCTCATTTGAAAAGTTTGCAACTTTCAGAACTTAAAAAGATTTTGGAAGAATTGATAAGCTTAGAAGTTACCTGTAAAAAAACTGATTTAGATCATAAAATGATTTTTCAGCAGGTGATTTGTCATATTACAAATACAATTACTTGCTATAGCTAACAAAAATAAGGTGTAACCAGACTGCATTCTGTGATTTTTAGCAAAACATGATCTTTCATTTGAGCTTTCTTCAATTTAAAATAAATACAGAAAATTGCTGCCTATAGCTAAACTGACTTAGATTTACCGACAATTTGAAAAACCGTCATTCCGCTACTAGTTAGCGCCGCGGCGCTATGACGGTTCGCGGCGGCATCCTCGTCATCCCGCTACTTGTTAGCGGGATCTATGCTAAGAGATACCGCGGCAGCATAGCTATAGCTATCTTCAAAAATATGGTTGAATAATTGTTAATAATAGTGTATAATTATTAATATTTTCAAGCATTTTTGCCATGGCTCTTTCAAAATTTCTCGATCCTCGCAATGATTTGTGTTTCAAAAAAATCTTTGGAACGGAAAAAAATAAGAATATCCTGATCCACTTTTTGAACGATATTTTAGGGTTTACTGAGATAAATGCAATACAAGAAGTTGAGTTTCTTAGCACTATTATGGATCCCGAAGTTGCCTCTGATAAACAAAGTATTGTTGATGTTCTCTGCAAGGATTCTCACGGAAATAGATATATAGCAGAAATGCAGCTCGCTAGAGACAAGGGCTTCGAAAAACGCGCTCAATTATATGCCGCTAAAGCCTACTCAAGACAATTAGATAAATCTGGCAACTACATTGATTTAAAGAAAGTCTTCTTTATTGCTATATCAAATTGTAACTTACTTCCTGAAGAAGTTGGTTATATCTCTACTCACAATATACGTGATATAAAAACTAACGGCCATTACTTAAAAGATTTTCAATTTATCTTTATAGAATTGCCCAAATTTTCAAAAAGTAAAGTAGAGCAGTTAGAAAGTATAGTAGAAAGGTGGTGTTTCTTTTTTAAATACGCAGAAGAAACAACAGAAGAGGACTTAAAAGAGATAGCAGAAAAAGCGCCAATAATAAAGCTAGCATATGATGAATTAGACAAGTTTCGTTGGAACGAAAAAGATTTAGTAGCTTACGAAGAAAGAATAATGGATCTACGGAAAGAAGAAGCCATTCTTGAATACAGACTTGATCTTGCTGAAGAGAAAGGTATACAAAAAGGTATAGAGAAAGGAAAAATTGAAGGGAAAATTGAAGGGAAAATTGAAGGGAAAATTGAAGGGAAAATTGAAGGGAAAATTGAAGGGAAAATTGAAGGGAAAATTGAAGTCGCAAAAGCAATGCTGGCTAATAATGTTGATGTCAACACTATTGTCAAGTTTACTGGCCTTTCTATTAGTGAGATTGAAGAATTAAGTGGAAATCTGTGAACGGTTACACTTGGAAAACCTTTGTGGCATAATTTAAGTGGGCAGCGTAGTCTACGATTACCGCATAATTTACTATATAGATATTCCAGAACATATAGACTTCAATTGAACACAGAAAAGATTCTTATCAAAGTTAATTACCCTTATTGTCAATAACTATTAGCTACAGACCAGTTCTTGTTAAGTTACAGTAAAGAAATGAGTCATATATAGCTAAACTGACTTAGATTTACCGACAATTTGAGAAACCGTCATTCCGCTACTAGTTAGCGCCGCGGCGGTATGACGTGTTGCTTGGGTCAGCTATAGCTAAAGTAACTTAGGTTCACCGACAATCGTCATTCCGCTACTAGTTAGCGGAATCTATCCGCAACGGCATGACGTGTTGCTTGGGTCAGCTATAGAATATAGATCAGAAGTGACAGAGCTTAAAAAAAGGCATAACATTCTTAATAAACGTAAAAAGCTTTATGAAAATCAGAGTTGGAGTAATAGGCTGCTTAGGCAGAATGGGCAAGAAAATACTCAATGAATTAATTACAAATGCCGAAGTGGAAATAGCAGGTGCTGTTGCCCGTTCAGGCAGTAAGTACATAGATTCAGATATTGGACCAATTATAGCCAATCTAGGAATCAAGGTTACAAGTTCTATTAGTGGCATATTTGAGTTATCCGACGTTGTAATAGATTTTACAACTAAAGAATGTATGTTAGACTGCCTTAAAGCAGCTGTAAAATTTAAAACACCGCTGGTTAGTGGCACAACTGGAATAGAAGGTGTCGATTTGAAAGAATATGCTGCTGAAGTTCCAATATTATGGTCAGCAAATATGAGTGTTGGGGTTAATGTGTTGCTGAAATTGGTAAAAAAAGCTGCTGAGCTTTTAGGTAATGAATATGACGTTGAGATTTGGGAAATGCATCATAACTTAAAAAAGGATTCACCATCTGGAACAGCTATAGAACTTGGCAAAACAATTGCTAACGCTTCAAAAGTGGATTTTCAGTCCAATCAATATTTACATAGTGGTTCAAACATAAGAAAAAAGGGGGGAATAGGTTTTGCAGTATCTCGTGGAGGTGGAGTAATAGGAGATCACAGCGTGATGTTTGTTAATTCTGATGAACGGATAGAACTAAACCACAAAGCAATTGATCGCACAACATTTGCTAGAGGAGCTGTTCAAGCAGCAGTATGGCTATATGAAAATAAAAGAGAAATTCCGGGGCTCTATTCAATGCAGGATGTGATATGAGCAATACACGTGCCTCTGTTAAAGATTTAAATCTCTGGTATGGCTCTAAGCAAGTTTTATTCGATATAAATTTGAATATTTATAAAAGAAAAGTTACTACTTTTATCGGACCATCCGGGTGCGGTAAATCAACATTTTTGCGTTGTTTTAATCGTATGAATGACTATGTACCTGGATGCAAAACTGTTGGTGAATTAGATATCGATGGGCTGGGTGATATATATTCACGCGATATGGATGTTGTGCTACTCAGAGCAAAAGTTGGCATGGTATTTCAAAAGCCAAATCCTTTTCCAAAATCAATATATGACAATGTTGCTTATGGGCCAAAACTGCATGGTATGGTGAAGGATAAGCAAAAATTGAATGAGATGGTGGAAAATATTTTAACTAAAGTTGGCTTATGGGAAGAATTAAAAGACAGATTGCAAGATAGTGCACTCGATTTATCCGGTGGCCAACAACAGAGGCTATGCATCGCTCGCGCAATTGCAGTGAAGCCAACTATTTTATTAATGGATGAACCGTGCTCCGCTCTTGATCCAATGGCAACCAATGCAATCGAAAATCTTATACAAGAGCTGAAATTAAGGTTTACTATAATTATGGTAACTCATTCAATGAAGCAAGCTAAAAAGTTATCTGATAGTGTAATTTTCTTTCATAATGGCAGAATTGTTGAGTCTGGAAGCACTCAAGAAATATTCGAAAATGCTCAATCTCCCTTAACAAAGGAGTATATCCTGGATCATTAGGTTTCTGTCATCAAAGTAGCTTGGCTACTTTAAAAAATGTATCCGTATGCCGTATTTGTCATTCAGCATGGTAGCGGTTGGATCATTCAAAAAATACCACTTCATTCTTTTTGCTTCTAACTTTTCTATTTTTTACTGTAAATTTTTGCAGAGTTCTCTCACATTTACTCTCTGATTACCTTTTTGTCTTGCTTTGTTTATCTGTTTTAACGCTCCACTAAACGGATACCCAATTGTTCAACACTGTCTATTTCAATTTGTAAAGTGTCCTTTATAAACTTATCAGCCTGGTCTGTACTCATAAAAACTGTATGTTTATTGGGCATTAATTTTTCTATAGTGGCTCTATCTTTTTCGTCATATGTATATTTAAGAAGCTCATCAATTTCTTTGTCCTTCAGATGAGATGTGCAATTATAGCTATGCTTTTTGAGATCCAGAAATTTAGCAAAGCTATTACAATCGTTCTCATGGTGAAAGGTTACATTTATACCTACTATTTCGTCCGTTTCTTGCAACTTTCCATCTTTAGCTATCTGTGCCTTAGCAAGCGCAACTGTAGGTTTATGGCCATAATTTGCTCCAATAATCCTTCTTATTGAGTGTTCTATTGCCATTTTTTGCACTTTGGGATTTTCATCGAACTCTTTCAAAAAATTAAGGTGTAAGTTAATATATTCAGAGTATTTCAACCTGTGTTTTTTATGTATAGTTGGTTTGCAGGGCAGTTCATTTGTAGGTGACTTATAGCTTGCAAGAAGCAACTTTTGTTCATACTGTTCATTATATTCTTTTACCCCTTTAAAATGTCTTTCATATTGAGTCAATCCATCTTTTCCTTTTTTCTCCATCCTTTTCAAGAATTCCTCTGCTGGCTCTTGTTTAGCTGGAATAATTTTGCGTATAAACGGAATTTGTTTTTGCAAGCCAACCCAATATGGTAAGCAGACAACTTTTGCATCTTTCGAAAATAGACCTTCTAATTTTTTCACTGCATTGTATAAGTTTGCTGATTCTGGTTTATAATGCCCACTATTATTGTCTATATAAGTTATTTTACCATTTACCACTTTTATTAAACCAGAACATAAAACTGGCCTACCACCTGCAAGAGTTGAATGACGATAAGCCCACTCGTTTTTATTAACATTAATATGTTCATGAGTTACCAATCTGCCATCAAGCGTGATCACATAAGCTACACAACCTTTTTTACCCTTACTAATTTTATCAGTTGTATCATATAGCTTGCCTTCTAAGTCGTATAACCTTAGTTCCCCATCTTCCTCACCAATAAATTTGCTTTGATCAAACTGTTCATCAGAGTTAAAATACTTAACCTTTGTATTAGTTCTAGGAATTTTTCTTCCTTTAACTCCAACTTCTGAAAATAAATTATAGCGTGGAAAAAAATATGTAAATTTACTTTCTATCCAGTGTAAAATTCTGTTTATAATACCAAAAACTTTTTTGTTACCTAAATCAATAGAGAGTTGCTGTTCTTTTGGTACTGTTTTATGATTGGACTTTGTACCAGATTTGCCAAATTCTTTGGCAGCATATTTAAACTTTTCTAGTAAATATTCCTTACGCTCTTTTGATACTGACATTTTTACCTCACCAACTATTATTTTATTTTATATTATCTTAGACAAAAAGTCAACTTTTTCCTTAATATATTAATAAATAGCTATTTCATTTGCAGCATTGAGCACAATACTATTTGTTTGTGGAGCAGAAGAACTTCCATGTTAGCGCAGGAAAACGCCTATGGTCTGGCTCTTGAATAGTTATGTAAGAAGTCTAATCCACTTTCAGTTCCTCAGTATGTAAATTGCGTGGTAAAGATTCTAATTCCTTTGCAGCACTTAAACTTTTATTTTTTGCATGTATACCAAGCTTATTGAATTCTCGGGCAGCAGGAAACACCCTTGCTTCAAGCGAACCAGCAGTTTTATTATAATGATCGACAGCACTTTTTAAGCTCCTGCGCAAATTATCAAAGTTTTCGCCCATTGTGCAAATGCGCTCATATAAAATATGACCTAGTTCACTGATTTTCTTTGCATTTTCAGCTATCATCTCTTGCTTCCATCCATATGCTATTGCTCTCAGCAATGCAATTAGAGTGATCGGTGTTGCAATGATCACTTTTTTTTCCACTCCAATCTCTATCAAAGCAGGCTCATATTCCAGTGCTGCGCTAAAAACCCCCTCCCCTGTTAAGAAAAGCACCACAAGTTCTGGCGTATTTTCAAATTGATTCCAATACTCTTTTTTACCCAAGTCATTTATGTGTTTTTTTATTGCCAGGGAATGATTCTTTAATTTCTCCTTTTGTATTTGCAAATCATTTTGTGATATAGCATCCATGTAAGAATCAAGCGGCACTTTAGCATCTATTATTATTTGCTTTCCAGATGGCATTTTGATTATTAAATCAGGACGCAATAAATTATCCTCGTTTTTATCAACCACTGACGGCTGAGTAAAAAAATCGCAATATTCAATCATTCCCGCCATTTCTACCACTCTCTTTAACTGCATTTCACCCCATTTTCCTCTAATGTGGGGCTTTCTCAAGGCATTAGCAAGGCTAGAAGTTTGGTTCATCAGCGCTCCAATTTGCTCCTTTAAACCTTCATAGGCCCCTACCCTCTCCTTTTCTAGCTCACGTATTTCGTTATCGAATTTTTCTAATTTTTCTTTTATTGGCGTTACAACTTCGTTGATCGTTGCTTGTCTTTTTTTGAAATCGCTTTCTGTTTCTTTTAATTTACTATCGATTACTTCCTTTACTAAGTTCAGAAAATTATTGTTATTTGTCTGCAAAGCATCAAGAGAGAGCGCTTTAAAAGTGTTTGTTAATCTCTCCTCTGCTTTTGTTAGTAACTCTATTTCCTTTTTCTTTTCCTCACGTTCTTTTTGCAGAGTTACTTCAAGCTCTGCTCTTTTGACCCTTAAATCAACTATTTCTTCATTCTTTGTAAGTAAAGTTTGCTTTGTTTCTTGAAGCTCACGCTCTAATTTACATAAATTACCCTCAAGGTTTGCTTTCTTTTCGCTCAGTTTTTTTACAATAATGTAGAAAAATAGTAATAGAGAGACAACCAGAGCTATAGAATTGAAAAGCATCAGAATAAAAAAACTGCGTTTACAATTCTATATGATTTTTGTGTGTATAGCTATAAGTAACAACGTCATACCGCACACAACTGTACGAATGTCTAGTTTAGTTATAAAATGTATATAAAATATTAACCGCTGATGTCATCCCAGTGCGTGACACTGGGATCCAAATTTTTTAGACTGGATCTTATGGTCAAGCCCACAGATGTATGAACATTGTCTACCAGGAGGGTGTCATCCCAGTGCTTGACACTGGGATCCAGGAATTTTATTAAGTTGGTAAGCATAAAAGTAGCCGTTTTATGTTAAAATACAACGTTTTGATGATTATGAAAAGGCTGGATTCCAGACTGGAATGACAAGAAGAGGGCATGGGATGACAGGAGCGGAGCTATACAAAAAGAAGTAAAACGGCTCTAAAGATGATGCTATAGAAGTTTTTAGTACTTGCTCGCAACTTTCAACAATTTAATAGCACTGGTGTTTACAACCTCTCCGCCGACACGCTTAGTGACAAAAAACCTCACATAAGGTTTATTCGTATAAGGGTCTCGTAATATTCTCATTCCTCTGTTATCTACAATCTTATAAGCTTGTTTGAAATCTGCCATCGCAATTACCGGTAGCTGATTGTTTGGCACCGGTGGCATATCGGCAGATTGATATACTGGTATTCCCATTAAGGTATCTGGAGCTTCAAGCGACAAACTTGGTTGCCAAAGATATTGACCTGTTTGAGCTTTTAGTAGCCTAACATTCTTCAACGTACTCCTGTTCATCAAAAATGATGCATTTTTGGAATAATATTCATCCAGAGAGTAATACAATATCATTATTGAATCGCTATCCAATTTTTCAGTTTTAACTTGCTCTATTTTATTGTAGCCCTTTCCATCATCATAAGCTAAAATTCCTTTGGGTTGAAAAGTGCCATCACCCTTAATGAAGGCTTCGTTTTCTTTCTTACTAAAAGTCTCGGCAATCTTTTCCACCAGCCAACTCTCAACATCGACAAACGCATCATCGAGTAACTTTTGTGATATCTGTGGTTGAGCATATAACTCGTAAGTCGTGATAGAAATCTTTTGGATTTTAGGCGTGTCCGTATCTTTTGCAAAATCATACTTAGATTTATTGCCACCGTCCTCATCATCTACTGTTTCACTGCTCCAACCTGCACCGGCACGGTCAAAATCTTCTATAATGTAATCCAATGTTTCAGTAGAGATTCTTTGACTGGAGCATATTTGTCGCATTGGGGACGAATCAGTTACGCGCTTGTTTATGCGTTTTACAATATGCGGAGTAACTAGATACCCTCCGATATCATTATCATCTCCACTGAGGGTTTTGTGTGATAAACCGCTTTCCATTCCCTTGCGGATATAATCAGAAAAATATTTATCACTTGTGCTAAAATCTGTATTTACTTCTGGACGTTGAGCTGCAGTTTCGATCAAGTCTAAACACTCTTTGCAACTATCAATGGCATTATTTACCTTGCATAGCTGCTCAATCGTTGCAGAATCAGCACGCCCTTTGCTCTCAATTTCTTTTAATTTGCGATCATTTATTAATTTAAATTGCTCCCATGATGAAGCGAGTTCATTGATACGGTGAGCGATATCGGTAAGTGACATAATAGCCTCCTTTGAAAATAAAATTAGAATGGAAATAAGGTAATAGGAATGGCACCCATAGATGTTTCCCACAGTTGTACGAATATTGCAATATGGTACATAGTAAACGATGTCATTCCAGTGTCTGGGCACATAACTGTACGAACATTGTAGTTTGGGAGCAATTCCCTACCAGTGGGGTGTCATCCCAGTGCCCAGACACTGGGATCCAGCTTCTATGCAACTTAATTAAAAACGTTTGTTTTAGCGTAAGACAACTACCTTTAGCTCATCAGCTCAGTTATAAGCAAAATTTCTGGATTCCAGACTGGAATGACATCATCTGTTGTGCAATTTATCTTCAAAAATGAATATTCGTACAGTTATGTGCCCAGACACTGGCATGACATCATTTGTTTATCTGTTGAAAATGTAAATCGGAAAATAGCGTGGCACTTTGTACCACGCTTAGTGATGTAAGCTTAATCCAGTAATTAAATTAAGCGAGGTAAAACAAAAGACAACAACAATATATAATGTTCGTTTTTTTATGTCAAGCACTTTTTTTATCTGCTTCGATTAGATAAGGGATTTCAATATTAATTCTGCACTACTTGCAGTTTTTGTAATGGGTCTGCCAATGACGATATAATCAGCTCCTAAATTTATTGCTTCTCTTGGTGTTGCTGTTCTTTTTTGGTCGTCATGACCTGGATCTATACGAATTCCTGGAGTAATAATTTTAAAGTCTTCACCGCATTCTCGGCGCACTTCTTGAGCTTCTAGTGCAGAACAGACTATTCCATGGAGTCCAATCTTTTTTGCAAGCTTTGCAAGCAAAATTACCTGTGATTTTACCTCTCTTGCTACTCCAAGCTCGTTTAAATCCTCATTGCTCATACTAGTTAGCACTGTCACTCCAATCAGCTTTATTTTTGTGCCTTGCACCACACTTAGCGCTTCTTCAAGCATTTTTGTTCCGCCACTGATGTGCAGAGTTAACATTTCAACACTTAGAACTTTTATTACTTCAACTGTTTTAGCCACAGTGCTCGGAATATCATACAATTTCAGATCTAAAAAAATTGGTACATTGCATTTTGCAACTTCTTGCACTCCAGAGAGACCATGAGCAGCAAAAAATTCTAATCCCAGCTTTACCATGCCAACTTTACCACGCAGAGCATTAGCTAGAGAAATAGCCTTATTTAAGTCTTGTGTATCCAGTGCGCATATTATTGGGTTCATTATCTTGCATAATTTTTTTT
This sequence comes from Wolbachia endosymbiont (group A) of Machimus atricapillus, assembly GCF_964027095.1. NCBI lineage: Bacteria > Pseudomonadati > Pseudomonadota > Alphaproteobacteria > Rickettsiales > Anaplasmataceae > Wolbachia > Wolbachia endosymbiont (group A) of Machimus atricapillus. Next base: position 506,868 of record NZ_OZ034727.1, on the reverse strand, counting down.
ATAATAAAGCTAATTATTATGTTTTGCAAATACCTTCACTCTGATTACGTTCATAAGATTCTGTCAATAGTGAATTTGGCAATTTGATCGGGGTGGATGAGCGACTGTTATATCCAGAATCTTCCTCGGATCCATATCCAGGATCTCCTGCATGTAAAGGAACAGATGTTTCGTCTGGCGATGATGCATATACAAGATCTTCCAGCAAAGAAGAAGGCGTTTTGTCTGGCAAAAGCCGTGCAAATTCTTCTTGTAACGCAAACTTTAATATTTGAATCGTATTTAATATTGCTTTTCCATCATTATTTCTTATAGGTTCTTCTATATTGTCTGTTACGCATCTTATCAACAGTTGCACAAAATTCACTTGTTTTTCTTTCTCTTTCAAAAAATCTTCTATTTGACTGTCTCGTTCTAAAAGTGAATTTCTTAAACTTTTCACTTCGTTATTACAATCTTTTCTTATCCATCTAACTCAAAAGATTGATTTTTAATTAAATCATCTGCTTTATATAGCTCTTCAAATTTCCTTTTTAATTCTTGAGATAAGTTTTTATTTTTCTGATTAATTTCTTTAAATTTACATTGTAATTCATCTAATTCTACACAAAGTTCTTCTTGTCTTTTATGTAATTCTTCTTTTTTTTCACATAATATATATTTTTCCTTACACAATTTTTCTATTTCCTTACACAATTCCTCTTTTTCTTTAGATAATTTTTCTATTTCCTTATATAATTCTTCATTTTTTAATTCTGCATGTTTATTATTGTCTATTTTCCTTTTCAATTCCGTCATGCGTTTTTCTTTTTCAGCTAGATTACCTTCTTTTTCTTGTAACTGTTCACGTAAACGCGAGATTTTAAGATGCAATTCTTCTTCTCGTGCAACAAGCTTATCTATTTCCTCTCTTGTTTTGTCCAATTCATTGTCTATTTCAAACGTACGATTCTTTGCTGTTTCTAATCTTTTCTCTAAAGATTTTTTTTCTTTAAGAAGAGATTCTCTCTCAACTTCTGACTCATTTACTTTCTGATCCAATTTTTTTGCTCTCTTGTCTAAATTTTGCTTTTCTCGAGTTAATTCATGTTTTAATTTTTCCACTTCTTTGTTTGCAGCTTTTTCAGCTTCCTTTCCTAGAGTTATTTTATTTTCTAACTCTTGCTCTTTCTGAGCGAATTTACTTCTCTTAACCTCTATTTTTTTATTATTACTAATCATTTTATACGAAAGTGCAAGCACCAAAACAGATAATGCAGCTAAAGCAAGAATTAGAGGAAGAGGCACATTAGAAGTTACAGTAAGCGCTAAAGATGTAAGTAACGTAAGAGTAGCTAAGGAACTAGCTACAAAATAAAATGTGTTAGCTTTGTTAAACAAATTGCTCATTACTCCCCTCCCCTCATGAACAAAACTTCAGCAGTCTTGTATATATTTATTAAAATTCTCTTATCTGTGGAGGTCCCTGCACTTACATCGTTAAGGTGTGATAGGAATTATTTGTTGCATCTCTAAAAGCGATAAATTAGGGCTGCCGGTACTTGTATTAGGATTTTCGTGATTTAGTTGCTCTGAATTTTCTTTATTCTCATCCTCATCTTCCTTTTTAGGAGATAGAGATTTTCTAGAATATCTTCTTGGTGTGGATGTGCGAGGAGAAAGTGGTTTCGGGAAAGTTAGTCCATTAGCAAGCTTATTTTCACCTGTTCCTTCAAATTCTGATGAATGTTTACTACTCAGATCCTTTATCATTTCCAGTGAATTAGTGGGAGTGTTAAATAAACTGTGTCAAACCGAAAAAAAAGTAATAAATTGATATAAAAAAATGGAGGTTTGACAATGAGTCAGAAAGTAGTAAACAGAACTACCGGTTTGGTAGATTATAAAGAATTAGAAACAAATATCCTGTCGTCTATACGAGAAGGAAGACCGTTGACAGGAAGAGATGGAGCATTAACACCGTTTATAAAAAAGTTGCTGGAGGTAAGCCTGGAAGGTGAAATAGAAAACCACTTGTCGGCTGAAAGCGAAGAGAATAATCGAAGAAATGGGAGGAATGCAAAGACTTTACGTACAAGCGCAGGGTCATTTGAACTTTTGACGCCAAGAGATAGGGAAGGAAGTTTCGAACCACAAATAGTCAAAAAAAGGCAAACAAACTTACATCCAGAGCTTGAAACGAAGATTTTGAGCACATTTGCCAGTGGTATGGGCTATAGAGATATAGTGTCACATGTTGAGGAAATTTATGATCACAAAATATCGGTGGCAGAGATATCAAGTATTACTGACAAATTGCTACCAGTAATCAACGAATGGCGTAGTCGCCCGCTGCAGTCTGTATATCCGATAGTTTTCATGGTTTTTTAAAGTCAAAGAGGACGGGCATTGCGTAAGTAAATGCATGTATAACATATTAGGCATAGATCAAAATGGCAAAAAAGAAGTATTAGGTTTTTATTTGGCTGAAAGTGAAGGAGCTAACTTCTGGTTGGGAGTGCTAAATGACCTCAAAGAAAGAGGAGTAGAAGATATCCTTATTGCCTGCGTTGATGGGCTGAAAAGCTTTCCTGCAGCTATAAACAGTGTCTTTCCTAATGCGGAAGTGCAGATGTGTATAGTGCATCAGATACGCAACTCACTGAAGTATGTGGCCAGTAAAGATGCGAAGAGTTTTTTGAGCGATTTAAAGAAGGTATATCAAGCTTCAAGCAAGGAAATTGCCGAGAATTATCTGTTGGAATTGGATGAAAAATGGGGCACAAAGTACCCTATGGTTATAAAATCTTGGCAGAATAATTGGGAAAACTTGTCTGGTTATTTTAAGTATTCTGGTCCAGTTAGGAGGATAATCTACACCACCAATCCCATAGAGGGGCTACATAGGCAAATTAGGAAATTCACTAAGACCAAAGGCTCATTTACCAGCATAAATGCCTTGCATAAGCAGGTATATTGTGCTATAAAGAAGGCAGAGGAAAAGTGGACGATGCCTGTACATGATTGGGCATTAACTATCTCTCAACTTGATGTTTTCTTTCCTGGCAGATTGAAAATTGAGTTGAACTAAAAATGCGGTTTGACACAGTTTATTTAACACTCCCACAACAAATGGTGTTATGCAAGTAGCTGACACTGCTCTCCTTTGTCATCCCAGTGCCCAGACACCTTAGACAATCTGCCAACTTCTGATTTTGTCCATTCTGGGCGGGATTGTTGAGTTCTCTGATCTTAAATACTACATTTACTTCATCAAGATCAATGTTGACTTCTTTTACTAATGTCCTAATAAGACTACGTTTAGCTTGCCAATCTAGGTGTTCCAATTCCGATTTAACACTAGAATAAAAGCCCTTTATGCTATTTGTAATAAGATTCATTTTCTGCTGTAGTCCCTTTTGATCAATCACCTTTTTCTTCTCTCCTTCAATCTCTTTTAAACGTTCCTTCATTTTTTTCATTGCCTGCTTAAAGTCTTCCTTACTTATATATTTTTCCTCACTTGTATTCTCTTGAATATAATAATCATTGATAAGTTCTTTAATATTTTGTTTTAATTGACTCTCACGTCTTGCAAACCTTTCATCTAATAATTCATTCTTATGTTCTGAAATTCTACATTGGTACTCCTTTACCATCCTATCTGGATTTTTTAATACACTTTTTACTTCTTCCCACACACCTGTTTCTAACACTTCTCCACGAATAGATCCGTTAGTGCATACCTTATTACCGTAAAAATTTCTTGTACCCAGGCAAGTGTAATAAGTATACACAATCTTTTTTTCTTTGCTGTAATTTCGCCTTCCGCAGTAAGCACGTCCACAACACTTACACACAACTAGCTTTTGCAACAGATATGTCTCTTTTCTTTGCTGCACTCTTGCTCTCTGTTTATTCTCAATCAATTGTTCTTGTACTACATTAAACAAATCCTCGTCAACTATTTTCGGCACCGGTATATGAATCCAATTCTCCTCATCTGTACTGTAAATAGAGTGAGTTCGCCGGCTGTTGCTTTTTTTGGTTTGACTTCTAGCATTACTGGGCCCGCCTTTGTTTTACCATATGCTGCTAGCCCCTTGTATGCTGGATTTTTTAACATCTTATGGATGGTGCTTGAATGCCACACCTCTTTTCCTGTTTGTGTTCTAACAGAAGCTTCTCTTAGTCTCTTTACCGCTTCTCTAATACTTATCCTTTCCTCTCCAATCCACATGAACACCTCTCTCACTACTTTTGCTTCCTCTTCATTAATTTCAAATTTGTTTTCTCCTCCTTTTACATGCTTTCTTATATATCGATAACCATAAGGTGCATTGCTTATTACACTCACACAACCTTCTCTTGCTGCATGCAGTTTTCCCCTCATGCTTCGTATCAAGATTTGTCTCAGTTCAAACCTTCCTACTGCTCCTTGCACATCTGTCATTAAATCGGACTCTGGTGTATCATCAACCTTATGATTTGAAAAGATTATTTCTACTCTTGCTCTCTTAAATTCATCTATTACATCTCTTTGATCTACAGGATCACGTGACAACCGATCTAGTGAATAGATATAAATCTTATTAATTTTTCCTTCTGCTACTTTATCACGTAATTTCTTTAAACCTTCACGCTCTAAATTTGACCCTCTACGGCCATCGTCAGTGAATACATATTCTTCCAATAACTCATGTCCATCTACAGCAATTCTACGCTTAAGCTCTGCAATTTGGCTCTCTATTGTATGATCCCGCACTTGTCGGTCTGATGAAACTCTTGCATACAAGGCCACCGTTATCATCTTTTTCTACCTCCTTTTCGTTGTTTCTTTTTACTGAATACTTTAGTAACTGCTCGTAAGCTTCTGATAAATGTTTATCTGCTAACTCATCAGGCTCATATCGACAGGTCACAGTTAACGTTCTCTTTCTCATAATTTCTCCTGTAAATGTTTTCATAGTTCAGGCACTCCCTTTTTCCATAAATCCATTACTCTTGCGAAAAAGACGCAACTGTTAACCTTTATTTCTCTCAGCTTTTATGCAAAATTTTAGAAACACATACGCTATCTTTCATCAATTGAGCACTCTCCCAAATCATCAAGCTTCTTTTTTCCCTCTAATGATAAAATTTCCCTTTTTCCATAATCACCTCTTTCTTAGCCACAGCCCTTCTAAATTTTCACAAGCTCTTCTTTTGCCACTATCACACCTGCTGCTGATACGACCCTTATTTTTCTATGAACTCTCTCTGCTTATTTGCGATTTTTACGTTCTCTAACACTTCTTTTATCTCTTTATTATTTCTCGCATAATCCATTGCCGTTTTGCCAAATTTATCCTTTTGCTCTACATTTGCTCCCGCTTTTACTAGCTCTTCTACTATTTTTACCTCACTTACCATGCATGCCAGGTGTAACGCGGCAAATTTGCTACTTCGTTCCACTGCGTTTACCTCTACTCCTGCCTTTATCAGCTCCTTTGTATTTTCTACACGTTGTCCCATTACTGCTAAGTGCAATGGTCTATATTGTCCCGCATCTGCCACATTTATATCTGCTCCTTTTTTGATTAATAACCTCACTTTTTTTGGATCTGGCATTCCCACCGCGTAATGCAATATCGTCCTTCCTTTTGTGTCTTTTTTATTAATATTTTCTATTGAGTTATCTAATACTTCTTTCCACGACTTATTAAACTCTTCTCTTTCTTTCTTACTAAATTTTACCATAATGTTCCTCAGCTATTAATGCAATTTAAAGTGCCTCCAATTTGGCTCACTTTAGCGCTTAGCAAATCTTGTTTATTTACTAGCTACTTTTTCACTTAGGGCTGTTTTGGCATAAAAAGCAAGTTTTTTTTACAAAATATACACATTTTTTTCGCATATTAGATTAAGATATAAATCTATATACTTAATCTGTTAAATAATAAGCGGTTCCTCTCCTGCTGTTGTCAGCTTTTTCTTTTAAATTTAGGCTTCCTATTTTTCCTATTATCTTGTAGCCAACCCTTTTACTCCCTTCTCTTACAGAAAGCTCTTTTTATAGCCCTTTTATCTTCTCATCCATATCTTCTAGCTCTTTTTCCACTTCCATCAGTGCCTTCTTGACCAATGGCGCTTCTTCTAACTTTTCCCTTATTTCTTCAAACCTTCTTTCTCCTTTTTCTTTTAAATCTAGGCTAAATATCGCATCTACTGTCCGCTCCGACAACTCCCTTAGTTTTTCTAGCAACTCTTCAGTTCTCGCATAATACATTGCTGTTTTGCCAAATTTATCCTTTTGCTCTACATTTGCTCCAGCTTTTACTAGCTCTTTTATTATCTCTTTTGTTTCTCCTGTCTTGCATGCTATATGTAGTGGTGTATATCCTTTTTGGTCTTTCGCATTTACGTCACCTCCCGCTTCTAATATTGCCCTCACGTTCACTATTTCCCTCATAAATACTGCTTCATGTAGGGGGGTCCTTCCTATGTAGTTCCCAGTATTAACATTCGACCCTGCTTTTATTAGCTCCCTTACTGTCTTTTCACAACTCATTAAGCTCGCACTATGTAATGCCGTATATCCTCCATCATCTATAGCATTTACATTTGCTCCTCCTTCTATCAGTGCTTTTACATTCTCTACCTTTCCATAGAATGCCGCTAGGTGCAATGGTGTCTCGCCTCTATTGTTTCTATCGTTTGTACCTGCACCTTTTTCTATTAATAACTTTATTACTTCTGGATTTGACACTTGTGCTGCTCGGTGCAATATTGTGCAACCTGCTGCGTCTTTTTCATTTATTCCACGAAATGAATTCTCCTTTAATTTTTCCAGTCTTTTATTTAAATTGAACATTTTAGTTACCTCACTATAAAAACATACATAAAGTCGCCAATTTGGCTCACTTCAGTGCAAGATCAATTTCTTATGTTTACCTACACCTACCTAATTTATAGCTGTTTTGGCATGGAAAAGCAACTTCTTTTTTTCAAAAAACACACATTTTTACCGAATGTTAATGTAGTATATGAAGATATAAATATATGTATTTAATTCATTAAGCATATAGGTTGTTTTTCTTCCCAGGACCTGTTCAAATGTCGATGTTCATGCCATGTTAGTACACCTGGGTAAAACACTAAAATGTAGTTTTCTAGCTCGTATGTTGCATTTTTTTGCTTTGAATCCAATTCGTTTTCAAAATGAATGTAGTGTTCTGCTACGCTAAATCTTATTATTTTGGGGGTAGAGAAATTCTTTACTTGATAGTGGTGAACGGCAAAAAATCTTTCTAAAATTGGCTTGTATTTTAAATTCCACAGTTGTTCAGATAGCTTATCACTTCCTAGTAAAAACCTTTTTCCCCTCTCTTCTATACTACTTACTGGAAAACATGCGTTTATTTCTCCTAAACTCCAACTGTCCGATAATACTATCTGCGCTTTAGCAAACTTAATCTCAGGTAATAAGCTCTGTGGTAGCGGATATAACGTTTTTAAATTATTCCACTGATGACTTCTTTCATAAATACCGTTATAATTCTTTGTGTGAGGCTCGGTTTCTCCAAGGATTGCTACATCTAGCCTATACAGATCATTACTTAATGCCTGCTCATAATGATCGCGTAGATAGTTTTCTATAATCCTAATAACTGGACCACTAGACCTGAAAAAATTTACTCTCCCAAATGATAACACTGGTCCATCTTTTTCTATTTTTACCCCCGAATAGTCAGAAAGAAGATCTCCAAATAAACTCTCATCCAATATAAATCTCTGCGCATTATAATAATCGTTAAAAATCCTCATTAGCCGTGATCTTGCTGGCAATGATAGTTTTGCTAATTCTACTACTGCATCAACGAAGAAGTCGTTCGGAACATCTTTTATCCCTATCTGTAATTCAAAAAAGTGTTCTCCGGGTGGCTCTTCAATAATTGTAATATCTTCTATATTTGCCCACTTCAGTGCTATTTTCAGCGATGCTGGTGTTCCTCTCAAACGCTGAAATTTTATTCCTTCTTTTATCGCCTTTCTTTTGTCTTTTACCCAGCGTAGAATTTCCCCCAATCCATATTCTTCAACCAACCACGGCAATATTTTTTCCCCTAGGCTAAATTTAAATCCTTTTACACAGCTTGGGTCTACTTTGTAATCGATTGCATCAATCAGCGCTTTTTCTTGCTTTGTTGCGTTTGGTGGTAATAGCATTAATTCAACTCAACATTTAAACTTCTTAAGGCAGCACACTCATTCCCCAGTACCACAACATCCTCTCTTGGCTCGATTAATTCTACGTTTTCTACCCCATCCACAAACAGGTTGGCTATAATCCATGATTTCGTTACTTTCCATCCTAATCTTTTCGTTGTTTCAAATTTTTCTATAAATTGCTTCTTCACCGTTTCAATAATATCTGGTCTTTTAATGCTAATTTTACTGTGGATATCTATTTCTATAATATTGCAACTTACCACTTCTATTGTATCTGTTAAAATCCTCACATCCTCCCTGTTTAGCTGATTTCTGACAATTTCTAGTAATTCTTCTGGCAGTGTGGATAATTCTGTGGATAAGATTGAAACTTGTACTTTTCCTGGTACAGGTGATTCTACTAATGCATCTTTTACTCTCGTATCTGCTGATAATGCATAATACCGATAATTTCCTCCTGTGCTTGAGCCAACTATTCTTGCCTTGATTCTTTTTCTAAATCGTTCATCCTTTTCCCCGTTCTCCCTTTCCACTCCGTAAAATTCAGCTAAATCATCAAGTTCTTCTCCCCTTGCAAACTTAAGTAAGTTGCCCCTTGCTGCTTCGTTTATTCTTTCTCTCAGCAAAAGTTCTCGCCATGCTGCTACCTCTAAAATCTTTATTGCTGGGTCACTTTCTACTAATGCTGTAAAACTTGAGTCTCGACGTATCAACTCCTCCTTCATACGTGAAAAGATTTCTTCGAAGTTCAGTGGCTCAATAATGTTAGGCTGCTCCATCTTTATACCACAACTCCATCAAAGCGAATCTTTTCCCCCATTGGTAAGTACAATCCTTCTAGGTCAAGCGTTACTTTTCCTTCTTTCACTTCTGTTATTTTTACTTTTTCTAACTTAAATCTCTTTTCCCACTTTTGTAGTGCTTCTGCTGTTGCTGCGTAAATTTCTAACGTAAAATCACGATTTACTGGCTTATCTACTAATTCAAATAATCTTGAACCATAGTTCCTGCGCATTATTCTGCTGTTAATAGGAGTAGTTAAAATATTAACTATTGATTGCTTTAAATGTTCTATTCCTTCTAACTCTTTTCCAGTATTAACGTCCATTCCTCGCATAAACACGTTGCCTTTTGTGTTATATCTGTTTAATCATTTTCTTCTTAGTACTTGCGTATTTTTCACGAGCTATAGAGATAGCTTTTCTCAACTTCTCCTCAAGGATTTCCTTAGGAGGCAACTGTCTTAAATACTGTGCAACATGAATATTAGATCCTTCAAGCTCCAGGTATTCTATATCTTCTTGATCCTTATCAGCACACAAAATAATCCCTAGGGGTTTTTCTTCATCTGGTTTTCGTTCATTTTTATCTAACCAATTTAAGTACCATTCCATCTGTCCTTTATAAGCTGGTTCAAATCGACCAATTTTTAGTTCTATTGCAATAAGGCGCCTTAATCCCCTATGAAAAAATAGCAAGTCTAAATACCTATCAATTCTTTCGGTACTCATCCTTTTTTGACGTGTCACAAAACAAAAATCATTACCAAACTCTTGTAAAAATTTTACCAGTTCATCCAAAATCGTATTTTCTAGATCAGTCTCACTATGACTTGATGGCAATTCCACAAAGTTAAGGAAGTATGGATCGTGAAAAATGAATTCGGGGGCTAACGTATTTTCTTCACGTAACTGTTTGATGCTTTGTCTTATGAAGTCCTCAGGCTTTTTTGCTAGTGCTGTACGTTCATACAACATGGTATCGATTCTACTACGTAGTGCTCTAACACTCCATCTTTCAATACGACACATTTCTATATAATAATTACGCTTCAGCTCATCAGAAATTGCAATAATTTCTACAAAATGTGACCAACTCAATTGTTGTGACAGTGTCGCGACAATTTCTTGATCGGGAAAGAATTTGGAAAATTGCACCATCCGAAACAATGAAGCTCTATCAAATCCACGTCCATATTTCATCTGAAGTTCTTTTGCAAGTTGGGAGATGATTTGCTTCCCATAATCTGCACGTTTGTGCTTTAGGATATCTTGATCAATTCTGGAGCCAATTTCCCAGTTTAACAATACTAGAGTAGAATTGAATTGAACAGAAAGATGATTCTTTGCTCTATCTATTAAATTACTAACGTCTCCTAATAGGCTAGTAGTTATATCCATGTTCATAATTTTACTTTTGGTAAGTATAGCACATGGTTTATTTTTATTCTGAAAAAACATTACTACTTCCACTTATTACCTTAAAACCACAAGATACTGAATCCCCAACTCTTCCTATACCATGACCATTTGCAAACACTGTTTTTGACCCTTGTGCCATTACCTTACCTTCTGTAAAACTATCTCCTTGCCGACAAACTGGTCTTCCGTTTACAAATATATCTCTGCTTCCACTTATACAAAAATGCGGCAACGCTTCCCCGCAGTGATCTCCTAGGCATATAACTGATTTATTCATTCCTTTTCCTAATTTAGATTTATTCTTTGTGCCTTAAGTTTTATTCCATCCTTTGTCATCTCTACGCTTGATCCTTCTACTTTCAACGTTATTTTATCTACTACTTCAATCTCAAGATAATGATTCTCCTTGTCGTACGATAATTTTGTTCCATCTTGAAATTTTACACTATTTATTTCCTTTTTATTCTCCGGAGGCGGATATTTCTCCTGATATATTGCCGGTAACACCACCCCTAATGATAATTCCCCAAATGGTGATAACACTACCACTTGCTCATCAATATTCGGTGGTGACCAGCTTTCAGCTCGGCAAGTAATCCATGGTAACCAATCTGTTAAAAATTCTCCTACTTTGACCCTTACTCTTGCTTTTTCATAGTCGATTTCTTTCACTAGACCTATACGAATAATATTCGCTAGCCTTCTATTTAGCTCTGCAATGGCAAAATTATGGTCTAACATTTATATTTCCCACGTTTATGGTATGTGGCTTAATTTTTCCCTCTAACCAGACTGATTCTCCCAAATGCAGCTCGTGAACCCATTCAACTAACCACACTAAATACGCATCCAACTCTGGCCTAAATCCGTCAATTTCCGCAGATATAAATTCTCCTGGCGAAACATTTTCCACGTTCCAAGTATTTTTACTTACAACCCTTGCAACTTCCGCTGCCAGTGACCTTACCACTACCTGAGAATCCTCGACTGTTCCATCAACTACTACTCTTGCCTCAAATCTTGCCCTCAACGCTAATTCCTCAGTCCCCGGATCTTTTCCTGGTTCTAAACTTGCAAGCTCTACAAACACTGCTGGCGCTATTATTTCCCGACGTTCTGCTCTATACATTTCGCACGTTTGTATTGCTGGGATTTCTTCTTTTAGCGTTTTACAAATTGCCTGATGTAAATTTCCCCAGAACATTATTTCATATAACTCATTTGCTGATCAAAATACTTCTCAAATACTCTCTCTACTTCATTATCAACTAACTCTTTCATTATTTCCCGAGCTTGCGTGTTTACTTTAATTTCATCTATTGGTATGTACCTTCTTTTCTATATGACCATTTTTCATTGTTGCTATAAATGCTCCTTCATACATACGGCTTCCTACTTTTGCTCCTATCTTTGTCTGTTTTATACTCCCAAGTTTTGCTACTCCTATCCACTGCGAACTCAGCTTCACTACTGACCATAAACGCTTTCTATTTGCTTTATCCACACTTAACTTTTTTCTCATTGCTTTTTTTGGTATTTGTTTTTCTTCGCTAACTTGTTTGACAGTTTGCGATCTTACCCATAGTGCTGTTTTGTTTAATGCCCTCACCGTCGCTTTTTCCACTTTTTTCCTTTCAGCATCTATACTTTGTATTACCTTTTCAATACTACCGGTAACTTCAACGTTAATACGCATTTACACCCCTGACGCTTGAATTTTCCAGATTATTCCTGAATTATCCCTAAGCGGCGGTGAGTGTACTCTGTATCTACAACTACCTATGGAAAAAGTATCTCCCACCATTGGCTTTAATACATCAAACACACTTACTTCTAAAGTCAAAATTTCTCCTACAAATTGTCCTTCACCAATCCCGTATAATTTATCTGGCTGTTGCTTTAATATCTGTACCTTGTATGACTTATCCTTTGACTCATACAACGCTTGCTCTCCCAGATGTGCAAAACAATCTTTAAATAATCTCTTAATATTTCCTTGCATTCTTCCTTTATACTTACTAAACTTCTAAAGCTTGTGTAGGTAGCTTTTTCGTACCTCTTTTCTTGTAGTTGCTCTGCCTACAAAAACCATTTGCACATCTTACCTTTATATAGTAATTTAAGAAGCACGCTAAGAAAGTGGCTACATTGGTAGGAGAGTTTGATTAAAGTCATTCTCTCCTTTTTGGCTCCTCTATGCTGCAACGATTTTTACTAATATCCCCGGACGGTGGCACATCGGCAAAGGGTTTGATTGGGTATGAAGGTCAGTTCCTCTATCAAATCTTCTTGGCTCTTGTTTTGCATAGAGCGGCTGTCCTAGTGTATTTACTGTTTCATTGAAGTCCGCTGGCGCAAAGTAAGTAGTAAATGTGTTTGCTGTACCAAGTGGAAAACAGTGCCCCGTATCTTTTTCTATAAACCTTCTCACATTTCCTTCAGGGTCAGTTGCTTGTCCTCTGTACTCCTCAAATGTTATTCCACAGAACGTAAATCCTGATCTCATGTCGTTCCGGAGTGCTGCTCCTTCTTGCCATCTCTCGTATGCTTCTTTTACCTTGGTATGAGAAGTTAAAGCGTCAAAAAACTCTGGGCTTACCAGCGCATGAATCCCGGTCATATATTCACCACTTAAGTTGTCCTCAACATGCCTCAATACTTCCAGACACTTACGCTTGACATCGGTGGTTGCTGTTCCCAGCGCAAAATTTACTACTTTTGGCGTAATTTCAAATTCGTTGTAAAGGTTTAATAACTCACTGCCATCAGCATCCAGAATAATCCCTTTTAACGCCCCCATCCGCAAATGTTCTAACGTTATTGCGTGTTTGTTTCTCATCAATTGCAAATGATCGGTTATTACATCTGCAAGTGCTTTTAGTTCACTCTCTGACCCAAATGCCCTTATTCCTTGTACTTCTTCAGGCAATACTACGTCATCATGGGGAATATGTGGTATCGTAAACGTCCTTATTTTCCTTTTTCCTCTTTTCCCTACTGTTGCTGGTGCTCCTGGGACTTGTGTTGGTAATAAAGTTAAAACTCCGTGGTGTTCTTCTATCGTAATATGTCGAAATCTTACCGATCTACTTGGAAATAAATTTAAGCTTTCTGTTCGACCATAATTTATCGGCAATATGTTTATTGCTTTAGTTAATTCCGTCATATTAAATGCTGGATTTGTAAATGGATTTTGCATTCTTTCCCCCTTTCCCTTTAATGCTGTGTGTTTTAAGTTGTTTCTATGTAAGTTGCTGAGTCTGGTAGCTCGTTAAACTCCCTTGCGGATGATAACGCCTCGTGCTTCAAGTTGCTTTATTGCTGCAGCTTTCTGCTCTTCTGTTATATTTGCTGGCCACACAACCGCATGATCTGCTAGCATTGCTATACGAGTAATGATTACTGCTTTGGTGGTTTCCGTTGCGTTTACATCACTTGTTATTACACCTATTGCTGTTTGTGTGCCATCTGTGGCTGTCGGATTTATTATCTTAATCATGTTATCTTTATCATAGCCAACAACTGTTCCAAGTTTGAGGTTTTGTCCTTTGACTACGGTTATTTCCTCTCTTGTATAATCTCTATATACTTCATATTTCAGAAGATCACCTTATATGTTAAAAACAAGTTCATAAATATTACAAAGTGGTAATATTAAGAACATGCAGAGAAGAGGAACCGTAGATCGCCTTGGTCATAAAGGACCGTAATTTAGCAAGGTTCTCTTCCCTGATTATTTACTGAAAAGTTCCGAACAACTGATTGAGCTTTTAGGCTCGTATATAAGGGTGGAAAATGCAGTATTACATGTTATTCTATGGAGGAATTATGAATTTATCAAATATCATTGCTGGCATTGATGTTAGCAAAAATAAACTAGATATCCACATTCATCCACTTGGACATTATAAAGTATTTGAAAATAACGTTCAAGCTATTGATCAAATACTCGACTTTTTGCATTTACATAATGTAATCAAAGTTGGACTTGAAGCAACTGGTGGGTACGAAAAATTATGTGCTTATACTTTACTAAGCCATGGTTTCGAAGTATATGTAATTCAACCTAGATGGGTGAGAGACTATGCAAAAAGCCTTGGTATTGCTACTAAAACTGATAAAATAGACTGCAGCATTATCTCACGTTATATTAATAATACAGATATGCGCGTTACTCCTTTAAAAGTTAGTAATGTTGACTTCTTGAGGCAAAAGCTATCTCGTAGAAATCAACTAGTAGAAATGGCAAAAATACAAAAAACTCAAGCTCATCAAGTAACTGATATATCCATAATCAAACAAATGGAAGAGCTACTTGTCATATTACAGAATCAAATTCAAGTTTTAGAAGATGAGATGATTGAGTTGATTGAACAAAGTCAAGAGCTTAAAAAAAATACATATCAATAACTAGTATACCAGGTGTAAGTAAAATCACAGCTATTACTATTATTTGTTATCTGCCAGAATTAGGAACTCTTCAAAGAAAGCAAATATCTAGCATTGCCGGAGTTGCACCTTTTAATCGAGACAGTGGTTTTAATAAAGGAAAAAGGTGCATTCAAGGCGGTAGGTCACAAATTAGAACAGTCTTGTATATGTGTATTCTTAGTGCGCGGAAATGGAATTCTTTCATAAAAACTTTTTTTGATAGGTTACATAATCAATATAAAAAACCATATAAAGTTGCTTCCACTGCTGCTATGAGAAAGTTACTTTTACTTGCTAACTCTTTAGTAAGAGATGACAGGGTTTTTACTGAGGAATACAGCCCTAAGTCTGCTTAGATCCAACACTAGCAGATTAGTGTGGATGTGGATAAGTGCGCTTACACAGACTGAAAGCACTTATCCACATCCACACTTTTTAAAAGAATTTAAATCAAATATTACAACTTATTTTTCCAACAGTTGCTGGTGCTCCTGGAACTTGAGTTGGAAGTAGTGCTAAAAAACCGTTTTGTTCTTCAATGGCAATATGGCGAAACCTTACTGATTTACTCGGAAAAAGTTTTAAACTTTCAGTTCGACCAAAACTAATTGGTAAAATATTAATAGCTCCAGTTAATGCTGTCATATTGAATGCTGGATTTGAAAGTGGATTTTGCATAATGTTTAGCTCCTATTAAAAATTAATATAAAATTCAGATTCCTTTACGGACAATAATACCCCTCTCTTCAAGTTGTTTTATTGCTGCTGTTTTTTGCTCTTCAGTTATATTTGCTGGCCAGACAATTGCATGATCAGCAAGTAAAGCTACGCGAGTAATGATTACTGCTTTAATATCTGCATCTTTACTATTTACATCGTTTATAATCACACCTATTGCTGTTTGAGTACCATCTGTGCCTAGCGGATTTAGAGCTCTTATAAAGCCCCCATCATCTGTCTTTTTGCTAACCACTGCTCCAAGCTTTAGGTTTTGTCCCTTAGCAACAGTAATTTGGTCACGTGAGTATAGATTTGATGCCTCATATTTTAAGAGGTCACCAAGATTATTTGGTTCAGTTATACAAGACATGTTTTTCTCCTGGAAATTTTGGCTGATAAAGTTATTAATTTTGTTTTTTCCGCTGAATTTGTAGTTGCTATAGTCCGCGGAATAGCTTTAGCTTTGTAGGTTTATATATTTTGTCGTGCCTTGGCTGCCTGCATCAATAAATCCTCCGAAATTACGTAAAATATGTTAAAAGCATCTTTGGCTTTATAGCCCACCAAGTAAAAATTATTTTTCAGTATTTTTCATTTCTCTATTGACTTTTAACACAACTGCTTATATGGGTCGCTACTTTTAGCTTCAATACTAGCATTCTTATCAAGAAAAAATTTGACCATATCTAGGTCACCACTATAAGCGGCTACATGCAGAGGTGTTCTACCATCATTATCTTTAGCTCCAATATCAGCACCTTTATCCACAAGAAACTTAGCTATATTCAAATTGCCTTGCTGAGCAGTCCAGTGCAGAGGGTTACAACCATAGATGTCTTTATCTTTAACACTAAAATGCTTCCTATCAAAAAGAATTTCTACTATGTCCAACCTACCTTTTTGGATAGCAATGTATAAAGGTGCTAAACGTTTACCTTCAATATCAATAGTTTCAATTTTTCTAGTTAAATCTTCAGCTTCACTGATATCACTTTGCACTATAGCATTAAATACCTGCTCTTTTAATAAATTTACTTTCTCCTTGTTAAAGTCCTCTATAATATCCTCTGAATTACAAACAGAGACTATGCACTTTGGATTAGAAACCATTGTATCATTAAAAGCGAACATCATTTCTCTTGCAGGTTGATAATTACTCCAATTCTCCACTTTTGCAATGGTGCTATTTCCATATGATAGCACTAAACTACCATCAGCAATCTCCATATCAAAACCCAATACAGACTTATCTCTAAAATCAACTAAACCAATGTCATTCTTGCTGATAGGTTGATTATGATAAATCTGTAACCCTTGTTCTTCTGGTTGATAATATCTGAAAGAGTTAGGGTTCATTTCTACATGCTCAAGCCTTAAGTTTGTACTATCAATCTTATAAAGCTCATTATTCATTCGTAATACAATTTGTTGATGTTCTGGGCTTTGAAAATAATCAACTAAACCAATGGATAAAGACCATTTAGTACCTTCACTACCAAGTACTGTAATATCTTTTATCTCTAAGCTATCCTCTGTAAGGTCGGAAATTGATTGATTATAACATTCATTTATATAACTCCTTTTACCCTCTTGTATGCTTATACTATCAACATCTGTTACATTCAATTCAGCAAAATCAATAATATTGTAAGGTATGTTCTGATAAGGCACTGCTTTGCTTTTTATTTTTAAATTAAGTCTTATGGGGAATGACGAGATTTCGTGGTTTAATGTATCTGGTAGTTTGATAATATACTGATGTTGTCCTTCTCCCCCTTCTACTGTGGCGTCTTGATAGTAATTACATAGTGTCATATAGTGATCATAATCATAGCTCCTTCCATTATTACGGTATTTCTGAGTAACGTCAGAATTATTATAGCTAAAATCAACAATTACCTGATCTGAGTATATGCCAGCAATTATCACCTTTTCAGCAGGTATTCCCATATGATTTTTAGTGACTTCTATTTGAGATATTGGTATGTCAAAATTATTGTCATCAGCAATACCTTTTGCAATTTGATAAGTATCAAGTAACTCTTGATCTAGAATACTTGCTTGTATAAATGCTTTTAACTTTTTTTCACTATTTTGTATGATTTCTCTGTCAGTATCACTTCCTGAATTTCTCAACTTTTGATACCTAATATCTTCTATTGTATCAGACAAAGACTTATCTTGTATTGTAACAGACTCTGTTATTCCCTGGCAATTTACTTGAATTACTAGATTTTTAAAATCATCGATTGTAGTACTTGAAGCAATACTTTGTGTATCATTAGCTAAAAGATCTAAGCTATAGCTGTCTTTTTCTGTATCTTTACTTACTCCCCACTGTGTAATATTAGCAACTTGAACCCTTATTACGTCAATATTTCCTTTCATTTTTCCTGTACTGCCTAAATCACTTATTATCCTAGCATTATCACTGTCTTCATTAACGATAAATATTGTTTGCTTTAATCCCCTGTGATGCACGTTTTCTTTGTTGACTACTCTAACTTCATAATCTTTATCTGTGCAGTTAGATGAATTCTGCCAAACTTCCGCGTTTTTTACATTAATTAATCTCGTTTCACAGTGAGTAGTAATATTTTGCTTGTTGTCAGAGTTAGATACATAGTTATATGTGTTAACCAATCTTATGTTATTACTATTACCATAACGTATAGTTCCACTATGCAAATTTGCAGCGATATTATTAGCTTTAACATTCATTACTAGAGTATTTTCTTTTCCTGCTCCACCTTTGAGGGTACCAGACATAGAATTATTAATAATAAAAATAGTTTCATTGTTTTTAGAGCCAATATAACGTATATTACTACCCTCTGGAATATGCATTACTGCTGGATAATTTGCTGCTGCTGTTAACGTTTTTGGCCCTGAAATATATAATATCGATCCTCTAGGAAATGTTTGCTTTTTTGTATTGCCAGGATCTTTCCTTTTCGGATTAGTAAAAATAAAAGGTTCGCCTGAGAGAGTAAAGCTCTCTTGACAGTTTCTATAAATTTTGCCACTGTTACATGGAGCGAACGCATCGTCACCTGTGTGCTTTGTATTGATTATTTTGCTGCATTGAGATTTTTGTATCGGATTTGTTAATGGTGCATCTACAACTCTTAAACCAAGATTTTCATATTCATATTTTGTTAGATGAGGGATATGTTTTGCATCCGTATTAACAACATAAACTTTCTTTTCTTCAATCTCTTGATAGCATTGAGGACTATTCTTTATACCACAGATAAACCTTTCCCAACCTTCACTCATAACCAAAGTATAAGGTGTCATAGTCAATATCTTAGAGATATCAATAGAAGACAAATCTCTTTTTACACTAGAAGCTATATTAATCTTGTCAAAAGAGATATCTTTATATTTTTTTTCTAAATCACATGTCCACTTCATCTGCGTCGCACAACCAGGACCATACGGTGATGGCATAATACATATAGGCTGTGCACCCATATTTTTAATCACCTCACTATATTTCTCTTCAATGGAGATTACGTATTGTACAACCGCATCTATGTCATAATTGTCATTTAACAGTTTAATAGCTGCTTCTTTTACGTAAGTTAAATAACCTTTTATTCTAATTGTATCTTCATATTCTTTTTCTACATCTCTTCCTGTAAAAAACTTAATCACCCCTGCAAAAAATACTTCCGCTTGTTTACCACCAGGTAATAGAGGCACTTGCTCTGCTATCGCTTTAGTATACTCCATTCTTTCATGAATTTTTACGCCCATTGTTATCAATACATCAGCAACCATAGTAACTACTGCTGCCCTACCTAAAACTTTGCCTGCAGCAGATAACCCCCTTAAAATCTTAGTAGTAGCACTTACACTTTTTATCGTAAAACTAACCCCTGCACTTATAGGCCTTATGCTCATGCTTGCTAGTTTTATACCACTACTAGCTGTCCAATAATAATTTAATGGATGATTATTACCTTGAGCTATTTCGTTTATACTGTATCCAAATTGATAAGCAATGGTTGCAAATGTAATACTTTGAACTACAGGATTACTGATAACCTTAACAAAAGCTTGACGTGCAGGCCCTGGTATTTTACCAATCAGTTTTCCTACTTTACTACTAGGAGAAATACTTACACTCGTCCTAACATCATCCATAGCATCTAGTATACCATTGATACCAAATACTTGCTTTAAAGCATCATTATTATGTCGTCCAAGTGTTGCTGTATCACCTATACTATCAAGCAAGTCATATATAGCCATCATGGAAAAAAACTTTCCACCTTTTGCTCCTTTTATTTTCGCTGAATCAAATTTATCACGATCAAATGCAATTCCTTTTTCTTTAAGGCTGCTTTCTACATTACTAATATAATCTGCAAAAACTTTTTCACCAAGATCATCAAAATGACTTTTAAACCTGTCGAAAGTATCTTCCCTAACTCCTTTTGCTAATAAATTCTGTTTAATTTCCTTTACAATATCATTGTAATCTTGATTAGTTCCAACATCTTGAACATCACCTATGTCTTCAATGTATTTTTTATTCTCTAACAACTGCTTATCATTTGATAGTTGATGTAATTTATTATGAATTTTCTCTCTTTCTGCATCTGTAGTAAAATTTTTAATTATATCATCGAATTTTACTTCATAGCCATCGATGCTTAAATAATACTCAATATTTTGTCCTTTTATTTTTTCTTTTATAACGCGATCCTTATCTCTGCCTACTTTTACTAAGATCTCAATACCATCACTATAATCATCTACAAAATATCTTTCTGCATTCTTCATTTCTATAATATCACCTATTATCAATTTTTTATCATTACCATTGTTATCTTTTACTTTTACATATACATCAGTCCTATCAGCATTGCCTATCATATCAAACACTTGCTCACGACCTATATCTACAATTTCATTAGTTAAATCCTTAGCATTATCAATATCAAATAGCTCTTTAACACGTTGCTTTTTTTCTTCCTTTGTAACCTTTTCTTCATCACGTGAATCTATGCAGGGTATACCTATATCACGTCTTTTCCTTGTTGCACATTGGCTAAAACTAAAAATAGAACTATGAACTACCTTAACAGGAGTAAACTCATTTTTGCTTGGTAGAATAAGAGAATCTGCATTACTCGCTCCTTTGTCAAAAACAACACCCATAAAAGCCACTTTCCTGCCATCTGTAAGCGTTTTATAAGTAACACCTTTTACATACTCCTTATTTATCTGATCATTTGCCTCTTTTACTAATGCATCAGCTGTTTTACCTTCCCTTGGTCCCTTAAGCTCTAATCCTACTGGATCATACTCCTTAGCATTACTAGCTCCTTCTGCAAACTTAATACCATGAACCAGCATATCAATACGTTTTCCCCTGCCAGTTTGAAACTCTGTTAATACTAATGCTCTAGGAGATTCTTCTAATTTCAAATCACTATAATAACTAAATGCCCCATGTAACACTCCTTGAAAATGAGCCTCTTCATTAATAAAATCTCTAAAAGAAAACATTCCTTCTCCAACTTTCTTTAGTAGTGAATTATATTTATCTACTGGTAGAGACTGACCTGCTGCAGGAGTAACTTGAGACTTAAGTGCCTCATCAAATGCCTCTCTTAGTCCATTAGGGTAAGGAACATCTTTTAATTCTCCTTTGAAAAACTCTTTCCCTTTTTTGTATTCATTTAAGGAATTATATCTATTAACCTCCTCTATGTTAAAAAAATCTGACTTCTTTTCCTCATGTAAACTTATGTATACCTCTGTGATTTTGCTTTGCTCCGGTAGATCACCAGGTATAGGTATCTTTTTACTGCTACGATCCCCTCTTTCCCCTTCTCTAACATGAAAAATAAATACCTCTTTACTACGACCTTCTCTAATCAACGCAAAAGTTGTTACAGGCTTTCCGGATCTTGTGGTAGAAGCAAGAGAATATTCACCGTATGAAAATATAAATTTCTTTAGATCCGCTCTTTTAAATTTATCAGCAAGAAGAAGTTGCCCTAAGAGAAATCTACTAAAGTAATTACCTCCTTTCTCTGGCGTACCAGGAAATGTGTGATAAATACGCTCCAGTGGCTGCTTGATTTTTTCTTTAACATTAGTGACCGTATCTTGTCTTCCATCCCAATCTGAAGCTTCCTTCAAGAGTGCTTGCATTGTAGGTAGAGCAATTTCTCTGTCTTCACGAGGTGATATATGCATTGAAAATTTTTCACCTTCAGTTGAATCCAAATTTAACCCTACACACAGTACATTATCTGAAATAGTCAAAACACGCATTGTATTTGGCTGAAAGCCTTTTGCATAATCTTTTGCTTGCTCTAATGCAATAGCTGGTGTAGTTTGACTCCCATCTTTTACTTTACCTCCTTTCTCTAACTCTTTTAACTCTTCTTTAGTGGCAGCTTTCAGTTCTATAATAATAGGAACAGCATTTAATGATCTATCCTTACCACGAGGCACTAGAACAATATCAGCGTAACCTCTTCCTGCAAATTGCTCTAAGTAAACCCTGAGATTATGTCTATAGCGAAAATTTACTAAAGCACCTGCTATAAACCCATGATGTGCTGCTTCTCGTGCTTTATCAGCATAAGTAAACGAACCCTTGTATTTTGAGTGAACTTTACTGATTCTATCAATGACTTTCTTGGAAGATTCTTCAACTTTACTTGCATCAGAATTAGTTAACTCAGCTATATAATCCTCGGGCTTGCTTTTTGTATTATCATTTTGATCTTTCCATATTTCCTCTTCTTTTTTAATTTCGTAAAAATTATGACTAATAGCAGAGTCAAGTATTTCTTTATCTTGTGTTTCAACAAAAATATTTTCTTCATTTTTGTTGATTTGCACTAACTTAGATTTAACCCTACCTTTAATTCTATCTTTAATACCTCGTGCCGTACCGATCTTTTGTTGAGTGTCAGGATGCAAATTTTCTTTTAATATATATTCCAGTTCACCAGAAGTAAATTGATGACCAGAATTACCATCTTCTGAAATAGAAAATAGTTCTATACCTTCAATAGCATCTACATCACTTTTAATTTGACTATTTTTAACAACAACTACCTTTAATGTTTTTGCAGTGTCAAAACGAAAATAAACTTTTTTAACACCTAATCTTTCCGCAATTTGTGTATCTGGTAAAATAGAAAAGCTTCCTAAAAAGAAATGCGAAAAAAACCCTTCTTTACCTACCGAATGTAAATATGATGGAACCTGGTCAATGTATGATTGAAACCTTGCTTTGAAAGATTCAAAATCACTTTTTTGTTGGGTTGAAGTACTTGGGCCAGGTTGACTAACTCCCGCTGTCTCTCGAATTAACAGCTCTATTAATTCAAAATCTTGTGGTTTTTCTTGACTTAACATATAGCCCCCTAAATTATATAATAACTTTTTATTCACCTAACCTTATATGAGATTTATCATGCATTTTGTTAAGCTTTACATCAGATAAATCACCACTTGGACCAGGTATACTCTTTTGGTCAAGATCTACATCAACAGAACCACTATAAGATAAAAACTTATTTAATGAAGCGCGATCTCCTTGCTCTAAGATGGAACATATGTAACCTGCTCGCTTAGAACTCATAAATTCTTCAATCTGTTTAGAATTAGTTTTGTCCAATATTGCCCACACTTGCTCCATACAACCTTTCTCAACCAAAGGTACTAATAAACTTCCTTGAAAAGTAGAATTGTTCATCACTTCTCCATTTAATGCTAAGGTACGATGACTATCGAATCCATCTTTCATCAACATATGCATCAAAAGCTTCGCACCTACATTTAAGTATTGCCCAGAACAACCTCCAATTTTTATATTTCTTAACCAGGTACAATAATAACTACCCACCACCACATCACTTGGCTTTAAGCAGTCGAATAACTTTTGAAATTGATCAAAGTTAAACATTTCTAACATTCTACCTAGAGAACCATAATAACCATTTTTCTCCAAATCTCTTTTCAAAAGCTCTGGATATCTATCAGGATTTATTTGGCTTAAACAAAATTCAAACACATCAGGATATCCATTATCGTGTGCTGCATGCACTGCAATTTTCATAAAAACCTTATCTTTTTCCTGAGCACTTAACTCACTTTCAGGTAATGATTTTATCTTATTCCAAAAGAACTCTACTGCTTCTACACGTTTTCTACGCATACTTATTGCTGCACGGTGTAAACCAAGCACATAGGGATGCTGATCTTTTAGATCTAACTCTGCAATGTATCCACTAACGAAATGCGACCAAAATTGCATCATCGCATCTGTATACCAACTTCCACTTACTGATTTGACTAACTTTTTTAATGCATCTGAATCTCCATCCTTTATTTCATCTTCCCGTTTAAAATGCTCAAATAGGGTAATGATGTCTTCTTCTAAGCAACACCAACATGCAATTTGGTAACGATCAAAATCATCTAGCGGATTATTTGTACCTTTCCAACTCTTGGGTTCAATCATCTTTTTAGCCACTATTCTTCTATTGAGTTTGATACCATGTATCGTATCGGTTTTTTCCCAACATTCTTCATCTGACAATATATCAAGGAAAAAAGGAAGGTTTCCGGTATTAATAGTCTCCAAGTACCCACGCCCCCAATTCCTTATTTGAAGTTGTTTAGATTCTTTATAAGGATCGTCATCCTTAATAATAGAGAAAGCTGCCTTGGTTAGGTCATCTAAGTCCATAATTCTTACCTCCACAAACAAAAGCGTATTAAGATATAGAACTATGATAATTTATACATTCTATATCATTTTTAACATCGTACTACATCTTTGTAACCTGTCAATCACTATTTTAGAAAAACTTTCTAACCCAAAGTAATTTTCAATGAAAGCCTTTTAATAGGCTGAATATATGATATTTTATTTATTTTTAAATTCTGTTTTTTATAAGTTTATCTTAATTCTTCCACAAACAAATTATTATTAACTTAGCAAGATATATTATTAAGATCTCAAGTAAAGCAACCATTTCCAGCACCAAAAAACAAGGGCGGTGAGAACATTTCGTTTTGGGATCGTGTGGTCTACCTGCTAACCGACAGCTAACATTAACTACCAATATCGTATCTGAAGAAGCCCCCTGGCCATTCTAAAAAATTTAATGCTGAGTACACCTTACTTTTGGCTTCCTCTATAGTGCTCCCTTCTGCTACTATATTTAGCACTCTTCCGCCATCTGAAACCCAATTACCACTCTCATCTAATTTAGTACCAGCGTGAAATACCAATATACCAGGAATGCTTTCAATTTTATCTAATCCCTTAATTACTTCTCCCTTTTGATAATCACCCGGATAGCCTTTACTTGCAACAACTACACAAACTGTAGATTTGTTGTTAAGTTCCACCATTTTGACATTTAACTTTCCTTCTGCAACTGACAACATCAATTTTAACAAATCGCAATTTGAATCAAATCTAGGTAATATAGATTGCGTTTCTGGATCACCGAATCTAACGTTATACTCGAGAAGTTTTGGGCCATCTCTGCAAATCATTAAACCAGCAAAGAGTACTCCCTTATAAGGCGTACCCATGTTAACCAATGCTTGAGCTGTAGGGTATATTATTTTTTGGATGATTTTTTGCTCCATGTCCTTACTTATAATTGAAGGTGATGAGTACGATCCCATACCCCCAGTATTTTGGCCTTCATTATTTTCATTCACTCTCTTATAATCTTTTGCGCACCCAAGAGTTACTACTTTCAACCCATCAACAAGAGCAAAAAAGCTTACTTCTTCTCCAATTAAAAATTCTTCTATGATTATTTCTTCACCTGATTCACCAAATTCTTTCTCCACTAGCATTGAATCTATTGCTGAAAAAGCTTCGTTTTCTGCGCAACATATCATCACGCCTTTCCCTGCCGCAATTCCATTTGCTTTCACTACAAGTGGAAACTTTATTTTATTGCTACGTACAAAATCTTTAGCTAATCCTTCATCAACAAAACACTCGTACTTGGCAGTTGGTATGCCATATCGCTTGCATAGTCCTTTGGTGAAAGACTTTGATCCCTCAAGTTTTGCAGTTGCTTGACTCGGAGCAAAAACATTTATTCCCTCTGCAACTAAATCATCAGCAAGTCCATCAATTATTGGTTGTTCTGGACCAATAACAACCAACTCTATATTTTCTCTCTTGCAAAATTGTGTAACATCCACTGAATTTTGAATATTTACATCCACAAGAGTCCCAAGATCTTTCATAGCTTGGCGACCAGGAGTTACATATAACTCAGTCAAGATAGGAGATTTTTTTAGAGCCCAAAGTAGAGCGTGCTCACGTCCACCAGAACCTATAACCAGAACCTTCATCTTTATTTCCTCGCTTTTCTATATGTCAAAATTATTATTTGCTTATAACAGTATCATTACTCATGTATTTTTGCAACACGTTTGGTATTGCAATCGACCCGTCAGAATTTTGATGATTCTCCATTATGGCAACAATCGTTCTTCCTATAGCTAAAGCTGAGCCGTTTAAAGTGTGAACATATTTTTTTATCTTTTTATCAGTTTCTGAAGAGTATTTAGCGTTCATCCTTCTTGCTTGAAATGCACCACAATTTGAGCAGCTTGATATTTCTCTATATTTATTTTGCTCAGGTAACCATACCTCTATGTCATAAGTCCTTTGTGCAGCAAAACCCATATCACCACTACACAGTAGCATTACTCTATACGGTAATTCTAGTTTTTTTAATATCTCTTCAACAACAATCGTCATGCGCTCAAGTTCATCATTTGATTGGTCTTCAGTTGTAATACTCACCAACTCCACTTTACCAAATTGGTGTTGCCTTATCATGCCTCTCGTGTCTCGCCCTGCGCTGCCTGCTTCTTTACGAAAACACTCTGAATACGCAGTAAAACGAATAGGCAGTTCTTTTTCCTCTACTATTTTATCAGCAACCAAATTTGTTAAAAACACTTCACTTGTGGGAATCAACCTCAATTCGTCGGTAGTTAAATACGAATCGTCAGAAAATTTTGGTAGCTGACCAACGTTATACATAGCTTCGTTTTTCACCAAAGCTGGGTGGTACACCTCAGTATAGCCAAATTCATTAACATGCATTTCAAGCATAAAATTTATTAGCGCTCGTCCAAGCTTAGCTAACTGTCCTTTTAATATCGCAAATCTTGATCCGGAAATTTTCGCCGCTTGTTCGAAGTCCATTAAACCTAATTTTTCTCCGAGTTCATAATGAGATTCTGGTACAAAATCAAACTGTCTTTTTCCTCCATATCTTCTCACCTCTAAATTAGAGTTCTCATCTGCGCCTATTGGCACATCTTGCGCAGGAATATTCGGCAAGTTAGATAAAACATTCACTAACTTATCCTTTTCTGCTTGTTCCTTTAAGCTAATTGCCTCTATCTCATTCGTGATGTCTTTTGACAACTCTATTTGCTCTTCACAAGGGCTCTTGCTCATTTTAAGCTTCTTTATTTCCTCTGTGATTTCATTGCGCTGCCTATTTAAATCTTGCAATTTAGTGGTTAATGACCTTTTCTCGTGATCAATTTCTAATATCTCTTTTGCAGTAAACTCTCTTATCCCCCTGCTTTTCATTGCCTTTTCAAATCCTTCAGGGTTTTTGCGTATATATTCTATATCGTGCATATATTGTGCTATTACTAACACTGTTACTGTACTTCAAAAGCTCTTAATATTCAATATTTTCTCATACTACTAAAATTATTATGGTTGATTTTTTTGTTAGAATTTGTTAAAATTTAATTAACTTAGCATTCATAGGATGTAGTATGGGCATCACAGAAAAATATAATCAATTTAAAGAGAGCACTTACTTTGCTGGTGGGAAATTCGTTATCTACGCTACTTGCGTATGCCTAGCAGCCACATTTGCTGTTGGCTGTTTGGGGTTGATAATAGGATTTCCTCTATTGACCTTTCCACTTGCTATGCTAATTTCTCATCCTGTGATTTGGATTATAATGGGAGTAGTCCTTACAGCAGCATACAAAATGATTGTTAAACCTTTATTTCACTTGGTAAAAGGTTATGTTAATGGAAAAGGAGCAGGTCAAGGTGAGCAAAAAACTCAAGATGGAGATAGTGGTGTTGTACCAGGCAGTGAACCCGATTCAAGGAACAGTAGTCGTAGAAGCTCTTTGGATAGTAGTTTGGGTGGTAAAGAGTTTCATGAAAATTTGGACACTCTTGTGCATCAAACAAATAGAAAGAATTACGCTTACTGGTTGCAGCAACATGATATTGCTAATATTGCAAGAATTAAATATAAGTATTCAGAAGATTTTACGGATGGTGTATTCTTCTGTATTCCTGGTAATCTTGAAACCTTGAGTGAAAGGTTGGGAGAATATAAAAATAAAGCAGAACGAGAGAGTTCGAAAAGGATATTTACTTCAGTTATTAATTTGGGTGGTAATCATTGGGTAACGCTAGTTGTTGCATACAACTCGGATAATAAACAATTTAGAGCTTATTATTGTGATTCTTTTAGTGCTGATTTACCAAGTCCTGGTAGTCAACGTAAGAAAATAGAACTTGCAAATGCAATTAAAGAATTGGTTACACCTCTTACTGATCAAGCTAGTGAGTTGAATGCGCAAGGAAAAAAAGAAATGAGTAAAGATGTCAAAGAGACAGCACAAACGTGTCGGAACAAGAAAAATGAATTAATTAATGTCCCAATAAATACTGATAATATAGTGAGCGCACTGGAAGCAGTTTTGGAAATAGAGAACTGTAATATAAGAAGCTCCGGAGCCAAACAACAAAGCGATGGACATAATTGTGGAATATTTGCATTGGAAAACGCTCATAGGATTACGCAAATGCTCAACGAAGGTAAATCATTTGATGAAATTGACGCAGAGTTATCGGAATACAAGCCTAATCCAGAACAATTGCAAAAGAAAAGAAGAGAGTTTACAAAAGCGCTTATGGAAGATGAAAAATGGAAGGAAGATCTAGAAAACGGGCTTTTATGCGATCTTCCACCAGGAACGGACACCTCTCTTACCTCAAGGGTGCAGAATACAGCTCAGTTTGCTATATAGTTTACAATGAAGGATTACCATTAACCTTATGCCCCTCCAAATAGGAAGTTTGACGATTGATTCTTCAGTTATTTTAGCTCCAATGTCAGGGGTAACTGATTATCCGTTTAGAAGTATTGTAAAGAAGCTAGGTGCAAGTTTGTTAGTTTCAGAAATGATTGCAAGCAGAGCCATGATTATGCAAACTCGCCAGAGTCTGCAAAAAGCAAAAGTCGATGAATTAACTGCTGTGCAGCTTGCTGGATGCGAGCCGGATGTAATGGCAGAGGCTGCAAAGCTCAACGAGGATATGGGTGCAAAAATAATAGATATAAATTTCGGTTGTCCTGTTAAAAAAGTTGTAAACGGTTATGCAGGATCAGCACTAATGCGCGATGAGAAAAAAGCCGCTGAGATAATTGAGGCCGTGGTCAAAGCAGTGAATGTGCCAGTTACGGTAAAAATGCGCACTGGATGGAACGATGAAAATCGCAATGCACCGAGGCTTGCGAAAATTGCCGAAGACTTAGGAGCAAAAATGATCACTGTGCATGGAAGAACGAGGGCACAGCTCTATAACGGCCAAGCAGATTGGAAATTCGTTAGAAATGTTAAGGAGCAAGTGAAAATTCCAGTTATAGTAAATGGCGATATTAAAAATTTAAATGATATTCAGAATGCTCTCAAAGAATCTGGAGCAGACGGAGTGATGATAGGTCGTGGTGCCTACGGTAAACCTTGGCTGATTAATCAAGCAATGAACTTTCTCAGTGGAAGTGAAACTTCTGAGCCAACAGCTTCAGAGAGATTAAGCATCATACTCGAGCATTACGACAATATTCTTGAGTACTATGGAAATAACACAGGAATAAAGATGGCCCGCAAACACATAGGTTGGTACAGTAGCGGGCTTCAAAGCTCATCTGAATTTCGCATGAGAGTAAATAACATGACAGATAGCACAGAAGTGAAAGAAAATATTATTGGCTTTTTTGGTCAAGAGACACACTAGCTGTACTCAATTCGACTGATCATATGCCACTACGCTCTCTTCCTCACCAGAGTGTAAATGACAATTATTATCCATAAACCATTTCTCGTCATAAGTTTCAATATCAAAATATTTTTCATATTTATCTATATTATCACAAAGTGAAAGTGCTCTGATCTTATTCATAATCAAACCTGTACCAGCAGGAATTAATCTTCCTACTATAACATTTTCTTTTAATCCACTTAAAGGATCACTCTTCCCGCAGAATGCTGCTTCTGTAAGTACTTTTGTTGTCTCTTGGAAAGAAGCAGCAGAAATAAAGGAGCTAGTTTCAAGACTTGCCCTAGTAATCCCCTGCAGAATAGGAAGATAATGAGCAGGCCGTTTGCCAGAGTTACTCATAGCATCATTTTCCCTATCAACTTCCAGCTTGTCAATGCTTTCGCCAACCAAGTACATAGTATCACCAGGATCAGTAATTTCCACTTTTTGTAGCATTTGTTTTAAGATCACCTCTAAATGCTTGTTGTCTATACGAACACCCTGCAATCTATAAACTTGCTGTATTTCAGAAATCATATAGTGCGCTAAAGCTTCTAACCCAAGCACACGTAAAATATCATGGAGATCAGGGTCACCATCCATCAATAGATCACCTTTACGTACAAAATCACCTTCATTGACTATTACATGCTTACTTCTTGATACCAAATATTCAACTGGAGAAATTTGTTCATCTACAGGTTTAATTAATATACTGCGTTTTCCTCTACGGTCTTTTTCAGAAAACGCTACATAGCCATCTATCTCACTAACAATAGCATGCTCTTTAGGACGACGTGCTTCAAATAACTCTATAACCCTCGGTAAACCACCAGTAATATCACGAGTTTTAACTGACTCTCTTGGTGTTCTTGTAATAACATCACCTGCATGAACCTTCTGGCCATTTTGTACATTGAGCACTGCACCAATTGGTATAAAATAACATGCTTCAACGCCACTTGCGAGTGTCATTACTTCACCATTATCGTCAAGCAGCACAATACGAGGACGTAAACTAGCTCCACCAGAATGCAATTTCCAGTCTTTTACTACTTTGCTTGATATTCCTGTAGATTCATCCATCACTTCAGTGATCGAAATTCCATCTTTTAAGTCCTGATAAGACACTGTACCAGTCTTCTCCGTGATAATAGGCAATGTATAAGGATCCCATTCCGCAACTTTATCGCCAATTTTTACTGACCCACTCTCATCCACATAAAGTTTAGCACCATAAGGTACACTATGCTTCAACTTCTCACTACCAAGGCTATCAACCAACACGACTTCACAGGAACGGCTTATCACAATTTTATTTCCGTTTCTATCTATAATTATATTACTATTGTTTAACTTTATTTTAGCACTAATAGAAGCTATAATATTTGAGGATTCAACGCCTCTAGTCATTACCCCACCTATATGGAAAGTACGCATCGTTAACTGAGTACCTGGCTCTCCAACAGATTGAGCAGCTATAACACCAACTGCTTCACCTATTGAAACAATTTTACCAGTTGCAAGGTCTCTTCCATAACACAAAGAACACACACCAGGACTTATTTCACAAGTTAAAGGCGATCTAATTTTTACAGCATCAAGACCTGCAATGCTGATTTGCTTTACTTTATCCTCATCAATTAATTCCCCTGCTTTTACTAATAATTCTTTTGTCACTGGGTTATATATACCATTTGCAGATGTTCTACCCAGCACAACACTCTCTAGAGATGCAACTATAGTACTTCCTTCAACTGTAGCTCTCACAACAAGACCATTTTTTGTTTTACAGTCATGCTTTGTAACTATGCAATTTTGAGACACATCAACTAAACGACGAGTTAAGTATCCAGAGTTTGCAGTTTTAAGCGCAGTGTCAGCTAAACCTTTACGCGCACCGTGAGTAGAATTAAAGTATTCAAATACGTTCAATCCTTCACGGAAATTAGAAATTATAGGTGTTTCTATAATCTCACCAGAAGGTTTGGTCATGAGCCCTCGCATTCCTGCTAGCTGTTTCATCTGTGAAGTAGAACCCCTTGCACCAGAGTTAACCATCATATACACTGAGTTGTACTTACTATTTCCATCATATATAGATATTGCTTTTAACATATCATTAGCTATCATATCCGTACACTTAGACCATTCATCTATAACCTTGTTATACCTCTCACTTCTAGTTATTAGCCCATCTTGATATTGCATAGAGAATTTCTTAATTTCACCCCTCGCGTGATCAACATGTGTAGCTTTAGTTTCAGGTATAACCAGATCACAACGACCAAAAGAAACACCAGAAAATGTGGCATACTCAAAGCCAAGTACCATTAATTTATCAGAAAATGCCACTGTAGCACTTTGACCACAGTTACGATATACTAAATCAACTATACCAGTTATTTCCTTGACTGTTAATATCTGATTTATTAGATCGAAGCCTAGATTCTCATGCTTAGGAAAAATTTGCCATAATATTAAACGGCCAGGAGTTGTACAAACAGTTTTATAGTGAGTTTCACCGCTGCTATTAATATACTCCATCCTATACTTTATACTAGAATGAATATGTAAAGTACCATCACTCAAAGAATGCTCAACTTCACAAAAAGCACCAAAAGATGGTAAATTATCTTCCTTAGGTTCTTGTAAAGTCAGATAATATATACCAAGTACTATATCTTTACTAGGAACTATAATCGGTCTGCCATTAGAAGGACTTAAAACGTTATTAGTGGACATCATCAACACCCTAGCTTCAAGCTGAGCTTCCAATGAAATTGGCACATGCACTGCCATTTGGTCACCATCAAAATCAGCATTAAACGCCGTACAGACAAGCGGATGAAGCTGTATTGCTTTGCCTTCAATAAGGATTGGCTCAAAAGCCTGAATACCAAGTCT
This sequence comes from Wolbachia endosymbiont (group A) of Machimus atricapillus, assembly GCF_964027095.1. NCBI lineage: Bacteria > Pseudomonadati > Pseudomonadota > Alphaproteobacteria > Rickettsiales > Anaplasmataceae > Wolbachia > Wolbachia endosymbiont (group A) of Machimus atricapillus. The sequence continues at coordinate 474,297 of NZ_OZ034727.1, read as the reverse complement.
ATGTAGCGTAGGCGCTCTATTCAACAAAACAGGATGCTCTTTTATTACCTCTTCAAGCATATCCCAAACTTCTGGTTTTTCTGCTCTTATCAACTTACTAGCAAACTTAATAGTTGGAGCCATACCATACATCTTAAGCTTTGAGTAAACAAAAGGTTTGAATAGTTCAAGAGCCATTCTTTTTGGTAATCCACACTGATTTAGTTTCAAAGTTGGACCAACAACTATTACAGAACGTCCAGAGTAGTCTACCCTTTTTCCTAAGAGGTTCTGGCGAAAACGACCCTGTTTTCCTTTTAACATATCACTAATGGACTTTTTATATCCAACAGCACCAGCTTTGTTTACCAAAGTATTACGACGACTATTATCAAAAAGAGAATCAACTGCTTCTTGTAACATCCTTTTTTCATTACGAATCATAATCTCAGGAGGATTTAAGCTCAACAATTTCCTCAACCTGTTATTTCTATTAATAATAGTCCTATAATGATGATTCAGATCAGAAACTGCAGGACGACCACTTTCAAGCGATACCAAAGGACGCAAATCAGGTGGTAAAATAGGTATAGTTGTAAGTATCATCCACTCAGGCCTATTTCCAGATTTAATGAAGTTTTCAATAATACGCAATCTCTTTATAATTTTCTTTCTTCTTATCTCAGAAGCAACAGACTCTAATTCTAGTCTTAAATCCTTCCTAATTTCATGTAAATCAAGGCGCGTTAGCAACTCTCTTATAGCTTCAACACCTTGCATAGCTACAAAACTATCGATCCCATAGCTATCTTTAGCTTCATTATAAGCTTTTTCACTAATAATCTCACCTTTTTCAAAAGGCGAAACAAGAGGATCTATCACGATATAATTATCGCTATATAAAATATTCTCAATATCTCTGAGAGACATATCCAATAATGCTCCAATTCTTGAAGGAAGCGATTTCAAAAACCATATATGAGCAACAGGAGATGCAAGCTCTATATGACCCATCCTTTCTCTTCTTACTTTAGAAGATGTAACTTCTACTCCGCATTTTTCACATATGCGACCTCTGTGTCTTCTTTTTTTGTATTTTCCACATAAACATTCATCGTCATTGACAGGGCCAAAAACCTTAGGGCAAAATAATCCACCTTTCTCAACTTTGAACGTACGATAATTTGCAGTTGAAACATCTTCTATCTCACCACAAGATATACGCTTAATACTTTCAGGGCTAGCAATCGATATGCTAACCTCATTAAAAGGTTGTGCAATGTTAGTGTGAGATATATCTTCAATCACTACATCATTTTGCTTTAAATCTACATTTAAACATAAAGAACGTAGTTCTTTTATCATCACATTAAAGGATTCAGGAATTCCACATTCAAAATTACTGTCACCTTTTATTATCGATTCGTAAATCTTAACTCTACCATTAATATCATCAGACTTCACAGTTAACATTTCCTGCAAAGTATAAGCAGCACCATAGGCTTGTAATGCCCAACATTCCATTTCACCAAAACGCTGACCACCAAAATGAGATTTTCCTCCTAGAGGTTGTTGAGTAACCAAACTATAAGGCCCTACTGAACGCGCATGAATTTTACCATCAACCAAGTGGTGCAACTTAAGCATGTACATGTAACCAACTGTAACCTTGCGGTCGAATTTTTCACCACTGCAACCGTCATATAATACAGCTTGTCCAGAGTTATCCAAACCAGCAAGTTCAAATAATTTTGCTATTTGTTCATCTTTTGGACCCTCAAATACAGGTGCAGCAACAGGAACGCCATCACGTAATTTACGTGCAAATTCAATGAGATTATTATCACTAATATTACGAATATCATTACAGATAGATACGTTACTACCATAGCTATAAACCTCAATCAGGAAATTACGTAAATTGCTGTATGAACTTTTACAAGAGTTCAAATAGTTCTCTACTAACGCATTCAACTCGTCATTTAGTGCATTTTTATTAGGTGTATTTAAAACAGAAGCCATTATTTCATCATCATCAATATTTTCAATTTTTTTATTGTCAAGGTATGCTACTGCAAATTGTGTAAAATTATCATCGTTAAGGGACCTAATTCCCTTGCAAAAAGCACTTTTGATTTTATTGATCTCATCGAGAATATTACTTACCCTTTCCCCTAATTTTCTACAAGCCCAACCTACATGCGTTTCCAGTATTTGCCCTACATTCATTCGTGAAGGAACACCAAGAGGGTTAAGAATAATATCAACAGGAGTACCATCTTCCAAATAAGGCATATCTTCCACTGGCACAACTCGAGAGATCACACCTTTATTCCCATGTCTACCAGCCATTTTATCCCCTGGTTGCAGACTATGTTTCACAGCAATGAAAACTTTTACTGACATCGACACACCTTGAGGCAGGTCATAACCTTCATGTAATTTTTCTACTTTTCGCTTAAACTGTGCTATTGCATGTGATACTTTTTCATCAAAATCTTTTTTTAAGCTCTTAACTTGCTCAGAAATGGGTTGGTTTTTTAATCCTATACCCCACCATTGCTCACGTTCAATAGAGTCAAATTTTTCTCGATCTTGAGAACCAGAATTAATAAGAAGTTTCTTCAGTTCATCATAGAAATATTCACTAGTAACATTGATTATATAATCTCGCTCTTCCTCAAAGTCATTTACCTCTTTTTGTTTGATGAGTAATGCCCTTTCATTTTCTTCAACCCCCCTGCGTGTAAAGACTTGTACATCAATTACTGTCCCTTCAACATCTGGAGATGTATATAAAGAGGAATCTGCACAATCGAATGACTTTTCACCAAAAATTGTCATTAATAACTTCGTTTCAGGAGGCAATGAAAGAGAAGGTTTAGGTGTAACTTTACCTACCAGAATATAGCCTGGACCAACTCTTGTACCAATTTTCACTATACCACTATCATCCAAGTGATATAGATTTTCTTCATTAACACCAGGTATAGCACGAGTTATTTTTTCTGATCCTAAAGGGGTATCATGTACAACACAGTCAAATTCTTCTATATGAATAGAAGTAAAGAGATCTTTTTTAACAACTTCACTAGAAATAATAATAGAGTCTTCAAAATTATAACCTTGCCAAGACATAAAAGCGACTAGCAAATTTTTACCAAGCGCCAACTCACCACTGTTAATTGCAGGACCATCAGCTATTACATCACCCTTTTTAACATAATCACCTACGCACACTAGCGGTCTTTGATTAATACAAGTATTATGGTTAGAACGCTGAAATTTCCTTAGATGATAAATATCTACGTCCAAGTAGTTAACCCTTTCTTTATCAAAAGCACGTATAACTATAGAGTTACTATCAGAACTATCAACTATGCCATCGCGTTTTGCTAAAACTACAGCACCAGAGCCAGAAGCTACGAAAGACTCCATACCAGTAGCAACCAGAGGAGCGGTAGGCTTCAATAAAGGTACGGCCTGACGTTGCATATTTGAGCCCATTAATGCTCTATTAGCATCATCATTTTCTAAAAATGGAATCAAGGAAGCCGCAACTGATATTACCTGCTTAGGAGATACGTCAATGTAACTCACCTGATCACTACTTACCATAATGAAACTACTAGCATATCTACAGTATAGCATATCATCAACAAAGCAATTATTTTCATCGAGCTTTGCGCTGGTATCAGCTATATAATATAAACCTTCATCTATGGCAGACAGATACTCAATTTGATCAGTAACAACCCTATTAACTACTTTTCTATAAGGACTTTCAATGAAACCATATTTATTAATACGCGCGTATATAGCTAAACTGTTGATTAACCCTATGTTTTGCCCTTCAGGAGTCTCAATAGGGCAAATTCTTCCATAATGAGTTGGATGAACATCACGCACTTCAAATCCTGCCCGTTCTCTTGTTAAACCGCCAGGACCTAACGCGGACAACCTTCTTTTATGTGTTATTTCAGATAACGGATTAGTCTGATCCATAAATTGAGATAATTGAGAAGAATTGAAGAAATCTCTTAAGACATTAGTTAACACTTTTGGATTAATAAAATCAGATGGAGAAACTTTATCTAAACTAGAAGTGGACATAGAATCAACTATTGCGCGTTCCAATTTCAACAACCCAGTTCTAAATTGATTTTCTATAAACTCTCCAACTGATCTTACTCTTCTGTTTCCTAAATGATCAATATCATCTACAGATCCTTGACCGTCACGTAACAATACTATTTTTTTTACAATTTCAATAATATCTTCATACGTTAAAACAGTTAAATCCTCATCATAATTTAATCCAAGGTAAGAGTTAAGCTTCAACCTACCAATGTTAGACAAATCATAATATTCCGGACTGAAGAAAAGATTACGGAAAAACTCCTCTACTATCTCTAAAACAGGAACTTCACCAGGACGCAAAACTCTATATATTTCATATAGCGCATCCTGATAAGACATGTTTTCGTCTAAGAAAAGCGTATTTAATATATAAGGTCCAACAGATACATTATCTATGTTCAATACTGATATTTCATCCACAGACAATAACTCAAGCTTCTTTATGTCTTCCAGCTTTATAGATTCACCAGCAGATAAAATTTTCGTAGAGCTAGCACTATCCATTAAATCTTCTGCGAGGAATAAACCACATATAGAATTAAAAGGAACCAGATACTCTTTCAATTCATTATCATATAGCTTTTTAGCTAGTCTTGAGGTGATACGAACGTTAGCTTTAAGCAGCACATTACCTTCAATATCCATTAAGTCGAAAGGCAACCTCACTCCTTTAAATTTATCAGGAACAAAAGGCACTTTCCAACCATCTTTATGTTTTACATACTTTATTTTCTCATAAAATCTATCGAGTATATCATTATTTGATAGACCTAACGCCTTTAACAAAACTGAGATTGGCAATTTTCTTTTTCTATCAACACGAAAATACAAATGGTCTTTAACATCAAATTCAATATCAAGCCAAGAACCCCTATAAGGAATAATTCTAGCAGAATAGATCAATTTACCAGAATTGTAAGTTTTTCCCTTATCGCTATCAAAAAATACACCAGGAGACCTATGCATTTGTGAGACAATAACTTTTTCTACACCATTAATGATGAAAGTGCCCTTATCAGTCATCATAGGCAACCCACAAAAGTGGACTTCCTGCTCTTCTATAGATTTTACAACGGTTGCAAGTTTAGAATGATCTCCACTCTCTTTAATCGATTTATATTCATCAAGAGAAATACCATCCTGCATAACAACAAGACGTATAGAAGCAATAACCTGAGCAGAAAAAGTTACACCACGCTTTATACACTCAGATTCATCATACTTAGGATCATCTACCCTACAACTTATAAACTCAATAGTAGCCCTACGCAAAGGATCATTTATTGGAAAGATTGTATGAAAGATAACTTCAAGTCTTTCATTACCCTTATTCTTAGGAGCAAATGAATCATACGATTCTTTTTGAACCTTAACCAAATCCAATAAAGAATCTTTTAAATCAATCGACCTAGAATAAGAAACTCTAGGGACAAAAGCACCAGAAGCGTACATATAAGAAGAATCAACCATTAAAATACCCCAAACTAATTAAAAGAGCTATATCAATATAAAATTAATACATTAAATATTATTCAAGCTCCACTTTAGTTGCTCCTGCTTCAATAAGTTTTTGCTTGATTTTTTCTGCTTCGTCTTTAGGAACATTAGCAGTTAAATCTTTAGGTAAAGATTCAACCAACTCTTTTGCTTCTTTTAAACCCAATGTAGAATTAACTTCTCTCACAGCTTTAATAACTCCTATTTTTTTACTCGCATCAATTTCTTTAATCACAACTTTATACTCAGCTTTTTCTTGAGCAGCAGGAGCAGCAGCATTATCACTAATAGGCGCCCCAGCACCAACAGCCCCACCAAGAAAAGAACCAGCAGGCAACCCTATTTTCTCTTCTAGAACTTTTACAAGTTCAGAAGCCTCTAATAGGTTTAAAGATAATATTTTATCAACCAAATCACTTGTTACATTACTCATAATTACCACCTTACTTAACAACAAATTTATTTTTTAGAACTATAATAATCCAAAACTCTCATAAGCCTCATAGAAGATGAATTAATAGACAACGCCAATCGAGCAGGAATATCATAAGATATTAAACGCATAATTTTAACACGCAACTCATCCAAAGAAGGCAACTTAGCCAGTTTATTAACATCTTCCACTGTTAACAATTCATTTATATGAGCCGCGCAAATCACAGACATTTTTTCTTTGTTAGCATTAATAAAATCAACTATTAACTTTGCAGCTTCTACTATGCCACTAGAGTATATAATAGCAACAGAACCAGAAAATTTGCCTGATAAATAAGAAAATTTACCAGTCCTTTCCAAAGCCAAGCGCGCTAGAGTGTTTTTAACTACTAATACCCCACCTGCTATAGACTTCAGGCTATTCCTCAGAGTTAATGAATCATTAGCATTTATAGATTTAAAATTTACTAATATCAAGAAATCATTATTTACAAATACGTTTATTGTGCTCTGTATAAATTCATCCTTATTTTTACGCTTCACGGTATCACTCCCTTAAATTATATCTTCCACTTTGCTTATCTTATAAGCTTCACCCATAGTTGAATTTAAAAAAACACCCTTAAAGTAAATTCCTTTCGCAGAAATAGGTTTATTATCTTTAATTACTTTAAGAAAGGCTTTTAAATTTTCTAGCAAGTCATCAATATCAAATTTAATATTTCCTAATTTACCATGAATAACACCATTTTTATCTGTTCTAAATTTTATCTGACCAGACTTAATGGTTTTAATAGCTTCTGCAATGTTAGAAGTCACAGTACCAAATTTAGGGTTAGGCATCAGCCCTTTAGCACCCAATATTTTTGCAATAGGAGTGATTTTTGCCATAAAATCAGGAGTAGTAATGCACCAATCAACATCTAATTTTCTACCCTTTTTTATTTCTTCAACTAAATCCTCTCCTCCTGGAATATCAGCACCAGCTTTTTCAGCTTCTAATAAATGTTTATCTTGAGCGAAAACAGCTACTTTAATATTCTTCCCGATACCTTTAGGCAAAACTACTGTACCACGCACCTGCTCTTCAGATTTACGTGAATCTACGCCTAAATTGACTGCAATATCAACTGATTCATTAAATTTTGCTGAAGCAGACTCAATAATCTTCTTCAAACACTGCTTAGGATTATCATTATATGTATTCATTTACCTAACCTTCCACAACTTCTATACCCATAGATTTTGCAGTGCCTACAACCATTTTCACTGCTGAATCTTCATTATCCACTTTCATATCAACCATCTTGCACTTTGCCACTTTAATTATAGCAGACATAGGTAATTTAGCCACTAATTCTTTACCAGGATTACCAGAACTTTTACTTAATTTAGCCTCCTGCTTAAGTAAATAAGCCACAGGTGGACCGCTGACAGTAAAATCATGAGAGCGATCATCCTTTATGGAAATTCGCACTGTTACTAAATCGCCTACTTTATAATTAGCGTTAGCAGCGCTAGTAACTTTATTAAAAGCTTCACAAAACTTAGGAACAGGTATACCACGTGGACCAAGTACTGAAGCAATTTTCGGTCCTGGAATTGCTTTCCCAGCTTCCATAAGTAAGTTAATCTTAGCAACTATAACACTCATAATTAATCCTCTATTTTCTCTACTTGAGCCAGATCAAGCTCTATTATTGTCGGCTTACCTAAAATTGATACTTCCACATTAATAATTTTTTTCTCATCGTTTACCATATTTACCTTACCAGTAAAATTTTGAAAAAGACCATCATTAATTTTCACTTTTTCACCTTTTTCATAACCATAACCTAACTTCTTTGTCTCTTGAGCATTATAAAGTGCATTACACATTGAGTGAATCTCATCATCCAAAATCACCTTTGGAATATTACCATTTTTCAAAAATCCATAAACCTTAAGAGATTTTGGTATATTATTGATAAAATTCAATACTTCATCGCATAAATTCACGTATAAAAAGACATAACCAGGAAAGCATTTCCTTCGTGTAGCAATTTTCTTAGATTTCAACTCTACTTCACTTAGCTCTTCATATGGAATAAAAACTTCCTTAAAGTAACCATTAACACTCAATCTCATAGAATTTTCCAATATATGTTGGCGCACTTTCTCTTCACAATTGGAAGCAACTCTCAAGATATACCATTTATATCTATTAAATTCTTTACACTTTAAACTTATCTCATCATCTGAAATCATCTCAAAATCACCAGATTCGCCACTGCAGAATCCAGGCGTTTGATTCAAAATATTTTTGCTTTCATCACATAGATGCATATATACATACACTTCACATAACTCTTTTATATTAGACTTTGAATTACATACCGTTTGATAAGGAATAAACACTTCCTTAAAATAAACAGCATTACTTACCAATTCGCGTATATTTTGCTCATATCCATAATCAACTCTAATGATATACCATTTATATTCACATTCCATAAATAATTCCAAATAAAGCCTTAATTACGTAAAGAGACATAAAATCCACAAAACAGAAGAAAATCGAAAAGCATAATATAACAATCATCACAACAAATAGAGATGACAACACCTCCTGTTTCTTTACCCAAGCAATTCTTCGTATTTCTTGCTTTATATCATAGAAAAAAACACACAAACTTTTTAACATTTTCACCACAACATTAATGCAGGAGCGATAGGAATTGAACCTACAACCTCTGGTTTTGGAGACCAGCGCTCTACCAATTGAGCTACACTCCTATAACTCAAACTCTCACTCCAAAATTTCAGAAACAACACCAGAACCAACAGTTCTACCGCCTTCTCTTATCGCAAAACGCAATCCCTTATCCATTGCTATCGGTACTTGCAATTCTACTTCTACACTCACATTATCTCCTGGCATTACCATCTCCTTCCCATCTAGCAATTTTATGCTCCCAGTTACATCCGTTGTCCTTAAATAAAACTGTGGCTGGTAATTCGCAAAAAATGGTGTATGCCTTCCTCCTTCCTCTTTCTTTAATATATAAACCTCCGCCCTAAACTTTCTATGCGGCGTTATCGTCCCCGGTTTTGCTAATACTTGCCCTCTCTCCACTTCTTCTCTTTTTGTTCCTCTTAACAATATTCCTACATTGAGTCCTGCACTCCCCTTATCCAGCAACTTCTTAAACATTTCTACACCTGTGCATATCGTCTTTTGCGTCGCTTTCAGACCTATTATCTCTATCTCTTCTCCCGTCTTTATCTCTCCCTTCTCTATCCTTCCTGTTACCACCGTTCCTCGCCCCGATATCGAAAATACATCCTCGATTGGCAATAAAAATGGTAAATCCACAGGCCTTGGTGGAACCGCCACATACTCATCTAACTTTTCCATCAATTTATCTATTGATTTCTTTCCATATTCGCTACTGTCATCCTCCAGCGCTTTCAATGCAGACCCCACTACCACAGGCACTTCATCCCCTGGAAATCCGTATTTATTCAGCAATTCCCTCACTTCCATTTCTACCAAATCTATCATATCAGCATCAGCAACATCAGCTTTATTTATATACACCACGATATATCCAACACCTACCTGCTTCGCTAGCAATATATGCTCTCTCGTTTGTGGCATTGGCCCATCAACCCCCGACACTACCAATATCGCCGCATCCATCTGTGCTGCACCTACTATCATGTTCTTTACATAGTCAGCATGTCCAGGACAATCAACGTGTGCATAATGCCTTTTTTCCGTCTGATACTCAACATGCGCTGTTGCTATCGTTATCCCCCTTTTCCTTTCTTCTGGCGCCTTATCTATCTGATCGTACGCTACAAAACTTCCATAATGCTTTGTTATCGCCGCTGTTAACGTTGTCTTCCCATGATCCACATGTCCTATTGTTCCCACATTTACATGCGGCTTTCCAAATGCTTCCACTACTGCTGTCATAATTATTACCCTTAATTATACTTTAACTTTAACTCATCAACCACATATTGTGGTACTTGTTCATAATAAGAAAAATGCATACTATACTGAGCTCTTCCCTGAGATATAGAACGCAAAACATTTATATAACCAAACATATTCGCAAGAGGTACGAAAGCAAGAATTATAGTGCTACTATTATGCGTTTCCATACTTGAAACTTGCCCCCTTCTGCTATTTACATCGCCCATGATATCGCCCATATACTCTTCAGGCGTAATGATTTCAACTTTCATTATAGGTTCTAACATTTTTGGACCAGCTTTATTTGCCATCTCTTTAAAAGCACCTTTAGCAGCAAGTTCAAAAGCTAAAGGACTAGAATCAACTTCATGAAAAGCACCATCAATAAGGGTAGCCTTAAAATCAATAACCGGAAAACCAGAGATCATGCCTCCTTCTTTTATCAACTCTAAACCATTTTGTACACCAGGAATATATTCTTTTGGAATTGCACCACCTACAATTTTACTTTCAAATTGAAACCCAGAACCAGGCTCAAGAGGTTCAAATATAATCTTTACTTTTGCAAATTGGCCAGCACCGCCGGACTGTTTTTTATGAGTATAATCAATTTCAACAGATTTAGTGATAGTTTCACGATATGCAACTTGAGGCGCACCGACGTTAGCTTCAACGTTAAACTCGCGCTTCATTCTATCAACAATAATCTCAAGATGCAGCTCACCCATGCCTTTCAATATAGTCTGTCCACTCTCCGCATTTACTGACATTCTTAAAGAAGGATCTTCTGCAACCAATCTATTTAAAGCAACACCTAATTTTTCCTGATCTGAAGTAGTTTTAGGTTCCACAGCAATTTCAATAACAGGCTCAGGAAATTCCATACGCTCTAATAATATAGGAAAATCAGGTGAACATAAAGTGTCACCAGTAATTGTTCTCTTTAATCCAACTAAGGCAACTATATCGCCAACTTTAGCTTCGTTTATATCTTCTCTGTTATTTGCATGCATAAGCAGCATTCTGCCAATTCCTTCAGTCTCATTTTTTCCCGCATTTAACACAGCGGATTTGGATTTTAACTTACCGGAATAAATACGAATAAACGTCAAGCTGCCTACAAACTTATCCGTCATCACTTTAAACGCAAGAGCAACGAATTTCTCTTTTTCTGAAGGTTTGATCTCAATTTTCTTTTCTGAATCTTTAGGATCAGTTCCAACAATTACATCAACATCAATAGGAGAAGGTAAAAAGTCAACCACACCATCTAAAAGTGGTTGTACGCCTTTATTTTTAAAAGCTGATCCACATAATACAGGAACAAATTTTCCTTTGATGGTTCCATTTCTCACGCATTTTTTCAGTAAATCTACTGGCAGATCATTAGACTCAAAGTAAGTATTCATCGCTTCATCATCCATCTCAGCTGCAGCATCTAATAAAAGATTTCGATATTCTTGAGCCTTGTCAAGCAAATCAGAAGGAATATCTTCATAAGAAAATTTAGCACCCAACGTTTCTTCTTGCCATATAATGGCTTTCATAGAAATAAGGTCAATTATACCTTTGAAATCTTTCTCACTTCCTATTGGCAACTGAATGACTAAAGGTGCTGCACCAAGCTTCGTCTTTATCATATCAACACATCGATAAAAATTTGCCCCTATTCTATCCATCTTATTAACAAAGCAGATACGAGGAACGCTATATTTATCAGCTTGACGCCAAACTGTTTCAGATTGAGGTTCCACTCCAGCAACTCCATCAAATACAGCAACTGCACCATCCAAAACCCTTAAAGATCTCTCAACTTCAATAGTGAAATCAACGTGACCTGGAGTGTCTATTATATTGACCCTATGATCATTCCAAAAACATGTTGTTGCAGCAGATGTGATTGTAATACCACGCTCTTTTTCCTGCTCCATCCAATCCATAGAAGCTGCCCCATCGTGCACTTCACCAATTCTATTTTGCTTACCAGTATAAAATAAAATACGCTCTGTTGTGGTAGTCTTACCAGCATCTATGTGAGCCATTATTCCTATATTTCTGTATTTAGATATCCCAATTTCCATATCACAATTAATTAGCTAACATTAAAAACGAAGATGAGAAAATGCCTTATTAGCCTCAGCCATTTTATATTTTTCTTCGCACATCTTAAACGCACCACCGCGTTTATTATAAGCATCCAGTATTTCAGATTGCAAACAATCAACAGTGGTTTTTCCACTCTTTTTTCGAGCAGCAGAAGTTGCTTTAGCAATCCACCTTAACGCTAAAGAAATCGCTCTATCTTGTCGAACTTCAACAGGCACTTGATAAGTTGCACCACCAATGCGTCGAGAACGCACTTCTATAGAAGGAGTAACATTTCCTACCGCTGTTTCAAAAATTGATAACCCACCTTCGCCTATTTTCTTTTCAGCTAAAGACAAAGCGTCATAGATAATCTTTTCTGCAGTAGATTTTTTACCACATTTCATGATTGTATTAATGAAACGCATCAGCAAAACACTGCCATAACGCGAATCAGGACTTATTTCTCTTTTTTTTGCTTTATTCCGACGAGCCATAAATTTTAACCAGATTTCTTTACACCATATTTTGAACGAGCTTTCTTTCGATTTTGCACGCCACGCAGATCAAGGGCACCTCTTATTATGTGATAACGCACACCTGGCAAATCTTTAACCCGCCCACCACGTATCAAAACAACAGAATGCTCTTGTAAATTATGACCTTCACCAGGTATATAAGCTGTCACTTCACCATACCCACTAATTTTTACTCTGGCTACTTTACGGAGTGCTGAGTTAGGCTTCCTAGGAGTTGTAGTATACACCTTAGTGCAAACACCCCTCCTTTGAGGGTTGCTTTCTCCCAAAGCTGGTACCTTTTTCTTATGGGTCAATCCTAATCTACCCTTACGTATTAATTGATTTATCGTAGGCATATGTTATAAATTCAAGCTCATTAAAATAACTAAGTTTTTAGTTATAAAATAATAAACCTCAATAGTCAATATAAAAATAAACATTACTACTCTAATAATTAAGCTCAACTGCTTTGAAAGCCATCAGTAGACTTCTTGCACTACCTCCCAAGCCACAACTGTCATTCAGTAGAAACAAAAAACTTCCTTGACAAACTCCGCCAGCCCCCTTATTATGATAGTAAGGGTATTCATGACTCAAAACTTGTTTTTGACCTGCAGGCTCAATGACAAAATTCAGTAAAAAACTTAGGGTATTTTTTGGCGGATTACATAAAATTATAGCGGCTGCATGTCTTTTAAATTTTTTCTACATTCAGCCAAATCGCGCTTATTTTAAGCGTTAGCACATTATTACAGCGCCAGTTTAAATTATTATAGGGTCAAAACTCGCACCACGGGAGTTCTTTGCCTTTTTTTTCTGCCTGGTAAATTTCTTAAATATTTATAACTAAACGACAACCGTCATCCCTGTAAAGGTCAAGTATCCCGCTACGTGTTAGCGGGATCTATGCTAAGAGATACCGCGAATGAATCGCGGTATGACGGTTCGTGGCGGTATGAAGGTTCGCGGTGGCATGACGATAACCTCGTCATCCCGCTGCTTGTTAGCGGGATCTATGCTAAGAGATACCGCGGCGGTATGACGTAGGGGTTGCCAAGAACTTGTCATTCCAGTGCTTGACACTGGAATAGGTGTGTGTATTTGTGAAAAAAAATCTCCATGAAATTTGTGAAGCAATGTGGTGGGACTAGTGCGATTCGAACGCACGACCTTCGGATTAGGAGTCCAACGCTCTATCCTGCTGAGCTATAGTCCCGTGTTTCCTACCATTTATGTAAAGTTATAGCAAAAAATCCTTCTCTTTTCTAGATTTCTTGCATAACCAATTTATGACGACAAGAAATATTTCTGTACTTCTTGAGTATAATGCTATTATATTTAATAACATGGTTTAAGTAAGATTAATGCTAGTTAACAACATTGGTTATTTCTATAACAATCAAGACGACTTTGCTTTAAGCAATATAAACATTAAAGTAAAAAAAGGAAGTGTTGCATGTTTATTGGGGCATTCTGGCTGTGGCAAGTCAACAATTTTGAAATTAATTGCAGGGATAGAAAATCCAAAATCTGGAACTATTTTTATAAATGATAGGTTAGTTGCAAGCAATAAGGCATCAGTCGCTATAGAGCATAGAAATATCGGATTGATTTTTCAGCATTCTGCATTATTTCCTCACAAAACAGTAGTAGAAAATATAACCTTTGCTATCCGCAGCTCTTCCAAGAGAGAAAAGCACCTAATTGCATTGGAAATCTTGAAGTTACTCAATATAGAAAAATATGAAAATATGTACCCTAACGCCTTATCTGGAGGACAGCAACAATTAGTTGCAATAGCAAGAGTGATGGCACAAAACCCTGATGTTGTGTTGTTAGATGAACCATTTTCTAATTTGGATATACTGCTCAAGTGCCGAATAAGACAACATATATTGTCCCTTTTTAGAAGTAAAAATATCCCTGTGCTAATGGTAACTCATGACCCGCAAGAAGCATTGAAAGTTGCAGATTTTATCTACGTAATGAAAAATGGTAAAATTATTCAATCAGGAGTTTCTAGCGATATATACCATAGGCCTAAAGATGATACGCTAGCAAAGTTTTTTAGTGAGCTCTCCTCTACTCTATAGTTAAGCGAAAAGTTTCCACTTATTCGCTGCAAGAAAACAATCTAATTTGGAATTGTTATAAAATAATTAAAAAACCTTGATTTATAATTAAATAAAGGTGATATAATCTATGTGTTACTTGACTTCAGTCAAGTTTTAATATTTAAAGGTCAATATTTTAAATGGAGGTGAAAATGAGTTTAGGACCATGGCAATTGTTTCTAGTCTTAATAATAATTTTAGTTCTGTTTGGTGCAGGCAGATTACCGCAAGTTATGGGTGATTTAGGAAAAGGCATCAAAAACCTTAAACAGGAGCTTAAGGACTCAGAAAAATTATCGTCTAATGAACCAGATCGTTAGCGTCCTCATACTTCGTGACACGCACTAAGGTGCGTGTTACTCACTTAAAGCATCAATTATTTTTCAATCTTTCCGCTTAAGCTGTTGCGTCTGCTTCACCTTCCTCTGAATTCATAATTTTTCTAATATTGTTAAAATGCTTTATAGAAATTTTCGCGGTCACTTTATATAGCATACAAACAAGTCTTGTAGTGAAAATTTAAAAATACAATCATTATTATTAATAAATTTTTATACATACTATACTGATAATGTAAGAGTAAATTTATTTAAATAGTGAGGTACGAAAATGAGTAAAAATAACAATCAACAATACAAAAACTATTCTGAAGATTATAATGGTAAAATAGGTATTAACACTAATGGACAAAAGTTTCAATTAATCAAAAATAACTCAAATCCTGTATACAATTATGAAGTTCGTGATATGGATGGGAATCATATATATAACATTAGAGAACAATGTATACCAAAATTCTTTAATAAGATATATAAGCCTTCAGAGTCAAAGATCTTTGACAAAGCACCAGAAACTATAGAGGAAGTATTACCAAAAGTATTTTCATTCCAAGATGAAGGTATAAAATATAATATAAGGTATGATGACATGTCATCACAAGAGAAGTTCCAAATTCAAAAGGACATTCATGCTGCTTATGAAAATTTTAAAAAATTGTTTGATGTAAACAAACCTGAAACAACTTTAAATTTAGAAGTTAATGTTTTTAACAACAAGAATGATTACCAGAAATATAATGAATTAGCTGGCATTGACGCAGATAATGCTTATGGTGCAACTGATGGTAAAGCGATAGTAGTATACAAATTTGCCGGTATGGACTTTGTTTTAGGTCATGAGCTGGGCCATGTGTTCCAAAATGAGCTATTAACAAGTATGAAGAATTCATTAGACCCTGAATTAGTTGGAAATTTAATTGGGAGTCAAGTAGAAAAAGAAAACAAAAAAGATATAGATAGTGGAGAGATAAAAGAATATCAAACTGAAGAATATGAAAATCCAGCTCATAACAAGGCATTAGAGCTTAGAGAAAGCAATGAAGATGATAAAAAAACAAATATAGTGGAGGAAGAGGAAACAGAAGGAGATACACTATATAATAACAAAGAACTCTATAGAGAAAAAAGAGAAGTGCAAAAAGAAACCGCTAAGCTAGATGATAACACAGAAGAAAGTCAATCTACACAAACGAGTGAACCTGGTGTATTTTCATCTATTGCATCTATTTTTAGAAGTTTTATATCATGGATATGGGGCACAGAAGAAGAAAGTGAATCTATCGAATTATCACAGAGTTCATTGTATTCTGATCCATTAAGTGACGAAAGTCATTATTCACAGTCAGATACTAATGATATACTATAACTTTTTTTTATAGGTAGTTTAACCCTTGCGTGTAACCCAAAAAACACGCAAGGGAAAACTGTATTGCATTGATGCTGTAACAAACAACTTCATTTGCACCAACTGCAAGTATAATGACAAAATTACGATTGTACTTTAACTCTAACAATTAACAATAATAAATGTATATTGAAATACAGCAATAATTACGTTAGTTTAAAAGGAATAGTTTGATTAAAGGATAATTGTGCAAAAAAGTGAGAAACTAACTAAAGATAAAAAACTAGCTTCTGATATTCTAAAAGAGGTTGCAGATACCAATAACAATGATAGCGATAAAGTAACTTTGTTCGATATTAAAACAGCTTTGCATGAGCGCGGTTTTGGTATTTTAATAATCATCTTCTCCTTGCCACTATCGGTGCCTATACCGGTTCCACCTGGTTATACAACTATTCTTTCTATACCTTTAATCTTATTCTCACTGCAGCTTCTATTTGGATTTGATTCTCCTTGGATGCCCAGTTGGCTAGAAAGAAGATCTTTTCAACGTTCAACACTAGCTCTTGTGGTGGAGAAAACTTCTCCAGCATTAAGAAAAATAGAAAAATTCATGAAGCCAAGAATGTCTTTTATTTTCTATGGGCCTGGCGAAAAAATTTTAGCTTTTGTAATGTTGCTTTGTGCATTATCAATAGCTCTTCCATTACCTCTTACCAACTTTATTCCTGCAATTGGTACGACTCTTATTTCACTTGGTATTATGAGTAAAGATGGGTTTCTATCCATATTGGGAGTTTTAATATCATTGTGCGGACTATTGCTTACTCTTGTTGTAGTAGTCAAAGGGCCACAACTTATCATTGGGGCATTTTCTTTTCTCAAAAGCTTCGTATATGGTTAGGCTTTACAACACCTTAACAAAAAAAAAGGAACTTTTTACACCAATCGATAAAGATCATGTGAAAATGTATGTTTGCGGACCAACAGTATATGACACAGCACATATAGGCAATGCACGGTCTGTTGTTGTGTATGATGTGTTATTTCAGCTACTTAAGTTTTGTTATGGCAAAGTTACCTATGTGCGTAACATAACCGACATTGATGATAAGATAATCAATGCAGCAAGTGAGAAAAATAGCAACATAGAAAGTATAACCACATATTACATTAAAGCTTTTCATGATGATATGGAAAGCATAAATTGTAAAGAGCCAACACACGAACCAAAAGCAACGGAAAACGTAGATTATATTATAGAATTAATTGAACATTTACTGCAATCAGGCCACGCTTACGAGTCTGACAAACACGTGTATTTTAATATAGAATCTTACCATGAATATGGTGCTTTATCAGGAAAAAAAACTGATGAATTGGTTCCAGGTAGCAGAGTTGAAGTTAATGAAAATAAAAAGCACCCTGGAGATTTTGTACTGTGGAAGCCTGCAAGTGATATTGACTACAAACTTTCAAGTTATTGGAATAGCCCATGGGGAGAGGGCAGGCCTGGATGGCATATAGAATGCTCAGCAATGTCATATGCTTATCTTGGCAAAGATTTTGATATTCATGGTGGCGGCATAGATTTACAATTTCCTCACCATGAAAATGAAATTGCACAGAGTAAGTCTGCATTTGCTGGATCAATGTTTGCAAAATACTGGATACATAACGGCTTTCTTACAGTAAGTGAAGAAAAAATGAGCAAGTCCTTATTTAATATAGTCAAAGTAAGAGATTTGCTAGATAGTGGAATAAAGGGTGAAGTAATACGCTATGCACTGCTCAAAACTCACTACAGAAAACCACTTGATTGGACAGAAAACGTTATTTCTGATGCACAGGAAACCTTAAATAAATTTTATCGGTTATTACGTGGCTTAGATACAACGAATATTGATGAAAGTAACGCAGAGATTTCTAAAGATTTTATAGACGCTTTAAAAAACGACTTAAACATTCCTGAAGCTCTAGCTATACTGCATGAAATGGCTGCAAAAATTAACAAAATGAGTAATGAAAGTGAAAAGCTTAAATTAACTGAGAGTTTTGTTAAGAGTGCCAGATTTATTGGTCTTCTTGAGTCAAGTTATCAAGAGTGGTTTGCTGTGGATGTAAATCATCAAGAAATAGAAAGGTTGATAGACTTAAGAAAAATTGCAAAAAAAAATAAAAATTACGATACTGCAGACAAAATAAGGGATCAGTTGAAACAAATGGGGGTTACAATTTCTGACAATGAAGATGGTACAACAACTTGGTAAACTTATATGGAAGATTACTTTCTGCTGTTTAAAGATAGCCTATTATCATCGTTAATCTTGCCTATACACCAAGGCTTTATGTTTGAAGCTATGCTGTACTTTAGATCACATCACAATCTACTACTTATGTTATTTTTTGGAGTACTAGGATCAAGCCTTGGTGGAATAGTTAACTGGTATTTAGGTAGAATAACAATCTTAATGCGAGAATCATACCACAAATTAGAAAACGAATATACAATGCCAAAAGTTACAAAAAATTTGCTAATTTTTGCAACTTTATTACTTTCATGGGTGCCAGCACTTGGAAGTGTGATTCAAATTTTATCAGGTTATTTCAAGTTAAACCTTTATATCCTTGCCCCTTTAATCATTCTATCTAATTTCTTCTATTTGTTATATCTAATACTTACTTTTGGAGTATAACAGCTATAGTACTACAGCTATTAAAGCCCACTTCTGTCATCCTATGCCCTGATAGAAGCGGAGCTATAAATTAAATGCAAAATTTCTAGTAGTCATAGGATGCACCATGAGCTAAAAGCAATTCCACAAGCTCTTGGTGGTCATCAGCGGCATAACCTAATACTTTCATTCCCCAATTATTTCTAGCATTAACATTTGCATTGTGTTTTAGTAATACCATAGCTATATCAACTTTTCCCATCAGAACAGCATGATGTAGTGGTGTTTTGCCATCTTTATCCTTAGCGTTGACATTGGCACCTTTTTCGATAATGTACTTCACCACCTCCAAGTTTTTTCCTATAATAGCATAGTGTAACACTGTTGCTCCCTCATCATTTTCAGCATTAATATCTGCATTGTGTTCTAGTAGCACTTTAGCTATATTAACTTTTCTCTGATAGCAGCAAGATGTAATGGAGTATTGCCAGCTTTGTTCTTGATGTTAGCGTTAGCACCTTTGTCCGCAAGATATTCCACTACCTCCAACTTTCCACAAAAAGCTGCCATATATAATGGAGTATTACCAATACTATTCCTAGCGTTAATGTCAGCACCTTTGTTAACGAAGTACTTAACTATATCCAAGTTACCATTCTCAGCAGCAACGTGTAATAGAGTCATACCATCTTTATCCTCAGCACTTAAATAAGCTCCTCTTTTAACGAGATATTCCACTACTTCCAAGTTTCCACCTTTAGCAGCCATATGTAATGAAGTCCCACTGTAAAATATTCCTTTAGCCTCAGCATTAATATCTGCACCTCTTACAACAAGATATTCCACTATCTCCAAATTTCCATACAAAGCAGCCATATGTAATGGCGTACTACCACATCCATCTTTAACGTTCACATCAATACCTTTCTCAATGAAGTACTTTACTGCTTCTAAGTTTTCATACTCAGCAGCCACGTGTAATGGAATTAAACCGTCTTTATCTTTAGCGTTGATATCTGCGTTTTTTTCAACAAGATATTCTATTACATTCAAGTTTCCACCATAAACAGCTGAATGTAATGGGGTAATATTATACTTATTCTTAGCATTAAGAACACAACTAAATCTATCTGAATGTTTTTCTTTTATATGCGTTAGTATTCCTTGAATTGCTTCACAGTCACTATTTTCAGCTAGTAAATGTAATATAGTACTTTTGTGCTCACAATAAATAGAACTAAAATAAAAATCATCAATCAACCTACTGTGCTTACTTGCATGTCCCCAAATAGATGCAACATGAATAAAATTATCTATTACTAAATCACTGCCGTTTATCAATTCCAGAACTTTTCTTAAGGTATCTTCTCCTAAGAAACTCACTCAACTAACTCTTCCTGTTGAACTAATATGTAGCCAAATTCGCTCGCTTTTTTGATCAAATTTTTTACAGTTCTATCTTTATAGCGTGTTTCATAGTATTCCATTCCTTTTTCTACATATTCCTGTCCGTATTTGAGCATACTATAAAATATGCATGCCATTTTTCTTGCAGTAGCTGTTATTGCTTTTGGTGCTCCTAGTCGTTTTTTCAATCTTCTGTAGTATGCACCCAACGCACTTTTACTATTTCCTACAGAATGAGCAGCTATTCGCAAAGCATTCGCAGCACGGTTAATGACTTTACGTGTTCTTGTGTTAAACACTTTTTCCCCTGTAACTTTATTAGCAGGACTGAGTCCCAACCACGACGAAAAGTGCTTTTCTGTTGGCCATTTACTATGGTTTATACCAACTTCTGAAATTATGGTTTGTATACTTAATACATCAAATCCAGGAATTTTAGTGAAATCCATACCAGTTATTCGGTGCAGTTCCTCATACAAAGCAAAGCTTGGCTTACTTTTGCTATTTTTATTCTTTTGCTTACTTAGCTGTTTGCTTTCACAAGACTTTGTTTCAAACGTTTTATAATAGGCTTCAATATTTCTATCACATTCTGCTATTTTTTCTTGATAAATATTATATAATTCAAATTCTTGCTTTAGCGTGAATAAGTGTTCCTCTCTATAGTCACCAGCTAACGCTTTTGCAATAGTAGACTGATCATTTTTCATTCGCACGTCCCTGAATTCTGCTAATTTTTCAGAATCTCTTTCGCCTTCAATTATAGCTTCAATGATTTTCATACCAGTTATCCCAGTAATATGACTAATAACCTTGTGTAATTGTATATTCATTTGAATTAATGCCTTCTGCATACGCAGAATATGTGTAGATGCACTTTCAGTGAGATTTTTGCGTTGCCGCACGTAACTGCGCAATACACACATCTGATTATCTGGCCTAAACGATCCATGAAGCAGTCCGTAGCTATGCAGTTGTTGGAGCCATTGGCAATCTTGAACGTCAGACTTCCTACCAGGTACATTCTTTACATGCCGTGCATTTTACCTCGAATTTGTATGACTCAAGTATTTGAAATAAAGGAATCCAGTATACTCCTGTTGATTCCATAGCTACTGTTGTAACTTTACACTTTTTCAACCACTGTGCTAAGTTATGAAGGTCTTCAGTAAAGCAGCCAAATTTCTGAACGCGTTGTTCATCTCTTCCTTCAGGTACACACACATAGTGTACAGCTGAACCAATGTCTATTCCTGCTGCATTAGGATTCACTATTTCTAATTTACTTTTTGCTTTTTTCATGGTAACTCCTACATATAATTTGTAATAGGGAAACGCTTCAGCTTGGAACGGTTGATAGTACAATCTCCTAACCGAGGTAGTCTAAATGACTCCATCAATGATTTGACCGTTCCTTCCAAAACCATGCTTGCATACGGGCACTTAGGCACCATTGAAAATGTCGGTCATAACTGCAGAGGCGCTCCCTGTACAACTATACTTGAAAACTACTAAAAACTTAAATTTGTGTGTTTCTTTCTGATTTGACAGATTTCGTCTGTTCGATGCTTGCATCTTTTGCTTTTATGTACTAGCCTTTACTTGGAGCAGGGTAGACCACTTCCTTACCTCACTTCTTTTTTATAGCTGATCTACCTGCTCAAACATGGAAACCATTTTACCTTTATATAGTAACTTAAGAAGCACGCTAAGAAAGTGGCTATATTGGTAGGAGGAAATCTCCTTTTTGGCTCCTCTATGCTGCAACGATTTTTACTAATATCCCCGGACGGTGGCACATCGGCAAAGGGTTGGATTGGGTATGAAGGTCAGTTCCTCTATCAAATCTTCTTGGCTCTTGTTTTGCATACAATGGCTGACCAAACCGTTTCATTAAAGTCCGCTGGCGCAAAGTAAGTAGTAAATGTGCTTGCTGTTCCTAGTGGAAAACAATGTCCTGTATCTTTTTCTATAAACCTTCTCACAATTCCTTCAGGATCGGTTGCTTGTCCTCTGTACTCCTCAAATGTTATTCCACAGAACGTAAATCCTGATCGTTCGGTAGAAGTCATAGTCCTATCCCCCTTGATTGAGTTTTACTTCTATAACTCCCCCGCAAGAACCTTACTATTACCCATAAATCTAAAAATGGAGAAAAAGCTGCTATTTTACTAATTCAACTTTCTATTATAAATAGATCTATGGTCTAAAAATGGAATATATGATGAAAAGAACTATAAATACCTCAACTGGCGAATGGGCAGAAAGTGAATTTGGAATTGTTAATTTTGGTGATATAAGATTAAGTAAAAGGTTTCTAAAAATAGTTAATAGTTTTGCTGAATCGCCTGAGCGTTCAATAAATCAAGCTTGTGAAGATTGGCATCAAAGTAAAGCAGCTTATAGATTTTTCCAAAACGATGCCATTTCTGAAAGAAAGATATTAGACAGTCATATAATTAAAACTGTTGAAAGAGCTAAAGAATACTCAACTATCTTAGCTATCCAGGACACGAGTTATATTTCATATAAAAATCATAAAAAGACCGAAGGATTAGGGATTATAGCAGCAAGATTAACATCTAAAACAACTAATTTTAAAACCCATGATGCATACAACGTTTGCAGTTACAACAGAAGATAGGATTATTGGATCAAAAAATTAGTACTAGACCTTCCTTAGCTGAAGACCTAAAGGAGTTGAAAAGAAGAAGCCATAATACTGCTCTTCCCATAGAAGAGAAAGAAAGCATACGGTGCACTTAAAGACTCTACTAAACATCCTGGATTAAAGGATGTTAAGGTAGTTACCGTTTGTGATAGAGAAGCAGATATTTATGATTTATTTGAAGTTGCTTCCACTAATCAATCTCTTTTTGTAGTAAGAGGAAATCAAAACAGAACAGTAAACAAGAAGTCGACTTATTCTGAAAAAGGTGGTGAAAGATTGTGGGATTTGATGAATCGCATGTCTTGTCAAGGAGAAATTCAAGTCTGCTCGCGATAACAAACCTCAAAGAACAACAGTTTTAGAAGTAAAGTTTAGTAACTTTGTGATGAATGCATCAAAAAACAACGCTAGACGTAAAACCCAAAAACTTCCTAATTTAAATTTAAATGCTGTCTATGTTATAGAAAAATATCCCCCATTTGGCGAAGAGCCCATGAACTGGATTTTGTTAACAAATATAAATATTAATAATTTTGAAGAAGCAGTAGAAAAAATACAATGGTATTGCTTAAGATGGAGAATAGAGGTTTTTCATAAAATTTTGAAATCCGGTCTTAAAGTTGAAGAATGTAGGCTCCAAACAGCAGATAGATTGATCCGCTTTCTTACAATTATGAGTATAATTGCATGGAGAATATTTTTTATCACATTGGTAGCTAGCGAATCTTTCTTGCACTGTCATACTGACTGATGACGAATGGAAGGTTTTATATACCAAAATGCTTAAGACAAAAAACTATCCTGCACCTATAAGAGAAATTGTGAGGTGGGTGGCCAAGTTAGGAGGGTTTTTAGCTCGCAAAAATGACTTAGCTATAGCTTTGTGGAAGGGATGGAAACGTCTCTTTGATTTAACAGAAGGATGGAGACTTGCTCATGAATTCTATACTTGTGGGTAATAGTAAGCGCAAGAACCGTGCATGCAGCTTTCCCGCACACGGCTCCACAATATTAGCGTTCACGACATACCTCCTGTGTATACAAGGAAAAACATATTTTTGGTTTTGGTGGTGGATTGACTTGTGTATAATGAATAAATTGCTCCCAATTCATGCTCTTTTTCTGGCTACGTCGGTTTATCCACTTAAACGTTAGTTTCTTTACTGCCCAATTAAACTTATTGAGCCATCGATAATTTCCGCTAATCCCGAAGTAGTTATAGTGTCCTCTTAGTTTGGCTTTGAGTATTTGCCACCAGTCTTTGAGACGAATAAGATGTATGGTTCCAGAGTGTGATGGTGTGGATCTATTATAAATAATTCAGGAGACTTTGTCAACTGAGAACATATAAATTCAAAAGGCGTAAGACCCCTAAGAGCTTTGAGTCTCTTTGCATAATTGTAGGCCATAACAAAGTCATAAAGATGCTCCTTAAGTTGCTGATGCGAACGATAGTAATATTTCTTAACTGTAGCATTCTTTAAAGTTTTATTCATACGTTCAACTTGTCCATTTGTCCAAGAATGGCTAACTTTTGTCAGACGATGTTCAATGTTATTTCTTCACAAACTCTATCAAATATGTGTTGGAAGGCGTATTTATGGCGCTTCTGATTTGTAAATTGTATGCCATTATCTGTCAAAATAGTGTGGATTTTATACGGTAAAATTCTAATCAGATTACCTAAAAACTCAGCAGCTATGGGTTTTGTAGCACTTTTGTGCAACTCAACGTAGGTGAATTTGATCTATTGCAACAAACAAATACAGCTTTCCTTCTTCTGTTCTAACTTCCGCGATATCAATATGGAAATAGCCTATAGGATATTGTTTGAATTTCTTTCTTGATTTAACTTCACCATCGACATCTGGTAGTCTGCTAATGTTGTGCCTTTGTAAACAACGATGTAAGCTGGAGCGACTCAAATGTGGGATTGAGGTTTGCAAAGCGTAGAGACAGTCATCTAATGGCAATAGAGTATGCTTACGAAATGCAACAATTATAGCCTCCTCTTCTAAAGTTAAAACAGTTGATCTTGGATGCTTTGGACCCATACCAGCATCTTTGGTAAATGAGCGTTTTCTCCACTTAATAATAGTTTTTGGTTTAAGGTTATAACACTTGGAGAGTTTTGCTATGCTCTCTTTACTATTTTGTATTGCTCTACGAATTGTCTCTGTTGTTCTGGCGCACCCATGTAATACTTGTCCCATAATTCCTCCCTTTGATGATATTTTTTTCTCACATTTTATCATACCATCACACTCTGGAACTGTACAACTACTCTCGTAATGTCATTGTCTCTACGTGATATAGCATCTGTAAGTATTGTATGATTTTCTTCCCGACCATCTGAATGTTTTGTGGTCATTTCTTCATTCAGAACTTCCTTTAATAGCTTTTGTTTTTTGGCTTCTTCCAAAAGATCTTTTACAGCTTGATTATTCTTATGACTTATAGCATAATGTAGTAGTGACAACGTCTTGTATCTTGTCAAAAGCATCTAATGTTTTAAGCTTAAGCATTAGGTGGAGAAGGGAGGAACTCTGTGCTTCTTCTTAGATATAAAATCTGTAGAGGAGATAAGAATTCCCTTCTCAAAAGTATAGGCTGGACGGTATCGTAGAAAGACCTGAATGGTTCTAATTCTGTATTCACAAGGTTAGCCTTACTTTTCATTTTTAATGGTAACGTATGGGGTTATATATGATCAACAACTTTTTGGGCATAGATATATCAAAAGATCGCTTTGATGTTTTTCTCTCATTTATAAGCAAAAAAGGAAAGCGTGAAACTAGAAAAAGAAGCTTTAAGAACGATGGTTTCAAAGTCTACTGAATTTTCTACACAAACATAATGTAGAAAAAGTAAAAACCTGCATGGAATCTACTGGTTGTTATAGCGAAGCACTGGCTGAATTTCTACACAATGCTGGACATTTTGTAAGTGTTGTAAATCCTTATTGCATAAAATCTTATGCAAGGAGTAAGCTGATACGACAAAAGAATGATCAGACCGATGCAGAAGTTATTGCTGATTATTGCCAAAGACAGGAACCTTCTAGTTGGACACCACCTTCTCCTGAAATGAAAAAATTAAAACATCTTTATCGTTGCTCAGTTGCGTTAAAAGATGAGTTAACATTAGTAAATAACCACTTAGAAAAAAAAGAGAGACTGCCTAAAGAAGTTGCAAATGCTTGGGAAGACCTTGCAATGAATATAGCTCAAAAAATAGAAACAATAAAAAACTCCGTACGTGAACTATTAAATCAACACAAAGAATTGTTGGAAAATTTTCAACTTCTATTGACTATTCCAGGCATAGGAGAAGAATCAGCAATAGCTATTTTAGCTGAAGTTTCTGATATAGAGGTTTTTAGAGATGCCAGGCAATTGGCAGCATATACAGGAGTTATACCACGAAATATGACGTCAGGTTCCTCTGTATATGCCAAACCCAGATTAAGTAAATCCGGTTCACAAACATTACGTAAGGCACTTTTCTTTCCTGCCATAGTAGCTAAGAATCACAATCCTATCATTATGAGCTTTTGCCAAAGATTAAAGGAAAAGGGTAAGCATAATATGGCCATCGTTGGTGCTGCAATGCGTAAGCTACTCCATATCATTTTCGGTATTCTGACATCCAAAAGTGCTTTTGATCCTAACCATATCAAAAACTACAGGGCTAGGAGGTTGACTGAAGGTTTAGTACTTTAAAATCAAAAATGCTTCCTATCTATCTTATGTAAAGTGGTATCTTACACAAATTTATTGAATGTTGTTGGTTAGTGGATATGTTGATAAGTAAACTTCATCTGTTTTGTGCGTATAAAACTAATTTACTTATCAACATATCCACTAACTATAATCTGTGTACTGTTACACAATTGGAAGTATTTTTTGATTTTATGATGCAACTTGGGAAATTTTTATAATTTTTTTGTTGACTAACAAGACGGTATCTCCTGTCATCCCAGTGCTTGACACTGGGATCCAGGAATTTTAATTGTAAGTAATGCATTGGGTTTGGTGAGTATGGGTTTTGCGTTATAAAATGAAGCACTTTTGGTGAATTTGTAAAGAAAACTGGATCCCAGTGTCTGGGCACTGGGATGACATCCTCCTAGTAGAGATCGCTTTTGTAATTGCAACATTCGTGCAATCTTTAGCTATAAATATTTAAGAAATTTACCAAACGAAAAAAAAGGCAAAAGAAGCCCCATGGTGGTTGGCTATTCACTATGTACTAAAATATCGGCGTTTTTTTTATTCTAAAACGCTTGATTAAGAGCGATTTAGCTGCTTTTAACTTGCAACTAACCTACACCGCAAGTGTTTAAGAAATTTACCAAGCAGGAAAAAAGGCAAAGAAACCCCAGGGTAGCTAGTATTCAAATTCTCCCTTGTCTATTTGACGTTTTTTGCTGTCTTAAACGCTTTATAAGCGCGTTTCGGCTTGTATAGGTAGAAACCTAAAGTTTTATAAAGACATGAGGTGCACATAGTGCAAAAAATTAAGCATGATTTACGCCAAATACATTAAGTTTTTTTGTCATTAATCCACTGTAGAGATTGCGAAGATAAATAAATAGCTTCAGTGTTATGATAAGGGGGCTGGCGGAGTTTGTCAAGTAAGTTTTTCGTTTCTATGTTGTCAGCTACTTGCATGACACCTCTGGGCACTGCCGTCATAAAGGAACCAGTGTTAGCTACTTGGATGACAACCATTGTATTTGAGGCAAAATTGACTATCACTTCTTTTTATAGAGCTTGCTCCAAATTCTATTGTTAGTTAATACAAAAAACACTGTTAAAATTATAAAATACGCCACTACTTTTAATCCAAGTTTATGCCGGCGCTCTAATTCTGGCTCTGCTGCCCATTGTAAAAAATTTATCACATCATACGCCATATTTTCAACTGTGGCTTGTCTTGCACCATCATATTCCACCATTCCTTCAGAAAGTGGTGGCGCCATAGCTAACCTGCCTGTTGAAAAGTAAGGGTTGAAGTATAAATCATTTTCATCGTGCTCGCCGTTTTGATAGCCTGTTAACAGTGAATAGACATAATTTGCACCATCATGCCTTGCTTTAATAATTAACGATAAGTCTGGTGGAACTGCACCATTATTGCTTGCTGCAGCTGCTTCTTTTGTATCAAAAGGTGCAATAAAATAATCCGAAGGTACTCCAGGTCTATCGAACATTTCACCCAAATCGTTCGGACCATCTTTAACTTGATAAGAAGCTGCAATCTGTTTTATATCTTCTTCAGAAAAACCAACATCTTGCAAATTACGAAATGCTATCCTATTCATTGAATGACAAGCAGCACAGACTTCTTTATACACTTTATAGCCTCGTTGAATTGACTCTCTATCGAAAGATCCGGTAATTCCATCAAATTTCCAGTCCATTTTTTTATTTGGTGATGGCTTGAATTCTTCTGCATACACAAAATTAGCAAAAAACAATATGCAAAGTATAGCTAACATACTTCTCATCAGCATTACTTCATCTCCGGCACAGAATCACTTAAGGTTTTTGGTGGTTCTTTTGGCTTTTCATATTTACTAAGCAGTGGTAAAATTATTACAAAATATGCAAAATAATAAAGAGTGGATAGCCTACTCATAGTGATGTAAGGCTCTTTCACCTCTTGTCCTCCAAGCCAGGCAAGAAGTGCAAAATTTATTGCGAAAACCCAAAAAAATTTTTTGAACACTGGGCGATAAGCACCACTTTTAACTTTTGATTTATCAAGCCAAGGTAACAAAAACCAAACTAAAATAGACGCAAACATGGTAAGCACACCAGTAAGTTTATCTGGAATTGAACGTAGCATTGCATAAAAAGGTAAAAAGTACCACTCTGGCACTATATGTACCGGAGTGACCATAGAATCAGCTTCTATATAATTGTCTGGATGTCCAAGATAATTAGGAGCATAGAAAACAAATGCAAACAAAACTACAAAAAACAGACCAAAAGTTATGCAATCCTTGACTATATAATAAGGATAGAGAGGAATGGTATCCTTATCTGATTTTACCTCCACTCCACTTGGGTTACCAGAGCCAAACCTATGCAGAGCTATCACATGAAGCATAGCTAAAGCAATAATAATGAAAGGCAGAAGATAATGCAGAGCAAAAAAACGGTTAAGTGTTGGATTATCAACGGAAAAACCACCCCATAACCATATAACTATTTTATTGCCAATTAAAGGTATAGCTGAAAATAAGTTGGTTATGACTGTTGCACCCCAGAAACTCATTTGTCCCCAAGGCAATATATATCCCATAAAGGCAGTTGCCATCATTGCAAAAAATATAAATATACCAACAAACCACACCATCTCTCGTGGCCTCTTGTAAGATCCGTAATATAATCCACGCATTATATGAACATAGACTACCATAAAGAAGAGCGATGCTCCAACAGCGTGAGTGTAGCGTATTAACCACCCGTAATTCACATCTCGCATTATGCGCTCTACACTATTAAACGCATAATCAACATGCGGAGTGTAGTGCATAGCAAGAAATATACCTGTTATTATTTGTAAAATTAGCGCTATACCAGCCAAAGAGCCAAAGTTCCAAGCATAATTTAAGTTTTTTGGCACTTGGTAAGAAGCAGTGTGTTTCAAAAAAGAAAATATAGGCAATCTATATTCTATCCACCCTAATATGCCTTTTTCTTCTTCTATCGTTGTTTTTTTTTTCTGCATAACTTAAAGCTTTCTCTACCTTTAACTCGTTTTATTGTAGCAACTTATCCTTTACACACAAATAAAAAGTTTAAAGCGATATTAATTACTACCTCTTCAGCAACCTATCACGTGCCGCATTTAATTTCTGTGCAAAATACTCTGAGCCTCCTTTATCTGGATGAACTAATTTCATTAAATTTTGATATGCTTTATTAATTTCATTTTGACTTGCCTCAGGATTCAGCCCCAGTATCTTTAATGCCTCATCTTTGGACATGTTATCACCAGTGTAATTTTCAGTATAACTTCTACTGCTATTAAATTCGTTCAAAAACTTACTCAATATAGAGTTCATCATGAAACTTATGTTATTTTTTTGTCAGGAAAAGAAAAAATACAACAACGCTAGGCAAAACAAATGTAACTACTATGAATACTAAAAAAAGAAAAAAGATGAATGACATGTATATTTTTTTATCATTTTATGATTAAATAGTAACAATTATAATTGTCATGGTAAATAACATGTTCATCCAGATTGAAGAAACACCAAATCCAAACACACTGAAATTTCTCCCTGGATTTGCAATTCTAAACGAAGGAGAAACGGCTGATTTTTCAAATGCAGATGAAATAAAAAACTCCAAGCTAGCAGCAAATCTTTTTCAAATAGAACATGTGGTAAGAGTGTTTTTTGGTCATGATTTTATTTCAGTAACAAAATTGGGTGGAATTAATTGGGATACATTAAAAGTAGAAATTTTAACTACAATCATGGATCACTTTACTTCAGGTGGAAGAGCACTAGATAAAGAAGGAGTAAATGATAATAATATACCGGATGAAGAATTTTTTGATAAAAATGATATAGAAATTGTAAATAGAATAAAAGAATTGATGGAAAGTTATATCAAACCTGCAGTTGCTCAAGATGGTGGCGATATCAAATTTCGTGGCTATAAAGATGGGATAGTCTATGTTGAGTTACAAGGAGCTTGCTCTGGATGCCCAAGTGCTGCAATTACTTTAAAGCAAGGAGTGCAGAATATGCTGAGCTACCACATACCAGAGGTTGCAGGTATAGAGACCACACTATGACTAATCAAACGGTTAGAGGAACAAAAGATCTCCTGTTTGATGAATGGTACAAGTTTAAACACATAGAGCAAACAACAAGCAGAATCTCAAGTCTATATGGCTTTTTGCCTGCTCAAACTCCGATATTTGAATATACGGAAGTTTTCACAAAGACTTTAGGTGATAGCTCAGACATCATCACTAAAGAGATGTACACCTTTAATGATAAAGGGAGAAAGAGCATAACTTTACGTCCTGAGTTCACTGCAGCGGTTGTTAGGCTATTAATTGAAAAAAAACTGCAAACGCCGATAAAATTATTTTCAACAGGGCCTGCATTTCGTTACGAAAGACCGCAAAAGGGAAGACAGAGGCAATTTCATCAGATAAATTTTGAGGTTTTTGGTGTAGAAGATTCAAAAGCCGATGTTGAATTGATATCACTCGCTCAGCACTTACTAACTGAATTTAGCATCAATAAAAATGTAAAGCTGGAAATCAACTCTTTAGGTGATAGTGAAACAATAACTAAGTATAGAGAAGCTTTGATCTTATACTTTACAAAGTATCAAAACGATCTATCAGAAGATAGCAAAAATAGGTTGATCAAAAATCCACTCAGAATACTGGATTCTAAGGATGAGAAAGATAGATTAATAATTTCTGATGCGCCTAAAATCAGTGATCACTATACAAAAGAATCTTCATATTTCTTTGACCAGGTGTTAAATGGACTGCAAGCTCTTGGCATACCTTACACTGTAAATAGCAAATTAGTTCGAGGTCTAGACTATTATTGTCACACAGTATTTGAATTTGTCACAGAAGATTTAGGTGCACAAGGGGCAGTTTTTGCCGGTGGAAGATACGATAATTTAGTATCTTCAGTAGGTGGAAAACACACTCCAGCGATAGGATTTGCAGGAGGTATTGAACGCATAATGGAGTTAATCAATTATTCTCCGAAAGAAGAGCGACCTATTTACCTAATTCCGATCGGCAGAGAGGCTGATGAACATGCTCTAACACTTGCGAATGAATTGCGCAGAAATGGTTTATATGTAGTCTACGAATATAGCGGAGCACTTAAAAACCGAATGAAAAAAGCAAATCAAGCAAATGCTAAAGCTGCTTTAATCTTTGGCGATGAAGAATTGAGTAGTAAAACTTTAAAGATCAAAAACATGGATACAGGTGAAGAAAAAATAATTGCTCGCGATAACACAATAGAAAACATCAATTAAGAGCAATGCAAATGTTTTTCTTAGTCAGCTATAGAAGAAAATTCGTCTGCACAAGAATTTTTCATAGCATTCAATGTATCATAATCTGTAAAATCTAATTTTACTGGTGTGATAGTAATAAATCCTTCTTTTATTTTATTTACACTACCACTGCCTGAGTGCTCTCGAGACCAATTTAAGCTAAAAAAGCCATTCGAATTTTCAGTAAAAGTTAAATCCCCATCAATGTTATATTCACCTTGTTCAGCAAATTCTACTCCTTTTACTTTTTCCGTAGCAGGAAAATTTACACTCATCACTATGTTTTTAGGCCAACCAACCTTAACTAGCTTGGCAATAACCTTTGGTGCAAAAACCTTTGTATTGTGCCAGTCTATTTTATCATGATAAACTTGGCTCAGCGCAATAGAAGGTATAGACCTTGCAGCACCTTCCATTACAGCACCAATTGTTCCTGAATAACAAATATCGTCCCCGACATTTGATCCAATATTTACTCCGGACAATATTAAGTCTGGTTTTTTATTCATAACTTTATTTAGCGCAATAATGACACAATCTGCAGGAGTACCAGACACACTAAATTCCCTTTCACTATGTTGGTTTATTCCAATAGATTGTTTCACTGGATAATCAAGAGATCTTGCAGCCCCGCTTCTATCAGTATCTGGTGCCACTATCCATATTTCTGACGCAAAATTCCGTGCAATCTCTTTGAGTAATTTTATTCCTTCACTTCCAAAGCCATCATCGTTTGTTATCAATATTATCATATACAATACTCAGCTATACAGTTCCAAATTATGTAAATCACTGGCTGTAAATAAACTCATGAGGCTTTAAGTTTCTTTGCAAACTATGAACTGTAACAAAGAACCTGCTGTAAATCAATAGATTTCTTGCACAGGCTATAACTGTCATTACAATAGAAACAAAAAAACCTACTTGACAAACTCCGCCAGCCCCCTTATCATGGTACTGAAGGTATTCAGTTATCTTCATCTGTGCAGATTAAACAGCAAGAAAACAACGTAGTTGGCGTCTTATTTTTAATTTTTTGCACTATGTGCACCTTATGTCTTCACAATATTTCTAGGTTTTTACCTATATAAGCTGAAACGCGCTTATAAGTCGTTTAAGACAGTATAGTACGCCAATTTGCAGGATTAGAGAGTGAACACTAATTACCACGGGGTTTCTTTTGCCTTTTTTTCTGCTTAGTAAATTTCTTAAACATTTATGACTAAAGGTTAGTTGCATTAAAAAGCAGCTGAGTCGCGGTTATTAAACGTTTAAAACATAAAAAAACGCCAATACTGAAAATAGACAATGACTAGGGCTTCTTTTGCCTTTTTTTTTGTTTGGTAAATTTCTTAAATATTTATGGCTAAACGACAACCGTCATCCCGCTACGTGTTAGCGGGATCTCTTGTTAGCGGCTGAGATACCGCGAATGAATCGCGGTATGACGGTTAAGTAGGGTGTCATTCCAGTCTGGGATCCAGTCTTTATTATGCAGCCACTTGGTTAAAATTAAGTTTTCTGGATCCCAGTGTCTGGGCACTGGGATGACAAGAAAGAGGCTACTCGGATGACACCCTGACACCCGTCATCCCGCCACGTGTTAGCGGGATCTATGCTAAGAGATACCGCGAATGAATCGCGGTATGACGGTCTGCGGCGATATGACGGTTCGCGGTGGCATGACGATAACTTCGTCATCCCGCTACGTGTTAGCGGGATCTATGCTAAGAGATACCGCGAATGAATCGCGGTATGACGGTCTGCGGCGATATGACGGTTCGCGGTGGCATGACGATAACTTCGTCATCCCGCCACGTGTTAGCGGGATCTAGAGATACCGCGGCGGTATGACGGTGTAGATAGTAATTCGTCATCCCGCTGCTTGTTAGCGGGATCTCTTGTTAGCGGCTGAGATACCGCGAATGAATCGCGGTATGACATGTTGCTTGGATCAGCTATAGTATTTCTTAAAATTAATAATAAATTTCTTGGCTAGCAAGAAGCTGTAAATTTTTTTGCGAGACCTAAGCCGCTTTTGATATAGCTAAAGGTTTACTGACAATCGTCTCATTCCACTACCTGCTGACTTACTTTCTGCTTAGCATATCCATCAAATCAGATTCTTTGAGTTTACTATGGTCAACTTTACTGAA
The DNA here is from genome assembly GCF_964027095.1 of Wolbachia endosymbiont (group A) of Machimus atricapillus. Lineage (NCBI taxonomy): Bacteria > Pseudomonadati > Pseudomonadota > Alphaproteobacteria > Rickettsiales > Anaplasmataceae > Wolbachia > Wolbachia endosymbiont (group A) of Machimus atricapillus. Next base: position 439,905 of record NZ_OZ034727.1, on the reverse strand, counting down.
CTTATTTACCACAGAGCTCATTTGATTATACTGCTTAATCAGAAGATTAACTTCAGTTACACTTGTTCCGGACCCCTTAGAAATTCTAAGTCTTCTTTTGCCATTTAAAATATCTGGATTTTGCCTTTCTTTTTCGGTCATTGAGTTTATGATGGCTATATATTTTTTCACTTTATTGTCATCTGGCACACTGCTACTTAGCTTTTTTGTGAATGAACTAGGGATGAATTTCATTATGTTGCTAATGCCATCCATTTTACTCAGAGTTTTTAACATTCCCACTAGGTCGTTTAGGTCGAATTTACCCTTTTTTACTTTCTTTTGTAACTTATCAATTTCTTCCTGACCAACAATCTCAGCAGCTTTTTCAACCAATGAGACAACATCACCCATGCTAAGTATCCTTTTTGCAATTCTATCGGGATAAAAATCATCGAGGTCACTTAATTTTTCACCACAAGCAATAAATTTAATTGGACAATCGGTGATCATTTTCATAGAAAGAGCAGCACCACCACGTGCATCACCATCAACGCGGGTGAGAATAATGCCGGTTACACCTATTACCTCATTGAATGATTTGGCAATGTTGACCGCATCCTGGCCTATCATTGCGTCGGCTACTAAAATAACTTCTGCAGGTGAAGCTATTTCCTTTACGGCTTTCAACTCATTCATCATATTATTGTCAATATGAAGCCTGCCTGCGGTGTCTAGTATTAATACATCATAATTATCGTTCTTTGCTGCTGCCAGTGCCCTTTTTGTAATTGCAATAGGCCCCTCATTTATTACTGTAGGTAAAGTTTGTACGTCTATCTGTTTACCCAGCACCTCAAGTTGTTTTTGGGCAGCCGGCCTATAAATGTCTAAAGAGGCAAGCATCACTTTTTTCTTTTGCTTTTTTAGCTTTAAAGCAAGCTTTCCTGAGGTAGTTGTTTTACCTGCACCTTGTAAGCCCACCATCATAATCACAGCAGGGGGTTTAACTGCTAGATTTAAGTCACTTTTCTCTGATCCGAGAACTGCAACTAAATTATCCTGCACAATTTTAATTATCATTTGTGCTGGAGAAACACTTTTTATGACTTTTTCCCCAATCACTTTATCTTTAATGTCGTTGATGAATTTTTTTGCAACTTCAAGTGAAACGTCAGCTTCAATTAAGGCTATGCGTATTTCACGCATGGCAAGATTAAAATCATCTTCAGAAATGATCGACTTTCCTCTTAGTTTACTAAATACAGAATTTAAACTTTCAGTTAACGATTTAAACATAATAGCGTTAGTAGAATACTCATTAAAAAGAGAGAAGAAGCTGAAACAAAACTCACTGAGTTATAACCCAGCACTTCTTTAAGTTTAGTAATATTATTAAAGTATAAACTAGTAAGTGAATTAGTCAAGTTTTGCACTACGCTGGCAAATATTTCTCTAGTTTTAGAGACTAACTGATTGAACAGCAAGACAATATAGGGTATGAAAGCTCTAAAAGTCCAATCAACATCCATTTTAAAATTTATTCTCGGGTAAAATAACTTGCGTAAAGGAATAAACAATAAAGTGGTACATAATAACAAATTAAATTGCGACAAAATATTTTTTGTGTTGTACACAAAATCGAAAATCGAAGATTTATTGTAAATAGGTAAGTAAGGATTGCCAGTGATTACGCATATAAATGCTAAAATGATCATAGTCATTTTGCTCCCCCTCTCTGCTAAAGGTTTTGACTTACTTTTTGCAATAAATAAGTAATAAAGAAACTTTAGCCCCACGCTTAAATGAAGCAGCAAATTTAGAACCTTATATAAATTTTTATACCCTTTTAAGGCAACAGTGTTCATTTCAATTTCAGCTGTGATATATGATTTACTGATAAATCCAGCGGTTCCAGGAAATGCAGCCATTGTAAGTATTGCGATTATAGCACACATGCCTTCCACTGACATCAGTTTACCTACTCCATTAAAACTAATTGTTTTTGTTCGTGAAATAATCGAATTGCTGACCACAAACAATAATGATTGATAAACAAGAGAGAAGATTATATGCAGTATCAAAATTGGTATTGCCTTTTCCGAAGGGCTGAGTAAACCTCCTGCAATAATCAGCAAGCCCATTTGTCCTACAATATTATAGCATAAAAATCTACGAATATTTTGCTCAAGAGAAGCAAATATAATGCTGTAAATTGCAGTGATGGCGCCTACAAGCGCTAATATTTCAGTACAATCTTGCCATAGGTTATAAGTGTGTAAAAGCATCACTAAAAAAGAGACTTTAGTGGTAAATAAAGAGAGATATGTAGTGCCATGTAGCGATGCAGCAGGATATGCATCAACAACCCAAAACGAAAAAGGGAAACAAGCGCAGTTTATCAATAAACCTAAAATTATCAGGTTAGTACTTTGCAGTGCCAATCCTGCTGTTAATATAACTCCAACGAAAAAGTGTACACAAGCGTACCTTATTGCAGGTCCACTATCTCTACAGCCAGCTGCGATAGTAAAAAATGCACTGACGGTCATTAATTCACAGAATATTATAACCAATATCATATGTTCAGATAAAACTGCATAAAGTGAACTAATAGTGTAAGCAGCAAAAGATAGCATCTCTGAAAAAGTCAAATTTTGTGCTGGTAGAACAGCTAAAAATGCAACTGATAAAAAAGATATTAGTATGATACGAAAAGATAAATCAAAATCTAGAATTGGGAGAGACCAATTTACTGCAATGCTCAAATTTTCAGGTAATTTTAGGACTATAACTATTAATATAGTCAGTAGGAGTAACAGTGACGATTTACAAAGTTGCACAATAATTTAAACCAATATGGTTTATGCTATCTCAATATATGAATAAAATCAATTTGCATATTAACCACTAATTAAACTAATTATCATATAATTATATCAGAGTTTAGAGGGTTATAGAGAAACCGGTCAGATTAGGTTTTTAATCTAATCTGACCGATAGCTTTAATAGTGAGGTAAGCTTTAATATAGCATTCTTAATTCACAATGCTACACTCGTGCATAATTTATTTTTAATTTGTGCACGAGCGTTAGTAAATTATTTACTTTTTGAAATAAAATTTGGCATCACTTTAATATCCAGACTTAGTAAACCTCAGTTGGGCTTCCAGTTGGACCCATAAGAATTACTTGTTCACCTTCTTTAAAACATTTACATAAATTAGTGGAACCGCCAGTTTCAAGCACAATAGTGGAAATAATTCCTTTTTTTTTGTCTACTTCAGTGCCGGTTACGGCTATACCTTCCATAGCAAGGTTTGTATTATTGGCTTTTCTGCTATTGGTTTCAAAATTTTGCAACCTAAAGAATTGTCCAGGTTTAAAATTCTTTGCCGCAAGTGGTGCTTTGATCACTATTTCCACAACTTTGTCTGTTAAATATTGAACTTTTATAACCTTTGCAGTGAATTGCTCTTTGATTTTATTGAAAAATTCTTTGTTAGCCAGATCTTCAACGCTTGACCACGCATTTTTTTTCTGGATCTCAGTGTCAGCTACTTGGATGACATCTTTTTTGGTGAAAGTTACTCTTACATTACAACATTCATACAATTGTGCATATGACTCCGAGATTCTAGCTGGAGTGACAGAAACGAAGCTATTAACTCTATTCAAAAGCTGGGAAATAATAGGGTAGCCGTTCTTAGCACTTGCCATAGCTTTCACGACGCTGCCGCTATACGAAGGATGAAGATCACCAAAAAAGCTAATTGTTTTATTGCCTTGCTTATATACTAATATTCTGTCTTTATTCTGCATCTTAGGAGAAAATATTGGATCTATTTCTTTTCCTGATGAATTCAAATGAGTAAAATACCCATTGCTTAATTTAAAATGCTTTTTATCTTCTGTTGCAATAACTGTATTTGGCTCAGTACCTGCTGCTATAAAAATAGAACGTGCTTTCATGCATTTGATTTCGCCGGATTTTGTGTCTATTAGTTTTATTGATTCAGCATGATTATATTTATCCGTCACAACTTCAACTGGCTCTAAGTTTTCAATAAAGTAAATCCCTTCTGACAGTGCATTTTGCACCTCTTCGCTATTTAATCGATAACTTGGCGAATCTTTTAGCTCTTTTCTATATACAACTTTCACTCCCCCCAAACTCTGCATTAACTCTAATATTTTTATTTCTCTACTCTCTTTTTTTGCTAACTTTTGCTTTTCTCGGATCAATTGTGCGTGCGATATAAACTCATTCGCAATTTCGCGCTCTTCCTCTGTCCAATCTTTTTCAACATAGTCTTTTCCATATTTACCAACCAATACCTCGTAACGAAGAAGAAATTTTTCTACTTGAATTGGATAATACGCTAAAGCTTCAGTAGCAGTGTCAATTGCAGTAAGCCCAGCCCCTATTACAACTATCGGCATACGAACTTGCAGATTTGCTATAGAATCAAATTTAAGAGCGCCAGTCAGTTGTAACGACATAAGAAAGTCAGATGCCATACGCACTCCACGAGCTAGCATATTCTTTATTTTTATCATTCGAGGCTTACCTGAGCCAAGCGCCAAGGCGATGTGATCAAAACCTAGATTGAAGCTATCTTTCACGGTAATTGTGCCACCAAAACGAATGCCGCCATAAATTGCAAAATTTTCACGTCTTTCTAGTAATAACCTGATAATTTTTAAGTAATTTTTATCCCACCTAGAAGTAATGCCATATTCTGCCACTCCACCAAACCCACCTGCCGTGCGTTCACTCAATTTTTCGTGTTCAAAATCTTTAATTAGCTGGAAATTATCGATTAAAGGTTCAATCTTTAGTCCATCAATGGCGATAACGTTATGCCCATCATTCAACAAATGATGAGCTAAATTAAAACCAGCAGGACCAAGGCCTACAACTAGAACGTTTTTTCCGGTGTTTTCTCTTGGCAATGAACGCTGAAAATTTAAAGGATTCCAACGGCTGAGCAGAGAATATATTTCAAATCCGTACGGTAAACTAAGCACATCATCCAAAATCCTTGTTTCAATCATTGGCACATTCACGGGTTCTTGTTTCTGATATATGCACGAGTTCATGCAGTCATTGCATATTCTGTGCCCAGTAGCCGCACATAATGGGTTATCTATCATCACAATTGCAAGGCTTGCTATGCTGTAACCTTCGCTTTTCACCAGATTCATTTCTGATATTTTCTGTTCTAGTGGACAGCCATGCAGCTCAACTTTTAGTGGGGACTGTTTAAAAGTATTGTCGTTATTAATTAGCCCCTTTGAGCAGCTGTCCTTATTTTGCTTATGACAGAATATGCAGTAGTGAGCGTTATCTAATGCTTTGTTCAAACTCACCTTTTTGCTTGTTAGATCAAAACCATATCGTCTTTTTACTTCATTTGAATACAGCACTTCAACTTTGTCTACTTCTTTTTTAGAAAATGGTATGAGATTTTCATGGTCAATTTTCCTATGGATACTAAAGAGTATACTCCGTTTATTTTTTACTCTCCACACTGCATATTGTGCCGCAAGTTCTATTTCTTCTTTGTGATTTTCTTTATCTTCAAACCAATGCATCACCTGCTCGGCAAAATTTTTTTCTGTTGTTGGCAAAGTGAGAAAATGACTTAGTTTGTTAGTAATATCTATATTCGCCACATTAATGTATTTCTTCAATGCGTAGCGTTGGACAAATAACCTTTTGCATTTATATACCACAGCAAAGTCATTGTGTTTTTTCTTTAGCTCTTCTATTTCTTTTTCAATGTTGAAAAGTTTTGCAATAAACTCGTCAAATAAATATGAGAGGTCTATTATTAACTGGCTATCACCAATCTGATTTTTCCTTGCTTCAATTAATGAACAAAACAAGCTTTCATCACATGATTTAATATAATTCAAAAATGTCTCATCCAATTTTATTAATCCACTGCGAGTATATAAATTTGAAAATGAGATATTAAGCTGCATTATACAGTATGCACACTGTCTTTTGTATATTACGTATTTTGTAGCATAGCTAAAATCGTTGCTTCTGCAACCTTTTCTTCACCAACACACGCAATACACTCAAATTTACATGCACTTAAACGTGCGTTTTTAACATTAGCTTGCAGAATCAGTGTGTCCCCTGGAGTGACTGGCTTTCTGAATTTTGCATTTTCAATAGACATAAAGTAAATAGCTTTGTTTTCTATTGTACCTTGACTTTCTTTACCAAGAACACATATAGCAGATGCTTGAGCTAGCGATTCAATTATCAAGACTCCTGGCATTATTGGATGACCAGGGAAATGACCAATAAAAAATGGCTCATTAAAAGTCACATTTTTGATTGCTTTTATACTTTTACCAGGATCACACTCTATAACCCTATCTACTAAGAGAAACGGATAAGAATGTGGTAGTATTTTTATAATATCACTGATATTAAATTGCATAAGCCTACTCAATGCCTTTTAAAGCAAATTCAGGTATTTCCTTGTTTATATTGTTTAATACCATATCCGATAAATCAACTTCATCCATAGAGTATAAAACTTGTTTCTTTTTTGAAATAAATAGTACTAAATCTATGTTGTTTTTTTCTGCCGTTTTTTTAGCAACTTCTTTTATCTTGTTAAAAACACTCTCTACTGCATCTCTATAACTTTCTTCTAAATACAACATTTTTTCAGCGTAAGCATCTCTAGCATTTACAGTATGCTTATTAAACTGTTCTGTCTTTTCCTTTTTTGCTTCTTCTGACAAAAGTTCAAATTCTTCTTTTGATGGCTTAAGTTTTTCTAACTCACTTTCAAATTCTTGTTGTAATCTAGAATTCTGCTCCTTTATTTGTTGTTGTATATTTCGCAGAGCAAGAGATTCATTGATAACTTTATCACTATCAATAATGGCAGCCTTTGTGTTCTGAGGTTGATATCCTGCAAACTTATACCCCACAAATAAGGAAATAATTAAGGCAATAACTGATATAAATAACTGTATATATTTCATTCAAATCCCCGCTTCAATAGAAAATTTAACATTTGGTGATGGTATTATATCATAAGATTCCTTTACTAAAGGAAACCCAAAATCTAATCTAAGTCTACCAAAAGGAGAAGGCATTGAAAAGCCAAAACCTGGTGACACTCTTATAAGCTTACTATCATTATATGGATCTTTATATTTCTCATTTTTATCATCTAAGCCAAAAAGTGTTGCATAGTCAACAAATAATGAGCCTTTGATACCAGCATAGTCATATAGTTTTGGTAGTGGAAAATCTACTTGCTGTGTTAAATTAAAATAAGTTTTGCCTCCCAATGAGCTTTTATTTTTGTCTTCTGCTCTTGGTCCAATGCCGGAAAGGTCAAACCCTCTAATCTCATTACCCCCTTTAAAAAAGTGCTGGCCAATGTTTAGATCTTCATCGGTATAAGAAAAAATATGACCTGCTGCCATCTTAAAGCGTAGTATTATGCTATCGTCAATTTTACTTAATATAGGATGCGTGTAAAAAGACAAGAACTCAGATTTTAGGAAGTTTACATTCCCTCCCAATCCTGAAATATCCTGACTTAAGCGCAGTAAATACCCTTCTTTTGGAGTATAGAGGTTATCCAGTTTATTATACGCTAATGTGTATCCTACTGATGAAATCTGATGTTCACCTTCTTGCCCCTTTATTATATCAGAGATGTCATTGTCTTTTCCATCCTTATTATCCATATGTATACGGTTATACTTGTAAGAGTAGCGAATGGAATTAGTTAAGTTTTCTATAACTTTGTATGATAATTTTGTTGAAAATCCCATGTCACAACTGTCGAAGCTAGTGTGTGGTTTATCTTGTTTTTCATAAAATACGCCCACACCTAGTGATGTATCAGAATCGTTAAAATTATTTTCAACAACCTCTACATTAGTAGAAAGTGAATATTGATTTTTCTCAAGAGCAAAAGAGAGCTCTTTACCACTACCAAATAAATTACGATCTGTGAAATCAGTTTTTACAAATGCTCCACCAGGAAAGGACATACCTCCTGCTAAAGATAATGAAGCAGTTCTTTTTTCTTTAACATTTAAGTCAAGATTTACTGCATTGTCATTAACTGCGTAACTATTTACTTTCACTGTTTCAAAAAAATCACTACTAATTAGTTTTTTACGTGATTTTTGAATCTCAGATATATTGTATGCATCACCTTCTGCTACACTTAGCTTACTTCTGATCACTTTATCTAAAGTGCGATCGTTACCATCAATTGTAATTTGATTTATATAAATCTTTTTACCCGGCAGCACTCTGTAGGTCACATCTACAACATTGTCACGTTGTGCATACTCTGGATTAACTTTTGCAAATATATATCCTTTCTCATTTAAATACTTGTTTATTTTTTCTACTGTATTATTAATTTTAACTCTATTAAATATCTTATCGTTTTCCTCTGTTATAAAGTCCAATATTTCTTCTTTTAGGCTTAAATCCTGAATTTCAGTTTCAATATTAACCTCATTATTTCCAAACAAATATTGCTGTCCTTCGTCAATCAAAAAAGTCAATTCTATCTGATTGTTATTATCAATCTCAACAATCGGTTGAATATTATTTTGAATATATCCCTTAGACGAATAAAAACGATCGAGCAATTCTGTGTTAATCAATAAATATTGTGGTGAATAACGAGTTCCGCCCTTAAACATGGCTCTAAATAACTTACTAAATATGTCATTACTATGCACTTTAATAGCTTGCTCTAGCTCGTTTTCAGAAAAGTTTTTGTTACCTATAAATCTTATATCCTTAATTTTAGAGGTTTTACCTTCTTTTATTTTAAAAATTAGATTGACCCTATTACTATCAAGCTTATTCAGCTCATATGCAACGTTAACACCAACCTTACCGTTATTTCTATAAGTAGTGATTAAATTCATTAAATCGTTTTGCAATTTTGTTTCAGTGAAAATAGTTAGCGATTTTGATTGAATTACATTATTTAGCAGCTCTTTGCTGTTAAATAATTTATTACCCTTTAATATTATCTTGTTAATTAGTGGATTTTCTTGAATTTTTACTACTAAATTTTTTTTATCATCGATATAAGCGTTAACACTAGCAAACAACTTTGTTTTATATAAACCTTTTATAATCGAATCTATATCATCGTCGTCTACATAGCTACCAGGTTCTAACTTTATATAAAACCCTATTGTTTGATTGCTTACTCGCTCATTGCCAATGCATTTGATATCTTTTATCTGTACTTTTTCCTTATTTTCTAAAGCAACAAGTAGAGCGGGAAAGGAGATAAAAATTACTATTAGTATGTAAAATAGCTTTTTCATATTTATTTTAAAAAAGACTCCTAATATCATTCGAAATTGCAATTGCCATCAGCAAGAACAAAATGAAAGCACCAAAGGTAGCCTCATATTTTTGATATTTCAAACTTAAATCTCTACGTATAACTGCTTCTATAATATAACGAAATAAATGCCCACCATCCAGTAGCGGAATTGGTAGCAAGTTAATCGCAGCTAAATTAGCTGAAATAATTGCCATGAGATACACAACCATAATAAATCCTTTTTTGGCTGATTGCCCTGAATATTTTGCAATTTTTATTGGTCCACCTATTTCACTTGCACTTCTCTTACCAACGATAATTTGAAAGATAGCTTTGATCGTTAAGCACATAGTGTGGTAAGTTTCACTTACTGATAAGCTCACAGCCCCAAGAAAAGATGACTGCTTTAATGTATTGACTGAAATAATCCCTATAGTTTCTCTTTCTATTATGTTGCCAAAAACATCTCTACTCTCAATTGTCAATGGAGTCAGGCTAGTTCTACGCTCCTCATTATTTCTGCTATATTTAATTTCCATTCTCGTCTTGGGGTGCGACATTATCACACGTGAAATATCTTCAAAGTATTTTATTTTATGTTCATTGATTTGTGTAATAGTGTCACCTGGTAATAGGCCAGCTTGTTTGGCTGCACTTCCTTCAATTACATCCCTAATCACCGGTGGAGTGCGGTAATAACCTGCCGTGCTAAAAAATATTGTAAAAGCTATAACAGCAAGTATCATATTTGCAAAAGGTCCTGCAAAAACCACTGCTGCTTTTTTATACCGCGGTTTTGTATGAAATGAATACAACTTTTCTTCTTCAGTTAATTCTTTTTGATCAGCTGGGACACTCGCTGCATTAGTATCCCCTAACATTTTAACATAACCACCCAATGGAACAGCGCTTAGTTTCCATCTAGTTCCAGACTTATCGTTAAAACCAAAAATTTCAGGACCAAAACCTATAGAAAAAGATTCAACTTTAACTTTGCATGCTTTGGCAACAACATAATGCCCATATTCATGCACAAACACTATAACAGAAATGATTAAGGCAAATGACAAAAAACAATATATTCCATCGCTAAATTGATGAATAAGATTAGAAATTAATTCCACCTGTATATTTAGATCTTAAACAAATGTTAAGTATATTAAAACGCGCCTCGCTTGACAAGTATTTAGTTTAACTTTTAAATTAAAAAAAAGTTTAATTGTAATGACAGATACCTCACTACTCAGAAGAAAATTGATGTATAGAAGCTGGCATAGGGGTTGCAAAGAAACCGATATACTTTTAGGGCATTTCGCATTGAAATATCTTGATAAATTTTCCTTGAGCGAACTAATCGAATACGAAAAAATAGTTGATCTTGATGATTACGAATTATATTGTTACATAACTCGTAAGACAAACCTCCCTCCTGGCTTAAATAGTCAGATAGTCAATTTAATTGCTTGCTTTATTGAAGCTAGTCCTTTATGCACTCAAGATTAGTGATAATCTTATTTACCTTATCTAGTACCTCAATATATTCTATTCTTTTCTCGTTTCTATACTTTTCGCGCTCTTGATTTGCTTCATCCAACCGCTTTGTTAATTCTAAAATTTTATCCTCAAGAATTAGCGCTGCAAGTAAGAAATTTAATGCATCCGAACCCTTACCTCCAGTTTTTTGAGATACAGAACCAACTAGCTTGTCAAAACTATTAGCAAGACGTAATAAATGGCTCTTTTTCCCACTTTCGCAAGATATTTTGTATGTGTTATTACGTATAACTATTTCTACTACTTGCATATGGTGCTAAAAATTTCTATCGTACAGTATAAACTCAAACCCCTACTTTCATCTTATTTATGGTATAAATTTTTATTCATTTATCAAATCAGATAATTTTTTACTGCTACGAAAATATGTTTTAAAGTATTGATTCTTTGTAAACTTCTGTAACATTAAATGGCTTGTTTCTTTCAAGTTATAACTTCTAACTGAAAAAGAACCAAACCCCCTAATTTCAACTCTATTATGATGCTTCAATGTGCTTGAAAGCATCCCAAAAAATCTATCAACTATAGCTGCTATAACAATCTTATCTAAAAAAGGATGTCTTTTTGCTACCCTCGCTATTATATCAGACTTTGTTGCCATTTATATGAAGCCAAAATAAGTAAACCTTATCACTTAGCAGATAATACTATGTTATATTCTTCAACACCCAATACTTCAACTTCTATTTTTTCTGATATAGAGAACTTTTTATTTTCCGGTAAATGCTCTTGATCTATTAGAAGGGTTACATCGTTCTCAACTTCAACGACCAGTCCATTATCTTCTCTCTTACCTACAATAACCTGTATTTTATCGCCTACCTTAACTTTCTTTATCAGTTCTTCAAGAGGATCATACTCTATTTGTTTTATTCCAAGATAAATTCTTGCCCGATTCACGTTAGCCCTTATTACTTTTGCTTCTATTTTATCACCTACATTATACTTCTTTATCTCATCTGAGCTATTTTTAGACCAACTTAAATCTTTCACATATATTGTCCCTTCTACGTTCTCATCTATTTCAGAATCATTGAAAGCAACAGATACATATGAGCCGGTATTATTCTTCACTTCACCAGAAACAATAGAACCAGGAGGATATTTCTTGATAAATACTTGCCAAGGGTTGTCTACACACCTTTTCATGCTTAAACTCATCCTACTCTTAGCAATGTCAATACTGAGAATTTTTACATATACTTCTTGTCCCCTTGTTACAAGACTACTAACTGGTAAATTACTCTTAACCCAAGTTATTTCTGACGAGTGCACTAAACCTTCAATTCCAGGTCTAAGCTCAACAAACAATCCATAATCTTCTATGCTTGTTACATAACCCTTATGCACACTATCAACTGGATATTTTGACTCTGCATCTTGCCAAGGGCTATCTTCTAGCTGCTTCACACCCAAGGAAATTTTAGCATTTTCCTTATCTATTTTTATAATTTTAACTTTTATAGTCTGGCCACAAGCAAAAACTGCAGATGGATGACTCACTCTACTCCAAGAGATATCTGTAATATGTAGCAATCCATCTATAACTCCCACTACATCTGATTCATGAATACCGACAAATACACCGTAATGAGTGATGCTTTTTATTTTTCCTTCTATTATATCGCCTTCATTTAAAGATTCTAAAAATTTAATTTTTTCACCAGCGTGCAATTTTTCTAACACCAGCTTTCTTGATACTACAATATTACCTTGCTTCTTATCCATTTTAAGCACGATGAACTTTTGTTCAGTTTCAATAAGGTGCTTCGCGTCTTTTACTTGCTTCAAATCCACATGACTCAGCGGTAAAAAAGCGCTTATTCCGTCACCAAGATCAACAATAAAACCACATTTAATTGAGCGTTTAATAACTCCGCTTACTTCAGCTCTTGTAACTGTATCTTCTTCCAACTTATTCCATTTCTCGTCTCTAATTGCTTTTTCACGGCTAAGAACAACATTACCATGATAATCTTCAATTCTTTCCACATAAACTCTAATTTTCGAGCCAATAATGATCTCATCATTACAACCGAGTTCCTTGATCAGAATTCTCCCGTCAGACTTTAAACCAATATCAACCACAACGTCGTTAGGGTTTATTCTTGTAATTACACCTTCTACCACATCTCCTTCTTTAATTTTGTTAACAAAAGAATCTTCAAACAAGGCATTATCTTGATCCTCAAATTGGCCTTGACATATCTCTTCTATAAACTTGTTTGATGATAGCTTTCTGATAGTAACCGGTAGATTTACAACTGGATCATTATTATTCATGCAATGTGACCTTTAATTTAAACTTTATTAGAACTCATATATTATATAATATTAATAATTATTGACAAGTAATTTTTCGTTAATTCATTTCGAGAATTGTTTAAGCTATATAAAATATAGTGAGAAAATTATATATGTATCAAGAATATGCTATTTAAGAATAGCAAGTGGATTAGATCGTTCTCCAGAAGGTCCAGGTTAAAACCGGATGTTGATGAAATATTGGAAAAATATTCTATTCAAAACAGCAAGGAATCTATAGAGAAGATTGTAAATTCACGAAAAAGAATATGGGTAGAAATAGGCTTTGGCAACGGTGAAAATATGCTTTACCAGGTGCTCAATGAACCTGATCTATTATTTATAGGATGTGAGCCCTACTTAAAGGGGGTTTCTCGCTTGCTAACAAACATAGAAATACAAAACATAAAAAACATTTTAATATGGACAGAAGATGCAAGAGAATTGATTGCAAATTTTCCTGACAACAGTGTTGAAAGATTCTTTATTCTCTTTCCAGATCCATGGCCAAAAAGAAGTCACAATAAAAGACGATTAATTAATACGGAATTTTTAAATTTATTAGCAAAAAAAATACTTATAACAGGGGAAATATTCATTGCAACCGATCATCAGGACTATGCAGAGTGGATAGCATCACATATAAAGCAGTGTAACTCTTTAATCTATAGGGAAGACGATTTCACAAGTTATACTCTTACAAAATACCACAAAAGAGCGCTCAAAGATCAGCGTAAAGTAAGGTTCTTTAAAGTAAGTGTTATTAATAATTTGCAGACTATGGATCAATAGAGTTTTTGCATATCTCTTTTACGTTAACTATAGATTAAAAATAATAAAAAAAGAGGGAGAAATAGAGTAAATTCCTTTAACTACTTCTCCTTATGAAGGAATAGACTTCTTGCATAACCCAAACTAATACCAATTCTCATTGTTGACCAGTCAAATAGGAGACATTGGTATGACTACTTGGATCCAGCCTTTCCATCCAAGACGGCAGTGCCCTGACTACTTGAATCCAGAAAAAAGAATGGTGTCATGAAAGTAGCTGACACTGGCTTCCATCCAAGAGGGTGTCATCCAAGTAGCCCTTTGTTGTCATCCGAGTAGCCCCTTTCTCGTCATGCCGCCACGAACCGTCATACCGCGATTCATTCGCGGTATCTCGGCATAGATTCCGCTAACACGTAGCGGGATGACGGTTGTCGTTTAACTATAAATATTAAGAAATTTACCAAACAAAAAAAAGGCAAAAGAAGCCCTAGTCATTGTCTACTTTCAGTATTGGCGTTTTTTAAGTCTTAAACACTGCAATTTAGCTGCTTTTAAATGCAACTCACCTTTGTTTAAATGTTTAAGAAATTTACTAAGCAGAAAAAAAGGCAAAAGAAACCCCGTGTTAGCTAGTTGTCACTCTCTAATCCTGCAAATTGGCGTACTATACTGTCTTAAACGACTTATAAGCGCGTTTCAGCTTATATAGGTAAAAACCCAGAAATGTTGTGAAGACATAAGGTGCACATAGTGCAAAAAATTAAAAATAAGACGCCAACTACGTTGTTTTCTTGCTGTTTAATCTGCACAGATGAAGATAACTGAATACCTTCACTATCATAATAAGGGGGCTGGCGAAGGGTGTCAAGTAAGTTTTTTCGTTTCTATTCCCAATAAAAGTTCGTTATATGGTTATGCAAGAAGTCTAATAGCAGATTTTTAAGTTTCTCTTTAACTCTTTAACCAGCAGGCTCCCATGAGGAGAGGAGAGTAAAGATCTTTTTTCATAGATATCTTAACACTTTTTTCTTCTTTTGTAGTTGGCGGACGAGTAAGAAAGTGAACCTTTGGTGCACCACTAATTATTGCCATTGGTGTTTGCTCTGCCCCTTCTCCCATAACTAAAACAGCAGATGTTGCCAGTGCATCAAGAAGATTGACTTGTGTTACTTGCAGTGATTGATTATAAAGATCTGGCTTGCCTATATAGGAATAAAGTGGTTCAAATCCACACCAACCAAGAGCAACGCCCGTAATCCCACGACGCATAGGTGTTACATTACTATCTGTAATCAAAATACCAAGATGTTTTATGCAGTGTTTTGTCTTGAGATAATTCCATATTGACAGAGCTGTTTTCTGAACATCTTTTGGATATAGAATATATACCTCATTACCATTTGATTCATCAATACCAGCAGATGGAATTAAGATATTATCTTTAATCGTTAAACAGATACTGTGAGCCACATCAACAACTGCATCAGCTTCCCTTTTGATTAGCTCTTCTTTAGAACAAGCAGTTTTGCAAACCACTTGTTTTTGACAAATGGAAATGATTTTTGATGTGATAGCAAGAACAACTTCCTCTTTTAACAAATTTGAAACATAGCGATCAAGAACTGCTTCTAATAACTCGCCGCATTCAATACGATGGGTGTAAATTGCTTCAACATGCATATTAACGTGTTAGCCTGCATATAGTATAATCTTTTGTTTGAGCAAGAGCGGTTTTATACCATCCATCAAGA
The DNA here is from genome assembly GCF_964027095.1 of Wolbachia endosymbiont (group A) of Machimus atricapillus. Classification (NCBI taxonomy): domain Bacteria; kingdom Pseudomonadati; phylum Pseudomonadota; class Alphaproteobacteria; order Rickettsiales; family Anaplasmataceae; genus Wolbachia; species Wolbachia endosymbiont (group A) of Machimus atricapillus. Next base: position 424,188 of record NZ_OZ034727.1, on the reverse strand, counting down.
AGTGTTAAGTTGAAATATACATCACCTTTATAAAGTCTGTGAATTTCTGTTATGATAAACTCTGAGATTAGATCATACTCCAAAAAAAGGTGCGCTATTTGTGCTCCACCAATCATAAAGACTTTAGAACTACTTTGGATTGACAAAAACTCTTGCATAGAAGAAATAATAGTGCACTTTATACCTCTATTAAAACAAGAACTTAACTTGTTACGAGAAAAAACAACAGGGATACGATCCTTCAATATGTTTTGGGGTACTATTTCAAATGTTTTTCTTCCCATAACAATAACTTGTTTGTCAGTCACCTGACGAAAATGATCTAACTCACTTGGATAATGCCAGGGCAATCCATTATTTATTCCAATTACCCCCTTGGGATCAACAGCCATAATTCCGATAACTATCATCCCTGTAAAGCAGCTTGAGCTGCAAAAAATCGCATGTGATCACGCACATTATGCACTCGAAGGAAATCAACCTTGTTGTGCAATGCAGATGATAAAGCAATTGTTTCTAAATCTCGGTTAAAGACAGGTTCTGTAGAAAAAGAAGAAATAAATGACTTTCTAGAATGGCCAACCAGAACTTTGCAGCCAAAATTTTGTAACGTTTCTATACTGCGTAAAATCTGGATATTCTGGTACATAGATTTGCCAAAACCAATACCAGGATCAATAATGATCGAGCTTTGATCAAAACCTAGAGCTAGTAATCTATTAATGTTCCTTTCTGCCCAATTATTTATGTTATCAATTGGATCAATGTCACTTGGGATAATGTTGTCTCTATGTGGTGGTATGGAAAGTGAGTGCATAATAACGATGCCACATCCACTGCTAGCAATTGCTTTTAAGGTATTATCATCTAGATCTCCCTTCTGATCGTTTACCCAGGCAATGTTGTAGTGCTCCAAAACGTTCAAAATAACATCTGGCCAGAAACTATCAATGCTGACTTTAATATCGCCAGCTTTCATATAATCGCTAAGATTATCAAGTACTGGCTTTAGACGTGCATACTCTTCCTCTGGGATCTGCATTAAAGATCCAGGTCTTGTTGATTGAGCACCAAGTTCAACTATGCTTGCACCATCTGATAACAGCCGCAGTGCCTGCTTGGTTGCTTGATCTGAATCATAATAAAGACCACCATCTGAAAATGAATCAGGAGTAATATTGACAATACCTACAAGCTCTGGTGAAAGCGTAAAACTCCTTAAAAAGCAATCCTTAATGTTAGGGTTAACAGTACCAAACGTTTTGTTAACTACTGCCATGGGGCTCAGCATTGCCATCAAGTGAAGCAAAAATGGTCTGTTTATCAATTCTGGGTGAGGAATTCTAAGGTAGGGTGTATCGAGCGTTAGATCATCCCATAACAAAATATCCAAATCAATAACGCGAGGTGCCCACTTTTCATAGACCTGCGAACGGCCAATATCACACTCAATTTGTTTTAGACCTTTTAATAGCTCTTCGGGAGAAGAAGAACAACTTCCATAGACAATCATGTTGAGAAATGGCTTATCCCACTCAGGTGGAGCACTGTTTGGTAAAATGGCCTTAGTTTCTAGAATGATCGAAGACTTTAAATCTTTAAAATAGCGTTCCTTTAGTAACTGAGCAGCCCTTTGTAAATGGGAAAAGCGATTTCCTATATTTGAGCCAATAGAAATATAGATCATTAGTTATCTTCCTGTTCTTGTAATGTATTACAATAAGTAAAGAGAACACCTCCATGCACACCGGGAACGGGTGGTGCAACTTTGTGAGTAGTCACTCTTATGGAAGAAATAATATGTTTTTTTTGCACCAAAAGATTATTAATGGCTCTGTATATATCATGGGTTAAGTGCTCGATTAAATTGAATTGCTTGCTTTGAACGAGAGATTGAATACTCTGAACTACCTCCAAGTAGCATATAGTATCCTCAAGCCGGTCAGTTGTAAGTCCTAAAGGGGGGGATTTAAAGGTAAAATCAATATTAACACTAACTAATTGAGAATGAAACTTCTCTTCTGCACTACATCCTAAATGAACCCAAAGCCGCAGGTCAGATATAAGAAGATTACATTGCATTTTAATATCACTGAGTTTAATCTACTTACAATTAATGACACACACTAGCGTTCATCATCCCGTCAAGAAAACCCCACAAGAGTTTTGCTCCTTTTTTAGCGCCTTGCATGGCTTTCTCTTGCTCTTCTTCGCTTAAGTCTACAATAAGATTTGCACATTCCTCAGAATGCCATTCATCAGCATGCATATGAACCGTAAAAAATTGAAGAGAACGCTCATCACTTATTGAATAGTGTTTTTTTAAACCTTCAATTTTAGACTTAGAAACCTCTGGAGTTTGACGTTCATAAGCATAAAGTGCACCCAAACCGGAAGCAAAGTCTGATCGTACAATATCAAAGTAACCATCAACTAACTCCTGTGTCTCTTTAATCTGTGCATCCTTATGGAGATCAGACCGTGTTACACCAAGCCCTTCAGCAAAACGTTTCCATAACTCTGGGTGATTTTCATCACCTTGTTCTTCTTCTATCAAATTACCAAGCAAAACCTGTCGCATTTTTAGATCTGGGCACAAAAAATGTATACCACTGATATAACGAGGAAACGCAGCAACGTGGTGATAATATTCTTTAGCATAGGTTTGTAAAGCTTGCAAGCTTAAGCTTCCTGTATTCCATGATTGGTAGAATGGATGATTTAGTAAGTGCAACTCATCTAACTTATTATTCAAAGATTTAGTAAATTCCATTATTTCCTCTATTATATCAACATATAATTCATATACTATAGTTTTCTCATTGTTACGATCATGCTAAGATCAACACAATGGTGGGATTGGTAGGACTCGAACCTACGACCAATTCGTTATGAGCGAACTGCTCTAACCGACTGAGCTACAATCCCTTTTATCAATATTTATAATACACACAAAAGCAAATTTGTCTATTAGCTTATTTCACTATCAACCCAACTTAGCAAATCATTTGTTGCACCAATTTTGCGTGCAATTTCCTTACCATCTTGAAATATGATTAAAGTGGGTATAGATTGCACTCCATACTTACTTGGCACTTCAGTCCCTTCATCTATGTCGAACTTGCAGATCTTAATCTTGCCTTTTCTGTCTTTAGCCAACTGTTCAATACGCGGCATTAGACTTTTACATGGCCCACACCATTCTGCCCAAAAGTCTATCAGAACAAACCCTTTATAGTCAGTGACTTCAGATTTGAAATTTTGATCATTTACTGATATAATGTCATCACTCATAAAATACCTAAACTTAGAACGATTGCTTGTAAAATATAGCGCATCAATCAACAGTTAATCAACTAAATTCTTCTGAAAAATTGCCCTAAAGTGTCTTGCACAAACAAAAAACTTCTCACAAATGGTTATATCTGATGATTAAAGATATCCACGTTTTCCCAACCCATTAAGTCTAACTCAATGCGAGTAGGAAGAAATTCAAAGCACTTTTGGGCCAATTCTTTTCTATTTTCACGTTCCAACATTAAATCTAGCTTTTCCTTTATCTTATGGAGATACAAAACATCAGATGCAGCATAATTTTTTTGTTTGTCTGTCAAATTTTCATTTCCCCAATCAGAAGATTGCTGCTGCTTATTTAATTTGGTATCAAGTAGTTCTAAGCACAATTCTTTTAAGCTATGATTATCTGTGTAAGTGCGAACTAAACGTGAAGCTATTTTTGTGCAATAGCACGGAAGTGCCCAAATTTCCAAGTAATAACGTATTATGCTTACATCAAATCGCGCGAAGTGAAATATTTTAGTTATATTTTTATCCTCTAATATTTTTCTCAAATTTGGCGCTGTGTAATCGTTCTTGAGTTGAACTAAGTGAACGTTGCCATCATTAAAAGAGAGCTGCACAAGGCATAATCTATCTCTGCTATGAAGTAGCCCCATTGCCTCGGTATCAACAGCTATAGAACTTATATCATCTGGTATTGAACTAGCTGGCAAGTCGTCTTTATATAAAAATATTCCCATAAAATTAATACATTTTTTGGCACAATTGAAAACCTATGATAATCAAAAATGAGCCTTAAGTATACGAAAAGATCATAGAAGGAACCACGCAAATTTATGGGCTCTCACATTTTTCGTGTACACGGGGTTTACAAATCGCTGTATATGCCTATAATTAAGTAAATTTAGGTTAATTTAATTGCGGGAGTAGCTCAGTTGGTAGAGCGCAACCTTGCCAAGGTTGAGGTCGAGGGTTCGAACCCCTTCTCCCGCTCTTTACTTTCAAAATCATTTCGTCAAAAATCCCTTGACATATTTCGCCAGCGCCCTTATTATGACAATAAGGGTATTTATGACTCAAAACTTGTTTTTGACCTGCAGGCTCAATGACAAAATTCAGTAAAAAACTTAAGGTATTTATTGGCGGATTACATAAAATTATAGCGGCTGCATGTCTTTTTTATTTTTTCTACATTCAGCCAAATCGCGCTTATTTTAAGCGTTAGCACATTATTACAGCGCCACTTACAGTAATATAGAGTCAAAACTCGCTACTCGGGGCTTCTTTTGCCTTTTTTTTCATTTGATAAATTTCTTAATGTTTATAGCTCAAAGAGAGGTGTCATTCCAGCACTTGATGCTGGAATCCAGGAATTTTATCAAGTATAAAAGTTATGTTAAAATGCACCATTTATGGAAAACTAGATCCCAGTGTCTGGGCACTGGGATGACGAGAAAGGAGCACTGGAATGACATCATAGGGGCCGCTGGGATGACATCATAGGGGCGCTGGGATGACATCATAGGGGCGCTGGGATGACATCATAGGGGCGCTGGGATGACACCCTTTCCTAGATGGAGATAAATTACAATGTTTGTACAGTTATGGGATTGCGCAGTGGATGAAGTTTAACATAAAAAGCTTTGCTTTTTAAAATTTTGGGTTATACTTAGCTTAAGATATTCCAGTAGGAGGTTTATTGTGAATAGAAAGGAAGCTTTAAAAATATTAGGCTTTAGTCCAAGTGATAATCCAAGTGAATACGAAATTAGAAAAGCATATAGAAAATTAGCTCTTGAATATCATCCTGATAAACATTCAAGTGCAAGTGAGGATGTGCAAAAATACAACGAGGAGAAATTTAAAGAATTAGGTGCTGCATATGACCTTCTCACTGGAAAAGATACGGAAGAAGTTACAAAACTGACTGATGAAAATTTAGATGAAATTAATTCTCCTGAAGATTTAAAGTTTTATCTATATGAGGCTATCTCAGAGGGAAATACAGCATTTCTGAAAAAACTTTTTTCCAAGTTCAAGAGCAGTAAAGATGGAAAATTTGGTGATTATATTAATGATAATATATATGCCTATCCAGCACTGATACTTGCTATAAAAGAAGGAGGGAACATTGAAATTATAAAGCTATTCTTGGAAAATGGTGCTAATTGTGACACGCAGGACAAACAAGGTTGTACTGCGTTACACAAGGCCTGTAATAAATGTTATAATGAAATCATAGAATTACTCCTGGAGCGTGGTGCTGACCCTAATAAAAGAGATCAAGAAGGTAAATCACCACTTCATTATGCTATTTATAGTTGTTGTGGCATTGCTCGTCATAAAGCTGTGGAATTACTTTTGGGTAAAGGCGCTCATCTTAATATGCAAGATAATCAAGGTAAGGCACCACTGCACTATTTGTGCAGTGGACATTTTTTCGGCGGTAGCGTTGAAATTGCGAAATTACTTCTAAAAAAAGGGGCTGATCCAGGTTTGAAGGATAAAGATGGCAAAAAACCAGTGGACTGTGTTGCTGGTGCTAGCAGTGATGCTGGAGAAATGTTTGGTGCTATTAATTATGAGAAAGCATTCTGGATTGGGTGTGCTACGCTATTAACTACAGCAGGTAGTATTGCCTTGATTTCTGGGGTTGCAGACGCGTACATAGGTAAAGTTTGGTGTTCTACTCTTGCAGTAGGTATGGCTGCTGTTGCATTATGTAGTGCGTGCTGTGCAATAAAAATTATGTTCTTTTCAAGACCCTCAACTGAGTTTACTGAAGCTAGGGCAGAGTTTCTTAATAGTCAATCACCAAATCCAGCAGGTGCAGCTTAATAATTATAGCTAAAGTAATCTAGGTTTACCGTCATTCCGCTACTTGTTAGCGGAATCTATGCTGGGATACCGCGAATGAATCGCGGGATGACGGTTAAGTAATTCGTCATCCCGCTACGTGTTAGCGGCTAAGAGATACCACGGCGGTATGACATAGAATTGCTGTCATCCCGCTGCTTGTTAGCGGATGAGATACCGTGACAGTATGACGGTTCTCGGCGGTATGACGTAGGATTGCTGTCATTCCGCTACGTGTTAGCGGGATCTAGAGATACCGTGACGGTATGACGTAGGGGTTGCCGAGAACTTGTCATTCCAGTGCTTGACACTGGCATCCAGTTTTCTTTATAATTTCCTTTGTGAAAGAACAAAAGTGCTTATTTGTAACCATAGCTGGCTTACCAAATGCTGGGAAGTCTACATTAATTAACAGCATCATAGGCAAGAAAATTGCAATTGTTACACCCAAAGTGCAAACAACAAGGACGCAAATAAGGGGTATTGCAACATGCAACAACACACAAATTGTCTTTACTGACTCCCCAGGAATTTTCTCAGCAGAAACAAAACTTGAAAAAGCTTTAGTCAAATCTGCATGGTCAGCAATCAAGGGTGATGACATCACTTTGTTACTTGTTGATGTAAGCAATTATTTGAAAAATATAGAAAGAATTAAGACTATATTTACGCGGCTGCAGCGCACAAAAGGCAGATGCATTTTGGTTATCAATAAAACTGATTTGGTAAAAAGGCCAGAACTCAAGATGGCGCATGAGCATCTGAATTTGCTTTATAAATTTGAAAAAGTTTTTACGATATCAGCATTAAAGAATGATGGACTTTCTGATTTGATGAATTACTTGTCTGAAGTTGCACCGGTGAGCCCTTGGTTTTATGAAGAAGATCAAATAACCGATTCCTCGACAAATTTTTTATCAGCAGAAATTACGAGAGAAAAATTATTCTTGAACTTGCGTGAAGAATTGCCATACTCTACAGCTGTTATAACTGAACAATTTGAGGAAAAAAAAGATAAGAGTTTAGTCATCAAACAGATCATATTCGTGTTGAAAGATAGTCATAAAAAAATAGTGCTAGGGAAAGATGGCAGTAATATTAAAAAAATTAATATCGAAGCACGTGCTGAACTAGAAAAATTATTTGAGTGCAAGGTTCACCTCTTTTTGTTCGTAAAAGTGCGACCTTGGATCGACCGTCCTGAGGAGTATATAGGCAATGCTTAATTCTTTGTTAGTATTTGATATTGAAACTATACCAGATGTAAATTCCTGCAAAAATTTACTCAATATTAGTGATGATAGTAGTGTAGAAGAGAAAAGGGATGCATTAACAAAATACCACCTGGAAATAACAAACGGGCAAAACTCTTTTCTGCGTCAGCCCTTCCACCAAATTGTAGTTATCAGTTTTTTACTTTGCAATATAAGCCACCAGAGCGGTTATGAGGTGTTCACACTGCAAGAAATAAGATCTGGAGGCACACTAAATTCCAGTGAAAAGGAGCTAGTGAAAGGATTTTTTAACTACATATCAGAGAAAAAGCCAAGATTAGTTTCGTTCAACGGACGCACTTTTGATATACCAGTACTGAAGTATCGTGCTATGGTCCATGGCATTCAAGCAGAATACTTTCATAAAGCTGGTGATAAGTGGAATAGTTACAATCAGAGATATAGTATTGATTGGCATTGTGACTTACTTGAAACCCTCTCTGATTTTGGAGCCTCTGCAAGAGTAAAAATGAACGAAGTTTGTGCAGCATTTAACCTTCCTGGCAAGATTGGAGTTGATGGGTCACAAGTTATGGGCTTATATGATAGCGGCAAGATACAAGAGATTCGAGATTATTGTGAAACAGATGTGATTAACACTTATTTGATTTACTTGAGGTTCATGCATCATCAGGGAAGGATTACTACTGAAAGCTACAACAAAAGCGTGGAAGAGCTGCTTTTAGAGTGCGAAAAAAAAGAACATCTAAAAAAATTTAAAGAGGAATGGTTGTGGTGGAAATTTTTATATTGAATTTAAATGAATAGATGTTATGGAGCAATCTAATAATTGCTCCATAGTAATAGTTATAAACTCCTTGCAGTAGACAAGTAATTCTCATATGCTATCTTGCTTTGCACAACTTCTGCTTGTTCAATCTGAGAAGAATTTTTATTTTTTACTTCTTCGAAAAAATTTGACCCACCAAAAATATAATTTACTGCATTGGCAGCGTAATATTGAGCATTACCTAAAACTGCAGAGTTAATTCGATTTAATATCCTAACAGGATAGTAAAAGAGAGATACGTTATTATTTGATCGAAAATCACTTTCATCCATCCTATAAACGGCCTCATGATAACCATCTATTCCATGCAAATAACTTACTAGACTAGAATATCTTTCTGGTGTCGATACTCTTAATTGTGCACCTACGTGAGCATAACCAAACGAACCAGGGCACAATGCTGGCACTGGATCTCGCTGATGGTGAGTGACCCTTATGGTTTTTTCCTGAAGAGCGTCATTATAAATTTCACTGGCAGTCAGGTCAAAAACCCTTGGATCAGCAAAAGTTGCAACATGAACATCTTCAGCGCCTTCTGTTTTGTTGAGGCATAAAGCAGCTATCTTAGCAATAGCTCCTCCCATACTGTGACCTGTGAGATTGATTTTAAAATCTTTGATTTCTGATCCTTGTTTTTCAGCATGAGATTTCAAAATGCCATAAAGATTAGGCCATGAATCTGTAAATGAATTATAAAAACCACGATGAATTCTTCCACCGTCAGGTAAAAGTTCTGAAGTAGTAAAAGATGCATTTAGATCAGTGATTGCATCATTTAAGCCACGAATACCGTGGTAAGCTATTGTTATTTCTTCACCTTTTATGAAAACATACCCAGCATCTTCTTCGAAACTATTACCAAATGGAATGATTTTATAACCTTCGCTAAAAAGTTCAGCTCTAGTTTTATACATTTTTTTAAATTCAAAAATAATATCCTCAGAAGGATTAGTTTCTTTGTGCATTCTCCCATCTGCTTCAATAGCTATAAAATCTTCCTCACTTACATTTTTACAAGTTAATATATGATGTTTTTTTTCATCTAACTTATCGTCACTATCACCATAGCTTATTTTACAGAAATTACTCATTTCCAATAATTTCTCTTTATCAAACCCTGCAATTTCTGCGATACTTTCATCTATCTGGTAAGCAGAAGGTAAAGAATGTGGTTCATTTGGGTCAGCAGGATTTATAAATTCATAATCTTCAATGATCTCAAACTCATCATCCACCTTATATTTGCCGTTATCTGCTAAGATGGAGCTTGATTGTTCAACATCACCTAATTGTGAATCTATACTACTTGCACTAGTACCTGTGGTGCTAAACCAATTGCGTAAAAAACTAAAATCCATAACTACCTCAATCTACTATCAGCTAAACAATTTATTTAACTATAATGTAGATTGATATTATTGTTAATAGTATTTTCTATAATCTTTCTATTGCTAGAATAAAAAAATTTTACTTCCATAGAATAAATAGTAGAGTTATAATGCACTAGCAAGCAAAAAATATTAACCTTTGTGCTAAATTTTGGTTAATATAAACGTTAGGCATATTAAAAAAGTTGTTTTTAAGGTGTTGCACTTTACTTTTGTTTTCGCTATAAGATTGCTTTAAGTTGAATTTTCAACATTTTTATATATTTACATTTAAGACAATGATTTCGAAATTTTTTGGGGGCACTTCATGAAAAAATCTATTTATACTAGAACTACTCTAGTTTCTTTATTAACTTTATGTTCTTTCAGCAGTTTTGCAGCTGACTTTCCTGATGAGAGTATGAAGGAAATAAAAAAGCAAGAGAGCACAAAAACTTCTGGAAAAACAGAAGTTATGAAAACATCAAATAAAAAACTGAAAGAAAAGATGGACAGAATATGTAATGCTGATCCAAGAAAAAAAGCTGAAGAGCTTAAGAAAAAAGAGGAGCTAAGATTAGCAGCCGAGCAGAAGAAAAAAGAGGAGATCAGGCTAGCAAATGAGAAAAAAGCAAAGCTTATAGAGGATTCAAAAGCGAAAGCTCTAAATGCTAAGAATTCTAATATAGAAAAAGGTAAAGTTTCAAAAACTAAGGCTTCTAAAACTAAGAATGCTAAAATTAAAGCTAAAGATGTAAAGAAGGATGTAAAAGTTGTTAACAAAAATACAGAGGAAAAAGGTAAGGCAAGTCCTGTTGTTTCAGTTGGTGGAGTTGATATTATCGACACCAACCAAGGAAAAGATGGCTTAAGAATAACTTTTGGTGGTGTTGTTGATGCTCAAAGCTATGGCAAAGCAGGGCCAAGTGGTGAAGAGTATAAACGTTACAACGTTATGCCAAACAGATCTATAGAGTATTATACTGCCCCTCAGGATAAGATACAAGGAGCAAATCCCGTATTCCCTAGTGGAATAGGAAATATTGGTGATTACAGCAACGATATGGGTATGACTGCTGATGCGATATTACACCTCAGAGCAGAAAATAAAAATGAAGATTTAGGTCTTCTTTATGGTGCTGACGTGCAATTTCACGTCCCAGTTACAGAAGGCAAAGGGGCTTCACAGGGTGTTTACGCTGCAAGGAGCAGGAGTGCACATGTATTTTTAAATTCAAAACATGGTGATCTAAAGCTTGGTTATCAATTTGGTCCTGAGGCTCTGATGAGACTTGATGCAACAAGAATTGCAACTGTTGACGGAGCTGCAGATAGTGACTGGTTCAGAAAAGTGAACTTAGAAGGAAGCGCTGCGAGCTTTCCATTTTATGTAACACCACGTCTTTACACTGAAAGTTTTTCGAGTGAAAGTGAAAAATTCTCTTTCCGCATGGCAGGGAAATACAACAAAGATGTTATGACTACACTGCCATTTAGAGTTGCTTACTACTCACCAAATTATATGGGCGCAAGATTTGGTATCAGCTACTCACCTCGTTATGATAGTAGCTTGTTTACTGTAAAAGAAACAGTTCCTTTCAAGGATAGTACAGATAATGATAAAATAAAACATAAGGAAGAGATAAAACATGTCGGTCCAGACTATGAGCACATAATAAGTGCTGGTGCATCATATGAATATGACTTTGATAAATATAAGGTGAAAGTTAAAACTTCTGCAGTTGGTGAGTATGGTCAAGCGAAAAAACCAAGTAAAGATAAGCATCTTTATAAGGAATTTGTAGAGTACAATGACCTTATGGGTGTTAATTTGGGTGTAAGCGCTGATTATAAGATTAATGAGGATCAAGGCATAAAATTTGCTGCCTCTTTTGCATATCTGGGCAAATCTGGTCAACCAAAAGGTATTGAAATACTGACAAAAGATGCTAATAATAAAATTGAAAAATATGAACTGCTTCCTGATGCTAACAAAAGAATGGAAGGGCTGAAAGCTCAATTTGGTGAAGATAGTATGGACACCATGTATTGGACTGTAGGAGCTGGCTATCAATATGAGAATATCTACACAAGTTTGACGTACTTTGGTAGCAGAATGAATGATGGAGATATGCTTCACGATGGCGCACTTGGCGTTCAATATGATCTATCTCCTGCATGCAGTAAGAGCAAATTTGTTCCTTACGCAGCTCTCCATTATTTTATGACTAACGAGAAACAAAACGCAAATCATAAGATTACAAAAGCAGGTAGTACCACAGAAGAGGCACCTTCTAACCAAGGAATTCTCCTTCTTACTGGTGTGAAGTTTTCTTTCTAACCAGCTAGTACACACCACAATTTAATGTGGTGTGTATCTTATTTGTTAGTGTTTATTTGTCAATCAAATAAACATATAGTGTCCTCTCTCCTGTCATCCCAGTGCGTGACACTGGGATCTAAGTTATATGCAAAATTATTACGTTTACATACTTGCAAGCAAGAATAATCGAACTTTATATACAGGTATAACATCAAATCTGATTAAACGAATCTGGGAACATAAGAGTAAAGTTATTTCTGGCTTTACATCAAAATACAATGTACATAAATTAGTTCATTTTGAAGAATTTCAAGATATAAATTCAGCTCTTAATAGAGAAAGACTGTTAAAAAGTTGGAAAAGAAAATGGAAGACTGATTTGATCGAAAAAGAAAATCCAAATTGGGTAGATTTATATGATAACATAGTCAGGTAAAATTAGATCCCAGTGTCACGCACTGGGATGACACCCTATGGTTACTGGGATGACACTCTATAGCTACTCAGATGACGGGAAAAGAACACACTGGCTTATCTACTAGCCGTATAGCTACTTTCAAATTCAATCAATTAAACAGGAGGCCCCTATGCAAACCACACTAAAAAATCATTTAGCTGGAGAATTACTTACCACTGCTACGTGCTGGAAATTAACGCTTGCAGGTGGAGAAGTAATGGGATTCACTGACTATGATGAAGATTTAAATATTAATAATATACTCTATAAATCTTCAAGTGGATTTACAGCCAGTAGTATAATATTAAACAGCGATTTAAAAACTGATAATCTAGAAATTGAAGGGATATTAAATAGTGGTGATATTAAAGAAGAAGATGTTTTATCAGGAAAGTACGACTTTGCAAATATTGAAATATTTCTTGTGAATTATAAAGACTTGACCCAGGGAACAATGAATCTACATTCAGGAACTTTTGGTAAAGTGACATTAAGTAGTGGAAGATTTATTGTTGAAATTAGAGGGCTCTCAGCAAAGCTTGAGAGAAGCATAGCAGAATTATACTCTCCTGCATGCAGAGCACAATTTTGCGATGATAAATGCAAAGCCGATACTAAAAAATTTAGTAAAATAAGTATAATCACTAAAGTAATAGACGAAAGAAGATTTGAAGACACGAATTTAGCTGAGAGTGATGAATATTATAAGCACGGAGTAGTAAAATTCTTTGGCTCAACAGCATTTGAAGGTGTAGTAAAAGAATATAAAAATAAAGTAGTTACGTTGTTTACTTCGCCTCCATACCAAATTTCTGCTGGGGATAAATATTCAATACTCGCAGGTTGCGATAAAACATTTCCAACTTGCAGAAGCAAGTTTAACAATACTGTAAATTTTCGTGGTGAACCCTATATACCAGGTTTTTATATTGTTTAGCAGCACAATTTTCAATATTATGAATATGCATGGAAAGGTGGCTGAGTGGTCTAAAGCACACGCTTGGAAAGCGTGCACATATGAAAATATGTCGGGGGTTCGAATCCCCCCTTTTCCGCATATTACTTCTAGAATGGTATAAAACCCTCGGTCGCGCGCGCAACTCTATTCCTATAGTGAGTAGCTCCCTCTTATCTCATTTATATCATATTTTTAACTTACCCAATAACATAAATTACTTTAGCTATGCTATAGCTAAAGTGACTTAGGTTTACCTACAATTTGAAAAACAACAAATTCGTCATTCCGCTACTAGTTAGCGGCTGAGATACCGCGAATGAATCGCGGTATGACGTAGGGAAACCTTTCTTGGGCTAGCTATATCAATAGCATTGCTTTAAAAAGAGTGCCCATATTTTCAGTCAACCTTAAGAATTCACTAAAGATCCTATTCCTTTGTTCATCACTTGCGCTTTTCATTAAAGCCTGGGTTCTTTCTTTTATGCCAAAAAGATATAAAAATTCTCTTTGAGTTAAAATCTCGCAATCTACGTGTTTTAATGAATCTTTTAATGCTTGAAAGTTCACAAGTGCAGTAATATCACTATTACCAACATTCTCAAGAAAATTAGCATACTTATGTTGTTTTATCGATTGCAAAGTGCTCTTATACGCGGGGTATACATAACCGTAATCTATAATCAAAGCAGCTCCTTTATTATTATGTATCTTCTTCTCAAGTTTTTTTAATATTTCAACCCCAGTTGAACATATTTCCACCACTGCACCATCGAAACTCCCTGTCATGCAAGTAGCTGACACTGGAATCCATGATTCTTTTTTTCTGGATTCCAGTGTCACGCACTGGCATGACACCAAGAGACTGCCATCATCTTGTTTTGTCACCCTATTTTCATACCACCCCTCATCACGATATACAAACTGATCTATCGGAAGAGCGTCAAAGAACTCATTTGCTAAAAAAATGGTTGGTTGTTCTGGTAGGTTGTCAATATCTTTGTGCCAATTAACACCTAAGCCTTTTAATTTTTCCTTTTGTATCTTCCGTAAAGTAGGACTTATTTCAACTAAGTGGATCAACATTGAATTAAAAAAGCTGCTGTATTTTTTAGTGACTCTTATTATATCGTGAATGAGTGTTCCTTTGCCTGGCCCAAGTTCAACTAGAGAAAATTTTGATGGCTTTCCTAATTTTTCCCATGTATGCATTATCCAAACTGCAATTACTTCACCAAATAATTGGCTGATCTCAGGTGCAGTAGTAAAATCACCATCCTTACCAAGTGGTAATCTACTCGTATAATAGCCGTATTTTTCATGGTACAAAACGGCATTCATGAAATCACTGATGGATATTGATCCTTGACTTTTGTCAATTAATTCGTGTATATAAGTGAGCATGTTATTAATAAATGTTTAACTATAGCGTGCCATAATATAAAATAGTAGAGTATTTATATATATAGTATAAACTTAAGTTTGTGAGTAATAGTGCTTCAGTTATGGACGACAAAAACACCGATTATGTTGCCCTTATACCTCAAGATGATAGTATTGAATACAAATTTGAAGAAGCTGTCAATTTTATAGAAAACAAGGTTATAAATGCTGATGGACTAACTTTAGCGGAAGTGTTTCAAGTGCTAGTTCAAATGCTAGATGGTGATCTAGAATTGGTAAAAAAAGTACTAGCATATGCTAATATTATGGCAAAGCATGGAATGAAGGTAGCAAAAGAGTCGCAATTAAGCAGAGCTGATGTTCGCCGAGCTTTGGAAGGTAAAGAAAGTGTTGTCAATAGACAAGATTTTATAAAGAAACCACCTCTTCCACCTGCTATAAAATCGACCAAAAAGAAAAGTAGAGGTCTTTAGATGGCTGAATCTATAAAAAAATTTACTGTACAATGTGACTTCAAAGGACAAAGTTCACCTTTTGCAATATATATAGGAAATCCAAAAAGTGATGCTCATCCAATTCATCATCAAGATTCCTGGCTTGTAAAAGAACGTGGAGGGAATATCCCTAATAAAGTAAAAGAAAGTCTACAAAAATTATATAAACTATCTCAAGAAAATGGAGTCTCTTTCTCAGAGTTATGTGCGTATGCCATTACTGTGGTTAGTAATAATGATAAAAAAAGTGACGACAAGCAGTGAGATAGTTTAATCCCTCAATATTTCATTTATAGAGGTTTTCGATCTCGTCTTTTCATCCACTTTTTTTACTATAACTGCACAATAGGTTGAAATGTTATTTTTAGATGGAATAGACCCTGGTACCACTACAGAATAAGGTGGCACTTCGCCATAAAATACCTCGCTAGTTTCTCTATCAATAATCTTTGTTGATGCTCCAATAAACACACCCATGCCAAGGACTGATCCTTCTCTCACTACCACACCCTCGGCTACCTCGCTACGTGCTCCAATAAAGCAATTATCTTCTATAATGACAGGTGAAGCTTGAATAGGCTCAAGGACTCCACCTATTCCCACTCCACCGGAAATATGGCAGTTTTTTCCTATTTGCGCACAGCTACCAATCGTTGACCAGGTATCTATCATTGTTCCTGAATCAACATATGCACCAACGTTGATAAAACTTGGCATTAGAACAACATTTGTACCTATATAAGCAGATCGGCGGACAAAACACCCAGGAACTGCTCTAATTTTTAACTGGCGAAATTTCTCCTCATTCCATTCACTAAATTTGTTACCGATCTTGTCAAACCAGCAATTGGTATTGTCTATTATTTTGTTTTCTTCAGTGAGAAAATGTAATAATATTGCCTGCTTTATCCACTTATGTACTACCCATTCTCCACTTGATAGCTTTTCTGCTACTCTAATTTTGCCACTATCAAGGAGCTCAATTACCTCTTTAATTGCTATTCTTGCTGTTTCCTTTAGGTTACAGTCATTAAATTTTTCTCTATTTTTCCAAATATTTTCTATCTCACTTTGTGTTTTTTTTAGTTGCAAACCTTCCATTTGTTATATATATTAATATTAAATTTATAGCTCTGTATCATTTGAGCTTGTTACCACTTTATATGTAAGTGCTATGAAAATACAATGTAATAGTTGTACTAAAACTTACTTAGTATCTTCTGAGCAAATTGGTGCATTTGGAAGAAAGGTAAAGTGTACGAACTGCAATCATATATGGCATGAACATCTAGAAGAAGCGTCAAACAAATCGCACTCTGCTAATATACAGGAAAAAAAAATTAGTGGAAGGAATTTTTTACAAAATCTAGCATTTACCACTCTAGCTTTTGCAACAGCTACAGGGTTATGCGTCGTAATTGCTAATGGCATCTTTCCTAGAGAGATGAACAAAGCATACAAAACGATCAGTTCATATAAGGATTCAATAAGCTATAAATTAGGGTACAAAAAAGAACAAACAGAAAATCCAAATGTAAAAAAACTTGTTGTAAATAAGTTTTATCAAGACTACCTTTTTTTATCTAATTTAAGATCTAGTTAAATAGGCATAAATCATCGCCGATATCGGTATCCAGTTCCTATAGCTACTCAGATGATGCAAATAGTATTAGGGTGACAGAGTCTTAAAAATAAGTTATTTTTTAGTAAAAAACAGCTCATGAGTATTAAAATTGCACCTTCTATACTTTCAGCAGACTTTGCAAAATTAGGAGAAGAAGTAAGAAAAATTAGCGATTTAGGTGTAGATTACATACACATAGACGTTATGGATGGGAATTTCGTTCCAAATATTACAATTGGTCCTAGCGTTGTCTCTGCAATACGTAAATATAGCAATCTTCCTTTTGATGTGCATTTAATGGTCAAATCTCCTGGTAACCACATTGAAAGCTTTATAAATGCTGGTGCTGATATTATCACTGTACATGCAGAAGCAGAGATACACCTTGAGAGGTTGATAAGAAAGATAAAGTCATACAAAAATGTAAACGACGCAAAAAAAACGATTCAAGCTGGAGTCTCAATTGTTCCTTCAACTTCCCCAAGTGTGCTTGAATACATAATACATGAGCTAGATATTGTGCTGATTATGACAGTCAACCCTGGCTTTGGAGGGCAGGAATTTATTCATTCACAGTTGAACAAGATATCTACTATAAAAAAAATGATACAGGAGCGTAATCTTAAAACACAAATTTCAGTAGATGGTGGAATTAACTTTTCTAACGCAACTGATATAATAAAAGCAGGTGCTGATATTTTAGTTGCGGGATCGGCGATATTCAAGGCTGAAGATATTAAGAAGGCCGTAAATGATCTTAAAAATCCATCGTGGTAATCCTATATAGCTAGTGCAGCCCTACGTCATACCGCGATTCATTCGCGGTATCTCAGCCGCTAACACGTAGCGGAATGTTGGCAAACCTAAGATCTTTAGCTAGTTAACACAAATTATTTCTATTATCTACCAATTTGAAAAAGTCTCTGGTCCAAGTAGTCAAGCTACTTGGATGACAAGAGGTAACGCAAGAAGTTTACTTTTAATAAAAGCCTGATGATGAATCATTATTACCAAATTTCGGCTTATTTCTGTTGCTGAAACCAGAACGAGGACGAGAAGGCTTCTTATGGTAACTTCCTCCAGGTTTTCTATTAAATGAATTATTGTAATAATTATCCCTGTCATTTGGACCATCTTTCCTTTCCTCGTTGTAAAGCTCACCTTCAAAAAACTCTCCCGTCTCTTGATCAACTCGACGTCTTGACAACTTTGGACACCCACCTTTTTCGAAGTCAATTACTAGTGCTTTGAAAGTATCATCTTGTTTAAGTATGCTTTCTATAGAATCTATGTGTTCATTAGCTACTTCACTTATGTGCATTTTTCCTTTTCTGCCATTAAGAAATTCAAGCTCTACAATAGACTTCTCTATTTTTACAACTTTGACATCAACTATAGAACCTTGTTCTAGTTCTGTTATTGAATCAATCATCATACTCTTTGCAATTTCAGCTTCAGTGCCACTCGTGGCAAAAACAGAAACTTTACCATCATCTCCTATTTCAATTTTTGCATTACTTCTTTCACACACACTGCGTATATTTTTTCCTTTAGCACCAATAGCTGCAGAAATTTTGTCTTTATCTATGTAAAATGATAACATCCTTGGTGCATGGTCTTTGACGTCATCACTGTGTTCTGAAATCACTGCATTCATTTTTTCTAAAATATGTAATCTTCCAGCTTTTGCCTGTTCTAAAGATTTTTCAACAATTTCAAAGCTTATACCAGAAATTTTCATATCCATTTGTAGTGCCGTAACCCCTTCACTAGTTCCTGCTACTTTAAAGTCCATATCACCAAGATAATCTTCATCACCCAATATATCGGAAAGTATCACATACTCGTCTTTATCTTTAATAAGGCCCATAGCAACTCCAGCAACAGGGGCCTTTATTGGCACACCCGTATCCATTAAAGCAAGAGAAGTCCCACAAACTGTTGCCATAGAAGAAGAACCATCAGACTCCAAAATTTCGGACACTACTCTTATTGTATAAGGAAATTCAGATTTATCGGGTAAAACAGGATGAATTGCTTTCCAAGCAAGTTTGCCATGACCGATTTCTCTTCTTCCTGGTGCACGTGCAGCAGAAGTTTCTCCAACAGCAAATGAGGGAAAGTTATAATGCAACATGAAATGCTCACGTCTATCCCCTTCAATATCATCCACAATTTGCTCATCTTGAGTAGTACCAAGAGCAGTAACAACCAATGCCTGAGTGTTGCCTCTTGTAAACAGCGCAGAACCGTGAGTTCTGGACAGAATATCAACTTCAACTTCTATCTGACGTATCTCATCATGCTTACGACCGTCTATCCTTACACCTTTCTTCCTAATTATTTCACGTACTAAAGATCTTTCAAAGTTTTTTACTGCATACGTAATTAACTTTTCATCTTTTCCAGTCTCTTTAAGAGTATTCAATATATTCTCTCTGACCGCTTCTAGAGCTTGAACTCGCTCTTGTTTTACTGTTTGCGAATATGCTTTTTCAAAATCTTTACCGTATTTTTCGAGCTCTTGTGTTATATCTGATGTATCAACAGGAGCAAAGCTTTCAGGCTTATTGCCAACTGTATCAGCAAACTCTTTTATGAGCTTAATGACAGGTTTAAGGTGTTCATGGCCAAATTTTATTGCATTAAAAACATTTTCTTCAGAGAGCTCTTTCACTTCTGACTCAACCATTAAAATCGAATTTTCATCACCAGACAAAAACAGATCCAAGCTGCTTGCTTTCATCTCTTGAACAGAAGGGTTGAGTATATAGTTATTATTTTCATCACAACCAACTATCACTCCAGCTATAGTAAAGTGAAAAGGAACACCAGAAATCGCAAGAGCTGCAACAGCACCAATCAATGCTGGCACTTCAGGAGGATTGACTGTATCATAAGTTAATAGATTACACATCACACTAATTTCATCATGAAATCCTTCTGGAAAGAGTGGCCTTACACTCCTATCTATTACTCTTGAGATTAAAGTTTCTCTATCAGATGGCTTGCCTTCCCTTTTAAAAAAACCACCAGGGATCTTACCCATGGCATAGCTTTTTGCGATAAACTGCACATTTAAAGGTAGGAAATCAACGCTTTCTTCCTTCTTTTTACGTACAACAGTTACTAAAACAGAAGTATCACCGTAATTTACAACTACTGAACCATGAGCTTGGCGTGCTATTTTTCCTGTTTCTAAAGATAAGGTACGACCACCCCACTCTATAGATTTTTTTATAATTTTAAACATACTAAATTCCTCGATTATTTTCTAATGCCTAACTTCTCTATTAATTCCTGGTAGGCTTCATTACCAAATTTACGCTTTATATAATTTAAGTGCTTGCGTCTTCTACCTATCAATATAAGTAAACCACGCTTAGAGTGATGGTCATGCTTGTGCACTTTAAAATGCTCAGTTAAGTTACTGATCCTCTCGGTCAAAATTGCACATTGTACAAAAGATGAACCTGTATCATCCTCTTTAATCGCATATATATTTATCAAACCCTTTTTCTTTTCGGATGTTATCGACATCTAAACCTCATTTTAAATATTAAAAACACGAATAGGTTTCATACAACCATAAATAAAACTGCAGATTGCAATAGGTACACTACCCACTATCGTACAACAAATATCATAATTCTTTAAATTACGCAAGTTATTTAATACAACTTCCTGACCTTTTCTGATTTTCCCCGCATCTTCTGGGGAAATTTCAATTTTGAACATCGATTTTAAAGCCGATTCAATGGGAATGATGAAACTTTTTGCATTACTCCCTGTACCTTCTATTACTCCAGTATCACCTTTTGTTATCGGAGAGTAAGTTATTGTGTTTCTTTCAGCGAGCTGTTCAATTGTCACTGATTCGTTTTCTCTAAAGTCACCTACCATAGTTCTTCTTAATTTCGTAATGTGTCCAAAACAATTTAATGCAATGCCAAGATCCCGAGCAATTGATCTCACATATACACCACTACCGCACATCATAGAAAAATTTGCACTATTATTTATGGTGTCCACAGATATCAATTTCAGCTCATGTATTTTGACTTGTCGGGGTTTTATATTTACCTTTTGCCCACTTCTTGCCAATTTATACGCCCTTGCTCCTTTAATTTTTATTGCTGAAAATTGAGGAGGAGTCTGCTTGATCTCACCAATAAAATTTTTAATTGCACAATTTATTTGATTATATTCGGGTTTTATATCGCTAGTTCTAATGATATCACCACCCAAATCATCCGTTGTTCTTTGTTCGCCCCATTTTATTGTAAAATCGTATGCCTTTAAGTCACAAGATAAATACGGTACAGTTTTTGTTGCCTCGCCAAGAGCAATTGGCAACACACCTGAAGCTAAAGGATCAAGTGTTCCCAGATGACCAGCTTTCTTAATTCCAAAGATCTTTTTAACTTGGGTTACAGCTTGTGCAGAACTAATTCCTATTGGTTTATCGAGATTCAGCCAGCCGTGTATCATATGTGAATTATATACAGCTGATGACAGTTTAGGAAGCAGCTTGAAATATATACTTTAAATAATAATGTAAAAAATAGCTTGACTAACATGCATCTATTAACACATACTTAATCCTTTTAAGGGGACTATTATGACTATAAATACAAATAAAAGCATATTGAAGTGGGAAAACACTGCACATATAACAAAAATGAGTATTGAAGGTTTAGTTGCACTTGCATCTTTAGCGGGAGCAATAACGGCAATATTAATTGCTACTAAAGTAATTGCTGGACCTGCATCTTTAGCACTTGTTGCTAGCCCTGCTGGAATTGCAGTTCTATTTATTGCCGCTGTATATTTTGCCGCAGCAGCTTATGCTTCATATCAGCAAATGCAGAAGAATGAAGAAATAGGAGTGAACGGTACAAATGGTAAGGATGGTAAAGATGCAAACTTTGCTACTCTTGTCAAAGATGTGGTAAAGAGTGGTACGATTATTGAAGAAACAGTTAAAAAAGACGGCGATAACAATGTTCAGCAATTATTCCTGACACTTCCAATTGCTGATTACAAAGAACTAGCAAAAAATAATGAACCAGTTCACATATTATTAGCAGATGGGAAAGTTGTTGAGCTTGTACACGTAGCTCCTGAAAATAATGCTACTGAATATAAGGTGCAAATAACTAAAGTTGCTGAAAAAACAACTGTTGCTGACATGAAAGCAGAGTTAGGTATGACTACTGATTCTAAGCCATCAAAAGTTGCGGTGAGTAATGAAGCTTTGGAAGCTTTAAAAGGTAAAGTAGCAACTAACTTAGCAGATGTTGCATTAGAAAATGCTATATCAAACGCTAAAAAAGTTTAAAGTTAATGAAAGAAGAGGTAGAGGTGGTTCTGCCTCTTTTTTTTCATTTGAGAAGAGTTACGGTAATCTATCCCACATCTCAACTACATCCTTACTAAACTCTATTATCTCTACTTTTTTAAATTGGTAACAGTTGTTGATGGATTGAATTCCTAAATTCCCTATAAAGGGGATGGCATCATTACCTAAAATTTTACCACTGCGGCAGATTATCAGCCTGTCGATTAAACTATGCTTCAGTAGCTCTGTAATTAACACTCCTCCACCTTCAACTAATAGCCTTGTTATACCAATTTCTGAAACAAGTTTTGATGCCATGTCTTTTAGGCAGACTTTATCGATAATGTCAGGCTCCGATGTCATTCCAGCGCGTGACGCTGGAATCCAGTTTTCATTATGCAATTGCTTGAAGTTTTCTGGATCCCAGTGTCTGGGCACTGGGATGACAGGAGAAGGCGTTAGAATGACAGGAGAGTGTGTTGGGGTGACATCTGGAATAACAGGAGGTTTGTGATTTGAATTGACTATCAAATAATTAATGTTTTTTATTTTTCTCTCTATTTCTCTGTTTGTAATCACCCAAGTTATTACTTTATCTGCAGTCTTTGCAATATTATGCTCTTCCTGCAATTTTTCCTGGCTATCAATAATTAGCCTTATTGGCGATCTACTTCCGAGTTCTGGTAATCTGCAAGTTAAGAGTGGATTATCGTTAATAAGAGTATTGCTGCCAATCATAATTGCATCATATTTTGCTCTGAGCTCATGCACCCAATTTTTCGTATCTTCACTTGTTATCCATTTGCTATCGCCTGTAAATGTTGCGATTTTTCCGTCAAGAGTTGTTGCAATTTTGCAAGCTATAAATGGTCTATGAAATTCTTTAGTGGTGAAAAAACCGACATTCAGTTCTTCTGCCTCTTTTTGCATAATACCTTGCTCAACTTCAATTCCTGCTTCTTTCAGAGCTTTAATGCCTCCACCTGAAACTCTGCTATCTGGGTCAATAGTTGCAATTACTACCCTTTTTATTCCAGCTCTTATGATTTCCGCAGTACATGGTCCTGTAACTCCAAAGTGGCAACATGGCTCGAGCGTGATATACATAGTTGCACCATGGGTTAAACCTTCTGCACTTTGCAAAGCAACCACTTCTGCATGTGGGCGCCCACCTACTCCTGTATATCCCTCACCAATGATTATACCATCTTTTACAATAACACACCCGACAGTAGGATTTGACGCAACATTCCCAAGATTTTTTTCTGCAAGCCTTAATGCAATTGACATGAAATGATCATCAGTCATTAGAAAGAAGTCATTTCATATGAAGTGTCGAATATTCTCCTGTGCTCATGTATAGCAAATCTATCTGTCATTCCCGAGATATAGTCGCATATTACTATTGAACGCTGGGATTCACAAGCAAGTTTGCTCCACTCTGTGGGAAGTAATCTTGGATTTTCATAAAAACATTGAAAAAGTTCCTGTATTATGCGTTTCGCTTTGTTCATCGTTCTACTCAGTTTATAGCTTCTGTATATTTTCTCCATGTTGAATCTTTTCATTTCTTTTGTAGCATTCGCAACTTCTGGTGAAAATGTGACTAGCATTTTATTTAGACTTCTTACGTCTTCTACACTTTTTATTTTATGATCTTCAATATTTCTTTCAGTCTGAGAAACAACATCACTTATCATAGTTCCTATAGTTCCACTCAGTGATTCATGTATGAGTTTGCTCTGAGGTAATTCTGAATATCTGCTCCTTATGTCTTTAAACATTTTTTCAATTAAAGGAACATTCAGCAAATCTTCGATGGTTACTAAATTTGCTCTGAGTGCATCATCAAGATCGTGAACACTGTAAGCAATATCATCGGCAATTGAAGCAACTTGCGCTTCAATGCTTGAAAATTCCTCAAGTTTTAGATCATATTTTTCATTATATTCTAATAACAGCTGATTATTTGTAGAAGACTCCGCGTTTTGACCAAGCAAGGGACCATTATGTTTTGCAACCCCTTCAATCACCTCCCAACTTAGATTCATACCATCAAAATCAGCATGTTTTTGTTCAAGATAAGTTAAAATCCTTATAGCTTGAACATTATGATCAAACTCATACTTCTCACTATCAACTTGAACTAGAGCATCCTCACCTGTGTGACCAAATGGGGGATGACCAAGGTCATGTGCAAGCGCTATGCATTCAGTGATGTCCTCATCTAAGCTGAGCCTGCGTGCGATGGATCTTGCAATTTGTGCAACTTCAAGGCTATGAGTCAGCCGAGTGCGATAGTAATCGTGCTCGTAATTGATAAAAACTTGTGTTTTGTACCCCAATTTCCTAAACGCATTAGAGTGAACAATGCGATCCCTATCACGCTGAAAGCAGCTGCGATTCTCATCTTCTGGCTCTTTGAAGTATCTCCCTTTTGTTTTGCTTGGAAAGCATGCATAACTTAATAGAAAATTATTGTTTGACATGTAAAATTTCTACTATAATAAATTATCAATAATAAACGGTGGTTACTATGTCAACAAATTACAACATCAACTTAACTGATAATGCACTAAAAAAAATCCACTTTCTTGCAGAGCAGGAAGGGGATAAGAGTTCCGTTTTGCGGGTTGCAGTTTCAGGCGGTGGATGTTCTGGCTTCAAATACAATTTTCTTATGGATCAAATGAATAAAAATCTATCTTTGGATGATGAAGATGATGATTACGATGATGAGTTTGATGACGAAGACGAAGATGATGACTATGAAGAAAGCGAGGACTATAGAAGCCACTCCAATTTTAGCGAAAAAGGTAAAGATATAGTAATTAATGATGAAAATGGAAACCCTGTATTAATGGTTGATAATTGTTCAGCAAAATTTTTAAATAACTCAGTTATAGATTATACTGAGGATCTCAGTGGTTCTGGTTTTCAAATAAAGAATACCCTTGCTAAGTCTCAATGTGGTTGTGGTAACAGTTTTTCGGTTTAATTATTACCAAAATTTAGATGCCTTCTGGGTCTTTTAAACATGGGTGATAATGTAGCTCTAGAACTAACTTCTGTAGATAAAAGCTTCAAGGACAATTCTGCTGTTGTAAAAGACATCAACCTAAGTGTCACAAGAGGGCAAGTAGTAGCGCTGATTGGCAATTCAGGTGCAGGAAAAACAACTATATTGCAAATCGCAGGCTTGTTGGACAAGCCAACTTCAGGTATAGTTACGATAGATGGAATAAATTGCACACAAGCCAATAATAAGCATAAAACCCATGTAAGAAGAAATTTTCTTAGTTTTGTTTATCAATTTCACTATTTGTTACAAGAGTTATCGGTGTTGGAAAATATTATGCTTCCTCAACTTATTGCAGGAAAAAGCAAAGCTGAAGCAAAAAAAAATTCGCAAGCAATGTTGGAAAAATTTGGTCTGGAAAACAAAGCAAGTAGCATGGTATCTGAAGTTTCGGGTGGGGAAAGGCAGAGAGTTGCAATTGCAAGAAGCATTGTAAATTCTCCAAAGCTTTTACTTGCAGATGAGCCAACAGGAAATTTAGATCCAACAAATTCTTTTAACGTGTTTTTACTGCTACATTCATACGTAAAGGAAAATAACAGCTCTATGCTTATAGTAACGCACAATCATCTCCTTGCAGAAAAGGCAGACTGCATTTTCCAATTGAGAGATCGATCATTAGTGAAGTTGTGAATAGGAAAAATAGCACAATTTAAAACTACCTATGCCTTATACTTATCTAACCAATGATCATTAACAGAGTACAACTCGCATGAAACGCTTTCATTGCTTTTTATACACGGACTTTTTAACTTACGCTGTTTACTTAGGGAACACCCCGATAACATAAACACAGCTAAAACAAAAAATAATAGCTTTTTAAACATAACAAAACCTTTTCATTTATATTACTACACTCATTTCTCTTGTTTGTAAAGGTTAGGCATATTCTTTTACCCTTACCTCTTTTTTGACCTTTTGAGAAGAAATAGCTGCACTGTTTAAGCGCAGTTTTATATAACCATCTACGATTTGAGTCACTTCCTCTTCTTTATCCCTTAGAAAGTGATTAGTATCGTCTATTATATGGTATTTCATGTGATCACTTTTTACTGAATTTATTAACCTTTTTGCTAATTCTGTTACATCGCTTTCTTCTGAGATTGTATCGTTACTGCTTTGTATTATAAGCCCAGAAACTGGACAGGGAGAAAGAAAAGAAAAATCGTACTTAGTTACCGGAAGAGAAAGAGCAATAAAACCCACTATCTCAGGGCGACGCATTGTTAGCTGCATAGCCACCCATGCTCCAAAAGAAAAACCAGCGATCCAAATTGGAACGTTGCTAGGATTATGTTCCTGAAGCCAATCAATAGCTACCGCAGCGTCAGTTAATTCTCCTATACCCTTATCAAAAGTTCCGGTAGATTTTCCCACACCACGAAAGTTAATTTTCAATGCAGAAAAATTGTTATCGATAAAAGACGTATATATACCATGTACAATTTTACTACCCATATTACCACCATATTGAGGGTGATGATGTAAAACCAGCACAACCTGCGCGTTGGCATCTTTGCTTTGGTGGTATTCACCTTCTATCTTTCTTGTTGCATTATTCAAAAAAACTTCTACCACGGTAACTCCTAATAAAAACCTGCTTGACAGGTATTGATGACATGAACTATTAATTATGTATTAATTTCGCTGTTTTTGCAATAAATTTTTTATCGTGTTAAAGCTAACGTACATAGTTATGGCTATAGTTGATGGTAAACTTATTTAAGTGACAGATGAGTCCATTCTCTTTAGAAAATAGTGGTTACGTATATGCTGATTACAATGCAACTGCTCCAATTAGTGAGAATGTAAAAAAAAGTATATTTGAGGTCTTGTTAAAACAAACGCTCAATCCATCATCACTACATAAAAGAGGACAAGAAGCGAGGAAGATTCTTCAGGATGCAAGAGATAACATACATGATGCTCTTGGTGTTCCAAGTGATAAAGAAATAGTTTTTACGTCTGGTGCGACTGAAGCGAATAACCTTGTTATGAGAGGAATAGCAGGCTATCTGCATGTAATTTCAGCTATAGAGCATCCTTCAATTCTTAATTCTGCATGTAATCCATATATAATACCCGTTAATCAGGAGGGCATTGTTGACTTTTTAGAGCTAGAAAAAATTCTAAGCGAACTTAAAGGAAACAAAGCAATAGTTTCAGTTATGATGGCAAATAACGAAACCGGAGTTATTCAGCCTGTTAAGGAAATAGCTGAAATAGCACACAAATTTGGAGCAATTTGCCACACTGACACTGCTCAAAGTGTTGGAAAAATTAAAGTTAATATGGAAGATTTAGGAGTGGATTTACTCACTTTATCCGCCCATAAATTTGGCGGTGTAGCAGGCAGTGGAGTTTTAATATTCAATAAAGAACTTGCGATAGAACCTATTATAATAGGTGGTGGACAAGAGAAGGGATTTCGTGGTGGTACGGAAAATATTGTTGCGATTGCAGGCCTTTCTGCTGCACTGCAAAATATTCCAGACCTTCTATTAAAAATGGATGAAGTAAAGGAGCTACGTGATCAATTAGAGTGTGAATTATTAAATCTTGCCAGTGATATAAGAATCTTCGGTAAAAACTCTAAGAGGCTGCCAAACACAAGTTTTATTTATATGCCAGGAGTAAAGAGTGATGTGCAGCTCATGCATTTTGACTTGAATCATATTGCAGTTAGTAATGGTTCTGCATGTTCTTCTGGAAAAGTTGAGCCTTCCCATGTTTTGCTTGCAATGGGGGCAACAAAAGAGCAAGCAGAGTGTTCAATTAGAATCAGTATAGGTCCAGAAACTAAACCACAAGACATAAAAAAAATAGTGGATTGTTGGTATAATATCTACAAGAAGAACACCTTGGTATAGATAATACGTGGTATCATGCAGGGAGCTATAAATTAGATGTAAAAACTTACTTGACACCCTTCGCCAGCCCCCTTATCATAACAGTGAAGCTATTTATTTATCTTCGCAATCTCTGCAGTGGATTAATGACAAAAAACTTAATGTATTTGGCGTAAATCATGCTTAATTTTTGCACTATGTGCACCTCATGTCTTTATAAAACTTCTAGGTTTCTACCTATATAAGCTGAAACGCGCTTATAAAGCGTTTAAGACAGTAAAAGACGTCAAATAGACAAGGGAGAATTTGAATACTAGCTACCCTGGGGTTTTTTTGCCTTTTTTTCCGCTCAGTAAATTTCTTAACGTTTATAATTTAGGTTAATCGCATTTAAAAGCGGCTGAATCGTAGCGTTTAGAATAAAAAACGCCAATATTTTGAAGTACATATAAATAACTAGTCACCAACGGGGCTTCTTTTGCCTTTTTTTTCGTTTGGTAAATTTCTTAATATTTATGGCTTAGGTTAGTTACAAATTAAGAGCAATATTCACGGAAATGGTGTCATTACAGTGCTTGACACTGGGCACTTTAGACAATGTTACAAAAATAATATCATAGAATTCAATAGGATAATTCCTGGTGTACAGTCCCAGAGTGTGATGGTATGATAAAATATGAGAAAACAATACCATCAAAGGAGGAATTATGGGACCATACACCTAGAGGCTGTATTACAAGAATTTTGGGCGAACTTAGTTATGTGTAATATATTATCGCTTCATATGTGTGATGCACAAGGGCCTTGGAACCCAGATCAAATTACTGAGTATCGTTTAAATTTTTCAGTTTTGTTTGGTGTAATGAGCAGAAACTCTATCAAGTACTTATTGCACCAAAAAACTTTCAAGCCCTTTTTAAGCATGCGTGCTAAAGTTAAAATTCGACCAGGGCAGCCACAATAAGGTAGATAAGCCCAAACGCCATCATGTTTTTAGGAGAGTTTGCTAATGGAGGCTCTTAAGTTGATGCCATTGGCTGAACGGATACCTCTTAACTTGACGCGTATGGTTTATTTAACACTCCCAACGGTTACAAATAATTCACCATTTCTTCTGGTTTCACTATCCTTTCAAACTCCTCCTCAGTGAGCAGTTGAAGTTTTGCTGCTGCTTCTTTTAGAGTGATATTTTCTTTATAAGCAAGCTTCGCTATTTTTGCTGCATTGTCATACCCTATATGCGTATTTAATATAGTGACCAACATTAACGACTGATTCAGTAAATCTTTTATCCTCTCTTCATTTGCCTTAATACCAACTACACATTTTTCTGTAAAATTTAAACTTGCATCAGCTAAAAGTCTTATAGACTGCAAAACATTGTAAATTATCACTGGCTTAAACACATTCAATTCAAAATGACCGTTTGAACCACTAATGGTCACAGCAACATGATTTCCCATAACTTGAGTGCACACCATAGTTACTGCTTCACACTGAGTTGGATTCACTTTACCTGGCATAATTGAAGAACCAGGCTCATTTTCCGGTAACATTATTTCCCCAATTCCACATCTTGGACCAGAACCAAGCAACCTTATATCATTTGCAATTTTCATTAAACTGACTGCTACTGTATTGAGTGTTCCACTGAGCTCAACTAAAGCATCGTTTGCTGCTAGCGCTTCAAATTTATTGCCTGCTGAAGTAAATGGAAGATTAGTAATTTCTGCAACTTTGCTTGAAAAACCTTCAGCAAAACCCTTTTTAGTATTGAGTCCTGTGCCAACCGCAGTGCCACCTTGTGCAAGCTCGTATATACCACTTAAAGTTAATTTTACTCTCTCTATCCCCTTTTTAATCTGGGCTGCATAGCCAGAAAACTCCTGTCCCAGTGTTAGGGGCGTTGCATCTTGTAAGTGAGTACGTCCTACTTTTATTATATTTTTAAATTCCTGAACCTTATTATCCAGCACCTTATGCAATTTTTCAAGATTTGGAATAAGCAAGCAGTTTATTTGCTCTGCTGCTGCTATATGCATTGCTGTTGGAAAGGTGTCATTTGATGACTGACCATAATTCACATGGTCGTTTGGATGTATCGGAGATTTACTACCCAAATTACCACCTAAAATCTCTATTGCGCGATTGCTGATCACTTCATTCATATTCATATTAGTCTGCGTTCCGGATCCGGTTTGCCAAACAACAAGCGGAAATTCATTATTAAATTTGCCATCTATTACTTCCCTTGCGGCTGCGCAGATTGCGTCCCCTACCTTATTATCTATGCTACCCTGCTTCATGTTAACACGTGCTGCTGCAAGTTTTACTATTGCTAATGCTTTAATCAGAGGCTCTGGCATTTTTTCTGTGCCAATCTTAAAATTTTCTAAAGAACGTTGAGTCTGCGCTCCCCAGTAATGTTCACTTGGTACTTTTACTTCCCCTAAGCTGTCTGATTCTATTCTCGTTTTTCTATCCATATTTTCCTTCTTAGCGTCATGCAAACTGGTTCACTACATAATTTTTTCATGTCTACTTCTTGGTTAATTAAATCATACTAGATCCAAGTAGTCAAGTGTGACCTTACCCAGAAAAAGTAGAGAGAAAGTTAAGACGTTTTTGGAGTAAAATAAAACGTTTTTTCAAAATATGGCAAATAGTTTATTCTCTTTGTAAAAAACATTCCAAACTTTCTCTCCACTTTTTCTGGGTAAGGTCAGTTCAGCTATAGGCAGCAGTTTTCTGTATTTACTTTAAATTGAAGAAAGCTCAAATGAAAGATCGTGTTTTGCTAAAAATCACAGAATGCAGTCTGGTTACAATTATTTATCACTAGTGCCTAAAGTGATCTCCTTTATCCTCTCATCTGCTAGTATTTTTAATTCCTCACCGTATCTATAATAATTTCGCTTTATAACGTGTAACTCATCAGCAGAAGAAGAATCTAATTTAGGGTAATATTCGTAATCGCAATTTTCTTCGATGTCCTCAATGCTTATAGATGATGCTAAAAGTGGAAATAGAATTAATAGTAAAGTTAGTAGGATTCTTGTACACCACGTCCTGGGTAGCGCGTGACCAGAGAAAAAAAGATATGGATCCAAGTAGTCAGGGCACTGGGATGACAGAAGATAGTGCAAGAAATTTCGTAAAAAGCTTTTCATACCAACTATTTAAACTCAATTGTGTTATAAATATATTAATAGCGAAAAAAGAAAAACAAGGTTTAATTTTCTTTTTTATTTGCGATTTATCTATTAATTAACCGTGAAAGGTTACGTGTAATGCTCCTTCACATAATTATCAATAATTACCTTAAATTCTTCAGAGACATTATCACCTTGTAAAGTTTTGAAATATTTGCCGTCTTTGTAGACTGCTGAAACAGGTTTTTCTCCATATCCAGGCAAGCTGATTCCCAAATTTGCGTGTTTGCTTTCTCCAGGACCATTTACTATGCATCCCATAACAGCAATGCTCATATGCTCTACACCTGGATTTTTTTTCTTCCACATCGGCATATGAGTTTTTATATAGCCATTCACCTCTTCAGTTAATATACGAAAACGATCGCTACTCGTGCGCCCACAACCAGGACATGAATTAACCTGAGGGTTAAAGTGTCGCAAGCCTATAGACTGCAATATTTCCTGACACACCACCACTTCATTAGTACGCGATTCACCAGGACGTTGAGTCAAAGAAGCCCGTATTGTATCTCCAATGCCATTTTGCAATAAATAAGTAAGCCCTGCTGCGGTATTTACCACACCTTTATTGCCCATACCAGCCTCAGTTAAACCCAAATGTAGTGCATAATTGGAAGATTTTGCAAGTGCCATATAAACTAAAATTAAATCTTGTACTTTGCTAACTTTACATGAAATGATTATTTTGTTTGAATTTAGACCAATTTCTTCAGCTTTTTTTGCACTATCAAGAGCAGACATTACAAGTGCTTTGCGCAGTATAACGTCAGAAGGCCTTGAATTACTAAGCGAAGAGTTTTCATCCATCAATTTTTGCAAAAGGTATTTATCAAGACTACCCCAATTTACTCCAATTCTAACCGGAAGATTGTGCATTATTGCATACTCTATAACCCTTTCAAACTTCTCATCACGTTTGTCGCCAAAGCCTATATTGCCTGGGTTTATCCTAATTTTACCCAGCATTTTGATGTTGTCTGGATAATCTTGAACTAATTTATCTAGCTCATACTGACCACAGCCTACCAATATTTTACCGTCAAAACCTTCTTTATTTATCTCTTCTACTATATAAGGTATTGCCCTTGCTACTTCCTCTGAATTCAAGGCAATTCGCACCAATTCTGAACCTGTACGCGCTAGTTCTGTTATCTCTTTTGCATAATGTTTTGCGCTACTTTTTATATTATCAGAATCTATATGCACGCCAAGCGCCATAGATTGTACAACTATAGGATTATTTCCACCTATCTTTACTTTTCCAACTTCCACAACATGAGTTTTGTGCCTGGAAATCGGCAATAATTCATATGCATCATCATTCAATATCAGGTCTTTATCTAGCATATTATTAATGGCCAATATTGTGATACTATTTTACTGTGTCAGCTACGCTGCCAAATGAACTCGAACCATTCAAACTATAAGCATCTACGTTATCCAAATTAGCAATAGAATCATGTGAGCACGTTTTTCTTGATGGATTTTCTTTTATAGTGACATTTATAGGAGAAACTTTTTTTTCTCGTGTTGAAGTAACTTTCTTCCCTTCTTGTTGTTCACTTTCATGCTGCTCGCTTTCATACTGGGAAACTGGCTCTTGATCTATAAATACAGCACCCTTTAAACGTGCGATATTAATACCATGCTGATTTATCATAGCGCTCTCTTCATCGTCGACTATGCACGCTTCCATGTCATTTGGCTCATTATCAAGACTAGCAATTTTTTTCTCTTTTAATTTTTTGATTAGATCTTCTTTATTTATAGCTCGATCTTGTGACTTTTTTTTCTTGAGCAATTCCCTACGCTTCTCATACAGTTTATATGACTCAGCAAAATCCTCATCTGTATGAAAGTTTGCACCACCAGGGTTACCAGGAGGTATGTATCTCTTACTGAGCTTAGATTTAGCTTCAGCACTATGCACAGTAAAAAAGCTAGAAACCAAAAACATTAATATAAACAAAACTTTAGAAAAAACCCTAAGCATATGGTGCTATAGTAAATATCGTGTTTTAAAAGATAGCAATTAACAAACTTTAAGTAAACCAGAATCTTTACTAACTTTACAATACAAATATTTTTCTAAAAAGTGATATACTTACTATCAAAAACCTACATAGGCTAAGAGAAGAGTAAGGTGCTACAAGTTGCGTAACACCTTCTCAAGAAGAGTGTTATGCAACTTAGTCTGGCATTTGCATATGCTTCTTTTCATTGCCATCGATAGCATCTACATTATTAAGTTTTGCGTCTGGTGTATCTTTAGACAAGTTCTTTTCTTTCTCCCTTTCACACTTAACTCCCTGATAGATACAGAATGCAACAAAAGAAGTTATCGCTATTGCGGCAACAGCACTGACTATGGCACAAATTAGTAGTGTTTTTTCTTGATCTGCTACTGCTTCTGTGAGTGTTTCCACTTTTTCTTCTAAACCTGTGAAGTTTTCTTGCAAGCCTGTAAACTTTTCTTGCAAACCATTGAATTTATCTGATAGATCTGTTGACAAACCGTCAAATTTACCTGACAACTCTGTAAATCTTTCTGATAAACCACCGAATTTATCTGACAGTTCTGTTACTTGTTCTGGCAAACCTTTGAAGTTTCCTAATAGCTTCTCTAGTTCTTCTACTTGTTCCTGCAATTTTGTTATGTCTGTTATGTCATTGCCAGACAAACTATACCAAGCATTACTCAAAATATTTGACATTTTTACCCCCTAATTAATTAATATATTACTATTGTACGTTCTCAGTACTTAAATTAGTATTAAATCAATTGTCATTATGTATTGATCTTTTAATAATTTTGTTTTACTTGCTTTTTGAAAGTGCAAAAACTTAAGTTAATGTATTACAAGGTTGCTATTCAACCAATATCTCTCTCTTTCCTGAGTAATTTGGAGAGCTGACAATTCCTTCTTTTTCCATTCTTTCAACAATATTTGCAGCTCTGTTATAGCCTATTCTAAGTTGTCGCTGAATGTAACTGGTTGAAACTTTTTGATCTCTTTGAATGATGGCCACTGCTTGATTATAGAGGTCGTTTTCTTCATCCTCTGTTTCACCTTCTGATTCCACAGAAGAATTTTCATCTTCTTTGGTGATTTCCTCCATATAATTTGGCTCACCTTGCATTTTTAGATGATCAACTATATCTTGCACCTCATTATCACTTACAAATGGGCCGTGAACTCGAATGATCTTACCACCAGAGGCCATATAGAGCATATCACCCATACCGAGCAATTGTTCAGCTCCTTGTTCGCCAAGTATTGTACGGCTATCTATCTTAGAAGTAACAGCAAAACTGATTCTCGTTGGAAAGTTCGCCTTTATCACACCTGTGATCACATCCACAGATGGGCGTTGTGTTGCCATTATGATGTGTATTCCTGCAGCACGAGCCATCTGAGCTAAACGTTGAATAGAGCACTCTATCTCTTTGCCAGCAACAAGCATCAAATCTGCCATTTCATCCACGATCACTACAATATACGGAAATGTCTCCATCTTGATTGGTATTTTTTCAAACAAAGGTTTGCCTGTTGTTGAGTTAAAGCCAATCTGCACAACGCGCTCCAATTCTATTCCACTATTCATCGCTTCTGTGATTTTTTGGTTATAGTTTATTACATTGCGTACATTTAAATACGACATCATGCGATAGCGATTTTCCATTTCTTTCACTATCCACTTAAGAGCGATAACAGCCTTTTTTGGCTCTGTTACTACTGGCGCCATTAGGTGCGGTATTGCATCATATATTGAAAGCTCAAGCATTTTTGGGTCGATCATTATCATCTTACATTCATCAGGACTTAATCGATAAACGAGCGAAAGAATCATAGTGTTAATCGCAACTGATTTACCCGACCCTGTGGTTCCAGCAACGAGCAAGTGGGGCATTTTAGTCAGATCTGCAATAACTGGTTTTCCACTTATTTCTTTGCCAAGGGCAATTGGGAGATTTAAGTTTGCATTCTGGTATTCTGGTGATTCAAGCAAATCACGCAGCATTACAATTTCTCGTTCCTTGTTCGGCAACTCTATTCCCATAGCATTTTGCCCACGAATTATTGAAATACGTGCAGAGAGTGCACTCATCGAACGTGCAATGTCATCTGCAAGGCCAATTACTCTTGCAGATTTCGTACCAGCTTGTGGTTCAAGTTTGTATAAAGTCACAACCGGCCCATAGCATACACTGATAATTTTTCCTTGCACGCCAAAATCACTCAGGACTTGTTCCAGCAGAGATAAATTTTTATTGCTCTCCATTTCATTCAGCTGCTTTCTCTGCAAAGACTCCTCTGCTTTAGAAAGTAAATGAATGCTTGGAAACTCGAACTCACTGGAAGGTTTAAAAATTTCTTCGGTAGCTTTTTTCTGTCTTTCTTTTGGTTGTTGTTTAGTAGTGATTTTAGTTCTATGTTTTTCTTCTACTACTAATGGTGCAACTGAATATTCAGCAGTTTTATGTGATCTGAAGAATGGAACATTTACAAATAAGCAAGCTATTTTTTTACATAAGAAGAATAGAGAGTAAATTGCTCTCTTCCAACCAACCGATCCTACAAGACCTATTGATGTTACTATCACAAATACATAAAATGGGCAGTTATTAACGAGTGCATTCCCTATTATTCCACTGTGTCTGTACCTTGCAGTGATGCCTAGCGAAAGTTGTGGTAATATAGCACATACCCCTAAATTGATTAATATTAAATAGAGAATTTTCAGCAGTATTTTTGCTGGCCTGAAGATCAACAAGTAAACTATGGTTGTAGCTATTGTAACACTAGTTAATCCAAGAAATTGAACCAATATATCAGCTAAATATGAACCTACTATTCCACCTAAATTTGTCACTTCCTTATTTGTAGCCGTGTTTAAGGAAGGATCTTTATAGTTGTAGCTAAAAACTGATATATATACATATATTAAAAGGGATAGATATATTGCTGATTTTAGATATTTTTTTAACATCTACCTAAAGTAGTAAGCTACTGTATATTTTACAAAGTGAATTGTTATTAGCAATATCATTATAGATAAATCTAATCCATTGAACGGTGGTATATATCTTCTAATAATCTTTAGTGGTGGATATGTCAATTGGTTCAAGATGTGCATTATGCTACTGACAGTTTCATTATATATGTTCACCATATTAAGTTTAACCAGCCAGTTTAAGACAACCCAACATATTAGAATGAAGCTATAAAGATCAAGTAACGTGTTGAGTAGATATATAATTGGATGCATGCATATCTATTACACGAAAGTTATAATAAAGACAAGTATTTAGCCTTTTCAAACTCAAAATGTTGTTTTTGCTGAACCAAAAAAAACTTCATTTTTTGAGCTGCACCTAAGGTAGGAGGAAGGAGGGCTGTATAAAATATATTTAATGTTTCAGTAGGTCCAATATTGCCTGCTTGTAAATATTGTCCCTGTGTCCTATTGAAACAATAATTACTATACGTTTTGCAGTATTTACACGATAGACAATACGGTAATCATCAGCAACTTTTATTCTTCTATGTCCCTTTAATCTCTTGCGTAGCAACACACCGTTACCAATAGGATCAATCTCAAGATACTTTTTTATTGCGTCTTTAATACTTGGCTTTACATCTTTCGGCAAGAAAGGCAAATTTCTTTTAAGAACATGCTTTAGATATTTAATGGTGTATCGCTTATTTCCAGATGTCTTCACTATCCTCTACTTCTTCTGCATCATCAGCATTTAACTCCCTAATAATTTTGGAAAATGCAATATCTTCCGCTTCAAGTTCGATTGCTTCCTTGACTAGCTTTTCTGTTAATTTTTGAACAGACTGCTTAGTGGCTCTAGCTAGTTCAACAAGATGCTGCGAAGTTTTTGGGTCAAAAGTTATACTAATTCCTGAATCTGCCATAAGTTTTACCGAAGCCTACTACCACAACTATTTTACAACATTTTTCTGAATTTTTCAATAAAGAAAGTTGATGATATGTAAGAAAAATTTTGCCACCTGCGTTAATAAACAATTAAAGATTTAGCATATTTGTCTACGATAGTATTCCTCTATTCTATTACTTAAGTTAGACCACTTTTTTCTATTAATATTTCTTGTTTACAAAGATGAGCAATTACTCATCACGCAGTTGATCTATGGATATAATACTACCGTTTGATAATTTTTCAGTACATTTTTCACTTTTGTATTCTTTATCAGAATCGATACTGATTTTGTCAAATATTAAAACATCTCCTGAAATTTTATCACGAAACTCACTAATAGCAAAAAACGGTATAGTAATTCGCTCTTGTTTCCCTTGAAAACTCAAACTGACGCTAAATTTATCCTCAGAAACTTTTAAATCATAGAATTGATGCTGTAATATAATAAGCATTTGAGTGGGGTATGACTTTTTCAAATGATCTGGCATGGTTACACCATTAAAATATGTGAAAAATAATATTTCTAAATGAGGGATAAAACCATTACCTGATATAACATCTAAAGTCTTTTTGATAACTTGAAACTTAGCAGAATTAAGCAATTTTTTGTAATCTGTTTGCTCCATATAACTTTCACATACATAAATTTTTGGGGAACTTCTGTTACCCGGCGTTCCCTGAACCGTGCTTATAGCAATGAAGTTATAGTGCTTAAATTAAGCAGCTATTGCAACATTGTCTTCAGCAGCAAAATTATCGTTTGCATTTAAATTATGAACTCTTAGCGGTGGTGTCTAACCGAGCAAAACTACCATCTTTACTATGCATGTCGATCCTTATTCGCCCCCATATAAATTAAAAATATGGTGGAGGCGCCGAGTACTGCCCTCGGGTCCAATACACCTATTACAGGGTGATTTTATTGCTATAGTACACAAAATGTACATAGCTATTATATAGCAACATTAAATAAATGTCAAGATATTATGACCTTAAGTTGATTTATTGCTAAGACAAAATTAAGATTTCCAGTAAAAAATTCTGTGACCTTACCCAGAAAAAGTGGAGAGAAAGTTAAGAAAATTTTTTACAAAAAGAATAATGAATCACAATGTTCAGGAATGCAATAATTAATAGCAGAATGCCTACGCTGTTTTTTGTAAAAATTTCTATGTATTCAAATATAGCAGTTCTAGCTTGTTGAACAGAGTGCTTAGGTCCAAAGTGTGATGGTATGATACATAAGAAATTGCCATCGAAGGAGGAATTATGGTTACACCTTTACAACTTTGTTATATTACGCAAAAAGACTCAAAACTCTCAAAACCTTATGAATTTATATGTAACCAGTGGACACAAGCATCCTGAATTATTTATACTAAATCCATACCATCACACTTTGGACCTAGTTCCTTATTCATTCTCACAATCCGTGAACGGTTACAAATACTGGAGTTTACCCTTTTTCTTGTTATTTTTTTAATCTATAGTTAGCATTCAAAACCATATTCGAAAAGTATCTCATATATTTCCAGATTTTTTCAATGCTGTTTATTTCATCCTCAACATTGTCTCTACCTTTATGAACTAAGTTACAATTTAGCAGCATTAAAAATTATAACGTATTCCTACCTCCAGAGTTGCATCTGGTATTTGTAATGCTTTTATACCACTTAGTTGCCCGCCTGCAGCAATACCAACTGCACCAACTATCTGTGGAGCAATTTCATAATCAACACCGACCTTCAGTTTATAGGAAATAGAACCCAGTATTTTATCTACTACAGATGCCTCCTCTGCAGCAGCTCCAGTAACCTCACCTGCACTCGAAGTAGTGGTAGCTCCTGGATCTTGAGGTTTTAAATCTTTGCTTTTACCACCTTCACCAAAGCCAAAAGGTATTACTTGTAAGTATCCTCCTAAACCTCCACTGACATATAGTTTAACGGGATCAATATCAAGGTCAGGGTAATAACGATAATTTGCCAATAAGCTAGCCCCTATTTTCCTTGTATCCTTATTAGCAATATCACTCATGTTAGCAAGAACCTCAAGTTCAAACTTAGAGTTTTTGTCATGATGATAACCAAAAACAACGCTAGGTTTCATTACAAAGCCACCACCCCATCCAGCACCAAAGTTTAAACCTGCATAGTACTGATCTTCTGACTTACTTGCACTATTATTAGCTGCACCTGCTAGAGATGAAGTAAGCAACACAGCCAAAACGCATAATCTCTTCATTTTCATATAACTCCTCATACAAAAAAATATATAATGCATAAGTATATATCCTTTATATTAAAAAAGATATAACCGCATGTCAAAAAAAGTATACCTACAAAGTAAAGGATGTGCTACTCGGATGTATCCGTTCAGCAGAATGGCAAAATAGGTAGACAAGCTAACGTATTTGTTAAGTTATGTGTAAACAGGAGGTTATGAGAAACTTGTAATAAAGTTGTATAACATAGCTGTTCATAGAGCTCACCCAAATCGGGCATATGCATTTGCAAAAGCCTGCAATCACTTTGCAAAAACCGATAAATTAGATGCAAAACTGTTGGAAAAATATGCTGAATTCATCGCAAAAAACGATGGGGTAAAAGACTTACTATTACCCACAAATAAAAACATAGTATTGTATTTACTCAAATAATTTAATTTTATTAACCTGAAAGCTTATTGGATTAAAATTATTAAACTAAGAGTTATAATTTTAGCAACTAAAAGCTGTAAATTGCACCATATAAACAGTTATTTCAAGCAAAAGTTATGCCATTAAGAGCTATGCAACAAACATTTATATTTGTGGGTAATAGTAAGATCTAAATCCGATAGAGCATTGTTGGCACACCATCAAAAGTCGCCTCAGACCTCTAATGCATCAATGTACAGACTTACACCTTTTAGTTGGTAATACCATTTTAGACGTTTATCATTCGTTTTAGAAAATACTATAGAATCCAGAAAAAAACATGCCTAGACGAGCTATTTGAATGACATTAGTTGTTAGTTATGCAGCTAACAGCTTCACTATTACAACATTTGTTTACTGTTATGTCTGTAAGATACCCTACTATACCACCTAATGCTGCACCTGCAATTCCTAATAATACAGCAGTTGCAACTACTCCAATAGCAACAATCTCAGGTATAATTCCTATTGCAGCTAGTGTGGCTCCTACAGCACCAAATAATAATGCTAAGCCTATAACTCTTGGGGAAATTCCTGAAGCTTGTTTTTGTGGAGAATGATGATTCTTATTATCTGTTATAGGTGGCTGAGCACTTTGCTTTTCCACTGTATGTAAGTTATTGTTAGTTGCTTTTTCTTTGTGTTCATTAAATAATTTTACAAGCTTACTTTTCTTTTTAAAGTCGGCCCAACATGATGCACTGGCGTTTGACTCCCCCTTTTCTTCTTGACCACAAAATTTAGGGTCAGCGTCTGCCTTCAATAGTAATTTTGCAATTTCAATATCATGATCAGTTTCCACACTATCACTGTAAGCAATACATTGTAACATCTTACTTTTTTGCCTATTAGATGCATACGGTAAAAGCATTTCTACTGTACTCTGACTATATTTTGTAATATTGCCGATAATTAACTTTTCTTCTACAGAACCTACACCAATTTCAGCACCGTGTTCAAACAGTACCTTAACAACATCATTTTTGCTTTTTTCTAGAGCATAATACAGCGGTGTAAATTCAGATACACTACATGTATTAGGATCTGCTCCATGCTTTAGAAGCATACTTATGACATCAAGATTACCTAGATCACATGCAATATATAAAGGGGTGCCAATACCTTCCATCAAAATATTAACATCTATTGCGTTAAGTTGTGAGCATAGCTCGACACTGCTATTATGAGCTGATATTGAATTGTTAGCGCTATACTTTGATAAAACTTCTTCAAGTAGCTCTATCCAACCTGATTCAAAATTGCTGCAGGAATTTTTTACAATGTAGTGCAATATTGACTCCCCAGTCCATGAATCAAAAGGTCTGGTTTGTGAATTGATATTTTTGACTTTTTCTAACAAAATTTTTGTCTTGGCTAGATCTTTATCATCAAGAGCCTTAAATAAATCAACCTCTTCTTCACTTAGATGTGAGCCGTAGCGCTCTCTAAGAAATTCTTTTGCCCAGTTTTCAAAATATTCAGCCAAGTTGTCAATCCAATCATCATTAGGCTGTTTGCTAATGAATTCTTCAGTCATCTCGCCTATTGATATTTTATATGCTACTGATATTTCTTTAAACTTTTCTGTTGCTGTCTTTTGCTCTTCTTGGCTTTTATCTGACCATTTGTCGGGATGCCATTTCAATGCAAGCTTGCAATATGCCTTCATAATCTCTTTTGTGCTTGCACTCTCTGACAATCCTAATACTTTGAATGCCTCTTTACGTATTTTTGGAATCATACTCACTCCCCCAATCAAATTAATTTAGTATAATACTATACCAGTTTAATCCACAAAAATCAAACGAATATTTTCAAAACAGTGCTAAACTTAGGCTGCTATGACAAGAACAGTTGATGTATTACTA
Organism: Wolbachia endosymbiont (group A) of Machimus atricapillus; assembly: GCF_964027095.1. NCBI lineage: Bacteria > Pseudomonadati > Pseudomonadota > Alphaproteobacteria > Rickettsiales > Anaplasmataceae > Wolbachia > Wolbachia endosymbiont (group A) of Machimus atricapillus. Next base: position 382,341 of record NZ_OZ034727.1, on the reverse strand, counting down.
CCACTTCCAATTGATCAGTTATTTTCGTATGCAATTGAGGAAAATACTGAGATTTTACTTGGAGATTACGTAGTGGTGCCATTTGGCAAAAAACGCTTGATCGGAATAGTTTGGAAATATAGTGACAAGAGTGGTCGAGCATTAAAATTTATTGAGCAAAAAATCGATTTACCAAATATTAGACCAAAATTGATTACATTTGCAGAGTGGGTTGCGCAATACAACTTAATACCTATTGGTATGCTTGCCAAAGTGATAATGGGAGGAGTGTTAAAAGTAAACCAAATAGATAAATTGGTTTGTGCTAAGCAGAAGCAGGAAATAAGTGAAATAAGTTGCCAATTAAACCCTGAACAGCAGATAGCTAGCGATAAAATAATAAGCAGTTTGAATGAGTATTCAGTGACTTTGCTTGACGGTGAGACAGGATCTGGAAAAACGGAAGTTTACTTATCCGCAATTGCAAAATTGGTAGAAACTGTAAACAGTGCACAAATTTTAATCCTCTTGCCTGAAATTGTTTTAACTTCACAATTGGTAAATCGTGTTCGCGGTCAGATATCAAAAAACTTAGCTGAATGGCACTCAGGGCTCACTCCAAAAACTCGCCGGAATAATTGGCTCAATATAGCAAGTGGAAATGCGCAGATAATTATTGGTGCACGGTCAGCGCTTTTTTTGCCTTATAAAAACCTAAAATTGATTATCATTGATGAAGAGCACGACTCATCTTTTAAACAAGAACAGGGAATTATATATAATGCTCGAGATATGGCGATAATCTTAGCCAAATTTGAAAATATTCCGATTATTTTATCATCAGCAACTCCACTGCTTGAAACGATTCATCATGTTAAAAGCGGGAATTATAATCATGTAAAGCTAACCAAGCGATTCGGTGGTGCAGAATTGCCACTCATTAAAGTAGTAGATATGAGGAACAACAAGCAATGGATCTCCTCTGAGCTTTTTGAAAGCATCAAACAAACCATAGAGAAAAAACAGCAGGTTATGCTCTTTTTAAACCGCCGAGGGTATGCACAACTGGCAGTTTGTAAAAAGTGTGGATATAAAATTTCCTGCTTAAATTGTGCTGTTTGGCTTACATATCACAAGAAAAAAAATGCTCTTTTGTGCCATCATTGCTCTTATCAATTAAAACTCCCAGAAAAATGCTCTGATTGCCAGAGTGAACAGTCATTTTCCCTTTATGGCGTAGGAATTGAAAGGTTACTTGAAGAAATGGTGAAATTAATACCAAACGCAAAAACTGCGATGATAAGCAGCGATCAGAAGTCGGTTAGTAACGTAATTGACTTGGTACTGAAAGAAGAGGTGAACATTATAATCGGTACACAAATAATTGCTAAGGGGCACAATTTTCCTAAATTAACTTTGGTTGGAGTAATGAATGCAGATTTGAGTCTCGAAAATTCTGATTTAAGAGCAGCAGAAAAGACGTATCAATTGTTGCACCAAGTTGCAGGCAGGTCAGGAAGGTTCAATGAAAAAGGAATGGTAATAGTGCAAACCAATAATCCTGAAAGTTCAATAATAAAAGCATTGCTACATCAAAAAAGGGACTCATTTTATGAAATTGAACTTAAGTCAAGACGCGAAGCCAAAATGCCACCATTTAGCAGATTAATAGCGCTTATAATTTGTGGTAAGAATCAGATTGCGACACAAAAAGCAGCGAATGAAATAGTAAAATCTCTTCTCTGTCATACAAGTAGCTCAACTACTTGTATTCAGGAAAAAAATGTAAGTGCAGACAAAAAGGAATTTGAAATTCTTGGTCCATCACCAGCAGCAATAAATTTCTTAAATAATAAGTATCGGTATAGGGTGTTGCTAAAAATACACAATAAGCACAGTCTATCTATACAAAAGAAGCTGAAATGTTGGATTAAAAATTGTAACTTGAATTCGAGTATTGCAGTGATAATAGATGTTGATCCTGTGAGTTTTTTTTAACGAGTTCCGTTAAGCCTTCTTGCCAATTACCACAACATTCTCACTGGGAAAAAAATAATCAGGTACAACCATATTTTTTGGTGCAGGTCCCCCAATTACTCGGCCTGATGTGTCATAATATGAACCGTGGCAAGGGCAGAACCAACCGTTACCATCTTTTGTAGCGTGATCAATCGGCACACACCCAAGATGTGTACATATTCCGATCATGATTAACCATTCATCTTTTCCTTCGTATACTCTCTGCTCATCTAATTGAGGATCCCTCAAGCTCTTCACATTCACAGCTCTTGCAGCCTCAATTTCTTGCTTTGTGCGTCTACGAATGAATACTGGTTTACCTTGCCACTTTACTTTTACTCCGTGTCCTTCCTGAATTCCAGACAAATTCACCTCCACTGTGGAAGTTGCTAAAACTTCAGCAGAAGGATTCATAGACTTAACCAGTGGCCAAAGTCCACTTGCAGCTCCTATACTTGCCATAGCGCATGTAGTTAATGTTATAAAATCTCTCCTACTCTTATTTTTAGTAAGATCTTTAACAGGAGGTGTTTTTTTATCCTCTTTATTTGCCAGTGGTTTTTTATTTTTAGTTAAATTTTTGTCCATTGATCTCTACTTAGCCATAAGTATATATTTTAAATTAAATACTGCGTATTAATCAACAAAAACTTGCGCTTTTTGTTTAACCTGTACTACAGTTGAGAAGAGATAGAGTTTTCAACTTCAGAAATACTATCTTCAGTGGAATCAGGATCTTCAATTTTCGCTACTGACACCACCTTTTCTCTACTCTCTGTTTTAAACAGAGTGACTCCTTGAGTGCTACGTCCTGCAATTCTGATATCATTTACTGAAATACGAATTAACTTTCCTTTATCTGTAATAAGCATGATATTATCACCCTGCTCAACTGGAAAACTAGCAACAACATTACCGTTTCTGTTGGTAGTAAGAATATTGGTGATACCAACACCACCCCTGTTAGTTATTCTATACTCATACGCAGAAGTTCTTTTACCAAAGCCATTTTCGGTAATAGTTAATATAAACTCCTCATTCACTGCAAGTTTTAAGAACAATTCGTTATCTATTCCTAAATCATTCAAAGTCTTTTCCAATTTAGAATCAATGGAGTTATTAATTGCAGTCCCCAGTCTTTTTGCAAGTGGAACTTTTAAGTAAAGTTCTTTTGTTTCTGTTGCTACACCTATCCCATTTAATATGGTCATGGATATCACGCTGTCATTCTTTGCAAGTTTGATACCTCTTACGCCATCTGAATTGCGACTTTTAAATTGACGCACATCACTTACAACAAATCTGATACTTTTGCCGAATCTTGTTGAAAGAAAAACATGATCAATTTCATTGCATACTTTAACTGATATTAACTTATCTCCTTCATCGAGCTTGATTGCTATTTTTCCATTGCTTGGAATATAGTGAAAATCCGCTAAAGAGTTGCGCCTTATGTTCCCATGAGCAGTAGCAAAAACTATGTTTTGATTTTCGTCATTTTCACTTGGTAATGGCATTATATTAGTTATAGTTTCACCATCGCTAAGCGGGAATATATTAACAAGTGCTCTTCCACGTGCAGTTGGCTCTGCAAGAGGTAACTTATAAACTTTTAATCTATAAACTCGGCCAATATTAGAAAAGAATAAAAGGCTAGTGTGGGTATTCCCAACAAATAATTTTGTGGTTACATCCTCTTCTTTTAATCCTTGTCCTAGCTTTCCTTTTCCACCACGACGCTGAGTTCTATAATGAGAAAGCTTCACACGCTTGATATAACCATTCATAGTTACGGTTATCACCATATCCTCTTGTGGAATTAGATCTTCAGCTTCAATGTCCGTATCTGATTCCTCTATTGAAGTTTTTCGCGGCACAGCAAATCTGTTCTTTATTTCTTGTAGATTGTTTTTTATTTCTTTCATCAACTTCTCTCCTGAGCCAAGAAAAGCGATATATTCTTTTATCAGGTTGATCATTGAACTTAGCTCAGCTTCTAATTTGTCTTTTTCAAGGCCTGTTAAACGTTGCAATTTCATGTCAAGAATAGCTTTCGTTTGCAGCTCAGTTAATCTATACACTCCGTCTTTCAAAAAGCTTGTGCTGTCTGAGATTAATCCAATAATTGTGTTTATCTCAGCTGAAGTTTTCCATTCTTTATTTAAAAGTTCTCTACTTGCTTCCGCAGGATCTTTTGCACCACGGATGATTTTTATCACTTCATCTATGCTCAAGACCGCAATGTAGAGCCCTACATATATATGAGCTTTTTCCCTCGTTTTTCTTAGACGAAATTCTGTTCTCCTGATTAATACTTCTTTTCTAAAATCAACAAAAGCAGCTATGATTTCTTTTAATGACATCAAAGCAGGCCTGTTGTTGTTGAGGACTAAAGTGTTAACACTAAAACTACTTCTTAGTGGAGTTAGTCCCAATATTTGATTAAGTATAAAACTTGCTTCAGCATTTCTTCTGAGGTCAATTACTACTCTAATACCAGACTTATCAGACTCATCCCTAATTTCTGTTATGCCATCAATTCTTTTTTCTTTTACAAGCTCACCTATCTTCTCAATTAATTTTACTTTATTTACCTGGTAAGGTATTTCATCAATCACTATTGCTTGCCTATCTTGTGGCAGGTCTTCCATGTGAGTCTTGCCTTGCACAACAATTGATCCACGACCCGTTGCAAATGCTGATCTTATTCCAGACCTTCCAAGAATCGTTCCCCCAGTTGGGAAATCCGGCCCTGGCATCACTTCAAGTAACTCATCCAAAGTAACTTCAGGATTATCTATATATAACATACAAGCATCTATTATTTCTCCAAGGTTATGAGAAGGAATATTGGTTGCCATACCAACTGCAACACCGCTTGCACCATTTACCAATAGATTCGGAAATTCTGCAGGCAGTACAACAGGCTCTGTTTCATTTCCATCATAGTTTGGCCTAAAATCAACTGTATCTTCGTCAATATCATTTAGTAAGAAGTGCGACACTTTGTGAAGCCTTGCTTCTGTATATCGCATCGAAGCGGGTGGATCTCCGTCTATCGAACCAAAGTTACCTTGTCCATCAACAAGTGGTAAAAGAAGAGAGAAATCTTGGGCCATTCTAACCAAGGAATCGTAAATAGCTGCATCACCATGTGGGTGATATTTCCCCATTACATCCCCTACTATACGAGCCGCCTTTTTATATGGCTTACCAGCATCGTATCCAGCCCTTGACATTGCATATAATATGCGCCTATGAACAGGTTTAAATCCATCTCGCACGTCAGGTATAGCCCGGCTTATGATAACGCTCATTGCGTAGGAGAGATAAGAATCTTCCAGCTCTTTTACTATTGAGATTGGTACTATATTATCCTGCATTTTCTATATTTTGATTGAAGTAATTAATAATATTAACATTCAGTTAAGCAAATGGGCAATGACAGACTTGAACTGCCGACCTCCTCGGTGTAAACGAGATGCTCTACCAGCTGAGCTAATTGCCCCTTTAGATGTAATTCTATAGCTCAATATTATTATTGTAAACAAAAATAGCGATAAATTAGATTTAGGTAAGCTATAAGCTTTTATGAAATCTTTGGGTGCGTGCTGTGGAGTTTTATAAATTTTAGTCTTGCTGTCACTTTGTATAAAGGTATTTTTTCACTCACATCTTTCGAAGTTGTAGCCATGTTCAACAACTTTAAGTAGAATATTGTAGCATTTTTAAAATCTGAAAGTTTATCTAGAATAACAGCTAAATTATAGGTATAAAAAATATTGTTTTCATCAAGGGAAATAGCAGTTGTCATATACTCTTTACCTTTTACATAATCCTCCTTTTTCATATAAATCAGACCTAAATTTGCTAATAAAGGAGCATAATTTTTATGTATATCATACAATTTCAACATTTCACTCAACGCCAGATCAGGATCATATTGTGAGATTATCGTCAGAAAATTTTTTAATATGTAAGGGTTACTAGGGTATTCTTTTAACAGTCTTGTGTAAATCTCTACAGCTTTTTTGTATTCTTTATTAGCGTAATAAATATTTCCCAATCCAATTAAAGCATTTTTATGATAAGGAAACTTTGTGATGATCTGATTAAGGAGAGAAATAGCTGTTTCATTATCTCCTGACTCAAAGGAATCTTTTGCTTTTTTTAAAGTAGAGTATATGTCAAAACTCTTGCCAGAATTCTGCGCAATTTTGATATTAAATTTGTCACTTTTTCTCTCAATAACATCAAGATCTTTATACTTTTTATCAGCTTTTATATGCTTGACAACACTATCAAAGGCCTTCTGTATCTCCAAATTTTCACTAGCATAGGTAACAGAAGACCTCCATAAAATCACAACGCAAATTAACATGCAGACAAACATAGATCCTAGTGTTGTGGCATTGGCTGCAGCGTGTAACCAGTAAACCTTATTTCTTTGAGCTATGCGTAACACATTACAAATTCATAAATGCTAAATTACCTATCTCATACAATAATAAAGATATTATTAATTAGCGATGCTGCGTAGAATGCACTTATCTTTTGTCTTCCATATTTCGCTCTATTAGACTTCTTGCATAACCCAAACTTAAGTAGAAAAAAGGCAAATAGTTATTATGGCTCTAAGTTTACCGACGATAAGAACCGTCATTCAAGTAGCTCCTCCCTGCCATCTAAGTAGCCTTCTACTTGTATCTTGTCAAAAGCATCTAATGTTTTAAGCTTAAGCATTAGGTGGAGAAGGAAGGAACTCTGTGCTTCTTCTTAGATATAAAATCTGTAGAGGAGATAAGAATTCCCTTCTCAAAAGTATAGGCTGGACGGTATCGTAGAAAGACCTGAATGGTTCTAATTCTGTATTCACAAGGTTAGCCTTACTTTTCATTTTTAATGGTAACGTATGGGGTTATATATGATCAACAACTTTTTGGGCATAGATATATCAAAAGATCGCTTTGATGTTTTTCTCTCATTTATAAGCAAAAAAGGAAAGCGTGAAACTAGAAAAAGAAGCTTTAAGAACGATGGTTTCAAAGTCTACTGAATTTTCTACACAAACATAATGTAGAAAAAGTAAAAACCTGCATGGAATCTACTGGTTGTTATAGCGAAGCACTGGCTGAATTTCTACACAATGCTGGACATTTTGTAAGTGTTGTAAATCCTTATTGCATAAAATCTTATGCAAGGAGTAAGCTGATACGACAAAAGAATGATCAGACCGATGCAGAAGTTATTGCTGATTATTGCCAAAGACAGGAACCTTCTAGTTGGACACCACCTTCTCCTGAAATGAAAAAATTAAAACATCTTTATCGTTGCTCAGTTGCGTTAAAAGATGAGTTAACATTAGTAAATAACCACTTAGAAAAAAAAGAGAGACTGCCTAAAGAAGTTGCAAATGCTTGGGAAGACCTTGCAATGAATATAGCTCAAAAAATAGAAACAATAAAAAACTCCGTACGTGAACTATTAAATCAACACAAAGAATTGTTGGAAAATTTTCAACTTCTATTGACTATTCCAGGCATAGGAGAAGAATCAGCAATAGCTATTTTAGCTGAAGTTTCTGATATAGAGGTTTTTAGAGATGCCAGGCAATTGGCAGCATATACAGGAATTATACCACGAAATATGACGTCAGGTTCCTCTGTATATGCCAAACCCAGATTAAGTAAATCCGGTTCACAAACATTACGTAAGGCACTTTTCTTTCCTGCCATAGTAGCTAAGAATCACAATCCTATCATTATGAGCTTTTGCCAAAGATTAAAGGAAAAGGGTAAGCATAATATGGCCATCGTTGGTGCTGCAATGCGTAAGCTACTCCATATCATTTTCGGTATTCTGACATCCAAAAGTGCTTTTGATCCTAACCATATCAAAAACTACAGGGCTAGGAGGTTGACTGAAGGTTTAGTACTTTAAAATCAAAAATGCTTCCTATCTATCTTATGTAAAGTGGTATCTTACACAAATTTATTGAATGTTGTTGGTTAGTGGATATGTTGATAAGTAAACTTCATCTGTTTTGTGCGTATAAAACTAATTTACTTATCAACATATCCACTAACTATAATCTGTGTACTGTTACACAATTGGAAGTATTTTTTGATTTTATGATGCAACTTGGGAAATTTTTATAATTTTTTTGTTGACTAACAAGACGGTATCTCCTGTCATTCCAGTGCCCAGATACTGGGAATCCAGTTTCACCTTATGATGGTGTCATGAAAGTAGCTGACACTGGTTTCCATCCAAGACGGTGTCATTCCAGTCTGGAATCCAGAAAAAAGAATGGTGTCATCCCAGTGCCCAGACACTGGGATCCAGGAATTTTATTAAGTTGGTAAGCATAAAAATAGATGTTTTACGTTAAAATACAACGTTTTCGATGAGATTATATGGAAAACTGGATCCCAGTGTCAAGCACTGGGATGACAAAAAAAGGAGTACTGGAATGACAGCAGTCCTACGTCATACCGCGATTCATTCGCGGTATCTCAGCCGCTAACTGTTCTCCCTCGTCATACCGTCACGGTATCTCTAGATCCCGCTAACAAGCAGCGGGATGACGATTGTCGTTTAGCTATAAATATTTAAGAAATTTACCAAACGGAAAAAAAGGCAAAAGAAGCCCTGGTCATTGTCTATTTTCTGTATTGGCGTTTTTTTAAGTCTTAAACGCTGCAATTTAGCTGCTTTTAAGTGCAACTAACCTTAGCTTAAATGTTTAAGAAATTTACTAAGCAGAAAAAAAGGCAAAAGAAACCCCGTGTTAGCTAGTTGTCACTCTCTAATCCTGCAAATTGGCGTACTATACTGTCTTAAACGACTTATAAGCGCGTTTCAGCTTATATAGGTAAAAACCCAGAAATGTTGTGAAGACATAAGGTGCACATAGTGCAAAAAATTAAAAATAAGACGCCAACTACGTTGTTTTCTTGCTGTTTAATCTGCACAGATGAAGATAAATGAATACCTTCAGTTTCATGATAAGGGGGTTGGCGAAGGGTGTCAAGGAATTTTTATGCAAGAGATCCCATAAATTGGGTGTCATAATATGGCGGCTACATTAATTTTGGCGTGCGTGACCTTGAAAGATTGCAGTGCAATACTTAGATTATTAGGGTAGTAGGCAAATAATGGAGCTCAAAATGCATAACGTACAAGAAACTGAAAATTTAAAATTTGACGCTGAAGTAGGGAAAGTACTGAATATAGTGATTCATTCACTTTATACTAATAAGGACATTTTTCTGCGTGAGTTAATATCAAATGCATCGGATGCATGTGATAAATTGCGCTATGAATCTCAATCTAATTCAAATTTGCTAGATTCAAGTGATGAGTTAAAAATCACTATTAGCTCCAATAAAGATAAGAACGAGCTATATATCACTGATAATGGCATCGGAATGAACAGACAAGATTTAATAGATAACCTTGGTACAATTGCAAGCTCTGGTACGCAAAAGTTCTTAGATGCGATTAAAAATAGCAAGGATTCAAGCCAAGCTGTGGAGCTGATTGGGAAGTTTGGTGTTGGTTTTTACTCAAGCTTTATGGTTGCATCAGAAGTAATAGTAGAGTCAAGAAAAGCTGGAGAGGAGGAGTCTTGGGTCTGGAAATCCAAGGGAGATGGAGAGTATTCGATAAGTAAACTAGATAATCAAATTTCTCGTGGAACTAAAATTACACTCATTATGCGTCCTGAAGAGAATGAGTTTTTAGATAAATTTCGTGTTGAAAACATTGTCACTACTTACTCTGATCACATAAATTTTCCTGTTGAATTCATAAATGAAGAAGGAAAAAGTGAAAAGTTAAACAGTAAGGCTGCAATTTGGACTAAGCCAAAAAATGATGTTACTCAAGAGGAACACAATGATTTTTTCCGCAGTGTTGCTCACGTTGGCGGGGAGCCTTGGATGATATTGCATAATAAAAATGAAGGTGCAATAGAATATACAAATTTGCTTTATGTTCCCTCTATTAAACCTTTTGATTTATTTCATCCAGATAGACGTTGCTCTGTTAAGTTATATGTAAATAAAGTATTTATCACTGAAGATAACGTACAGATCATACCGCAGTATTTACGTTTTCTGAAAGGTATTGTTGATTCACCGGACTTGCCTCTTAATATCAGCAGAGAAACGCTGCAGAATAATCGTGTTGTTGAGCAAATCAGAAAATCCTTAACTAAACGCGCGATATCAGAGCTCGGTAAAAAGGCAAAAGAGAATTTAGAGGAATATACAAAATTCTGGACCAATTTTGGTGCAGTATTAAAAGAGGGTCTTTGTGAAGCTATGCCAACTGATGAGAGAGAAGCGCTACTCTCGATTTGCAGATTTCATAGCACTGGTGATGAGAAATTAGTCAGCATTGATGACTACATAAGCAGAATGAAGCCTGAGCAGGAACATATCTATTATCTCACCGGGAATAGCCTCGATTCAGTGAAAAACAGTCCGCAACTTGAGGGATTCGTCAGTAAAGGACTAGAAGTGCTCCTATTTGTTGATCCAGTTGATGATTTCTGGACTAGCGTGATTCATGAATATAAAGATCAAAAATTTAAGTCTGTGACCCGCGCTGATGTTGATTTGGAAAAATTCTCTTCAGAAGAAGATAAAAAAGATGAGGAAAATAAGCAAGATGAAGAAAAGACTGAAGAAAATACGGACTCTATACTGCAATATTTCACCAAGGTTCTTGGCAATTCAGTGAAAAGCGTGAAAATCTCAAAAAAACTGACTGACAGCCCTGTATGTCTAGCAGTTGATGAAGGTGCTATGGATCTTCGCATGGAGCGTTTTTTGCGTGAACAAAAGCAGCTAAATTACCGCACGCCAAAGGTACTGGAAATTAACACTAAGCATCCTGTAATAAAAAGCATAATGAAATCTCACGCTGAAAATGGTGAAAACCCAACATTGGAAGACATGATTCATTTATTATTTTACCAAGCTTGCATCGTGGAAGGTGAAGAGATGGATGATGTAAGTCTGTTTGCTAAGAGAGTTAATAATTTGCTTGGCAAGATTGTTGTCTAATACTATACTAGATTAGTTATTTATGTGAGGTAATATATAATTAATCTACTTAGAAAACCTATTCCACAAACAGCAGGTGTTACAGGAAAAGGTAAAAGCAGGAATAATTCTAGGAATCTAACAAAATTGCAGGATTTAACCAAAAGAAGTTATTAGAGATGATCAACTTCGCTATGGTAGGCTATTATGTTAGTGATTGTGGTTGTAAAAACAATGAGTTTGTTAAGCTAAAGAAAGGAGGATATAAAACTCCTGCTCAACTTGAGAAAGAGGGTTACAAAGTTGTTCAATTTCATGGCATTATTTCTGACCAAGAAGTTCGACATACTGGTTATGTTTTCATAAGGGGTAAGGAAGTAACTATAGCATACCGCGGTACTTGTAATTCTTATGACTTCAAGAGAGATGTTGAAATACCTTTAATTCGTCAATATGAACTTCTGCCCAAAGGTGGTAAAATTCACCTAGGCTTCTACTCCGTATTTGAAAATTCCTGGGAGAGCCTTTACGGGATATTAAAAGGATATGCTAACGATCAAGGATTAGAAATCAGAGATTTAAAAATTAATCTTACAGGTCACAGCATGGGAGGTGCTGTCGCTAACATAGCTGCTCTATGTTTAAGTGTAACAGAGGATGCAAAAGATTTGCATATTGCAACTTTTGGTGCACCAAGGGTTTTTAACCGTAATGCTGCTAAAGTCTGTAATGAGCTCTTCGGAAGAAAGACTATTAGAGTAGTTGATCGATCAGATTCCATACCTTCATTACCACCTAATTTTATGGGCTATAAACATGTAGGCAAACAATTAAAAATAGGAAGACATTCCGTGCCGGCGCTACATGACCACAAATTGGAAGTTTATCATGATCTTATTTTAAAAATAAAGCCAAAAAATTTTAAGTCGGATAATAATACATCTGCAACATGCTACATCCTTTCCCGGACTGCTAGGGAAGTGTATGATGTACTAACTGTACCCAGTTGTCTTATTCCAAGCACCCATTCAAGTAGCGATAAACAATATTTTGAACGAGTGAAAGATCAACATAAGAATGCTTCATTCTCTGAAATAATTAATATATATTCTGAGCTCAGCAATAGAAATGATAAATTTCTTGACAAAGATAGAAGAAATGGTATTATGGGTGACATAAGGGCTTCAATAAAGAAGCCCAGAGGCAATTATAATAAGGAGGGTGTAATGACCAAATTTAAAGAACAAAGTGAAAAGTCAGTCAGTTTGGGAGGAGGACTTCCTAATATTGACAATTTGACTAATTCTAAAGGAGGATCGACGATCAATTTGAGGGAACAAAACAAAAGGGATGAGACTAGTTTGGTAGAATCGTTTGAAAAATGGGCCAATTCGGGGGAAATTTTTGATATTGGCAGTCCGAATAATCTTGAAGAAGGTGAAAAGACTGTGGTTGAACGTGTAGAATATTTTAACAAGTATTTGAACAATCCTAAACCTAGTAAGCACACCCGTCTAGGAGTACCTACTATGGGTGTCAATCAGGTCCATTTAAAACAAAGTAAAAAGAAGTCAGTCAGTTTGGGAGGAGGACTTTCCGATGTTAATATTTTGACCAATTCGGGAATAGAAACTCCTGATGCTGACAAGTCGACCAACTCTAAAGAGGAGAGACAAAGTAAAAAGGGGTCGGTTCAGAAAAGACTTTCTAATTTTTTCCGTCCTAAAAAAAGACACAAAGTAATGAAAGGTCGACCAGTTTGAGAGAACTTTTTACTCTTCGAGAAACGATAAATGAAGCCGAGGCAGAAATTAATGGTTTGCAGGGCGAGGAAAAGAATCAACAAGAAAGCAAACTTAAAGAAATTAAGGAATTGTTTCCGTTTTCTAGGATTCAAACTAACCAAGGAAAGGCCATAGAAGAAATTCTTTGTAATGTTCTTGAGAGTGTTGATCTTGAGACAGTAAAACTTATAGTGGGACAGAAAAAAATTTATATAACTGCATCTGCTGAATTTGCTTTACGGGAAGCATTAAGCAAAGCCAAGACAAAAGTTGCTAGTTTAGAGGGCGAGGAGAAAAGTAAACAAGGAGGCAAACTCAGAGAGATTGTGAAACTTCTTAGTGAATGGCTTGTAATTCAAAATGATCATGCACCATCAGTAAGTGATGAGCTAGATTCTTCAAGTAAAGATGTTAGTGATACTACAGGTACTCTTGCTAATCAGTCTACTGAATACATAACACTACAAACAAGTGATACGCCAGATTCCTCAAGTGATGAGGAGGATAATCACCAGCGTGAAAGTGAAGATAATCCACAACCAGAAACTTTAGTTAACGATACAAACACCTTGGATGATAATGCTAGTCTCTCAAGCAGTGATGAGCATAGCAGCACCTCTTCAAATGCTGGCGATGTGTCTACAACTGAAGATATTACTGACAATGAAGAGCCTGTGGTAACTACAACAGATAGTAAAGAGGGTAATGATCAACCTACAGGTAAAGGTGATTCACAAGGTCCGCAGATTATTGTCATCGGTAATTCTAATAACGTAGTTGTTGAAGATAACGATGTTGAAACGCACCCACAAAGTACAAAAAGTAGTAAGCTGCCTGTTATAGCTGCTTCTGCACTAGCACTAGCTGGAGTTGCTTCGGGAGCGGCTATTGTAGTTTGCCTAGAGATGTTAGCAGTGGGAATAGCAGTTGGAGCTTGTTGTTTAGTTGCTGCTGTAATCATATATTGCTGTAACAGACCTTCAAGTTCACTTGAGGGTGGTAATGTTGAACCTGTAGCTAACAGAAAGTTTGTTGAAACAGTAAGTTGAAGAATAAATATTGTAGTTTACCATTTAATAATTTATTATAATTATATTAATTATTAGCGAATGAAAACTTGGTAAACTACGAAGAAATATTCTTAAACAAAATCAAAGATATAAAAGATGAGGGGCGCTACCGTGAATTTATGCACTTTGCGTCATTGCCAGGTAGGCTCCCCCACATTATGGACTATGAAAGAAATAGGGAAGTAATAGTCTGGTGCAGTAATAACTATTTAGGAATGTCACAAAATGAGAAAGTTATTGCCGCTATTCAAAATTCATCAATTGGTGCGGGGGGAACAAGAAATATATCTGGTACAACAAAAGAGGTTGTAGAACTGGAAAAATCCTTAGCTTGTTTGCATAAAAAAGAGGCTGCTTTAACTTTTGCTTGTGGCTACCTTGCTAACCAGACAACACTTAGCACTTTATCGTCTATTATCCCAAATGTAGTAATTTTTTCAGACGAGAAGAACCATTCTTCAATGATAGAAGGCATAAAATCAGGAAAAAGACCAAAACATATATTTAAACACAATGATGTTGATCACTTAGAGCAGTTGTTAAAGTCCGTAGACACAAAAACACCAAAGATAATAGCACTTGAATCCGTATATTCAATGGATGGCGATATAGCGCCGCTTGAAGCGATATGCGATCTTGCAGATCAACATAATGCAATCACCTATTTGGACGAGGTGCACGCAGTTGGCATGTATGGTTCACATGGTGGCGGAATTGCAGAAAGAGAAGGCCTGATGGATAGAATAACCGTCATTCAAGGTACACTATCGAAGGCTTTTGGAGTGATGGGTGGGTATATAGCGTCTTCAAAGAGCTTGGTAGATGTAATAAGAAGTTCCGCTCCAGGATTTATTTTCACCACTGCTATGTCGCCTGTTTTAGCAGCGGCAGCAAAGGCAAGCGTTGAACACCTAAAATCGAGCAACATTGAAAGGGAAAAGCAAAAGCAAGTCGTTGAAAAAGTAAAAAACTCACTGAGAAATACAGGAATTAACTTCATTCCAACAGAAACTCATATAATTCCAATAATAATTGGCGACCCAGAGTTATCCAAAGGAGCATCAAAATTATTATTTGATGAGCATGGAATATACGTTCAACATATAAATTATCCAACAGTGCCAAGAGGAACTGAGCGTTTCCGTATTACCCCTACACCTTATCATACTGATGAAATGATAGAACATTTAACAGAATCTCTTGTAAAAGTTTTTGAGAAGTTGTCTATCTCTGTAGCCTGTTTATGCTATAGCTAGTACAGCCCTACGTCATACCGCGATTTATTCGCGGTATCTCAGCATGGATTCCGCTAACAAGTAGCGGAATGACGAGTTTTACGCTTATCAAATTGTAGGTAAACATAAATTACTTTAGCTATAGTTTTATATCTCCAGCAATGATTAGCCCGTTGTCTTCCGTTAGCCTTCCACCGCTTTCTTGCAGAAAAAGTCTACCGAGCAAGGCTTTATATTTGTTAATTCCAGAGTAAATTATTCCACTGTGCCTTCCTGCTGCAAGGTACGCAAAGCCTAAAATTGTTGAACCGATGGAGCGTACATTACTATTGCCAGGCAGCAATTTATTTAATAAATTACCACTTACATCTATTAGACCCCCTTCACGGCTTTTCACCCGCATTTTTATATGACGAGATCTAAAATCCTCAAGAAAAGCACCTTTCTTTTCTTCTGCCCAAAAAGTTTCTCTAAGAGCCGGAGCATCAATTACAGCTGCCACAACTTTATTTTTATGAATGAGACAGACTGATACTGCAAAATAAACCATGCAACTAGAAAAGTTCTCCCTGCCCTCTATAGGCATAATAAACCAAGTGTAACCGTTATCTTTTATTTCTTGGTCAGTATCATCTTCGGAAATAAACCCATAGTCTCGTTTGTAGTCGTGCAAGCAATCGTATATGGTTTGCTTGGATTTTGAATAAGTTTTATTAATGAAGTCTGCTGATTTAACATTAGAAATTTGCAATTCATTAAAATCGCGCATAAGCTGCCTGGAAGCACTACGCACAGAATCAAGCATCACATTAATTCGTGGTGATGAGATGGACATTCTTCCTTTTACTCTTTCACTCTTTCATAATAGCTGTCATCTGGAGTATATACTACAATTTTATCCTCTTCTTTTATAAACTGAGGCACGTTAACGCGCATTCCGTTTTCTAAAATTGCAGGCTTATAAGAAGCAGTAGCAGTTTGTCCTTTAATAACAGACTCTGTTTCTTTCACAGCAAGTGTAACATAATCAGGTACATGCGCAGAAATTATTTTGTCTTGATAAGTTACTACTTTAATTTTCATATTATCTTGCAAATAAATCTTTTTTTCTCCCAATAAGTCCAAATTTATAGTGATTTGCTCGTAATTACTTGGATGCATAAGATTTACAATGTTTCCTTCAGTGAAAAGGTAAACATACTCCTCTTCATCTAAAATTGCTCTTCTGATTGTTGCATCAGAGCGAAATCTTTCATAGTGTTTTGCTCCGGTTTTAATGTTTTTCATTTCAGCTTGTATGTATGCACCACCTTTACCAGGTTGAGTATGCATAATACCTACAACCAAAAATAATCCGCCGTTATGTTCCAACACCTGACCTGGTCTGATATCGTTAGCTCTTTCTGCCATAATTACATTTTCAGTTCGATCTTACAATTATAAATAGCTTTATATAAATATCAAAGTCTTTATTAGTCAATAAATTCTGGCATATTGAGCACCATATACCTCTCCTTCATGTTTATGTGCGGAAACATTTCTTTGGTAAAAGACAGCATAATGCGTTTTTTTGTGCTGATAACTAAAATTTCTAATATATCCCCTGAGCCGAAATTATATATAGATTTTACATTGCCATATAATTCATTACTTTCCAGCCTTACTTCCATATCTACAAGGTCACTTTGATAAAATTCATTCTCATCATTTAGCTTCGGTAGCTTGCTTCTTTCTATATACAGCTTCTTATTCCTTAAAAGCTCTGCTTCATTACGGGAATTTACTCCGCTGATTGTAGCTATTACTAGATTATCACCTATGACGGATACTAAGTCTATTTTATAATTCTCATCACCACTTATTAGCTCACCATATAAGGAGATATTTTCAGGTTTTTCGGTAAAAGTTTTTAATTTAACAGCTCCTTTAATTCCGTGAGGAGAAGTAATCATTCCGAGGCATACCAGATTGTCGTTCATATTAAGATGATAACTAATGTTGGATTTTTTGTCTATAAGGCATAAAATACCTAAAAATGTTTGTTGTAATTCTATCAATACAATGTATTATGGAATACATTGTATTGATAGTGGGAAGATATGAGTCAATGTATTACTAATCAAATAAAAGAGCTTATCCCTCATTTAAAGGAAGTTAATAGTAAGCTACAAGGTGAATCTATAAAGCTCTTCAGTGACAAAGAATCTATAATAGTAGAACGTCGTCAACCTGTTGTTGAAGAGATGCTAAAGCATCTAGAAAGTTCTTCCATCACTAACTGTAATACTATGATTGATGCAGAAACTGGGTTTGGCAAGACTTATGATATTGGATTGTGGAGTCATGCGCTAGCTCAAGCAGGATATCACCATTTAGTTGCAGTGCCAAATGGTAATTTAGTTGAACAAGCTAAGAAAATGATAGATGGTGCATTTACTGTAGATGTTAAAACACCTAAAACTGTGCAAGAAATTAAAGATGCGCTGAAAGTCACTGAACCTACAACAATTATAGTAACACATGATCTGCTTTTACAGCAAGAGAATGATCGAAAATTTGAAGAGCAAAACGGTGAAAAGCCTAAATTGTGGGTTAGTGTTGATGAAGCAGATAGCATTAACAAGCAGCAGGCCTTTGAAAATATGTGCAAACTTGATGCGGAATATCCTACGACTTACCTAACCGCAACACCAAAGAAAAGGATCTTAAACAGATGTGGAAAAATTATCAGTCCTACAAGATCAAGTAGACGCTGCATTGCAGACACTATCAAAACAGTAAATGTTATTGCAAAAACTAATGAAAGAGAAAAATTCAATCGAGCATTCGTGGTGAATGTTGCTGCTACCATAATACCTTTAATTACATTATTCCCTATTATAAATAGTAATGTTGCTGCAATAATTGGTCTAACTTCAGATTATTGGCTGTATTCCGCTTTAATTAATAATCTATACTTTACAATTTCTTTCGTTATACTTTCTATAGTAATGTTGCCAATTTGGTGGGTGTTGACCAAAATAACTGGAGTAGAATCAAAAGAACTGCTCCTTAGGTTTGCTGCTAACGTGCGCAGCTTATTTACTAGGGAAAAGTCTAGTCCAGCTCATGAATATGTTGAAGAATGTGAAGAAGTTTTTAATTACAATAAACTTGTTGACTCTGATAATCTGCTGGAATCTGTAAGGTGGAACGTACAAAGCCCAATTGGGGAAAATGCTCTTATTCTAGTTGATGATGTGAATAGCATAATTAACCTTAGCTTTGCATTGCAAGGTAAGAATAATTTGGTATATGAAGATGGTACGCGTTATGAAGTTTATAATAAATTTCAGCCTGAAGGGATGTCGTACCAAGATTACAGACTCAAATTACGTCAATCAAACTTTATAAACTGCGTTAAAAAGCAACACCCTGGTCTAACGGAAGAACAGATATCTAAATTGAAAGACAAGGTAGATTTTAGCAATACTGCTAAGTATCTAGAATACAGAGTAATGCACTCAATGATTGATCTTACACTTTCGTATTTAGTGGAATGCGATAACACCGCTTTGGATAAACAAAGAAGAAAAGATTTAGGTGGATTAATAGAAGAGGTTAAAAATAAGGTTAGTACTGCTAATGATAGCAGCATTACAGATTTTCTAAAGAAAAAAGGTTTTAGTGAGAAATTCGCTAAGGATGAGCTTTTACCACAGATAAAGACAGTAATTAAAGCATTGAGTAAAAGCAATGATAAACAACGCAGTCTAATAGTTGATAACTGGCACTTAAGCAAGGAGTTACATAGTTTCATAGAACAACAGGGGGATGTACTACATAACCTAAACGACTTCTGCGAAAAAAATAAATGTATTTTTGCAGGATTTGGAAAAAATGATCTTGATATTAGACAAGATAAACCTTTCTTTAAAATCATGCATGATAGCAAAAGTCAATACGAAGCTGACTATTGTAATTGTGACCAAGGCGATTTAAATACATTAGCTAAATATGCGTTGACAACAATTATAGACGAATCAAAAAGTCGTGGTTTCGATAGTGAGTATAATCACGTTGCATCAATATTTACAGATTCAACTAGTCAGTTCAACAATCCAGCAGAAGCTTTGCAGAATTTGGGAAGAAATAGAGAACGCAATCCTAACAGGCAACCTTGGTTTTTTGCTGCTGGAGGTGAAAAAATTGAGTTATTTGTAGATAAAGTTTTAGCAAAATTAAAAAGCGCACCGCAGGATTTTTGTCAAAAGGTTTTATTTCCAGCCACTGATAGGTACAATAAACTAATAAAAAATAGAATGGGAATAGAGCTTGGAGAAAAAATAGAGATCTATATTAGCGAAAACATGGATGCACTAGGAAATATCGATGACGCAGCTCTGAAAAAATTTTCAAAGGATTTGATAAAAGAGGTGTATGAAAAAGTACATGATATAAATGATTTTGACGTAGGAAAGACAGAAGAAGATTTACGTAAGATTTTAAAAAGCACAGAAAAATATCTTTGTTCATATGAAGACAGAATTAAAAACAACGGTAAATTATCTTGCACACGCTCAGTTCTATTTTCTGTGGGAAGTGCTATTGTAAAGTCCATGTATTATCTATGGGCAGGATTTGACTATTTAGTCTTTTTAGCTAAAGCGTATAATGTAGGTAAGTCTGAAAATGCTGATGCAAAGGCATATGTACATATAATCAGAAACTGCTACTTTGAAAGTAGTGTGAAGGCTCAAAATATGTTAAGTCATGTATTAAAAATTGCCGGAGAAAATGATGATAGTTTTACACAAAATAGTTTGTACGAAGGCAATGGAGATAGGTGTAAAGAAAAAATCATCTCATATTTTCAATCCAAACAATATATATATGCATTAGATAAAACGATTTCTCGCATTGAAAATGAGCATTTAGCAACAGTTTTGAAAGCCGTAGGTTGCAGAGATGATGCTAATAAAACAGCACAAGAAATTAAAGACTTTTTGTACGATTTAAAGAATTTAAGCTGCGCAGACTTTAGAAAAAAGCATTATTGTGGATGTTCATATAAAATGAGCAATTTATACAAGATCAATAATCAAATTAGTATGGTAATTGATGAAGTTATAGATTGCCATAAATGGCGTCATGGAGTAATTTCAAAGCGGGACAATCTTTTGAGAGGTTTTTTTCCAGAGTTGGAAGAAAATTTTGGTTTAGAACTTAAATTAAAAACTAACCATAATATTTTTAAAGTAAAAGTTAACAATAACTTTTCTGAATTGTATCGCAAGAACTGGAAAGAACATTCTAGACAAAGGATGGTCTTGGGTACAGCTATGCTATTTATCGGACTTATAGTTTCAGCGAAGCTTATATATGAAATATCATTAGGCCATACTATGCTATTGCCATCACTTTGCGGTTTCATAGCATTTGGACCGCTAGCATTTTTGTGTGGTGCATTATTATGTGGAATAACGACCTATTTAGTGAAAGGGACATTTTTTCTTTTTGGAATACCAATCCTGTTAGAGGGATTATCGAAATGCGTTTTTAGAAACGATTTAGTACAGGATTTATCAGAAACGACATTATCATTTGGTAATAGCGTTTTCTTCCAGGTTCCAAAAAGCATCTTACAATCATTTATATTTGAGGATGCAACAAAGTTTGACTCACTAAGTGATATAAATGGACTTACATTGATAAAAGAGCAAGATAAGGTAAAATGCATGAATGAAGTAGCTACTACTATAATTTCGGTACAAACAACAGTTGGTAAACAGCCAGATCTTACGTGTGTATTTGCTTGATTTCACTAGAAGATTTCTCAGATAAATATTGAGTCAAAATCTTGATGCCTTCATCAATTTCTTTCTCGGTGATAATTAGTGGAGGTAAAATTCTCACAACGTTATCTGATGTTACCCCAACAGTAAGCAAGCCGCGATAACTTAGCTCTTCTGCAAACTTTTTATTGTTTGCTTTCACCTTTATTCCAAGCATTAACCCTTTCCCTCTCACTTCTTCTATTATTGGAAATTTACTTGCTAAGTCTTCTAATTTATTTTTTAAATACTTACCTCTAATTTCAACATTTTTCAAAAAGCCAGGACTGAGCAATTCTTCGAGCACAGCATTACCTACTGAGGTTGCAAGCGGATTGCCACCAAAAGTGGAACCGTGCATACCGACCGCCATATACTTAGCAGCCTTTTCAGTTGCAAGACAAGCCCCTAGCGGAAAGCCTCCTCCTATTCCCTTTGCAAGAGCACATATATCAGGTTCCACTCCTATATGTTCGTATGCGAATAATTTTCCTGTCCTACCAGCACCGCATTGTACGCAATCAAAAAATAACAATATGTCATTTTCATCACACAGCTTTCTTAGTTCTTTCATAAAGACTTCATTCATTACTTTGATACCACCTTGCCCTTGTATTGGTTCTATTAATATAACGCCTATACCACTTGAAATTGCTTTCTTTACACTCTCAATATTGGGCTCGATATTATCACACCAATCAATACAGGGACTCAGTAATTCAGAAAATTTCTGTTTATCGTTTGCAGCACAAGTTAGGAAGGTTCTTCCATGAAATGCACCATGGAATGTTAAAATTCTGTGACGGTTTTTATTGCCTTTTCCGTTTTGATAGACCCTAGCAATCTTAAGCCCACATTCTACTGCCTCTGATCCAGAATTTGAGAAAAATACAGTGTCAGCGAAACTGTTGTTTATTAATTTTTCTGCAAAATTATTGGCAGCAGGTATATTATAGGTATTTGATATATGCCATAATTCTTCTCCTTGCAATTTTAGAGCACTAATTAATCGCGAATTGGTGTGACCTAAGCTACTAACGGCTATTCCAGAGTGAAAATCTACGTAGCGCTTACCGTCAATATCATACAAGTAAATACCTTTACCATAAGAAAAATTTATGTTAACAGGAGAATAAACTGGCAAAATAGGAGAAATTGTCATAAAATATTATATGCTAAATTTTATTATTAATAACATAAAAACCGTTGTTTCACAATAAGAAGAATATGTATAAGCTAGGTAAATCAATGTTTTCTGCGCTGGAGAAAAACAAATACACAAAAGTTATTGCATTACTCTCATCGATCTTTATGATTTTATTCAGTGTGATATATTGTAATTATTTACTAAGGAGTAATTTCCTTTCTTCTTACCGTGATTCAAGTGTAAACTTAAAAAGTATACTGGAAAATGGCATAATAAAAAAATACCATTATTTACTAATAGAAAAGCATCACATTAAATACAAAAATTTTGACTACATAAACCAACTGGTAAAACTGCGTGCTGAATTATTACAATCAGTGAGCAAAGTAAAGGATTTCAGCTTAATACTGTATGATCAAAACAGCAGAATAATATTCAGTAATTTTAACACTCAAGATTATGATTATGAACAGTTACTTACAAACGATGAAATTGATGAACTATTAAGTAACCAAGAAATATTTTATACTACAGGAAATATATTAACTTCTATTTTTCCTATATTCCATGAAAATAGCGTTAAACCTTCGTTTTTTTTGAAGATTCTTCGAAACTACAATAATTCTTATGTTATAGCATATGGCCTATTTTTAACATTTTTGGGCTTATTGTTAATAATTTTAATATTAATAATGTTCTATTTGCAATTTTCTAATACCCAAATGCTAGCCAAGCAACATAAAACTAACATTGAATTACAGCAGATAAAAGAGGCATTAGAGCAAGAAAATGCAAATAAGCTAAAATTTTTTGCAAGCGTTACACATGAATTACGCACACCTCTTAATGCTATTATTGGATTTGCGGAGTTGATCAAAAATGAAACTTTAGGTTCAATGGATAACTCTCAATACAAGGAGTATGCAGACGATATATATAATGCAGGAACACACTTACTTACCTTAATTAATGATGTGTTAGATTTTTCAAAAGCTGAATCAAGTAGTTTAACAGTAGAAAAAGTGAAGTTTAACCTGAACAAAATAATAGATTCATGCGTAAATATGCTATTACCTAAATTAAAAGAAGCCGGGATTAATTTAAAAAAAGAGACGACTAATAAACAATTATTAGTCATTGCAGATCCTAAGAGAATGAAACAAGTTATAATAAATTTATTATCAAACTCAATCAAGTTTACTCCCAAAGATGGTTTAATAAGAATGGTGATAAAAGAAAATATAGAAAAAAACTTATTAACTATTGAGTTTCATGACAATGGAATAGGAATAATGCAGCAGGATATATATAAAGTTATGTCTGTTTTTGGCCAAGCAGATTCGGGATATAGAAATGAAGGTACGGGCATCGGATTACCGCTAAGCAAGAAATTAGTAGAGTTAATGGGTGGAACTTTCGACATTAAAAGTGAAGCAAAACTTGGTACTACGATAACATTGAACTTCTTTTATGAAGAACAAACATGTGAAGATTCGATTGATTTTTAATAGGATCTATTTGATATTGTCTTGAAAACCACACTTTATCAAAAGCAGCAAGCCGAGAAGGTAGGTACCGTCTGGCTAGTCAACAAGAAAATTATAAAAATTGAATCTCAAGCTGTATTGTAAAATCAAAAAATACTTCTAACTGTGTAGCGGTATACAGATTATAGTTAGTGGATATGTTGATAAGTAAATTAGTTATACCAATTCCCGCTATACAAGTAACGGATAGACAATAATGGAAAAAAGCCATACTGGAGTAAGTAAAATAGCGAGGTTTAAATGGCATTAAGATCAAAATTATTGGATGAAAAAGTGAGCAAAAGAAATGCTGAAGAAAGTAAGAAATAATGCATATGTTGCAAAAAAACTAAATGCTGTAATTGCAGCAAAAAAGCATAGTATAACAGCCGTAGCAAAAATATGTTGCATTTCAAGAAAGGCACTTACTGTATGACCTAAAATTTGGCAGAGAAGAAAAATTATTTGCTCCACCTCAACGCCGTAGAAAAACTATATTGAACCAAAGTCAACGTGAACAAGTTGAGGTGTGGATAGAGGAAAACCCCAATATTACTATAAAAGAAATGAAAATAAGAATTCAGGAAAGGTTTGGTTTAGCAAGTCTACAGTACACCGTAATATGCAAAGAATGAAATTCTCATATATCACACCAAGACCAGTGCATAACGGACAAGATAAAAGTAAACAAGAGGAGTTTAAAAAAAAAATCTTAATGAAACTATTGTCATGTATCCTGAAAAAGAGCTGTTTTTCTTCGATGAACCGCGGTTTGGCACACATTCAAAGATTGGACACGGGTGGTTTAAAAAAGGCATTAGGACACAGGTTAAGGTAAAACTAGGTAGGAAAATTTTTATCTCTATAGTGCACCAGAAATGGAGAGAGTTCTGGCTCAAACGTCAATACTGATTGTATGAATATATTCCTTGAGCAGATGTCACAATATTTAGGAACAAGGGAAGCATTTCTTATCATGGATTGTGCTAGTTGGCATAAGTCAAAAAATTTAAAGGTGCCTAAAAATATTGATATTATATACCTACCTCCATATTCACCTGACTGTTGAGAGGTTTTGGTTATACATAAAACAGAACATTTTGCGCAATAAAATCTATGATACAATTGCTCTGCTTGAGAGCGCTTTGTGCAAATTTATTGCCTCTCTTTCTCACTCCACAATTAAACAACTCTGCAATGCCTCTTATTTGATTCACTAATAATGAGAATTGGTATTAGAACAATTGGGGAGAAATCTTGATAGGTTAAAAGAACAAAACCCTAAGCCACGGAGTTTTATAAGTGAATCAGCTATATCTCAAGTTATTGATACTTTACATAAAGCAACTAAAACCAGGCTGTTGGTTAGTACCGTTACAGATAGAAACATCGTAGAGCTTACTTGACACCATGTAAGCACCAACCCCGGCTATTAATGCAGACACAACTATTGCCAAAATGGGTAGTTGAACTGAATAACAGACCAAAGCTGTTGCTAGTGCAGCAACAATACCAACAGCAATTGCAATTTTTTGTTTTCTAGAAAATATTGGTGGCTCTTTTTGAGAATAAACACCAGAATTAAAAGTAGAACGTCCAGTTACCATAGGTTTTTTATCTGTGTAACTAGTATCACTTATCTCATTCCTGTTTTCTTTAGCAGCATTACCTTTTGATTTTTCCTTACCATGCTGTTTTACAGTATCCTGATCATCTTTATTAGGCTTTTGTGCAACATACTCTTCTGTTATGCTGTCTTCCTTTTTCTTTACTTCAGTCGGTGCACTACTAACTCTGGATTCACCCCAAAGCTCTTGTTTTATAGCCTCTGTGTTTTCCCTGATATAGCGAAATATTCTGTATGACAAGATTTGCGATTTTTGAGATGATAGGTCTTTGACTACAGGATTATCTTCAAAACAAGAAATAATCTTATCGAATAAGTCATAATATCTAAGAGAACCATCTTCAATCTCAATAACAGGCCATCCTGTTCCCTGAGAGAACTCTTGCTCAACCTCACCTTCAGCAATAGTACCTTTAATGACAAGCTTTATATCTGGTATTCCAAGTATTTGAGGTATCACTTTGCTGCAAACTTGAATGCCCATTACACCAATTAGACCATTTCCTGCTATAATATCAGCAAGTGATCTAAGATCTTTATTCTGTTCTACTACCTCAAATAACTTTCTGTGGTACTCTATTGAGTCCTTTTGCTTCTCTAAAAACTTTTGTATAGAGGTGACAAATTTCTTATCATTTATGTGATGACCATGAAACTGCACGTCAATAAGACCTTCAGGAGTCTTACTAAAATTGTTACTAGCATAAATATTAGCCCCATATTTTATAAAAAGTCCTATTAAGTCAGTAAGTTGTTTTTTGAAAGCTTGTTCTCTTATGTCAAATGATTGACGAATAAGCTGATGTAAAACAGTATTTTCTTTATTATCTACCACTTCATTAATGTTTGCTCCATTTTCTAATAGAAGTTTTGCTGCCTCTACATTAAGACTCTCATCAGAATAACGGCACGCTATAGATAACAGGGTTCTTGAATCTGTAGCACCATCGTCTATTGCATTTGGATCTGCTCCAGCGTCTAACAATAACTTTACTACTTCTTTATTATTGTCTCCTTCGGTGTAAACAGCTTCACTTAGTGGAGTACTATTGTAGCTATCTCTTACATTAAGATCAGCCCCTTTCTCTAATAGACGTTGAACCAATGGCATACATGCAGTTTCTTTTTCTCTGCAATTAATTGCGCTATGTAATAGCGTCGTCTCCGTAGTGCCATACAAACCACCAGATAACTTGAACTTAAAACTTGGATCAAATTGACTACTTCCCCACTCTTCATATATAGTACTAAGATTTTCTCTTAACTGATTTTTTATTTCCTCATAAATTTCAGCATGACCAACCCTACCGGAATTAATGTTATCACTTATTTTTGCAATGATATTATTAAACTCTTTGAATTGAGACTCACGTGGTGCCATATTAATCTAACCCTAGGATAAAATTATTTAATTGTACAATAAAGCTAAAGGAAGTCAAGTCCAGCACTTATTCAGGAAACAATAGCTTAAAAAGAGACTTAGTGTTAAATTTCTAATAGATTACTTATAAAAATAAATCTTATGGAAAGCAGAGCTAAGGCTTGGTTCATTTGGCTGATCAGTAACTTGGTTGTTATATTCAGCAATATTCAGATAGTTTATACTTTTATAAGTGTGAATCTTGAAAAAGAACTTGGACTTACAATCGCGCAAGTTGCGCTAGCTAACTCAGTATATACTTGGACTTTTGCTATCTTACAATTTTTTAGTGGGGCAACGTTTAATGTTTTTTCCAGTAAAAAAATTTATTTTTTCTCGTTATCAACTATGATCTTGGGGTTTTTTGTCCTTATTAATAGTGATAATTTTTCCCATTTGATTTTATCTCAAGTATTGATTGCAACTGGAGCATCATTTGGTTTTATTGGTGCTGCTCATACAAGTAGCATATGTTTTTCCGTTGCCCAATTTGGATTAATGTTTTCACTAGTGCAGACAATTTCAAGTCTTTCCGCTTTGGTGATTCAAATGTTGTTCTCTAGCTTGCTTGCCGAAGGTGCAGATTGGAAGAATCTGATTGTATGCATAATACTATTTGGTGTGTTGATATTTGTACTTACGCTTTTTTGTCCAAACACACTTCCAGAAAGCAGTTCAGAAGAATGCACAATAAAAAGCTCTATAAGAACAGTAATGTGCTCTGTACTCACAGTGCTAAAATTAAGAGATATCTGGATAACTTCAGTGGTGGGTGCTATTACTTTTGGAACATTTTTAGCACTGAATACCTTGTGGGCTCCAAGGTTACTGAGCAACTCAGAACTTGATGCAGTGGAGTCAGGTGTAGCAACCGCAATATTATGGCTTGGTCTTGCAGTTGGTGCTCCAATTGCAGATCGAATCTCAAATCTATTTAAAAATAGAAGGCATGTAATCTCTGCTTTTGCTCTGTTACAAGGTATTTCAATGATTATTTTGTTGTGCAGCCACTTAACAGTCCACGTTGTGTACTTTTGTATGTTAATGTTCGGGTTTTTTGCGGGAGGACATATGCTTAATTTTACTGTCGGCAGCGAGATTGTGAAACGAAAATACATTAGCACATCATCATCCATTATCAATGGGTTTATGTTTATTGTCAGCGGAATTATAGTGTCAATGCTAGCACTTTTTACAGATCATCAAATGGCGCTTTTTGCAATATTTGTAATGTTGGCAGTTGCTAGTATTTTAAATTATGCTACAGAAGAGACATACCCTAAAAAATAAAGTAGCTGAATCTCGAGTCGATTGCTATATTATATTTACGTATTGTAATATTTATCAATAATGGATCACGTTACAACAAAAGACACAACAGTAACTAAGGCAACGATAGCTGAAAATATAAACCAAGAAATAGGATTATCAAAGGAAGACTCTGCTTCGATAATAGATGATATATTGAACGAAATAAAGACAAGCTTGGTAAAGGATGGAATAGTAAAAATATCGTCATTTGGAACATTCTTGGTTAAGAAAAAGAAGGAAAGACCAGGAAATATACCAAATACATCAGAGAAAGTGATGATTCAGGCAAGAAATTCAATTTCTTTTAGGCCTTCAAAAATTATAAAAAAATTAATCAATAATTAATGAATAAGGAAAAATTATTTTATACGATTGGGGAAGTAGCTGAAGAGCTACATTTGGAACAGCATGTTTTAAGATTTTGGGAAGGTCAATTTCATCAAATTAAGCCTACAAAGCGTAAAGGAAGAAGGCTATATGATCTTAAGTGTATAGAGGCCATAAAGAAAGTAAAATACATGCTATATGATAAAGGATATACAATAAAAGGAGTGCAAAAAGAATTTGGTAATGATATAAAAGTCAATCTTGATCCAAAGAATTTGTTGCAAGAACTTACCGATTTGAGGGATTATTTAACTAGTAAAATAAATAACGAGGAAAGTAACGAACAGGCGTGAAACACTACGTCTCGCTAAAATTTTGGAGTTTTGTGAGAGTTGATATATCTAAAATGTGGCATATAGCTTCATTTCTTATATTATTAGCAATATTAATAGGCTGTGGCCTGCAAAAACCTGCACCTGTGCTGCTTAAAGGCGAAGAATTTTACGGAAAAAGAGAGCTGGAATATACAAGAGAGTACCATTTAATTAGGGAGCCTTTAATAAAAAAAGAAAATAGAAAAGCCATCATAAACAGGATATACAAAGATAACAATAATGCACAAAACGTGGGGGTAAATTGCAAATTTGTAATGCCAGTTAAAGGTACAGTTATTTCAGCTACCTCTTCTGATGAAATGTGTAAGGATGGCATAAAAATTGCTGCTCAAAATGGAACGAATGTAGTTGCCTCTGCACCCGGCAAAGTTGTATATGTAGGCAAAGGGCTGAGATGGTATGGAAATTTAATTATAGTAGAACACAAAGATAATTACATGACTGTGTACTCCTATTTAAAAAACATACATGTTGAAATTGGTGATAAAGTAAAGCAAGGTCAAGTGATTGGATCTGCAGGTAAATCAAGCACACAAGATAAAGATCCACAGATGTGTTTCACAATACGGCATAATGGCCAAGCGGTTGATCCTTTGATGCATGTGAACTGTAATTGAATTTGGATTTATATGAAATATGATTTTAAAAGTGTTGAAAAATTTTATCAAGATAAATGGGATTTTTCTGTAAGCAAGAATAGTGAACAAGAGAAATGTTACGTATTGGAGATGTTTCCATATCCATCCGGTAAAATTCATATGGGGCACTTACGTAACTATGCAATAGGGGATGTGATAGCGCGTTACAAGAGAGCTCGTGGATTTGAGGTTTTGCATCCAATTGGCTGGGATGCGTTTGGATTACCAGCTGAAAATGCAGCAAGGGACAATAATATTAGCCCTGAAACATGGACAAAAGAGAATATAGATAATATGCGTACACAGTTGAAATCTATAGGTCTTTCTTATAATTGGGAGCGTGAACTCTCCACATGTGAGCCTGATTACTACAAACACGAACAAAAATTTTTCCTGGATTTTTTAAAGCATGGGCTTGCCTATCGAAAAGAGTCATGGGTTAACTGGGATCCAGTGGACCAAACAGTGCTTGCAAATGAACAGGTGGTTGATGGAAAAGGGTGGCGATCAGGTGCAGTTGTTGAAAAACGTAAGTTGTCCCAATGGTTTTTAAAGATTACTGATTTCGCTGAAGACTTACTCAAGTGCCTGCAAAGTTTGAAAAATTGGCCAGAAAAAGTCAAAACAATGCAGGAGCGTTGGATAGGAAAATCTGAAGGAGCAACTATAGAGTTTGAAGTAGTTGGCTTAAATAAGAAATTGAAGGTTTTTACAACTTATCCTCATACTTTATTTGGGGCTTCTTTTTGTGCAGTGGCAGCAGAGCACCCTATTGTGCAGGATTTAAAAAATAAAGAAATACAGGACTTTATCGATAACATAAAAACAAATGGGGAGAATGATGAAAAAATAGGAGTTTACACCGGATTAAACGTTAAGCATCCATTTCTTGATAAGGAATTGCTGCTTTACATAGCGAATTTTGTGTTGATGGAATATGGGGAAGGTGCGATTTTTGGTTGCCCTGCACATGATCAGCGTGATTTTGAATTTGCACAGAAATATAATTTGCCGATTATTCCCGTTATTTCTTCAGCCCACTTAGGTGTCATTCCAGCGCGTGACGCTGGAATCCAGAATTCTTACAATGGATCCCAGTGTCGAAGCACTGGGATGACAAAGGAGGCGTATACTGGCGATGGGGTAATGTTCAATTCTGAATTCTTAAACGGATTAACGGTAAGTAGAGCAAAGGAAGTAATCATTAAAAAGCTCAAAGAAAAAGGGATAGGTGAGAAAACAACAAACTATCGTTTACATGATTGGGGAATTTCGAGACAACGTTATTGGGGATGCCCTATACCTATAATATATTGTAAAGATTGTGGAACTGTGCAAGTGCCAGAAAAAGACCTTCCTGTAGTTCTACCTGCAGATGTAGAATTTACAAGTGGTGGCAATCCGCTGGATAAGCACCCAACTTGGAAGTTCGTTGATTGCCCAAAATGTGGAAAGCAAGCAGAGCGTGAAACTGATACATTCGACACCTTTTTTGAGTCTTCCTGGTATTTTGCTGCATTCTGTAGTGAAGATAAATCAATAGACAAAGATGCATGTAATCGTTTTATGCCTGTTGATTATTATATAGGTGGGATAGAACATGCAATTCTGCATTTGCTTTACTCACGATTTTTCTGCCGTGCTTTAACCAAATGTGGCTATTTTGCTATTAAAGAGCCTTTCTCTACTTTAATCACTCAAGGAATGGTCTGCCATGCAACTTATAAAGACGAAAATGGTAAGTGGCTATTTCCCGCAGAAGCAAAAGAGTTGATTGCACAAGGAGCTAAGGTTCAAGTGGGCAAAGTTGAAAAAATGAGCAAGTCGAAAAAGAACACAGTTGATCCAAATTTTATCATAGAAAAGTATGGTGCTGATACTGCTCGCTTGTTTGTGTTGTCCGACACTCCTCCAGAAAAAGATATGGAATGGTCCGATGATGGCGTGGAAGGTTGTTCTCGTTATGTAAATAAATTGTGGCGTATGGTCATGCAGCTGAGACCTGTAAATATACACTATGATAATGAAAGTATTACGGGTGGACTTCTAGAGTACAGAAAAAAAATTCATAAACTCTTACACGGACTTACAGATGACTTGGAAAACTGCAGATTAAACTGTGTAGTGGCAAAATTTCGTGAGATGACGAACTTAATAGCTGAAATAGATGTAAAAACTGGAAAATCTCTTATTGATGAAGGTATATGTATACTAATCAGAGTAATTGAACCGTTCATGCCACATCTAGCTGAAAGCCTATGGCAAGAAATAGGAGGTCAACCTTGGCCAAAAGCTGATGAATCATTATTAGTTGACGATACGGTAACTATAGCAGTGCAAATCAATGGAAAATTACGCACAACAATAAAGGTAGCAATTAACTTACCTCAAGAAGAATTGAAGAAAATAGCGATAGACTCTGTGTCCAGTAAGATCGGTCAAAGCAAAGTTCGCACTGTATATGCTGTACCAAATAAGATAGTAAATATAGTTATATAAAAAATCCGAGTGTATCTGTTCAGGCAATGGCGTCAACTTAAGGGAAAATATCAGTGATAGTGTATAAAATTTCTCTCTAAAATTTTTACTATTAAATTACCCAAAAGCTGCAATAAACAGCACTTTTGTTTCTGTTTTATAGTATTTTCAAAAGCGAATGATAAAGGTATAATATATTCTATACTGAGAATATGCACGAGCTCCAAGAGGAGAAAAAATATATGCTGATGTTCCAGGAAAAAAGCGGGAAAGAGTGAGTATAATAGGTGGATGGATTAAAAAGAAGTTTATTGCACCAATGACCTTCACAGGAGGGTGTAATAAAGATGTATTTAATGTATGGTTAGAGCGAACCACAATTGCAGCGTAATACAACCATAGTTATGGATAATGCTACATTCCATAAAACTCCCAAAACAAAGTCATTAATAGAGTCTTTTGGCTGTCATTTGCTTTATCTTCCAACATATTCACCTGATCTAAATCCGATAGAGCATTGTTGGCACATCATCAAAAGTCGCCTCAGACCTCTAATGCATCAATGTACAGACTTACACCTTTTAGTTGGTAATACCATTTTAGACGTTTATCATTCGTTTTAGAAAATACTATAACTGCTAACATTGTTTGCTTTTATGCCTTGCCTCAGGCAACATATCTTTGCTTAGAAAGAAAGCAATAGCTCTTGCATCATGCTTGTCTGTTTTGTGTATAGAGCGGCGCACAACTTCAAACTGTCCGGGAGCGACTATTACCACACGCTTAACGTAAGGTGAAACTGCATCATAAAAGAAACAGCTATTGCCTGTTGCTTCTATAGCCACTTTATCTGTTTCTTGAAGATTTTCGATAAAATTATCCAAGTCTTTTAAGCAAAACGTTTGAATATACTCTGGCTTCCCTTCTTGCAGATAACAAGCAGTAAAGCTATTAGTATAACTCCAATGTGACGCATTTTTTCCTCCAATTGCATATTTCAATATATCAGAGTACCGGTTGTTCCAAACTCCTATACGAGGTCATCACATTTTGTGAGCCTCGCCGGTGGCAGAATCTGGGTCACGAGGTCTTCTTCCTACACTCCATGTAAGAGAAGAAAGTGCCTCAAAAGAAGTACCAACCTGCCACCTATCCACTCTGAAAAGTTATTATCTTCTCTTGCTTTCAACCAAGCAATACTTATTCATATCATCTGGGTAAGGTCACAGTCATATAATAAAAGACCAAGGACGTAAGTATTTCTTTCCTTTTGCAGAAGAATATTGTCACTTATTTACTTAACAATTCAAAAAACTTGAAAGAATAAAGATAGCTATTGAAATTATCTTGATTTACATCAGTTATCCAAGTTTGACATTGAATACTTAACACTTCCTCTATTAACGCCTTTCTGTAATGTTTATCCAGATGAGACATTATATCATCAAGTAGAAGAAGTGGTGCCTTATTGTAATGAATACACCTTGCTTTTACACTGGATAAAATAATAGAAAGCAGTAATAACTTTTGTTCTCCAGTGGAGCACAGATTTATTGGTACGTTTCTTTTTTGACAAAAAACCCGAAAATTATCGTTATGCACACCAAGGGTTACTCTACCAGTCAATGAATCTTTTTCTCTGTTTTCCTTTAGACGATTCTGAAAATATTCTGCAGTATCGTCCAAAGTTAGCTGGCTGCTGAATTTCAAACTTGCCTTCGGAAAAAGCTTACTGGAATGGTTATCAATTGTATCTTGTAATATTTTTAAAACAGACGATCGCATATGTAAAATA
Source organism: Wolbachia endosymbiont (group A) of Machimus atricapillus (assembly GCF_964027095.1). Classification (NCBI taxonomy): domain Bacteria; kingdom Pseudomonadati; phylum Pseudomonadota; class Alphaproteobacteria; order Rickettsiales; family Anaplasmataceae; genus Wolbachia; species Wolbachia endosymbiont (group A) of Machimus atricapillus. The sequence goes on along the minus strand of NZ_OZ034727.1, from coordinate 348,724 downwards.
CTAACTGCATTAACGGCCATTATGTTTTCAAGACTAGAGAACCAGTTTTTGTTCAAAATGTTCTCCCTCAATAGTTTACTTCGCTCATGTTTAGCTTTTCTATATTTCATGTAGCAGCAAGTGTAATTTTCTTCAAACAGTGAAACTATACGGTCTAAAAATTTTAATCTGTCACTTGGAGAATTAAGAAGAACATAGTCCATTTGTGGAATCAGCCATATTACATTGGATATCTTATACAGAGATGAATAACTTGATTGCGTTTTTCCATCAATTTGTATTAGTTTCTTATCAAAACTCTTTGCGATACCAATTGAATTAAAATCCGTTCCATTAAAAAAATCATAGTGCACTACCCAATCTTCATTACTGAATCTATTTTGTATCTCACTGGCTTTTGCTTTTTTCATTCCATTGCTTTTAGCAAGCAACGAGATTGCTTCAAGTATATTAGTTTTACCAATACCATTTTCGCCAGTTATTACAACTGAGCTATCATCTGAATCCAGTTCAAAGTTTGAGTGGCTACGAAAATTATGTAATTTCAGCTTTTTTATGTAGCAATGGGTAGCCATTAACCTATTCTTTAGTTTACATTCTCCTTACTTCTTCCAGAACCTCATCAACATGCCCACTAACTTTTACATTTTTCCAGATCTTCACTACTTTACCTTTTTTATCTATTAAAAAAGTAGTGCGCTCTATTCCCATATACTTTTTGCCAAACATACTTTTCTCTACCCAAACACCATATTTTTCCAACATTTCAGCATTCTCATCAGAAACTAAGGAAAATGGCAGAGAATATTTTGCTTTGAAGTTAGCATGGCGCTTAACACTATCTTTTGATACACCAATTATCACTGTGTCAAGGGAAGAAAAATCATCTATTTTATCTCTAAAGCCTTTTGCCTCCATCCTACAACCCGGAGTATCGTCTTTAGGATAAAAATAAAGAACTACATTTTTTTTATCAAAAAATTCACTCAATGATAAATTTTCACCAGAATCTGTTGGTAAGCTAAAATCAGGTGCATTATTTCCTACTGCTAATTCCATACCTTGCTCCATTAATAACACTTTTATGGTATTATAGTAATATGGTGCATTATTTCCTACTGCTAATTCCATACCTCGCTCCATTAATACCACTTCTGTGGTATTATAGTAGTATGGTACATTATTTCCTACTGTTAATTCCATACTTTGCTCCATTGATAACACTTTTATCTATAGTAGTATATTGTAGTCAGAGTATCAAATTTTATATATAGCTAACAGATAAGATTCTTGATGGGGGCTTATTGATAAGTTTCTGCCTTGTATCTTGTAAAAAGCATCTAATGCTTTAAGCTTAAGCATTGTAAGTCATGCTCATTAGTTTCCTCATCTCTTATAGTATTGCTAGATATATAATTGGATTTCTTAGGAAACAAAATAAAATTTGAAATCACAATAAAGAAGACCTTCTTTAAATTAGTGTATCTGCCAGACTGTCTTGAGTAAACTTTACCAGCATATGCTTGTGCGCGTTTTTCAAAGCCCTTGTCGCGAGCGAGCTGCATTTCGACCACAAATGCAGCCTTGTAGAGAGGAGTATCATCACCATTGGTCTTAGCATTAATATCAGCCCCTTTTTCTACAAAATATTTCACTGCATTTAAATTACCTTGCTTGGCAGCTAAGTGTAAAGATGTGTTGCTATATTCCTCTATAACTTGCTCTTTTCCTGTTTCAGTAGACAAAATTTGTTTGAGATCATCTATAAAATCTTTTAAATCTTCTATATCACCTAAAAGTTCCCTGGCTGTTTCTAGAGTTTTCTCCTGTCCACGTTTTGTAACTAAGTACCGATTGACTACCTGTAAACCACGCTTCCAACCCAGTTTATCTACCAGCCGATATGCACGATACATAAGGACTACTGAGTAATATATACCTCTTCCCATATCTCGCTTTGAACGACTAAGTTTAACTGTATCATCTATTAGCCCACTTACCCCTACATCACTAATTTTATCACTAAGACTTTTTTGCTTTAAAGTGCTAGACCGTAACAACTGAATGGTATTATATCTTGTAGCTATTTTACCAGTTAACTGTTGCTGACCTATAACCATTTCACCCCCCTTAAGTGTAATTAGAAATTACCCTCACTGTAAAACTAAATGGTCGTAAACAATTTATGTAAATACTAAGTATAGCCTTGCTTATAACACGGATATTTTTAGTGTCAACAACTTTTTAAGTAAATTTTATACAGATCAGAAATTGAATAGAAAAAACAAAACACGTAAATTAGCCTGTAGGTTTATTTATCACTATTACTTCTGCTTTCTTTTTTACAGCTACTGTTTTTGCAATTTTATCATGAAAAAACTGCTTTCGTTTGTCAAATATTGCAGATACAAAAATTAGTATTATAGCTGTAAAAATTAAGTCTGATAAAGGTTCAGGCCACCATTTAGAAGTATACTTATCAAAAAATAATATATCCATAATGAATAAAGAACTCAATATGAAGCTAATAACTTCAAGAGAAACATACCTAATTGTTGCTTGCATTAGAGTAATATTGTTAAGTGTATTTGCATCTTTTATACGGATACAGCATAACAATTGCCCTAGAGTACCACTAAATCTTCTTGTTATGAATATTCCGAATACTATTGATAGCAAAAAAAATAAGCAAATGTATATGATTAATAGTTGAGATTTAGCAGGGTGAAAAATTATTTTTACAAAAGGAAAATAGACTAAAGAAATTCCCATAATAATAAGACGGTCAATAATATATGCTATAGCACGCCTAGTTATTCCCACATATACATAGTTTAATCTTGGATAGCATTCTTCAGACTTATGATCCATTACTACTGTTTTTGCAATTTTGTCGTAGAAAAGCTGCTTACGTTGATCAAATATTGCAGGTATTAGGATCAATATTGGTAAAATTAAAAACCACTCAGAAATATAGAGAGGTACAAACAAAAATGCCTTGAGAGTGCTTCTCATCACTACTTGCATTAAAGCAGCGTTTTTAAGTGTGCTTGCATCTTTTATGTATATACCAAGTAGCAATTTTCCTGGAGTCCAACCAAGTCTTGTTATCATTAATACTTCTAATGCTATATATACTAAACTTTCTAGTAATGTACCTAAGTCTTCTAATATTTCATATCGTTCTGATATAAGGCCTGTATCAATGTCAGGATCAAGAAAGAAATAATTAAAAAAGTTGGCAAGGAATTCTTCTGGTAATATAAATAAAATTAATGAAAGAAACGATGAACAGCAGACTAGGAATATCGTTTGGTCAACTATATATGCTGCAACGCGTTTATTAATTCCCGCATAGTTATCCATTTTTGTATCCAACACGATTGCCTAACATACCATACTAGCAGTTAAATAATAGTAAAATTGTACTCCTTGTCTTCTTCTTGCTTTCAACCAAGCAACTGGGTAAGTTGATCTATTTCATTTATTGGCACAATTTGCGTGTCTGCTTAAGAAAGTTCACAGAAATACTGTACATTTTTAATAAAATCACTCTGAAGCGTGCTTGATTTCAATACCCCATTCTGCTAGTACTCATGTCCTACTTGCCTTGAGTGCGTGCTTTTAACCCGAATTCTAGATTAGAAACAGTTTTTAGTTTGAAATCAAATCCTCATATTGCTTGCTAAGCTTGTATTTTCTTCCTCTGTTGGAAAAGTCTACAACCTCAATAAATCCCATTTCTACCCACTTTTTACAAAGCTGAGCACTGGTGCGAGGCTTAAAATTAAATAATTTGCCTACTTGACTAGCTGTAATCATGGAAAATTCCCCAAAGAGCTCAAGAGCCCTACGCTGTTTAGGATCAAGTTTACGTATAAGATCAGTCTGGTCAGTTCTGTGCCCTTCCTCGTTTATACGCTGTAAAACATTCTCAAATGCAATTGCCACACCTTCCACAAAATAATCTATCCACTTGGTAATATCTGCTTCAGCTCTTCCCATGTAATAGTTGTGCGATGGACCTATACTGATTGCTTCATAATACGCTCCTAGATTCTTGGCATAATATTCTTCCAATGAATAAAGTCCTTTTAGGTCATATCCACCAAGGTGTAAAATTAATGTAGTCAACAATCTTGCAGTACGACCATTACCGTCATAGTAAGGGTGAATTGTTACAAATTGATAATGCGCAATACCTGCAATAATTGGGCAAGGCACTTGCTCACTGTCACGAATCCAATCAATCATACTGCTCATGAGCTTTGGTACATCCTTTGCTTCAGGTGGCATATAAATTATTGCACGTGTACGGCTATCACGAATAACGTTTTGACCATCACGATAAGGTGTTGGTTTTATTTTAGATTTTCCACTTGCTATTACTAGAGCATGCAGTGTTTGAACAGCTTTCTCAGTAATGGGTATTCTCCTTGCTGCCCATTGTTCAATTCGAGTTAAGGCTGCATAATATCCTTTAACCTCATTTTCATCTCTCTTATACCTCGGAAAGTGACCTTTATGCTTTAAAATCTCTTCAATCTGTTTAGGCTCAAGTCGATTTCCTTCAATCATAGTAGAATAGTGTGTCGTATAGAGCCTTGCAGTTTCACGAAGAGATGAAAGCATTGATACAGTGAGTGGTAAATGTAACACTTTTTCCTTTGCTGCCTCAATTCTTATAAGGCAGCTAGCGATTTTGGAGGTAATTGTATAATTTGGTGTAAATTTTATCGGCATAATATCTGCATTACATTACTTCTATATTATGCTGATAAAATGCAGATAATGCAACATTTGCAAATCTAAATACTGTAGATTACTTTCTGGATAGTTGATCTATTTCATTTATTGGCACAAGTTTAACTTTTGCGTGTCTGCTGACCTGTATAACCCCTTAGCTGTTTGAGAGAGTTCACAGAAATACTGTACATTTTAAAAAAAATCACTCTGAAGCGTGCTTAATTTCAATAGCATCCACCCCATTCTGCTAATAAATCTATTTCGTGTCCCGTTCGGTCACGCCAAAAGTATAGATTGGCAGGTAATCCCTGATTGAGGCGCTTCTTGAAAATCTCCAAAACAATCAAATTTTCAAACAGAGCTCCTTTAAGGTAGTACTCCTTTTCAAGGCCAACAAGCAAGTCATAGAAGTATAACTTTGGCATCTTGATTAAACGCTTGTTGAAACTTTGGTGAAATGGTTGAAGAAAAAATATTAGGTAACTAGCTTCCAAAATATTCAGCCACTGCTGCATAGTTGTATGAGAAGTGCCACAATCTTGAGTAAGAGATAAGCTACTCGACCTAAGGTTTGCAATGTTTTTAAGTTGTCGAACGTCTCGCTCAATGTAGATAACTAGCCAGTGGATGCATGTTAAGGCCAGGACTTAAAAATAAATGTTTGTAGGCATCAGATAAACTGAAATGCCTATGCGCCCTGAAAGAGATATAGGGAAAATTTTGAGACCCTGTTAGTACACTTTGCAGGTTCTTAAAGATATCTCAGGATCAAAAATTGCGCCCTTTAGCTAGAAATGCCCTATGAAAACGAGATTCTTCTAAAGATACGTACATGTTTTGTAATAGTTGTTTTACCAGACTCTGTAATGTCCAAAGCAGTTAGAAAATCTTTCTAAAACTGGGGTTATAGAACGTAAATACATAAATTGAATTTTATAGTTTCAATATGCAAGAATACTATAAAAGGTTAAAGATGGCAACACTTACACGAACATTTGCTCGCTGAACTTTCTACAAAAACATAGTTGATTGGAATTAAGTCGATAAACAACTCAACGTCCATCGACCCTGAGCCCTCCTTCCTGATCCATTCTCTACCTTAAACCGGAGGCTCCTCAAACTCTAAATCTTGTTTTCGTCGCCTCTCCCCTAATTATATACTATATTATATATAAAATATAATATAGTATATAATTTATAGGGGGGGTAGCCAAAAAAATGAGTTATTTTTGAGCTGAGCAAAGCCACCTAAGGTAGAGAATGGATCAGGAAGGAGGGCTGTATAATATATATAATCTTTATGATTTTCTGTATAATTTACTTATGTAACTTGATAAAAAAGGAGGGTAAAATTTATTGAAAAATATATTTATTGATTATCTTCAAAGCCTTCTCGTAAATGGTGTCTCTATGTCCTATTGCAACGATAGTTACTTCATATTTCACAGTGTTTACATGATATATAATACGGAACTCTTAGTCTTCTAAACCCTTTAAAGCTATAGTGTAAAGGCTCACCAAGATTCACTGGATCGACCGTAAGCCGTTCCTGTATTGCTTTATTTACTCTTGATTCTATTGTTACCGGTAAAGCTGGAAGATCTTTTTCAGTAACATTCTTTAAAAATTTAATTTTGTAATGCTTTATTTCCACTTGGCGTCTTTATGATCAACATCTCCACTTAACGTCTTCGTAATCAACTGTTTCTGCACTTTCAATATCATATTGATCAGCAACCACAGATAATAAAAAGTCATCCATTTCAAGTTCAATTGCTTCTCCGAGTAGTTTCTCTGCTAATTCTTGAGCAGGCTGCTTAGTAAGTTCAGATAACTTAGTAAGATTCTGCAAAATTTCTTTACTGAGAGCTATGTTAGCGTTTGCCATATGTTTTACCAAAATCTACTACTGTAATAATTATACAACATTTTTCTAAATTTTTCAATAAAGAAAGGAAGTAGGGCTGTATAGAAATACATTTTGTTTTTATAGAATATCTTCTATAATTTCTGTATGTAATAGTTTTTAGGTATGACTATGAATGAAGACAAAGAGCATTTAATATTTGTGATTGGAGCATCATTAGTAGGCCCTGCAATAGGGGCACTTACAGGTTTGGGATTAAGTGTCACAGCTTTTTCACCTTTAGCCATAGGTGGAATTGTTGGTTCTATAATTCCAGCAGCGGCTATATTTTTTTTTGCAGGATGTTTGCTGTGCAAATCTGATGGAATAGATTCTAAAAGAGGTTGTACAGTTTTCAGTATTGCAGCACCCATAAGCGCTGCAATTGGAGTTGGTCTTGCTGCAGCTGCAACTGCTATTTCTCCTGGTATAATGCTTGGAGCCGGATCTGCAGTTTTAGCAGGTGCAACAATAGGAGCAATAGCAGTAATAGCGCCAATTGCAGGGTTCCTTATAGCTGACAAAGTGAACGATTATATTATCTCTCCTATAGTTGAGCACTTTTCTTCAAAAGGGAAGGAAGAAAGTTTAAGCTAATCAAGTAAGGTTTCTGTTATTCCAGTGTGTAACATTGGAATAACAAGATTTGACATTAACCGTTGATAATCGGAATATTAGTAGAGTAGAATTACTCAAAAAAGCATGCATAAATATGACGTAGTAGTAGTAGGTGGTGGTCATGCAGGGTGCGAAGCTGCTGCTGCGGCAGCTCGCCTTGGTGCAAACACGCTGCTTATAACTCATAAAATTTCAACTATAGGAGAAATGTCCTGCAATCCAGCAATTGGAGGAGTTGCAAAGGGTGTTGTAGTCAGGGAAGTTGACGCTCTTGATGGAATAATGGGAAGAGCAATCGATCAAGCAAGCATACACTCAGTCATTTTAAATAGCAGCAGAGGTGCAGCAGTATGGGGACCACGTGCACAGGCAGACCGAAAATTATATAAGCAGGCAATACAGGAAATTATTCTAAATTATAACAATTTGACGGTAAAAGAAGAGTCAGTTGACAATTTTCTTATAGAAAGTAATGGCAATGGAGAACCGTGCATTAAAGCTGTAATGATAAGCTCAGGTGAACGTATATCAACAAGTAAAGTCGTTCTAACTACAGGGACTTTTCTGCGGGGTGTGATTCATATAGGAGAGCAAACAACTCCTTCAGGAAGAATGGGAGATAAGTCTGCAGTAGAACTTGCAAATACGTTGAAGAAGTATGATTTTAGATTAGGTAGACTGCGTACCGGAACTCCACCAAGGCTTGATCGTAATACTATAAACTGGTCAATATTGCAAGAACAAGTGGGTGATAACCCACCTGTGCCGTTTTCTTATCTCACAGAAAAAATTAACCAACCTCAGGTATCATGCTTTATTACCCATACTAATGAAAATACGCATAAAATAATTAGAGAAAATCTTCATAGGTCAGCTTCTTCGTATTTGGATGACATTGTTGCACCAAGATACTGCCCATCCATTGAAGTTAAAGTTAATAAATTTGCAGAAAAAAGTAGTCACCAAATATTTTTAGAACCAGAAGGGCTGGATGATGATACTGTATACCCAAACGGAATTTCAAATTCATTGCCTGTTGAAGTGCAAAATGAAATGATAAAGAGTATCAAAGGACTTGAAAACGCAGAAATATTGAGGTCTGGATATGCAGTTGAGTATGACTATATTGATCCACGAGAACTAAGCCATACTCTTGAAACTAAGAAAATTAAAGGTCTATATTTTGCTGGCCAAATTAATGGCACCACTGGATATGAAGAAGCAGCAGGGCAAGGAATTATCGCCGGAATTAATGCAGCACTCTCTGTATCTGAAAAAAAAGAAAGCTTTGTTCTTCACCGCACAGATTCATATATCGGTGTAATGATAGATGATTTGGTCACCAAAGGGGTGATCGAGCCTTACAGATTATTTACCTCACGTGCAGAATATAGGCTAGCTATCAGGTCAGACAATGCGGATAGAAGATTAACACAAAAAGGTTATGATATTTCCCTTGTGTCGCATGAGAGATACTCTGTTTTACAGAATAAACTTGAATCCATTAAGCAGCTTGAAGAGAAGTTAGGGAGTCTGACGATTACTCCTGAGCAGCTTAGATCTTATGGTATTAAAATATCTTATGATGGGATAAGAAAAACGGCATTAGATTTACTTAGCTATCCAAACATCGACTGGAATAAATTACAAGAAATATGGCCGGAGTTAAGCAGCGTCACGCGCTGGAATGACAAAATGGGACACACCAAAGCGGATAATAGAGCTAAGAATGAAATATGCGAAGCAGTTGAAATTGAAGCAAAATACAAACCTTATCTAATAAGACAAGAAGCAGATATGAAGTTTTTACGAGAGGAAATTAACACTCAAATTCCAATTGATTTTAACTATTCACAAGTTAAAGGCCTGTCAAGTGAAGTAATAGAAAAGTTGGAGACGATAAAACCAGCGACGATTGGCATTGCAAAGCAAATACAAGGCATCACTCCCGCAGCGATAGTGAGCATATTAGTGTACCTTAGGAATAAGAAAACGAAAGTAGCTGCTAGTTTTGCGTGAGGTATATGTCAAAAATCGAAGAATTTCGTTCTTTTATGTGTGAAACAAATGTTGACGCATTTATGTTGCATACTAAAGATGAATATTTAAATGAGTATTCAGAGGAGCTAACAAAGCTGTGTGGCTTTACAGGAACAAATGGGCTACTTATCGTTACAAAAGACAACAAGTGCCCATTTTTTACGGATGGACGCTATATCACACAAGCTCGCAATCAGCTCGATCGGGGCAATTTTCAAGTATATAATATACAAGAAGAGGATCCACGCGAATGGGTAAAAGCAAACTTAACATTGACCACCTCACTAGGTTACTATTTGCAATATTTTACCATAGAAGATATAAGAAAGTATGAGAATATCTGTAAATTAATACCCTGTTTAGCTGGAAAAAAAGTGACTATCGAAAACAAGCAGTGGTTTTACATTCTATTAAATATGCTGGTGAAAGTAGCAAGAATAAATGTGAAAAAGTCGCTAAAAGCATAGATAAAGAAGCTGAAGCAGTGCTTTTAACTGATCCAAATTCAATTTCATGGCTATTAAATTTAAGAAATGAAAATGCCAAATATACTCCATGTATATTGGGCCGTGCTATATTGTATAAAAGCGGTAATGTTGATTTGTTTATTCAAGATAAAGAACATTCAACTATAGAAGCAAATTTAGGCAATCATATAAATATTTTTGATATTAGTGAGCTAGAAAATTCGCTGCACAGGCTAAATTCAATAGTTATAGATCCAAACACAACTCCAATGAGTATCATGGCTGTAATAAAAGATAAACAGGTAGCTGAAAGAGAAGATCCTTGTCTAATTTATAAAGCAGTAAAAAACCAAACTGAAATAGCTGGGGCTATAAATGCGCATATCAGAGATGGAGTGGCAGTTACAAACTTTCTACATTGGCTTGAAAGTAATGTTGGTACAGAACTTGAAGCTGAAGAAAAGATTTTAGAATACAGAAAAGAACAGAATTTGTTTAAGCAACCAAGTTTTCCAACAATTTCCGCATTTAATGAAAATGGTGCAATAATTCACTATCGTGCAAGCAGTAAGACGAATAAGGTAATTCAGAAAAGTGGACTATATTTGATTGACTCTGGTGGCCAATACCTTAATGGCACAACTGATGTGACAAGAACTGTAGTGGTTGGTAATCCGACTAGTGAGCAAATAACCCACTATACAATAGTATTGAAAGCTCACATTGCTGTAGCAAGTGTCATCTTTCCTTCTGGCACTACTGGTGGAGAATTGGATATATTGGCACGTACGCATTTATGGAAATTTGGAATGGAGTATATGCATGGTACAGGGCATGGAGTAGGAAGTTACCTATCAGTACATGAAGGACCACAAGCAATATCAAAGGGCAATAAAGTGAAACTCACGCCAGGAATGATACTTTCCAACGAACCTGGTTATTACATTCCGGGAGAGTATGGAATAAGAATTGAAAATCTGATGTATGTCGACAGACAAGAAAATAGCTTTTTACATTTCAAACAACTGACCTTCATTCCATATGATAGAAGGCTAATAGATGTGCAAATGCTTACTAAAGATGAAATTGAATGGATAAATAGCTATCATCAATTTGTCTATGAAAACTTAGAAAATAGCGTAAAAGATAAGGAATGGTTAAAGAAGGTATGTGACCATTTGTAAGCAAAGGAGCATTTTTTATTGTTTAAAAAGTATTAATGCAATTGTGATAGGTATTTTGTATTGTTTTTAATTTAAAAACGATATATAATAAAGAATACGTATTTTAAGGTAGACATATTATGATAGACAAAGGACAAGAAGATGAATTTATGAAGCAGTATATGGATACTTGCAAAGAGCAAATAGAAAAATTAGCCAAGGATCCTGAATTGCTTAATCAGACTTTAAAACCATTTATGCAAATGTCCCAGCAGCTTATGGCTGGCGGTATGTTAGAAGGGGCTATGCCTGGCATGGTACCTGATTTGGGTAGTATGGATGTTAACAAGATGATTGCTCAGATGAAGGAAATGATTGACTACATAAGAGGTAACTATAAGGAACTAATGAAAGAACATAGCTCGCAGATTCAAGAGCTTGATGAATCCAGTAAAAAGCTAAGAGGCTTAGTTAAAAAATTGATAGAAAAGATCGAAAGTAAATAAACAATATCTAACGCAAGTCTCTTCTGTCATTCTATGCACAGCTGCATAAGTGTCTAGTGACCTTACCCAGAAAAAGTAGAGAGAAAGTTAAGACGTTTTTGGAGTAAAATAAAACGTTTTTTCAAAATATGGCAAATAGAAGCAGCAGGATTCAAATTAGAAGCTGTTAAGCTGGTTAAAGAAACAGAAGTAAAAAAATAGCAAAAGATCTAGGCATAGATGGCAGTATGTTAAGTAAATGGGTAAGAAAATATGATGGAAAAATGTCAGAAGCATACGCATTTCCAGACAAAGGCTCCTTATGACAAAGAAAGATTTGATCTAAAAAAAGAACTAGCAAGAGTAACAAGAGAAAGAGACATTTAAAAAAAAGCCCTGACCAAACAAAAAGAGTAAAGTATTCTTTTATATAGAAATTACTATAAAATACAGGAACTATGTAGGGTTTTAGACATATCTGCTGGTGGTTATTATAAATGGGTTGCTAAGGGAAAAAGCAGTAAGGAATTAGCAAGAGATGGGCTTCTAGCAGATATTCAAAAAAAGCATCCAAATGCAGATCCCTAAAATTCACGCTGAATTAAAAGCTTTAGGCAAAAATTAAAACAGTACAAAGTGTTATGCAGAAAAATGGTATTCGGGCTATATTGAGAAGAAAATTTAAAACTAAGAAGCAACAAACGGACAATAGAGTCGTAGCTCTCAATATATTAGACCAAAACTTTATTGTCGATCAACCAAATAAAATATGGGATTACTTATATAAAAACCAAAGAAGGATGACTATATTTGGCAGGATCTATATTCACGCATGGTAGTTAATGAGCAGTTCAATAAATAAACAATTGGTTGTTGACTCTTTATTGATGGCCGTTAATAAGCGCAAACCCGATAAAAATCTGCTGTTACATAGCGATCAAGGGTCACAGTATACCTCTCAAAATTACCAATTTCTATTGAATACAAAAAACATCATTTCCAGCATGAGCCATAAGGGATGTTGTTACGATAACTCTGTTGCAGAAAAGTTCACTCAAAAGGGAGCTGCTTATTGATACTTCTCGCTCAACAAACCAGAACTGCCATATTTGAATACATAGAAATCTTTTATAACAAACAACGTAGGCATTCTACTATTAATTATTGCATTCCTGCACAATTTATTCTCATGACAAAAACGTCTTAATTTTCTCTCCACTTTTTCTGGGTAAGGTCAGTCTGAAAGAACGAGAAAATTAATAGAAAGTGTTGGATGTAAAGTTTTATTTTTGCCGCCATACTCGCCTGATTTAAATCCAATTGAGAAGTTCTGGTTTGCCATCAAGCATGCCATAAAAAAAAGCGCTGCCAAGCTTTTGGCCCGATATCAATTCGGCTATTGATTTTGTTTTTCAGCACTCGGGGAAACCTTACTTAGGTTAGCTATATACAGCATATTTATAAGTATAATAAGATTATATTAAAATTTACTTACTTATTAATATGCTTGATTAGATATAAGTAAAATGTCATATGGGATGGCTTTGTTAGCTGCTTTAGGTGGTGATAAATGGATAGTCAAGCAAAATTACATTTGTAACTTTACTTGACTTGTCCGTTTTTTTATATCTTTATTACAATCATAACCTCTAGCCCTAAATTACACCTCTTGCTGTATTAGATGGACGTAGAACAGGACCCAATTTTGTGTTTAGTTGTTCTGGAAGACTTTCTAAAAGATCCATAACTAGTTTTGGCTGCTCAGGCTCAGCAGAATCAAGATTACTGCTTGGTTGTGAATCTTTCGGTTGCACGGTAGAGCAAGCTTCTTCGTATGATGGTGGTTGTTGTACTTCTGAAAGATTTGGGTACAACCTTGGCTGCTTAGGTCCATCGTATGGTGGTGCCGAAGGTTTTTTACCATAATCGCCTACTTCTGTTTCTTCTTGTTCTAATTTCTTCACATCTTCAGTATTAGTTGCTTTATCTACATATTTTGGTCCTTCTATAAAGTCTTGCATTTCTTTTGCAAAACTATGCTCTAGATAACAACTTGCTAAGTAAGCTACACCTGCTATTATAAGCGTTAATGCCATAACAATGAAAGGTGAAACTGCTATATACCTAAAAACCGTTACTTCATGCATACTCATATGAGTGGGTGGGTTAATGGCTATTATTATTGGGAGAAAGAAGAATACAGAAGTAAGCATTAATATTATAGCAGTGATACCTAAACATCCTAATGCTACTTCTTTTAATAATCCTCCGTTTTTCTTTTTATTATTAAGGCTTTGATATATTTCATGAATGTTAGTGTTGTTAGTATAGTCTTCTAGTTCTTTTGAAATCTCAGCCTTTAATTCTTTAACCTCATTTTCTAGTATAGAATAGTATTTTTGCTTCAATTGATCACTCAATACTGATTTACCGTCACTAAGAACATTTAAAATGTCTTGTTTGCATACCTCAATTTTTTTAGAAATTTTAGAATTGTTTTGTAGCTCCGCTTCTTGTATATCTTGATCCATTTTGGCCTGTAATTTTTTACTGATCTCATCAAAATCTTTAGATAAATTCCTGTGAACAAGGTATTTTAATATAATAGGTAAAGCTAGTGCATTTCCTCTATAAAGTGAAGATAAAAGCTGCAAAGCGAAAGAATTAGGTATTGCTTCTCTTGGTAGAGTTAAAGTTTCATTGTATCCATGTTCGATAACTAACTTTACTGAAGGTTCTTTGAACCTTTTTCTATCATCTATATGAAATACCCCTTTAGCAAAGAAGTTTTCTAATTTCTCAAAAGGACAACAGTTTTTCTCTAATTTTACTTTTATAATACTGCTTAACATTGCAACCTCACTAATTATTTTATGCACGCAGTTTAACACTATTTTAATTATTTGTCAAAAGAGTGTAATTATTAACTATAATATTTAATTAATAAGGCTTTGTTTTTTTTAATAAGAAGCAATCTAAGATAGACGGCTGCTATAGCTAAAGTGGCTTAGGTTTACCGATAATTTGAAAAACAACAAATTCGTCATCCCGCTACTTGTTAGCGGAATCTATCCTTGGCGGTATGACGTAGGAAAACCTTTCTTGGGTTAGGTGTGCCGTAGAGACACAAAGAATGTTCAAGTAAGAGCAAACTAAGTGCAAAAGCTACGCAATAGATGAGGGTGGGCCCCTCGGAGCCGGTTTACAAGAGCAGGCTTCAAACAACTATAAGCTGCTTTGGCAAGGTAGTGAGCGTTATGGAAAAGGCACAATTATATGTCATGTAAGGAATGGAGAGATGAACGAAAGTGAACCACTGATGAAGTGTCGAAACCTTTTAAATGACGTCAAAACCAGGGGTCTAACTTAACCTGGGATAAATCTATCGGGAGCTTGTTTACCGGATAGGTGGCGTCCGGCATAGAGGTGGCGTGAATCTATTTTGGGCTATTGCGTGGAACTGCGGGAACCTGTCGTTTCGATGATAAGGGAGAAATCCAAGGAGCTAAACTCCAAGGGTGAGAGTACCGATGCGAAAAACAGGGGCGCGTAGTAGTGAAGAAGTCTCTGTAATGGAAATGGAGCGAAGGGATTTAGTTTTAATTGTTTTGTCAACCAGAAATGGGATGAGCAATTGATTAAAACAGAGTCCTTGATTATGCTATAATTAGTAGCAAGGGCCGAATAATGGGAGCTGTGTGAGTCGAGAGGGTGCGCCGTGGTACGCATTAAGAAATACTTAGCAGAGCTAAGCGGGGTTCAGAATAAATGGCCTCGAGGTGAACAACTAACTTTAACCCGAAAGGGAAGGAGGACAAGAGCATGTATGTAAAGCGAGAGTTATCTGAAGATGTGTAAGATAACGGCTTGCAACACCTGATCAATATGGTTAAAGCTAAACTGCTTGAATTCTAATCTTCAGGGGTGGGACTTCACATCCATGGGTATCGCATTTAAAACCCCATGTCTACGGTAAGCACAGATTAAACTTTCGTTTGTGTGACATTCTGGCTGTAGAACAATAAGTAGTGAACTTATTTAAGAGGATGAATGGAAAACCTAAGTTGATCTAGAACAGTTCTTAGTGACGGAACATGGGATGACCTAAGGAACGCGAGTTCTATGGTTACGGAGTCATCGTAGTAGTCGTGAAAGTAACGAATCACCGGGGAGCGTGGGAAAGCCACATACAGGGCAAAGGGTGACAGATAATTGAATGTTGAAATTGGGAGGTACGCAAGATGCGGAAAGCTGAAACAATACTTAACATTATACGTGAACGTGGACAAAGAAATTTGCCGGTTAAAAACGTATATCGCCTACTTTATCAGCGTGATCTTTACCTTCGAGCGTATGGCAAACTTTGTCGTAATAAAGGTGCTATGACAGAAGGTGTGACAACTGAAACAGTTGATGGTATGTCTTTGGAGAAAATCGATAAAATCATAGAGGATTTACGCTATGAGCGATATCGGTGGACACCAGTAAAACGTATCTATATTTTAAAGAAGAGTGGTAAACGCAGGCCGTTAGGATTGCCAACATGGTCAAATAAGTTACTTCAAGAAGTAATCCGATTAATATTGGAAGCCTACTATGAGCCTAAATTTAGTGAATGTTCACATGGATTTCGACCAAAGCGTGGATGCCACACTGCATTAAGAGCAGTAATGCAAAAAGGCAGAGGTACAAAATGGTTTATAGAGGGAGATCTCAGTGCATGTTATGACTCAATTGATCATACTATGTTGTTGAAAATACTGAGTGAAAGCTTCCAAGATAACCGTTTTATTCAGCTAATCAATCGACTGCTAAAAGCAGGATATATGGAAAATTGGAAGTACAATAAGAGTCATAGTGGGGTACCACAAGGTTCTATTATCGGTCCAATTTTGAGTAACATATTACTCGATCGGTTAGATAAACATGTGGAACATATACTAATACCAGCAAATAACCGAGGTAAGCGAAGAAAGACAAATCCAAAATATTTAAGGTTAACCATGCAAGTATCGATGATGAGAAAACAAGGGAACTGGGATCAAGCAAAACAACTGCGTCAATTAGTGCAGGGTATGCCATCTAAGGATTCTTGTGATCTAAATTATCGACGTCTTTGGTATGTTAGGTATGCTGATGATATTCTGGTAGGGTTTGCAGGACCAAAAAATGAAGCTGAACAAATTAAAAATGAGATTGCTAAATTCCTCAATGAGGAGCTCAAACTTATGCTTAATGAAGATAAAACGCTTATTACACACGCGTGTGATAGCAAAGCCAATTTTTTAGGTTATAAAATACACGTCTTGCATGCAGATGATAAACATGATCATCGGACACAACGATGTATTAACGGTAGTATTGGGTTACGTGTACCACATCATATAAAGCAGAAAAAGTGTTCTGAATATATGCGTTGTGGAAAGCCTATACATTTACCTCAACGTACACTTGATACAGCTTACAGTATTGTTGCTCAGTATCAAACTGAATATCGAGGAATTGTACAATATTACAAAATGGCCTACAACCTTCACACACTAAGTTATTTGAAGTATGTGATGGAAGTATCATTAGTAAAGACTTTAGCATCTAAATACAAAACAACTTGCAGGAAAATTTATAGAAAATTTGGTGCAATGATTGAAAACGACGAAGGTGAAAAACGAAAAGTCATCCAAGTCAGAGTAGATCGTTTACCATCAAAGATACCATTAATTACACACTTTGGTGCTGTGTCACTAAAATGGAATAAATGGGTAAGTATAAGTGATAACCTTATACCAATATGGAATAAGCGTAGTGAAATAGAGCAAAGACTATTGGCACAAACTTGTGAATTATGTAAATCACAAGAGCAGATTGAAGTACATCACGTACGTAAACTTGCTGATTTGCTAGGTAAACGTAATACTGAGCTACCGAAATGGAAAAAGAGAATGATTGAACGACAGAGGAAGACTCTTGTTGTTTGTCATGAATGCCATAAGAAAATCCAATATGGAAAATATGATGGTGACTCCTTAAAACGTTAGATTATTGGAGAGCCACGTGATACGGAAACGATCATGCGTGGTTCGGAGAGGGGTTGTTGGAAAAGTACTTAACAAGTAACTCGCTGGCTGCCCACTCTACTTCATGCACAGTTCTGTGAGAGGCTGGCGGGGAAGGTCCGCCGGTCTACTCTCCCTATATTTCAGAGTGCTCCTGTTATGAGCTGATGTCCAACTGTCATTTTACAGCTTAGCTTGCTTAGGTAATGCAGAAATAAGAGGTGCCCAATATAAACCAGCCTAAATCAACTTTAATGTCTGGATATCGTACTATTTTACATAACATGCCATTATGAATATATATTTTTATGATTGCGTTATCATTTATTTAACAAAGTATTAGTATAATCTATCTACTGGATTAAATGGAGAAAGTTGAATGAGTAAATTACCGAACAATGCAAAAATAGGTAAATCCCAGGTTACTCAGTGGGAGGTAATAAAAAATTGTGAATATGCTGATAATTGCTTATCAAAAATAGTAACTTTATACGTTATTAGAATAACTCAGCTATCAGATTTTTATACAAATGACGAACCTGAAATTAACACTGTTTTAGCAAGAATAAGCGTGACAAGTGAAAATGTATTTTTAAACAAGGCTACTACTATTGAAGTTATGGAAGGTATTTTTCCGTATAAATTCAACAGCAAGAAGAGAAATAACATACTAAGGTTAGAAGATTTACATAATTATTTATGTTCTATTGTTAACAATAGCCTTCCAAAAGAGATGCTTGAAAGTCTTGTAAGGGAATATAAGGATGCTGTTAACTTATTTAAAGCAATTACTTAACTGAACGTAGTATTTTTAAGATTTTATTTTCTATTTCAGAAATGCCGCTTTCAAGATCTTTATCTATCAGATACATGGTAGAGAAATATGTTTTCTGCTTACTTTCAACATTGATAGTTAAAGTTCCAGGAGTGATTGTAACCGAATTGGCAAATAACGCAATGCTTTCATCATTATGCCCTTTGCATTTTCTTAGGATAATGATTGGCTCAAGCTTAGATTTGAGTCGTAGCACCTTTTTTGTTACATAAACACTTGATAAAATGATTTGGTACATTAACCATGGTATATAACTTACTAACTTATAAAACGACAGTCTACTCGTACCATTTAAAATCTGGCTAAGAGCTCTTTCAGCGTTTATCAACCTTCTAAAGATAAATAATGTGAATATAGAGGAAAACACTCCACAAAAAATAAAAAATGGCTCAAAATAACCAGACAATACAGTCCATAGAGAAAATAAAATTACAAATGATAGAGAAAAAAACTTGATTTTTTGCCTAAGGTTCATGGTTTGCAGTATAACTTAAATGATTTTTTAAGGAAAGATATATTATGAATTAAGTCAAAAACTCTGTAATATATTGAAGCTTAAAGATATCTTTAGATATGGAAGTTATTGCAGAAAATAGGAAAGCAAGGTTTGAATATTTCATCTTAGAAGAATTTGAAGCGGGTATGGTCTTATTAAGCAGTGAAGTTAAATCGCTAAGAGAAAGAAAAGTAAATATTTCCGACGCCTACGTTATCGAAAAGAATAGCGAAATATGGCTGCACAATATGCATATTGCAGAATATAAAGCTGCAAACCGAAAAAATCATAAACCAAAAAGGGAACGTAAACTGCTTTTACATAAAAAAGAGATAAACAAACTAATTGGTCAAATCAAAACCGCTGGGATAACTGTTGTGCCGCTTTCGATCTATTTTAATGATAAAGGATTTGCAAAAACTAAAATTGCCATTGTAAAAGGAAAAAAACTCTACGATAAGAGAGCAACCATAAAACAGAGAGAGTGGGATCGTGAAAAAAGTAGATTGTCTAAGAATAATTTATAGCAAAATATGTCTTTAAATCCAGTAATTTTCAGCATCGGTCCTGTTTCTATATATTGGTATTCCTTAGCTTACGTTTTGGGTATAGTGTCTGCATATTGGTATTTACACAAGCTAGACGACCAAAAAATATTTACTAAGAATTTTTACGATTCGTTATTAACAGCCACTATTGTAGGCATTATCCTTGGAGGTAGACTTGGCTACGTATTGATATATGATCCAGTTCTTTATATAAGCAACCCTATCGAGATATTGAAGACCTGGGAAGGAGGAATGTCATTTCATGGTGGTGCTATAGGAGTTTTGCTTGCAGTAATAATTTCGTGTAAAAGACATAACATTCCTATATTTTATGCACTGGACCTAGTTTCTTGCGGAGTTCCCATAGGTTTATTTTTAGGTCGCATAGGCAATTTTATAAACGGAGAGTTATTTGGCAGAGTTACAACTATGCCATGGGGTATGGTATTTCCAGAAAGTGGTGATAATTTGCTGCGTCATCCAAGCCAGCTTTATGAGGCACTTTTTGAAGGACTGCTACTTTTTGCAGTTGCAAATTCACTGTTTTTCTTGACTAGAATAAGACTGTATCACGGTGCGTTAACTGGTATTGCAGTTATGTGGTATGGAGTAGCACGTTTTTTCGTTGAGTTTTTTCGCGAACCAGACTATCAAATTGGCTATTTGTGGCTTGATTTAACTATGGGGCAGTTGCTTTCTATACCTATGGTTTTGCTAGGAATGCTTGTATATCTAGGCGCATTAAATTTAAAATTTAATACGAAATCTGTTACATAGAGGAAAGGTGAGTTTAATAGAAAAATGTAGCCAGAAACCCTACATCATGCACAATTGTACGAATTTTCTGCGTTGCAGTAGAATGAATGTGAGATCCGGTGTCATTCCAGCGTGTGACGCTAGGCCATAAAACTTGCTTGACAAACTCCGCCAGCCCCCTTATTATGACAATAAGGGTATTTCTGACTCAAAACTTGTTTTTGACCTGCAGGCTCAATGACAAAATTCAGTAAAAAACTCAGGGTATTTTTTGGCGGATTACATAAAATTATAGCGGCTGCATGTCTTTTTTATTTTTTCTACATTCAGCCAAATCGCGCTTATTTTAAGCGTTAGCACATTATTACAGCGCCACTTACAGTAATATAGAGTCAAAACTCGCACCACGGGGCTTCTTTTGCCTTTTTTTTATTTGGTAAATTTCTTAATGTTTCTAGCTAAAGCAATTTAAGAGACCGAAAATGGTGTCATTCCAGCGCGTGACGCTGGAATCTAGTCTTTATTATGCAGCCACTTATTTAAAGTTAAGTTTTCTGGATCCAAGTAGTCAAGCTACTCGGATGACACCTTGACGATTTGAAGAATCGTTATCCCGCTACGTGTTAGCGGGATCTATGCTAAGAGATACCGCGAATGAATCGCGGTATGACGGTCTGCGGCGATATGACGGTTCGCGGTGGCATGACGATAACTTCGTCATCCCGCTACGTGTTAGCGGGATCTCTTGTTAGCGGATGAGATACCGCGGCGGTATGACGGTCTGCGGCGGTATGACAATTAAGCAATTCGTCATCCCGCTACTTATTAGCGGGATCTATGCCAAGAGATACCGTGAATAAATCACGGTATGACGTCTCGCTTGCAACCTATAGCCTTGTCATTCCAGTGCTCCTTTTTTTGTCATCCCAGCGTCACGCGCTGGTTTCAACATTATATCATGGACAAAATAAACTTTCTAAAATTCATTGAACTGTGCTTTCAAACGGTGGTACCGGGGTGTGAGTATAATGATTATCAGCATATAAAAGTCATAGCAGACAGACTTGAAGCGGCAAATGTTGGCAAAATGTGTCAAGGAAGTTTTTCGTTTCTATGATCTACTTGGCTCTCTGTTATAATGTTCGTTTGCTTGACCTAAGATCCAGGAGTATTTAAACTGAACCCTATACAGTGCTAAAAATGATAGGAAATCTAAGCGGAATAGTTGATGAAGTGCGCAGTGATCACATAATCCTGAATGTGAATGATGTTGGCTATATGGTGTATCTCTCAGCCAAAACTTTAAATGCATGTTCCATCGGAAGTAGAGTTAAATTACTTATCGAAACCTATGCAAATAACAGAGAAAATGTCGCTCAGCTATATGGTTTTATAAGCAAAGAAGAACAGCAGTGCTTGAGGTTGCTTGTTAAAGTAAGTGGTGTTAGCTATAAAACTGCAATGTCAATTTTGAGTAAATTAACTCCAGAACAGCTGTTTTTGGCAATTATGAATGAAGATAAAGTAGCACTCAAGATGAGTGGACTTGGCATGAAACTCATAAATCGAATCATCACTGAATTAAGTGGCAAAGTGAGTAAATTAGAAATAAATAACAATAATTTTCATCCAATCAATGAAGATGCCCTTTCAGCATTGATCAATCTTGGGTATGAAAAAATGAAAGCTTATGATACGATAAAAAAAATACAAGACGAATCGTCAAATCTGGACACCAAGGATATTATTCGCATGGCGCTTAAAACATTATGAAATCAATATCGTGCGATAAAGAATATACTGAAGATGTGCGCAATATCAACATCAGACCTGAACAACTTGATGATTTTGTCGGGCAAAAAGACTTAATACAAAATTTAAAAGTGTTTATAAATGCTGCACAGACAAGAACTGAAGCCTTAGATCACGTTTTATTGTATGGTCCCCCAGGACTTGGCAAAACAACTTTAGCACAAATTGTTTCTAAAGAATTAAGGGTCAGCTTCCGCGCAACTTCTGGTCCTTTACTTAGTAAAGCTGGGGACTTGGCTGCAGTGCTTACCACTTTAAATGCAAAAGATGTTCTATTTATCGACGAAATCCATAGATTAAATCGCAGCATCGAAGAAGTTTTATATACTGCTATGGAAGATTTTTGCTTGGACATATTAGTAGGTGAAGGTCCATCTACTCGCACTTTAAGGATAGATCTACCACCATTTACGTTAATCGGAGCAACTACACGGCTTGGATTACTTTCTGCACCACTCAGAGATCGTTTTGGCATTCCCTTGCATCTTGAGTTTTATTCTTTTGAAGAACTGGTTAATATTATAAAAAGAGGCGCAAGAGTTCTTTCTACTGAAATTGAAGAAAATGCAGCACGGGAAATTGCCTGCCGTGCACGTGGCACTCCAAGAATTGCTTTGAGGTTACTCAGAAGAATAAGGGATTTTGTTGAAGTGAAAGATGATAAAAAAATCACTTATGAAGTCGCTGATTCTGTATTGCTAAAATTGGGTGTAGACAAAATGGGACTCAATAAACTTGATATGCATTATCTAAGATTTTTATTCAACACCTCAGGACCTGTTGGAATTGACACCATATCTATTGCGCTATCCGAGGATGTTGGCAATATTGAAGAAACAGTAGAACCTTATTTAATCAAAATTAGTTTTGTAAAGCGCACACCAAGGGGGCGCGTTCTAACTGATCAAGCAAAGGAGTATTTGAGCCTTTAATATTAGAGAGCTTTTTTACCATAATTCAATTATATATTGATTGGCATAATATCATATACTGGCATTTTTGTGTATAAAGGCATATATGTTAAATAGCACTGAAACTGTAGTTCAAATTAAAACTTCTCCATTTCGTATTCGCTAGTTATGCTATTCTAACTAATTAAGCTATGGTTTGTGGTAATAGGAAAAAACTGGATTCCAGCGTCACGCGCTACCCTATGAGTGCTGCTTGCGTATATTCTCTCTTTCACCATCTCAGTGTTTCTTTCTTATTATGCCAGTACCATTTTCTTGTCATTCAAGTAGCTCCCCTTCTTGTCATCCCAGTGCTTGACACTGGGATCCAGAAATTCTTAAACTGAATTCTATATAGAACCTCAGAACAAAAATAAAAAATGGGTAGCACAATACTACCAAGAAATTTCTACGAGCGGCCGACCTTAACTGTAGCTGGAGAGTTATTGGGAAAAGTCCTCAAATTTTCTAACTTTAGTGGAATAATAACCGAAGTTGAAGCCTATATAGGAATGAATGACCCAGCTTGTCACGCGGCAAGAGGCTATACTAACCGAACCTCAGTAATGTTTGGTATGCCGGGGTTTTCATACGTGTATTTTATATATGGAATGTATTACTGTTTAAATATTGTAACAGAAGCAGAAGGGTTCCCAGCAGCAGTGTTAATACGGGGATTAAAGCTCATTGAACCGCTTGAAGCAAACTTAGGCGGACCAGGAATATTGTGCAAAAGATTAAACATTACAAAAGAACACAATAAACTGGACCTTACTATAAGCCACAAATTTTGTGTTTATGAATCTCATCTCAACCCGGATTATGTGTGCACTCCAAGAATCGGAATTAGTAAAGGCCAAGAGAAATTTTGGCGGTTTAAGATTTTCTAAACTTAAGATCTTGCGTAGACTATTTGCCAATCGGATAATCACCAGTGAAACAAGCATCGCAATATTGTGGTGTAGCATTGTTACGCACCTCTCCTTTAACAGCCTGATATAGTCCATCAATACTCAAGAAGGCTAGGCTATCTACTCCTATAACTTCCTTAATTTCCTCTACAGATTTATTTGCAGCAATTAAATCTTTGCACTCTGGCGTATCTATTCCATAAAAACAAGAATGCTTAATTGGTGGGCTTGAAATTTTGAGGTGAATCTCTTTTACTCCTGCATCCTTTAGCATAACTATTATATTTCTGAGCGTACTACCACGCACTATACTATCATCTATTAAAATTATGTTTTTACCTTTCAAAGTGTGCTTATTAGCATTGAATTTTAATTTTATTCTAACTTTACGTACTTCAGCGGTTGGTTGTATAAAAGTTCTTCCTATGTAATGATTACGAATTATCCCCAGTTCCATAGGTAATCCTGAATGCTTTGCATATCCAATAGCTGCAGGTATTCCAGAATCAGGTATTGGTACAACCATATTTACATTGTTTTTTGGTGGGCTCTCTTCTGCAAGTATTCTTCCTATTTCTTTTCTTATATCATATATGGACCTATTCTCCATTATGCTGTCTGGTCTCGAAAAGTAAACGTATTCAAAAATACAAAAACTTGATTTTTGCTGTGGGAAAGGAAACATTGAGGCTAGCTTACTATCCGAACTGATGGTAACTAATTCGCCTGGTTCTATTTCTCTAACAAACTCTGCATTTATTATATCAAGAGCACAAGTTTCAGATGCAAGAACGTAAGAACCGTTTAACTTTCCTAAAACAAGAGGCCTGATTCCAGATGGATCACGTACTCCAATAACTACTTCTTGATTGATTGCCACAAAAGAATAAGCACCTTGTATTTGCTTTAATGCATATATAAAACTCTCTAAAAAGCTATCTTTTTCACCGCTTGCTGTCAGATGCACTACTACTTCTGTATCAATATCTGACTGAAAAATGCACTCTTGTTTAATTAATTGTTCGCGTATCGGAGAAATATTAATTAAATTACCATTATGTGCTATGGCAAAATCCCCAAATTTGCCACTTTTGCCAAGCATGGGCTGCACTCCAAATTTACTACCACTTGTTGAGTATCGAACGTGACCTATTGCACAATCTCCAGGTAAGGGTTTCTTTATTTCATCTATATCATCAAATACGCTGCTCACTTGACCTTGAAAGTGATAAGAGTGCAGCTTATCGTTGTTACTGGTTACTACGCCAAAAGACTCTTGACCTCTATGCTGCAAAGCGTGGAGAGCAAGTATAGAGTTAAATGCAGCATCGTTATTGCAGCTTATACCAAATACTCCACATTCCTCACGCATTTCATCTAGCATAAAAACTATTAAGTAAAGTTTAATTTTACTTTAGCATAGGTGAAATACAAGCATTTTGTTGTTCATCTGCTTTTATTGCCAGCAATAATCCTATGCATATCAAGCTTGCAGCAGTTGTACTTCCTCCATAGGAAAGAAATGGCAGTGGATCGCCTATCACAGGCAAGAGGCCTATTGACATTCCAATGTTTATAAAAAAATGAGCGCCAAAAAAAGCAAAAATCCCGATAGATACTAACTTAGAAAAATAATTTTTCGACCTATAAGCGATAGAGAAAATTATGCCAAGTAATGAGGTATAAAGCAAAATTAAAGCCATGCTACCTAAAAAGCCCCACTCCTCACTCAGCACTGCAAAAGCAAAATCCGTACGTTTCTCCGGCAAAAATCCAAGTTGAGTTTGACTTCCGTTAACAAAGCCCTTACCAAGCAAACCTCCTGAACCAATAGCTATCTGAGATTGCTGCGCATTATAACCTATTCCAAGTGGATCCACTGATGAATCCAAAAACGACAATATCCTTTGCTTGTGATAAGGACGTAAAAAAGGCCAAATAGCCGGTACTGCAAAAATGCCAAGCGTCCCACAAATTACTAAATGAGCTCTTTTTATTACTGCTGTGAATATAATTGATGCTCCTATAAACAACATTATCACAGCTGTGCCTAAATTAGGTTGCTTTAACACCAAGAATACAGGCAAGAAAATAATTATTACCGCCTTAAGCAATCTTTTAAATTCCATCATTTTATACACACTTTGCTTATCAAAATAACGAGCAAGCGCAAGTATTAAGCCTACTTTTGCAAATTCTGATGGTTGCAAACTAATTGACCCAATTCTTATCCACCTCGTCGCACCCATTATGTGCGAGCCAAAAAAATTTACTGCTAATAGCGAAATCGCTGCTGCTATATAAAAAAAGTAGGCGTGCTTCAAATAAAAATCTAGCTCTATGAATGACATAGCTATAGCGAGTAGGAAAAAGAAGGAAAATATGACTATTTGGTGAATTGCAAATGGTACCCACTTTCCTCCAGCAGAAGAGTATTGAACAGCAATGCCAACGCAAAACAGCACTATCACGTTAATGACTAATAACCAATGAATCTTCTTCAGCCTATCCACACTTATAACCTTAAAGTATAGTAAAATATGAAACAAAGATAAAAATCAAAAAACCAACTTCTCAACTACTAACCGAATTGGAGTGCTATATATTCCAGTTACTATTGTTAAAGCTGCCATAAACAATAGACAGAAAAGCATAGGAAATGGCACATCATTAATTTTGCCTAGTGTCATTCCAGCGCTTGATGCTGCACTATTTTCAAAATACATTTTCTCTACCATCTTCCACATGTATATTAGTGCAAGAAAAGAACCGGCAGTAAAAGCTATCAGGGAAATCCACGCGCGAGATTCTATAACTGCTTTCATTATATACCATTTGCTTACAAAGCCATTTGCTAGCGGCACACCGACTAATGCTAAACTAAGTAGAGTAAACGCAAGTGCTGTATAAGGCATTGATTTCTTGAGTCCCGATAAATTCTCTATTTTTGTTGTATCAAATTTGTAAGAAATACATCCTGCAGCCATGAATAAAGATGTTTTTATTATGCTGTGGTTTACTATGTGAAGAATTGCTGCAAATACACCTGTTTTTGAGTTAAAACTCAGTGCTAAAATTATATAACCAATTTGGCTGACACTAGAATTAGCAAGCAGTCTTCTTATATCTTTTGCAGTTATTGCAGATATTGACCCAAATATAACAGCGCAAAGTGCGAGGATAATTATCACGTTGCTTAGTGATGGTTTAAATAAGAAGAAATTCTGATGGAAAACAGTATAGAAGATCCTAATGAAAACATATATCATCACTTTTGTCACTGTGCCTGAAAAGAATATGCTAATGAAACTTGGCGCCTCACTATATGCATTAATCAGCCACCTGCTTAATGGAAACAGTGCCATTTTAATTGAGAGACCAACAAAAATGAACAATGTGCCAAGTTTTATGATGTTGTTATCGTATAATGGAACTATTCTTTCAGCCATGTCAGACATATTGAGCGTTCCTGTCATGGAGTACAAAAGCCCAACACCAAACAAGTAAAACGTTGCCCCTATAGTGCCACTAATTAGATATTCAAATGCTGCAACCAAGGCTTTTTTATCCCTTCCCATTGAAACTAATACATAAGAAGAAAGAGATGAAATTTCCAAAAAAACATAAAGATTGAATATGTCGTTTGTTACTAGAATTCCGAGCAGTCCGCTTAAGCACAGTAGAAATAGAGAGTAAAAACCAGTGATTTTGTTTTTGCTAATTTCTTTTTCGTTAATATAAAAGCTATAAAGCACACTTATCAGCGCTATAAAATTCACCAAAGTTAGAATCAAGGAGTTTAACACGTCGATTCTTAACTCTATGCCGTACGGAGGAGCCCAGTCTCCAAGGTGATAAGTTATAATCTCGCCTTTATATGTTTTAACGAGTAGTATCGATGAAATGATAAGAGTGATTGTTGTTGCAATAAAAGAAATAAACCAAGATACCTTGTGTTTCTTGGTAAGAAAGCAAAACATTGATGCAATTATTGGTATAATAACTTGTAAAATTGGTAATTGCATTAAATTGTTGTTAATATATCGTTAAAGTATTAGTATATATAATACTTTTTGTTTTAATACTCTTATGTTATCTAAAATTTGTAACGCAATAAAACGCCTATTACGAAGAGAAGATAAATTTGTAGGAAGAGATGAAAATGGAAATTCTTATTATGAATCAAGTAAAGGAAAAAGGTGGGTTATGTATAGCAGTGTTTCTGAGCCTACAACAGTGTCTCCGGAATGGCATATATGGCTTCACTATACTGATAATGTAGTACCAGTTAATAATAAAAAAAGAAAAGTAAAACATACTCCTAATTTAACGGGTACAAAAGATGCATACTATCCAAACCAAAAAGTGAAAAATTACTATAAAAGCTGGAGTCCTGATAACTAAAGATGCGAAGGTCAAATATACTTGAAATAACCGCTGGATTATTTGTATTAATTTTCACTATTTTTCTGGTTTTCTTTGCTATTGATAAGCTATCTTACATAAAGAAAAACTACAAGGATTGCTATAAAATATATGGTCTTTTTGCTAACGCTAACGGTATAGGAGTTGGTGATAGTGTCAAGATCTCTGGTGTGGACGTTGGAAGCATAACTGGTGTATCACTTGACAAAGCTACCTACGTAGCACGAATCGACATGTGTATAAGCAGAGACATAAAATTGCCAATTGATAGTTCAGCTCTGATCACTAGCAGTGGAGTTGTTGGCAGTAAATTTGTTAATATATCACCTGGATCAGATATTAAACTAATCTTGCACGGTGGTAAAATAGAGTATACTCAAGCTGAAGCAAATATGGGTGGAATAATGGACAGAATTCTTGGTATGTTTACGAAGTGAAAATGGCAGGATTCCAAGTATATCCGTTCAGGTGAAGCCTCCTGTAGTTCTAAAGTATTTAAGGAGTTTGCCTTATTTCTTGCCTTTTCTACCCCTTGCTAACCTATAATTGGGGTTTATAGTACAGCTTAACAGTTGCAGTGCATGTCTATCAATGATAAAATGAAGATTAATTTATTTTGATATTATGATTGGTTTACTGTTTGCCGTACTGTTGTTTTTTTGTGGTAGTGATGCACTTGCAAAACAGGAGCCACGTTCAATAGCTGGAGATAATCACATAAAGGTAATAAATTATAACCCACAAGCTATACATAAGTATACGGGTTTTTATGGTTATCAATCCAGCATATTGTTTGAACCAGGGGAGGTAATACAAAACCTTTCAATGGGTGATTCAACTGGTTGGCAACTCCTTCCTCAAGGTAACAGATTGTTTATTAAGCCTATAGATGATATTGCCGATACTAACGCAACTATAATTACCAATAAAAGAGTTTATTACTTTGAACTTCATGCTGAAGAAGCAACTGGACTAGATGATCCAAAATTAGCATATGAAGTAAGGTTTCTTTATCCATTATTTAGCAGTGATGAGATTTACACAACAAATAACGGCGATATCTTCGAACAAGCTAGTCATACCATTATTCCTGATATAAACGACATTGAAGTTGTAAAGAAGGGCTTAAATTTTAATTATTCCATCTCGCACGTTAAAGGCAGTCAGTCAATAATACCAATTAAGGTTTTTGATGACGGAAAATTTACATATCTACAATTCAATAAAATAAACTCTGATTTCCCGGCAGTTTTTATGGTTGATTCTGCAGGGTATGAGTCTTTAGTAAACTTCCGTACAGCTGACAACTACCTGATAATCGAAAGGGTGAGTTCAGTGTTTACCTTAAGGAATGGATCAAGTACAGTTTGCCTATTTAATGAAAACATGCCTTTCAAAAAAGGTAAGTGATTACTATCTAAAGGCTATAATGCCCGAGATATGGGTGCAAAGTTTTTTCTATGATGTTCTGTAATTCCATAAAGGCCAATAGCGTTAAGGTGCTCTTTTGTCCCATATCCTTTATTTTTATACCAATTATATTCAGGATGCTTATTGTGCAATTCTTGCATAAGCCGATCTCTCGTAACTTTTGCAACGATTGAAGCTGCTGCGATTGATGTACTCAAATTATCACCATTTACTATGGATTTCACTTGCCATTTCACTTCAGGTGGTTGATTACCATCAACTAGCACATAATCTAATTCTAGGTCCAGGTCTATCAACGCACGTTTCATTGAAAGTTTTGTTGCTTGCAAGATATTGTATGAATT
This sequence comes from Wolbachia endosymbiont (group A) of Machimus atricapillus, assembly GCF_964027095.1. Classification (NCBI taxonomy): domain Bacteria; kingdom Pseudomonadati; phylum Pseudomonadota; class Alphaproteobacteria; order Rickettsiales; family Anaplasmataceae; genus Wolbachia; species Wolbachia endosymbiont (group A) of Machimus atricapillus. The sequence continues at coordinate 318,738 of NZ_OZ034727.1, read as the reverse complement.
TATTTCTTCTACGCTTGCCATTCCTATACCAAATTTTGCAACGGATGTTATTTTTTCATATAGGACTTGCCTACATTGAGAAGTCAACTTTTTCGAGTCGTTGATTCCATCAATAATTGTATTTCTATCAATAAACACTACGGCTGCGGATATTACTGGACCAGCTAGCGGACCTCTTCCAACTTCATCCACTCCTGCTATCACTCCTGATAATTTATTTTCTAATGTAAAGTCTGGGTATTTCATAGGTTTTTATAATAAGAAAGTTATAGTAAAAACTGAACAGATAATAGAAATTATCCAAAATTTCATAACGATTACATTTTCTGACCATCCCTTCTTCTCAAAGTGATGATGTATTGGTGCCATAAGAAAAACTCTTTTTCCTTCTCCATATTTAAACTTTGTATATTTAAAATATGATATCTGAATAATCACAGATAGAGTCTCTATTACAAAGATTATTCCAATAACGGCAAAAAGCATTTCTCTCTTCATTAAAACGCTAGTTAACCCTAAAGCTGCACCAATTGACAGGCTTCCAACATCACCCATAAATATTTTTGCTGGATGTGTGTTAAACCACAAGAAACTTAAAATAGCTCCTATAAATGCAATGCAGAATAAAGTAATATTCATATCTGCTTGAGTTATATATGCAATTAGCCCCAAAAAAGCAAAGGAAGTGATGACTTGAGTTGCAGCAAGGCCATCCAAACCATCTGTGAGATTCACAGCATTAGCAGAGCCGACAATTACAAACGCAGCAAACGGAACATATAGATAGCCAAAGTCGATTATTACTCCTTTAAATAGAGACGTTTTTGTAAAACCTTCAGCAGAGTATAGCTTAAGTATAGACATACTAACCAGAGTTACAATAAACTGAATAAGTATTTTGGTTTTTGCACTTAAACCTCGATAGTGATTTGTCTTCAATTTTAAATAATCATCAATAAATCCAAGTAGAGCAAAAAATAGAGTTATCAATATCAGCAGCAAAATTTCTAGTGTTAACTGAGCCCAGAGTAAAATTGGTAATAAAGAAGAAATCAGTATTATTATTCCGCCCATAGGTGGTACATTCTTTTTTGTTATTAAATGACTTTCTGGTCCACATGATCTAATTGGTTGCCCATCTTTACTTATTTTTTTTAGAAGCTTTATAAAATAGGGAAAAAGAATAAACCCAAAAACAAATGAGGTAAAAAATACTTTTGTAGCTAAGATCATCTGCTTACTTAAATTGACTAAGTATCATACCACCTATAGCTAATAAAGCCAACTTCTGTCATCCTATAACCTATCCCTCTTTCGCTTCATTCTTCCTTAATTTGGTGCGCATAATTACAATAACTCTGGAATAGTATGAAGAATTATATTGTTATCTTCTGCAAAACAAAATTCGCTATTTTTATCTGTCCATTTATACATTTCTTTTAGATTAATCTCAGAAGAATCATAAGTATCATATTCCGTTTTTTTATGATAATCATAATAGTGAAACTTATTATTTTTATCAAAATAACCAAATTCATCAGTCAATGTAGCCTTTTTTTCACCCTTTCCACTATTTATTACTTCGAACACTACAGCTTGATGGTTACCTAGAGAATCTGGTTCAGCAATTCCTTCTGTAATAAAAAACGATGGCCGATGGCTAAGTAACTCACCAAGATTTAGGTTACGTTTTTCTTTCATACAACTCAAACTTATGAATTTATATTCATCTGAAACGTTCGAATACTGTGGATCGTATTTTTTATATTCAAAGAATTCATTACCTAAAAAATTACAAAACGTTAATTTATAATCATCATTATTAAATTTAACAACTTTTAAATAGTGAAAATCCCTTGGGACAATTACCTCCTCTTTCGTAACATGATTACGCATGACCAATTGATCATCGAGCATGTAGTAACCTATTTTTGGTAAAGTAGCTATGGGCTTATCATTCAAGGCAACATTTGCTTCATAGATGTTATCCGATAACTCTTCCCCTTTTTGCAAAGTGAATTTCTGCTTTTCGTTGTTAGTCTCGGTTAAATTGCCTATTATTGTTGATACATCACTTATTGTTAATACACCACATTTATCTTTTGTGTATTGATACTTATAGCAGCTGTCATCTTTACACACTGGAAGACACTTTCCATTTTTGTCTGATATATAGATATTGTCATCTTTTATTGTAAAATAAAGTCCACCATTTTCTCCTTTGATCTTCTGTAGTACTGGATCATTTTCATCATTAAAATTGATGAAGTTTAGTACTTCAGTTGTTGTACTGTGTCTAGAAATGGGTAATTTGGCACCAAAATATGGAATGTCTTCTATGTGGTAAAGCGAAATCTCTATTGGTTTTGATCTAAGCTTTTCTATAATATTGTCCCTGTTTGCACTTATGATATCTTCTTGCTCTATAATAAGATTCTCTTCTTCACCATCTTTATTTTTCACTTTCAGAGGTGATTTTCCCTTATATAAAACTATTTTATCACCCAGCTTCTGTAACTTTAAATCACTAATAGTATCACCCAACTCAGCCGTACCAATGTGTGAACGAATAGTATACTTGTTGTTATTAATCTCTAACCTGTAATATGCAGTAGGAAGTTTAATCAGCTTCTTATAGAGCGGATCTTTATTATCTATTCTAAATGTATTTCCCATACTATTACCTTAAACAATTAACAGCCTTCAGATCAATCGCCTTGAAACTACTTGGAGGAGTGACATCGCTCATAAAACTCCTTGGCTGCTCGTTATCTGTTGCTGTTTTCTCAATATTAACAAACCCCCTTTGTTGCTCATTGTTTTCTAATGTTCTTTCCATACGATCTTTGAAAGTAGTCAAAAATCTATCAGTTTGTTTGTAATTTGGACATGATTTTTTTGCAGATAAATATAAGAGTTTTAACAGCTCGTTACGACTTTCATCATTAAATAATGACCTATCTAGAATGGTTGACTGTAGTTTTACTGGATCAAAATTTAGGCTTTTCTTTGGAATGCCGCATTTTGAAGCTGTTTCTTCTAATACTTTTTCAAATTTTATAGCAATATCTGCTGCATCCATTACTTTTGCCACTTGATTAAGCTCTTGTATTTTATTCTCTATTTTATATTCATCTTGTTTTACAAAAGGATAAAAGAAATTTATTACTTGAGATATAAATGAAGTTGGTCTACCTGCTCCACTTGTCACTGGCAGATTGTCTGAATTTTTAATTTCCCTCTTCTTTATACGTGCAGTACAAACTTGATCTGTAGGTTTTGTTTTACAAAATATATCCTTTACCTTACTATAAAGTGCTTGAGTATTTTGTTCTGATCGAAATGCTTTATCAACAAAATTGTCAGCCTCTTCTTTAAAATCTTTAGCTTCTTTGGCAGATTTTTCAGAAGCGCTTTTAGCTACCTCTGCTGCTTTCTGAGCGTTCTGAATTTCAATTTTTGTTTGATTCATCTTGCGCAGAAACTGATCAGCAACTGCAGCACCTATTCCATCTTCTCCCTTTGAGCCTTTAGGACCAGGCGCTCCTGTGTTGCCTTTAGGACCTACTAGACCTTGAGCACCTTTATTTCCTTGAGGGCCTCTTGGACCTGCATTTCCTTGGTCACCTTTTTCTCCAGGCATTCCTGGCAACCCAGTATCCCCTTTATCACCCATATCGCCTTTTGGACCAGCATCCCCTTTATTACCAGACACACCTGGCGCTCCATCTACTCCTTTGTCACCTTTTAATCCAGCCGTACCCGGCGCTCCGGTATCTCCTTTATCACCCATATCGCCTTTTGGACCTATGTCTCCCTGATCACCTTTTATTCCAGGCATCCCTGGTAATCCATCTACTCCTTTGTCACCTTTTAATCCAGCCGTACCCGGCGCTCCGGTATCTCCTTTATCACCCATATCGCCTTTTGGACCAGCATCCCCTTTATTACCAGACACACCTGGCGCTCCATCTGTACCTGAAGCACCATCTACTCCTTGAGGACCTATATCTCCCTGATTACCTTTTATTCCAGGCATCCCTGGTAATCCATCTACTCCTTTGTCACCTTTTAATCCAGCCGTACCCGGCGCTCCGGTATCTCCTTTATCACCCATATCGCCTTTTGGACCAGCATCCCCTTTATTACCAGACACACCTGGCGCTCCATCTACTCCTTGAGGACCTACTGGACCTGAATCTCCTTTATCACCTTTAGGACCTACTAGACCTTGAGCACCTTTTTCTCCTTGCGTGCCATTAAAGCCTTGTAGACCTGGCAATCCATCTACTCCTTTTGCACCCATATCCCCTTGATCACCTCTAGGACCTACTAGACCTTGAGGACCTGTATCTCCCTTTGCTCCCGGCAATCCATCTGTTCCTGGTGCTCCAAATTCACCTTTATCCCCTTGCGTACCATTAAAGCCTTGAGAACCTTGTATACCTTCTCACCTTTTTCTCCAGGTATTCCTGGCGCTCCATCTGCTCCTTTATCTCCCTTACCACCTTTTGGTCCTTGAACTTTTCCTGGATTTTTCCTTAATTCTTCTGAAATGCTTTTTGTTAGCTCAGTACTGTTTGCAAGTTTCTCTACCAATGTATCATTGTCAGCACTACTTAGTAACGCGTCTGCTAAATCTTGAGCTCTGTCATCAATTAGTTTAGTAGCTATTCCTTCGTGAATATTTTCATCATAAAGTCTTCCTATAATCTGTTGCTCTAGCAGTAAATTTCCACCTTTATCACGATATTCAAGTACTTTATTCGCAATGGTTTCATTGTCAATTAATTTTTGTGCAACCCCAGTATGCAGACTTGAACTGCCTGCAAGTTCTTCCATTAACATTTTTCCACTGGAATCAGTGAAGTTAAGCATCATCTCCTTAAACCCAGTGGCTCTAGTAGTGACTAGCTTATCTGCAACTTCTTCAGGATTTGCATCCATGCCACTATGCCCTTGTTCACCCTTTGCGCCTCTTGAACCAGAGAGGCCCTTGAAACCTCTAGGACCTTGTATACCCTGTTCTCCTTTATCTCCCTTGAAACCTTGTGGACCTACTAAACCTTGATCACCTTTATTTCCTTGAGGGCCTCTTGGACCTGCATTTCCTTGGTCACCTTTTTCTCCAGGCATTCCTGGCAACCCAGTATCCCCTTTATTACCAGACACACCTGGCGCTCCAGCAACTCCTTGAGGACCTACTGGACCTGAATCTCCTTTATCACCTTTAGGACCTACTAGACCTTGAGCACCTTTTTCTCCTTGCGTGCCATTAAAGCCTTGTAGACCTGGCAATCCATCCATTCCTGGTGCTCCAATTTCACCTCTATCTCCCTTGAGACCAAGATCACCTTTTTCTCCTTGTACACCTTGCGTACCATTAAAGCCTCTTGGACCTACTGGACCTCTAAGACCAGGAGCTCCATCTGCTCCTTTAGAACCCGGGGTTCCATCTTTACCAGCTTTACCTTGCGCTTCCTTTGCTCCACTTGGACCTTGAGCACCTTTTTCTCCTTGCGTGCCATTAAAGCCTCTTGGACCTACTGGACCTCTAAGACCAGGAGCTCCATCTGCTCCTTTAGAACCCGGGGTTCCATCTTTACCAGCTTTACCTTGCGCTCCTTCTTTACCTTGCAAACCAGATTCACCTTTCCAACCTCTCAGCCCTTTAGGACCACTACTACCTTCATTACCTTTCTCTCCCTTCGCTCCACTTGGGCCTTGTGGCCCTATAAGCCCTAAATCACCTTGTTTGCCTTTAGGGCCTTGTGGCCCTATATCCCCCTTTGAGCCTTTCAATCCCGTTTCTCCACGATCTCCTTTTGGACTCGTTATACTCAACCCTGGCATTCCCTTTTCTCCCTTTGGACCTTGTGGGCCACCAGCTTCTCCTTTTTCACCTTTTGGTCCTCCAGGCATTCCATCTAGTCCTGGTGATCCAGGTGCACCTGGATCACCCTTTTGGCTTGGATAGCCGTAACCCGAATAACCTTGATCACCCTTGTCACCTTTCTCTCCAGGCAACCCGTTTAGACCTGGATGACCTTGATCCCCTTTAGGACCTGGCTTTCCTGTTAGTCCTGAGACTGCATAAAACTCGCCTTTTTGGCCCTTTTCTCCAGGTATGCCTGGCAGCCCATCGAGACCACGTGGTCTTGGTTCGCCTCCTTGACCTGGCAAACCTCTTGGCCCAGGAGGTCCATCTAGTCCTTTAGGACCAGGGGTTCCGTCTCTACCATCTTGACCTGGATAACCTTTCTCACCTCTTAGACCTTGAGGACCTGGATAACCTGGCTCACCTTTAGGACCTACTGGACCTGGAGAACCAACTTCTCCTCTTAATCCTTGATCGCCCTTTTCACCCTTTATACTTTTTTTTAAGTTTTTATTATTTGCAATTTCCTTCGGCAGGTCTTGAGTAACATAGTTATTAAGTGTTTTACCTTTTAATTCAGTTATAGGTGTATTAAACAGCGCTTTTTCGAATCTTTCTAGTTCACTTGATAATAAAATAGCTGCCACATTCTCGGGCTTTGCATCTCTTCCTGGCTCACCTTTAGGACCTGGATAACCTTTTCCACCTGGAAGACCTGAATGATCTCTAAAGCCTGGCGACCCAGGCTCGCCCTGTCTACCTTCTTCACCTGGAATACCTGGAATACCTCTAGGACCTGGAAAACCTTCATAACCTCTTAGACCTTTATCACCTGGAGGACCTCGATAACCTGGAGGACCTCGATAACCTGGAAGTCTAGGCATTCCTTCTACTTGTTCTGTATGTCTTAATTGCTTAATTTGCTCTTTTAAATGTTGAACTTCTGCTTTTAAGTCTTCAAATTCTCTAGTATTCACCACATCAACCTCCAAAAAGTTACCAAAATTTTCTAAGTTATAATAATAAGGATATAAATCTAAGTTATGGCTGTAGTTATATCCTACAAAATCAGGTTTTAAACCATAAAAATTCTTACATTCGCTATTTTCATCTGATATGCAGCCAACATAATTATTACCTAATTTTTCTGTTGCGAAATAGCTATTTTTCACATTCAATCTCTTTATTCCATGAAAAGGAAATAATTTGAAATCATCACTTCTCCGATCGAATATTGGAACAACATTATTCAACATACCAACCTTACTACCAGTGGAATTATATACCTCAACACTCCTGTAAGATTGGTATAATTGATTTTCCGATCCCTTAAAAAATTGTCTCCAATTCGTATATCAAGTCTATTGCCAATAAGACTCATATTTTTACTACTTATTACATCTTTTGGATCTATTAAAACCTTACTACTTTCAAGTGGTTTAAATTTTATAGAACGTGTATCATAATCATATACATGAACATATTCACCATTCTTGCGGGATTGAGGTATAAAATCAATAGTAGCTATATTAATAATATTGCCATCATGGTAATAATAGTAATATTCACCTGAGTCAGTAACCAAAGCTAACTTGTTGTCATCTCCTACTTTTTCTAGCTTTAGTTGTAGTCCTTGAGATAAACCATTCAGCACCTTTTGTGTTCCACAGCTATAGTCAATCACAATAAGGCGCTGACCTCTAGGCTCATCAATAATAACGTAAGATGTAGTAGGTAGACTAACTGTTGTTTCGTTATTTACTCTTACTTTAGTAGTTATCACATAACGAGTTGCGTTACTCCAGTCTTTACCTGGGGCATCTTCCTTTTCTAGTTTAAAACGCATTTTCCCTTCCTTTGTGGTCTATGTTTTAGACACAGTTAATTTACAAACACTAATTATTGATTAATAATGGTGATATGTAAATATAGTTATAAAATAATTGTTACACTTGAATTCCTTCCTGGTTTCTGTTGTCATCATAACATTAAAAACACTTTAAGAAAGCTGCTTAGTTAAATTAACTTGGACAAGTAAATAGCAGTTTTGCAGCCTGTTTTTATGAATGAAGATAAAATGTTGTAGCCAAATGCGCTTTCAGCATTGTGCTGAATTGCAATATCTTTGTGCTCTAACTCCTCGTCGCGAAATTTACTTATAGTTTCTCTTAATTCCCCATCTTCTAAATGTGAAACTTGCTCTTTGTAGTGCTCCCCTATAACTTCTTCAACTGCAGTAGTGCAAGCCATAGCAGCTTTTTTGCCCATAATGGCAGTTGCAACGCCAAGTGACACTCCTAAAACACGCCAAACTGGCAACAAAACAGTAGGACGAACTTTTTGCTCTTTGATTTTCTCATTAAAATAGTGAAAATGCTTTTTTTCCTGCTCTTCCATTTCAATTATTTCATTGATTATAGAAGATTTTTTAAGAATAAATTTTTGACCAGAATAAATGCAAATAGCTCCATATTCCCCAGCATGATTTACTCTAATTGCCTGTTGCAAGAACTGATTGTTGCTGTACCTTAAATTATTTAGATTTCTTTCTTTCTCCACAATACACCTTACCTGATACGAACAGAGCTGCTATGAGATAAATTAAATTCCATGTTGCTAAGGAAACACCTAGAACGTAATGAGGTCTGTCACAAGATGGAGAGTAATTAGGATTTAGTAGATTATTTCTGAGCTCTTCTATACTAACGTTACCACTTGCTTGCTCTGTACAACCTAAAACATCATGAAATAAGTGGAGTTCAAGACCTACATGATAAAAAGATATTACTGCACCTATGAGGTAGCTGCAAAACGTTGCATAGATTAGAATTTTGTTGTCTTTAAGCATGCATACTACTGCAAGTAACCCTGCAACATAGTAAACTACCCGCTCGTATGTACATAACTTGCATGGCAGCATGTTGAAAAAATATTCTAGCACATATGCAAAAATTAGAGCAAAAGCACTTGATAGCAGAAAGATTGTAGGAATTCTGGAGTTATTACACACGACTTTAAGTAAATTATTATAAAGACCCCTGAAAGTATAAAGCAGAGTATTCATTTTGCATAGGGATTTTTATTTTTTTTCAAAAGTAATCTGACTGGCACACCATCTACGAAGAAATTTTTTCTAAGATCATTAATTAAATAGCGTTTATAACTTTCATCAACACTTTCAGGTATGTTACATATCAAAGAAAAAGCTGGAGGTTTAGTACCAATTTGAGCGATATACTTCATTTTAACTGCTTTACCTTTTACAAGCGGGTGAGAGTGCCTATCTAAAGCATCAATTAGCCACTTATTCAGTTTTGCAGTGCTGACTTTCTTGTTCAAAGATTCACTCACTTCAAGACACTTATCTATCACATCGCCGCAGCGCATGCCTTTCAATGCAGAAATTGTTACAGTTGGCACTTCCAAGAATAACCGAGTCACTTCCTGTTGTTTGACAAATTTTATTAACTTACTTCTGTCATCCTTACCTATTAAATCCCACTTATTTAAAACAACAATAATCCCTTTCCCTCCCTTAATTGCAGCTTCACCAATTGATAAATCCTGCTGCTCAATACCAACTAGGGAGTCTAGCATTAAAACTACCACATGAGAGCGCTTGATTGATTCTAAGCTTTTTTCAACAAATCTTGATTCTAAGTCATCTATAACATTCGCCTTTCTGCGGATTCCTGCAGTATCAATGAGAGTAATTAGCTCCCCATTATGATCATATACAATATCTACAGAATCACGTGTGGTGCCTGGCTCTGAATTCACTATTACTCTGTTTTCTGTAAGTAGGCTGTTTAAAAAAGTTGATTTTCCGACATTTGGGCGACCGATGATTGCAATTCTAAGTTTACTGGACTCATTGCCCAATAGATCAGTGTTTTCGTTCAAATTTTCAATAACATCAGCTAATGCATCATAAAGATCAACCATGCCAAGATTATGTTCGGCAGAGATATACACCGGGCCAAGAAAATCAAAAAACTGCAAATAATCAACATTTTCAGACTTATGACTCTCGCATTTATTTGCTATCAGTATCACAGGTTTATTTATTTTTCTCTTCAGCCACTTTGCAAATTCTTTGTTTTGCTCATTTTGCACTTTTGCATCAACAAGAAAGAAAATGATGTTTGAATTGGATAGAGAAAATTTTATTTGTTCAATAACTTGTAGTGAAAAATTAGTTTGGTCGTTCCATCCTCCTGTATCTATAACTTTAAACTCTAAATCGCTAATTCTGCCTATTCCTTCTCTTCTATCTCGTGTAACCCCTGGAATATTGCTGACCACCGCTGCTTTTCTTCCCACCAATCTATTAAAAAGAGTTGATTTACCAGCATTTGGTAGGCCTACTATAGCGATTTTTAGCATAATTTAAGAGCACCTTCTATACACAGTAAATTATAACCGAAATCTTGCAATTTAACTATTGACTTTATAGATCACGCGAGCATAATACAACTAGAATTTCTTGTTTTATTATGTCAAGTAGGGGGATATATGGTAGGGCAAGATATAAATGAGCAGCTTAGTTCTCTAGATGATGGCAGGCATTTTGAAGATGAGGCTATGGATGAGTCTGAGGATGAAGATACGCCTGAATTTAGGGCATCGTGTGAAAAACTCGAAGAAGAAATGAACCGTCCAGAAGTGATGTCGGAATTTCAATTAGATGGAGCAATATATGAACAAGTTGATGAACGTATGAAAGAAAATATCTCGAATGTATTGGAAGCTATACGTCAAGCTTTTAGGTTATGTGGTGAGAAGCGACTGACTGTGGGACAAATGATAAAGAAATGGATAAAATCTGTAGAACTTGGAGAAAGTCAAAAGATCAGGTTTGGCATGCCGTACTATGTGTTCTTCGAAGAATTATCAATAATAGATTATCTGATATCTAATGTGCACTTGCTAAAGAAGTTCGAGTTGTCCATTCATGAAAAACATCAACTAGATCTTCTTTCGTTAAAAATATCCGACCTAGTTTCAACAGGCACTTATGTGAGTGAGAAAGTTTTGGAGTTATTGCCAACAAGTCTACTGGAAAAACATAACAGCTATTTATCAAATCTAAAACAAATTGTATGTGAGGGCATTGAAAAAGATGGAGAAGAAAATGTGATAAAAGATGTTATAGTAGAAAGAGATAATAAATTTTATTGTATACAGTGTCCAGAAGCAAGCATTGTGATTCCTGCAAAATTCCTGAGTAATCCAGAATTTCAAAATTTAGATGGAGCATTAAAGATTGGGGAAGGAGATAATGTAATACGAATACAAGATGGAAAATATCATGATATAAAGGGCAGATTACAGATGACTTTTCCAATAAGCAACAGTGAAAAGATTGTAATGACTCTATCTTCTGAAAAGGCTGACAAACCAGAAAATGCCTCAAGCTTTGGCAAAATAATAGTACATATTGATGATAAAAGTTGTGAAATCTTCTCAAAGTACCTAAAAGAGCTAGAAAAAGAACCTCGTATAAGCAAGGTTGTTGAAGCTGCTAAAAGTTTTGCACAAACGAAAAGCAGTAAAGTTAGTTTACCTTCTTCTGTTCTAGAAAACGTTAGTCAACCACAACATTCTCAAAGTAGTGGCCAGGAATTACCAGCGCATTAACAATTATCATACATACACTGTTGCATATAGCAATAGTGTATGTGTATAGTTAATAGGGTTTGTAAACTTAATAAAGTCTACAACTAATTTGAAAACTACTTTATTGTATGCAAGACTTTGAAATACTAGAAAATCTAAAAACCAAAGCACTAGAAGCTGAAAAAGGAGGCGGTTCTAACAGAATCAATAAACAACACGAAAAAGGGAAATTAACTGCTAGAGAAAGGCTCAGTGTATTACTCGATGAAAATTCGTTCGAAGAATACGATAAATTCGTGAAGCATCACGCAACTGATTTTGGCATGCAAAATGCTAATTTTTTAGGTGATGGAGTAGTGATTGGTCATGGTACTATTTATGGCAGAAAAGTTTTCGTTTACTCGCAAGATTTTACTGTCTTTGGTGGGTCACTTGGTGCGTCACATGCAAAAAAAATATGCAAAATTATGGATATGGCAATTAATGCCAGGGTTCCAATTATCGGACTAAATGATTCTGGTGGAGCCAGAATTCAAGAAGGAGTAAATTCCCTTGCTGGTTATGGAGAAATTTTCCAAAGAAACGTAAATGCATCGGGCGTTATACCACAAATCTCTTTAATTATGGGTCCATGTGCAGGAGGGGCTGTTTATTCTCCAGCATTAACTGACTTTACTTTCATGGTAAAGAATAGTTCATACATGTTTATAACCGGACCAGATGTAGTAAAAAAGGTTACCTATGAAGATGTAAGCTTCGAAGACCTCGGTGGAGCAAAAATTCATACAAGCAAAACAGGAGTGGCAGATTTTGCATTCAATAATGATGTTGAGATGCTACTCAAAATGCGTGAATTCCTTACCTTTTTACCAGCAAATAATCAAGAATCACCGAAATCTGTACCAACCTGTAATGATGTTAATGAGATTGATGAATCCTTAAACACTCTAGTTCCTACCAATCCTAACACTCCTTATGATATGTATGAACTCATTGAAAAAGTTTGTGATGAGAAGAAATTCTTTGAACTAAAACCTGATTTTGCTCGTAATATTATAATTGGCTTTAGTAGAATTGGAGGAAATACTGTTGGTATTGTTGCAAATCAACCCATGCACCTTGCAGGATGTTTGGATATTGATTCTTCAAGAAAAGCTGCAAGATTTGTAAGGTTTTGTGACGCATTTAACATTCCGATCATCACACTTATTGATGTTCCGGGGTTTTTACCTGGTACAAACCAAGAATACAATAATATAATACAACACGGAGCGAAACTGCTTTACGCTTACGCTGAAGCAACTGTGCCGAAAATTAGCCTTATCACTAGAAAAGCGTATGGTGGTGCATATATCGTTATGAACTCGAAACATTTAAAAGGTGACATAAATTATGCTTGGCCAACTGCTGAAATAGCTGTAATGGGCCCTGAAAGTGCAGTTGAAATTATATTTAGGCATGAAAAAGATCAGCAAACGTTAATCAAAGAATATAAAGAGAAATTTGCTAATCCATTTTTTGCTGCATCACATGGATACATTGATGACATTATAGTGCCAAGTAAAACAAGGCATCACTTTCACAAAGCATTAGAGCTACTCAAAAACAAGAAAGTAGAAAGGATATGGAAAAAGCATGACAACTTACCTCTGTAACTTTCTTTTAGGCCTTGCTTGCAAGTTATGCAATATTATAAGTGTAATCAGTGTGCCGTTACCAAGACTCGAACTTGGGACCTCGTCATTACCAATGACGTACTCTACCACCTGAGCTACAACGGCAAGTTTATACATTATGATAATGAATAATACAAAAAAGAATAAGGAAAAAGAAGAGGAGAAAAAAAGATTAGCGAAAGCTTTAAAGCAAAATATTTTGAAAAGAAAAAAGCAGCAACAGAGTAGACAAAGCAGACCCCTTTCAAAATTTGTTTGTGGTGAGGAATTTTTAGGAAGAAGCGCCGCAGAATACCCAAACGTATTTGAGGAAGCTTTAACGACAAAATTACCATCAGAAACTTAAGTTTTGAAGGAGGTATCATGCCAGAACTACCAGAAGTAGAAGTAATCTCTAACTTTTTGCTTGATAAAATTAAAAACAAGCAAATTAGCAATGTTATAGTTAATAATTGGAATTTACGTGCCCCAATAACAAAAAATATTGATGATATGCTAAAGGGCAAAGTCATACGCAACATCAAGCGTAGAGGTAAGTATACGATCTGGAATACAGATGGTAGTATGGCTGTAATCATACATCTTGGCATGAGCGGAAAGCTTATATATGCTGACCATGATCAAGTGCGGAATAAGCACGATCACGTGGTATTTTTATTTTCCGATAATACTTCAATAATCTTTAATGATCCAAGAAGATTTGGATTAGTTATTATTTTAAGCAAAGAACAAGAAATAAATTTTTTTGATGGTTTTGGAATAGAGCCCCTCACGGATGAATTCAGTGGAGACTATTTACAGGAGTTGCTGAAAAACAAAAAAGTGAATATCAAATCAGCATTAATGGACAATAAATTAATAGTTGGCGTAGGCAATATATATGCTTCTGAAAGTTTGTTTAGAGCCCGCATATCACCACTCAGGTCAGCAAAAGACTTGACCTATAGAGAGTGCGAAAAACTTGCTGCTGAAATAAAAAATACTCTGAGTGATGCAATTGCTGCAGGCGGTTCAACACTGAAAGATTATGCACAGCCATCTGGATCTGCTGGATACTTTCAAAATAACTTTTACGTATATGGTAAAGTTCAAAAACCTTGCAAAATCTGCAACAATATCATAACACTTATACGACAAAATGGCCGTAGCACTTATTTCTGCAACGTATGTCAGAATTAAGATTTTATTTTTGAATATGACATTTTTACCTGAAAAAGATCCGATTAACTTGTTTTCAAAGTGGTATGAAGAAGTACTTAATTCTCCGTGTAAACAACCAACTGCAATGACGCTAGCAACTTGTAGCAAAGACTGCATTCCATCTGCAAGAGTAGTATTACTAAAGGAATATAGTAAAGAAGGTTTTGTGTTCTTCACTAACATAAATAGTAGAAAAGGAAAAGAACTGACCGAGAACCCTAAAGCTGCATTAGTGTTTCACTGGATAGAATTTGCTAGGCAAGTGCGAATTGAAGGAGATGTTAAACTTCTAAACGATGAAAGAACTGACAAATACTTCTCTTCTCGAGCGCGCGATAGTCAAATTAGCGCATGGTGCTCAAAACAATCGAGCATTCTGAAAGATTGGCAAGATTTTGAGCAAGCTATAAAATTGAAGGAGAAAGAATTTTACAATACACAAGTTTCTCGTCCTGACTTTTGGGTGGGATTTTGCGTAATCCCAAAAGTAATTGAATTTTGGCAAGAAGGTGAATATAGGAGACACACTAGGTTTAGATATACTCTTGTTGAGGGAAGCAATTGGAAAATAGAGCAATTATATCCCTAGCTACATTCGTTGTTGCAGACCCTTCTTAATTTACCATTGAGAATTGGATGACACCCTACTAATCCGAATTCTGGATTAAGGATAAAAAAGAGCAAATAACTTATAATTTTATAGCTAAAGTGACTTAGGTTTACCGATAATTTGAAAAACAACAAATTCGTCATTCCGCTACTTGTTAGCGGAATCTATCCTTGGCGGTATGACGTAGGGAAACCTTTCTTGGGTTAGTTATAGAAGGTTAAGAATTTTTCATTGGACAGGCTTCTTATACTTTTGGTGAGGTTAAATTTTGAAGTGAAAATTTTAATAAACAGCAAATAAACAAGTTTATCAAAAAAAGAGTTAAATGTTAGGGTTTTCAGCATTCCGGACAATTTAAAATCAACCTGGGATGGAGGAAGTTAGTGGCGGTCACATACTCTTTCATCACAATGATAAAGAAGCTTACCTTTATCTCTGACGTATTTTAAAGGAATTTTGGGATTATTGATGTCTTTACCACCAGTATCATGCCATTTCTTTTCCCATGTAATATAATATGGTTCAAGGTCTTGCGGCGTTAATTTATATATTTCTTTTAGCTCTATTCCTTCATAAATAGCAAATACCCAATCCACCTTTCGGTATTTTGCAATTATTGTAGGATTCATATGATGATGAGTAGAAAAGCTTTTTGTAAGAAGAGCATTTACTGATTTAAGCTCATATTCATTACCATACTCATCAATGACATCATTTCCCTCGCGTGCTGGAAGAATAGTGAGTCCAGTTAGTAATAAGACTTGTAGGATTTTTCCGCCGTTATCCTGAAAGATATCATTTATACCATGCTTAACAGCAAACTCCTGATACTTCCGTATATGAGGAAATATATCTTTCAGACATTTTCTGTCTTGATCCTGATTTAGAAGTGCAGTAGGTTCAACACCAAGGGCATCTGCTATGCGCTCAACATTATCTATAGAGATATTTCTCTCACCACGTTCAACGGAGCCTATATATGTTCTGTGTAATTCACATAAATCAGCAAGAGTTTCTTGGGAAAGCCCTTTTATATTTCTTATCTTTCGTATATTCTGGGAAAGAAGTAACCGCAAAGATTGTTTTTTTATTTTTGTCATCTTTGTAAGATAATAGTTGACAATTATAAGTCTACAGACTATAAGTATCTTTCATATGGTGCACATATTGGAAAAATTTAAATTTAATAGTAAACCCACATATATTACAGATAGGGGAGCTGCATATTGTGGAGACTCTCTTAACCTATTGCCACAATTACCAGACAATAGCTTAGACCTCGTAATAACCAGTCCACCGTTTGCTTTGCAAAGAAAAAAAGAATACGGAAATGAATCCCAAGCCGAATATGTTGCCTGGCTTAGTCGATTTGCAAAATTAGTACATAGCAAACTCAAAGATACAGGCAGTTTTGTACTTGATTTAGGTGGGGCTTATGAAAAAGGCGTGCCATCCAGAAGTTTATATAATTTTAGAGTGCTTATACATTTCTGTGATGACATAGGCTTCTTCCTTGCAGAAGATTTCTATTGGTATAATCCTTCTAAATTGCCAAGTCCAATTGAATGGGTAAATAAGAGAAAAATCAGAGCAAAAGATTCTGTTAATACAGTATGGTGGTTCAGCAAAACTGAGTGGCCTAAAGCAGATGTCACAAAGGTGCTAGTGGAATACAGTGGCCGCATGAAAAAACTTATCGAGAACCCAAAGGCTTATTATACTCCAAAAGAACAACCATCAGGACATAATATTGGTAGTAGCTTTGGTAAAGATAATGGAGGAGCTATTCCATCAAATCTTTTGCAGATTCCCAATTCAGAATCTAACAGCCAGTATCTTGCTGCATGTAAGGAACTAGGTGTAAAAGAGCATCCAGCTCGATTCCCTGCTAAATTACCTCAATTTTTTATTCAGTTTCTAACACAACCAGGAGATGTTGTTTTAGATATTTTTGCTGGTTCTAACACAACAGGTTTTGTATGTGAGCAAGAAGACCGTTACTGGTTAGCATTTGAAGAAAATAGAGAATATCTTGCTGCATCTGCTTTTAGGTTCTTAAAAAAAGAATGCTCAAAAGAAACTATTTATCAACGCATTGTTCATGGTGAAGAGCAAGTGTTAAAGGCTAAGCAGTCTGTATTGGATCCTAAGTTCACTCAGCAGTCATTAGTAGTTTAGTTATGCTCTTTGTTCGTATCCGTTCAGCAGAGCGGCAAAATAAGGTAGACAAGGTAGTATAAAAAGATAACCATAGAGTAAAAGTGAGTTTACAACAAATGCCAGTGCGTGACACTGGGATGACAAAAAAGGGGCTACTCGGATGACAAAAAAAGGAGCACTGGAATGACAGCAGCCCTACGTCATACCGCCGCGGTATCTCTTAACATAGATCCCGCTAACAAGTAGCGGGATGACGAATATACCGCCACGAACCGTCATACCGCCGCGGTATCTTTTAGCCGCTAACAAGCAGCAGACCGTCATACCGCGATTCATTCGCGGTATCTCATCCGCTAACAAGTAGCGGGATACTTGACCTTTACAGGGATGACGGTTGTCGGTAGGCCTAAATTACTTTAGCTACAAACATTAAGAAATTTACCAAATGAAAAAAAAGGCAAAAGAAGCCCTAGTCACTGTCTATTTTCTGTATTGGCGTTTTTTAAGTCTTAAACACTGCAATTTAGCTGCTTTTAAGTGCAACTCACCTTATCTTAAATGTTTAAGAAATTTACTAAGCAGAAAAAAAAGGCAAAGAAATCCCGTGTTAGCTAGTTGTCACTCTCTAATCCTGCAAATCGGCGTTCTATACTGTCTTAAACGACTTATAAGCGCGTTTCAGCTTGTGTAGGTAAAAACCCAGAAATGTTGTGAAGACATAAGGTGCACATAGTGCAAAAAATTAAAAATAAGACGCCAACTACGTTGTTTTTTGCTGTTTAATCTGCACAGATGAAGATAACTGAATACCTTCAGTATTATGATAAGGGGACTGGGGGAATTTGTCAAGTAGTTTCTACCTGAAACCACAATATTCGCACAGTTGGAAAATGGTTGCGGGAGTAGGATTTGAACCTACGGCCTTCAGGTTATGAGCCTGACGAGCTACCGAGCTGCTCCATCCCGCGTCGTTGTTTATTTAGCTATTATACTTGCAATTATAGGATATACAAGGATAAAATCCGCTATGGGTCGTATATTAGTATATTTATTAACTTTTTTTGACATAATAGTTAGCTATATACGTCATAACCTACGTAATGAAAAATATAACTTGATACTGTGGTTTCCTGTGTGTCAGTGTGTAGGGATTTTAACCTATTTTTCCCTAAGTTTTGAACCAAGCTGCATTTTCACTATATCTATTTTTCTTTTGCTTCCACCTACACTAACTCTGATTGCGATACTGCACAAAAGGTACACAATACTATGCATTGCTTTAATTGCAGTGCTCATAGGATTTACAGCTAGTAAATTAAGAACAGCTTTAGTTGATACTCAAATTCTTGATAAAGAGAGATACGTAAAAGATATAATTGCCACAGTGAAGGACATTAATGACAGGGGCTCATACAAACAATTTCTGCTTTCTGTCTCTACTATCTCAAAATCCTCTCCTGTCATCCCAGCACCCCCTTTTGTCATCCCAGCACCCCCTTTTGTCATCCCAGTACTTGATACTGGGATCCAGAAAAAAAAGATATGGATTCCAGCGTTACGCGCTGGAATGACACCGGATAGAGCTCTAGATAACATCAGAATATCAGTTAGAACCAAAGTGGAAAAAGGCATTAAAATAGGCGATCAAGTAAAATTATCAGCAAAACTCTTCCCTCTAAAGATTGCGCCCTCGGAGCATGCATATGATTTTGCAAGAATAGCATATTATCAGAAAATAAGTGCAACAGGTTTTGCAACAAGCAAAATAGCTTTGCACAAAAAGGCTGAAGCAAGGAAATTTCAAGAATATATAGAATCTTTCCGTCAATACATTTATGAAAACCTGCAGCAAAATATTAAAAAACCACATGCAGACATAATTTCTGCATTACTAATCGGCAAAAAGGACGGAATAGACCAAAAAACTATGGATGCGATAAGAGATTCAGGTATAGCACATTTGTTTGCCATATCTGGTTTGCATTTATCATTTGTTGCTGGCCTGTTTTTTATAGTGTTTCGTAATTTATTCGCAATATCTGAAACTTTGACTCTTAAGTATAACACCAAGAAAATATCTGCATTCCTTACTATCTTGCCAACCACGTTTTATTTGTTGATTACCGGTATGCAAATTTCTGCTCAGCGTGCCTACATCATGGTGATTTTAGTACTCGTTGCAATAATGATAGAGAGAAAATATCGAGGGTTAATAGCAATTGCGTTTGCTGCTGCAGTGATACTCTCAGTAGAACCAGAAGCAATTTTAAAGCCAGGCTTTCAGATGTCATTTTCTGCGGTTTTGGCACTGGTTGCCAGTTATCAAATTAATGCTAATAAATTGTTCAAAATAAAAATAATGAAATATTTTGTGTCGATAATGATCAGCTCAGTAATAGCAAGTTTAGCAACTGTTCCGTACACGATATACAATTTTAATTATTTTTCAATTAGTGGTATTATCACAAATTTAGTTGCTATACCAATAGTTACATTAATTATTATTCCACTTGGAATAATTTATGTCTTATTGATTCCTTTAGGTATTGAATGGATTATAGCGCCATTTATAGAGCGCCCAATTGACAGTATCTTGTATATAACAAATGCAATCGCTAGTCTTCAGTATTTGGTTATTCCCATTCGTACTTTTCCTGCCTCATCAATTATTATCATAACACTTGGTTTATTGTGGCTGTGCTTGTGGGAAAGAAATTGGCGTTTCTTCGGAATTTTCTTTATTGTACTAGGTATTTGCTTTAGCACCGCATATAAAACCCCCGACATCCTAATAAATGCTGATAATGTTGCTGCAAAGGAGAGTGATAACTTACTATATTCTCTCACCAGAAAAAATAGGAACTTTGTTGTCAAAACATGGGCGAAACAAAATGGGCAGAACCAAATTTTGAATCATACAAAATATAGCAATCCAGATAAAAGACTAAAGTGCAACGATTATGGCTGTATATATAATAAAGGAAATAATAAATCAGTACTGCTTGCTTATAAAAAAGAAGATATTTCAGAAAATTGTGATAAAGTTGATTTAATAATTCAATTAAGTGAATTCGACTATTCAGTTTGTAATACTAGAACTATTAAATACACCAATCTAAAAACATATGGCACACATTCAATTTGGTTAACAAATCGTTACGTAAAGATTAATAAAGTGCGCTCTAACCGGCCTTGGCATAAGTTAAAAAGCTTGATTTTAAAGTGTTGTTAACAATAATTAATTAAATTTAAATGTAAGGAAATTTATGTATTTAGGTACTCAAGAAGGAAATTCTTTAAACCTCAACCTAACTCATGATCATAATGTAGCCAGAATAAATGATGCCATTGGTTTTCTCCCTAAAGCATGGCATGCAGCAAAAAAATATTCTGTAAATAATACCCTACCTATAGCAGTTGTGAACACTTGGCTTCAATTTTCTCTAGCCTACATAACTGCAATGGTAATAACCCTTAACGATTTAAGCTTTATTGCTACTTTTAACCCAACATTAATGCCAACTTACTTTCTGGTTTCTGTTATTTTTGGAGTAGTTTTATTAACCTCTCTTGCTCTAAGATATATATACAAGCAAGAAATAAAAGATGAGAAATCAAAAGATGGTGATAGCCCAATAGATATAAAGATTAGAGGTGGAAAAAGTGATGAAATAAATGAGATTGCTCAAAATGCATTAACAATAGAAATTGTTCCTGATTTGGTCGATAAAAAGCAAGGTTTTTCAATAATTTTACCAATCTCTGAAAAACAGGGAGAAATATTAGAAAACAAAAGACAAGAGAATAGAAATAAAGTTATTTTGCTTACTGTGCCATATGTGCTGAGCGGTCTAATTGTAGCTGGTGCATTGATACAAAATAAATTTAGCTTTGCCAATGTTCATGGTTGGGAAGAATGGGGTTTCATTGCATTCGTGAGTGCTGTCTTCATTGTTGGAATATGTATAGCATTGAGTAAATTAAAAAGTAATGAAGTAAATAACGCATGCAATATTGTTAAAAAATTCGATAATGTGGATATTTTACTCCCATGGAGAAAAGGTAGTGTTGTATCAGTAATGGAGAATAAATTTAAGAGTGAAGAGGAGAATGATCCGATATCTCGATTGGGAAGATTAGTTAATAGACACCTAACTGACTTTATTGATAAAATTTGCTGTTTATTTAAGAACGATCTTTTAAAGCCTGCAAATATTAACATTAAAGAAACGCTTGGCAGTATAGGGAAGGATCTCAAAGCTTTACTTGATAAATTAGAAAAAGATATAAAGAAAAATGTGGATGAGGTGAAAACAACTGCTAGTAAAGAAATAACTGACTGCCTGAAAAATATTAGTAAAAGTGTGGATGTTCTGTGTAAAGAAGTTAGCGGAGACGTAAAAGGTAAACTGAGTGAAGTGGACGTAGAAAAGGTAATGAGTTTAGTAAACAACTTGAGTAATCTAGCAGAGACTTTAGAAGATAGAATATCTAGACTTAAACCTGGAGCCCGTATGGGATTATCCGGAGCGACTTTTGCAGATGAAAGATTACCTAACGCACCTAATAACCCCAACCCTCAACAAAATGGGCAAGGAAGCAGTAGTCAATCTAATACTGATCGATCTGCAAATAAAGATATGCAAACTAGTACTAATGAATCTGCAGATCAAGAGATACAGACACAGTTATTAGAAGAACACAACCGACCAAGTAAGCCTGATAATGAAGATAATACTGATCAATTAGTAGATGAAGAGAAGAAGCTACAAGAAAAAATGGCAGTCTTAGAAAAACAAGACAGAGTAAGGCAGCTGAAAAAAGATTTATTTGAACGAGAAAAAACAGATGAATGGAAAGAAAAAATCAACGGCAAACCAAGTGACTTTCTATATTATTTATTAGAATCTATTAAGCTGGAAGAAAAAGATAATAAAGAAGAAAAGGTTGAGGCAACACTACGGGATTTTGATAACAAGATAATAATTCACTGGAAAGATGGCTCTCAAACAACTTGCCATATTAAAAAACAAGGTGATCTTCCTAGTACAAAAGTTGATTTCGTAAATCAAAATATTCAAGCAGCATGGGAAATGGCGCGGGGTAAATCACTATAGATCACTCAGTAATAACCTTAAGTGTTAATAATGATAAGGAGAAATTAAGGCTAGATATCTACGTAGCTGAAAAGTGCAACATATCACGCAGTAAAGCTCAAAGATTGATACAAAATGAGCAGGTGAAATTACTTGGCATACCGATAATTAATAATGATCACATAGTAAAACCAGGTGAAGAGTATGTGGTGCATCTCGTTCAACCTGACATATCCACATCAATTGAGCCTAATTATGACATAAAACTTGATATCGTCTATGAAGATGAGGACATTATAGTTCTGAGTAAACAAAGTGGATTAACAGTGCACCCTGGTGCTGGGACAAACAATGATACGCTCTTGAACGCAGTTATCGCTCACCTTGATGTAAGACCAAGAATTGTTCATAGACTCGATAAAGATACCAGTGGGCTGATGGTAATTGCAAAAAATGAGGAAGCCCATAGTTTTTTGTCTGAGTTGTTATCAAATCGTAAAGTAAAGCGGGAATACTTAGCAGTAGTTTGGGGAACATTGTCTACTCAACAAGGAACGATAAAGACTAACATTGCTCCAAAGCGTGGTAATAAAGAAATGATGTGTGTAACAAAAATCACAGGCAAATTAGCAATCACTCACTATTTAGTGCAGAAAGTTATAGGACAAGTAAGCCTGGTTAAATGCACTTTAGAGACAGGTAGAACACACCAAATTCGAGTCCACATGAGCCACATAGGACATTCCATAGTTGGTGATCAAGTTTACGGAAAAAATAGTAGTAAAAGCACAAAATATGCTAAAAACTCTAGTTTCATTCATAATTTCAATAGGCAAGCACTACATGCTTATACACTGGGCTTATACCACCCAAAAAGTAAGGAATACATGGAATTTGTCTCTGATTTACCGCAAGATATAAAAACTTTAATTGGTGAGTTTGAAAATATACCTAAGAAAGGTTTACCTGATTTTTGAAGTAACGGCATCATTGCTGGTATAGCTAACCCAAGAAAGGTTTCCCTACGTCATACCGCGATTCATTCGCGGTATCTCTAGATCCCGCTAACGAGCAGCGGGATGACGAATTTTTGTTTTTCAAATTGTAGGTAAACCTAAGCCACTTTAGCTATATATATCTTTGGCTGAAATAAATTAAGATTTACTGCAGCTACAATAAGTACTCTTATCATCACATTTTGGTGTTAAGTCGGGATAGAACGTGAGTATAGCATCATTCTTTCTTACAAACACTGATTGATAATTGTCATCTTCCATTTCATATAGGCACATTCCATCTTTTCCTAATTCCTTGAACGCCTTAGTTGCAGAAATTAAAATATCATCGGCATGAAGGTTATATGCGTATCCATTTGGGCATTTAACTTTCACTTCCCCATCCTTACCCAAATATTTCATTCCAAATGTATAAACTGGTGGTTTAATATCTGATTTATTGCATAGGGACTTATCATTCCAAATTGCACCTGCCCATTTATCTTCTTGAGCTTCAACATATCTACCTACAAAATGCATACCACCTAATTTATCGTTTGGCTCACCACAAAAAATATGTCCAAACCCTATAGTTTCTTTTTCACTTTCACTATTTGTAAACCAAATGTTAGCCAGTTCATCTTTAAATAACTCCAAATCCGCATCTGGCGTAATCACTTGATGATCAAGCTTATCATATATTCCTTTCACTACTTCTTGATGCTGCGGACAACTAAGTAAAATTTTGAAATCTTCTTTATCTGGATGTGCTCCCCAATCTCCACAAACTTTCAACACTCCTCTATCGAAGTCAGTTAATTCTGGAAACGGTGGTATATAACCTGGTTGTGAACTGAAAAATGGTTCAAAATTGACCTTAACATTTTCTTCTACATAACTGGTGTGAAAATAATGATCCTTAATATAAAAAATAAATCCTATTATTGGTATTATTAAACACAAAATTAGTTTAACTGTCTTCGACATAATCACGTTCACAAAAAAGCTAGCTTATAAGAAACAATTTAAAAAAGTTTTAATCTAATCATTTTTGCAGAGCAGCAACTCCCGGCATTTCATCACCACCCAGCCAACTTAAAAACGCTCCTCCACCAGTGGAAACATATGTAAAATCCTTATCGGTAAGGCCTGCAGCGCTTATTGCAGATAGACTATCACCTCCCCCTATTATGCTGTTTAACTTTCCTTTGTGCGTTAAGTCACTTACGACTTTCATTACCCCTATTGTACCACTTGCAAAAGCTGAATGTTCAAAAACACCAATAGGTCCATTCCACAGCAGAGTCTTACTGCTTGCTATTATACTGCTTATTGTACTCAAAGTTTGTGGTCCGATATCCAAAATTATATCACCGTCCAAAATGGACTCAGTTCTTCTTGAAATACTAGTGCTGTAATCAGAGTTTACTGCAACCAGAACGTCTTCTGGCACAACTATTTTGCAATTGTTTTTATTTGCTGTTTCAACAATATTATGTAGAAGGTCGTCAACACCATTTTGAAAGAAAGATTTTCCTATATTTACTTTGCTAAATAACAAAAAATTATTAGCAATTGCACCTCCAAGAACTAGGTAATCAACCTTTTCTGTTAGCTTTATAAGCATTTTTATCTTAGTTGACATTTTGGCTCCCCCAACTATCGCAGTAATAGGTTTAGCTTTAAACGATACAGCTTTTTCAAGATACTTTAGCTCATCTTGTAAGCAAAATCCCGCGTAGGAAGGTAAAAACTCTGTAATGCGTGAAATAGAAGCGTGAGCTCTGTGAGAGCAAGAAAATGCATCATTTACATATATATCCGCTAGAGATGCTAGTTGTTTGGCAAAATTTGAGTCACTCTGCTCTTCCTCTTTATAAAATCTTAGATTCTCTAGTAATATTATATCTCTTGCATCCATAGCACTCACTGCTTTTTGCACTTTTTCACCAACGCAATCATCAATGAATTTCACTTTTTTATTTAGTAACTGCGATAAAGTGTCAATTACATTTTTTAGCGACAGATTATTGTCTCTGGCCTTTGGGCGTCCGAAATGCGATATAATAATAATCTTTGCACTTGCATTCACTAAATACTCAATAGTAGGCAATGCTCTCAAAATACGAGTGACGTCACGAATTTCTCCATCTTTTATAGGAACATTGAAGTCAACTCTGAGTAAGACGGTTTTATTGTGAAGATCACAATTTTCTATACTAGGTATATTCATTGTAAAACTAAAGCTATAAAGCCACTATACAGCAGTTTGACCTAAAGTAAAGTTTTAAGTTTACGAACGTTTAAGGAAATTTGCATCCAGATGGTGTCATGAAAGTAGCTGACACTGGTTCACTCTATAATGGTGTCATCCAAGTAGCCGACACTGGGATCCAGGTTGCTTACAAGCAAATTAGCATAGAAAGTGGTTACAACGTTTTCGATGAGATTGCAGGAACCAGTGTCAGCTACTTGGATGACACCATTCTTTTTTCTGGATCTCAGTGTCAGCTACTTTCATCTGCCACCTGCAAATTGCAATGTTCGTACAGTTATGTGTCACGCTACTTGGATGACACCGTTGAAAGAAATGAACCGCCTTTTCAAAATTGTTTTGAATAGAGGAATAACATTCACAAGTAAAATTTCATATTACCATTTTTTAATTTATGTATTATAATAAGCTTAATCTATAAGAAAAACAAAGTTGGAAAAGTTGGAAGAACTAAGCAAAAACTGGGTGATAAGAACGGGAAGATTTTTATCTTCATTGTTTTTTTTACTGTTGATTGCGCTATCAATACGTAGTTTTTTATTCGAGCCATTTCATATACCTTCTGGTTCAATGAAAAGCACCCTACTTGAAGGGGATTACATTTTTACTAGTAAATATTCATACGGTTACAGTAAACACTCATTTCCATTTTCTCCAAACATTTTTAGCGGCAGGATTTTTTATACCCCTCCAAAGCGTGGCGACATAGTAGTTTTCAAACCCACAAGAAACGACAGTATCCGATTTGTTAAGCGAGTAATAGGAACACCAGGCGACAAAGTGCAAATGATAGAGGAAGAATTATACCTAAATGATCAGAAAGTAGAGCGAAGGCAAATTGAAAGTTTTTTTGATTATGAGTCAAATCGTAACATACCAAGATATATAGAAACGCTTTTAAGTGGCAAGGAGCATGAGATTTTGGTAGATAACATTTCTAATAAGCTATCATATAACACTACGGTTTATTATGTACCTAACGATCAATTTTTTGTTATGGGAGACAATAGAAATAATTCTTTGGATAGCAGGTTTCCTGAGGTTGGTTTTGTACCAATGGAAAATATCATTGGGCGTGTAAGTATAGTTGGTTTATCGTTTAAATTGGGGAAGGTCGATTGGTTACCATTTAATTTCAGGTTACCTGTTGCTTTGAGATTAAATAGGGTATTGCACAAGGTTGTGTAAGCTTTTTCTACCTATTTGTTAATTCACATAACTCTAAAGAAGAATTTTCTAACTCGGCGATAGTGTTGTTAATTTCATTCAAGTCATTGCCTTGTAAAGCGTTTTTTGCATTTTGTAATAGGTTTTTCAACTTTTGATCAGTGGAAAGGTTATTATTGTTTTCAACCAAGTGTATGAGTTTATTTCCATTAATTTTAGCACCTGCAAGGGAACGAGCCTTCATATCTTCATCAAAGCTGTTTATTGACTGGTTAACCATATTTTGAACATCAGCTTCACTCAAGCCAAAACTTGAATTTACTTTAACTGTCTGCTCAATTCCAGTAGTTTTTTCTCTTGCAGTAACAGTCAAGATCCCGTCAACGTTAACTGTAAATTCTATTTCAACTCTTGCAGAACCTGCAGGCAGTGGCGGTATACCTTTTAGTTCAAACTGCGCTAGAGATTTGTTATCCTCGATCATTTCACGTTCTCCCTGACAAACGTGAATTTTCATTGCTGGTTGCCCATCAACATAAGTTGTAAACTCTTTTATCTCTGAAACTGGTAGTGGTGTATTTCTTGGTATGATTTTTTCAACTATGCCTCCCATAGTTTCTATGCCAAGTGATAAAGGTAAAACATCCAGGAGAATATTCCTATCTTTTGAGCTCGAAGTTAAATCATGAGCCTGCAGAGCTGCTCCCATGACAACTGCTTTATCTGGATCCACGTCATTCAGTACTTTATTTCCAAAGAGCTTGACTAGTGAATTTTGAACCAATGGTGTTCTAGTTGCACCACCAACTAAAATTACTCCTTTTATATCATCAATTTTAAGATCTATGTCGCTTATAGTACGAGTGACTATATTGATAGTCTTATTAACTAAAGGACTTATTGCCTGTTCGAACTTCTCTCTAGTTATTTCACATTCAAATGGCTTGCCGTTAATGTTAAAGCCAAAAGTGCCTGATGCATTTTCACTTAAGTATTCTTTCGCGGTACGGATATTGCAGGTTCCAGCGTTATGTGTTGGAATGACATTAAGGTGTGTTGTCGACTCCTTGTTTAAACCTACTTTTTCTCTATACTTATCAAGTACAATTGAACTCAGAAGATGATCAAAATCATCACCGCCGAGTTTGGTATCACCACCAACCGCAAGGACTTGAAACACTCCTTGATGTAATTTCAATATTGAAATATCAAATGTTCCTCCACCAAGGTCGTAAACTGCATATATTCCGCTGCTGTTGTTCTTTTCAATGGAGTAAGAAAGTGCAGCAGCAGTTGGTTCATTAACGAGACGAAGAACTTCTATGCCAGCTAATTTTGCTGCATATTTAGTTGCGTTACGTGCTGAATCGTCAAAGTAAGCTGGCACAGTGATCACTGCTTTTTTTACTTCCATTCCTGTAGACTTTTTCACCCTCTCGCATAAAGCTTTTAATATCTCAGCAGAAATCTCAACAGGAGTAAGATACTTTTCCTCTGAGCATTTTACTCTAATAACTTTTTCACTTTCGTTATCTATTTCAAAATTGAGGCCTTCTTTATTTAATTCTTCAACACTTTCACCCATTAAACGCTTTATTGAGTAGATTGCATTTTGACCGACGTCACAGCCAGTTTTCAATGTATTATTTTCATACGAAATAACAGAAGGCAGTAGCTCTCTTCCCTGCTCATCTTTAAATATCTCCACGTTGCCAGCTTTATTTACCATAGCAATTAAAGAGTTAGTAGTGCCAAGATCTATACCAAAAACTACTTCACTTGAATTTGGTTCAGAAATTTGAATTGGTTGCATTCTTTTTCACCTCCTCAAATGACTTATATAAATATTTCAATCTTAAGACTTGTGTAGCAGCTCCATCAAAATTCTTTACAGCAAAAGTGTTAATTAGGTTTTTAACGCAATCTTTTATTTTTTCATCAACCATCCTACTTGCAAATTGTAGATCATTGCAGTCCAGCAAATATTCTCTTATTTCCATTGATTCATTTAATATTTCAGAATTTGGATGATCCTTTGGGCTTTCCACACCAAAAAGATTCAACAAATGCTCGGCACGTTTTAGAGGTGACTTTAGCACCTGATAAGCTTTGTTAATATTAATTATATTTTTAGATTGTCCTTCGTTTATATCAGTCCTGCTTAGCTCAATATATTTTTTCTCTAACTCATCAAAGCTGATATTGAAAGTTGGTTCAATTTCAAACAATGTAAAATAGCTGCTAGACATGAAAACTCTCTCCACAACCACATTTTCCTTTCTCATTAGGATTTTTGAAAACAAAACCCGATGAAAATTTTTCTTCTACATAATCCATTTCAGAGCCAAGAATAAACATGACAGATTTTGGATCGATCAACACTTTAACTTTTTGGTCATCATTGCAGTTTTCCTCAATTATCGACTCTAAAGGACGAGTATCATATGCATATTCAATATCATATTTTAAACCAGAACATCCTTTTTGTTTAATTAGCACTCTTATTCCTATTGCTTCTTCCGGTTTCTCAAGGTTAGTATGCTTCTTTTGGTCCAATAAATACCTTATCCTTTCTACTGCTTTCGCAGTTATAGTAATAAGTTTTTTATCTTTCTTTATAGCGTTTACTCCTTGATATTCACTCATGCTTTAGTTCTCAATGTCCACCTTTACTTTGTTTGCTTTGATAATCATGAATAGCAGCCTTTATAGCATCTTCAGCAAGCACCGAGCAGTGTATCTTCACTGGAGGTAAAGACAACTCTTCCACTATTTGAGTATTCTTTATCTGTGTAACGTCACTGATGGTTCTTCCCTTTATCATCTCTGTTAACAAGGAACTTGAAGCAATGGCAGAACCACAACCAAAAGTTTTAAATTTTGCATCTTCAATAACACCTTTGTCATTGACCTTTATCTGCAATTTCATTACATCACCGCACGATGGTGCACCAACTAAACCAGTACCAACATTTGGATCATTTTTATCCAGAGAGCCAACATTCCTTGGATTTTCGTAATGATCTAAAATTTTCTCATTATAACTCATAAAATTACCTGTGAACCGCTATTCTACATTATAACATATTTAGGTTAAAAACTAAAGTGAAATACACTAGTTTTGTGTATATTTTACTTACAAAATATTACGAAAATGAGTATATTTACTTTACAAATTCACGTAGTGTATGTCATTCTCTATATTGTAATTAAGTTTGTAATTTAAAAGGAGTATTCTCTTGAGTTTATTTGGTAACCTTTATAAAGGCTTGTTAAAAACTTCTTCTCGCTTTAGCGACGGGGTGAAAAGTATTTTTTCTGGCAAAAAAAAATTAGATCAGTCGCTTTTAGATGAGCT
Organism: Wolbachia endosymbiont (group A) of Machimus atricapillus; assembly: GCF_964027095.1. Classification (NCBI taxonomy): domain Bacteria; kingdom Pseudomonadati; phylum Pseudomonadota; class Alphaproteobacteria; order Rickettsiales; family Anaplasmataceae; genus Wolbachia; species Wolbachia endosymbiont (group A) of Machimus atricapillus. The sequence continues at coordinate 288,704 of NZ_OZ034727.1, read as the reverse complement.
AGAAGAATTGCTAATTAGCATGGATATTGGTCATAAAACTTCCAAGTTGATTATTGACAGGCTCACAAGCATCAAATTTGACAAGGAAGTTGAGTATAATATTATCTCGCAGCAGTTAATGAACGAAATAGAAGCTATATTGAGCCCAGTTGTGCAACCGTTAATTTTGAACAAAAAACCACATATAATAATGGTATGTGGAGTAAATGGTAATGGTAAAACCACAACTATAGGTAAGCTCGCATATAAATATAAGGAGATGGGAAAGTCCGTTATGCTTGTTGCATGTGATACATTTAGAGCTGCTGCTAGTGAACAATTAAACATTTGGGCAGAACGTTCTGATTGCTTGATTGTTACTGGAGAGCATGGTAGCGACTCTGCAAGTGTGGCATATAGAGCTGTGAGTCAAGCTATAAAAGATAACGTTGATGTTGTTCTAATTGACACAGCAGGCAGGCTACAAAATAATGTGAACCTTATGGAGGAGTTATCAAAAATATATAGAACGATAAAGAAATTGGATGACACTGCCCCTCATGACGTTATTTTAGTTCTTGATGCAACTACCGGCCAAAATGCTTATAGCCAATTAGAGGCATTTAGTAAGATGGTTAGTGTTACCGGGCTAATCATAACAAAGCTAGATGGCACCGCTAAGGGCGGAGTAGTAATTGGACTTGCAGAAGCTTATAAGGTAAAGTTACATGCTATAGGAATTGGTGAAAGTATAGAGGACTTAAAGGAGTTTACTAGTAAAGAGTTTGCTGAAGCGTTATTTAATTGTAATTAAAGACTTCTCTTAATTCCCTTACGTGACCAAGCTTAATTATCTCAATATCATGAGAAGAGTAATTACCATTTTTAGGCATAATTGCTTTTTTGAATCCTAACTTTTGTGCTTCTTTTAGTCTAAGATCAGCATGCGAGACATTCCTAATTTCTCCTGAAAGTGCAACTTCACCGCAGATTATTGAAGAAGTTGGCAGCGGTAAATTTACTACACTTGAAATAAGGGAAGCAGCAACAGCAAGATCAGCCGATGGTTCCTGTATTTTGAGTCCCCCTGCAATGTTTAGGTATACCTCTTTATCATGCAAAAACATTTTACAGCGAGCATTTAGCACCGCGATGATCATAGCCAATCGATTAATATCCCACCCAACTACTGCCCTTCTTGGGGTTGCCATATTAGTCCCTGCTATCAACGCTTGAACTTCCATTAAAATTGGTCTTGAACCTTCAATTCCTGCAAATACGGCGCTGCCAACTACTTCTCTGTCATGGGCCATCAGAAACAATGATGATGGATTATCAACAGGCACAAGTCCTGCTTCAGACATCTCAAAAACACCAATTTCATTTGCAGGGCCAAATCTATTTTTAATAGTACGCAAAATACGGTATTGATTGCTATTTTCACCTTCAAAATATAATACCGTATCTACCATATGCTCCAAAGTTTTAGGTCCAGCTATTTGCCCATCCTTAGTTATATGACCAACTATTAAAAGAGAAACACCATATTGTTTTGCAAGAATGGTTAATTCATGGGCACAAGTACGAACCTGAGTTACAGTTCCTGGTGCCGATGTAATTCTGCTATCATACATTGTTTGTATAGAGTCAATTACTAAAAATTTAATGCTTTTATTTTCCTTTATTGTTGCTACTACATCAGTTAAAGACACTGTAGATAAAAGCTTAATTTTAGGTTCATTTATCTTAAGACGCTTTGCTCTGAGGCTCACCTGCTCTAAAGATTCCTCGCCAGATACATAAAGACATTCAAAAGAGGAAAGTTGCACAACATTAGCTGCAATTCTAAGCAAAAGGGTAGATTTTCCAATACCAGGTTCGCCTCCAATTAGAATGCTAGCACCTTGAACGATACCCCCACCAAAAACTCTATCTAATTCTTCTACTCCTGTTAGAAAACGACTTGGAGTGATAATTTCGCTACCCGATAACGCCTTTATTAAAATTGGCGCAGATATACTTCTTTTGCCCGTTTTTACTGCTATTTCTTCAACAACTGTATCCCAATTGTCACATGCAATGCACTTTCCTACCCACCTACCAGTGCTATGACCACAGGATTGACATACATATACAGTTTTCATCAAAGCCAAAATTATTTTGTTATAATTGTAATAAAAATTAGCTGAATAGGCGAAGTAAATCTAACCACTGAGTCTCACAAACGTTTTGGTGCGAAGATAATTGTCATAAGTTGTGCCATTTAAATTCATGCACAATAATTGCACGAACGCTTCCCTCTAGGATCCAAGTAGCCCATTCTCCTGTCATTCCAGTAGCATCCTTTTTTTGTCATCCGAGTACCCCTTTTTTGTCATCCCAGTGCCCAGACTACTTGGATCCAGGAAAAAGAATGATGTCATCCCAGTGCCCCGACACTGGGATCCAGAAAAGTTTGCTTGTAAGCAAGCAAACTAGCATAGAAAGTGGTTACAACATTTTCGATGAGATTATATGGAAAACTGGATCCCAGTGTCAAGCACTGGGATGACAGCAGTCCTACGTCATACCGCGATTCATTCGCGGTATCTCTTAACATAGATCCCGCTAACAAGCAGCGGGATGACACCTCTCTTGGGCTCTTTTAGCTACAAACGTTAAGAAATTTACCAAACGAAAAAAAAGGCAAAAGAAGCACTAGTCATTGTCTATTTTCAGTATTGGCGTTTTTTAAGTCTTAAACACTGCAATTTAGCTGCTTTTAAATGCAACTCACCTTAGTTTAAATGTTTAAGAAATTTACTAAGCAGAAAAAAAGGCAAAAGAAACCCCGTGTTAGCTAGTTGTCACTCTCTAATCCTGCAAATTGGCGTACTATACTGTCTTAAACGACTTATAAGCGCGTTTCAGCTTATATAGGTAAAAACCCAGAAATGTTGTGAAGACATAAGGTGCACATAGTGCAAAAAATTAAAAATAAGACGCCAACTACGTTGTTTTCTTGCTGTTTAATCTGCACAGATGAAGATAACTGAATACCTTCACTATCATGATAAGGGGGCTGGCGGAGTTTGTCAAGGAAGTTTTTTCGTTTCTAACGGTTGTTACCAAAAACTATACAAAAAGTCTAATGAGTTAACTTCCATATATCCTGAGTAGTTCTTGTGCATTAGCTTTGATTAGGATAGGGCATTTTCTGTCATTTAATAGGGAACGCAATATTTCAGTTGCACCTTTAATGTCGTTATTATGTATCTTTACTACAGCGATAGCTTCTTGGCTTGAATAAGGATACACTGCACTTGATTCTAAATTATCAATTTTATCTTTATTTATTTTTTCACCGTTGGAGTGAAGTAAGCTCATTACCTCTAAGTATTGTGCTAACTCACGCAAAACATTAGGAGCATCTTTATCATCTGCCAAATCATTATAAATAGATGCTGTGTTTGTTGGCATTGAATCTGAGATATGATTGAATGCGTGTTCAAAATTTGCTAAATACCCCCAATTTGAATCTATTTCTTCTAGCAGCGGCTTATTATCTTTTTTAAAGAATAATACTTCGTAAAACTTGTCACCCGCAGTTATAGATTGTTTTGTGTTATCAATGTTGCGCAATAAGTATAATGTGATGCCAACTAACATTGGTGCGAGTGCAAGCAGAAAGATGTATTTTTTCATGGTAATATTCCAAATAGTTATATATTTATACATTAATGCTTTTGATTTGCAAAAACATATTGACATAGTGATTATATCACATAATAATGTTCTCAAAGTTGTTTGAATAGTTGGAGATTAAAATATTTCTAAAGTAGAAATAAAGACAGCAGTATTAAGCTAAATTATTTTTTGTTGGATTTATCCGATGTACCCTCAACCTTTTATAGGTTGAAGTCTAAATTTGAGAGTTTGATCCTGGCTCAGAATGAACGCTGGCGGCAGGCCTAACACATGCAAGTCGAACGGAGTTATATTGTAGCTTGCTATGGTATAACTTAGTGGCAGACGGGTGAGTAATATATAGGAATCTACCTAGTAGTACGGAATAATTGTTGGAAATGGCAACTAATACCGTATACGCCCTACGGGGGAAAAATTTATTGCTATTAGATGAGCCTATATTAGATTAGCTAGTTGGTGGAGTAATAGCCTACCAAGGCAATGATCTATAGCTGATCTGAGAGGATGATCAGCCACACTGGAACTGAGATACGGTCCAGACTCCTACGGGAGGCAGCAGTGGGGAATATTGGACAATGGGCGAAAGCCTGATCCAGCCATGCCGCATGAGTGAAGAAGGCCTTTGGGTTGTAAAGCTCTTTTAGTGAGGAAGATAATGACGGTACTCACAGAAGAAGTCCTGGCTAACTCCGTGCCAGCAGCCGCGGTAATACGGAGAGGGCTAGCGTTATTCGGAATTATTGGGCGTAAAGGGCGCGTAGGCTGGTTAGTAAGTTAAAAGTGAAATCCCGAGGCTTAACCTTGGAACTGCTTTTAAAACTGCTAACCTAGAGATTGAAAGAGGATAGAGGAATTCCTAGTGTAGAGGTGAAATTCGTAAATATTAGGAGGAACACCAGTGGCGAAGGCGTCTATCTGGTTCAAATCTGACGCTGAGGCGCGAAGGCGTGGGGAGCAAACAGGATTAGATACCCTGGTAGTCCACGCTGTAAACGATGAATGTTAAATATGGGAAGTTTACTTTCTGTATTACAGCTAACGCGTTAAACATTCCGCCTGGGGACTACGGTCGCAAGATTAAAACTCAAAGGAATTGACGGGGACCCGCACAAGCGGTGGAGCATGTGGTTTAATTCGATGCAACGCGAAAAACCTTACCACTCCTTGACATGGAAATTATACCTATTCGAAGGGATAGGGTCGGTTCGGCCGGATTTCACACAGGTGTTGCATGGCTGTCGTCAGCTCGTGTCGTGAGATGTTGGGTTAAGTCCCGCAACGAGCGCAACCCTCATCCTTAGTTACCATCAGGTAATGCTGGGGACTTTAAGGAAACTGCCAGTGATAAACTGGAGGAAGGTGGGGATGATGTCAAGTCATCATGGCCCTTATGGAGTGGGCTACACACGTGCTACAATGGTGGCTACAATGGGCTGCAAAGTCGCGAGGCTAAGCTAATCCCTTAAAAGCCATCTCAGTTCGGATTGTACTCTGCAACTCGAGTACATGAAGTTGGAATCGCTAGTAATCGTGGATCAGCATGCCACGGTGAATAAGTTCTCGGGTCTTGTACACACTGCCCGTCACGCCATGGGAATTGGTTTCACTCGAAGCTAACGACCTAACCGCAAGGAGGGAGTTATTTAAAGTGGGATCGGTGACTGGGGTGAAGTCGTAACAAGGTAGCAGTAGGGGAATCTGCAGCTGGATTACCTCCTTGGGCTTTGCGCATAACTTACCATTTTTAATGATGGTGTTGTTATGTGCTATACTGCTGTCTTTACTTCTACTTTATTTTAATTTCCCAATAACGAAATTTTATGAGTGATAGGCCTCTTTCTCCACATTTACAAATATATAAAGTACAAGTTACTAGTTTTTTCTCTATTATGCACAGATTGACTGGTATCTTGCTATTCCTTTTATTAATGATACTTTCTTGGTATTTCATATTACATGTTTACTTTCCTGAGTTACTTATAGTAAGGTACTTAAATGCATTATTATTCACTCCTGTTGCTAAATTAGCTTATGTCTTATGTTTTGTAAGTTTTGTATATCATTTTCTTAATGGTATTCGTCATTTATTGTGGGATGTTGGGCTTAATTTAGAAATTACTGGCGTTTCAAGGAGTGCTATACTGCTGACAGTAACGCTACTTCTTTCTACTATTGCTTTTTTATTTATGTTTATATGAGTCAATCTGGAAATTCAGTACATCATTGGTGGGTCCAGCGTGTTTCTGCAGTAATTTTACTGCTCCTGTTTCCTTGGTTTATCTATTCATTTTCTTGCGCATTTTATACTGATAGCTCTTTGTCTTTTAGTGAAAAATTTATTAATCACCCTCTAGAGCTTTTATTTTTTGTTGTATTGTTGTTTTGCATTTTTTGGCACGCAGTTCTTGGAATGCAGGTAGTGTGTGAAGATTATATACACAGCGTATCTCTAAGGATTTTCACAATTACATGCATAAAGTACTTATCAAGCATTACTTATATAACCCTCGCTTTTACAATCTTTGTCTTCTACAGGCATATTTTCTTGTAAAATTGCCAATTCTGTGTTAATATATTATTAGTGTACTAGTTTTATCATTGAACTATAGCGATTTTGGTTTAGCAATATGTTAGAGACATTGAAAAAGTGGGGAATAGACCTTACGCTAAAGGTGAAGGATCTATTTAGTTCATCTGAGTCTCAAGTTTATGTCAAAGACCTTAGAAAGGTAATGATATATGAGGATGGACGAAAGTGTCAATATCCAAAAAATTATGATCAGATTGTAGATTCTGGGAGAGTTGTAAAAAAAAATGACAAGCTTGTAAAAAATAAAGACGGAAATCCAGAGTACCAGCTTATATATAATGAATACGAATTTGATCTAGCCTTGGTTAAGGAAATTGATAAAAAATCTTACTTTACTATTGACTTTTTAGTTAGTAAAGGTAGGCGTGAGGTTAATGATTATAGTAAATTTTATAAGCCATTTAAGTTTTCAAAAATAGATCTTGAAAAACACTTGCCGGTCTTTGAGGTTGATACTAAGTTACTTAGATTAACTAATTCTTCTTTTCTTGCTAAAAAAGGTTGCTTCATCAATGATGACACGGGAGAAGTTGATGAGAAAGATAGAGATGAAAAAGGAAGAAATGGAAAATTACTATACACTAGTGATTACAAGAAGCTAAGCACCCATTTTTCAGAAATTAGAGATCAGAATAATAACTTGGAGCTAGATAAAAGTCTTATATCTGTTCCTATTATTTTCGTTGCAAGCTTGGCTAAAGTTTGTACTAAATTGTTGACTTCTCTTCCTATAAAGTTAGGGGAGTATTTAATAAGCGAACAAAACCCAATTGCAAAGTCTTTTGGCTATCTTTTGTTCACCCCTGCAATGGCAGTAAAAAATTTAGTGAATATGGGAGCTACCATACTTAAGGCTCCAATTTTATTATTTGTAGCAGATAAGAAGAAGTATGGTGATGCTTACTTCACTATGTGGAAACACCAATTGAAAGGATGTTGGGAAGAAGCAAAAAGTGACTTTAATGTTATTAAAGGTGGAGAAAGGCTAAAGCCAGGGCAAAAGGATCATAAGCCACTTAGTATAGTGGGCACATGGGATGAGCTTAATGCTAGAAGGCCAGGTATTGAAAAAGACTTAGAGAAGCCGTCAAATAAAAGTAGTGAAAGTATAGATAAATCTAGAGAACCAGATATTGGAAAAAGCTTAAAGAAGGAGAAGTTGCAAAACAAAAGTAATGAGAAAATAGCTGCGTCTAAAAAAGCAGATGTTGAAAAAGTGAGTGATACTCCTCATGTTAATGAAGTACTAAGCAGACGGAGTTCATTGCAAGACGAAAAATTTCAATTACCTCCTCGCTAACCGGCCACTACTTTAAATTAACATTTACTTTCTTTATTAACTATTCCACAACAAAAACTTGCATGCATTTTACTATTAGCATAAGATGTTAATTATTTAATTAATTTTCTTAACTATATGCGCCCTGTAATACTATGTGGTGGTAGTGGCAGCAGACTTTGGCCTTTATCGAAGCCAAAGCAATTTCAAAAAATATTTAGCCATAACACTATGTTTCAGAACACTTTATTGAGGCTAAAAAGTGGTTATATGCCACCCATAATTGCCACAAATATACAGTACGAGTCGTTAGTGAAGAAGGAGTTGCATGCGCTGCGAGAATATAAAGTGATTTTCGAACCAGTGAAAATTGGAACAGCAGCAGCGATATTAATTGCTGCGCTTCTCTGCAATGAAAACGAGATAATGTTAATTCTGCCTTCAGACCATTTTATAGGTGATTTGAATAATTTTTATGCTTCTGCTCACAAAGCATCTCAGCTAGCTTCTGAAACTAACTCTATAGTTACGTTTGGAGTTAAGCCTCATGAATTCAATTCTGAATACGGCTATATAAATGCAGTTTATGATCATAAGGAAAAGTATCATATAGTAAAGGATTTCATAGAGAAACCTGAGCATGTATTAAGTAATGATTATTATTGGAATTCTGGAATATTTGTGTTCAAAGCAAAACGCTATATAGATGAGATCAAAAAATCTGCCCCGACTCTTTATAATTTATGTTTTGCAAGTGTGAAACATTTCACACCGCAAGAGAGATTTCTGTATTTAAAACAACGAGATTTTGCAGGAATTGAAGGCGTCTCTATTGATTACTTGGTAATGGAAAAAGCAAAAAACGTTGCAATGATAGAAGCTAATTTCGATTGGCTGGATGTTGGAACTTGGAATTCAGTTTTAGAATTGAGTGAGAAGTTTACGTCGTCATTCCGACATGTAACAAAAAAAAGAGAGCCTGTTTCAACGACAGAAAGTAATAAAAATTTATTGGGTGGAGCTTATAAGCAACCAAACAAAAGCCTAATATCGTTTATTAATAAGGTTAAGAAAGCAAAAGCGATAAGAAGAGAAATCAAGCCATGGGGATTTTGTAGTATAATTTTAATAGGCGAAAATTTTCTTATAAAATATCTTTTTATAAATCCATTAAGCTGCACTTCTAAGCAATTCCATCACTATAGAGATGAATACCATATAGTACTATCGGGAGTTGGGTATGTTAGTTTAGGCGACAAAGAATATGCTATAGTAAAAGACCATATGATAGAAATCCCAAGGGAAGTTTCCCATAGGATTGAAAATAGAAGCACAAGCTCTCCACTTGAAATAGTTGAATTTCAGATAGGAGAGCATTTATCTGATAATGATATAGTGAGGTTGGATGATGTATATGGAAGATTTTGAAATTCTAATGTTAAAGATACTCTATAAGTCTGCTAAATTTAAAGGAGTAAAAATATCTAGTTTTCAAATAAAGAAAAGTCTACAATTATACGAAGTTTCAAGAATATAATGTTTAACCTCAAAATATTTTGTAATGTCCATTGCCTTTGAAATTACTATGGCTGCTTGCTATTTGCGAGCGAAAAATGCCAGATTTTGCTCTATAACGACTTTGTTCTCTATTATCGGCATTGCCCTTGGAGTTGCAACACTAATAGTGGTGATGTCTGTGATGAACGGATTCAGAGCAAAGTTGCTTGACTCAATACTTGGCATTGATGGCCATATTAATGTTTATTTTGATAGGAACATAAATTCAGATTACTGCACAGTTTCGAAATCGATTGAGAAAATTCCTGGTATATTAAAAGCTACTCCTATGACCAATGATCAAGTTATTATTGTAGCAAATGGTAAAATTGCAGGTAGCGTAGTGCGAGGTGTGTCAACTAAAGATTTGCTTGATAGTACTACCATTACAAATAATGTAATTATAGGTGATGTAAAAAAATTTGATGAAGGGATAATAATAGGAGCACGATTGGCAGAAGCTTTGAACGTTGACTATGGCGACAAAATTACGTTTATATCATCTGAAGAATTTGATGCATTACTTGGTGAAATGCCGCGAATGAAAAAATATAAAGTTATAGCAATATTTGATATGGGTATGTTTGAGTATGATAATACCTTGATATATATGCCTCTAAAATCAGCACAAGCCTTTTTTAATTATGAAAATAGCATAAAAAATATAGAAGTACTTGTAGACGACGTTACTAGAGCTGGTAAGCTTGCAGATGCTATAGAAAAAGAAATAGGAATGAAAGCTGAAAGTTGGCAATCACAGCAAAGCCATTATTTTAGTGCTTTAAAAACTGAAAGAAATGTGATGTTTTTAATTCTTACTTTGATTATAGTTGTAGCAGCGTTTAATATTATCTCAAATTTAATGATGATAGTACAAGAAAAGAAATCCGCGATTGCAATTATGCGTACATTTGGTGCAACAAGTGGAAGCATTATGCGCATATTTTGCGCTTGTGGTCTATTAATCGGTTTTACGGGAACTTGTCTTGGCTGTATTATAGGTGTCGTTTTTTCTCTCAATATCGAAAGTATTAGAGTGTTTTTAGAAAACATTACTAACGTCAAGCTGTTTGATCCTATGATATACTTTTTTTCAAGTTTACCGGTGATATTAGTCCCTCAAGATGTAGTAAGTATTTCTGCACTTGCGTTACTCTTATCATTTTTAGCGACAATTGCTCCTGCATTGCAGGCAGCTGCACAAGATCCTGCGGAGATACTACGTTATGAATGATACTCAGCAAAAGTACATAGGTTGGTTCTTAATTGTATTGTTATTTACCGGTTACATCACAATAAATAACATAATCTTTTTTAAAATAAGTCAGCAAGAAAGCGAAGACAATATAAATGTTTTAACGGAAAAAATAGATGAATTCAGAATGTCACTTGAAGTTAATCAATCCAGGGTAGAAAAAAAGATATTTGACTTAAAGAGAGGTCTGCACACTCAATGTGAGCAAGGTGATGGTAGCTCAAGGTATAAGAACCTCGCAAGATTGCTGCTACTTGTAGTTAAAATGAAGAATTCGTTATTGCGAGAAGCAAAATTTGATAATCATATAAATTCAATAAAGCCTTTGATATCAGAGCTTGATGATCCAGAGATAGAAAATGCAGTAAATGAATTGGAAAGTTTGAAAGAGGTAGATACTTTACGTGAGTTGAAGTTATCTTTTGAGAAGACCATTGCTGTTATTAACTACAATAAAAGTACATTGTCTAAAAAAATCATTTCAAACTGGATTAGAATACAAGATAAAAATGACCCATTAAGGGCAAAATTCGCAGAAATTGAGGAGTCAATAAACGATAATGATTGGCAAAATATAACTGTTACAGTAAGCAATTTAACGCATTCAGAATTCAAGCCATGGCTGAATAAATTGAATGGTTTTATTGTAGCTTCTAAGAATATTTCAACAATATATCATCACTTATTACAATATATCTCATGATTTATTTTATAATTTTCGCTCTTTCGTTTTTATTTGGCATATGGGTCAAGGTAAGTGGTGAAGTAATAAAATTGGAATTAGGCAATTACACTATAAGTATTGATCTATATTTCATTATTTTTACTTGTGTAGTTTTATTATTTTTATTAATTACACTTGTACGCTTTTTTTCCTCCATTTTATCAACATTTGCCAACATAAGAAATAGAAGAAGGGATAGGGAAGAATTGCTTCTCTTTGAAGCTTTTTTTAGCATAGACTTAGACAATATAGAGAATGCTGAAAAGCTAGTTAAAAGTCTAAATGAGAAGAGTGATAAGTTATCTTTAATAAAGCTCTTTAACTCAGGTAAGACGGGAAATTACAGCTTTTTCAGTAACGGTTTAACAAACGTTGCAAATAAAAATCGTAACTTAGCTCTACTTCTGGCCAATAAGCTGATTGTTCACCTCAAACAAGAAAAAGTAGTCTTTCAAAAATTTATAGAATATTGCTCTAGTTCAATTAATGATAAAATGCTATCTATTCCCTTTCAAATAGAGCATTGCATATTGAAAGAAGATTGGATTAATGCAATTTTGAAGTTGAGGGAAGCAGTTAAGTTCAATATTTTTCTTCCCTTTGACCATAAAGAAATGTTTGCAGTTTTTTATTGTGCTTTGGCAAAACAATATGAAAGTAAAGGGGATTTTAAAGGGGCTATAAAGTCTTTACTCAGAGCACAAAGTTATTATGCAACTTTTCGGCCCATTAATTATTTAAAGGCAGAATTATATATTAAACTTGGAAAAATCAGAAAAGCTTCTGCAGTGCTAGAGGCAGAATATGCAGTAAATCCTACTCCTCAGTCAGCTAAAATGTACATCAATTTAAATAGTAAAGGTGCTGAAAGACTATACAACTTACGCCCTGATTATTATTTTAGTTACTGTTTACTTGCTTTGTCCTCAATGAGTTCAGGTAAATATGATCTTGCAAGTCAATATTTAGACACTGCTATGAAAAAGGCTAATTACATGTCAATCTACTTTATTGTAATACAACTTAAGGTTACATTGCAAGAACACGACAAGGTAATTTATTGGCTAAACAAGATGGGCTCAGAAGCTTTGCCTGATCCGGGCTGGAAGTGTAAAAATTGTAACAGAGAACTAAAGCAATGGGATCATAAATGTTCAAATTGCAATAGTTTTAATTGCGTTTATTATATATTATAAGGTTCCACAAAGTGTGATGATAATAATATATGGGAAATTACCATCAAAGACCTCTATTGAACAATTTTTGGAGTAGATCTCTTAATATAACCCTTATTTCAAAATAATAAACCTGCAAGTTTTTTAGTTAGACTTGGTTCTAATGTCAAAAAAACTTGCTTTTAGACACTAACAATTATATATTTTAATAAATCAGGGTTGTATACAAAATGAAGAGCTTAAAGGAATTATCCTTAAGAATTAAGAATATTAGGTCTGTACAGAAAACCACGAAAATAATGCAAATGGTTTCTGCAGCAAAGTTATTACAAAGCCAAAAGAAATTATCAAATTCAAAATTATATATATCTAAGCTGCATAGCATTATTTCTTCATTAATGCTATCAGTTGATCAAAAATTACTGGCAAAAATTCTAAATATCAGTAATGACGGTTCTTACCTAGTATTCATTGTTGCGTCTGATCGTGGCTTGTGCGGCAACTTTAACTCTTCTATTGTCAAATTTAGTCAAGAGCGTGTAAATAAGTCAATCGCAAATGGCAAAAAAGTAGATATTGTATTTCTTGGTAAAAAAGCTTTTGATGTAGGTAAAAATAGGTTTGACTCTAAAAGTATCTTAAAAATTGAAAATAGTAAGGGGATCACGTTAAAGCACGTAGAAGCTTTGGTTGGTGGTATAGATCTAAGTAAATACGATAAAGTTAAAGTTTTTTATAGTAAATTCTATAATACCTTCACGCAAAAACCAATGTTGGAAACAATAAAACCATGGAGTAAAGACTCATCCTTGATTGATAACTCTCTGGCTGGTCCAACAACAGATTACGGCTATGAGTATGAACCACAAAATATTGAATTTATTTTAAAATCTTTGATTCAGGATTACGTTGTAATTGCTCTTTACTCTGCTTTACTTGAAAGTGCAACAAGTGAGAATAGTGCTAGAATGGTTGCTATGGAATCAGCAAACAGAAACACTAAAGAGATGCTGAACAAACTAGCATTGCTTTATAATCGTTCTCGTCAAGCAGCAATTACAACTGATTTAATTGAAGTTATAGGTGGTGCAGAGTCTTTATAAAAATCTAAGGAATAGAAAATGAATATATTAAATATTGCAGCAGATATCACTAAATTAATAAAAAAGCAGAATCAAGATGCGGAAGTTACAATATATGAAACTAATAAGACTTCAGTTTCTCAGCGTCTATCAAAAATTGAGCAAATATCACAATCTAAAAATTGCACTGTAGGAATCAGAGCTATAGCAGGTAAAAACAAAGCTGCGTATATTTCTACAAACGATTTGAATAATCTTAGTGATACGGTAAGCCAAGTGGTAGAAATGGCAAAGAATGCGCCAGAAGATCCTTGCATTAATTTTGCTGTAAATGGTAGTAATTATATCTCTTCTGCAGATTTAAGTATCTCAGATAATAATGTTGTAACCGTTGATAACCTAAAAGAAATTGCTGAAGCTGCAGAAAATTCAGCCCTTGCACATAAGAGTATCACTAATTCTGAAGGAGCCTCTTCTTCATACGCTTTAGTGAATACAGTATTATCGACTGTTTCTGGTTTTATTGGCTCGTTTAGTAAATCAACCTTTGCTAATCAGGTCTCTGTTGTTGCTGGAAGAGAAAGTGAAATGAAGGTTGGTTACGATTATGATATAGCATGTAATTTTAGTGATTTAAAGTTGCCAGAGTTAATGGGAAAAGAAGCAGCAAAAAGAGCAGTTGATCAATTGAATTCACGTACAATTAAAACTGGTAAATTTCCAGTTATTTTTGAAAAAAGAGCAGCAAAAGGGCTAGTAAAAAGTTTTGCTTCTGCTATAAATGGGAGCAGTATTATAAGCAACAGTTCTTTCTTGAGGGGTAGTTTAAACGCTCAGATTTTCAACGATAGAATTAATATTGTCGATGATCCATTGTTGCCAAGAGGCATAGCATCGAGACCATTTGATGGAGAAGGGATAACTAGCAAGAAAAATATATTTGTAAAAAACGGAATATTACAAAATTGGATTTTAGACTTATACTCGGCTAGAAAATTAGACTCAGAAACAACCGGAAGTGCAACTCGTGCAAGTAATGCTGCAGTTATTCCTGCAGCTAGTAACCTCTACATTGAGAATGGTAATGTATCGTTTGAAGAATTAATTCAGGAAGTGAAAGAGGGAATATATGTAACTGATTTATTTGGTTTTGGTGTTAATTTAATCAATGGCGATTACAGCCAAGGCGCTTCCGGATTTTTTATAGAAAATGGAAAAATAACGTATCCAATACATGAGATTACCATTGCTAGCAATTTAAAGGATATGTTTAGCAATTTAGTCGTTGCAGATGATCTAACTTTTTGTGGGCAATTTAATTCACCAACGATTAAAGTTAGCGAAATGACGGTTGCAGGTTCGCTTAACGATTAAAAAATTTATTTGCATTAAGTACAACAATTGTGTATTATTGTCATGTAATGTTAAGAATAGACTATGGAGTATAAAGGTTTAGTTTCAATAGCTAAGCTTAAAGCATTCTCAATCGTAATTTCAAAGTTTTTCATCACATTAGTAATGTTAATTAATAATTTAGGAGTTGTTTAAATGGAATTTGGTAATGTAAAATGGTTTAATGCCGAAAAAGGCTATGGTTTCATCAAGCCAGAAGGTAAAGGGGGTGACGTTTTTGTACATATTAGCACGTTGGAACGTTCAGGAATAAGGCCTGAGACACTTAAAGGAGAGAATAAAGAGAAGGGGATAAAAGGAGAAAGGGTGAGTTATGAGGTTAAAGAGGAGCGTGGTAGAAACGGAGAAGATAAAAAATCTGCAATAAATTTAAGATTGGAAGATTAATCTATTATGAAGTCTTTTAATAGGGTTAACGTATTATGAATAATTTTTATGAGATGGGTCTCCCAGCTTCGCTTACACAAGCTCTAGATAAAAATAATCTTTTCGTCCCAACTCCGATTCAAATACAAGCGATTCCCTTAGCGCTACAAGGTAAAGATATTCTTGGGTCTGCTCAAACGGGAACTGGAAAAACTTTGGCATTTGCTATTCCGTTGGTTGCTAAGTTGCTGAATGAGCCTAACACTGGTTCAGCTTTAGTCATCGTGCCAACCAGGGAGCTTGCGCATCAGGTAACAAATGAGATAAGAAAACTCTTATTTCAAAATTCTGCACTAAGGGTCGCTTTATTGATTGGTGGTGAGCCTATTTTTAGGCAGCTAAATCAGCTTCAGAAAAAACCACAAATTGTAATAGGTACTCCTGGTCGTATTATAGACCATATTGAGCGTAAAACTTTGATTAATCGCAATGTTAGCGTTCTTGTGCTTGATGAAACGGATCGTATGTTTGATATGGGCTTTGGAATTCAAATTGAAGGGATCATGAAATATCTGCCAAAAATACGGCAGACTCTTATGTTTTCTGCAACTCTTCCTAGTGATATAGTTAAACTTACTGAGAAGTACCTTAATCGACCAGAACGTATTTCTGTTGATTGTGAGACTACAACTTCTGTAAAAATTAAGCAAGAGATTGTTTATGCATCAGAATCAGAAAAATATGAAAAGCTTGTTACACAACTATGTCAGCGCGAAGGATCAATCATTATCTTTGTCAAAACAAAGCAAGGAGCGGATCAGCTAGCTAGCAGATTGCACAAAGATGACTATAGCGCTTTAGCAATTCATGGTGATTTAAGGCAGCACAAGCGTGAAAGGGTCATTAATTCTTTTCGTCGTGGCCGCAATCAAATCATGGTTGCAACAGATGTTGCTTCTCGCGGCCTTGATATTCCCCACATTCAACATGTTATCAATTATGATGCACCACAATCGCAAGCTGACTATATTCATCGTATAGGCAGAACTGCACGTGCTGGAGCTGAAGGGCATGCGCTATCTTTTGTTACACCTCAAGATAAGAGAAGACTGCCTGCATTGGCAGACAAAGAAGGAGAGCCAAATTTTGATTGTAGTGTGCAATTTAAAAAACGTAATAGCAAAAAGGTCTTTAAAAGGCCAAGTACGTTAAAGACTAAATACGGTAGAAAAAAGATCAATGCATTTAAGAAGAAAAGCAGAGTACTAGAAAAAGCATATTAAATAGGATTTACCTACAACTTGATAAGCGTAAAACTCGTCATTCCGCTACTCATTAGCGGAATCTATGTTGAGATCGCGGTGCTATGACGTAGATCCAGAGTGGGGATTCAAATTGGCTACAGCGAACTGCTGGATTTCAATTTTTTTAATAATTGTGTGCTATTCATTATATATGAGTTCCCACTTTTAAAGAGAATAGGAGATGATTTCCAAAAACTTAGAGGCAAGTTTGAATAGAGCGCTACTCATTGCTTCTAATTTTAATCTAAAATATGCGAAAGTAGAACATTTATTGCTGGCGTTAACTAAAGACGTGGATGTAAATTACGTTTTATCAAGATGTAATATCAGAGCCGATGAAATCATCAATATGGACAACATTCTATCAAGATGCAATATTAAGGCTAATGATTATAATAATAATATAAAAGGGTTTTTACAAAGCAGTTCTGAATTGATTATCAGTGGAGTTAAACCTAGCTCAATGTTTCAATGCATAATACACAGAGCAATAATACGGGCTCATAGCTTGGGAAAAAAAGAAATAAATGGAGCAAGTGTTCTAGTAGAAATTTTGTCTGGGCAAGATTTATACGTTGAAGATCTATTGCAGAAACAAAGTGTGAAAGATTCCAATTTGATTTACCATATATCTAATATGAAATACTTGAGCGATATAGATGAATACACCACCAATCATAAAGTAAAACTTGATAAAAATAATGACGCTCCTACTACAGTAAATAAAGGTGAGCTACTAAAAGATGAGGAAGTTCTACAAAGTTATTGTAAAAATTTAAATGACTATGCAAGAAGCAAAAAAATAGATTATGTTATTGGTCGTGATTATGAATTAAATCGCACTATAGAAATATTATTGAGGCGTAGAAAAAACAACCCTTTATATGTTGGAGACCCAGGTGTTGGCAAAACAACAATAGTTGAGGGTTTGGTACTCAAGATCATTGAAGGCAGTGTTCCGAGTGCGCTCAGGTCCAGTATAATTTATGCTTTGGATTTAGGATCACTCCTTGCAGGGACACGCTACAGAGGTGATTTTGAAGAGAGAATAAAATCTATAATAAAAGCGATTGAGGCAAAACCAGGTGCTATCCTTTTTATTGACGAAATACACACTATCATTGGAGCAGGTTCTACAAGTGGTAGCTTTCTTGATGCAGGTAACCTACTCAAACCTGCGCTTGCAAGAGGTACACTGCGTTGTATAGGTGCAACTACATATAGAGAATACAGCACTAGTTTTGAAAAAGATAAAGCACTAGCGAGAAGGTTTCAAAAAATTAATGTTAAAGAATCTTCTGTTAATGAAACGATAAAGATACTAGATGGTATAAAGCACTACTATGAAGGGTATCATGGAGTATATTATACAAAGAATGCCATTAGGTCTGCGGCTGAACTTTCGCATAAGTATATTACTGGGCGAATATTACCTGATAAAGCGGTTGATGTTATTGATGAGGCAGGGGCATATTGTAAATTGCTAAGAAACAGGGGTAAAATTGTAAATAGTAGAGATATTAAGAATACCATTACTAGAATTACAAATGTGCCTTGCGGATCTGAATCTGATGATTTGCAGAAAGTAAAGTCTTTAAAAGCTAATCTAGAAAAGGTGATTTTTGGCCAAGAGCAGGCAATAGAATCTCTTGTTAATTCTATTAAAATTGCTAAATCTGGGTTGAGAAATTACAATAAGCCTTTAGCAAATTATCTTTTTGCAGGGCCAACCGGTGTTGGTAAAACCGAGCTAGCAAAACAATTAGCAGAAAGCATGGGCATGAATCTTATACGCTTTGATATGTCCGAATATATTGAATCTCATACGATATCAAGGATGATTGGTTCTCCTCCTGGATATGTAGGTTATGATCAGGGTGGATTACTCACAGAGTCTGTATCTAACAATCAATATAGTGTTGTGCTGCTTGATGAAATTGAAAAGGCCCATAGCGATATCTATAATATATTGCTACAAATTATGGATTATGGTTGTGTTACAGACACTTACGGACGTAAAGTTAACTTTTCCAATATAATTTTAATTATGACAACTAATGCAGGAGCAGTTGAACGCAGCAAAAGTTTTGTTGGCTTTGGGCATAAAAATTTTAACATTGGTGATAGCGAAAAAGCAATAGAACAGGTTTTTAGCCCTGAATTTCGTAATCGTCTTGATGCGATTATTTCTTTTTCTGACTTAAGTACGGATGTGATTTTGCATATTGTGGATAAATTTGTCCTAGAACTGAAAAAGCAACTGACGCAAAAAGGCATAAACTGCTTGGTAGAGGATGAAGTGAAATCTTATCTTGTACAAATGGGTTATAGTAAGGAAATGGGAGCACGTCCGATAGAGAGACTTATTGAAAAAGAGATAAAAAGTTACTTAGCGGAAGAAATACTGAATCGTAAATTAATAAAAGGAAAGAAATTAAGAATCTATATGAATAAAGTAGAAAATAAAATTGCTTTTAATATAGTTTAAAATCCTTGTATTGAACTTCATCTTTGTTACAATTTATAACTTAAATTTAATTTGAATTATAGTGATAAGTGATAAAGTAAAACAAGTCCTAAGCTACTACGAAAGTGAAAACCCCGGGGTAAAAGCAAATCTTACTCGTATTCTCATGCATGGAAAGCTTGGCGGTACTGGCAAGTTAGTGATTCTGCCAGTAGATCAAGGATTTGAGCACGGGCCAATAAAAAGCTTTGAAGTTAACCCTGATGCTTATGACCCACATTATCATTTTCAGCTTGCAGTTGATTCGGGAGTAAGTGCATATGCTGCTCCACTTGGTATGATTGAAGCTGGTGCTTCAACTTATGCTGGAATGCTCCCACTTATTTTGAAACTTAATAGTTCCAACTCCTTACATTCAAAAAATCTGACTTCTGATCAAGCAATAACCTCTTCTGTGAAAGATGCACTGCGTTTGGGCTGCTTGGCTGTTGGATTTACTATATATCCTGGTTCTGCTAAGTGTTTTGATATGATGGAAGAAGCCCGTGAAATCGTAGCTGAAGCCAAATCTTATGGGCTTGCAGTAGTGCTATGGTCTTATCCACGTGGTGAAGGAATTTCCAAAGAAGGTGAAACAGCAGTTGATGTTATTGCCTATGCTGCGCACATAGCAGCTTTACTTGGCGCTAATATAATCAAAGTAAAGCTTCCAACTAGATATTTGGAAAAAGAAAAGATAGAAACAGAAAATATTGAATCATTATCTAAAAGAATTGAATATATTAAAAAATCTTGCTTTGCAGGGAAAAGAATAGTAGTTTTTTCTGGTGGCGAATCGAAGGAAGTAGATGACATATGCAATGAAGCGAAAGAAATTAAGCAGGGAGGTGGTAATGGTTCAATCATTGGACGTAACACTTTTCAACGCAAAAGGGAGGAAGCTTTATCTATGCTAAAAGATATAATGGATATCTACACATAAAAAACGGCTGGGTGGCAGAATGGCTTATGCGGAGGACTGCAAATCCTTTTATACCGGTTCAATTCCGGTCCCGGCCTCTTTCATTTTCTATATCTTGTAAAAGTTGCTCAATTCAACAGTAGCTTTAAGTGTGTAACCTATAGAGAAAGCTTGTCCATTATTCATAAGTAAAATCAATTTCTTTTCAAGTTATGGTTATACTCTTATAGCGTTTCATGGTAAAAAATAAACTAAAAATAAGCAAAGTGTTTTACAAAATGATATTACGTAATTTATTGTTTTTACTGCCGCCTGAAGTTGCTCACTCTTTGGCAATCATGGCATTAAAGAAAATACCTTATAAGAATCCTATAGAGCTACCAGAATCTTTGAGTGTGAATTTTTTTGGTAATAAGCTCAGAAGCCCCGTGGGCCTGGCTGCAGGTTTTGACAAGAATGCAGAAGTTATAAGGCCTATGCTTTCATTTGGTTTTGGGTTTATTGAAACTGGTACTGTAACTCGTAATCCACAATATGGAAACAAAAAACCAAGAATTTTTCGGTTAATTAAAGATCAAGGGGTAATTAACAGATTGGGATTTAACAATAAAGGAATAGACTATTTTCTTAAACAAATAGATGAAACCAAGCTTGATGACTGCATTTTTGGCATAAATATAGGAAAAAATAGTGCATCGAAAGACCAAATTAGTGATTATGTTGATTTAATAAAGATGGTATATGGAAAAAGCAATTATATAGTGCTGAACATCTCGTCTCCAAACACGCCTAATTTACGCAATCTGCACAATAAGCAAGAATTATCGAAATTGTTGAAATCCATCCGGAAATCAATTGATAATTCTAAATCCATACCAATAATATTAAAAATCTCACCAGATATAGATCAGCAAACGAAAGAAAATATCGCTGAGCTTGCGTTGGAATATAAGATTGACGGATTAACAGTAAGCAACACTACGGTAAGTAGAGATAATCTGCATTCCCACCACAACGAAAGTGGCGGATTGAGTGGCAAACCACTGTTCAAACTTTCAACCGAGTTATTGGGCGATATGTACAAATTTACTAAGGGCAAAATATTATTGATAGGGTGCGGAGGAATCTCAAGTGGTGCTGATGCATATAAAAAAATAAAGGCAGGAGCCTCTTTGGTGCAGTTGTACACTGCTCTCATATACCACGGACCTCAAGTTGTAAACAAAATTAATCTAGAACTTGCAGAACTAATAAGGAGAGATGGATTTAGTAACATTAGTGAGGTGGTGGGTTGTATACATTAATTTTGGAAGTTGGTGGTATTATTTTAATAAAATAAGACTAATTCTCTGGTATAAAGGTGGTAGAAAGTGCTTTTCTTTTAAATAATGGGTATGAAGAGTTTGAATGATGCAATATCTAAGATCATTGATTATAAATTTACAAATTATGCAATATTAGAAGAGGCACTAACTCACCCAAGCGTAAATAAAAGGAATAGCAAAAACCAGATTGTAAGCTACGAAAGACTAGAGTTTTTGGGCGATAGTGTTTTGAATATGGTCGTATCTGCCATACTGTTTAAACTATTTCCTGAAGAAAAAGAAGGAGCATTGGCAAAAAGAAAGACGGATTTAGTTTGTGGCAACACCATTGCTAATGTTGCTAAAGAAATAAAATTAGGCAGCTTTATCATCATGAATAATAGTGAACGCTGCAATGGAGGAAGATGTAACCTAAAAAATTTAGAAAACTCGCTTGAAGCACTAATAGGTGCAATTTATATTGATGGCGGACTTGAAAATGTTGAAAAATTTATTACCCAATATTGGGAAAAGCTAGCTAAAAGCATGCTTGACCCCCCTCAAGATCCTAAAACCTCACTGCAAGAGTGGACTCAGAAAAACAAATTGCCTTTACCAGAGTATGAG
This sequence comes from Wolbachia endosymbiont (group A) of Machimus atricapillus, assembly GCF_964027095.1. NCBI lineage: Bacteria > Pseudomonadati > Pseudomonadota > Alphaproteobacteria > Rickettsiales > Anaplasmataceae > Wolbachia > Wolbachia endosymbiont (group A) of Machimus atricapillus. Next base: position 266,934 of record NZ_OZ034727.1, on the reverse strand, counting down.
CTTGTAAAACAAACTGGACCAGCACACAATCCTGAATTTACTATATCAGTTTGCATAGAAGATTATGGTAAAGTTTCTGCATGTGCTTCTAGTAAAAAGATTGCTGAACAAAAAGCTGCTGAGTTGATGCTAGAAAAAATTGGAAAAGACGCTTCAGTTTAGGCAAAATAGGCATTAATGTAAGTTTTAAGGAAGCTAATAGCGTTTAGGGGAAATGGTCAATTTAAGGAGAAGCATAGTATTATTCATAAAAAAGTTGATCTACCAAAAATTAAGCCTTATGTAGTGGAATATCAATGGCCGTTGTTGGAGATGCGGAAAAAAAAGAAGTAGCAAGTTACCAAAAGGTGTTATGCCAGATACATTTGGTCCAAGAGTTGTTTTGTGAAGTTGACAGAGTCAAGGAGAATGAAAGTTTTAAAAAATAGCATATTTTTTAATTATAAAAATTTAATATTAACTGATATAGCTAACCCAAGAAAGGTTTTCCTACGTCATACCGCCGCGGTATCTCAGCATAGATTCCGCTAACAAGTAGCGGAATGACGAATTTTTGTTTTTCAAATTATCGGTAAATCTAAGTCAGTTTAGCTATATTATCTCTCACACCGCTTAGCTGAACAGATACCATAAAAGATAGCTAGAAAGCAATTGCACTTGCAGCAAATTTCAAGATACAAGCTTCTGTATTTATTTTAAATTAAAAAAAGCTCAAGAAAAATAAAGTCAATTTTTGACGTCCCAAATATTACAGAATGTAATTGATTGATTGAGTAAAAACCAGTGAACGGTCAGGTTAAAACATGTTTTTAAATTTTTGCCAAAATCCTGGTTTATTATCATTAACCTTTGTAAATGTTATATTTAAACTGTATTTCGGATCATTTGGCACGTCGTATTTTATGCTAAATGTTGAAACTTTATCGTTATTATAAATATGTACATCATCATATGATAGCTTTGTTGTGTAACACTTTACATGCTTTTGCTTATCATACACTAAATCACCTGACTCCCTTTCTAGTTCCACAAATTTCGTTTTTTTCTGACATTCCTTCATTTTTATTAAATCCTTATCTAGTGATATTGAAACTGGCAACGTATTTCCAGCATATTCTTTAGCTAAAAGTTCACTTTGAGGATACATTTTTATTTCCCTGCCAAAATGTGAGTCTATGAAATTATTACTCCAAAATTTATCGCCAGAATGCACGTACTCATCAGTAGCATACGGCACCCCACCATAACTGCATTGAACTTTGTAATCTCCAACACCGTTGTTTTGAAAAAAATCATGAATGGCAGTGTAGCTACCGTCAGCATCATTTATATAATCCATTACTTTATTCCTTGAACTTTTAGTTCATTATATCATAATCATTATGTCAATCAATCAAAAAAGCTCTCTCTTGCTGTTTTTAGAACTGATTTTAAGCAAGCGCTCTCGATTAGTTGGGAGCGTATTTATAAGATTGTGACATTCGTGCCTCCCAGTTTTTCACATACTGCTGAATCAATTCAGGATAATCTGTAATAATTAATAAATTTTCAGCATTTCCTTTTTTAGCTGTCTTACTAAGGTTAAATGACCCTGTGATGACTTTTTGATTGTCAACAATCATTATCTTATTATGAGCAATCTTTGGCTTATCATCGATCCAAATTGGTACTCCACCTGAAAATAATTCATTTATAACACTATATTTTGAGTAGAGTTGCGATTTATCTAAGATGACTTTAACATCAACACCGCGTTCTTTAGCATTAATCAAAGATTTTGCAACTGTTCCAAGAGTAAATGTATATTCTTGAACTAAGATAGATTTTTTAGACTGATCTATTACGCTGATTATCGGTACAGCACAATCTTCTCCAGGTGAAAAGCAAACCGTAGCTTTTGGGCAGGGCGAAAATATAAAACCCGCATAGTAATACAGAGAAAAACACATTAACAAGAATAAAAAGTGAAAAAGCCTCACAACAACCCACCCCCGGATATACGGCGATAGGCTACATCATAATTTAATCACCTGTCAATCCATATTCTTCCCACTTCTCCGTGACTTTTCTTACTATTTCCTCACTCATTTTAATTTTCTCTCCCCATTCTCGTTTGGTTTCAGGCGGGATTTTATTTGTTGCATCAAATCCCATTTTACCTCCAAGTCCACTTTCAGGGGAAGCAAAATCTAAATAATCAATAGGTGCGTTCTCTATTGTGATTGTGTCACGCACAGGGTCCATTCTCGTTGATATTGCCCACATCACTTCCTTCCAATCACGTACATTTATATCATCATCAACAACGATAATAAACTTCGTGTATAAAAATTGCTTTAGAAAGGAAAGTATGCCCATAACAATTCTTTTTGCCTGCCCTGGATAAGACTTTTTTATCGATATCACCGCTATTCTATATGAACAACCTTCTGGTGGTAGATAAAAATCCACTATCTCTGGAAATTGATTGATAAGAATGGGCACAAAGATTTCGTTGAGCGCTTCACCAAGAATTGATGGTTCATCAGGTGGCTTGCCAGTGAAAGTGCTGAGATAAATTGGATTTTTGCGCATAGTAATTGCAGTAATATTAAATTCTGGAAATTGCTCAACAGAATTATAGTAGCCGGTGTGATCTCCGTATGGCCCTTCATCTTGATATCTATCCAAACTTACATAGCCTTCCAGAACAATCTCTGCATGAGCTGGCACTTGAAGCGGAATAGTCTTACAATTTACAAGCTCAAGCGGTTTTTTGCGCAGCAACCCAGCAAATTGGTATTCTGACAATGTTTCTGGCACTGGAGTTACCGCAGCAATAATTGTTGCAGGATCACTACCGATCACAGCAGCAGCAGGAAATTTCATATTTTGTTCCTTCTCTTTCCATCGTTTGTGGTGACCTGCACCGCCACGATGTGCAAGCCAGCGCATTAGAGTCGTTTTTTTATCTATAACCTGCATACGATATATTCCAAGATTGAAATTATCTTGCTTGTCTTCCGTTGGGCCTTTTGTCACCACAATTGGCCAGGTGATAAGTGGTGCAGGTTCATTTGGCCAGCATGTTTGAATAGGTAGCAAACTAAGATCCACCTCATCCCCAGTTAGCACCACTTCTTGACATGGAGCCTTGCTCACAACTTTACTTCGCATCGACAATACAACTTTTAGTAAAGGAAACATTTTCACGGCATCTTTGAAGTTTTTTGGTGGCTCAGGTGATCGCAAAAATGCTAAAAGTTTACCAAGATCTCTTAGTTCACCAGGGTTTATGTTCAACCCCAATGCAATCCTCTTAATAGTACCAAATAAATTCACCAAAACTGGAATCGAATTTTTACCGTTTTCCGTGACAACATTTTCAAAGATGATAGCTGGTCCTTTATTTGACAAAACCCTACGGTGAATTTCTGTCATTTCAAGAACTGTTGAAACTTCCTCCTTAATCCTAATCAGATCTTTTTTTTCTTCTAAGGCTTTAATGAAGTCGCGTAAGTTGGTGTACATATTAAAATTTAAAATAACTTAAAACAAGTCTTCTAGTGTAATCACATGATGTATCGTATCTTTTAGATATTGGTTCTCAGAAACTCCATTTGCAGCAATTAACACCCAGAATATTTGCTTCTTTGATTTCGTTTTTTCTCTATAAATTGCTCCTTTTCTTTTTAATTGTTCGACAAATTCCTTTGTTACTGTATAAGGTTTATCACTATATTTTATCTCACAGAGCATTACACATCCATCTTCTCGATCGAAAACTAGATCTATTTGAGCACCAGACTCTTTACTGTATTTTTCTGGTTGATATTGCCAATCTCCACATATAACTGCTATATGCTCTATATCTAATTTTTTTCTAATTACATTGGCATGTTTAAAACACACTGCTTCAAATGTTTGCCCTGTCCATGTTTGCCAAGCTGGTTTCTTTATTGCTAACTCCCAATAGTGAGCATCACTTATTATTGCCCTTTTTGTTACTTCCTTAAACGGCTCAATCCACGTTAGATAAAATAATACATATTCGTCCATTACCCTGTAATATACTCCTCTCTTTCCCTTGTTCAATGGTAAAAAACCACCAATAAATCCTGCTTCTTCTAAACTCCTTAATTTAGCAGTTAAGCGACCACCCTCAGTGATTTTAGTCGCTTTTATAAGTTCTTTTCTGCTTATCCCTTTTGGCTTTTTTGCAATCGCACGAATGATATTTAGATATGTCTCTGGCTCTTCATACAAGGAGTGAAACAACATATCAAATTCATCAAATAACAAACCACCCTTCTGAAAACAGATCATATTAATGTTTTGTGCTGCTGATAATCCTTTACTTACTTCCTTAAGGTAATGTGGTATTCCTCCAATAGCCATATAGATCTGTAATATCTGCTGGTGATTAAGGTTGATTCCTAAATATCTTAGATACTCTTTAGTTTCACGTAAGTTAAAAGGCTGCAAAGGTATCCTTGCGGTAATGCGGTTATGCAACCCCCCTTTTGGTATAAATTATATTTTCCAACATCCAAGAAGCTGCTGAACCACATACAACCAAGATAAGCTTCTTTCGGTTTGTCCAATGTATATTCCAAAAATATTCTAACGTTTCTAGAAAACGAGACTTTCTTGTAGCTAACCATGGAAGTTCATCAAAAAATAAGACAATGTGTTCATTCTCATGTGTGTTATCAATAGCAAGTGTTAATTGTTGTAATGCATCCAGCCACACTTCAGGCAAAGCCATTTTTGCACCTTTATAAAAAGTATTTGATAACGACTGTGTAAAAATTGCAAGTTGTTCCTGCATAGTACCATTATTAAGACCTGTTTGTTCAAATAAAACATCGGCATGTTTACTGAAAAATTGTTTTATTAGGTACGTCTTACCCACACGACGCCGACCATACACTGCAATAAACTCAGCAAATGGGGAAAAGAGAAGCTTACTTTCTAGAATGGCTATTTCCTTTTCTCTACCAATTATTGGTTCGCTCATATAATTTACCGCCGCATTTGTTAGCATTATACACGGCGGTTATAAGATGATCAACTTTTTTTACCGCCATGTTTACAGTTGTTATACGCGGCGGTAAAAGATAGAGCATCTCATAATTGGCTATTCTGGCGATGGTTTGGTCATTTGCATCACCAAGTCTTCTGATGAGCTTTTCAGTAATGTGCTTGAGTTCCATTGTACGTAAAGTTTGCATTTGAGGCAAAACTGGTTATAAAATACACTTGATATAAATGTTTTCATATATTAATATTAGATGCTTCTTTTAATATACAGATAAATGTGTACTAAAGTTTTATGTTGTAGGTTTTTAAATAAATTGTATGTCTAGAATATCGTTTTTATTGATCCTTATACTGGCAGTAGCAAGTTTACCAGTAATAAACAATTGGCTTTCAAATCGCAGCCAAATGCTAAGCGATGATTATATAGGTGAGAAATTAGATAATTATATAAGTAGAAATTTTGATAAGATCGTAAAAACTCTCAAAGAGGAGTCGATTAAAAGTAGTTACGCTGCTCGAGATAATGTGACCAAAAGTAAAATTTCACAATACAAGGATCAAATATTTGACCTTACTTATCCTTACTCCGGAAATGAAAATAGTAGTGTTATAGCTGTAGGTTTCTTTGACTATTCTTGTGGATATTGCAAGACTATAAAAGACGATATAAAACAGTTAATTAACGACGGTAAAATTAAGTATATCTTTAGGGATGCTCCAATACTTGGTAATGACTCTTTAAGGGCAGCAAAAAGCGCTTTAGCTGTTTACTTTATTGATAAAGAAAAATATTTCGACTTTCACTATCCTGCTTTAAGTCACAAAGGAGGATTTTCAGACGAAAGCATATTGGATATAGTGAAAAGCATAGGGATTGATGAGGACGATTTTAATAATTCCATGAAAAATAACGCGGACAAAATTGAGCAAATGATAAATGGCAGTAAGCTCCTAGTAAGAGATTTGGGAGTAGGGGGCACACCTTTTTTAATAATGGGGGATAGTCTGTTTGTAGGAGCAACTGATTTGAATGTATTACGCAAAAAAGTAGATGAATTAAGTCGCAAGCAAAAACTAGCTTCAGCGATTAATTTGCTATAAAATTTTATTTTTTTACTTGACAACGTAAACGAATCTAATTATGAATGTGATAAATAGCAGTACGTATAAGATACGCAGTAGCTCAAGAAAAGCAGGTGATGCCTACAGTCGAGCATAACCTTAGCCTGCAAAGGTTGACTAATCCATTAAAAAGTGTTAAACTTAACATATAGCTACCATTCTGAGGTTACAATATGAAAGAGCCTAATTATACAAGAGAACCAATTGCTCTTTTTCGACAAATCAAAGAAAAGAAAAAATCAAGTGATTTACTGCATAATTTAAAAAATGCTTGTCCCAAAAATCTAAACATAGGAATTGCTATAAAGACAGGAGATTGCTTTTTTGACTCCGTGGCTCAAGGGTTGAATGAGTTAAATATAAAACCTGGTTATCGTTTTACCGCAAAATCATTAAGAAAAGATTGTGCAGATTATGCTGAAAACAAAAAGGACTCACGATGGGTTTTTAATGAAATAACAAAAAATATTGCTGAAGGATATGCTGTACCTATGATAGGTTCAAACGGAAATGTAATGAAAGATAACCAGAACAATATTATACCAGACAATATTGCATCTTTTGATAGATATTTAAAAGATATTAGAAGTATGGCTACAGAAGCTAGCCCACCTATATGGGGTCGCCCAGGGGTTGAAGGGAGAATGATATGTGATAAGTATGAAGTGGAGCTTTATATTTATTCAATAGAGGAAGATAGTCAAAAAGTTACAGTAACTAAAATTACAGCACATGATGATGATCTAGAAGTTTTTATACAAGATGTGAATCTTGATCAATTAAAGATAGATAATAGTAAAAAAACTGTAGGAGTAGTGAATTACATGCAACATTTTGTACCACTCCTTAGTGGAATTTCTGAAGATATAAAAGAAGATCAACAAGTTTCTAGTGAAGAAATTTTTAGTACAGATAAAAGAGTTCCTCCTTCTAATCAACCAGAGCAAGAAGTACAACAAGAAAGAATTAATACCAGCACTAATGCGACTGTTTATACGGATAAAGAAATCCCTTTTTCTCATCAACTAGAGCAAAAAACACGACAAGAAGGAATTAATGCCAGCGCTAGTGCGACTGTTTATACGGATAGAGAAATTCCTACTTCTAATCAATCAGAGCAAAAAGTACAACAAGAAATAATTAATACCAGTACTAGTGCGCCGGTTTTACAAATTCACATAGATAAAGAAATCCCTTCCTCTCATCAGCAAGAACAAAAAACACAACAAAAAGAAATACAAAAAAAATTAATTAATAATTACAAGAAAGAGGGAGTGTTAAATAAACTGTGTCAAACCGCATTTTTAGTTCAACTCAATTTTCAATCTGCCAGGAAAGAAAACATCAAGTTGAGAGATAGTTAATGCCCAATCATGTACAGGCATCGTCCACTTTTCCTCTGCCTTCTTTATAGCACAATATACCTGCTTATGCAAGGCATTTATGCTGGTAAATGAGCCTTTGGTCTTAGTGAATTTCCTAATTTGCCTATGTAGCCCCTCTATGGGATTGGTGGTGTAGATTATCCTCCTAACTGGACCAGAATACTTAAAATAACCAGACAAGTTTTCCCAATTATTCTGCCAAGATTTTATAACCATAGGGTACTTTGTGCCCCATTTTTCATCCAATTCCAACAGATAATTCTCGGCAATTTCCTTGCTTGAAGCTTGATATACCTTCTTTAAATCGCTCAAAAAACTCTTCGCATCTTTACTGGCCACATACTTCAGTGAGTTGCGTATCTGATGCACTATACACATCTGCACTTCCGCATTAGGAAAGACACTGTTTATAGCTGCAGGAAAGCTTTTCAGCCCATCAACGCAGGCAATAAGGATATCTTCTACTCCTCTTTCTTTGAGGTCATTTAGCACTCCCAACCAGAAGTTAGCTCCTTCACTTTCAGCCAAATAAAAACCTAATACTTCTTTTTTGCCATTTTGATCTATGCCTAATATGTTATACATGCATTTACTTACGCAATGCCCGTCCTCTTTGACTTTAAAAAACCATGAAAACTATCGGATATACAGACTGCAGCGGGCGACTACGCCATTCGTTGATTACTGGTAGCAATTTGTCAGTAATACTTGATATCTCTGCCACCGATATTTTGTGATCATAAATTTCCTCAACATGTGACACTATATCTCTATAGCCCATACCACTGGCAAATGTGCTCAAAATCTTCGTTTCAAGCTCTGGATGTAAGTTTGTTTGCCTTTTTTTGACTATTTGTGGTTCGAAACTTCCTTCCCTATCTCTTGGCGTCAAAAGTTCAAATGACCCTGCGCTTGTACGTAAAGTCTTTGCATTCCTCCCATTTCTTCGATTATTCTCTTCGCTTTCAGCCGACAAGTGGTTTTCTATTTCACCTTCCAGGCTTACCTCCAGCAACTTTTTTATAAACGGTGTTAATGCTCCATCTCTTCCTGTCAACGGTCTTCCTTCTCGTATAGACGACAGGATATTTGTTTCTAATTCTTTATAATCTACCAAACCGGTAGTTCTGTTTACTACTTTCTGACTCATTGTCAAACCTCCATTTTTTTATATCAATTTATTACTTTTTTTTCGGTTTGACACAGTTTATTTAACACTCCCAAGAAAGAAGCTGTTTATGGCACAGTTGCTGTGATAGCTGCTATAGTATTCACAGCATCTGCTATAGCTGCTATCATTACTCAAGCAATTCCTTTTGCATGTCTTACTGGAATTGCTTTAGTCGTTGGATGTGTTTGTGTATATCAATTAACGCAGAGTCATAAGAACATTAACGAACTGAAAAGTGAGTTAGAAGAAAATAGTACCCTTACTTTTCTAGAAGAAATAGGATTAAAAATGCACGGTCTTATTAATAAAGCAACTTTAAAAATTTAAGATCTTTCCTGTTTTACTACACCACCTCAATTTTACTTTCATAGGAGGACATATGTCATTCACAGAAATTAGATTTCCAGAAAATATATCTTATGGTTCCACTGGAGGACCGGAATTTTCCACTGACGTTGTAACAACTCATAACGGTTGTGAACAGCGCAACATCAATTGGTCTCATGCACGCACTAGATACAACATAGCTTACGGGGTCAGATCAAACGAGCAGCTAACAGAACTCATAACATTTTTTCATGCACGAAAAGGTAAAGCAATAGGGTTTCGTTTTAAGGATTGGTCAGATTTTATAGCCATTAATCAAAAGATTGGTATAGGAGATAACAAAAAAACGACTTTTCAGCTAATCAAAACTTATGTAAGTGGGGAAGATAAGCATATACGCATGATCAAAAAGCCAGTACATGGGACAGTAAAGATTTATTTAAATGGTAAAGAAGAGAGTGAATATTCAGTAAATTATTCAACGGGAGAAATAACATTTATGAAGCCACCAGTAAAAGATGCGATAATCACTGCGAGCTTCGAATTTGATGTGCCCGTGCGCTTTGATACAGATTACTTAAACGCTTCTATTGATGACTATGGAAGCAATAGCTGGAATAACATTCCACTAGTAGAGGTGAAGTTTAATTAAGCTGCTTTAAAATTTCCTCCTGTTGCTGAGTGTGAACACTAGCATAACCACATGCAGGAGATGCAGCAGCAGGTCTTGCGATACACTTAGGTCTTTTTGCTTGAATATTGAGGTCAGATAACACCTCGTCTATCAATGGGTTGACAAAAAACCATCCCCCCATATTTTTTGGTTCTTCTTGACACCATATAATTTCAGCGTTCTTGTACTTTTCAAGTTCGCTGCTTAATTTATCGGCTGGAAACGGATAGAATTGTTCTAAACGTATCACTGCTATATCGTTTATTTTTTGTGTTTCAAGCATTTCAATTATATCGTAATAAACTTTACCACTGCATATTACAACTTTACGTATTTCATTATTTGAAACTAAACCTGTTCTACATTCTGGAATTACCGTGAGGAATTTTCCTTCAAAGTCAGATAGGTTAGAAACTGCTCTTTTATGACGCAATAGTGATTTAGGTGTAAACACTACTAAAGGCTTACGAAAGTCTCTATGCATTTGTCTGCGTAAGACATGGAAGTAATTCGCCGGAGTGGAACAATTAACTACCTGCATATTATCCTCTGCGCAGAGTTGCAAAAATCTCTCTATACGTGCGGAGCTATGCTCAGGTCCTTGCCCTTCATAACCGTGGGGCAACAATAGAACTAGACCGCTTGATCGCAACCACTTTGTTTCTGCAGATGCGATAAACTGGTCGATCATAATTTGTGCACCATTTGCAAAATCACCAAATTGTCCTTCCCAGAGCACCAGTGAATACGGAGAATCAAGACTATATCCATATTCAAAGCCCATTACAGCATACTCTGATAAAGCGCTATCTATGACCTCAAAGTGAGCTTGCTTTTCATTTATATTGTTTAGCGGAATAAACGCTTCTTCTGTTGCCTGATCAACAAGCCTTGAATGACGGTGCGAGAAAGTCCCACGACCAGAATCTTGTCCTGATAAACGCACTCCTATTCCTTCTGTAAGCAGTGACGCAAATGCAAGACTTTCGGCAGTTGCCCAGTCTATATTGCTACCAGAATTTATGCTGTCTATTCTTCCATCGAGTATTTTTCTAACCTTATTGTTAATGTTAAAGCTACTTGGAATATTGCTATTTATATGCACACCCAATTTTTTCAACTCATCTGGCGGAACACCAGAATCCGTGTAGTATTCGCTCAAATCGTTCAGCTTTGCTCTTCTTAATTTTGACCACACTCCACCGAACCAGTCAGCTTTTTTTGGAGTGTAAGTCACTGATTCAGCAAGACTTTTATCTAATTTTGCCCTGAACTCACTGCGCAATTTATTTACTTCATCGCCATCTAATACTTTCTCTGCAGTCAATTTTTCTTCATACAATGTTCCAGGAGTTTTATGTTTTGATATCAGCTTATACATAAGTGGCTGAGTGAAATTCGGTTCATCGCCTTCATTATGGCCGTATTTGCGGTAGCATATTATATCAATCACTACGTCCTTTTTAAATTTCTGCCTATATTCCATCGCCAGACTTGCAGCAAAACTCACAGCTTCCGGGTTATCTCCATTCACATGGAAAACCGGAGCTTCTATTGATTTTGCTATGTCAGTGCAATAAAAAGAGGATCGTGCGCAGCATGGGTTAGCAGTAAAACCAACTTGATTGTTTATAACAATGTGCACAATACCACCCACTTTATAACCTTCAATGTTGCTTAGGCTCAAGGTCTCGGCAACGACACCTTGACCGATGAAAGCCGCATCACCATGAATTGATATGCCAAGCACAGACCTTATATTCTGTTTTGCTCTTATTCTTCCAGCCAAAACCGGATTCACCGCTTCAAGGTGAGATGGGTTAGGGCATAAACTTAAATGTATTTTTTTGCCACCTGTAAGTGCTCGATCAGAAGAATAGCCAAGGTGATATTTAACATCACCAGACACCTCAAGACCACTTGGGTATGCAAGGTTGCCTTGAAATTCAGATAGCATTGCCGCATATTCTTTGCCCATAACTTTGGTTAGAACATTGAGCCGTCCGCGGTGAGCCATGCCAAGGACTATTTCTTCAATACTAAAAGCTGCAGAATCACTAATAATTTTTTCAATAGCAACGATAGCTGATTCCCCACCTTCGATAGAAAAACGTTTATATCCAGGAAATTTCATATGGAGAAATTGCTCGAGCATCTCAGATTCGATCAAGTGCCTCAGGATTTCCTTTTTATCTTGTGAACTCAGCGTATAGGTTTGATTTTCGATCTTTTCCTGCAGCCATATTCTCTCCTCATAAGAGGAGATATGCATAAATTCAAAACCGATATTCTTGCAGTAAATATCTCTATAGATTTCAGCGTCACTTGCCGGAGATAGATTTGAATATTTTTGGTAATCTATTAATTGATTCTCACTTGGTGACAATGGGTTTAAGTCTGCAAAAAAGTGACCATAGGACCTGAAGAAATTTGCTAAACTAGAAACTGAATCATCTACCTTAGTTGCATTGCAGGGCTCTGCTTTATTAACTTCTAAATTGCTTGAAAAAATTCTATACCAATCTTCCCCGATTGATTTATCGCCCTGCAGATAACGGCTATACATTTCTTCCACAAATTCTGCATTATCACCATAAAGGCAGCTTAAATTCGACATAATCACTATAAAAAGTATCAAATACTTATAAGTATAACTTAAGTTTTTTAAAAAAGAACTTTTTTAGTTTCTATACGTCATACCGTGATTTATTCACGGTATCTCATCCGCTAACAAGTAGCGGAATGACGATTTATCAGCAATCTAAGTCATACCGTGATTCATTCGCGGTATCTCTTAGCATAGATCCCGCTAACAAGTAGCGGAATGACGAATTACTATACCACCGCGAACCGTCATACCGCCGTGGTATCTCTTAGCATAGATCCCGCTAACAAGTAGCGGGATGACGAATTACTATACCACCGCGAACCGTCATACCGTGATTTATTCACGGTATCTCATCCGCTAACAAGTAGCGGAATGACGGTAAACCTAGATTACTTTAGCTATAATTATTAAGCTGCACCTGCTGGATTTGGTGATTGACTATTAAGAAATTCTGCTCTAGCTTCGGTAAAATCTGGTGAGGGTTTTGAAAAAAACGCAGTTTTTATTGCACAGTATGCGCAATATAATGCAACAGCAGCAGTACTTACTGTAAAAATGGCAAACCCGATTTTATCTGCTTTTCTGAAATCTCCAACTGCAGCCTCAAGTGCGCAGCAGATACTAAAAAGCGAAAAATCACTATACCACCAGAGTATAGTAACACCGTATCACGATCAACGGCACCAAATAGCTGCCCAACTTTACTGTTGTGTTCAGCATAATCTACTGGTCTTTTATTGTAATGATCTTTTAAGTCTGGGTTAGCGCCTTTCCTCAACAGCAATTTTGCAATTTCAACACGATCGTGACTTTTATCTTCAAATAAGTAATGCAACAGTGTTTTACCTTGACTATCTTTTGCATTAGGGTCAGCACCTTTATTTAAAAGTGATTCAGTAACTTTGTGGCAAGAAACGCCATCACTATTATTAATAACATAGTGTAATGATGATTTACCTTCTCGATCTCTCGTATTAGGATTAGCACCATGCTCTAAAAGCAAAGCTATGATCTTAACTCTTGACTCATTCTTATAACCTGTATATCTTAATGCAAAGTTCAATGGTATACTGCCACCAGTACCTTCTGTATTCAAATAGTTAAATTTATCATCATTTTTTACTGTCTTCAGCAACAACTTCAGAAAATCTAGCTCATTACTGTTAATAGCTGATATTACAAGATCCGAAAAAGCTTCTGCTTGACTATCGGTAAGCGATTTATATGCCTCGATCTGCGTTTTTAATACATCTGAGTTTTTTTCACTATCAAATAATTTCTTTCTGGCTTTAGAGATAACGTCATGGCTATCTGTTAGTTCCAAAATTTTTAAAGCTTCTTCTTTATTCATGATCATTACCCCTGCTAATAGTGTTGAAGTTGAGTATAACCCAAAATTTCAAAAAGCAAAGCTTTTTATGTTAAACTGCATCCACTGCGCAATCCCATAACTGTACAAACATTGTAATTTATCTCCATCTAGGAAAGGGTGTCATCCCAGTGCCCCTATGATGTCATCCCAGTGCCCAGACACTGGGATCTAGTTTTCCATAAATGGTGCATTTTAACATAACTTTTATACTTGATAAAATTCCTGGATTCCAGCATCAAGTGCTGGAATGACACCTCTCTTTGAGCTATAAACATTAAGAAATTTACCAAATGAAAAAAAAGGCAAAAGAAGCCCCGAGTAGCGTTTTGACTCTATATTACTGTAAGTGGCGCTGTAATAATGTGCTAACGCTTAAAATAAGCGCGATTTGGCTGAATGTAGAAAAAATAAAAAAGACATGCAGCCGCTATAATTTTATGTAATCCGCCAATAAATACCCTAAGTTTTTTACTGAATTTTGTCATTGAGCCTGCAGGTCAAAAACAAGTTTTGAGTCATAAATACCCTTATTGTCATGATAAGGGAGCTGGCGGAGTTTGTCAAGTCGTTTTTCGTTTAATCCGTTTCTATGAGCTACTTGGATGACGAGGAAAGAGCACTTACATATTTATGGCAACCTCATTACCTGCGCTCAAACAGTTTTTCAATATCACTGAGTTTCATTTCTATATAAGTTGGTCTTCCGTGGTTGCATTGCCCGGAATATGGAGTTTTTTCCATTTGTCTCAGCAGCTCATTCATCTCCTCTAACCTCATTTTCCTGCCTGCTCTAATTGATCCATGACAAGCGATAGTAGCCAATATCTTGTTCACTTTGTCTTCTACTGGCAATGTATCTTCTATTTCCGTTAATCTACCCACTATATTAATTAGCATCTCTTTCACATCTATTGCTCCCAAAATTGCAGGGATTTCTTTTACTATCACTTTATTCTCTGATTTGATTTCAATATCAAAACCCATTTCAAATAACTTATCTTTATAGATTTCAATCATCTCCATTCCAGCTTGATTTTTGATTTCAACCGTTTCAGGAAGAAGTAGTTTTTGTCTTTTTATACTTGATTTTTGTTTTAGGCATTCATATACTAATCTCTCGTGGGCTGCATGCTGATCAACTATAATCAATTTGTCTCTTACCTCGGCAATAATGTAAGTATTATAGACCTGACAGCGTGCAAACCCGAGCGGGTGGCTCTCTATCAAATCAACTTGCTCTAACACCTTTTTTTCTAGAACCATAATTTCCGCTTGTGATGGGGATTTCTGTATGCCGGTATAATCAAACGATTTTGACTGTTCTGATAAGCCTTTTGCTTTTTCATTTGGAGAAGCAAATTCTTTTATTAGTTGATTTTCAAAAGGACTTGGCCTTCTTTCATAAAATTCATTTTGAACATCAGATTTATCAAAAGGATCTGATAATGAACCTTTCAAAAAACCCTCTATTGTATTAGTAGTTTTCTGGTCACTAGCTGGAATGACATCAAAGGTGCCTATCCTTCTTGACAATGCTTTGATTAATCCTCTTGTCACTATCTCATATATGAGCTTCTTATTCTGAAACCTTACTTCTGACTTATTTGGATGCACATTTACATCTACTTGATCATAAGGTATCTCTAAATGTAACGCTGCAAAAGGATACCTATCGCTTGGAATAAAATCATGATATGCATACCTAACCGCACCAATAAGTAAATTATCTTTAATTGGCCTTCCATTAACAAATGTATAGATCTGAGTTGACTTACCACGATTGACGGTTGGCTTACAGATGTGTCCCGTAAGTTTGATGCCGTCTTCTTCTTCATTGACCTCCAAAGAATTGCCCTGAAATTCTTCTTCTACTTCACACAATCTATGAAATAACGAAGTCTGCTTAGCGTATTTTAAGAGCTTTTTATTACCTGAAGTGAGAGTAAACCCTATATGATAGTTAACCATTGCTAGGTTGTTTACAATATCAACAATGCTTTGAGTTTCTGCTCTTTCGGTTTTTAGAAATTTTAGTCTATTTGGGGTAGCGAAAAACAAATCTCGTACTTCAATATGTGTCCCTTGTGATAAAGAGTAAGGAGTTAGCTCCCCCATCTTTTCTCCACCCTCATAACTTATAGACCATGCTTCACTTGCTCCGCTTGCTTTAGACGATAATTTTATCCTACTTACTGCTGCTATTGAAGGCAGAGCTTCTCCTCTAAAGCCAAGATGCTTGATTTCTATCAACTCACTATCGCTCAATTTTGAAGTAGCATGGCGCATAAACGCAAGTTCTAAATCGTTTTTTTCTACTCCGTTACCATCATCTGTCACAATAATAAGGTTACGCCCACCACTTTCTATTTTGATCTCTATTTCTAAACTTCCAGCATCTATTGCATTTTCCACTAATTCCTTTACTACACTTGCTGGCCTTTCTATCACCTCCCCCGCTGCTATACGGTTTATGGTTTTTGTGTCTAGAAGGATTATTGCCATAGATTTATTATGAAACTGGTTTTTCTTTTACTTCTTTGGTCTGTCTCTCTCTCCACTTTTTTAACCTACCTGCAATTTCACTGTTGGAAATTGACAATATAGATACGGCGGTAATGGCAGCATTATATGCTCCATTTTCTCCTATAGACATGGTTGCAACTGGAACACCCTTTGGCATTTGAACTATAGAGAGTAGACTGTCCAGCCCATTTAATTGTTTACTATGCACAGGAACGCCGATAACTGGTAAACAAGTTAATGACGCAACCATACCAGGTAAATGAGCTGCACCTCCTGCACCAGCTATAATAACCTTGAAACCTTCTTCTTGTGCAGATTTAGCAAAATTGAAGAGCCTTTCTGGTGTTCTATGTGCAGATATTATGAATATGTCATGTGAAACTTCTAATGCTTTTAGCATATCGACGGTATGGACCATAGTGGTGTAATCTGACTCACTTCCCATAATAACAGCAACATCTTTTTTTATTTTTGTCATATTCAACACAATTTTACTTACTAACTAAATAGTGTTCCAGCTAAAAAGCAACAAATATTTAAGTTATATTATAAATATAGTATATAGAATTCTCGTTAAAATAGAAATTTTAAAAATTTAAATAAATATCTATGTTAAGATATAGAGATATAAACTTCTTATGTAAGATAAATTTATAAAATAATTATTTTTGTATTTCAAGCTTTGTAATTTTAGCTTGTTCTTTCTGTAAATGATTTTTTCAGAGAGGCTGATGGTAAAATGGTAATTTAAAATTACTAGAAATTTGATTGAAATATTAATATACAATCAACTTAAAGTTTTAAATTTGATATCATATAATTATTGACAAGTTATATGATATTAATATCTTGGTATATTAAATATTATGCTATAATATTTAATAAAGTTAATTGATATGTGAGTGTAAGAATTATGGAAATAATATCGTTAAATAACTTAGACAGTGCAGCAATAAAAACAAAGTTGCTTTATATAATAAATAAAATTATAGAAAAAAATGCTTGGACTCAGGCTTTTGCAGCTGAGAAACTTGGTATTGATCAGCCAAAGGTATCACAAATTAAAAATGGTAAAATAGATGGTTTTTCTTTAGAGCGATTGTTAGGATTTCTAAAAAAACTTGATCATGAAATAACAATCACGATGACAGAAAGCCAAGAAATAAAATCTGAGGCAGAAAAAGTAAAACATGAAGTTGAATCGCAATAGATACAAAGTTGACAACTTGTTTTTTGTGATATAGTATAAAACTTATTAAGGTAGTATCTTATGGCTGAGTCTATTGTAGAAAAGTGTACAGAACAGGTAAGTAACCGTTTCAAATTGGTTCTATTGGCAAGTCAAAGAACACATGATTTAAATACAGGAGCAAGTAATCCAGTTCAAACAGTTCAGTTTAAAGACCATAAAAACACCATAGTTTCCTTATATGAAATAGCAGAAAAACAGGTGGATACTCATGAGCTATTTAACCTTTTGGTAGGTAGATGCAAGGAGTACATGAAAGGAAATATGAATAATGTTTACAGCAGTAATACAAGTAAGCTAGCGAATTTATTAAATTTTTCTGATGGTCAATTTAACACAGATCTTGATGCAAGTCAAGAAAGCCAAGATTATGAAGTGGATGGTGAAATAGATGATGAAATAAATGATCAAGATGGCGATGAAGAAGTATCCGTTTAGAAATCTACTGAAGTTACATAGTCTTTAAATGCTTCACATTGCTATCTATACACTGTTGTTCTGTATGAGTATAATGTTGTGCCGCATAGTGTCTAAGTCAAGTGATGTGTACAATAAGGTTTTAGCGTTCAATAATTTCTCAACGCAAGTAGTTGTACTCATAACAGCAATATCAATCATTCTGAATAATTTTTTTTTAATTGATATAGCATTGTTGTATGCTAGCGTTAGCTTTATATCAACTATAGCACTAATGAGATTAATGTTGTTTTAATAATTTATGATAGGATCCGTTCTTATATTTTTAGGCATTTGTTCAGTAATCATTTCAAGTGTGGGAGTAATTAGATTTCCTGATTTCTATACTAGGTTACATGCAGCAGGTATTACAGATTCTAGCGGTGCAACGCTATTGTTAATTGGTTTTGCTTTGCAGAATGGATTTTCAATCAATACTGTTAAAATAATATTATTAATTCTTATAATATGGGTAGCTAGCTCAACTAATGGCTATATTTTAGCGCGCACTTATTATAAAGTTAAGAAAAAAACTGTTAAAGAAGGTTAAGGTGTTAGAAATATTAAATGTAGTGCTACTTTTGTTGTTACTAACAGTTACGGTTTTTATAGTCTTCTCGCGACATTTAGTCGTAAGTGCTGTTCTAATGTGTGTATTTAGTTCACTTATTGCGCTTATATACTTAATTATGAATGCACCTGATGTTGCAATTACTGAAGCTTCTGTTGGTGCGGGGCTCAGTACGATTTTTACGTTTGCAGCACTCTCCTTGATAAAGAATCATAAAGTAAATCTATCTCATAACCCTATAACGCTTTTTTTTATGTTATTTCTGGCTGTATGTTTGTCATATTTTATGATTCAATTGCCAGATTTTGGCAGCCACAATGCTCCGATCCACTTGCATGTTGCTCCTTATTATGTGGAAAATACCGAAAAAGCTACCGGTATTCCTAATATAGTGACAGCTGTTTTGGCAAGCTTTCGTGGTTATGACACGTTTGGAGAAACTATAGTAGTTTTTACTGCTGCGCTTTGTATAACGTTGATATTAAAAGAAGAAAAAGACAATGATTAAAGATCCGATATTAAATGCAGTAACATTTTTGATGATACCTTTTATCATTTTATTTGGTTTATACATACAATTTCACGGTGATTACACTCCGGGTGGAGGTTTTCAAGCAGGAATAATTATTGCCTCCGGGATAATATTATATTCAATGCTATTTGGTGTATCTACAACTCTAAAAGCAATACCTTATTCTGTGATTAGATTGACTAACGTGTTAGGTATTTTAATTTATGGAGGAACGGGCGTTGCAACAACTTTACTTGGCCAAAATTTTTTATCTTATGATATCTTGTCAGCCAATAATAGAACCGGTCAAAAATTGGGTATTTTTTTGGTGGAATTAGGTGTAGCATTTACTGTCTGCTCCTCTATGTTAATTATATATATGAATTTTGCTCGTAGGAAAAAACAATGACTTTATATAATTATACGATTATTATTGTATTAATGGTGCTAGGTTTATATATTATTATAAACGATAAAAATTTAATCAAGAAAATGATAGGGGTAAGCGTCTTCCAAGCATCTGTTTTGTTGTTTTACATATCTCTAGGATATATAAAAAGTTCTTTGCCTCCTATATTGGTTTCAAATTTTTATTCATATAGCAATCCTATACCTCATGTTTTAATGCTTACTGCTATAGTGGTTGGAATTGCAACATTTTCAGTTGGATTGTCCATAGCAGTAAAAATGGAAGAAAAGTATGGAACAATTGATCAAGACAAGTGTACATAAATTAACAGTATCTTAAACTATATGAAGTAACGAATAGCCACAAGTTAAAAGTAAAATTATAGACTTGCTCGTTGTAAGTTTATTTGTTAATAAGAAATAAAATTATAAACTATAAAGGTAATGATGTCAACTATTAATGATGCAGAAGATAAGAAAAAAGTTATCAGAGATCTTGTAACTAAAAGTATAAAAAAAGGTGGTTTTGTCACCTTTGATGATATAAATGATAAATTATCAGATGAAAATTTTTCGTCTGATTTTATAGATGATGCTATATCTTTATTGCAGGATTCCGGAATTAATGTGCTTGAAAGTAGCGAAGATGAAGAAGATATTCCTTCCAACAGTGATGATAGTAAACTTGATGATGATGACACATCGCCAAATATTACTGCAACTTTAGTACAAAATGATGATCCAGTGAGGATTTATTTACAAGACATGAGCTCTGTAAAGCTTTTGTCAAGGGCAGATGAAATCGAGATAGCAAAAAAAATTGAATCTGAAAAGCATAACATGTTACGTGCAATAATTGAAACATCAGTAACATTAAAGGTGATAAAAGTATGGCGTGATGATTTAAGTAGTGGAGCTCTCTTACTGAGAGAAATTATAGATCTGGATGCAATTTATAACTCTGACTTTAATGTGGTACCCAAAAAAGAGAGTGAAGAAAGTGCTGAAGATGTTGAGGATTCTGAGGATGTTTCTGAAGATGCTGAGTACTGTAGTGATGATGAGAAAGATAGTAAAAAAAGTGATGATGAGAAAGACGGTGATAATGAAGATATAAATTCAGCGAATTTAAATGTTTCTATTCTTGAAATGGAAAGTGACTTATTGCCAAAGGTCATAGTTGCATTGGATGAGATAATTACTTTAACAAATGAAGCATTGGTATTAAGAAAAAATTCTAAAGATTCCTCTGATGAACTAGAGAATTTATATAGTCAAATATGGTCTATAGCATTACAAATTAAGTTAAGTGATGCTGCTGTTGCCAGAATTACACAAGAACTTTATAAGATAAATAGATCCATCACGCTTGAAGAGGCTAATCTTATTGCTGAGGCTAGAAAATACGATATCGATAGAGAAAGTTTCTATAAAGTTTATGATGACGTGCTTTTAAAGCACGAATTGAAAAAGATAATTCTTTTAAAGATCAATGAAAATCAGTCCTCTTTTACAGGTGAATTAAAAAACAAATTTTTAAGGTTTATAGACGATAACTCTGAACATATAGCTAGTACTTTGAACGGTATTAAGCAGCATATACAGGAAGATAACGTGCAAGAATTTAAGGAGCTAATCAGGAGAATACAAAAACACGAACGAGAAGTCTCTGAAGCAAAGCAAGAGATGATTAAGGCTAACTTAAGGCTAGTAGTTTCCATTGCTAAGAAGTATTCAAAAAGAGGCCTTGATCTGCTTGATTTGATACAAGAAGGCAATATTGGTCTTATGAAGGCCGTGGATAAGTTTGATTACAAACGTGGATATAAATTTTCAACTTATGGCACTTGGTGGGTAAGACAATCAATCACTAGGGCAATACCTGAGCAGTCTAAAGTAGTTAGAATACCAGTTCATATGGTAGAAGTTATCAGTAAAATCAACAGAGCATTAAGAAAAATGACTCATGAGATGGGAAGAGAGCCGACGTTAGAGGAATTAAGTGTAGAACTGACAATGCCACTGGAAAGAATACGCAAAGTTATGAAAATAGCAAGGGACCCAGTAAGTCTTGAAGCTCCAACAGGAAAGGATGATAGTAGTACCTTCGGTGATTGTATAGAAGATAAGCGAGTCTCCAGACCAGAGGATGCTGCAATACTTGCTGACTTGCGTGGCATTACAACCAATGTTCTTGCAACTTTAACACCAAAGGAAGAAAGAATTCTAAGAATGCGTTTTGGCCTTGGTAAAGATGGGAAGGAGCATACCTTAGAAGAAGTAGGAAAAATTTTTAATGTAACACGTGAGAGAATTAGGCAAATAGAGGCAAAAGCACTGCGCAAGTTGAAACATCCAAGCCGCGCTAGAAAACTTAGAGGGTTCTTTTAAGTATACGTGTCAAGTTAAGAAGAAGCTGATTTTGCCCGGAAAAAGTGGAGAAAAAGTCAGAGCGTTTTTAAAATAAAACGTTTTTTCAAAAAGGTATGATATGAAGGAAATGCACAATAAAGTTTAAAATGGGGGTTGTAAAAAAGTTGCACCGCTATTTTTTTTATGAATCTAATGAAACAACATGCTAATCTACGGTAAATATTATGACAAACAAAAATGACAATTCTAATTCAAAGTATAGAAATTTTTATGTTCTGGGTGATAGTTTATCCGATAATGGCGCAATCATTGGAATTTTAAATAACTTATCCTTTGCAAAAAGCGTAAAGTTTGATGACCCTTTTTATCAAGGAGGATCTTTTAGCAATGGCCCCACTGCTGTTGAATATGTAGCAAAATATTTAGATTTAGACGAATTTAAACCTGGGTGGAGTTATTCATTTTTTGGGAAATGCCACGAACAGCAAGGTCAAAACTATGCAGTTTCATGTGCAACAGCATCTGAAATTTTTGACCCTATTTTTTATTATTTCTTCAATAAATTTCGTTTAGCTAACCAGCTAGATGCGGTAATTAAACATCATCCAGATATAGGTAAAGAAGATTTATTTTGCATCATAATCGGCGGAAATGATGTTATGGTTGCCACTGCTTATGACGATACTAAAGCGGAAGAAGTGTTGGAACAAGCAGTGAGTGAAATATGTAATGCACTTAAGGTTCTAAATGAACATGGTGTTAAGCATGTAGTTGTTGCAAACGCACCTGAAGTTGGCTCAATACCAGCTTTTAATAGAGATGAAGAAGCAAGGGAACTAGCTACGAAGCTCACAGAGAGTTTCAATGCAAAATTGGCTAATGGCTTAGATTATATGAAGAAAAGTACAAATCTTGAAATAAAAGCATTTGATCTTAACTCTAAAATGAAAAGTATGCTTAGCGAATACAAGAGCAAAGGTTTAAATTGTCAAGATGCATGCACATCGAACATTGCAGACCAAATTGGGAGATTTAAAGAAAATATAAAAATACTCTTAAAGTTGATATTTAAAGGGGAACTTGACGTTCACTATAACCCTGGGTGTAGCGAAGAAACACTAAAGGATTATTTCTTTTTTGATTATTTCCATCCAACTGCAGAACTTCATCATGAAGTTGGTAATGAAGTGTATGAGTTGATTTGACACAGTTTTTTGAACATTCCCTAGATCCCAGTGTCCCTATGATGTCATCCCAGTGCTTGACACTGGGAACCAGAAAAGTTTGCTTGTGAACAAGCAAACTAGCACAGAAAGTGATTACAACATTTTCGATGAGATTATATGGAAAACTGGATCCCAGTGTCTGGGCACTGGGATGACATCGTTTACTATGTGCCATATTGCAATGTTCGTACAGCTGTGAGTCACGCACTTTGCTTCAATATTTGCACATTAGCCACTCCTCTGAACAGATACAGTCAGTTTAGCTATAACTTCCTAAGTTTGCTCACAATCTCTTGACTTGACCATATGTTTTTTTCCCAAATGTTACTATCTTCCTCCTTTTCCTTTCTCAATTTGTGCAACCATTTCCTTAACACTTACTTGTGTGGAAGGAGGATTTTTGCTGACATGAGATTTTGGATCAGATTTTGCTGTTATGTGTTTCGTTGCAGATCTTTTATTCTCTGTTAGAAATGAATGAGATTGTTTTTTCTTCACACCGATATCCGCTTGTGCTGCTGGGGTAGTTTTGCTTTCAGCAAGCCGTACATTAGCATTTCCTTTTGCTTGATTTTGCTCAAATTTTTCTTTTAATGCCTTTACTTTACTGCCCATCTCGCGATTAGCTCCTCCTTTCATAGTAGCTGCTGCTACTTTTGGTATCGCCTTACCAGCAGCTTTTTGTGCTGATTTCCTATTGTCTTGATTTTCAGATTTTAGTGGTACTGTAGGTTTACTTTCAGCTGATTTTTTAAGAATTACTTCTACTACTTTTGGCTCTGTGCTTACTTTTTGATCAGCACGGCTTAGATTTTTAGGCTTTGGCGGTACTGCAGGTTTATCTTTGACTACCACTTTCGATTCTTGTCTAACTTCTTGACCAGTAGTAAACATTTTTTTTGGCACTTGCGATGCTCTTGGTGGTTTTGGTAGTACGAGGGATTGAGGTTGTTGTTTCTGCTTACGTTTTCTTTTTGCCTCTATATGTTCTTTAGAAACTGTTGCATAAATTGGCTCTTCTTTGGGCGATTTTGAACTCTGCGAATTTTCTATTAAAATTTTACTCTTCTTCTCTTGATAATTTGATATGTCTTCATATTCATGCTCTTCATTTAATAAACTTCCATAGCCTAAATCTTCTCTCTGCTCATATAAAGGATTTTCCTTTTGCTTTTTCTCTTGATAATGTGATATGTCTTCATATTCATGCTCTTCATTTAATGAACTTCCATAGCCTGAATCTCCTGCTTGTAGATCATATAAAGGATTTTCTTCTTGCTTTGACGCTGTTCTATCCTCTAAGTTCACTCCATACAATCTATGTTCCTCCTGATTTTTTTTACTTTGCTCTAAATCTGAAATTTTCTTTAAAACATTTAGGTATTCGAATGTTATTTTTTCAGCAAGACTGGGCAATTTATCATTAGCAAAATTTCTTATATCGTTATCCTGAATTGAAGCATCTTTTCCCAAGATTTTATTAAATGTTTCCTTGAATATTCCAAAAAAACCTGATGGCTTTTTGTTCACCGGTTCTATATAATTATTCAAGTCACTACATATAACAAACTTAGCTACATCTTCTGCCTTATCTGTAAAACTCTCTAATGTCTGGGATAAATCTCTCACTGTTTTATTATATTGTTCACCAATATTTTTCAGCTTTATAGCTTCTATCAAGGAGTCGAGATTTTTTTTATAGTTCTCACTTTTAAATGGATCATTCATACTAATTACAGCTCATTATTTATTAAAATATAGATCTAAAATATTAAGATCTAGTAAATATTACTTTTGTAATTCATGTAGAACTATAGCTATAATAAGTAATACGTCATACCGCCGCGGTATCTCTTAGCCGCTAACACGTAGCGGGATGACGAATATACCGCCACGAACCGTCATACCGCCGCGGTATCTCCTTAGCATAGATCCCGCTAACAAGTAGCGGGATGACGAAGTTATTGTCATGCCACCGCGAACCGCCATACCGCCGCAGACCGTCATACCGCCGCGGTATCTCCAGATCCCGCTAACACGTAGCGGGATGACGGTTGTCGTTTAGCCATAAATATTTAAGAAATTTACCAAACGAAAAAAAAGGCAAAAGAGGCCCTGGTCATTGTCTATTTTCTGTATTGGCGTTTTTTTAAGTCTTAAACACTGCAATTTAGCTGCTTTTAAGTGCAGCTCACCTTAGTTCAAATGTTTAAGAAATTTACTAAGCAGAAAAAAAGGCAAAAGAAACCCCGTGTTAGCTAGTTATCACTCTCTAATCCTGCAAATTGGCGTACTATACTGTCTTAAACGCTTTATAAGCGCGTTTCAGCTTGTGTAGGTAAAAACCTAGAAATGTTGTGAAGACATAAGGTGCACATAGTGCAAAAAATTAAAAATAAGACGCCAACTACGTTGTTTTTTTGCTGTTTAATCTGCACAGATGAAGATAACTGAATACCTTCAGTTTCATGATAAGGGGGGGGCTGACGGAGTTTGTCAAGTAGGTTTTATGGCCTAGCGTCACGCGCTGGAATGACAATTTCGATTATTTCATACATTGACTTCGGTAAATCCAAATTATATTAGCTACATCTAACGAATTTTACACTTGCTAAGATTGCGCTATTTGAGTATCTTTAACTGAAAGAAGTTATTTTTTATCCAATATGAAAAAAGCCTTTATATTCACATCCTTAATAGCAGTTGTATTAATAGTCATTACTTTTTTGTATAAAAACAGCGGAACTGACAATTCACAAGTAGTGAATGTCTATTCATCGCGCAAAGAAGAATTAGTACGTACTTTATTTGATGAATTTACAAAAAATACAGGCATTAAAGTACGTTACATCATTGATGATTATTCTCAGCTACTTTCACGCATGGAAAATGGCGGTGAAGCTGACTTGCTTTTAACTGCAGATGCAGTGAACCTGATTTTGGCAAAAAAAAGAGGGCTTTTATCTCAAGTGGATTCAGAGATTTTAAAAAGTGTTATACCTGCAAAATTTAGAGATAGTGAAGATTATTGGTTTGGCCTTACAAAAAGAACCAGAATATTAGTTTATAATAAAGAGTCAGTAAATCCTAAAAACTTAAGTACTTATGAAGATTTAGCAAATGAAAAATGGAAAGGAAAAATATTAGTGCGTTCTTCTACAAGTCCATATAACCGGTCATTGATTGCTTTTATGATTGCAAATAATGGTTTTGAAAAGACGAAAGAATGGGTAAGTGGAATTGTGAGTAATATGGCAAGAAAACCAAGTGGTGGTGATACTGACCAAATTTATGCTGTAGCTGCTGGTGAAGGAGATGTTGCAATAGTAAATAGTTATTACTTTGCAAGAATTCTTTCATCAGAAAATAAAAAGAATGTTATAGACAAGCTAGGGGCTTTTTTTCCTAATCGCAATGATCACGGCGTAATGGTAAACATCAGTGGTGCAGCAGTAACAAAAAACGCAAAAAACAGGGAAAATGCTATAGTCTTATTGGAATTTTTAGTAAGCAAGCAGGCTCAAGAGCTATACGCTAAAAAAAACCAAGAATACCCTGTTATTGAAGGCGTTGAAACTTCCGATATACTAAAGTCTTGGGGAAATTATCCACAAAGTGATTTACCTCTCAGTGAACTTGAGAAGCATCTTCTTGAGGCTGTTATGATAGCGGATGAGTGTAAGTGGAAGTAATCCCCAGTGCCACTGAACACTGGGATGAAAGATTTATGCTAATGTACCTTACTCTTGACTCGCTGAACTTTTTCTTCCTTCTAACTTAATTTTGACTTTACTATCTTTTTCTGTTCTTTCACCAAAACAATTGCTGCACAAGAGGTCTATTGAAAAACAATAATAAGAAAGTAGAATAGGTTCAAGTAGTTGAAAAGGAAACTATGCACAAGAGAAGGAATTTGTTAAACATCTCAGACCTTACAGTCGATGATGTAGAAAATATAACTAAGTTGGCTAACCAGTACCTTAAAAAAGAAGCTGCAAATAGTCATATCTTGGAAAATAAGACAGTAATAAATTTATTCTTTGAAGATTCAACGCGTACACTTGCGTCTTTTGAAATAGCAGCAAAAAGCCTTGGAGCAAATGTTGTAACTTTGCCAATAAGATCTTCTTCTATTAACAAGGGAGAAGATCTAAAAGACATGATCAAAACATTAAATGCAATGAATCCTGACTATATAATAATCAGGCAAAAAAATAGCGGTATTGTTAATATGCTGGCTAAGAATGTTAGCTGCTCGCTAATCAACGCAGGCGATGGAAGCAGTGAACACCCAACTCAAGCTCTTGCAGATTATCTTGTAATCAGCAGTCATAAAAAGCAAATAAAGGATCTCAAAGTTGTGATATGTGGAGATATTCTGCACAGCAGAGTTGCAAGGTCAAATATAAGGTTGCTAAAAATGTTTGGAGCAGAGATAAGCTTGGTCGCACCACCAACTTTGATTTGTAAGCATTTTCCTGAAGTAGATTCAGTCCATTATTCATTAATTGAAGGTATAAAGGATGCTGATGTAATCATGCTTTTAAGACTGCAGAAAGAGCGCATGAATAATAGTTGTTTTGTTCCTTCAGAGAAAGAATATTTTCATTTGTATGGACTTGATTCACAAAAGCTATCATACGCAAAACCAGATGCGATTGTTATGCACCCAGGGCCAATAAATAGAGGGATTGAGATTAGCAGCGATGTAGCAGATTGTGTTATTTTACAGCAAGTAGAATTTGGATTGGCAATACGTAAGGCAGTGCTGCACTATTATAGGCCTTGTTAATATTAAAAGATGCTACACAACTAATGCGAAAGAAGGGTTTTTTCATGAAATGACGAGAATGGTTTGAGAATGGCCATTAAGATGTTAAGGCCGAGGATATAGTGTGGAAGTTTTTACGAAAGCCTGAAGTCAATCAACAACCTTGCAGAACGGCAAATTAGACGGCTATCGTAAAAACAGCTTTTTCACCTGGTTGGAACGTGGGGAAAGGTTCGTGGAAGAATGTTGTCGATATTTTTGACATCACGTCTCAATGGCCAAAATCCCTTCCAAAAGTTACGACTGCTTAGTTCTTTATTCATTCTCACAATCCGTGAACGGTTACTTGTTTTTAGCGTTAAGCAGCAAAATTAATAATTTGAGAATTTTCCTGAAAAAACTTACCACAAACTGGTCACAATTTTCTGTGAAAGACAGATATAGAAAGACTAGAGTATCCACCTTAAGTTCATTGAATTTTCTTACCTTTGCTTCTTAACTTGACGCGTATAGTTTATTTAACGCTCCCTAAGTTCGCCATTGCCTGAACGGATACAATTATTTTAACTATAAAAGCGTTTTACTTTTTGCTCAGCATATCCATCATAACTGGCTTACTTTTAGTGATTCATGGAGTTAAAAAAGTCAGCATTGCTCTTTGTTAAAAGTAGTTTGTCACGTAAAAATTCCATTGCTTCAACAGATCCCATAGGATTGAGTATTCTACGCAACACCCATATTTTATTTAGTATAGCCTTATCAACTAATAGCTCTTCCTTCCTTGTTCCGGATTTTGTAATGTCAATAGCTGGAAATATACGTTTATCAGAAAGTTTTCTATCAAGTATAATCTCAGCGTTTCCTGTACCTTTAAACTCTTCAAAAATAACCTCATCCATTTTTGAACCAGTGTCTATAAGAGCTGTAGCAATGATTGTCAAAGAACCACCATTTTCAATATTACGAGCCGCTCCAAAAAAACGCTTGGGTCTCTGCAGTGCATTTGAATCCACACCACCAGTTAGAACTTTCCCAGACGAAGGAATAACAGCGTTATAAGCACGTGCAAGTCTAGTAATATTGTCAAGTAGGATTACCACATCTTTTTTATGCTCAACCATTCTTTTAGCTTTTTCTATTACTATTTCAGCAAGCTGTACGTGACGGTAAGCAGGCTCATCAAACGTAGAACTCACTACCTCACCTTTTACAGAACGTATCATATCTGTTACTTCTTCAGGTCTTTCATCTATAAGTAACACTATTAATTCTATTTCAGGGTGATTTATAGCTATAGAGTTAGCCATTTGCTGAAGCAATACAGTTTTTCCTGTGCGAGGTGGAGCAACTACTAACGCTCTTTGCCCTTTTCCAAGAGGAGCTACTATATCTATAGCACGCATGCTTAAGCCTTTTTTATCATCACCACTATTACACTCAAGTACTATGCTTTCCTCAGGATAAAGAGGAAGCAAATTATCAAAATGGACGTACTTTCTTAATTCACTGACTTCAGTAGAGTTTATACTTTGAACCTTAGTTAAAGTAAAATATCTTTCTTTATCACCAGGTGGCCTTATTTCTCCACATGCCATATCTCCTGTACGTAAATTAAACTTCTTTATTTGCCCGTTAGAAATATAAACATCATCGGTACTTGGAGCATAATTTGCACTTGCTGAACGTAAGAAACCGAAACCATCAGGCAATATTTCCACTATTCCACTCCCTGTGGTTATGCCTCCTTCTTCGCTCATTTTCTTCATTAAGCTGAATATCATTTCCTGCTTTAGCATTCTACCATTGCTTTTACCGTTAGTTGAAATTTTTCTTTCTTCAGCTAACTCTAACAATTCTTCTGCTGTTTTCTCTTTTAATTCGCTCAGATCTAATGTTTTTCTGTTTTTCTCAGTACCTTCATTGACCATCTGTTTTACTGTATCGTTATTGTGAATTTGCTCACTTTTTTCAGGTTGAGCTGTAACCTTTCCTTTTGCCAAAACATCTTCATTGATTGTTGTCATAATCCTCCAAAAATTTTAATTGATGCTTACTAACCTAAAATGTGACTATAAGATAATAAATTAGGCTGAGCTAGTTTTAGTGCGTATTAAGCTTAATTATTATTAAACCCCGTACTTTACTTACATTATACTAATAAACACTAGCAAGTCAAGTTAATTTAATGTTAACAAAGCACAAAAATTTGAGGATTTTCAATAGCTATTCTTTATATTTTTTAACCTTTCTTGCTTCTCTTCTTCTACTTTTGCTTTTTCCACTTCTGCTTCTAAATTTTCTTGACTACATAAGCCAAGTAGTACAGGATCTTGGGGTTTTATATTTTGCATGTTATGATGAGATCCATCTCTTACTTGCTCAACTGTGTAATTTGTTGTACTAATTAATTTAGCTATAACGTTATTATCCAAGATAGGAAATTTTTTTACTAAATAATAAATCGCATCAGGTTTATCTCTACGCCTTGCCGTAGAGGCAAAGCCAAGAATGCTACCAATCGCTTTACTCCTTTTTTTTATATTTTTTATAATCAAATTTGGTACACGGTTTGAATTTTTTTTGCAATCATCGATTTCTTTTTCAGTAATTACCCCAGAAATAATAGGGTTATATTTTTCAACTTCTATTTCCTCATCAGCTATGTCTTGTACTTCTTCAAGGGCCAACCTACAGCATTGTGCTATTTGATTAAAAGTTAAACCAGTGTTGTCTACTAACCAAGCAGCTATTTGCATTAGAAACTGTTTATTTCTATCGTTATTGCCCTTAGAAGATTCCATTGACATCAAAAAAGCATCTCCCATTTAAAGTAT
This sequence comes from Wolbachia endosymbiont (group A) of Machimus atricapillus, assembly GCF_964027095.1. NCBI lineage: Bacteria > Pseudomonadati > Pseudomonadota > Alphaproteobacteria > Rickettsiales > Anaplasmataceae > Wolbachia > Wolbachia endosymbiont (group A) of Machimus atricapillus. Next base: position 236,332 of record NZ_OZ034727.1, on the reverse strand, counting down.
CCCTTACTGTTATACAGAGCTAAAATATAAGCTATTAAAACTAAAAAAGCATTAATTTTGTCATTCAATGACTTTTTGTTTGTCACTTCCCACCTCTTAAGTTAATTAAATGCGCTTACGTTTAAGCATATTTCAAACGATTCAAAAAAATATTTTCCCTTCTTAAGGTATAGTATAACTTAGTCAAACATATGTTTCTATTTAAGAAAAGAGTTAAATTTTAAGTTAATATATTGTAATATTATATATATTGGCTAATAAAGCAACAGGTTTACAAGAATTAAATTATCACTATTCTATAATTAACCATTAATTAACTGAGTTTAAAATGAATGTTAAAAATTTTTTCACTAAAGTAACCGTTGTCCTTTTAGCTTGCTTATTAGTCTTCATGGGAATTGGCAACCTTTTATCAGGTGATGATGAAAAAGAAGAGGTAGCTAGGGTTGGAAAAGAAGTTATAACGTCAGATGAGTATAAATCACTATATCAAAATTATGAAAAGCAAATTTCTGGATCTGATGCGAGTAGAGAACAAGTAAAAAAGCTGAAATATGATTTGCTTAACGCACTTATAGAGCAAAAACTATTGTTTAACCTAATTAGTGAGCTGGGGTTGACAGTTGGAGAAGAGTCTATAAAAAACCATATTAAAAATACCAAATACTTTCAAAATGATAAAGGCGAATTTGACAAAAATAAATTCCATGAAACGCTAAATGACCTGCATATGACAGAGAAAGAGTATATAGCAAAGCTAGAGAAAGTTCTGCCTGCAATGATGTTCATGACTTCGTTATTTAAAGATAATTATCCGGTAACTTTTGGCGAGAGAGTTGATGAGCAGATATACAAAAGTCGCTACCAAACTAGAGTGGTTGATATTGTTAAAATAACTGAAGATGCAGTTACAAACATTCCTGAACCAGATGATCAAGCATTACTTGATTTGTACGAAAGAAATAAATCCCATTTTTATTATCCTGAGTATCGAACTGCGCAATATATTTCCCTAGGCCAAAAGTATTTTGAAGATCAAATCAAGATCTCAGATGAAGAAGTTGATGGTATAATAGAACAACAGGAACTAAAAGATCAAAGAGATGTATTCAATGTAATATTTTCTACCAAAGAAGAAGCTGAGACAGCAAGAAGAGCATTTGAGGAGGGTAAAACAAGCTTTGAACAGATAGTAGGAGAGTTTGGCAAAGCAAAACTTGAGGAAACTAGAGTAAATAATATAACTAAGGATTTTTTACCAGAAGACGTGAGGGAAAAGGTATTTGCTCTCAAAGTAGGTGAAGTAAGTGAAGTTTTAGCAAGCAGTTTTGGTTGGCATATAATAAAAGTGGAAAGTGCGCATCAAATCTCTGATGAAGACTTAGTTGATTTAAAAAAAGACATAAAGTCAGTTCTAACTAACCAAAAGTCTTTTGAAAGAGTCAATGATTTCATAAACCAAGTGAACTATAAGATATACAATGGTTCAGAAATTGAAGAAATATTGAGTGAATATAATTTACCTATACAAACTATTGGTCCAGTAGATGCGAGTGGAAAAGATCAAAGCGGTAATAACGTAGGAGATTCTGGTGATTTGATTTCTTTCATTTTTTCGCGAGAAAAGGATCAGAAAGGTTATTTCAAGGGCGTTGGGGACGCTGTTGTTAGTGTAAAAATCATTGATATCGTTCCACCCAAATTGCAAAGTTTTGAAGAAGGCAGGGCATTAGCGGTAGAGCTTTGGTGTAGTGAGTTTATAAAAGAAAGAATGTTTAAAATTGGGCAAGAGGTTGCAGTTCAACTAAGAGAAAAAACAGATTTGGAAGAAATTCAAGGTGTGGAATTAGTTAAAGGTCAGCAGATGCAACGCAATGAAGTGGATCAACAAAACTACCCCTTTTCTTTTGTAGAAGAGATTTTCAATATGAAAACAACTGGTTCAGTGACAGACCCTATTCAATACAATAATGAAATTATAATAGGTGTTCTAAAAGAAATGCATTCATCAAATGGTAAATTAAACACGCTTGACACCGGAAAACGTGTGATGATATCGCTAAAAGAGCAATTAATTAGCTATCTGGAATCAAAGTATAAAGTCGAAGTTAATCACGCTATACTTGATGATATATAGTCAAAAATCTTATAAGTTGCTTCAAACGCATCCAGTGCCGAGACACACAACTGTACGAACATTGCGATTTGAGAGCAATCTTCACTAGGAAGGATGTCATCCCAGTCTGGGATCCAGGAATTTTATTAAGTATAAAAGTAGCCGTTTTATGTTAAAATACAACGTTTTAATGATTATGAAAAGGCTGGATTCCAGACTGGAATGACACCATTTGCTGTGCAATTTACCTTCAAAAATGAATGTTCGTATAGCTGTGCGCCCGGCGCTGCCCTACATTATTGGTAATTATATTATAAGGTGCAAAAGTTGTATAATTCATTTGACTTAAAACGGCTCATTGTATAAAATTGTGACTAATATATGAATAAAGGTTAACATGGTAGTTAAAATAAGGTTGGCAAGGTTTGGCGCAAAGAAACGCCCTTTTTATAGGATAGTTGTAGCTGATTCACGAGCACCAAGAGATGGGCGTTTTATTGAGAAAATAGGACAATATGATCCAATGTTACCAAAAGACAATAAAAATCGTGTTGTGGTGAAGGCTGATAGATTAAAACATTGGCTAAGCGTAGGCGCGCAAGCAACTGAAAGAGTACTATGGTTCATTAAAAAAGGCATAGTAACTTTAGAAACAGAACCAAAGAAAACAGAAAAGAAGAAAGTAGAGAACAAGAAAGCACAGGGACAAGAAGCATAAGTCTCTTTAAAATGCTAAATACTGATTTAACAAATAATGGTAAATTAGACGATGTCGTATCTTCTGATCTATCAGCTATGAAGGACTTTATCTTCAAAAATGTCAATGATGAAGGTGCTAAGCTTGCTACTGATATTATATCTCATCTTGTTAGTGCAGGTGGAAAAAAAATAAGGCCTAAACTAGTTTTTATTATATGTAAAATGCTAAACTATTCTGGGGAGGATAGGATCAACGTTGCTGCATCGGTAGAGTTTATACACAATGCTACTTTACTTCATGATGATGTGCTCGATGAAAGTGAGGCACGCCATGGAGTTAAAACAGCGAATAAGATTTGGGGAAATAAATCAAGCATTTTAGTTGGTGATCTATTGTTGACTCTAGCATTTAGATGGCTTATAGAGTGTGGAAATTTAAATATTCTCTCTATTTTATCTAAAGCATCACATTTACTTGTGAAGGGTGAAATAAAGCAGATGACAACACGTTTTGACCCCCACACAGTCAGGGAAAATTATTTTGATATCATTGGAGAAAAGACAGCATCTTTATTTTCTGCATGCTGTGAAGCTGCATCTACAGTATCTGGTGCAACAAATGACGAAACAGAGAGGCTAAAGAATTTTGGTTTTAATTTTGGTATGGCATTTCAAATAGTTGATGATATGCTCGATTATACTGCTAATCAAGGCACTTCTGGAAAACAAGTCGGAAAAGACTTTTTCGAAGGTAAAGTCACCTTACCTGCTATTATAGCATACGAAAAGGGCAGTCCAGCAGAGCAAAAATTCTGGGAAAAATGCTTTTCTTCAGCTAGACACAATTTTGACCAAGCATTACACTATATTAATCACCATAATGCCATTCAGCTTTCTATGGAAAAAGCTAGATACTACATTAATATGGCACAAAATGATATTAGTACTTTTTCTGATTCTTTTTATAAAATTACTTTAATTGACTTTTTAAATGCGAGCATAGAAAGACAAATGTAGCTGGTGCTTGATATTTTCGAATTAATTGCTATATATTTATTAGATTCTTAAGGATAGTGATATGTCAGACAGCAGTAAAGAAAAAAAGAGGAAATTTGCCGATATGGTAAATAGGCAGAAAGGTGACGACCAACAAAGTGATAACCATAAGCAAACTGATGATTTAAATGAAGATCTCAATACATTAAAAGAACGTGCAGCTCAGCTTGAAGATCATTTACGCCGTGCTGTTGCAGATAATGAAAACGTCAAACGTATAATGCAAAAGCAAATTAGCGATGCAAGTGACTATGCAGTCACAAAATTTGCACGTGATATGATCGACTCGTGCGACAATTTAAAAAAAGTAATGGAAATTTTGAAAGACGGTGATCCTGTTCATGAGGGGATTAAAGTAGCTTATCAAAAAATTATAAATGATCTAAAAAAACATGGAATAGAGGAAGTAGATCCACTTGGTGAGCTTTTTGATAGTAATTTACACCAAGCTGTTGTGGAAAGAGAAGACAATGAAAAAGAGCCTGGCACTATTATAGAAGTACTACAGACTGGTTATACTATCAAAAATAGGTTGCTCCGTCCTGCAATGGTTATTCTTTCTAAGAAATCTGCTGATTGTGGAAGCGATTAGCATGAGGTAAATGTATAATGACAAGTATTGTCTTTTCAGGTATCCAGCCAAGTGGCGTACTACATTTAGGTAATTATCTTGGTGCAATCAAACAGTGGATAGACTTACAGCATAAATACAAATCTCTTTTTTGTATTGTCGACCTACATGCAATCACAGCAAATAAGCTTCCCGCAAGTGAATTAAAAAGTAATATTTTCAAAACAGCAGCAGCTTATATTGCATGTGGAATAGATCCAGAAAAGTCCATTATTTTTAATCAGTCCACGGTTAGTGGTCATGCAGAACTGGGCTGGCTGCTTGGGTGCTATACACCAATTGGTTGGCTTAATCGCATGACTCAATTTAAAGATAAAGCTGGCGGCGATAAACAAAAAGCCTCTCTTGGATTATATAGTTATCCAGTACTTATGGCTGCAGATATATTGTTGTATCAAACTAAATACGTTCCTGTTGGTGATGATCAAAAACAGCATTTGGAGCTTGCACGTGATATTGCATCAGCTTTTAACAATCATTATAAACTGGATTATTTCATCGTACCTGAAATCTTAACTTTGGATTGCACATCAAGAATAATGAGCTTAAGAGATGGCACAAGCAAGATGAGTAAATCTGACCCTTCAGAATATTCGTGCATTAACCTTGATGATACGGATGATTTAATTGTCAAAAAAATAGAAAAAGCAAAAACAGATTCAATTCTAGGCTTTGATTTTGCTACTTTAGAGTGCCGACCAGAAATAAGCAATTTGATAAACATTTATTCAGTGCTTAGTAATGTAAATGCGGAAAAAGTATGTGAAGAAGTGAACAAACATGACATGAAGCACTTCAAAAAAGAGTTAGCTGATTTAATTATCAGTGTTATATCACCCATACGTGAGAGAATGAATGATCTTTTAAAAGACCAATTCCATTTACGTGAAATATTAAAAAAAGGTACAAAGAAAGCAGCAGAAATTGCAACCCATAATATAAAAGAAATCAAGGATATTATTGGATTTGCTCAATAGACCTCTTGCATAACCTAAGGAATCAATTCAAAATTGTAAAAACAGGCAATAAGGAAATGTTCAAAAAAGTGTGTCAAACCGCATTTTTAACTCAACTCAATTTTCAATCTACCAGGAAAGAAAATATCAAGTTGAGATATAGTTAAAGCCCAATTAGGATAGTCCAATTTTGCTCTGCCTTTTTTATAGCACAATATACCTGTTTGTACAAGCTAGTAAATGAGCCCTTAGTTTTAGTGAATTTTCTAATCTGTCTATGCAGTCCCTCAATAGGGTTGGTAGTATAAATTAGCCTCACGCGAACTTTAATTTTTATATTCCTTCATTAGCATAATATAATTTTGTGCTGATTGTGTAATATGTTTAATTTCTTCATTCGACATTTTTTTGAAGAACTTTGCTGGCCTGCCAGCCCATATTTCCCTACTTTTTATTACTTTTCCATGTGTCACTAGCGAGCCAGCAGCTACCATAGCTTCAGGCTCCACAACTGCATGGTCCATCACGGTAGAGCCCATACCAATAAACGCTTTATCATGCACCATACATGCATGCAACATACAAAAATGTCCCACTGTTACCATATTGCCAATAGTTGTATCACCACCTGGGTTTCTATCCACATGAATTACCGTTCCATCTTGAATATTTGTTCCATCACCTATTTTTATTGATCCAACGTCCCCTCTGACCACACAATTAAACCAGATGCTCGCATCTTTTCCTATTTCAACCTTGCCTATGATATGCGAACCACCTGCGATGAAAGCACTTTCGTCTATTTTTGGTTCATAATCTTTGTATTTTAAAATGTGATACATATTAAGCCCACAGTTTTATGCATATGCTAACCAAAATAAGGTAGGCAGTAAATACATACTTAGATTCCAAGCTACTTGGGTGACAGATGTTCTTGACTTATGCACTTTATGCTCCTAAAATTTTTATTTTCAGCTCTATCTATAATGTCAGTAGCGGTATTAAGTATATTTCAAGTAATATTGGTTGTTATGTTAGTAATTTTAGTGCTCTTGCAGCCGCCTGGGAGTAGTTCGTTAAGTGGTTTTAGTAATACACAACAGGGAGTCAATTCGATGATTCCGGTAAAATCTTCTGAAAACCCGCTCAGCAGAATAACGGCTATTGTTGCTGGATTGTTTATTATAAACACATTGCTATTGTCAGGATTATATTCAAAAGACGTACATAAAAAATCGATTGCAGAGAAAATTATATTAGAAAAAAAGCAAGAAAGTGAACCTACTTCTGTTCCATTTGAAAATTAATGAAGGAAGCTAAATTTATCTTTGTCACAGGTGGAGTTGTGTCATCGCTTGGTAAAGGCTTAGTTGCTTCAAGCGTTGGTGCGCTTCTTCAAGCTTACGGTTTTAAGATCCGTATCAGAAAACTTGACCCGTATCTCAACATTGATCCTGGGACAATGAACCCAACTCAGCACGGAGAGGTGTTTGTTACCGAGGATGGTGCTGAAACTGATTTGGATCTTGGGCATTATGAGCGTTTTACTGGAATTAAAGCAACAAAAGATGACAATATAACAACTGGTAAGATATATCATGAGTTGTTGAAGAAAGAGAGGCGTGGTGATTATCTGGGCAAAACTGTGCAAGTCATTCCTCATGTGACAGATTTAATCAAATCGTTCATTTTTAATGGTACGGAAGGTTTAGATTTTGTAATATGTGAAATAGGCGGAACTGTAGGTGACATTGAAAGCCAACCATTTTTGGAGGCTATACGCCAAGTTAACTACACATTAGGAAAACAAAGAGTTATCCTTATTCACTTAACTTTAATACCATATCTTACCGCAGCGCAAGAATTAAAGACAAAACCAACGCAGCATTCAGTTCGAGAGTTAAATTCCGCGGGGTTACAACCAGATATTATATTATGCCGCAGTGAGAAAGAAATTTTCGATAATCAGAGAGAGAAAATAGCTAAGCTTTGCAATGTTTCTTTGTCCAATGTGATACCTGCTCCTGATGTGAGTCATATATATGAGTTACCGGTGTTGTATAGCCAATGTGGGCTTGATACGCAAATTTTGGAGCACTTTCATTTAAGTGAGCCAAAACCAAGCTTGATTGAATGGGATCAAATAGTGCATTCCATAAGGCACCCAACACAGGAAGTTACTGTGTCTATAGTGGGAAAATACACCGAATTCCCTGATGCGTATAAATCACTAGTTGAAGCATTAAATCATGGTGCGATTAGTAATAAAGTCAAAGTAAAGATAAATTGGGTTAACTCAAGAGAGAAGGAAGAAAAACCTATAAATGAAAAGCTTATAGGGGAGAAGTTACAGAATTCTCATGCAATTCTTGTCCCAGGGGGGTTTGGTGATGACGGAGTAGAGAGTAAAATATTAGCAATAAATTATGCCCGTACAAATAATATCCCATTTTTCGGAATTTGCCTTGGTATGCAGCTTGCAATTATTGAGTTTGCTCGTAATGTTGTTAAGCTTGAAGATGCACACTCTGAAGAATTTCATAACTGTAAACATCCAATCGTTAAGTTAGCTGGCGATCAAGATGACGATCTTGGTGGAACCATGAGACTTGGGGCATACAAATGTAATATAAATGCAAGCTCTAAAATGATGGATGCATATAGTAACACTACTATTTCAGAAAGACACAGACATAGATACATAATCAATTCAGATTATAAAGATGATTTGGAAAAAAATGGGCTGCTATGCAGTGGCATATCAGAAGATGGAACATGTATAGAGGCAGTGGAGTTAGAGAGTCATCCGTGGTTTATTGGTGTGCAGTTTCATCCAGAGTTTCAATCAAAGCCGTTTTCTCCTCATCCTCTTTTTATATCGTTTATTAAGGCAGCAGTTAATAAAATTTAAAAAAAGAAGATTAGCAAAGGAAAGTGTTCAAGTATCAATATATGGAGCTTGCCATAGAGCAAGCCAAACTTGCTCAAAAAAATGATGAGGTTCCCATAGGTGCCGTAATAGTTAGTGGAAGCAATGTCGTTTCTTCTGCACACAACATATCCAACGATCCAACTGCACATGCAGAGATGTTAGCGATCAAGCAGGCATGTGAGTTGCTCTCAACTTCAACGCTTTATGATTCTGACATATACGTAACATTAGAACCATGTCCGATGTGTGCTCAAGCTATTTCCTTTGCCAGGATTAAACGATTGTACTTTGGAGCTTATAATCCAAAAGGTGGAGGAATTGAAAATGGTGCTAAGATATTTCAATTTTGCAGCCATATACCTGAAGTTTATGGTGGGATATTAGAAACAGAATGCTCTTTTTTGTTAAAGGATTTTTTTGAGAAACTGAGAGACATTTGACAAACCGTCATGCTACTTGTTTTCCGATACAAATTCGTCATCCCGCTACGTGTTAGCGGGATCTATGCTAGGAGATACCGTGACGGTATGACGGTTAAGTAATTCGTCATTCCAGCGCGTGACGCACAACTATACAAACATTGTCCCACCAGCAGGGTGTCATGCAAGTAGCTGACACATAGCTGTACGAACATTCATTTTTGAAGGTAAATTGCACAGCAAATGGTGTCATCCCAGTGCCCAGACACTGGGATCCAGAAATTTTGCTTATAACTGAGCTGATGAGCTAAAGGTAGTTGTCTTACGCTAAAACAAACGTTTTTAATTAAGTTGCATAGAAGCTGGATCCCAGTGTCTGGGCACTGGGATGACAAGAGGGGGGTATTGGGATGACAAAAAAAGGAGGCTACTGGGATGACGAGAAAGGAGCACTGGAATGACATCATAGGGGCTACTTTCATGACATCATTCTTTTTCCTGGATCCAAGTAGTCAGGGCACTGGGATGACATCATAGAGGCACTGAGATGAAACCGAAGGGGCTACTCGGATGACACCTTTTTTCTGCTTAGTTTAGGTTATGCAAGAAGTCTAGTGCATGAACTGGTCCTTTTCTGATTTTAGCGCTGTCTGCACGAACGTCTAGTTTAGGGGTAAGATAGGAGAAAAATTAGGGCCCGCAAATTAATCCAAACACATAAGTGTAGTGTTACCACCGAATGCTGTAGTGTTAACACTTACAACTTTTTCTGTAGAAAAACGCTGTAAATAATGAGGACCACCAGCTTTTGGCCCAGTGCCAGATAGTCCTCTACCACCAAATGGTTGTATCCCAACTGCTGCACCTATCTGGTTACGGTTGATGTAGACATTTCCAACTGATATTTTTTTGCTTATTAAATCGATCTGATTTTGTATACGGCTCTGCAAAGAAAATGTAAGCCCATATCCTGTATTGTTTATATCACTTATAACTTCATTTAATTGTGACTTGTTAAAACGTATGATATGCAAAATAGGACCAAATACTTCTTGCTTTAATTGCGAAATTTTTTGTATCTCATAAATATATGGAGGAAAGAAATAACCATTATGAGAATTTGTATCCATGGGTACTTTAAATAACAGATTTGAATCTTCGTCCTCTGACATTTTTTGCGTATGTTGAGTTAGCATATCGATAGATGCTTTGTCAATTATTGGACCAATATCAGTACTAAGTTGTATTGGGTCACCAATCTTGAGTTCTTGCGCTGCACCACATATCATTTTTATCTGCTTCTCTGCTATGTCCTCTTGAATAAACAGCACTCTAAGTGCAGAACAGCGTTGGCCGGCACTGCGAAACGCAGAAAGTACAACATCTGTAGTCACTTGCTCTAAGAGAGCGGAGCTATCAACAATCATAGCATTGAGCCCTCCTGTTTCAGCAATAAGCGGTACAATAGGACCATCCCTATCCGCAAGCATTTTATTAATTATTTGAGCAGTTTGTGTTGAGCCAGTAAAAGCTACTCCAGCAATTCTATTGTCTGGAACTAATATTTTGCCTAAATATCCACCATCCCCAGGAATGAGGTGTAACACATTTTTTGGTATCCCAGCTTCATGTAGTATCTTAACAGCTTCGTAGGCAATAATCGGCGTTTGCTCTGCCGGTTTTGCCAGCACCGCATTACCTGCTGCAAGTGCAGCTGAAACCTGCCCAATGAAGATAGCAAGTGGAAAATTCCATGGTGATATACACAGGAAAACTCCTCTGCCTTCAAAAAAGATGAAGTTATCTTCACCCGTTGGACCTGGCAATTTTTTCCAGTCGCTCAGTTCATTTTTTGCTATCGTTGCGTAGTAACGTAAGAAATCCACTGCCTCTCTTACTTCCGCTATTGCATCAGATAAAATTTTTCCTGCTTCTACGATCAGAATGTAAATCAACTCTTTCATCCTTTCTTCAAGCAAATCTGCAGCTTTTTCAAGGCATTTAGCGCGCTTTTCTGCTGAAACATTCTGCCATTCAGTAAAAGCATTATGTGCTATTTCAAGAGCGTTTAAAACTTGAGCACTTGTTGTATTTGACACTTCTCCAATTACATTTTCTAAATGTGCAGGATTCACCACTTCAGTAAATTTGGCATCATCAAAAAGTGACTGTCCGTCAATTATCGGCCCAACTTGCCATTTTTTTTCACTAAAGCTCTTTATATCATCTGCAAATTGTGAGACTATCACCGAGTCACTAATATCCATTCCCAAAGAATTTTTTCTTTCTGGTCCCAAAATATCTTGTGGTAACGGAATGCCTGGATGAGGTTCATAATTAAAATTTATAGCTTTTTCCAGTGGATCTGAAATTAACTCATCAATTTTAACGTTAGAATCATTTATTTGATTAACAAATGAACTATTAGCTCCATTTTCAAGAAGGCATCTTATAAGATAAGGCAACAAGTCACTATGTTCCCCAACGGGTGCGTAGACACGACAGCTAACATTTGTTGCAAGCTCTGACATTGCATAATCATATAAGTCTTTTGCCATTCCATGTAAGCGTTGAAATTCAAATCCAGGGTGGTTTTTATCAGCAAGTTCCATGATAGAAGCAAAAGTATAGGCGTTATGAGTTCCAAAGCATGGGTAAAAGCTGTTTGGTTTACTCAAAAGTTTCTGTGCGCACGCGAGGTAAGATACGTCAGTATAGCTTTTTCTTGTAAATACTGAGTAATCATTTAATCCCAATTCTTGCGTACGCTTGATTTCTGAATCCCAATATGCACCTTTTACAAGTCTGACCATAATTTTATGATTTGATCGAATAGCAACATCCTCTACAAAGTCAAGAACAGATAAAGCACGTTTTTGATATGCTTGTACAGCCAAGCCAAGCCCTTCCCACTCAGAAAGTGATTCATCAAGCCGTAATTGTTCAAACAAGATTAAGGACATTTCAAGCCTTTCTGTTTCTTCTGCATCTATGCATAATGAAATGTTGTATTTTTTTGCTTCATGACAAAGCTCTAGCAGTTTAGCTCTCAACTCTTCAGCTATATTATCGAATTGACCAAATTCATAACGTGGATGTAACGCAGACAATTTGATTGAAATTCCATGCGATTTAAAACAATCATTTATTTCAGTGGATTCACCTATAGCTTTTATTGAGTGCATGTATGAATTAAAATACTCTTCTGCATCTTCAGCTGTGTGAGCAGCTTCGCCAAGCATATCAAAAGAGTATAAAAACTTACTATTGTCATCTAGTTTTGCATACCTTAAAGCTTCTTCTGTGGTTTCTCCAACAACAAAATGATTACCAAGCATAGACATTGCTTGTTTTACTGCTTTGCGAATGATCGGTTCTCCTAAATTCTTAAGTAACTTAGAAATTGCGTAATAGAACTTCGAATCGCCTTCATTATCTCTCAATATACTGCTACCTATCATCAAGCTCCATGTGGAAGCATTGACAAACAACGAAGAAGAGTGCCCTAAATATTTATTCCATTCCTGATTGGCAATTTTATCTTTGATTATTTCGTCTATTGTATAATCATCTGGTATTCTAAGTAGCGATTCAGCAAGGCACATCAATGCTATTCCTTCATCATTGGAAAGCGAGTATTGCTGCATAAAGGAATCTACAATACTTAATTTATTGTGTTTGATTTTTTCAATAACTTGTTTTGCAATATTATAAATTCTACTTTTTGAATCAGCTGAAAGCTCTGTTTTTTCTATAAGGCGGCGTACATAACTTTTCTCATCAGCACGATAAAATCCTTGTAAACGTTTTCTCAATTCGTTAGGTTCTTGTATAGAGGTAATCATAATTATTTATAAAACACCTTTACTATATGTAAGGTAAAATTATATCATAACTTTGCACAGAGCAAATTGTTATTTATAAAGGGATCAGGGCTGGCTAAAAGAAGTCCATGCAATAACTTTAAAAGGATTGTGCAAGTATGTAGCTTAACACTCCGCCATGCATTAAGTATTTAATCTCAGTTGCGGTTTGTACACAGCATTTGAGTTGAATTGATTGCTTTGAATTATCCTTTCTTTTGATGATACATTCTAGATTTCCACCTGGCACTATTTCACCTTTTATGCTTATTACCTCACTACCATCAAATATCTTTCTGGTTATTCCATTTTGGAATATAAGTGGAAGAACACCCATGCCGACCAAGTTGGACCTATGTATACGCTCAAAGCTTTCTGCAATTACAACTTTAATCCCCAACAATAAAGTACCTTTTGCTGCCCAATCCCTACTTGAACCTGTGCCATACTCCTTTCCTGCCACAATGATGAGAGTTTCCTTGTAGCGCATTGCTGCATCAAAAATCGACATAGTTTCTTGAGAAGGAATATATTTTGTATAGCCGCCTTCGATGCTTACCATTTCATTTTTTATTCTAATGTTAGCAAAAGTCCCACGCATCATTACATTGTGGTTACCACGACGAGACCCATACGAATTAAAGTCCTGTGGCTCAATTCCAAGATTTTTTAAATATATACCTGCAGGACTACTTGAGGCAATATTTCCAGCAGGGGAAATGTGATCAGTGGTTACGCTATCGCCAAACATTGCCAATATTTGTGCACCTTTTATATCGATTGTTTTATCTTTATTATTTTTAGGTGATAAATTATCAAAATAGGGCGGATCTTGTATGTAAGTGCTGTTTGCATCCCAATTATAGATTTCACTTTTTTCACACTTTATCTTTCGCCAATGTTCATCACCAGAAAAAACATCCTTATACTTTTGTATAAACATCTCACGTGTTACCACATTTTTAACACAATCTTCGATTTCATTGTTTGTTGGCCATATATCTTTGAGATAGACATCATTTCCATTCTTATCTTTGCATATTGAATCTTTTGTCAAATCAGTTTGCACAGTACCAGCAAGTGCATATGCAACAACAAGTGGAGGAGATGCCAAGTAATTAGCTTTGACTAACGGATGAATTCTTCCTTCAAAGTTACGATTACCGGATAAAACTGCAGCAACAGTTAAATTTTTGTTTTTAATGCCATCTTCTATATCTTTATTAAGTGGACCAGAATTCCCAATGCAAGTTGTGCAACCATATCCAACTAGATTAAAACCCAAAGCATTTAGATCTACCTGCAATCCAGACTTTTCTAAATATTCTGTTACAACTTGTGACCCTGGAGCAAGAGAAGTTTTAACCCAAGGCTTTGATTTTAATCCAAGTTTAATTGCATTACGAGCTACAAGACCTGCAGCAATCATTACACTTGGATTTGAGGTGTTAGTGCAGCTTGTTATTGCTGCAATAACTACACTTCCATCTTGAAGCTTATCACTTTCCTTTAATTCGTTAACTGAAAATGATTTAGAAAAAGACTCTGCCACTTGTGAAAGAAAAACCTTATCTTGTGGTCTTTTGGGACCAGCCATTACTGGCTTCACGCTTGATAAATCAAGCTCTAGTATGTCAAAAAATGCTAACTCATTATTGCCACGCCACAATCCTTGCTCTTTCGCATAAGCCTCAACTAGCTTTTCTGGCCTTCCGGTTAAGCTTAAATAATCTAGCGTTTTCTGATCAATTGGAAAAAATCCACAAGTTGCGCCATACTCTGGGGCCATGTTTGCTATAGTTGCCCTATCTGCCAAAGATAAATAATCTAAACCATCACCATAAAATTCTACAAACGTACCAACAACACCCTTTGTTCTTAGGATATTGGTAACCGTCAGCACTAAATCAGTCGCAGTTACTCCTTCCGGCAGTCTGCCAATTAATTTAAATCCAACTACTTCTGGAATCACCATACTAATTGGTTGACCAAGCATCACAGACTCAGCTTCTATGCCTCCAACACCCCAACCAAGGACTGATAACCCGTTAACCATCGTAGTATGGCTATCCGTACCAACCAAAGTATCAGGATACAAAACCCCATCCTTATTACATACAACTTGCGCTAAATACTCAAGATTCACTTGGTGGCAAATTCCAGTACCTGGCGGTACTACTCTAAAATTTGTGAAGGATGATTCTCCCCACTTTAAGAATTGATATCTCTCCAAATTTCTTTTTACTTCTAGCTCAACATTCTTACTGAATGCGGAAACACTTCCATAACTATCTACTTGAACAGAATGGTCGATCACAAGATCAACGGGCACAGACGGATTTATGCTGCTTGGATCGCCTCCATTTTTCTTGACATAACTCCGCATAGAAGCTAAATCGACGACAGCAGGAACCCCTGTAAAATCTTGCATCAACACCCTTGCTGGCTTGTAGCTAATTTCATGATTAGCGTGTTTATTAACGCAACTTGCTAGTATTTTTATATCATCCAGCTTTACGTTTACTCCATCTTCATTGCGCAATAAATTTTCAAGCAGAACCTTAAGTGAGCAGGGCAATTTAGTTACATCTATTCCTAAAAATTCACTAGCACTATTTAGGCTAAAATAGTTGTATGACTTCCCGTCAATGTTTAAAGTCGTTTTTGCGTTTAAAGAATTATTCATCAGGTTACATCATATTAGTTAAAATTGGAATTACTACCGTTACTTCTTTGTTGTTGACTTTGCTGCTCGTACATAGTTTCAAAATCTATGGGATCTAGCATTAGTGGGGGAAATCCACCACTACTTGTAACTCTTGCAATTATTTCTCTTGCAAAAGGGAAAAGAAAAGTAGGTCCGCCAATAAACAAAGCTTGTCTTACCTCTTCCTCACTCAACTCTTTAAAATTTTCTATTGAAAAAATGCCACAATATTTTGTCTCACAAATGAAAGCTACGCCATCTTTTATACCTTCATCTTTTATCGTTGCTCTGACTTCTATATGTAAAGTAATTTCATGGAAAGATTTTTCTTCATTTACTCCTTCTTTGTTTTCCATTCCTTCTAATTTCGCTGAATTGATATTAACCATTACATTAATATCGGGAGCTTTATTTGAAGAAAGGAATGGCGAATTCGGATTCTCAAACGATAGATCTTTAACATATTGACCGTGAATTCTCATTTTTTGTTGTGGCATTTCTTACGTCTCCTTTAATTAAGTTGAGATATTTAATACTTTCTTATATAATATATTCATTTACAAACGAATAGCAAACCTGATTATAAGTTGATATGAAAAACATATTTTCATTAATAATTAATAATGTTCGGATACTTTATATGCCAAGGAGTTGAGTTACTATGATAGAGCTTGTAATATATACTTTATTAGCGGCGTTCATTTTTTCACGTTTGTATAATTCTTTAGGAAGGTCAGCCAATCTCAATCTAAAAAAGCTAACTAGTGTGTTGGATGTAAGCCGAAGTAAAGAAGATGTAGTAGAAAACATTGAGGGTTACATTGATAGCAACGATGAAAATTCAATAAAAGTTACTTATGAACAAATATTAAAAAAAAACAAAGATTTTTCTATTTCCCACTTTATAGAAGGTTCAAGCATAGCTTTTGAATTAATAATAAAGTATTTCAATCAAGGAAATTTGTCTCAGTTAAAACCACTTCTCGATAAAGACTTATATGATAATTTTGCAGAGAAGATTAAACATCGTAAAGAGGTGCACGAGTCTATAATTGTTTCTATCGTTTCACAAAAGATTTTAGAAATAAAGCTAGTAAAAAACACAGTGTTTATTGCAGTATATTTCCTTTCAGAGCAAATTAACTTTATTAAAGATAGCTCAGAAAATATAATATCAGGTAGCACATCCACCATTAATAAAGTTGAGGATGTATGGCAATTCAAAAAAAATGTTAATTCATCAGACCCAAGCTGGTTGCTTGTTTCTATTAACTATAAAAAGACAAATAACGATAAGACAAATGACAAGTAAGATTAGTTTTATTTAGAGTTAACCATGGAAAGCAAGCTGCGCGAAATAGTACTTGACACTGAAACGACAGGTCTTGACACTGGATCTGGTCATCGAATTATTGAAATAGGGTGTGTGGAATTAATTAATCGTATTCCAACAGGTAAAGTACTCCATCGGTACCTTAACCCAGAAAGAGATATACCTTATCACTCGTTTAAGATTCACGGTATTAGTGAAGAATTTTTAGAAGATAAACCATTATTCTCAGATGTTGCACTTGAATTTCTTGACTTTATATCTAATGATATTTTGGTAATTCACAACGCTGAATTCGATGTTAAGTTCCTTAACATGGAGTTAAGCAAGCTGAATGCTGGGTTAATTTCCTCAGATAGAGTGCTAGATACATTACCTCTTGCGAGGAAAAAATTCGTAGGATCACCTGCTTCTTTGAATGCATTATGTAAGCGTTTTGATATATCGCTAGAGAATAGAGAATTGCACGGAGCACTAGTTGATGCTCAATTGCTTGCAAAGGTATATGTTGAACTTACAGGAGGGTTACAAACCTTTCTGTTTGATAATGAATGCAATCAGGACAGTAACTCTACATTCGTTCATCATAAAGTGCGTAATCTAACTCCCAGAGAACATTCACCAAATAGTGAAGAAATTGATGAACATAAGAAACTGTTAGACAAAATTAACAATACACTTTGGGATAAATATATTGAATAGGTTAACCAATAAAGATACAATTTGATTTTACTGAGAGCATTCTAATGGTAAGGTTTATAAGATTGTTATCTAATGTGCTAGCAGCATTAGCAGTTGTTTTTTTAGGTTATTGTTATTTCACTAAAAAAGGCATATTTGCCCCGGCAGCGATTCACAACGCGGAAGTTAAGATAGGCGGAGATTTTTCTTTAATTAATCAGGACGGACAGATTCTGCGCAGTAGTGATTTTAAAGATAAATACATGATGATTTTCTTTGGATTTTCCTCATGTAAAAGAATTTGTCCTATGAACCTTGGGATAATTTCAGAAACACTTGCAAAGTTAGATGAGAAAACTAACAACAAGCTACAAACATTCTTCATCACAGTTGATCCTGAGCGCGATAGCACGGAAAGACTTAAAGAATTTCAGCAGCAATTTGACCATAGAATACAAATGTTAACTGGTGAAAGAGAAAAAATAGACGAAGTAGTTGCGAAATATAAAGTATATGCAAGCAAAGTAGACGGAGAAGAAGAAATCAACCATTCTTCGATAATATATCTTATTGGCCCTGGAGGAAAATATGTTACACACTTTGCAGCTGATTTAAATTCAGACGAAAGTCAATCTGATAAGATTTTGGCTGAGATAAGAAAATACGTAAACTGAATTATAGATTTTTCTGTTAATTAGTCGAGCACGCAACTGCATGAGCATTATGATTTGAGAGCAATCTCCATGGGAAGACATACACAACTGTACGAACGTTGTAGTTTGGGAGCAATTCCCACCAGTGAGGTGTCATCCCAGTGCCCAGACACTGGGATCCAGCTTCTATGCAACTTAATTAAAAACGTTTGTTTTAGCGTAAGACAACTACCTTTAGCTCATCAGCTCAGTTATAAGCAAAATTTCTGGATTCCAGACAGGAATGACATCATCTGTTGTGCAATTTACCTTCAAAAATGAATGTTCGTACAGTTATGGAAGACGCATTGGAATGACACTATTTGCTGTCTTCAAAAATAAGCATTCGTAAAGTTGTGCTTTTAACATGGGTTATCAGTTTAAAAATGTTGCTAACTAGTATATCTGGATGTAATATTAATTAACATTCATAAACGAAGCAATCTAATGGAAAATAGTTATAATGCCGATGCAATAAAAATCTTAAGGGGTCTTGATGCTGTAAGGAAACGTCCAGGTATGTACATTGGTGACACTGACGATGGATCTGGCTTGCACCACATGGTATATGAGGTTGTTGACAACGCAATAGATGAATCTTTAGCTGGATATTGTGATAAAATTGAAGTTAGCATAAATAAAGATGGTTCAGTATCTGTAACTGATAATGGTCGTGGCATTCCAACTGACCTTCATGAAGAAGAAGGAATATCAGCAGCAGAGGTAATAATGACTCAACTCCATGCTGGTGGTAAATTTGACAGTAATACCTATAAAGTTTCTGGGGGATTACATGGTGTTGGAATCTCAGTTGTGAATGCATTATCAAGCTGGTTGGAATTAACTATTTGGCGCAATAAGAAAGAACACTTTATGCGCTTTGAAGATGGTGAGACTATTGAACCTTTAAAGGTAGTCAACGAAAATACAAACAAAAGAGGAACTAAAGTCACGTTCATGCCATCAACAGAGACTTTTAATGGCATTAATTTCAGTTACTCAACGCTTGAAAGTCGTATAAGAGAATTAGCATTTTTAAATTCAAATATCGACATTACTTTACGTGATCTGCGCAATGAACCATATACAGAATCTCATTTCAATCAGAGCAATCAATCTAAAGACAATTTTGGTACAGCGAATTTTGTGCGGTACTTAGATAAGAATAAGACACATGTAACTAAAATTGCCAGTATGAAAGGAGATGCAGAAGATCTTGGCATCAGCTTGGAAATATCGATGGAATGGAATGATTCCTACTATGAACATATGTTATGCTTCACGAATAATATAAGGCAACGAGATGGTGGTACGCATTTGGCAGGATTTAGATCTGCACTAACTAGATGTATCAATAACTATGCAACTAATGAAGGGTTTTTAAAGAAAGCAAAAGTAAATTTAACTGGAGAGGACGTTAGAGAAGGTTTAACTTGTGTTTTATCTCTCAAGATGCCTGATCCTAAGTTTTCTTCACAAACAAAAGATAAACTAGTTAGTTCTGAAGCGCGTACAGTTGTGGAGAGCATAGTTTCTGATAAATTGAGCACAATCCTTGAAACTGATCCCAAATTGGCAGCAAGTATAGTAGAAAGAGCAATCAGATCAGCAAAAGGAAGAGAAGCCGCAAGAAAAGCACGAGAGTTAGTTAAAAGCAAAAACAATATTGATATTGCAACTCTGCCAGGAAAGCTTGCTGATTGCCAGGAAAAAGCCCCTGAGTTATCGGAATTATTTATAGTAGAGGGTAATTCAGCAGGTGGTACTGCAAAGCAGGGGCGTAATCGTAAAACACAAGCAGTGCTTGCCTTAAGAGGAAAAATTCTAAACGTAGAACGTGTAAGTTTAGATCGTATTTTTTCATCTGCAGAAATAGGCTCTTTAATTACTGCAATTGGTGCTGGAATAGGGAGTGAACACTTCAATATTGAAAAAGCTAGATATCATAAAATTATCATCATGACAGATGCAGATGTTGATGGTTCACATATAAGAACTTTGATTCTAACTTTCTTTTTTAGACATATGCGTGAAGTTATTGAAAAAGGCTACTTATACATAGCACAGCCACCCCTTTATAAAGTTACAAAGAATGCTAAAGACACTTATATTAAAGATGACGAAACTTTTGAAGAGTATATAATAAACTCAGCAGTTAAAAGATTAACACTAAGTGGTACAGCTACAGAATTTAACGACTTGCGCCTTATTTTGAATAAATGCGTTAGCATTTCTAATATTAGCAAAAATTATGATAGAGAAATACCACAAAATCTCTTAGAGTCATTGCTAATTTTAAGCAAAAAGAATGCTCTATCATCGGCTGATGAGATATTAAAGTATTTAAAATTAATGTACAGTGAATATACTTGGGAAGTAGAAATAAAGGATGAAGAAAAAGAAATTCACATCTCTAAATTATTTCAAGGATTGGCAGACAAATATATATTTGCACTTAGTATGCTTGAAGGCAAAGATATGCAAAACATATTAAGTTTGCTTGATGGTATAAGTAATTTATTTAATGGTGATTCATTTTTAAAGTCACAAGAAACTGAAATAAAAATCACTTCTCCAAGTACGCTTGCAAAAATAATAATGGACTATGGTAAAAAAGGTTTAACTCTGCAGAGATTTAAAGGTCTTGGTGAAATGAATGCTGATCAGCTATGGGATACTACGTTAAATCCTGAGGCTAGAACTTTATTGAAGGTTGAAATAAGAGATTGTGAAGAAGCTGATTCCATATTTTCAATATTAATGGGTGATATAGTTGAACCACGCCGTGATTTTATTAATAGTAATGCACTCAACGTGCATGATGTTGATATTTGAACTTTTAGCAAAATGTACGAACGTTACGGGTTTAAGCAAAAACTATGTCATTCAAGTAGCTGACACTTGGATCCAGATTGGATACTGAGTTGGTGAGTATAAAAGTATAGCTTCTACGTCATACCGCGATTCATTCGCGGTATCTCATCCGCTAACACGTAGCAGGATGACGAGGTTATCGTCATGCCACCGCGAACCGTCATACCGCCGCGGTATCTCACATAGATCCCGCTAACAAGCAGCGGGATGACAGCAATCCTACGTCATACCGCGATTCATTCGCGGTATCTCATCCGCTAACACGTAGCAGGATGACGATTGTCAAGGTGTCATCCGAGTAGCTTGACTACTTGGATCCAGAAAACTTAACTTTAAATAAGTGGCTGCATAATAAAGACTAGATTCCAGCGTCACGCGCTGGAATGACACCATTTTCGGTCTCTTAAGTTACTTTAGCTATAAACATTAAGAAATTTACCAAGCGAAAAAAAAGGCAAAAGAAGCCCCGTGGTGCGAGTTTTGACTCTATATTACTGTAAGTGGCGCTGTAATAATGTGCTAACGCTTAAAATAAGCGCGATTTGGCTGAATGTAGAAAAAATAAAAAAGACATGCAGCCGCTATAATTTTATGTAATCCGCCAATAAATACCTGAGTTTTTTACTGAATTTTGTCATTGAGCCTGCAGGTCAAAAACAAGTTTTGAGTCATAAATACCCTTATTGTCATGATAAGGGGGCTGGCGGAGTTTGTCAAGCAAGTTTTTTCGTTTCTATGTTGTCAGCTACCTGAATATTGATCATACGGGTTCCATCTGTTATATATAATCTTTTTGAATACGAAGAAAACTGATGAATGAGTATGATATTACGGTTATAGGTAGCGGTCCTGGTGGTTATATAGCAGCAATTAGGGCGGCACAGCTTGGGTTTAAAACTGCAATTGTAGAAAAAGAAAAAAATTTAGGCGGTATATGCTTAAATTGGGGATGTATACCAACAAAATCACTACTTAGAGCATCTGAGGTTTATAGGCTAATAAAAAGATCAAAAGAGTTTGGTATAGAAGTAAAGGGAGCGAGTTTTGATATACAATCAATAGTGAAATACTCAAGAAACGTTGTTGATAAATTGTCAAGCGGTGTTGCATATTTGATGAAAAAAAATAACATCAAAGTTCATCAAGGCTTTGGTAAACTTGCAGGCAATAGTACTATAAAAGTTGCTGGCGATAAGGAAGAACAAGAAATTGTTTCCAAACATATCATTTTAGCAACAGGCGTGAGAGCACGGAATCTGCCTGGAATAGAGGCAGATGGAGATTTAATATGGAATGCGCAGCACGCTATGACTCCAGAGAGATTACCAAAATCACTACTAATCATAGGGTCTGGTGCAATTGGAATAGAATTTGCAAGTTTTTATAGTACTTTGGGGGTTGATGTAACAATCATAGAGATAAAGAGCACTATTTTGCCGCTGGAAGATAAAGACATTTCAGGCCTAGCAGAAGAAATATTCACAAAACAGGGGATAAAAATATATACAAACAGTAGCGTAAAAGCTCTTACTAAAAGTAAAGACTCTGCTCAAGTGCTACTAAGTAGTGGCGAGAGCAAAGAATTTGATAGGGTGATTGTTGCGGTTGGAATTCAAGCAAATATTGAAAATATAGGTTTAGAAAATACAAAAATTAAATTAAGCCCTTCTGGTTTTATTGAAATGAATGAATGGTATGAAACTAGTGAATCAAATGTGTATGCAATAGGTGATGTAGCTGGCCCACCATGTTTAGCACATAAAGCGAGCCATGAAGCTGTGATCTGCGTTGAAAAGATTGCTGGTAAAAGTGCTCATGCGTTAAAAAAAGAATGCATACCAAATTGCACTTATTCTCATCCACAAATAGCGAGCATCGGCCTTACTGAGGAACAGGCAATAAGAGGTGGGTATGATGTAAAAATAGGAAAATTTCACTCTAACTTTAATGGTAAGTCTATTGCACTCAGTGAAACTGAAGGGTTAGTGAAAACAATTATAGACAAAAAGACAGGCGAACTTCTGGGTAGCCACATGATAGGTGCAGAAGTAACGGAGTTAATTAGCAATTTTGCTCTTGCAAAGCAACTAGAAGGAACAGACTTCGACATAAAATCTACGATTTTTCCTCATCCGACCATTTCAGAGATGATACACGAATCAGTGCTTGCTGCAGATGATGAGTCGTTAAATAGTTGAACTAACGTTCCATCGTTTTAGAGTTGTCAATGTCTTGGGTAGTAGTTTGATTAGGCACTTTAGTTTCAATAGATTGATTACCACCAGCATCAGAATTCTGTAACTCTTCTTTCAATCCCTTAGCTGCTTCTTTAACTTTAAGCTTTGCCTTTGGATGAAGATCTTCTGGGCCTTTTCCTTTAGTATCCAAACCTTGTTGTAGATTAGTGCTTTTCATTTTATTATGCTGCTCGTGCTCAGGTAGGTCAACAACCGAATTGAAAAGAATTTTTATTATATTTTTTAGCAGTTCTAAAAAACCTCCGCTTCTGCCTTCTCTTTGTTCTTGAGGTTTATTTTTCTCATTAGGTTCTTTTTTACTATTACTTTTAGGCATTTTTAACTCAACTATCATAAAGCTTAATAAAATTCTACGTGCAAATTATTAAATAACAGTTAACAATCTAGTGTTAATTTGTTATTTACAGATGGATATTATTTTAGCAACAGGTGGCACAGGTGGGCATATCTTTCCGGCCATAGCCTTAGCAAAAGCACTAAAGACACAAGGATACAATTGCATATTATTCACTGATAAAAAAACAAATAAAAATATCGACATAGAAAGCTATATTTTACCATTACGTAGACCAAGCGGCAACAAATTTAAATTTTTTCTTTTATTAATGTATAGTTGTGTGCTAGCAATATATAAAATCAGAAAATTGAAGCCAAGATTAGTAATTGGTTTTGGTAGCTATGCTTCTTTTCCAACTCTTCTTGCAGCAAGGGTTCTTTCTATACCTATAATTTTACATGAACAAAATACAGTTTTAGGAAGAGTAAATAGATTCTTTTTTAAGAGTGCAAAATTAATTGCAACCAGCTTTCCGGAGACTAAATATACAGAAGGTAATAAATGTATTTTTACAGGAAATTTTATTGATATAAAAGCACAGAGCCATTCTAGCACTGAGAAAGTCCTAAATATATTAGTCATAGCAGGTAGCCAAGGTGCAAATTTTTTTGATGATGTAGTAAGCAGCGTAATTTGTAATTTGCCTATTAAAATGAAAAAGAAAATTAGAGTGACGCAGCAATGTACGAAGAAAAATGTAAACAAGGTCAAGAGTCTATACAAAAGTGAAAAGATCGATTGTGAATTGAGTGAATTTTTTGATGATATGGAAAATAGATTGGCCAATGCTCACTTGGTAATTAGCAGAGCAGGAGCAACTTCAATAGCAGAGATCACTCTTGCTAGGCGCGCTGCTATATACATTCCTTACCCTGACTCAAAAGATAATCACCAATTTTATAACGCAAAATATATTGAAGATTCGGGAGCAGCTGTAATAGTTGAGCAGAATAGTGAAGCAAAAAAAAATCTAACAGAGGTACTATTTGATCTATTAAATAATTCTCAAAAATTGCGTGATATGACCAATAATACAAAAAAAACAGGGATAAAGAATGGGACGGGAGTGTTAAATAAACTGTGTCAAACCGCATTTTTAGTTCAACTCAATTTTCAATCTGCCAGGAAAGAAAACATCAAGTTGAGAGATAGTTAATGCCCAATCATGTACAGGCATCGTCCACTTTTCCTCTGCCTTCTTTATAGCACAATATACCTGCTTATGCAAGGCATTTATGCTGGTAAATGAGCCTTTGGTCTTAGTGAATTTCCTAATTTGCCTATGTAGCCCCTCTATGGGATTGGTGGTGTAGATTATCCTCCTAACTGGACCAGAATACTTAAAATAACCAGACAAGTTTTCCCAATTATTCTGCCAAGATTTTATAACCATAGGGTACTTTGTGCCCCATTTTTCATCCAATTCCAACAGATAATTCTCGGCAATTTCCTTGCTTGAAGCTTGATATACCTTCTTTAAATCGCTCAAAAAACTCTTCGCATCTTTACTGGCCACATACTTCAGTGAGTTGCGTATCTGATGCACTATACACATCTGCACTTCCGCATTAGGAAAGACACTGTTTATAGCTGCAGGAAAGCTTTTCAGCCCATCAACGCAGGCAATAAGGATATCTTCTACTCCTCTTTCTTTGAGGTCATTTAGCACTCCCAACCGGAAGTTAGCTCCTTCACTTTCAGCCAAATAAAAACCTAATACTTCTTTTTTGCCATTTTGATCTATGCCTAATATGTTATACATGCATTTACTTACGCAATGCCCGTCCTCTTTGACTTTAAAAAACCATGAAAACTATCGGATATACAGACTGCAGCGGGCGACTACGCCATTCGTTGATTACTGGTAGCAATTTGTCAGTAATACTTGATATCTCTGCCACCGATATTTTGTGATCATAAATTTCCTCAACATGTGACACTATATCTCTATAGCCCATACCACTGGCAAATGTGCTCAAAATCTTCGTTTCAAGCTCTGGATGTAAGTTTGTTTGCCTTTTTTTGACTATTTGTGGTTCGAAACTTCCTTCCCTATCTCTTGGCGTCAAAAGCTCAAATGACCCTGCGCTTGTACGTAAAGTCTTTGCATTCCTCCCATTTCTTCGATTATTCTCTTCGCTTTCAGCCGACAAGTGGTTTTCTATTTCACCTTCCAGGCTTACCTCCAGCAACTTTTTTATAAACGGTGTTAATGCTCCATCTCTTCCTGTCAACGGTCTTCCTTCTCGTATAGACGACAGGATATTTGTTTCTAATTCTTTATAATCTACCAAACCGGTAGTTCTGTTTACTACTTTCTGACTCATTGTCAAACCTCCATTTTTTTATATCAATTTATTACTTTTTTTTCGGTTTGACACAGTTTATTTAACACTCCCCCTTAGACAATCTGCCAACTTCTGATTTTGTCCATTCTGGGCGGGATTGTTGAGTTCTCTGATCTTAAATACTACATTTACTTCATCAAGATCAATGTTGACTTCTTTTACTAATGTCCTAATAAGACTACGTTTAGCTTGCCAATCTAGGTGTTCCAATTCCGATTTAACACTAGAATAAAAGCCCTTTATGCTATTTGTAATAAGATTCATTTTCTGCTGTAGTCCCTTTTGATCAATCACCTTTTTCTTCTCTCCTTCAATCTCTTTTAAACGTTCCTTCATTTTTTTCATTGCCTGCTTAAAGTCTTCCTTACTTATATATTTTTCCTCACTTGTATTCTCTTGAATATAATAATCATTGATAAGTTCTTTAATATTTTGTTTTAATTGACTCTCACGTCTTGCAAACCTTTCATCTAATAATTCATTCTTATGTTCTGAAATTCTACATTGGTACTCCTTTACCATCCTATCTGGATTTTTTAATACACTTTTTACTTCTTCCCACACACCTGTTTCTAACACTTCTCCACGAATAGATCCGTTAGTGCATACCTTATTACCGTAAAAATTTCTTGTACCCAGGCAAGTGTAATAAGTATACACAATCTTTTTTTCTTTGCTGTAATTTCGCCTTCCGCAGTAAGCACGTCCACAACACTTACACACAACTAGCTTTTGCAACAGATATGTCTCTTTTCTTTGCTGCACTCTTGCTCTCTGTTTATTCTCAATCAATTGTTCTTGTACTACATTAAACAAATCCTCGTCAACTATTTTCGGCACCGGTATATGAATCCAATTCTCCTCATCTGTACTGTAAATAGAGTGAGTTCGCCGGCTGTTGCTTTTTTTGGTTTGACTTCTAGCATTACTGGGCCCGCCTTTGTTTTACCATATGCTGCTAGCCCCTTGTATGCTGGATTTTTTAACATCTTATGGATGGTGCTTGAATGCCACACCTCTTTTCCTGTTTGTGTTCTAACAGAAGCTTCTCTTAGTCTCTTTACCGCTTCTCTAATACTTATCCTTTCCTCTCCAATCCACATGAACACCTCTCTCACTACTTTTGCTTCCTCTTCATTAATTTCAAATTTGTTTTCTCCTCCTTTTACATGCTTTCTTATATATCGATAACCATAAGGTGCATTGCTTATTACACTCACACAACCTTCTCTTGCTGCATGCAGTTTTCCCCTCATGCTTCGTATCAAGATTTGTCTCAGTTCAAACCTTCCTACTGCTCCTTGCACATCTGTCATTAAATCGGACTCTGGTGTATCATCAACCTTATGATTTGAAAAGATTATTTCTACTCTTGCTCTCTTAAATTCATCTATTACATCTCTTTGATCTACAGGATCACGTGACAACCGATCTAGTGAATAGATATAAATCTTATTAATTTTTCCTTCTGCTACTTTATCACGTAATTTCTTTAAACCTTCACGCTCTAAATTTGACCCTCTACGGCCATCGTCAGTGAATACATATTCTTCCAATAACTCATGTCCATCTACAGCAATTCTACGCTTAAGCTCTGCAATTTGGCTCTCTATTGTATGATCCCGCACTTGTCGGTCTGATGAAACTCTTGCATACAAGGCCACCGTTATCATCTTTTTCTACCTCCTTTTCGTTGTTTCTTTTTACTGAATACTTTAGTAACTGCTCGTAAGCTTCTGATAAATGTTTATCTGCTAACTCATCAGGCTCATATCGACAGGTCACAGTTAACGTTCTCTTTCTCATAATTTCTCCTGTAAATGTTTTCATAGTTCAGGCACTCCCTTTTTCCATAAATCCATTACTCTTGCGAAAAAGACGCAACTGTTAACCTTTATTTCTCTCAGCTTTTATGCAAAATTTTAGAAACACATACGCTATCTTTCATCAATTGAGCACTCTCCCAAATCATCAAGCTTCTTTTTTCCCTCTAATGATAAAATTTCCCTTTTTCCATAATCACCTCTTTCTTAGCCACAGCCCTTCTAAATTTTCACAAGCTCTTCTTTTGCCACTATCACACCTGCTGCTGATACGACCCTTATTTTTCTATGAACTCTCTCTGCTTATTTGCGATTTTTACGTTCTCTAACACTTCTTTTATCTCTTTATTATTTCTCGCATAATCCATTGCCGTTTTGCCAAATTTATCCTTTTGCTCTACATTTGCTCCCGCTTTTACTAGCTCTTCTACTATTTTTACCTCACTTACCATGCATGCCAGGTGTAACGCGGCAAATTTGCTACTTCGTTCCACTGCGTTTACCTCTACTCCTGCCTTTATCAGCTCCTTTGTATTTTCTACACGTTGTCCCATTACTGCTAAGTGCAATGGTCTATATTGTCCCGCATCTGCCACATTTATATCTGCTCCTTTTTTGATTAATAACCTCACTTTTTTTGGATCTGGCATTCCCACCGCGTAATGCAATATCGTCCTTCCTTTTGTGTCTTTTTTATTAATATTTTCTATTGAGTTATCTAATACTTCTTTCCACGACTTATTAAACTCTTCTCTTTCTTTCTTACTAAATTTTACCATAATGTTCCTCAGCTATTAATGCAATTTAAAGTGCCTCCAATTTGGCTCACTTTAGCGCTTAGCAAATCTTGTTTATTTACTAGCTACTTTTTCACTTAGGGCTGTTTTGGCATAAAAAGCAAGTTTTTTTTACAAAATATACACATTTTTTTCGCATATTAGATTAAGATATAAATCTATATACTTAATCTGTTAAATAATAAGCGGTTCCTCTCCTGCTGTTGTCAGCTTTTTCTTTTAAATTTAGGCTTCCTATTTTTCCTATTATCTTGTAGCCAACCCTTTTACTCCCTTCTCTTACAGAAAGCTCTTTTTATAGCCCTTTTATCTTCTCATCCATATCTTCTAGCTCTTTTTCCACTTCCATCAGTGCCTTCTTGACCAATGGCGCTTCTTCTAACTTTTCCCTTATTTCTTCAAACCTTCTTTCTCCTTTTTCTTTTAAATCTAGGCTAAATATCGCATCTACTGTCCGCTCCGACAACTCCCTTAGTTTTTCTAGCAACTCTTCAGTTCTCGCATAATACATTGCTGTTTTGCCAAATTTATCCTTTTGCTCTACATTTGCTCCAGCTTTTACTAGCTCTTTTATTATCTCTTTTGTTTCTCCTGTCTTGCATGCTATATGTAGTGGTGTATATCCTTTTTGGTCTTTCGCATTTACGTCACCTCCCGCTTCTAATATTGCCCTCACGTTCACTATTTCCCTCATAAATACTGCTTCATGTAGGGGGGTCCTTCCTATGTAGTTCCCAGTATTAACATTCGACCCTGCTTTTATTAGCTCCCTTACTGTCTTTTCACAACTCATTAAGCTCGCACTATGTAATGCCGTATATCCTCCATCATCTATAGCATTTACATTTGCTCCTCCTTCTATCAGTGCTTTTACATTCTCTACCTTTCCATAGAATGCCGCTAGGTGCAATGGTGTCTCGCCTCTATTGTTTCTATCGTTTGTACCTGCACCTTTTTCTATTAATAACTTTATTACTTCTGGATTTGACACTTGTGCTGCTCGGTGCAATATTGTGCAACCTGCTGCGTCTTTTTCATTTATTCCACGAAATGAATTCTCCTTTAATTTTTCCAGTCTTTTATTTAAATTGAACATTTTAGTTACCTCACTATAAAAACATACATAAAGTCGCCAATTTGGCTCACTTCAGTGCAAGATCAATTTCTTATGTTTACCTACACCTACCTAATTTATAGCTGTTTTGGCATGGAAAAGCAACTTCTTTTTTTCAAAAAACACACATTTTTACCGAATGTTAATGTAGTATATGAAGATATAAATATATGTATTTAATTCATTAAGCATATAGGTTGTTTTTCTTCCCAGGACCTGTTCAAATGTCGATGTTCATGCCATGTTAGTACACCTGGGTAAAACACTAAAATGTAGTTTTCTAGCTCGTATGTTGCATTTTTTTGCTTTGAATCCAATTCGTTTTCAAAATGAATGTAGTGTTCTGCTACGCTAAATCTTATTATTTTGGGGGTAGAGAAATTCTTTACTTGATAGTGGTGAACGGCAAAAAATCTTTCTAAAATTGGCTTGTATTTTAAATTCCACAGTTGTTCAGATAGCTTATCACTTCCTAGTAAAAACCTTTTTCCCCTCTCTTCTATACTACTTACTGGAAAACATGCGTTTATTTCTCCTAAACTCCAACTGTCCGATAATACTATCTGCGCTTTAGCAAACTTAATCTCAGGTAATAAGCTCTGTGGTAGCGGATATAACGTTTTTAAATTATTCCACTGATGACTTCTTTCATAAATACCGTTATAATTCTTTGTGTGAGGCTCGGTTTCTCCAAGGATTGCTACATCTAGCCTATACAGATCATTACTTAATGCCTGCTCATAATGATCGCGTAGATAGTTTTCTATAATCCTAATAACTGGACCACTAGACCTGAAAAAATTTACTCTCCCAAATGATAACACTGGTCCATCTTTTTCTATTTTTACCCCCGAATAGTCAGAAAGAAGATCTCCAAATAAACTCTCATCCAATATAAATCTCTGCGCATTATAATAATCGTTAAAAATCCTCATTAGCCGTGATCTTGCTGGCAATGATAGTTTTGCTAATTCTACTACTGCATCAACGAAGAAGTCGTTCGGAACATCTTTTATCCCTATCTGTAATTCAAAAAAGTGTTCTCCGGGTGGCTCTTCAATAATTGTAATATCTTCTATATTTGCCCACTTCAGTGCTATTTTCAGCGATGCTGGTGTTCCTCTCAAACGCTGAAATTTTATTCCTTCTTTTATCGCCTTTCTTTTGTCTTTTACCCAGCGTAGAATTTCCCCCAATCCATATTCTTCAACCAACCACGGCAATATTTTTTCCCCTAGGCTAAATTTAAATCCTTTTACACAGCTTGGGTCTACTTTGTAATCGATTGCATCAATCAGCGCTTTTTCTTGCTTTGTTGCGTTTGGTGGTAATAGCATTAATTCAACTCAACATTTAAACTTCTTAAGGCAGCACACTCATTCCCCAGTACCACAACATCCTCTCTTGGCTCGATTAATTCTACGTTTTCTACCCCATCCACAAACAGGTTGGCTATAATCCATGATTTCGTTACTTTCCATCCTAATCTTTTCGTTGTTTCAAATTTTTCTATAAATTGCTTCTTCACCGTTTCAATAATATCTGGTCTTTTAATGCTAATTTTACTGTGGATATCTATTTCTATAATATTGCAACTTACCACTTCTATTGTATCTGTTAAAATCCTCACATCCTCCCTGTTTAGCTGATTTCTGACAATTTCTAGTAATTCTTCTGGCAGTGTGGATAATTCTGTGGATAAGATTGAAACTTGTACTTTTCCTGGTACAGGTGATTCTACTAATGCATCTTTTACTCTCGTATCTGCTGATAATGCATAATACCGATAATTTCCTCCTGTGCTTGAGCCAACTATTCTTGCCTTGATTCTTTTTCTAAATCGTTCATCCTTTTCCCCGTTCTCCCTTTCCACTCCGTAAAATTCAGCTAAATCATCAAGTTCTTCTCCCCTTGCAAACTTAAGTAAGTTGCCCCTTGCTGCTTCGTTTATTCTTTCTCTCAGCAAAAGTTCTCGCCATGCTGCTACCTCTAAAATCTTTATTGCTGGGTCACTTTCTACTAATGCTGTAAAACTTGAGTCTCGACGTATCAACTCCTCCTTCATACGTGAAAAGATTTCTTCGAAGTTCAGTGGCTCAATAATGTTAGGCTGCTCCATCTTTATACCACAACTCCATCAAAGCGAATCTTTTCCCCCATTGGTAAGTACAATCCTTCTAGGTCAAGCGTTACTTTTCCTTCTTTCACTTCTGTTATTTTTACTTTTTCTAACTTAAATCTCTTTTCCCACTTTTGTAGTGCTTCTGCTGTTGCTGCGTAAATTTCTAACGTAAAATCACGATTTACTGGCTTATCTACTAATTCAAATAATCTTGAACCGTAATCTCTTCTCATGATTCTACTACCAATTGGTGTGGTCAAAATATCAACTATTGACTGTTTCAGATGGTCCAAATCTTCTAATTCCTTACCTGTTTCAGCACTCATTCCCTTCATATCTTTATCCAGAAAAAACGCTGCTACTTCCACTTACTACCTTAAAACCACATGAGGCTAAATCACCAACTCGTGCAATACCAATATCATTAACAAATACGCTGTTTGACCCTTGCGTTAGTTTCTCACCTAGAGTTAAGATATCTCCTTTTCGACAAACAGATCTACCGTTTACAAAAACGTCGTTACTACCACTCATACAAACATGAACCGGTATCCCCATGCAATGATCTCCTATACAAACTATAGCTCTTCTCATGTCAATTGAGATCAACTCTCCTTCCCTTAAGTTTTATTCCTTCTTTTGTCATCTCTATACTCGATTTTCCAACTTTTAGCGTTATTTTATCTACTACTTCAATCTCAAGATGATGATTCTCCTTATCGTACGATAATTTCGTTCCATCCTTAAACTCTAAAATATGCGCGTCTTTTCGGCATTCCGAGGGAAAATACTTCTGCTGATAAATTGCCGGTAACACCACCCCTAATGACAACTCTCCATATGGCGATAATACTATTACTTGCTCATCAATATTCGGCGCAAACCAACTTCTATCTTCTCCTGCTCTTGCCGTTATCCACGGAAGCCAATCGGTTATAAATTCTCCTATTTTTACCCGCACTCTTGCTTTTTCATAATCTACTTCTTTAACTAGACCTATACGAATAATGTTCGCTAGCCTTCTATTTAGCTCTGCAATCGCAAAATTATGATCCAACATGTACTTTACCCATCTCTATAATATGCGCCAGTTTCTGACCACACTGACTTCCCTACGTGCATCTCATGAGCCCATTCTACCAGCCACACTAAATATGCATCCAACTCTGGTTTAAAATTGTCTACTTCCGCTGATAAAAATTCTCCCGGCAAAACATTTTCCACGTTCCAAGTGTTTTTATTCACTACTCTTGCAACTTCTGCTGCTAATGACCTTACAACTACCGAGGAATCCTCGACTGTTCCATCAACTACAATTCTTGCTTCAAATCTTGCTCTCAGCGCAAGTTCCTCTGTCCCAGGGTCTTTTCCTGGTTCTAAACTTGCAAGCTCTACAAATACTGCTGGCGCTATTATTTTCCGACGTTCTGCTCTATACACTTCGCACGTTTGTATTGCTGGGATTTCTTCTTTTAGCGTTTTACAAATTGCTTCATGTAAACCTTTCCAAAATTCTTTCATTGCTTCTTTAAAAGAACATTCAACTCATGCTCAAAATATTCCTCAAACACTTTTCCTGTTTTATAATTAGCCATTTCTTTTATTATCTTTTGTACATTTTCTCCGATCGGTACGGTAACTTCATAAATTGGCAAGGCTGTCCTTCCTCTTCGTCTAAAAATACCTCTATGTCCGGTTGGCATCTTAGCAATAAATGCTCCTTCAAACATATGTTTTCCTGCTTTTGCTCCTTTTGCCATTTGTTTTATATCGCCAAGCTTTGAAGATTTTACTCCGTATAACCCTATCCTTACTAGAGCCCTCTGATAATTTCTTGTTGCTCTGATTGTCCATAATCTTTTTCTGATTAATTGCCGTTTTATTTGCGTATCTTTACTTAGTTCTTTCGTAGCTTGCTCTTTTGTCCACAATGCCGTTTTGTTTAATGCTCTTACTGTTGCTTTTGTTATCTTAGCTTGACTAGCTTCAATACTTTGAATTATTTTCTCAATGCTGCCGATCACTTCAATCTCAACACACATTTACACCCCCGATGCTTGAATTTTCCAGATCATTCCAGAGTTATCTCTGAGTGGTGGTGTGTGTACTCTGTATCTACAACTACCTATAGAAAAAGTATCTCCCACCATTGGCTTTAATACATCAAACACACTTACTTCTAAAGTCAAAATTTCTCCTACAAATTGCCCTTCACCAATCCCGTATAATCTATCTGGCTGTTGCTTTAATATCTGCACCATGTATGACTTATCCTTTGATTCATACAACGCTTGCTGCCCTAGATGTGCAAAACAATCTTTCAATAATCTTTTTATTTTTTCTTGCATACTTTACCTTTATGCACTAATCTCTACATGCACGCTAAGAAGGGGCATACTGGTAGAGCACTTTCATGCCTCACCACTTTTGTAGTTGCTCTACCAGTATTGTTATGCTGCAACGACTTTAATTAATATTCCTGGGCGATGGCACATTGGTAAAGGATTTGACTGAGTATGTAAATCGGTCCCTCTATCAAATCTTCTTGGCTCTTGTTTTGCATATAACGGTTGCCCTAGTGTATTTACTGTTTCATTGAAGTCCGCTGGGGCAAAGTAAGTAGTAAATGTGCTTGCTGTACCAAGTGGAAAACAGTGCCCCGTATCTTTTTCTATAAACCTTCTCACATTTCCTTCAGGGTCAGTTGCTTGTCCTCTGTACTCCTCAAATGTTATTCCACAGAACGTAAATCCTGATCTCATGTCGTTCCGGAGTGCTGCTCCTTCTTGCCATCTCTCGTATGCTTCTTTTACCTTGGTATGAGAAGTTAAAGCGTCAAAAAACTCTGGGCTTACCAGCGCATGAATCCCGGTCATATATTCACCACTTAAGTTGTCCTCAACATGCCTCAATACTTCCAGACACTTACGCTTGACATCGGTGGTTGCTGTTCCCAGCGCAAAATTTACTACTTTTGGCGTAATTTCAAATTCGTTGTAAAGGTTTAATAACTCACTGCCATCAGCATCCAGAATAATCCCTTTTAACGCCCCCATCCGCAAATGTTCTAACGTTATTGCGTGTTTGTTTCTCATCAATTGCAAATGATCGGTTATTACATCTGCAAGTGCTTTTAGTTCACTCTCTGACCCAAATGCCCTTATTCCTTGTACTTCTTCAGGCAATACTACGTCATCATGGGGAATATGTGGTATCGTAAACGTCCTTATTTTCCTTTTTCCTCTTTTCCCTACTGTTGCTGGTGCTCCTGGGACTTGTGTTGGTAATAAAGTTAAAACTCCGTGGTGTTCTTCTATCGTAATATGTCGAAATCTTACCGATCTACTTGGAAATAAATTTAAGCTTTCTGTTCGACCATAATTTATCGGCAATATGTTTATTGCTTTAGTTAATTCCGTCATATTAAATGCTGGATTTGTAAATGGATTTTGCATTCTTTCCCCCTTTCCCTTTAATGCTGTGTGTTTTAAGTTGTTTCTATGTAAGTTGCTGAGTCTGGTAGCTCGTTAAACTCCCTTGCGGATGATAACGCCTCGTGCTTCAAGTTGCTTTATTGCTGCAGCTTTCTGCTCTTCTGTTATATTTGCTGGCCACACAACCGCATGATCTGCTAGCATTGCTATACGAGTAATGATTACTGCTTTGGTGGTTTCCGTTGCGTTTACATCACTTGTTATTACACCTATTGCTGTTTGTGTGCCATCTGTGGCTGTCGGATTTATTATCTTAATCATGTTATCTTTATCATAGCCAACAACTGTTCCAAGTTTGAGGTTTTGTCCTTTGACTACGGTTATTTCCTCTCTTGTATAATCTCTATATACTTCATATTTCAGAAGGTCACCTAAATTATTTGTTTCAGTTATACTTGTCATATTTCCCCTTTTTTTCCTTTAGTTTTACCGCCGTGTTTATAGTTGTTATATGCGGCGGTTATAATTGTGGCGCGTTTTGAACACTTATTTACCGCGGCGTATGTTAGCATTATATACCGCGGTTAAGACCATCAAATGCCCCGACTTTTCGCTACCTGCATCATCAAGTCTTCTGGTGTATTTTGCGGTATTGTACTCAAAATCTCTGTCTTCTTCGTTCTCTCCGCCAGTATCGACATTAATATCTCTTGGGCTTGTTTTGCATTTACACCTTGCTCAATAAATTCTCCTATTTTCTCTGGCATCTTTGATAAATTACATAATCTTATCACCTCTAATACTTCCGTGCGGCAGCTCTCGTACCCTAAACATCTTCCTTGCTCAATATCAATATCTATTGCTTGTTCTTTTATCTCAGTTTTAGTCATATTTCTCCTATAATTATCTATAAATTCAGAAAACGTTGTGATTCCATCAGCAAGTCCAATCTCTATTGCTTTCTCACCAAAATATAGCCCTGCTTCCGTTGATCTGATCTTTTCCGTTGAAAGACCTCTATTTCTTGCTATAAGCTGCAAAAACATTTCATATAGACGATCTACTTCTTTTTGTAAGCTTTCCAAACTCTCAGATGTTATTGGCTCATGCGGATTTAAATCGTTTTTTCGACTTCCAGCAAAAACAGTTGTGTACTTAATACCTTGCTTTTCATCAAATCCACTTTGATCTATATGACTTGCTATTACTCCTATACTTCCAACTCCTGATGTTCTCGTTACCAATACTTTTTCAGCACTTGATGCAATTGCATACGCTGCGGAATACGCATCATCATTTGCTATCGCCACAATCCTCTTTTTTGTTCTTGCTTCGTAAATAAAGTCGGAAAGGTCAAATAAACCGTTTACTTCCCCTCCGGGGCTGTCTATGTCCAAAATTATTGTTTCTACTTCTTTATCTATTAAAGCTTCTTCTATCTCTTCACATATCTTCTCATATGATGTCATCCCTAAAATATCGTCAAAAGCTTCTGAATTCTTCGTCAAGATTCCATGTATTGGTATTACTTTTATTCCCCTTTCACTATTTCTTGTTACATGTTTTATGTTTTTAAACGTAGGGTGTTTTCCAGCATGTAATGACAATAATTCAAAACTCCTTTGCTCTATCATCATCGGCTTATTCATCCAATTTATTTGTGTCGTCATATGTTTTTAAAATTTTTTATTTGTGTCTGGGGCAATAAAAACCCATTTGTCATAGAA
Source organism: Wolbachia endosymbiont (group A) of Machimus atricapillus (assembly GCF_964027095.1). Taxonomy (NCBI): domain Bacteria; kingdom Pseudomonadati; phylum Pseudomonadota; class Alphaproteobacteria; order Rickettsiales; family Anaplasmataceae; genus Wolbachia; species Wolbachia endosymbiont (group A) of Machimus atricapillus. The sequence continues at coordinate 199,416 of NZ_OZ034727.1, read as the reverse complement.
ATAGAATTTTATATCATTTCAGCATTAGAATTCACATCAGAATCAAAATTTAAGCCCAGTTCACTCGCACGTCTTTGATCTTCGGCAATTTCTTGGTCGACTTCTTCTACATCATAACCAAGTTCCGAAACCACCTCTGACCTACTCTTAAACCCATTCCTTACCGCCATTTGCTGTGCTTGCTGGTCTTTTAGCGGATCCACCCAATCAAATCCTTGTGCTATCCATTTTACTTCTTCTTTTCCCCCTTTTTTCGTCCATTCTTTGCCTATATCAAGTTCTCCTGAGAGTAGGGCTAATTCTAACCACCTATCCCATACCGGACGGCAAAATTGAAATACCATTATGTTATGCTGTAACATTCCGCACCTCCGGCGAAACTCTATTAACCCAGCTCGGATTGATGAATAATTGACACCACTTAGATCTCCTGTTAGCTGCTCGTAAGTTATTCCCATGCCTACTGCTATTGCCCTGAGCTGCTGTTTCATGAATGCTTCATAACTTCCTCCAACATCTGATGGTTCCGAGAACTTGATATCTTCCCCTGGATCTAAAAGTTGCATAGTCCCAGGTTCTAAACCTGATAGTGCTACTCCATGCTCATTTGCTTGCGCCTCACCTAAAATATTTGCCTCAGGATCGAGTCTGGTAATAAACCCTGCAAACATCGCTGCAGTCTTTTTTCTCACTAATTCCGCATCGTCATATTGATCAAGTTCATAGAGCTTTAACAGTACACTGGACAACCACGGTACTCCTCGAATCTGCCCAGGTCTTAGTGGCCTGTAGATATGTAAAACATCATTTGCTGGCACTCTCACCGATTCACCAAACGAGCCTTCACCTGGATGTTCTCGAAAAAGGTAATACGCTTCTCTTTGCCCAAGCCTATTGAACTCAATCCCGTTTCTAATTACATTACCGTTGGCAAGGGTTTGATTACTCTTATTGTCTAAATGCTCTGATTCCAGTACTTGTAATTGCAACGGCACACAAAGTCCATCTTCTCGTTTTCTTGTTCGGAGTCTTACAAAACATTCCCCTCCTTCTATCATACTTCTGCATACTAGAGCTTGTAACCCATAAAAATCACTCACTCCGCTACTGTCTGCTTCATCTGTCCATCTCAGCCATAACTCTTGAACTCTTTTGCGAAACTCTGCATCTTTGGCTTTTGACTGCGGTTTTATTCCTGTCCCAACAGAGTTACTTACTATCGTATCGATGATGTTTGCCGCATAGGAGTTCTTTCTTACCATGTCACGTGAACGACTACGCAGGTGTTCAAGGCTTTGAGACAGCAAATTGTTTATGCTTCCTGACTCTGGTTGAAAGTGCAATAATCTTCTGCCAGATCCAGCTCCATCCCATGCTGAACTTTTTGGTTTTGTTGGTTTCCGAAATAATTGTTTGAATGATTTCAATAACATCCTGATATCCAAAAATCTTTTAATTCTTCCAATGTTCCGTTGAATTTATTTCGATCGCATCGGCCGATTCCTTTTACTTCATGCGGTTTTTTTCCGCTTTTGCCGTCAGTGTATTGCCACAGAGCCCACTTCTTCCACCCCTTTGGTAACACAGGCTCCTCTCCCCATCTTGCAATCCACAATGGGCACTTCGTCAAAATTGGTGTGACAAAATCTTCTAAAAAATAGGTGCTTCCATAAATCAGTGGTAAACGACCTGTTACTTCGTGAACTCTATCAACAAAATCTTCTGCTTGCTTTGGCGTTATGTTTTTTCCGCTTTGGTTTTCTTCAATATCAAGCGCAAGCAATACTTGAGAATGATCTCCTACTGTTTCTAAAAAATGGTTAGCTTGATCTTTTCCGTTTTCTCCTACTCCAAAATGATATGAACCCCATAAAAGTCCCTCTTCTTCAGCAGCTTTTCTTCTTTCTACATACGTTGGATCAATATACTTCAGTCCTTGCGTTGCTTTATGAATGACGCCAGCTATACCATCTTCTTTTGCTAATTTGAAATCTACGTTCTTATCCCAATGCGAGAGGTCTACCACTGCATTTATAAACTTTCCTGATGCTATATTACCTGTGGCTATAATATACTTTAAATGCTCTAAAAAGTCCGGATACTCATTTTCCATCATATAACTTCTCATACCACTCCTTTACTAGTTGCAATAACAATCTTTCTCTTCGGCTTCACACCTGCAACTTTTAACTCTGCTTTGATTCGTTGCCTGAGCTCCAATAAATCCTTTATTTGAACTTCCCCGTACCTAACCACATGATCGCCGTACGCAATTGATACTACTCTCTCTCCGCTCTGTAGCTTCTTTATCGCTTCTTCTACTTGAGTTAAATATTCTTGGTTGTACATCAACTTTTCTCACTCAACCATTGACTCCTTCTCACTCTCTTTGACTTTTTAGCTTTTTCACCTGCTAAACTTTCCCATTTACTCTCTGACCAACGATCAATCCCCAGGGCAATAGACGCTGCTCTTGCGTAAATTCGGCAATCTAGTACTTCATTTCGATCTCTTATCTTTTGCCACTCTTGTTTGGTATACCCTTTTACTACCTTGGTAATTAGTTGCTCTGCGGTTAGCTGCTTAAAATATTCAGGTGGATACTCTGGAAAATGACAATACCCCGGCGCCCCTTCTGTTAAAACATTAAGTAGCTGAAAAAGCTCTGACTTTAATATCGATACCCCAACTGGCCACAGCTTCATTCCTCTCTTTAGCTTTTGTCCGCTAACTGTTACATCAACTCTACTTGGGCTGCTAAGTGGCACTAGCGCTTTGTTTGCTCCTTTTACTGCCATTACTCTTCCAGACCCTTGGTGACCTCTTACCCAGTTGTATACCTCTTGTGTTGCATACCCAGCATCTACCGCCATCATGCTTATCATGTATTCAAGACCATTTTCACCGATAAAATGATGATTTAATAATTCCGAAAGTTTTCCCCATACTTCTTCACTTCCAGTATCACCTTCTAATACCTGGTAGTCTATTGACCAACTTTCTCGGTTTTTTCCCCATGCTACTACTTCTACTTCTAACCGATCTTTTTGTACATCAACCCCTGCCGTTAACACTATTTTTCCACCTTTTGGCACCGTACCTATCGGAAAATTTTCTCGACGCTCAAATAGTTGCTTCCAGTCTGGTACTTCTCCTTTATCTACCCAGGTTTCTCCGAGTGTTGTATTTATCCAAACTTTCAGTAATTGTTCATTTTCCTTTGCATGTAGATAATCTTCTACTGCTTGTTTCCAACTATACCAGCCTACTGGGCTATACAAGCTTGAAAGGTGGAATCCTATTTTTGCCTCTTTTTTTCCTTCTTTCCCTGTAGCTCTCCATTCACCTCTAGCTAGCATCTCCGTTTTCTGATGATTTTTTATTTCTCCCCTACACTCTATGCAAACGTAGTGGGCTGTTGAGGGTTCTTTATCTTCCCACTTTATCTGTGGCCATTTTAGCACCTGATAGTAATTACAATGTGGACAAGGTACAAAAAAGTAACGTTTGTCTGAACTCTCAAATTCCTTCTCTATTCTGCTTATTCCGTGAACTGTTGGTGTCGATACCAAAAAAATCTTTCGACGAGCAAAAGTATTAGTTCGCGCGATACTGAGAAGAACTGGATCTCCTTCTCCTCCTGAATCTCCTGGATATGCATCTACTTCATCTAAAAAAAGATATCTTACCGGCATTGAACGCAGACCCACTGGACTATTGGCACCTGTTACTACTACCGTTCCTCCTGGAAACTCTTTGCTCTGCACAGTATTGCCTGAATCTCTCGACCTTGGATCTTTTATTTTACTCCTTAAACATGGGGTATCTTCAATGAGCGGCGCAAATCTTCCCTTTGACCAGCGCTTGCCCATTTCAACTGTTGGCTGTACTACCAGCATAGGGCCTGGTGTTTGGTCGATAATATAACCGATCCAGTTATTTCTAGCTTCTGTTCCTCCAATTTGCGCTCCTTTCATGAATACCACCTTTTCAGCCGGTGAAGACGAAGATAGTGAATCCATTATTTCTCTAAGGTACGGCGTTCTCTCTGTCCTCCATTTCCCCGGCTCTGATGATGCTATCGTTGAAAGTTGACGATTTCTATCTGCCCACTCTGATACTTTAAGTAGCGGATCTGGCTTTAACCCTGTATAAAAGCTACTGCTATATATCACACCATTGCCTGCCAAAATTTTGCTACATTTTCTACTTCCATATCGGTAAAAGTAGAACTTGGTTGTTTACAGTGGACATCTGTTGATTCTTTAGCAAAACAACTTAGAATAATGACTGCAATTATTCCTGCATATGCTGTAGAAATAGAGATGCTTATAGCTATTGAGCCTATTATTATAAGGCGTCTACTAATTTTCTTTAATAATTTTAAATTATTTGAATATAAATTAACAGTAGTCATTAAAATGTATTTTTCGATAATTCTTCGAGTGCATTGGTAATCTCTTCTGTTAACGTTTTATGGATCTTCTCTGTGTCATTCATCGATGCTAGTAATGCTGATACTCTGTCTGGGATATTGAGGAGATTGTTTCTCACTACTCTTGCCACGTTAAATGCTTCAGTCTTTACTTCCTCTACTGAGATAAGTTCACCAATTTCAGCTTTTGCTTTTGCCTCCAGCAGTTTTCCCCGCTCCATCTCGTTTTTTATCCGGGTTTTAAGCAACATCGTGGAAAGTTCATTATTTCCTCTTTTTTCCCCTTCTTCTCCACCTTTTCTCCTCAGTGGTTGACTTGGATCTCTAATTGCTTCTATTGCTCTATTTGCTTGTTCTCGGTCAATCAAACCATCCTCCAGCTCAACTATTCCTTTCTTTACTAAGTAACAGACGTACTGCTTTGAAACTCCCAGTTCTCTTGCCCATTCCGTCTGCGTGATTTTTCCTCTTTCCACCTTTCTTTCCCCTCTTTTTTCCCTTATTTCGTCCCTTACTGTCTTGATTCTTGAATTTGTGCGAAAGTTTTACCAGAACCAAAAAGGGTGGAATCTCTTCCCGTATACACCTGCCAACGCTTTATCGTTACATCTACAAACGTAGGATCTAGCTCTATCGTCCTACAGATTCTTCCTGTCCTCTCACAGGCAATTAATGTACTCCCAGAACCACTAAATGGATCAAGAACTATGTCTCCTGGTCTACTGCTGTTTACTATCGCTCTCTCCATTAACTCCACTGGTTTCATCGTTGGGTGCAGCGAGTTGTACGTTGGCTTATCGTAAAACCATAGGTCACTTTGATTGCGTCCTCCATGCCACTCACGTTTATTGCCGTTTTTCCAACCGTAGAGTATTGCTTCGTATTGTCTTTGGTAATCAGATCTTCCTAGCGTAAAATGATTCTTTGCCCAAATGATGAATGTCGACCATCTTCCACCTGCTTCTTCAAATACTTTTTGCAAGGTCGAAAGCTCAGATGATGATGCACAAATGTAAATTGCCCCTTTGGTGTATGCTAAAACGTGAGTACAAATGTCATACAGAAAAAGTTCGTATTTTTCACCTTTATCATCGTTTAATATCTTCTTGTCTTCTCTCTCTTGACTGTCACCATATGCTGCGTTATACGGAGGGTCACACACCGTAATATCTGCCATTTTATCGTCTAATACCGCTTTAAACGATTCAACCAGACAACTATCACCACAGTAGATTCGATGACCACCTAAAATCCACAGATCCCCTGGTTTTGTTATTTCCACTTTTTTGTCATCACCAGCTAAATCAGAAAATTTTTCTCCCTTTTCCCCTTGTTCTTCCCTTCCATCAAGATTATCAAGAAAGCGTTGGACTTTTTCTAGCTCAAATCCGGTCATTTTGAGGTCAAACTGTAAGTCTTCTAATTCTTGAATTTCTACCTTTAAAAGATCATCGTCCCACTTTGCCCAGTTAGCTGATTGATTTGCTAGTAACCGAAAAGCTTTGGTTTGGGCATCACTTAAATTATCACTGAGCACCACTGGAATACTCTCCATACCCAGTTTTCTTGCTGCTTTAAGCCTTAAATGACCATCTACCACAGTGCCATCGCTTTTTGCAACTATCGGAATACGAAAACCAAACTCCCAAATTGAAGCGCACATTCTGTTTACTACATCGTCATTCTTGCGAGGGTTGCGATCATATTCGACAAGATTTTCAATAGGATAGTAGTGTATTGCTAAATTCATATTCTTAATATTTTATTAAATTGCTATATTTAAATTCTTAACAACTAATTAAAAAGTTAATAATCAAAATACGTCTGACGCTAGAGAAGGTTTGGGCTTTTTGCTACCAAGTCAGCCTGGCTGGCGGGAAGGACCCATATTTCACTCTGGTCCTTTGTTATGAAAATCGTTATTTATAGTAGAATTAGTATTAAAACTCATTATGTAAAATATTAATATCACAGCATTCGCTAAAACTCATTATGTAAAACATTAATGCCAAAGCATCTGCTTCATTATCGTCTTGAGGAAAAAAACCTTTGCCTTTCACAGCTTCAATGACTTCACCCTTACTTGCATTGCCTTTGCCTGCTATGAAACGTTTTATCGTCTTCACCGGAACACCTTTGTATGGAATTTTTTCCCTCTCACACCAAGCAGCTAAAACGGCAAAGAAACCACCATAACAATGCGCAGCATCAGTTCCAAGGTGTCTTCTTACTTCTTCAAAATACACCACAGAAATGTCTTTCAAGGAATTAAGCCAATTACTAAAACTTAAGAAGCACATGCCACCTCCGCTGAAACGGCTACCATGAAAATTTTTGCTCCCACTTTGAATTACTCCATCTGTAAGAATAGCCCAGCCAGTTTGTTTGCCGAGGTCGAGTGTTAGCATTTGCTATAATTTTACTGTTTAAAACTATGAGTAGCCTGTTTGACAATCAAAAACTTGCTAATGCCCGATAAGCTGAGTTTCCTCCCCCTAATAGTTATATACAGTAAATGTAACTTTTTGTTCAGTATTAATTATCATTTTATTGCACAATTTGGTAAAGGTGTTTGAGATAATCTAAATCTTGATAGTTGCTCCACTACCTTATTTCTTTTATCCATTGTTTCTTTTTCAGTCTTTTCCACTTCATTTCTACATTTTTCAATCTCTTCTAAGTTTTCTTCTGACTCTTTTATCCTTTTATCCAGTAGGTCAATGAAGGCATTGGTGTCAGATTTTAAGTTTTCCACTTCTTTTTTGTCTTTACTTTCTTCTATCCTTTTTTTTATCCGGGTTTCGATATCAGAATCTAAGTTTTCTTCTATTTCTCTTCTCTCTATACTTTTTTCCAGCAAGTTGATTAAGATATTAATATCAGATTCTAAGCTTTCTACCTCTTTTCCAAAAACTTTTATATAATCCAAAATAAGATCTAGTATAAATTTATCTCCTCTATAGTTCAGCTCAGGTTGTATTGTCAATAGCCTTATGAGCTCAATCGTTGCTTCTTTTCTTTTTTCTACATAGCCATAGATTTCAGCCTCTTCTAAAAGTCTAAAAACATCAATATTGTCGCGCAAAAAGTCTAAGTTCCTTTTCTGCATGATTTCTCATATTTGTTAGTCTCAGCTTTAGTTTTTTTAGGCAAAAGCTTGTCTAATTTGATTTAATCACTCTAGATGCAAAAGGGGTGATAAGGAGAATAAAGGGAATTGCCCACCCTTGGAGACCATCAATGCCAAAAGCCCCTAGCGGACAATTGCTACTTTGCTACATTCACCAAACGTGGAAAGAAGGGGAAGAGGGGAAAATAAAAGTAGTGAATAATGCTATCCATGCAGTACCGATGAACGAATTGGAAGCAATGAAGAGTGGAATAAGAGATCTTTATGCACTCTTTGCAGAGGAGCGTCTACGCAGTGATGCAAATTCAAGAGAGCCTACCACTAAAAAAGGAGTATTTGTCGATCCCTTCTTTGATGATGATATGCGCGATCAAGGAATTGTTCAGTTTGCAGCAATAGTAAATAAGGAACTGATATTGCCGATAAACGTGGAAATTATTGATGTTGAAAGAGGTAAGGAACCTTATTTATTGCCGTATGAACTTGAGCCAGTGCTTGAGCAGCTTTTACAAACTAAAGAGATGAAGATAAATCCTTATCAGGCATTTGATCCAGTACCGGCAAAAGTTACCATGAATAAAAACATCGATCACTGGACCAAGGTAAAGACCAATTGGTCAAGTCCAGTGACAAGAGAATTTACTACTTCTGAAGTTTCTGAACTTTTATCCAGTAGTACAAAAGAGGAAGAGTTTATGAGAGAAGCAATACAAGATTTTGAGATCGAAGGTTTTGAGCCAAATGAGAAGCTTAAAGAGATAAAATTCGATGGCATCGTCATTCAACCCGTGGCATAGGGGGAAAAAAAAGTGGAAGCTAACAACCAGGGAAAATTAAAGGGAAAGGTGAAAGTACCGGCAAATATTCCAGCAGGTACTAAATTAGTACAGTTTTATGGGGATAAAGGAAGCTATGGAGAAGCAACATATACTGGTAAAAAAACTATTACCATAGAAGAACGAAGAAGAGTTTTTTCCAGCAAACGTGTTGATCCTTTAGCACAGACATTTACCTTGGATGAGAGTAGGCATATAGGAGGTGTAGAGCTATGGTTTACAAATAGCGGCAAAAGACGTGTTGTTGTGCAGATTCGGGAAACAACAGTTGGAGTGCCCTCGCAAACAGTTATCGCTGAAAATTCCATCGAGCCAACTAAGATCAATACTGATGGCACAGCAACACGTATAACTTGGTCACCAGTATTTTGCCATGGAGGGCAAGAGTATGCGATAGTTTTACTGACTGATGATGCAGATACAGCGGTAAAGATAGCAGAACTCAGCAAATATGATGCAGTAAACAGCCGTTGGGTAACCAGTCAGCCTTATCAGGTGGGAGTATTACTGTCATCGAGCAATGCAAGTACGTGGACACCGCATCAGAATTTTGACCTTACCTTTCGACTTTTAGCAGCGAAATTTACTGAAAGTTTTCACGTTATTGATCTTGGCAAAGTTACTGCAAATAATACATCAGACTTAATCGCTCTAACCAACATAGAAAAAGTGGGTTTTGATACTAATGTAGAATTTATCTTAACAGATGAGAAAGGAGAAGAAAATTTTCTGTCTGATAATTTGCCGCTCGCACTGCGCGCAAGAATAAGTGGAGAATTAACGGTAAAAGTAGCGCTCAAAGGATCGGGGAAAAAAAGTCCAGTTCTCTACCCTGGGTTACAGCTAGTTATGGGGAATATTTCAGAGTCCGGAGATTATGTAACTAGGAGCATTACAGCAGGTTCCAACACTAAGATAACAATTACCTATGATGCGCTGATACCTGGTACTGCAGACGTTAAAGCATATGTGCAGAAGGGGGTGGAAAAAGGAGAAAAATGGCAGTTAGTAAATTTAACAACGGGAAAACCAATCGGAGAAAATTGGGTGGAAAGAACTCACGTGCTATCAAATTTTAATGGTAATGAGACAAGGGTAAAATTAGTGCTTAGCGGAACGGTTGTCTATCGTCCAAAGGTGAAGAATCTACGAGTAATTATCACGTAATGCCAAACGAAGAGACCAAAAGAGGATATCCTTTGCCGCATCCAGAGAACATAGCTGTAGAAGATGTAGTACGTATACGCAGAGCCATAGAAAAGATAGATGAAGATATGAGTGAAAGAGAAGATGAACTTAAAAATAATTTTGAACGATTTAGATTTGAAACTTTTTTGAATTTTTGGGAATGAAAGAAGCAATAGAAGCATTACACCAAAGGATAAAGGATTTAGCAGCAAATAGCACACCCGATCAACTGGCGTATCTTGCGAAATCGTTGGAATTGATAATAGATAAAAAAGCTATTTCCAACGTTGTGCAAATGACCACAATAAAAGAAATAATTGATGCACTACAAGGAAGGCTTAAGGATTTAGCAGCAAATAGTACACCAGATCAGTTAGCATATCTTGCTAAAGCATTGGAATCAATAGTCGACAAAAGTGCAGTGTCTGAAATTGTGCAGATGACAGATGAAAAGTTGAAAGAACTTCTAAACGCTGCAAGATCGCACTTGAATGATATAAATACTAACAAGGAAAATTCAATATCAGCGATAACTGGAGCAAAGACAGAGTCTGTAAATGAGATCAATACGCTAAAAACTAACACCTTGGATACTTTAAAAGCGTCATCAGATTCATATGTATCGCTACTTGACACGAGAAAGGATGCGAATATTGCGGCAATAAACAGTATTAGCAACAATCATAAAGATGGTCTTAAAGGTTTAGTAGAAGATTTTCGTGGTGTAAATGATGTGCCAGATGGTTCATCGATCATGAAGGAAATAAAAACCAGGGAAAATCAGCTAAAAACACTGACAACCAAATTTAACTCCATCAATGATTTGCCAAGCGGTTCATCAATTATGAAGGAGGTAAAAACCAGGGAAGACCAGCTAAAAACACTGACAACAAAATTTAACTCCATCAATGATTTGCCTAGCAGTTCATCAATTATGAGAGAAGTGAAAAAGAGGAATATGGTTGAACCAGGGTCATTACCTTTCTTGTTTGGTGTGCTAAGTAGAAAAAATAATTATCTTGGCTATGGAACTTTCACAACTGAACTTGGAAAGTGGAACAGTGGAACCGACTACATGCTACAACTACTAGCAGGTAGCCATATATACGATACAAGTTACGTTAGTTTTTATCGGCCAAGACAATTGAGTTTTATAGAGGGAAATAAAGGAACATTTATTTACGGAGAGTTATATACAAACAGTTTTTCGAGTAGTCATGATTCAATATATTACTACCCATATGCTGCACTTGGAGTAATATTTGTAAAAAATACAACCAATGCGAACATAAATAAAACAATAGAATTTGTTGGATCATCTTGGAGTGCGGAATATGCAAGTGCAGGATTATTTGTGGGAACTCCTGATAACACCAATGCTAATAAGTCAGGAATTTCAAGGATAACGTGGAAAAATGTTTACGTACACACGGGTTATAGTAGCAGCTTTGCTGGATCCGGCAATGTAGAAATTCCAGCAGGAAAAACAGTTGCAGTATTACTTTATACATCATCTTATCTATATTCCAGAGGAAAAGTTAGTGAAGGTATGCTTTCAGGTGATGTACATATCTATGGTCAATTTATCCAGTGGGGAATTTATAACATACGTAACAACTTTTTAACTGCAGGGCTTGAAATCGATGTAGAAAGAACGCTACGAGCTTGGCAATGTCCAGGATTAGATGCCACCCACAAAATCTGGAATTGATACCAGAAAACGGAGAAAACCAATGCCAATTTATATTCATTTTGAAAACAACAAGCAAATTGAAACAACAACGCTTGAAAGCAAGCCAACTGGGAATGATTGGTACGAAGCGCCAAAGAATTTCGACTGGCAAAAAAGTTATTGTTTAACTGAAGGAGGAAAAATTGTTGAGCGGAATAAAGAAGATATTGAGCTGGAATTATTGGAAAATGCGAAATTTTCTGCACTTGATAGCATCCGTGTTTATTTTAATAATTATACTCACCAATACGCAGGATATTCTCATCAGAAGCTTAAGTCGTACGAAATACAAGCAAAAGCTGCAGAGAACATTTTAGCAGCACCAGAATCTATAGACGAAAAAGATGCAGAAATTATAGAGCCTTTAGCAAAAGTTCGGGGAATTTCAGTAGTAGAAATGGCAAGAATAATTCAGGAAAAAGCCAAAAAAGCAGTAAAAGCAATAATCAAATGCGAAGAGCTTGAAGATTTAGCCAAGAAGAAAATTAAGGAAGTCAGGGGTAAAGAAGAGCTACAGAGTTTACTCAACGATTTTAAGCAAAAAATGCAAAAGGTTTTAGAAAGTTAAAAAAGAAACCTTTTCTCTATCCACTTTCCAAAATTCAACATTACAAGGAGAAAAATGACAGAACAGTTTTTACATGGGGTAAATGTTATTGAGATTACCTCTGGTGCAAGGACAGTACGCACAGCTAAATCATCGGTAATTGGCGTAATTGGTACTGCACCTGATGCTGACGGGGAAAAGTTTCCACTCAATAGTCCAGTATTAATAGTAGGAAGCTTAAAAGAGGCAGCAAAACTTGGAAAAAGAGGAACTTTGCCTTCTGCAGTAAATGGAATATTTTCCCAGGTTGGTGCAACAGTAGTAGTGATTCGAGTTGAGGAATCAGAAGAGACGCTGAAAAACATCATTGGAGGAGTTGATGAAGAAACCGGGGAATATCAAGGGATTCAAGCATTCCTCAGCAGTGAAAGTATAGTCCATGTTGCCCCAAGAATACTAATTGCCCCTCAGTTTACTCATCAATTGCCTGGAGATGCTGGAAACCCAGTGGTTAGCGCTTTAATTCCTATAGCAGAAAAGCTAAGAGCAATAATAGTAGCAGATGGGCCAAATACTAATGATGAAGAAGCAATAAGATGGAGAAAAAGCATCGGTAGCTCAAGAGTTTATGTCGTTGATCCATGGGTTAAAGTGTTTGAAGGGGAAGAAAAACCATCAAGCCCATTTGTAGCTGGTTTAATAGCCAAAGTAGATAGTGAACAAGGATTTTGGCAATCACCTTCAAATAAAGAGATAAATGGTATTGTTGGGACAAGCAGAGCTATTGATTTTACGCTCGGTGATACAAGTTGTAGAGCAAATTACTTAAATGAAAATGAAGTCACGACAATCATTCATCAAAATGGCTACAGACTATGGGGAAACAGGACATGTTCAGACGATCCAAAATGGGCTTTTCTGCCTGTTAGGCGTACTGCAGATCTAATCAATGATAGTCTACTGCGAGCTCATCTATGGGCAGTTGATCGAAACATTACCAAAACTTATATAGATGAAGTGACAGAGAGTGTTAATTCCTACCTAGCAAGTTTAAAAGCACAAGGAGCGATTATCAGTGGAAGGTGTTATGCCAATCCAGAGCTTAATACCCAAGCAAATATTGCAAGTGGTAAAGTGTATTTTGATTTTGAGTTTACACCACCATATCCAGCAGAACAGATCACTTTCAGGTCACACCTTGTGAGTGGCGCAATATCGTAAAAAGGGGAGAAAAGGGGGAGAAGAATGTTACCGAAGATTTTAAAGAATTTTAACGTATTCGTAGATGGTAAAGGCTATGCAGGAAAAATAGATGAAGTAACCTTGCCAAAACTTACCATAAAAACAGAAGAATATAGAGCTGGTGGTATGGATATTCCAATAAATATTGATATGGGCATGGAAAAGCTCGAAGCTGATTTTACTTTTGCCGAATATGATTCAGAGCTATTTAGGCTTTTTGGTTTAATAGATGGGAATTCGGTTTCTCTGACGCTAAGGGGCGGATTACAAGGCAGTGGAAGTAATGATATTGAAGGGGTAATTATCAACCTTAGGGGCATATTCAGAGAATTTGATTTTGGTAGCTGGAAACCTGCTGAAAAAGCAACGCTGAAGTGTACCGTAGCTGCGCATTATTACAAACTTACTATCGGTGCTAGAGAACTTATCGAAATCGATGCTGAGAATATGATTCGCAAGATTAATGGTGTTGACCAGATGGCTTTATTACAAGCAGTTTTAGGAATTTGATGTAGTTTACATATTTTTTTATTGAAAAATTCAGAGAAATGTTGTATAATTATTGTGGTATATTTTGGTAAAACATATGGCAGACTTAGGAATTAACATAGCACTTGACCCAAAAACTTCACATCACCTTACTAGATTAGCTGAAGTTACCAAGGAGCCTATTCAAGAATTAGCAAAAAGGCTAATCATAGAAGGAATTGAATGTGAGATAGAGGAGATTGCGTTATCTGATACTGTCAAGGAGAGTGATGTTCCAGGCGCAGAAACAATTAAGTATGAAGACTTCAAGAGGGGATAAAGTATTTACGAAATTGAACTCTTAAAGAGGTATGCTAAAAAGGATTTTCCAGCTTTACCAGAAGAAATAAGATTGGGTATTGAAGAAGCTATAGAAAAGGAACTCAAAGTTAACCCAAATAAAGCTGGTAAACCATTACGTGGCAAGTTACGAGGATATAGAAGACTGAGATTTGATAACTATCGCCTTATCTATCGTGTGAATATTCCAAAACGCAAAGTATTTCTCGTTACAGCAGGACATAGAGATAACATTTATAAACGGGCAGGATTGTTAGACTTACTACCAAAACTTTAAATATATTTTTTGTTGAAAAAGTTTAGAAAAGGTGTGGTCACTTCAATAAAACACAACTTCTGCAATTCAAGTAAAAAATTAGTTATATAAAAGCCACGAAGACTTTTATTTAATTAACTTTTAGGGGGAAACATGACAACAGTAAAACTTGATAACCCAATAACAGTAGATGGAACTCCGGTTTCGGAATTAACTTTTAGACCAGTCAAAGTAAGAGACTGCCTAGCAATGGAACGTGCCGGTAGTAGTGATTTTGAAAAAGAAGTTGGATTAATAGCAAACCTTGCATCTGTAACAAAAGAAACAATTTGGGAGTTATATTTTGCAGACTACATGAAAATACAGGAAGCGTTGAAAGATTTTTTTCCATCGGTTACACAAAGAACTTAAGATTAAATGTACTAATGCTCTGTTCTGTTGTAGGTGGCGGAATTGAGCAGGTACTTGAGATGGAAATAAACGAATTTATTTTATGGGCCAAAGCTGCGGGAGAGTTTAAATGTCAACATTATCAGTAAAAATAGGTGCAATACTAGATGGTAGCTTTAATAGCGCAATGGCAGGAAGTAGTGCTCAACTTTCCCGTCTTGGGGGTACAATAAGGCAACTTGATGCATCGATGAAATCGGTATCAAAATTTAAGGAGTTAAGTCGTAACACATTAGTTGCCAAGAGATCCTGGAAAGGCTTAGAAGTGCAAGTAACGTCCTTGGCTAAGCAAATGAAAACAACAGCAAAGCCAAGTAAAGATTTAAAGGCTCAGTTTGATAAGGCTAAGGAATCGGCAATAAAGGCCAAAACAGCGTACTTACAGAAGAGAGACACTTTACATGCGCTCAGTGAAGAATTTAAGAAAAGTGGAAAGAATATACAGTCTTTGATAAGAGATCAAGATAAACTAGGTGCTTCTGTAGGTAGGCTGAGAAGTCAATATAGTAAGTTAAACTTTGCTACCAAAGCATACCAGAGATTTTCAGCACAAAGGACACACTTTAAATCACAATTACTAGAAACAGGGGCACTTGCATTAACATTTGGAACTCCATTTAAAGCTGCAATTGATTTTGAAAGTGTATGGCTGATATCAGGGCAGTGAAAAAATTTTCTAAAGAGAAGGAAGCCAATGATAGAGGATTTATGGAACTTGGCCAGGGAATAAAGGAGTTATCCCGTACAATACCACTATCTGCTGCAGAGTTAGCACAAATAACTACAAGTGGTGCTCGACTTGGTATTGAAGAAAAAAAAGATCTTCTAGAATTTACAGAAACAGTATCGAAAATGGCAGTAAATTTTGGTATGACCGCAGAAGAAGTAGGAAGTGCTGCTAGCAAGCTCTATAAAATTTTTGGAACAAAAATAGAAGATCTAAAAGAGTGGGGAGATACGATAAATCATCTATCAAGTAATACTACTGTTGAGGCAAAAGATCTGATGGCAGCAATGACGATAGCTGGCGGGGCAGCAAAACAGTTTGGTTTGAATGTTGATCAGATAGCTGGTTTATTAAACGCCTTCATTAGTTTAGGAAAACAACCCAAAAAAGCAGCAGAAATGATAAGTGGTATGCTGGTTAAACTTCAAACGGCAGGGAAGCAAGAAGATGAATTTAGAGAAACACTAGAAGAAATCGGGATAGATATAGAAGAGCTTGAAGAGAGTATCAAGGAAAACCCTCACAAAGCACTACTAGATTTTTTTGAAATTTTAAAAAAAATAGATAAACATGATCGGGCTGGCATTCTGCTAAAGCTCTTCCAACAGGGAGCAGAAGATGATATAGCGCTACTACTTGAAAACTCAAAAGTATATGAAAAGGTGCTGGATTTATTAGCTGATGAAGGGGAACGTGCAAATTCATTGCAGGAAGAATTTAATGACCGTGTGAGTACTACAGCCAACCAATTGCGATTGCTAAAAAATTCAATAGCAGAAGTAGGAATGAATCTGGGTTCAGTGATGTTACCTATTTTAAAACCTATAGCTGAAAGGTTAAAATGGGTAAGTGAACATATAGCCTCATTTGCAGAAAAATATCCCACTGTAACTACAGCAATCATGGGTACCATAGCAGCACTAATAAGTCTTAAAGTTCTATTAGTAGGTGGTGGTTACATACTTAGTTTATTTATGGGAACAGCTTGGAGTTTAGCAGCAAAAGCAATAGCAGCATTTTCTCTTCTATCGACATACGCTATTCCAGCAGTAATTACTGGACTGAGTGTTTTAAAAGCTACGACTCTGAGCCTAGCAACATCAGCTATTCCAGCAGTCACAGCAGGAGTGAGATTTTTGACAGCGGCAATAGTGAGTAACCCTATAGGAGCTATTATTGCTTTACTTATATCTGGTGCAATACTTGTGATTAGTAACTGGGGAAAAGTAAAGAGCTTCTTTGCTAGTTTTTGGGAATATATAAAATCGATAATAAAGCCCATCGGAGAAATGTTTTCATGGATGGGAAATACTGTTGGTAGCATATTTGGAAAGGTTGCCGAAAATAGTCCACTGAAAGAATTTGAAAAAAGAAAAAGTATTGTTGCTGAAATACATACTCCCCTTAAGAGCAGCATTTCTAGTAATTTGTCAAATAATAGTGCGATTAAAGAAATGTCTGAGAGGAGCAAGAATAATGTAAAAATCAAAAGTGTTATCGAGGAGAAAAAATCCATAGAAGATAATCAAAACAAAATTGATAAAGCATTTGAGAAAAGTAGATTTGAGAAAAAAGAATTAAAAACATACAACCAAACCTTTCATCAAACGTTTAACATAAATGTGAAAGCAGAGCCTAACCAAGGCGCCCGTAGCATTGCTGATGCAGTAATAGAAAGATTTAGAGAACAAGCAAGAGGGGCTCTTTTTGATGTTGTGGAGGAAATAAATTAAGTGTTACTTGGGCAATTTAAATTTGATCCAGTGAGCCTCAGGCGTAGTAAAGAGCATAGGTGGCATACAATTGAATGTATCGAGAAGACATCACTGCAGAATATCGGCTCAGGAATTGAGAATATTGATTTAACAGGAGTGATTTATCCACATCGTCAAAATAGTAGTTTAGAACAACTAAGAAATATGCGTGACATCAAAGAACCAAATGTTTTAGTTTATGGTTCAGAGGTACTAGGAAACTTTGTGATTACTCATATAGAAGAAAGACAGAGATCATATCTTCCTTGTGGACTACCAAGAAAGATCGAGTTTCAATTGAAGTTAAAAAGCTACAACAAGTGATTTACTATTTTACCAAGGATAAAGAAATGCTGGATTATATTTGTTGGAGGCATTATGGTTACAGTAGTGGAGCAGTGGAAGTGGTCTTGGAAAAAAATCCTGGACTTGCAGAGTATGGAAGCTTTTTGCCTGCAGGGTTGAAAATTAAGTTGCCTAAGATTCAAAAGATATCACAGAAGTCTGTTGTAAAAATTTTAGATTAATGAAGCCAGATTTTAACATAATAGCAGAAAATAACTCTATTACAGAGGCCTTAAGGAGTAGCTTAATATCTCTGCATATTACTGATGAATCAGGGACAACGAGTGATGAAGCTGAAATATGTCTTGAATATGGAAGTAATGAACTCAAGGGTGAGTTGAAAGTTTTTCTGGGGTATAAAGAGACCGGGCTATTGTCTATGGGGGTTTATACAGCAAGTGAGATCACTATACAAAGTCCACCACAGATTTTAAGGGTCAAATGCCAAGCAGCAAACTTAAGAGGATCGCTGAAAGAAAAAACATCAAAAGAATGGAAAGAAATTACTTTAGGTGATTTAGTAAGAGAGATAACAAAAAAGCACGGATATGAAGCTAAAATTGCGCAAAAATTTGAAGATATATTTATATCACACATCACTCAAACAGATGAAAGTGATATGAATTTTTTGAAAAGGATAGGAGATGAATATGAAGCAACGGTAAAACCTATAGGAGGACACATAATTTTTATTCCCAAAGGAGGAGGAAAATCAGCAACAGAGAAGGTTTTAGGTACAACAGTACTTACACCTAAAGATGTAATAAATTGGAAAGTAAATTTTAATGTACGTAGTAAATATGGATCAGTTATAGCAAAATGGTACAGCTATGAAAGAGGAGAAACCATAGAAGAAAAAGTAGGCAATGAAGAACCAAGTTATCCGATATATAAGCTTTATCCTACTGCAGAATCAGCGATCAATGCAGCAAGCGCTAAGCTCAGACGATTAAAGCAAAATGAAGCAAAATTAAACGTGACAATACCTGGCAATCCAGAGTTATTTGCAGAAGCTAAAATTAACTTATCAGGGTTTTGCCAAGAAATAGATGGCGAATGGGTAATAGAAAGGGCGGAGCATATTTTAGATAATAGGGGATACCAAACTACAATAGAAGCAGCGATAAGCAGAATTAATTAAGAAAAATTCAACAAACAATTGCTATACGCAAGGCAGAGTATTGCAACAAAAGTATGCCAAGAAGAAATCGCCGTTATTATCAAGAGCACTGTCATCATCAAGATTGCTATTATCACCAAAATTGGATGTATTGGATAGAAATTATACCTGGGTTGATAGCATTTGGTGCTGTTGTTGCAGTTATTATAAGTTTCTTTGTCTTTGATACTAACAGAAAGGCTGAATTAGCAAATGCAGAAGCAACCAAGAACTATAAAAAGATAACATCGATTGCTGTTAGAAATTGTGATTTAGAGGTTGTGAAATTTTTGACAGAGAGGAACTTAGTAGATATTCATAATACCCTAGTCTTTGAAGAAAGGTTGTTAGGATATGCTGCAGAAAAAGAGTGCCTAGAAGGTATTCAGTTTTTGATAGAAGAGAAAGTTGATATCAATTCTACGAGCGGTGATTCAAGTCACAGAACAGCCTTACACTACGCTGCAGAGCATGGTAACTTAGAAATTGTCAGATTCCTGTTACAAAATAGTGCAAATCCAAATGCCAAAGAATTTAGGGGAAAAAAGCCAAGGGATTTAGCTGTTATAATGTTACGGCACAATAAAAATAATAAGCCCTACAGAGAAATTATAGATCTATTGTATAACGCAGAAAAGCAGTACAAGCCAGGACAGTAAATCATACGTACAACACACAGTAGAAATTTTCAACAATTATCTACAATAAATTATTACATTATGCAAAATCAAAAAATACCATTAGCAGTAATTGTAACGATGTTAATACAGACGGTAGCGGCGATATGGTGGCTTGCCAAGCTAGATTTACGGGTACACATGCATGATAAATTTATAGAGCAGAACAACGGATTGACTGTTACGGTATATCGCCTGGAAGAACGGGTAAAAAATCTTTCTGAGGAATTGGATGAATTCAAAGCTAACTCGAAGTACAAGTAATTATTTTTCTGCTAATGGTATATAAACCTCAGATTGAGATTGACGATCTTTCCAATTTTCAACGTATTGTTCAACTAATGAAGGGCTTCCTGTTATAACCAGTAGATTCTCAGCATTTTTTTTCTGTGCAGCATCGGAAAAATTAAAAGATCCAGTTATGATTTTTTGATTATCAATGATCATAATTTTGCTGTGTGAAATTGCAGGTTTATAGTCTATGTATATCAGTATTTTTTGCCCAAATAATTCATTGATGACACTGTATTTTGATCTGACCTGTGATTCATCTAGGATAACCTTAATATCAACACCACGTTTTTTTGCTCTAATTAAAGATTGTGCAATTGGCTTTGAAGTAAACGTGTATGCCTGAACTAATATGGATTTTTGAGCTTGATCTATAGCATTGGTTATTTGATTAGTACAATTTTCTCTAGGTGTAAAACAAACTGTAGCTTTTGGACAAGGAACACATCCTGATAAAAGTGAGCAAGTCAACAGAACTAATAAATATCTAAACATGACAAAATATATACTTTCAGTAGATGGCGGAGGCATAAGAGGAATAATACCAGCGATAATACTAGCAGAAATAGAAAAAAGATCAAGAAAAAAGGTAGCAGAAATCTTTGATCTGGTGGCTGGTACATCAACAGGCGGTATTGTTGTTGCTGGGTTATGCAAGAAAGATAACCAAGGAAATCCTCAATATTCAGCTAATGATTTAGTTGAGCTTTACCAGGAGTATGGAGCATATATTTTCAAGTCTTCATTTTTTAGACAATCAATACTGTCTTGGTTTAACTGCGCACAATACCCATACGAAAACATCGAATCAGTACTGGATAAGTATTTTGGTGAGGATATTCTAAAAAATACTTTAAGCAAGGTACTGATAACAAGTTATGATATTCACAATAACTGTCCATTTTTCTTCAAAAGCTGGAGAGAAGACAGAAATTTTATCAAGTTGAAAGATGCACTCAGAGCCACAACAGCAGCACCAACATACTTTGCACCTAAGTATTTAGAAGTGAACAAAGATACAAGAGTACTAGTGGATGGCGGTGTTTTTGCCAATAACCCAGCGGCTTGTGCATATGCAAATAGCAAAAAACTTTTCCCTAATGAAGAAATAGTGCTGGTATCAATTGGCACAGGTCGGCTATCTAATCGAATAAAGTATAGGAAATTAGGAAAGATAGCCTGGATAAAGCCGCTGTTAAATGTGATGTTTGCATCAAGCCTTGATGTAGTAAATTACCAGCTAGGTAACGTAATGGACGACAGATACGTAAGAATACAATCACAACTGACAATAGCGTCGGCTGAGATGGATAATGTAACACCTAAAAATATTAAATGTCTGCAGCAGGAGGCAAATGCAATGATAGAAGGTAATCAAAAAGTAATCGATAAATTTTGCGATATCGTATCTTAATTTACATAAAAATGCCAAGCAGACTAAAGAAATTATACCACAAAGCAAAGAAAGGTTTAAAAAACATAGTTTCGCCCAAAAAGCATAAAACTGTGACTAAGGGGCAAGAAGCTAAAATTTCAAACGATAAGCCAAAACCGCTACATGAGCAACCTCTAAAGTTGATGGAGAAGACCTCTAAAGTAAAAAAAGATAAAAAAGGAATAAAAGAGAAAATAAAAAGCTTAAAAACAAAGAAAGCAAAACCCGTAGAAAAAGAGCTGAAAAAGGGCAACGTGTTCAAAAAAGGCTTCAAAAAGCTAAAAGGGAAAATAAAAAAATTAAACCCCATAAAGGTTAAGAAAAACAAGATAATCGGGAGCAAGAAGTTAGCATTTTTACTGACATCTGGCACGATTGTGGCAATTTT
Source organism: Wolbachia endosymbiont (group A) of Machimus atricapillus (assembly GCF_964027095.1). Taxonomy (NCBI): domain Bacteria; kingdom Pseudomonadati; phylum Pseudomonadota; class Alphaproteobacteria; order Rickettsiales; family Anaplasmataceae; genus Wolbachia; species Wolbachia endosymbiont (group A) of Machimus atricapillus. The sequence goes on along the minus strand of NZ_OZ034727.1, from coordinate 177,996 downwards.
GCCGATGTTCAATTTAGCTCCTCTTCCAGCATTAGCAATAACTTCTGCATGTGTTTTCAGTATAAACTTTATCGCAGTCAAAACATTGAAGAAATTTATCAAACAACGCAAATTAGCAGCAGAATCTAAAGAGGCAGTATCTAAAGAAGAGTCAACTCTAGCTGAACCAAACAAGCCGGAAGAAGAAATTCAAGATGTGTCAATTGAACCAGTAAAAGAAAATTCTAAGCAAATTTCCAGAGAATAGATTGGCAACTTCTAATGCAGACATATTTTCAGTGTAGCAAATAAAGAAAAGGAAACAAATTTTGCTTGTAAAGTCTCCTCTTCGTTATCCTGGTGGCAAGAGTCGTGCCGTTTCTCAAATTATTAATAAATATATTCCAAAAGGGTTACCTACGCTTTGTGCTCCTTTTGTAGGTGGAGGAGTTAGCATTAGCCAGCAGAGGAACAAAAGTTTATGGCTATGACGCCTTTGAACCATTAGTAAAATTTTGGCAGGTGCTTTTAGAAGATGCTTCTTGTCTTGCAGAGGTAGTGCGGAAATACCAAAATATGACATCTTCCATGTTTTATAGCCTACAAAAAACATTTTTCACCTTGAAAGATAGAGTTGAAATTGCTGCAGCATTTTTTGCATTAAATCGCTCATCTTTCAGCGGTACAACATTGTCGGGCGCCAGGACACCCACGTTTTACACTAAGTTCAATAGAAAGATTGCTCAATTAAAAATCTTACTGTGGATTTAGCTGACTTTAAAAAAAGTATTCCTAAACATGCAAATATATTGTGATCCTCCTTATTTAATTGATCAAAAACTATACGGAAGAAGAGGTAGAGATTTTGACCATGAAGAAACTTTTGTCGACTCGTGATGTTATCGTATAATGATTGTGAGGAAATACGGGATATGTATACAGAATACCACATCATTGAACCCAAATGGAGTTATGGAATGGGCAACTGAAAAAAATCGAGTGAGGTTTTAATCTTGAGTAAAGACTATAGCAAGTTTCAGTATCGCGGTCAAAAAAACCAGTAAGTAAAGAAAATTCAGAGCAAATTTCTAAGGAATAGATTTCTATATTCATATATTACCTTAAATACTTTTCTATTTCTATTTAAATATTATCTATTGAATATAAAAGTAGTAGTAAAGCGAGAATTACGTTTGTAAAATGCATGCAAGACATACGCAACGGTTAATAATTTCAAAACATTTATCGCTGCATACTCTAATACAAACACATTTTTTGTGGGGTTGCTATGACAGTAGAAAAGATTTTAGATGAAGCATCAAAGAAAATCTATAAGTTTAGAAATCCTAGCCTCTTTTCTTTATTAGTTAGTGCAGTCTTCAAATGGATCATAAATAGTAGATTGGGTGTTCGTTTTTTACATTTTGCTGCAGAAAAGAACTTTTATAATATCATTCGATTCCTTGTCAAACATGGTGCTAACGTTGATGCTGCAGATAGAGAAGGCAATACAATACTACACATTGCTTCCATACTTGAGTTTATAGAAATAGTACGAATTGTTGTAGTAAGGACTAAAAATATTAATGTCCATAACATTTATGGTGATACTCCTTTACATTATTCAATAAAGTATAAGCATTTGGAAGTTATGCAGAAGTTGTTGCAATGTGGTGGGGATATTGATTGCCTAAATCGTTTAGGTAAATCTCCCCTTCATTTGGCTGTACAATATGCTGATGGAGTAATGTTGGGGTTGCTGATAAAAGGGGGAGCTTTTCTCGAAGCTAAAAATATAGAAGGAAGTACTCCTCTTCTCCTTGCAGTTTCATTGAATAAAAAAGATCATGTGGAGCTTTTATTGCAAAATAGAGCAGATGTTAACGCAATCGGAAGAGATGGTTGTACTCCGCTACATCTTGCTGTTATGAATGGCAATAAAGAAATTGTGGAATTATTGCTAGAGAAAAAGGCAAACGTTCATCTGAAATGTTCTTATAACTCTGAAGAAGGTTACATAGCGCTAGAAAACGCTGAAGCGAATAAAAACGAAGAAATTATAGAATTATTTATGCTTCATGGAATCATTTTAGAGTAGTGGAGATGTCTTACGAGCAGATCGTTATATACGGTACAATATTAATTATTGCTATTAAAATATTTCTTTTTTTTAGGGGAATATACAAAAACCTCGTCAGAACATTTCATTTGAGAGAGAGTGAAAAGAAAACAGATCAAGTTGAGAATCATGACATCCAGGTCTATAAAGAAAATCTAAAAGTAGTCGATATTGTAAAGCCAGTGGGTAAGTGGACAAAAATGGTTATACTGAATGATGGGTTGATGCAGCGTTTGGTTCAATTGATAGCAGAAGAAGGCGATGAGAAGGGATATTGGGAGCTATTTGTAAAAGCTCAAGCTTCAACCCAGGGTAAGTATAAGGGAAGGAGAAGATAGCTCCATTTGACGCATATGTTAGCGCTGCTATCTGTAGTCTCTCAAAGTGTCTGTTCTTCTTCACAAATTTTTGCAATCTCAGATAAAAACGAACAAATGGTATTCTGTAGTCTTTCGTTCCTTATATTTTGATACCCTCTCATAAAACTTAATACTTTTTTTTCTCCTTCAGTATCTTCATCTTCATAATAAATTTCGTCTTTTGATCTTGGCAGTAGTGCTCCATTACTCAATGATAATGCTTTTTCCATTTCAGATATCCTGTTAAATGATATGTCATTTACTCCTTGCTCATATCTGTGTATTTGCTGAGGTGATAACCCTGCTTTGTCTCCTAAATCCGTTTGAGTACACACTTGTACAAACCTCCAATCTTTTAACTTTTGTCTTATTTTGTTGCTCAAAGGCTTTGTACCAGTTATACTCTTGTTTATTTGAGTACCTTCTGATAAAATCTTGACTAGTACACATAATGCATTGCGAAGTTCTTGGTCCTTAAATTTTTTAAAATTTTGCACTACACTTAATGCTTTCTCATCTTTGCTGTTAATACAATTTTCTTTTATTAATTTAGAAAATGTAGCTTCAACATCAATTGATAATACTTTTAAGATATCCTCAAATTTTTTAGGCGAAAGGCTATCTCTCCCTTCTTCATATCTTCCCATCTGTCTCTTTGAGACACCGATTTCTTTTGCTACATACGCTTGAGAGTATCCTTTTAATAACCTCAAATTTTTTATCTCTTGAATTATTTGGTCACTTAGAGAGCCAGCAGCAACTTTCTTTTCGGTAGTGGTCATTTTTTGCACAATTGCAGAACAAATATAATACAGTATTATTGAGTTTTATTAAAGTTTTACTACTTCATAATGTACGTAATTAAATACTTTCCTATTTCTATTTAAATATTATATATTGAATATAAAAGTAGAAGCAAAGCGAGAATCTTGTTTATAAAATACATGCAAAACGTACGTAATGGTTAATAATTAATTTACAACTGACGCTGTATACTGAAACAGTGGTTGAGGTAAAAATTATGACTGAAAATACATTAAAACTACAAGAAGAAATAAAACGCCACAACGAGTTGTACTATCGGGAAAATAGGCAAGAAATAACCGATGCAGAGTACGATGAACTGGTAAAAAAGGTAGATATTCAAACCGTTGGTACTGCGCCTGACGATAGGTTTTCCAAGGTACAGCATATTGTGCCTATGCTCTCGTTAAACAAAGTTTACAGCCAAGAAGACATTGAAGAATTTATTGCTAAGTCCAGAGAACTCCTAAATACAGATGAGCTGAAGATAATGTGCGAGCTGAAAATTGATGGCTTAAGTTTCACTGCAATTTATGAGGATGGTATGTTCATTAAAGGTTTAACTCGAGGTGATGGCCATTACGGTGAAGATGTAACAAAAAATGTTGCAACTATAGAAGGATTGCCTAAAGTTTTACCTGATGTAAAGGGTAGATTAGAGGTGAGAGGGGAAGCATACATAAGTAATGACGACTTTTTAAAATTAAATAAGAATTTCTCAAATCCACGCAACACAGCGTCAGGCTCACTAAGACACCTAAATCCAGAGGTCACCGCTAGTAGGCCACTGAAGTATTTTGCCTATTCTTTAATTGGTGGAACAGAAAATACCCAGTCTGAAGTATTAAATACGCTGAAAAAGCTTGGATTCTGTGTAAATGAACATCAATGCTTAGCAAAAAATGTGGACGAAATGCTGGGGTTCTATAACAAAATCTACGATAATCGCCATGAATTAGGTTATGATATTGATGGCATAGTATATAAAATCAACAACTTAGAGTTGCAAGATCATCTAGGTAATACCAGTAAAGCACCAAGAGGAGCTATAGCACACAAGTTTCCAGCAGCTCAAGGAAAAACTAAGATAGTTGAAATATTAATACAAGTAGGCAAAACGGGCAAATTGAATCCTGTTGCTAAATTAGCTCCGATAAATGTAGGTGGGGTGATCATTACTAGAGCAAATCTGTATAATAAAGATGAAATCAAGCGTAAGGACATAAGGGAAGGTGACATTGTAGTAGTGAAACGAGCGGGTGACACAATTCCTCAGATAGTCGAAGTGGACAAAAAGTTTCGTCCTCGTAATACACCAAAGTTTGTTTTTCCTGATATTTGCCCGGAATGTGGCAGTAGAGTTGATGACTGGGGAACTATAGCTATATGTTCTGGAGGAAATGATTGCCCAGCACAGCGAATAGGAAAGTTAAAACATTTTGTGGAAGTTCTTGACATTAAAGGTTTTGGCGATAAGCAAATAGAGTTCTTTTATGACCTTGGTTTGATAAGGAAAATATCTGATATTTTTGCTCTCGAAGAAAAACTCAAAAATTTCAACTTAAGTGAGCTAAATGGATGGGCTGAGAAATCCGTATCTAATCTATTGAATTCTATCAATAGCAGAAAAACCATAACTCTTGAAAAATTTATATCTTCTTTGGGAATTAGATTCGTAGGACCACACGTAGCAAAATTACTAGCAAAACATTATGGCTCATATGAAAATTGGTATTCTGCTGATGAAGAAGAATTAATGAGCATAATAGGCATAGGCGAAGAGACCATAACTTCCTTGGAGGAATTTTTCTCTGATGAGGATAATATTGAAATGGTAAGTGATCTTACTAATCAATTAACTATTCTGTCTGTAAGTGCTAATGTTAGTAATTCCCCGCTCAGCGGTAAAATAGTGGTTTTTACTGGCAAGCTGTCAAGGGAGAGAAAGGAAGCGCAAGCAAAAGCCGAATCTTTAGGTGTAAAAGTTAGCTCTAGTGTGTCCAAAAATACGGATTTTGTGGTTGTAGGTAAAGATCCAGGGTCAAAGTATCACAAAGCTTTAGAACTAGGTGTTAAAATTTTAACTGAGGAAAAATTTAATAAATTAATCTTGGGAGAAGAATAAACCCTTCTCGATCAATTCTTGTATCTACTGCGTCATTTCCTCGGCACAAATAATAGTCCGATTTTATTTGCTAGGTCCTTTTGGGTATATCCTCGCTTTAACCTACAGCTTCTTACTTTTTGTGCTATTTCATACCTTGTAGCACACTTTGTGTTATTGTTAGCTTTTTTGAAACCATAAGCTCTATATGAAATTCTTGCTATGGATGCCTATTTGGTTTCAAGTTCCTCTACAGTTAAGCCAGTTATCTCGGGGATAATATCGATGGGAATGCCCAATATAAGCAGATTATTTGCAACTTTGATCCCCTCTGCTTTGTCGATCTTTTCTTTGTAAATTTGCCTTCTTTGGGATAAAAATTCTATTAGTATGTTCAGTTCATCTCTTGATTCCTGATTATCAATTCTTTTGAATTCTCTCGTCGAACTTAATAGCTCATTTTCTACTTCCTCGTCTTCACTTTCATAGTAATCTTCTTCCGTTATTAGATCTTCAGCATCTACTGATAATATTTCTGCTGCTTTACATGCCACCTCGCTCAAAAAGGTACTCTTCCCTTGTTCATAGTTATGTATTTGTGAACTTGCTACACCTAGCTCTTTTGCCAATTCCTCTTGAGTATATTCCCTTATTATCCTCCATTTCTTCATCTCTTGTCCTTCCTTGTGACGCTCACAGACAACTAGCTCTTTGTTATCATATTCATCTATTGATAAGCCTGTTGCTTGGTAGATAATATCAGCATCAAATTCTAACTCGAGCATATTTTTTGCCATTCTTATTCTTGCTGCTTTTACATCACTTTCCTCTTGAGCTCGAATAAATTTGGTTAATGCATTAATTGCCTTGCGCGGTCCTCTCCCCTTTGTTTTCATGTATTTTCCCATGAAATCGTACGTCTCTTGCGCCTTATCTTTATCAAAACAACTGTCTTCTCTTGGTGGAGGAAGTAGATTACTAATAGGAACTGACAATGCCTTTGCTATACGTTTTAACTTTTCAGTTGGAATGCCACATTTTCCTTTTACATACCTTAGCAGCGTATAGTATTCTATACCTGTTTTATTTGCTAAATCTTTTTGGGTATATTTTCGCTTTAATATCCAGCTTCTTACATTCTGCGCTATTTCGTATCTTATGGAGATAGTAGTACGTTTTGCCATGCCGCTAACAGAAATAAACTACACATTATTACACAGGTGAGCATAAATTTACCATGAAAATGTTGACTTCAAGCTCTTTATTATGAAAGGTGTGAGAGCTAATGGTAGGCTTACGCTCGCACTTTTGTTAGGCCCTTGCACCAAAAATAAGTGTTTTTAAAGCTCTTTATAGCTCATGAATTCATTTGCCGGGGTTTTTAGGCGCTTTATGAGTGGGTTATAAAAAGATCTACCCCAAACCTCTAAGGTGCGTAGTAGCATTCTAAAGCCATCTATGGGAGACATTTTTTTTCATCAACGCATTCAAAACTTAAAAAAATAAAAAACTTGAACATTTCTTCAGAATTGTGTATAATTATTAATGCTTTTTAGGTTAACGTCTTATGGCTTTTTCGAAGTTTCTTGATCCCAAAAATGATGTATCGTTTAAGCGTATCTTCGGTACTGAAAAAAATAAAGATATCCTTATTCACTTCCTCAATGATATTCTTGGCTTTACTGGTAAAAATGAAATAAATGATATAGAGTTTTTAAGTACTATTCAAGACCCTGATATCGCCGCTAAAAAGCAAAGTATTGTTGATGTTCTCTGTAGAGATTCTACAGGTGCTCAATACATTTGCGAGATGCAGGTCGCTAAAACTAAAGGATTTGAAAAACGTGCTCAATACTATGCTGCTAAAGCTTACTCAAGGCAAGCTGATAAAGGTGACCAGTATCATAACCTTAAGGAAATTATCTTCATTGCTATAGCAGATTGTGTACTGTTTCCTAATAAATCTGAGTACAAATCAAAGCATACTATTCGAGATGAAGACACTAATGAGCATGATCTAAAAGATTTCTATTTTATATTTATTGAGTTGCCAAAATTTCCAAAGAATAAGGAAGATCAGTTGGAAAATATAGTTGAAAAATGGGTTTATTTTTTTCGATATGCAGATGAGACTAGTGAAGAAGAGCTGGAAAAAATAATAGGTAGTGATGTAATAATTAAAAAGGCCTATGAAGAGCTAAATAGATTTAACTGGTCAGAAAAAGAATTTATTGCCTATGAACAGGAAATAAAACGTATTCTTGATGAACAGGCTGTCCTCGCTCAAAAACTTGATGATGCTACTGAAAAAGGCAGAGAAGAAGGCAGAGAAGAAGGCATCCAAATCGGTCATGAAAAAGGCAGAAAAGAAAGGGAAATTGAAGTCGCAAAAAACCTACTTAAAGCAGGGGTTTCTATCGATATAATAGCTCAAACTACTGGTCTTACAGTTAACGAAGTCAAAGACTTAAGCTAATTCTATCTTTGGGTGTCTAGATGAACATCTTTGTACTAGATGAAAACCCAGCAATTGCGGCACAAATGTTATGTGATAAGCATATAGTAAAAATGCCATTAGAAACTGCTCAGTTATTAAGTAATGTTTTTTCAATAGCATTAAAAGTGCCAAATCCTTTAGTCAGCATCACAGACCAGAATATAGAAGTTCCATATAAACTTACTCACAAAAACCACCCTTGTTCTCTATGGGCTAGACACTCAAAAGGAAACTTAATTGGTTGATAAAGCATGGAAAAGAATTGTGCATAGAGTATAGCTTGCGATACAAAAGAACGCATAAATCCGAAGAAGTTATAGATTGGTGTGATAATAATAAGGATTTGCTAATTTTTCAATCAGCTGATATACAAATTTTTACACAAGCGTTACCTGATCGATATAAATGTAGTAATCCAATAGAAGCCTATAGAGAATATTACCTAAAAGAAAAGATGAGGTTTGCTAAGTGGGAAAAAGGTAGAGAAGCACCAGGTTGGATAATCTGCTACACAATACCACAGCTAATATAGCTCATAAATAAAGAAGCCATCCAAATCGGACATGAAAAAAGCAGGGAAGAGGGCGAAAAACAGGCTAAAATAGCTGTGGCTAAAAATTCACTCAAGGCGGGTGTTTCTATTGATGTTATTGCTGAAATAACAGGGTTTTCTGTTGATTATATTGAGAAAATTCAAGAAAAGAAGTTTTAGCCATAACGTTTTTTTTATTAAACCCTCTATTCTAGTAATTTTAATATTGCAATCCATTCTAATGTCTGTACAATGCCTTTTTTATATAAATACTTAATAGGAGGGGTTAATGCCAACACAGAAAGAGCTTCGGGCTACGATGTCCAAAAAATTACAGGAAGCTATTAAACATCCAGATCCAACAGTTGCTGCCGGGAGGAAGTCAGCTATCAAGAGATGGGTGGGAGTCCTTCAAGATAACTTTATGGAGCACATAAAATACTTTAAGGGTGATAAGTTGAAGTTTTTGCACAATGTATTCCAAGATGAAGGTTGCTGGTCAGGTGTAAGGTTGGATAATGCTGCTTTAGGTCAAAGGTTTACTGAAGAGAAAATAGGTGGAATAGATAATCCACTTCGCAAATATGAGATGGCTTGTAGTTACTGTGTAGTGGATAAAATTCATCCATTCTTTCAAAAAAGATTTGAATTTTACAAGAACAGTTTTCCTCCTGGCACACTTGATGGTAGCGGTAATCCTATAACTGATAAATACATACGAAACTCCCTATTAAATAGCATGAAGAGAAAAGGTGATGTGTTCAACTTCTGGATCGATAGAGAATCTGGGGAATTAAAGAAGTATGATGCAGTAGAAGGCTTTGACAGTGCTGTAAAACTTAAGTGGAGTGAAGGAGTAGAGTATTTTTATAATCATTTAAAAGAAGAAGATAAGGAAAAGAAACTTACAGAAGCTATTATTGCTCTGTCCCGCGTTCAATCTGTTGAGAAAGATGCTCCTATTTTAGATTTTTGTGTAAATAAGATAGTCGATAAAGATACTCTTTTACAGAAATTATTGCAGAAAGATAAGGGAGTATATGCTCTTCTTGCTGAATTAATAGAGTCATGTTTTTTTGATACGGTTCATGATTTGGTACAGTGCTGGTGTTATGAGGAAGCTTCAGCACGAGGTGATCATTCAAAGGAAATACTCTCACAGGATGAGTATGACCTCCTTCTTTACTCACTTTCAAATGTAATGTTGAAAAATCCTGAATCAAATGTTCAAGCTAGATCTCTTATTATGAAGATTTGGAAATGTGACTGCTTTATTGAATACAGAAAGATTTCTGTTAATATTTCTAATTGTATAGTTCCTATACAGGACATGCTTGCAGGGTTAATAATTAACTGGAAACGAGAAGACATTTATAAGTCTGATGAGGAAAAAGAAATAGAGAAAAAAGAAATACTAGATATAATGTTATTTGCTAAAAATAGCTTTCCTGAAAGATTTGAGTTCTTTAAGGGAAGGATAATAAAAAGTCTTAGATTATCTGGTAGAGAAGGTAAAAGAGTAAATGTAGATTACGGTCTGTTTGCGGAAGAATTATTCTCTGAGTTAGAGAAAACAATTTTACCACCTGTAGGTGATGGTCCTTGGAATAATTTACGGTCACGATCTAAAGCTCATGGTAGTAAGAAAACAACTTTGCCAGTTGATGATGTTCCACAGTCTGAGCTTGGAACTCCTAGTGTAAGTGGTGTTTCTTCTTATAAGAAAAAAAGCGTCTTTACGCTTAGTGGTAATAAGTAATCCACTTATGAACTCTTGGTGTTTCTGGTCGTAGTAAATAAGGGGTATTTTGTATGAGTAATGGTGATGGATTTATTAGGAGTTTGGTGGATGGAGATCTTGAAGGATTCAGACAAGGATTTGAATCTTTTTTAGATCAATGTCCATCTTTCTTGTATCATGTGAGTGCAGGTCGTTTCCTTCCTGTATTCTTTTTTAGTATGTTTTCTACTGCACATGATGCTAATATCTTAAATGAAAATGAGAGAGTGTATTTTCGTTTTGATAATCATGGTATTGATACAGGTGGTAGAAATAGAAATACAGGAAATCTAAAAGTCGCTGTTTATCGTGACGGACAGCAAGTTGTCAGATGCTACAGTATTTCTGATCGTCCTAATAGTGATGGGTTGAGGTTCAGTACAAGGGAGAGAAATGCTCTAGTGCGAGAGATTAGACGGCAAAATCCAAATTTAAGGGAAGAAGACTTAAATTTTGAGCAATACAAAGTATGCATGCATGGAAAGGGCAAGAGTCAGGGAGAGGCAATTGCAACAGTATTCGAGGTGATTCGTGAAAAGGATTTTAGAGATAAATTTGCCAAGTATTCAGCATCTGAGATTAGTCTTCTTAGACAACTCTTAGGAGATCACGGATTGACAATTCAGGAAATAAAAGGAAGACAACTCAATTACAATCAGCTCAGACAACTTGATAGATCAGTCAAGTTTGCACAGGTAGCACAAGGTCAACAAAGGATTGACAACTTTATGGGAATACTAGCAAATAACCAAAGACAAAATGTAGAACGTAGAATGCACAGGGAAGTTTTGCCATACATCACTGACATCTATGATAATTGCAGACAAGCGCTAGAAAATAATATTGAAAATCGCAGTCAAAAATTTGAGAGTCACGGGTTTTTATTAGGTTTTTTAGCAAATTTTAGTCATCGCTACACAATAGGCATCGATCTTGACTTATCTCCTAGAAACTCACATGTTGCTTTTCTTGTACGTCATCAAGCAGAAAGAGAAAATATTCCTATTGTTATTAATCTTGCTATATTTGACACACCGTCAGATGTTGCATTAAACTGTGCCATAGGCTACGCTGGAAGGTTACACAATTCTTCATTTATACCTATTCATACCACATCAGAGCATACTGTTTGTGTTGGATTAAATTTTAATTTAAATCTAGATCCTTTTAGTGTTGATACAGTAGGGCTTCAACAGGATAGATTTCCTTTAGTACAAAGATTGTTTGAGTATATAGAAGATGAAGAGGTTGGAGAGAATATTAGAGATTTCTTGCTTCAACATCTTCCTGGTGAAATACCAAGAAATGCAGATAATTATAACAGAGTATTTGATTGTATAACTGGTTTTACTTTTGGAAGTAGTGCTTTTGATATACACCCTTTACAACTAGAAGGTGTAGAGGAAGATGAAGTACATATAATAAAGCACACATTTATACATGGTGACCCCAATTTAAGAAAGCGCGCATTGACTATGGTCTTTCATGCTGAAGGTTCTGATATAGTTATACTCCATATTAGAGCTCACGATGCACAACAACAAGGAGCAATCAATTTAGAAAATCTTAATATTAATGGAAATAATGTTCATGTATGGGAAGTTTCATGCACACTTAATGACCAATTTGAGCTAGATATTGATCAACCAAATGACCTTGGTTTATATCACGATTACCAAAATAATAATGCAAATAATTTTCTTGATGGTGATCTTGTACAAGTACCTAATGCTGAAAATGTACATGGTATTTCAGAAAGGGTTATGAATGATGGCTGGAAAAATGTAGGTCAGCATAGAGGATTATTTCAAGAGATCTCTGGAGCATTGATGCCACTTAGGGATGCAATAAATGTTAATAGTGAGGATAAGTTTCGTTCTATACTACATGGTACATTTTATGCTAGTGACGATCCTGATAAAGTGCTTGCTATGTATAAAATTGGTCAAACATATAGTTTGAAAAGGAGGCAGGAAGAAGAAGGAGAAAGGGTAATGCTCACAAGAATTACAGAACAGAGATTAGACCTTTTATTATTAAGACAATCTACGGAGAATGCTCCAGATACTCACCCGATTGTATATGTATTAGGATTTGCTGATAATGCAGAAGAAGTAGCACAAAAGGAGAATAACGCAAAAGATCGAATAAAAGAACTTATGAACAAGCAAAGGGGATATTTGCCTATTACTCCTGGAAATGAGGTGGTTTTATCTTCTGCTGTATTTAATGCAGGTGCACAGAGAGTAGAAGATCTTATATCTATTCCACAAGAACTATATATACATAGGCTTGACCGCAGTACTAGAGGATTAGTGGGACCTGAAAGTGTTATTGATGAAAATCCACCAGAGGGTCTATTATCAGATCAGACTCGTGAAAATTTCAGGCGCTTTTACACGGAAAGAAAACCAGGACAGAACTCTATTTTTTTGCTTGATATAGATGATAATCTGCACGTTCCATTTAGTTACTTGCAAGGTACTAGAGCACAGGTAATAGAAACATTAAAGTCAAGAATAAGGGGAGGTGATAATTCCATTCCTACAGCACAAGAGATAAGAAGACAAATAAGAGATATTCTTGGAAATCAAGGGATAGAAGTAAATGATCTACTTACACTAGAATTTGCGACGAGAAATGAACATTATGATTACTGGCTTCAACAAATTGATATAGCTCACGCTGGAAGATTGCGATATCAGCTTCGTACTGAAGGTAATCACACTTTTGAAGTAGCTAATTTGGCAAGGAATGACGGTAACGAGCACATTGTTAGAGTATTAAATCAATTTAGGGAAAATGAAGAACAACAGCGTTTAACTTTAATCATTACTTTAAATAATACTCATTGGGTTACACTAGTGATTGAACGTCAAAATGGGAACTATGTTGGGTACTATGCTGATTCAACTGCTACTGCTGTTCCAGGTGGTATTACTGATATCATTCAAAATAACTTAGGAAATAATATCAGGATTAATAATGTTTCTGTTAGTCAGCAAACAGATGGTTGGAATTATGGTTTATGGGCATTAGAAAATGCTAGTGATATTAATCGAGTTCTAAACGAAAATCCTGTTGGGCAAGTGCAGAATATCATAAATATAATACGCGATTTTCTTGGAAGAGGCCACCCAAACAGAGATAGAAATTACTTTCAGAACATAAGAGTGGGCATTTCACAATTATTCAGGAATGATCCGGGATTTCAAGATGTGCAATTGCAAGCATACATTCAAAATAGAGAACAAATTGATCCATTACTACGTACTTATCTAGAATTAGGATATCACAGAGTAGGAGGAGGGTATGGATTAGTAGAAGCACCTATATCGCTTGGTGTTAGTGATTCCAGTAATTTTGGTGACCTGCCACAGTCGAGTTTAGAAGGTCCTGAAGCTAGTCGTGTTTCTGACCTTAGCAAAGGTAAAGGCGGTAAGTAGAGGTAATCGGTAGATGAAAGGAGTGTAACAAAAACCTTATGCATCAAGTAAAGATTGTGAGCAAATTTAAAGAAGTTAAGGTGGGTAACCTGTTTTTTTCTACTTGCAGCAATGTTTCAAAAAGTATATGTGTCGAGTTGGGTAAAGTTGAAGGAGGTTCTTAAATGAGCAACTATTAATTTGGTAGTGTATAACATTAATAAATTTAAATGATGCAACCATTTCCAGCAACAAAAATCAGCTAGCGTGAGAAGATTTTTTCTTGGAATCGCGTGGTCTACCGCTTGTTCTGTGTGAACTTTATCTTTATAATAATTCTACTATACCACAAAACTAGCTATATTAGCCTACTTTCACCATATTTAAATATGAACTAATTTACCTAATTTTGTTGCAAAAATTTCACACTTTTATTTTCACAACGCCGCTTTTATTTAAATTGTTCTCACGAAGGTAGGTACTTTTTTGCGATTTTGGAAGGAGTAAATAATTAAAATTTTTGTGGTGCTAAATTAGGTACTTTTTTAAAATGTTCTACCAACAAAAAACACCTCTTTATTACCTCCTGCCTAGCAGCTCTATCTCACACATTTGAAAAAATTACCTAAGTAAATTTATATACCAGCTCCACTATCTCTCCTTGTCCCTGCACTTGCACCATGGCTTACGTTTACATCACTTAGCGAAGTACCCTGATTCAATAAACTTCTTATACCTGCCTCAATTACTCCAACACTTACTTTTCCTTCTTTTATTATTTGCTCTCTATTAATCTTTATTTCCTCTATTATTGCATTAATTACCTGTTCTGGAGACTTTATCCTACAACCTATAGCTGCTTTTACAATTTTGTCCTCACTTTCTTCATCTATTGCATTCCTTAGCTCTTCACCAAATCTTGCTAACTTTTTCACACAACTCTTTATTACTTTGTTCTCTAAATCTTTTTGCTCCAATGCTTGCTTAAGCTGTTCTGCCTTTTGTTCTGCACTTTGTCTTACTTGCACCTCCTGTTTTAATACTTCTCCTAACTGCTCCAACTTTTCCTGCGCCTCTTTTCTCCCTTGTGCTTCTTTTCTTATTTCATTCTCTTTTGCTTCTAATCTTTCTCTTCTCTCTTTCCTCTCTGCTGCTATTCTTTCTTCTTCTCTTTCCATTAACGTCTTCCTTTCCTTAAATTTCTCTTCCAACAACTTTGCCCCACGCTCCAACTTAAATAAAACTTTTCCTAGTTCTTTTGTTCTGCTTTCTCTTCCCTGATTTGATAACTCTACCCTCTTATCTCTCTTTAACTTGCCTGCTAACTCATTGCAACTATCTGATGCAGACTTTAACAACTCTTGATATGAAAGCTTTTCTATATTCTGCTTCTCTTCCTCACTAATTCCATTCTTCTCCATAGAGCATTCGTTTATACCCTTTCCACCTGTAACGTTGAAAAACGTAAAATAGATATTCATTAAATTACAATACTCTAATATTGGCTCTATAAACACTCTATCCGCCTTTCCTTCCAATAATCTTTGATTTCCTTCTAATATTTCATACTGTTCTTTACTCTCTTTCAACAACATATCTACATCGTTTTTCACTACCTCTAATTCCTTCTCTCTTACACAATTTCTACTTAGCTCCTCTAGATTCTTTATCCACTTTTCTTGATATAAATTTCTGTATCTTTTATAACTTTCATCAAATCCCTTTCTCACATCATTTATTACATTTCCATCTTTTGGCAGTTTGCTCAATACTTCCAAACAACTTCTTACACTACTTAAATACTCATTTCTTCCCCTCATTAATATTTCACCTTCCCAAAAAGCTATGCTACTTAATTCACTTTTTGCCACTTTGTTCCCTACTTTTAAAGCATCACGATCTATTACATTTTTTATTGGTGCATCCTCAAACAACCTATACACAACACGGTTTTCAACCATGCTTTTATCCTTCGTAATATAATCGTGTATATTCCTTAGTGCCTGAGTCACATTGTTAATTAAAATCTGTTCACTATTTTTATTAACTTCTTGTTCTTGCTTGTCTGGATGGTAGACTTTCGATAGCTTCAATATCTCTCTAACTTGCTCATTAAAGTATTTATTATGATCTTCCATAGTTTTTCCTCCATCTCTTACAGCTGCTAAACTCCTATCTAAATATAGCGGCAACCACTCCATTTTAAATGACTCAAGTCCTCTTTTAACCGTAACAGTAGTTTCATCCCCTACGCTGAAGATTCTCCTTATTAAGTTACTTGACCTTGCTTCCAGCTCATCTGCAATTTCTTCATTTTTGACTGTAGAAGAAATAAGTGAACTTACACCACTTGCAGCTTTACTCAGGCCACCACTAATTGCATTGTAGGCTTCCTGAGATTTATTTTTAGCTTTTTTATAGCTATCCTTAACAGGTTTTGGAATAGAGATGTTAGGCATTTTTCCCTCCGTTAACTCTTGATAATTATAAATATAACCATACTTTGCAATATAAAGTTGGTGTAGTTTTACATTCGTAAACAGTGAATACATC
The DNA here is from genome assembly GCF_964027095.1 of Wolbachia endosymbiont (group A) of Machimus atricapillus. Classification (NCBI taxonomy): domain Bacteria; kingdom Pseudomonadati; phylum Pseudomonadota; class Alphaproteobacteria; order Rickettsiales; family Anaplasmataceae; genus Wolbachia; species Wolbachia endosymbiont (group A) of Machimus atricapillus. The sequence goes on along the minus strand of NZ_OZ034727.1, from coordinate 161,844 downwards.
ACTCGTGCAATAAATGAATTATCACTATAGCTTAAAGCCCTTTCTACTTCTTCATCAGTTACTTCAATATCTTTTACCTTCTTACCCCACGGCCACCACCAATACTTTGGTACTTCATCAAGTCCTTCCAGTAATCTAAGGCAACATTCTTGACTTGCTACTCCGCCAGTATCTTTTCTTTTCGTCTTCTGATAATCAATAGCAACTGTAATTAGCACCCCAAATAATATTACCCCAAGAGTTGCCGCAGCAGTAAATGTTGCTCTACGTGTCGATGCAAATGAAATTATTGCCACAACAGGAGTAATACTGTAAGTTATAATCAATCCATTTTTTGCATAATCTGGCTGCTTATTTTCTCTTACTCTGTACAGATAATCTAACAAAGTAGGACCAAACTCCCACCCAAATATCCGATACTTTCTATGGTTTGATAAAAACTTAACAACATCTTTTTGCCACTCAGGTAAATTAGATGCACACTTCATCAATTTCTCCCCATTCCTGCATTTACACCATGACTTACGTTTACATCACTTAGTGAAGTACCCTGATTTGAGAAACTTCTTATACCTGCTTCAATTACTCCAACACTTACTTTCCCTTCTCTTATTATTTGCTCTCTATTAATCTTTATTTCCTCTATTATTGCATCAATTACCTGTTCTGGAGATCCCCTCGTACAACCTACGGCTGCTTCTACAATTTTGTCTTCACTTCCTTTACTTACTGCATCTTGTAGCTCTTCATCAAGTTTTGCTAATTTTCTACAACAAGCTCTAATTGCTATTTTCTCTGAGTTCTTTTGTTCCAATTCCTGCTCTAACTGTTTTGCTTTTTGCTCTGCACTTTGTCTTGCTTGGGCTTCCTGCTCTGCCCTTTGTTCTGCCTCTTGTCTTGCTCGTGCCTCCCGTTCAGCCTTTTCAGTTTTCTCTTGTAATTTACGCTTCCTTAACTCATCTGCCATTCTACCAGTATCCTCTAAAAAGCTACCAAATGTATACTGTCCTTTTGCTTTCCCCCAGCCTTGATTTGCAATCCCATATAAACGTTCTATATACTTCTTTACCTCTTTATCACTTGTTACATCTCCTTCTCTCGTTTTTTTTTACATGATCATACATAATTCCTTCATCAGCAAACCGATCTGCATACAATGCCCTTCTATGTAACTCTACAGCTTGGCTATCTATCACTGAATATTGTCCTTCGCTCAGACCTTGATAAATCAAATCGTAAACCATAAAAATGGGTTAAAAATCCACCATTCATTTCGATTCTCTTTATTTTCCCATATCTTCCTCTTCTCTTCTAATTCATCCTTTAATCTTTTTAGCTTCTTAACTATATCCTTGTATTTCTGTCCACCTATTTGTTCCAGCATAATCTTATCTTCACTGCCTCTTTTGTCAAAATTACCCTCTTTTGTTGGAAATACCGATACTAAATTTACTAACTTATCATCAAAATCAAATAAACTATCGTGCACATCTATCATTATTGTGTTATTTGACTTTTTGCTTAAATTCCTTACTTCTTCATTTTGACATATTTCTATATGACTCTTACAAAGATCCCCAGCATGAGCAAGATTGAGCAGCAACACACTGACTACTTTTACACTAGCTTCCCGCTTTTTATCCAATGCATATTTTAATAGATCATGAGTAGTGTCAACACTCACCTCCTTAGTTTGGTTGAGAATTTTCCTTTTTACCTCATCTACACCATTGTTTTTTATATCACTGTGTAACACATTCTTTTCATCTCCCCTCGCTTTCATTAGATAGTAATCTAACAATTTTTCATACATCGTATGTACAAATTCTTTATCAAATAACTTCCCGTCTGTCATTCTATCAACTGCTTTTTCCTTTACTTCTTGCCTTGCTTCCAATAGCTTCTTTTTCAATCCACTCTTTTCTGCTGCAATACTACTGAGCTTACTGTTTATTTCACTGACTTCCTTTATTTTACTGTCTACACAACTTATATTTTGTAAATTATTATTCATATAGTTGTTTACCACTTGCATTCCATTAACTAATGGCCTAAACACTGCTAAACATCCTCTAAGTAGATCAGAGTACCTGTTGTTTGGTATGTAATTTACAGCTTCATCTAAAACCTGACCATTTTCACCGCTTATATAATTATTTATTTCATTTAAATAGTACCCAGCCCTAGTAGAGAAATTAGTTTGTTCCCACACTTTGCTTACAATCATCTTTTCCATTTCATCAACAAGAACATTACATCCTTCTACAAAATGTAACTGAGTGACTGCGCTTACATTACGTAATGAATGAGCTGTGTACTCTGGAATACCTACTTCATTGCCTCCAACTGCGCCAGTGCTATTGTTTTCGCTCATGATAGCCTCATTCTGAGTACAGTATAGAAAATTTGTACCTGGTACATTTTCTTGCTCTATAATTCTTTTATGATCCTCAGCTATTTGACATGCATCTCTAAATAGCTTAGAAATCAAATCTTGCATATCAGTTAAGCGTCTTTCTTCCTCTTGTAAAGGAACAACTTGCCCACCTTCGTCTAACGCTCGCTTTCTACTTCTAAGTAATTCCAACTACCCTTCTAAAACCTCTCTTTGCCTTTCGATAATTTTTAAAGGTAAATTACACTGTGTATCTCGTTCTATCGCTAACATGTTATACGAAATCATTGCATGTGCTAACCAATATTGCCAAAGCTGACAAAATTCCGATCCCAAGAGAATCTGGACTAACTTATGATCATCTTTATCAATTGCTAGTTCTAGCTGTTTCTTTACCGGATTATCAAAAAAACTTGTCATACTACCCTATCATCATTAATCAGTATACCTTAGTTATCATTAAGTCACAAGTCAATATCTTTTTTTACATAAAATTCTAACACTTTGAGTAAAATTTGATACTCACTAAAAACTTCTAAACCACACCTGCATAACTTAAACTTCTCTATTGTTGCCTATCTTGAAATATTAAGGCGAAGGTTACTTTGGCAGAAATTCAATTCCACTAACGAAACTTATTCATTAGTAGTATAACGAGGCTTATTATAAAGCTTATCAAAATTGAAGTAGTGATCGGAAAATAAAACACCTTTTTCAATATAGATATCGCCTGCTATACCAAGTTTTTGTATTAGAGGATAAACAAGGCCTATCCCTGTAATCAATAAACCAAGTATTACTAAAAAGCGTGACATCAATTTAGTTTGAGAAAATCTCGTCCAAGTTTATTTTAATTATATCACAGAGTATTGAAACTAGTAAATAGAATGATTACATAATGCATGAGTAATGATAAGGAGGTATAACATGAGTAATCTAGTTCACTCAAATAAAAACAATAATCGCGATAATTTTAGCTTAAGAGGTCTGCAAAAAGCTGTTGACGACATGTTCAATAGCTTCTTTATGGGAGCTAGTCCTGGGCTTCTCAGATATAGAGATGGTAGTATATTGCCAGCTTGTGACTTATATGAAACAGAGCAAAACTATTGCCTATCTTTAGAATTGCCAGGTATCTCTAAAGAAAATGTAGATATTAGTACATCTGGCGATAATCTCATAGTGAAAGGTGAAAAGAAATGCGAAAAAGAGTCAGAAGATAAGCAATATTACCATCGTGAGAGGTATCATGGTTCTTTCTATAGGTCTTTTCAACTTCCAGCTAATGTAGACCAAGATAAAATATCTGCTAATTTCTCAGACGGAGTATTACATATAAGTGTACCTAAGTCGGAAAAACATATTAAGAAAATTGATGTAAAGTAGTGTACATGAGGTGGCGAGCTTCCAGCTTGGAGGCTTGCTGTTTTAATCACTATATACAGACATTGATGACATCATTATGTAATACTGAGATTCATTATTGGAAAGACAAGTAGAACGTTCGATAAATTAGCTTAAACCTTCGTTTATAGATAGAAAGCGCTCTTTTTTATTTGTCTCATTATCATTGAAAATTGGTATAACATTGTAAGTTTAGAAGTATCTGTATAAATTCAAATCAAGGTGTATATCGAGACACCTATAGTTATGTTTTACATTCTTGAGAAAAGTTCAATAATTTACTTGATTAAATTACTATTTAGTGCTAAACTAGACTAAGCTTATCTATATTGAGGATAAACATGACAAGAGGTAAAATTATTGGTGTTGCAAATCAGCAAGTAGATATTCACTCTTTTCCTGAGGAAGATCAAAATGAAACTCACTACAGTCCTAACACAATAACTAAATTAGAGTTTAAACTTACGCAACGTCTACTCAGTAAGGTAAAAGCAAACGAAAGTAATAAAGATGCAAATTCTGGTAAACAAGCTTATAAAGACCTACCTAGAATGAGTTTTATAATTAATGATAAACCTATAGATAGTCGTTTTGTTACACAATTATACGATGAACTCAATCAAAATGATAAACGTCAGATTGCAAAACATGTTTTTACAAAAATGTTCGAACATGCTAAAGCAGAAGTTCCAAATGACCATATACTAGAAGAGTTAATTACTCATTGTAATCAAGCGGGGTATGAGTCTGCAATATATGGGCAAATTCAGCCTATACTTACCCAGTATCATTTAGTAATGACAATTCCTAAAAAAACAATAAGTATTGATTGTAATAGTGCGGATTCTGCAAGTGTTAAGTATAGTGATGTTATAGTTATAAAAAACCCAGATCCAGACCAATTCAAGCAATATGAATCTGCTAGTAAGCTAGAATTCACACTTAAATTTCAAAGTGATCGAGTGGACTATGAAAATGGCAAAGTAATACTTACTATTCCTGAGCAACTAAGTAGTTACAAAGCTAATAGCAAAGGTTTAATAGATGATATCAATCAAAACTTTAAAGACGCTGATAATACAGCTGTTGAGTCCCTGATTGCAAATATTGGTGAAGGTCATAAGTTGCTCATTGGAGATCAAGAAGATTTAAATAATGATGAAGAATCATCACTTGTCATTATTCCTGAAAATCCAACTCTCGATCTAGAGAGTGTAGTAGAATCAGTAAAAGGAGCAATAAATGTTAAAAATGTTGATGCTTTGAGTAATTGTGTAGATGTTATTCAGGATAATGTTATTTCTGTATCGCCTCAAAAAGGTTTGAAAGTAGTAGAAAAAATATTAGAAATGGTAAGTAACTTCACTAAGGAACAAGGTAGGGCATGGAACGCTTATCCTGGTATGCCTGTTATCAAAACTATGTATTCTGCTAGTCAGTGCTATTATAACGGTTATATTTCTCAAGAAGATTATAAAAAAGCTAAAAGCCTTGAGGACATTTTGTGTAAGATTCAGTCTGACCTAATAGAAAGAATGAACAATAACTACAATAAAGGATCACCTATCATAAATGTTGAAGGTGCTTCGTTGGCTGTAACAAATGACGCTGCATCTCCAGGCCAAATAATCAATGAAGCAAGTGATGTACGATTACAAAGCCCAGAATTTAAGAGTCAACAGATAAAAGAAGATGTCTTTACAGGAAAGGAAGGGAATGATGTACTAAACGGTATGGGCTTTCTAGCAGAGCAGTCTATTAGTAATAGTTATGAGGAGGGTAAAGCGCTTAGCGGAAGGCAAAACACTGAGGTAGAGAACACTAGCGACACGCGAGATAAAGCTTCTGGTCAAAAGAAAAATAAAGAGCAAAATCAAACTTTTAATACTGAAGCAAGACCGGTAACTAGCAGTATTTTCGTACACAAAAATAATAACAACGAAAAAGAGCTTGATTTAACAAGTGTTACAGCATTAAACACTAGCATGGAACCAGAGGATTTGTCACTATCATCTACCTATTACCTTAGCTTCAGCAATGAGCTTACAAATAAAAATGTGACTAATAATGAACATTCTATGGTAAGTACAACAAATAGTGAGGAAGATTCTATATTCAAAAATAATAGCAGTCTGCAAAATGGGCAACCTAAAACTTCAGGACAAGACAACGTGACTCAGAGCAATCAGCACATACAAGCTTCTACTGGTCAAGAAGACTCTAAACAGGTGAATAATGTTCAGGATAACAGCAAAAAGCCTAGTGAAATAGACAAAAGTAATCCGGTTCTACAAAATGCGCAAAGCAGTAAGTTGCCTATTATAGTTTCTTCTGCATTCGCAATAGCTGGAGTCATTTCTGGGTTAGCTATTGCGTTCTACTTGGAAAAGTTAACATTAGGAATAACAGTTGGACTGGTTTGTTGTCTCTTTGCTTTCGCAATTATATACTGCTGCAATAGGCCTACAAATTCACTTGAGACAAGCAATGTTCAACAATGCCATGGAAATACTCAAAATACTATATCATGTTATATTTGATCCAAAGAAAACTGAGGCCTGTTCCACACCTTTCACTTTCTCAAATTTGGTATTTGGCTTATACAGTGCGAAACCTATACACGCTAATCCAACAATCCCGCCAATTACGGCTATAACGTGCATTTCCATTATACACAACGCAACACTACTCACTAGTAACACTGTACCAACAAAACCAGCTAGGATTGCTTGTCTTTGCTGCGTTGTTTTTGTTGATGGGTTGTCTTTTTTGTCTGTTGCATCGCCATCAAAACATACAACTAAAGAGGAGCTGTCAGTAGCATTTGGCCTTTCTATTGAGGAGTTTTGGGCTTTTTTGGTGTTTTCAAATGTCAGTTGAAAGTCTTTGTTATCTTCATTGTCTAATAATGACCTATCTACTTTTATCAGTCTTCTTGTTGACATCGCTTTTTCTTCAGCATGTTCTATCATTGTTAGATTAACATTACCTATATATTCGTCGTCTAATAATACCGGATGTAATGATACCCGTCTTTTTGTTGATACAGCTTTTTCTTTAGGAAGAAGAACCTCGGTTTCAGCTCTCTCCTTGTTTTCAAATATCAGTTGAAAATCTTCTTTATCTTTATTAATATCCTTATGTGATTGAGCGTCAGTTCCTATAGCTTTACTTTCCCGTGTTAAATTATCTCTTAATTCTCTATCAATTTTGATTAATTTTCTTTTATTCTTTATTTCTGTTAATGATTCTTCGTTCGCAGCGCTTCCTTTTCTAGATTTGCTATAAGAGCACGATTGTGTTTGATCACTTTTCACAATCTCAGTAAAAGTGGTTAAGGGAATACTGACCCTTTGTGTTTGATCTATAGCATCTTCTGTTGAAATATTTTGAGCATCCTCACTGCTTGCAAACATAGGTTCATATATTTCAGAATCTTTACTGCCTTTGTTGGCATCTTCACATCTAGTAGATACTACCTCAGCATTATCACTTACATGCATATCATTTTTAACTTCTATATTTAGAATTTCTTCAAATTCCTTAAGAATCTTTGCACTTTCTTTGCAATTGTGTTTATTAGCATAGTCAAGTAGTGTATAGCTTATTTCTTGGCTTTCTGCTTTCTCTACTTTCACTTTCTGGTTGAGAATTTCTTTTAAAATACCATCCTTTTTAGAAGCTTCTAGAACTGTTCTAATAGCTTTACTATTTTCCTCTAATATGCAGGATACCAGTGCTGTGTAAGTTATTGTTAGACCATTTGGCAATTTTTGGATCAATTTCTCACTAAGAATATCCTGTAAGATTCCTTGATTTATTGCTTCTTGTAAAAGCATATGAAAAGCTTGATTATTGTTATAGAAAATAGATTGGCACAGTAGTGTCAGAGTCCCCTCCTTTTTCTCATCCTTGTAAATTATTTTTGCTGTCAGAAGTTTCTGTGTGTTATAATTACGCTTCTTCAATTTTTCACTAATACTTTTACCCTCTTCTACCTTTTTGAATAGCTTAAAAAGCTTTTCTTTATCTTGATTTGTTAACTCGCTATTATCACTTGCCAACTCATATGTTATATTTTTCCTGTTTTCGATATTTTTGAACTGTAGCATTATATTTCTTCCTCTACAATATTTACTTCTATATACTTTTTTCATTAATAACTTATTAATTTCTCAATCAAGCACTACCCATAAAATTTCTCCAATTGCTCACTCCACAGCACCGGTATTTCTCTTAAATTCACTAACTTCAAGCCTCTTGGCTGTTTCCCATTTACTATGTCTTCTTTTATTTGTGGCGCTAAATAATTTAACCTTAAAATTTGATGTATTCTTCTCATGCCTATCTTAATTTTAGCGCTCATCTCTTTTACACTAGCGTATTTTCCATCTTCCAGCTGACGTTTCCAAAGATGTGCCCTTACCACTGCTTTCAGTAGCGCATTATTTGTTTTCCCTTCTGGTTCTACTATAGTACACTTGCTTCCTTTCTTCTTTAACTCCATTGGTATCAATTTTTCCTCTGACTCAGAACAGACATCTATTCCATCCTCTCTCATCCATACTGTCTTTATTAATTTCTTCACCACTTCTTTCTGTTTTCCAAAACTTAAATTTTTCCACTCTTCCGCTTTTTCTTCCAAATTTTCATATAGGCGTTCTGCTCTCTTCATCACTTCTTTTTCTACTTCTCCCGCTACTACTGTTCGGTTCACTGATCCACAATCTTTTCCTCTTAAATGGTTATTGCATATATAATATCGATACCTCTTATTCTCCTTTTTCGCATACGTCAGTGTCATATTCACATCACAGCTCTTGCACTTGATTATTCCCTTTAGTAGTGCCTCTTCATATTTTTTCCCTTGATACGGTTGATTCTTTATTAATTCTTGCGCTTTTTGCCATTTTTTTTCTTCTATTATCGCTTCATGCTTTCCTTCATATTGTTTCTCATAATGCCTTATTTTTCCCATATATATTGGATTCGTTATTATTCTCCTTACCGTTGCTTTTTTAAAGATTTCTCCTCCATCAGACTTTGCTTCAAATCTCTTTGTTCGGTATCCTTCTCTGTTTAACTCCCTTGCCAATTCTGCCATTGACTTCAGCTCCAAATATCTTTCAAATATATGCTTCACTGTCTTTGCTTCTTTCTCATTTATTATTAATTCTTTATCTTTTACATCATACCCTAGCGGTAAAGTTCCTCCCATCCATAATCCTTGTTCTTTTGATGTTGCTATTTTGTTTTTTACTCTCTCTACGATCATTTCTCTTTCTAGTTGTGCTGCCCCTGATAACACTGTTTGTACGAACTTTCCCATTGGCGTATTATTGTCAAATATCTGCGTTACTGCTACAAAATTTACTCTGTGCCTTCTAAAAAATGATGTCACTTCTATACTATCTTTTGTTTCCCTTGATAGCCTGTCTAATGTATATACTACTACACAATCTACTTCTCCTGCCTTTACATCTTCAAACAACTCCTTTATCGCTGGTCTTTCTAAATTTTTTCCTGAATATCCTCCATCATCGTATCTTTTTGCCAATACTACCCAGCCTTCTCGGCTTTTTATGTACTTTTCACATGCTACTCGTTGCGCGTCCAAGCTGTTGAACTTTTGCTCTAGACCGTCTTCATTTGATTTTCGCGTATATATTGCACATCTTACCTCTTTTAACATTCTCAACTTCCACTTTTATCACGCATTCCAAACAATAAAGGTCCGTTGTAACTCATTCCCATTATTTTCCCTGCTACTGCTGACAATGACGTATAAAACTCTTCTCTGTAGATTAAACCCTTATCTGTTACCATTACCGCATGCGTCTCTTCCCCTCTCTCTAATATTAGCTCTGTTCCTGCTACTGGCAGTTTATCACTACTTATTCTTTTTCCCTTCTCTAACCGATCTGCTAGATATTCTAGTCTTTTTGCCCCTTTTCTTGATATTTCTCCATACGCTTTCTCCTGTATTCTATATGCTAACCTCGGTATTAGATACTTCTTTGAATGTCTAGGTGCCTCTTCCTCAAATACCTTCTTCCATATTTTCCTCAGCTCTTCCAACGCTTTTTTCTCTAAATATTCTACCTCTTTTTCTACTTTTTTTTCCATATAATCACCTGAATTTTTAAACGCTATAGCACTTTCCCATCCACAAGCTCTTCTTTTACACCTGCTGCCGTACTTTCCGATACGGTTTTTATTTTTTCTATGAACTCCCTCTGTTTATTTGCCATTTTTACGTTCTCTAACACTTCTATTATCTCTTTATTTTTTCTCGTATAATACATTGCTGTTTTGCCAAATTTATCCTTTTGCTCTATATTCGCTCCGGCTTTTACTAGTTCTTCTACTATTTTTATCTCACTTACCATGCAGGCAAGGTGTAACGCAGCAAATTTGCTACTTCGTTCCACTGCGTTTACATCGGCTCCTGCCTTTATCAGCTCTTTTGTATTTTCTACACGTTGTCCCATGACTGCTAAGTGCAGTGGTCTATATTTCCCGGCATCTGCTGCATCTACATCTGCTCCCTTTTTGATTAATAACCTCACTTTTTTTGGATCTGGCATTCCTACTGCGTAATGTAATATCGTCCTTCCTTTTGTGTCTTTTTTATTAATATTTTCTATTGAGTTATCTAATACCTCTTTCCACGCCTTATTAAACTCTTCTCTTTCTTTTTTACTAAATTTTACCATAACTTTCCTCAGCTATTAATGTAATATAAAGTGCCTCCAATTTGGCTCACTTTAGTGCTTAGCAAATCTTGTTTGTTTACTAGCTACTTTTTCACTTAGGGCTGTTTTGGCATAAAAAGCAAGTTTTTTTTGCTAAATTTACACATTTTTTCGAATATTAATATAATATATTAAGATGTATGTCTATCTATTTAACCTGTTAAACAATACCTCCTTTTCTAAGTGACTTCATTTTTTCAGTCTCGTTTCTCCATTACCTCCTCTATTGCCTTGTTTGCTCCTCCATACATCACTTCTATATCTCTCATATTCACTCCCTTCTTTTCTAGATAACTTGTCACTTTCGGGTAAATTTTTGCATAGTTTAGTGGGCTACATCCAAATTTATCTACTGTATCAAGATCTCCTCCTGCATTTATCAGCTCTTCTATTGTTCCTATTCTTCTTGCTAAACAGGCTAAGTGTAGTGGTACTGCTTTATTGTTTGATTTTGCATTTACTGTAGCTCCTCCTTCTATCAGCACTTTCACATTTTTTCTTCTTCCTAAAAACGCTGCTAGGTGCAACGGTGTCTCGCCTCTATTGTTTCTATCGTTTGTACCTGCACCTTTTTCTATTAATAACTTTATTACTTCTGGCTCTGACACCTGTGCTGCTCGGTGCAATATTGTGCAACCTGCTGCGTCTTTTTCATTTATTTGTTGAAACCTGTTTTCTGATAATGCTTTCAATAACCTATCAAAAACATTCCTTGCTTCTTTCCTTGACATAACATACCTCACTTTCCCTTTGAAATTTTCGCAACCAAACTCTTTGCTCATCTTTTTGAGCTCCCTCCTCACCACATCTTGCTTAAGTCTGCCTCCACCACCTCATCTATCATTTCGTTCACTTGGCTCATTATTTTGCTTGCTAAATTTTTACATTCTTCCTTTATTAGTGACTTATCTTTCTTCCTTATTTCTCCTATCTCTATTATTTTTAACTCAGGCAAATAACTCCTATTCAACATGTCTGCTATTTCTCCCACTAGCCTCTCTATTCCATAGCACGTCAGTTCTCTACTTTTTGTTATTCCGCCTTGCTTTCCCAGAAATTTCCTCGCCTTTTCATTCTCTCCATTATCCCATAGGCCATACCTTTCACTTTCCCAGATATAGTACATTGGTGTTGCACCATATTTATCCAGTTGATTAACTGCAGCTCCTGCTTTTACTAGCTCTTTTATTATTGCAATTCCTGCCCCTAGCCTACATGCAGAGTGCAGTGGCGTACATCCGTTGATATATTGAGTAGCATTTACTTCTCCTCCTCCCCTGATCAGCACTTTTACATTTTCTAAACTTCTCGCAAATACTGCGCAGTGCAGTGGTGCATAACCCTTTTTATCTCTTGCATTCACATTTGCTCCCTTATTTATTAATAACCTTACTGTTTTGTAATCAGAGATTTCCACTGCTTGGTGTAATATCGTCTCTCCTTCTTCATTTCTTTTATTAATGTTTTCAAACCCGTTACTTGATACTTCTTTAAAAAACTTACTAAAAGATTCTCTCTTTTCTTCGTTGAACCCCATTGCATACCTCACAAAATTAGCTTTTCTAGCGCCAGACAAATTTCTTATATTTACCTGCCGCTATTCAAGTCATGTCCGTTTTAGCATAAGAAAGCAAGTCTTTTTCTTTTTATTTCATATATTTTAACCTATTATTAATATAATATATGAGGATATAAATATAAGTACTTAACTTATTATAGATATTACTTGACTATTTTTCCAACTTCTGTGCAAATGTCGATGTTCGTGCCATGTTAGTACACCTAGGTACAACACTAAAATGTAATTTTCCGGTTCATGTATTGAATCCTTTTGCTCTGAATTTAATTCGCTTTCAAAATGAACATAGTGCTTTGCTAAACCATATCTTATAACTTTTTGATTGGTAAAATCTTCTACTTTGTAGTGGTGAGTAACGCTAAACCTTTCTAAAATTGGCTTGTATTTTAAATTCCACAGTTCTTCAGACAGTTTACTACTTCCCAATACAAATTTATTTCCTTCTTCTTCTACGCTACTTACTGGAAAACATGCATTTACTTTCCCTAAATTCCAGCTATCTGATAATACTATCTGCGCTTTAGCAAACTTAATCTCAGGTAATAAGCTCTGTGGTAGCGGATATAGTGCTTTGAAGTTATACCACACATGATTTCTTTCATAAATACCGTTATAATTCTTTGTGTGAGGCTCGGTTTCTCCAAGTATTGCTACATCCAAGCGATATATATCATTGCTTAAAGCTTGTTCATGATGATCGCGTAGATAACTCTCTATAACCTCAATTAATGGATTGCTAGATCTGAAAAAGTTCACTCTTCCAAATGATAACACCGGTCCATCTTTTTCTATTTTTACCCCTGAATAGTCAGAAAGAAGATCTCCAAATAAACTCTCATCCAATATAAATCTCTGTGCATTATAATAATCGTTAAAAATTCTCATCAATCTGGATCTTGCAGGTAATGATAGTTTTGTCAGCTCTACTACTGCATCTACAAAAAAGTCATTTGGAACATCTCTTATTCCTATTTGCAACTCGAAAAAATGTTTACCAGGTGGCTCCTCAATAATTGTAATATCTTCTATATTTGCCCATTTTAGTGCTATTTTTAGTGATGCTGGAGTTCCTCTCAGTCTTTGAAATTTTACTCCTTCTACTACGGCTTTTCTTCTATCTTTTACCCAACGCAGTATCTCTTCTAAACCATATTCCTCAATCAACCACGGCAATGTTTCTTCTTCTAATCTAAATTTAAACCCTCTTATGCAACTTGGATTAACTTTATAGTCGATTGTTTCTACTAGCGCTTTTTCTTGCTTTGTTGCGTTTGGCGGTAATAAACTTTTCATTTGTCTTTTCTTTCAAGTTGCTTTAATTTCCTTTATTTAGGTAGCTTATGAGTAAGCAAGAGATCATTGCAGAACTGATAAAAAACAAAGATATTCTCGGTATTAAAAATACTTTCTTTGATATTTGACTATATTGTTAATACCTTAAAAAATAAGTTGCAACAGCTAGGAGAAGGAGAATCTTTTCGTCTGCATAACATTGGTCATTTTTATCCAGTAAACCTTAAACCACTTATTGCACGTAATCCTCTCACTGGTATGATTCCACAAAGCAAAAAATACGTTTTAAATCCTATCTAACTTGACGTAGCTAAGCACCGCACACTCATTCCCCAGAACCACAACATCCTCTCTTGGCTCGATTAATTCTACGTTTTCTACACCCTCTACAAACAAATTTGCTATTATCCAAGATCTTGTAACATTCCATCCCAGCCTTCTATTTGCTTCAAACTTCTTAATGAACTGCTTCTTGATTTCCTCCTTCGATATTACAGGACTTATGCTCATTCTGCTGTGAATATCTATTTCCGTAATATTGCAACCAATTACTGTTACTGTATCTGTTAAAACCCTTATATCATCTCTAGTAACCTGCTTTTTTACAATTTCTAGTAGCTCTTCTAACGCTATGCCAGTTGTGGATAATTGTGTTGATAAGATTGAAATTTGTACTTTCCCTGGTATAGGTGATTCTACTAATGCATCTTTTACTCTACTATCTGCTGACAGTGCATGATACCTATAATACTCCTTGCTCCCACATGTGCTCCAGCCTTTTATTTTTGCTTTTACCTTCTTTCTAAATCTTTCATCATCTTCTTCTTTCTGCCTCTCCACTCCGTAAAACTCAGCCAAATTATCAAGATCTTCTCCTACTGCAAATTTCAGTAAATTACTCTCTACTGCTTCATTTATTCTTTCTCTGAGCAAAAGTTCTCTCCATGCTGCTACCTCCATAATCTTTACCGCTGGATCACTTTCAACTAATGCTGAAAAGGTTTCATCTCTACGGACCAATTCTTCCTTCATTCTCGAAAAGATTTCTTCATAACTCAGCTTTTCAATAATATTAGGTGTCTGCATTTCTAAACAACTATTCCTCTAATATCTATGAATTTGCCTTCTGGAAGATAAATACCTTCAAGTACAAGAGTCATTTTTCCTTCTTTAACTTCAGCAATCTTTACTTTTTCTAACTTAAATCTCCTCTCAAATTTCCCCAGTGCTTCTGCTGTTGCTGCGTAAATTTCTAGTGTTAAATCCCTACTGATTGGCTTATCTACTAATTCAAATAGCCTAGACCCATAATCCCTCATCATAATTCGCGATCCTATCGGTGTGGTCAGTATATCAATTATCGATTGCTTTAAGTGCTCTATTCCTTCTAACGCTTTCCCTGTTTTAGCATCCATTCCTTTCATTTTTAGCCTGCAAACACGGTTTCACTGCCTTTTATTACTTTAAACCCACATGAAACTATATCTCCTACTCTTCCTACACTAAGACCATTTGCAAACACTGTTTTTGATACTTGAATCATTACTTTTCCTTCACTAAAACTGTCTCCTTGTCTACATATTGACTTACCGTTTACAAAAACATTATTACTTCCGCTAATGCAGAAATGTGGTATAGCTTCTCCACAATAGTCTCCTAACCTTACTATTCCTTTGTTCAATTTAAGTCAATCCTTTCTGCTTTCAGTTTTATTCCACTTTTTGTCATTTCTATACTTGATTTCCCAGCCTTCAGTGTTATTTTGTCCACTACTTCAATCTCTAAATGATGCTTCCCTTTATCATATAACAATCTTGTTCCATCTTGAAATTTTATCTATTTATTTCTTTTTTATTCTCTGGTGCAGGGTATTTTTCCTGATATATTCCTCCTAATACCACTCCTAATGATAGTTCACCAAAAGGAGAAAATATCATAACCTGTTCACCGATATCTGGTGGAGACCAATCTCTATCTTTTCCTGCTTTGCTCGTTACCCATGGCAGATAATCTGTTAAAAATTCTCCTATTTTCACTCTTACTTTTGCTTTTTCATAATCTATTTCTTTAATAATTCCGATACGAATAATATTCGCTACTTTTCTCTGTAACTCTGCAATGGCAAAATTATTTTCCAACATGCATTTCTCCCACTGCTATTTTATGTGGCTTAATTTTCCCCTCTAACCAGACTGATTCTCCAAAATGCAGATAGTGAACCCATTCAACCAACCACACTAAATATGCATCGAGCTCTGGCCTAAAATCATCTCCTCCTCCTGATATAAATTCTCCTGGTGAAACATTTTTCACGTTCCAAGTATTTTTATTTACTACTCTTGCTACTTCTGCTGCTAATGACCTTACAACTAACGAGGAATACTCGACTGTTCCATCAACTACAATTCTCGCTTCAAATCTTGCTTTCAGCGCTAATTCCTCTGTTCCAGGATCTTTTCCCGATTCTAAACTCACAAGCTCTACAAATAACGCTGGCGCTAATAATTCTTTCCTTATTGCTGGATAAATTTCACATGTCTGTATAGACGGTATTTCTTCCTTCAGTGTGCTGCAAATTGCTTGATGTAAATCTTTCCAGAACTTTGTCATGCATATAATTTAACTCATGTAATGTATAAAATATTTTTCAAATACCTTTTCAACTTCATAATTAACAAGATTCCCTATTATCCTTGAAGCCTCAGGTTTCAGTGGCAACTTAACTTCCTTTATTGGCAATGCTGCCCTTCCTTCACGTTTAAACATACCGCTATTTCCTTTTGGCATAACTGCTGCAAATCCTCCTATAAACTCATGCTTTCCTACTTTCGATCCTCTTCTTGTTTTTTGTATCTTGCCAATTGTCGATGCTCTAATGTCATAGAGATTTGCTCTAATTAACACTTCTAATCTGCTAGTTTTCGCCTTAAAAATTCTTAATCTCTTTCTTATCAAACTTAATTTTATCTTCTTTTCCTCACTAATTTCTTTTGCTGTCTTCAATTTTAGCCATAGTGCTGTTCTGTTTAACGCTCTCACTATTGCTAATTCTATTTTTTTTCTTTTAGCATTTACACTTTCTATTACCTCAACTTCTATATGAACAGACATTTTACACCCCATACGCTTCGGTTCGCCAGACCATTCCAGATTTATCTCTAAGTGGTGGTGTGTGTATTTTGTATTTGCAATCACCTATAACAAAAATATCTCCTACAATTGGCCTCAGTATATCAAAAATGCTTACCTCAAGAAAAAGCATCTCTCCCACAAATTGTCCTTCACCAATCTCGTATAATTTATCTGGCTGTTGCTTTAATACCTGTACCATATATGACTTATCCTTTGATTTATATAAAGCCACTTCTCCTAAATGGGCAAAACAATCTTTAAATAATCTCTTAATATTCTCTTGCACGTTTCTCCGCTATATACTAACATTTATATGCTAAGAAGAGGTAAAGCATTCTTCTGCCTCACACCGCTTTATATTTGCTCTACCTATGTTGCAACGATCTTGACTAGTATCGCTGGACGGTGGCACATTGGCAGAGGGTTTGACTGCGTATGCAAATCAGTCCCTCTATCAAATCTTCTTGGCTCTTGTTTTGCATAGAGTGGCTGTCCTAGTGTATTTACTGTTTCATTAAAATCTGCTGGTGCAAAATATGTTGTAAATGTGCTCGCTGTTCCTACTGGAAAACAGTGTCCTGTATCTCTTTCTATAAACCTTCTTACGGTTCCTTCAGGATCAGTTGCTTGCCCTCTATATTCCTCAAATGTGATTCCGCAGAATGTAAATCCTGACCTCATATCATTCCTTAGCGCTGCTCCTTCTTGCCATCTCTCATATGCCTCTTTCACCTTACTATGGGAAGTTAATGCATCAAAAAACTCAGGGCTTACCAGTGCATGAATTCCCGTCATATATTCACCACTTAAGTTATCCTCAATATGTCGCAATACCTCCAAGCACTTACGCTTTACATCAGTTGTTGCTGTTCCAAGGGCAAAATTTACTACTTTTGGTGTTATTTCAAATTCGTTGTACAGATTTAATAATTCCGACCCATCAGCATCTAAAATTATTCCCTTCAGCGCTCCCATACGCAAATGCTCTAATGTTATTGCGTGCTTGTTTCTCATTAGCTGTAAATGGTCAGTTATTACGTCTGCCAGCGCTTTCAGTTCACTTTCTGATCCAAATGCTCTTATTCCCTGCACTTCTTCTGGCAGTACTACATCATCATGCGGAATATGCGGAATCGTAAATGTTCTTATTTTCCGTTTTCCTCGTTTTCCCACTGTTGCTGGTGCTCCGGGTACTTGCGTTGGTAGTAAACTTAACACTCCGTTGTGTTCTTCTATCGTAATATGTCTAAATCTTACTGACCTACTTGGAAATAAATTTAAATTTTCAACACGTCCATAATTTATCGGCAATATATTCATCGCATTTGTTAGTGCCGTCATGCTAAATGCTGTATTCGTAAATGGATTTTGCATTCTTTTTCCCCCTTATTAATTTAAGTTACACTCCCTTGCGGATAATGATCCCTCGTCCTTCAAGTTGCTTTATTGCTTCAGCTTTCTGTTCTTCAGTGATATTTGCTGGCCACACCACTGCATGATCTGCTAGTATTGCACTGCGAGTAATAATTACTCCTTTCATATCAGAATCTTTGCTATGTATATCGGTTGTAATTACTCCTACTGCTGTTTGTGTGCCGTCTGTTCCAGTGGGGTTCAGCACTCTAATAAAACCATCATCTGTCTTCTTGGCAACTACTGTACCAAGTTTAATATTTTGACCTTTCGCTACATTTATCTGGTCTCTTGAATATAGACTTGATGCCTCATACTTTAATAAGTCACCTAGATTATTTTGTTCGGTTATACATGTCATATTTTCTTTTCTCCTTTTTTTCCTTTAGTTTTACCGCCATGTTTGTAGTTATTGTACGCGGCGGTTATAAAAAAACTTAAATACTTGATTGTGCTCTAGCTTTAGCTACCTGCATCATCAATTCTTCTCCTGAATTCTGTGGTATTGCACTCAGTATCTCTGTCTTTTTCGTTCGCTCTGCAAGTAACTCCATTAAAACTTCCCGTGCTTGCTCAACACTTACGCTTTGCTCAATAAATTCTCCTATCTTTTCTGGCATCTTTGATACATTACATAATCTTATTATCTCTAAAATTTCTCTACGACAGTTCTCGTAGCTTTCCTCAATAGTTGTCATACTAACACTCCTACTTTTATGATTGTTGATAAATTCAAAAAATGTTGTAACTCCATCTGCAAGACCTATTTCTATTGCTTTCTCCCCAAAATATAGCCCTGCCTCTGTTGATCGAATCTTTTCAATTGAAAGACCTCTGTTCCTTGCTATCAGCTGCACAAACATTTCATATAGTCGGTCTACTTCTTTTTGTAAGCTTCCCAGACTTTCAGACGTCATTGGCTCATGTGGGTTTAAATCATTCTTTCGACTACCAGCAAAGATTGTGGTGTACTTAATACCTTGCTTTTCATCAAACCTACTTTGATCGATATGACTTGCTATTACTCCAATACTGCCAACACCAGAAGTTCTGCTCACAAATACCTTCTCAGCGCTAGAAGCTATAGCATATGCAGCAGAATATGCATCATCATTTGCTATTGCAATAATTCTCTTTTTTGTTCTTGATTCATAAATAAAATCAGCTAGGTCAAAGACACCGTTTACTTCCCCTCCTGGACTATCTATGTCAAGTAGAATCGTCTCTATGCTTTTATCTCCTAAAGCACTCTCTATCTCTTCATGAATATTTTCATACGAAGTCATATCTAAAATATGATCAAAAGCTTCTGTTTTTTTTGTCAAAACTCCATAAATACGTATTATTGCTATTCCTTTTGGGTTTATATGAAAATGCTTTAAGTTCTTAAAGATAGGTTGTTTGCTGTTATATAATGATAGTAGTTCAAAGCTTCTTCTCTCTACCACTACTGGTTTATTTATCCACATCACCTTCCTTCCCTTTTATGATTAACATCAGAATCGAAACAAAGTCCAAAAGAATTAGCTCGCTTTTGATCTTCTGCTATTTCTTGGTCAATTTCTTCTACATCGTAACCCATTTCTGATACTACTTCTGCTCGACTTTTGAAGCCATTTCTTACCGCCATTTGCTGTGCTTGCTGATCTTTCAGCGGGTCCACCCAATCAAACCCTTGCGCTATCCATTTTACTTCTTTTGCCCCTTTTTTTGTCCATTCTTCTCCTATATCGAGTTCTCCTGAGAGTAGGGCTAATTCTAACCACCTATCCCATACTGGACGGCAAAATTGAAATACTACCACGTTATGCTGTAACATCGCGCACCTCCTACGAAACTCTATTAACCCAGCTCGGATTGATGAATAATTGACACCCGTTAAATCCCCTGTTAGCTGCTCATACGTTATCCCTGTGCCTACTGCTATTGCCCTGAGCTGCTGTTTCATGAATGCTTCATAACTTCCTCCAACATCTGATGGTTCTGAAAATCTTATGTCTTCCCCTGGATCAAGTAATTGCATAGTTCCTGGCTCTAACCCAGATAGCGCTACTCCTTGTTCATTACTTTCTCCTTCTCCCATTATGTTTGCTTCAGGATCAAGTCTCGTAATAAATCCTGCAAACATCGCTGCTGTCTTTTTCCTGACTAATTCTGCATCATCGTATTGATCAAGTTCATAGAGCTTTAAAAGTACACTGGACAACCACGGTATTCCTCGTATTTGCCCAGGTCTTAGGGGTCTGTAGATGTGTAAAACATCATTTGCTGGTACACGAACTGATTCTCCAAATGACCCTTCTCCTGGATGTTCTCGAAATAGGTAATATGCTTCTCTTTGCCCAAGTCGGTTGAATTCTATGCCGCTTCTGATAACGTTGCCATTGGAAAGTGTCTGATTACTCTTATTATCTAAATGTTCAGATTCAAGTACTTGTAATTGCAAAGGTACACATAAACCATCTCCAGATTTTCTCGTCCTCAGTCGTACAAAACATTCACCCCCTTCAACCATGCTCCTACAAACCAATGCCTGTAGTCCATAAAAATCACTTATTCCACTACTGTCCGCTTCATCTGTCCATCTCAGCCATAATTCTTGCACTTTTTTACGAAATTCTGGATCTTTAGCCTTTGATTGCGGTTTTATTCCTGTTCCAATAGAGTTACTTACTATGGTATCAATAATATTAGCAGCATAAGGGTTTTTCCTTACCATATCACGTGATCGACTACGTAAGTGTTCAAGGCTTTGAGAAAGCAAATTGTTTATACTTCCTAACTCTGGTTGAAAGTGAAAAAATCTTCTTCCTGAACCTGCTGCATCCCATGCAGAGCTTTTTATCTTTGGTTTGTTGAATAATTGTTTGAATGATTTTAATAGCATTTTTGAATTGTTAATTATGCAGCAGTTTATTGCACAAATCTGACATTAAAAAATTACAGCAAGCTGCTGGATAGCCTGGTTGTTAACACTTTATAAATTATGCATGAGGCTTGTGCACAATCTTATTCTGGGCTGCGTTCATAAATGTCCTTTCGATGTCCCATTGCAGTAATAGTTACTGTGTGTTTTGAGTAGTTTATCCTATAAATTACACGATAGTCACTTACTCGTATCCTAAAATACCCTTTAAATTCATGAGATAATGCTTTACCTATTGCTCTAGGGTTGGTTGCAAGACGACTATCTACAGCTCTTCTCACTCTAGATCTTATCGTTGGTGGTAATGCAAGAAAGTCTTCCTCAAGAACTTTTTTTGAATAGATAATATCGTATCTCAGCTTGTATCTCCACTTTTAGACTGTTTTTGCAGATAATATTCTATTCCAGTCTACATCCTCACTTCTAATTTCTTCATCACCTCTAGCATCACGCTCAAGAGAAAGCTTAGCTAACTCTATATCTACTTCATCTATTTCATCATCTTCTTCAGATAATTTACTTGCTTCAATTTCTTCTTCCACTAGGTCCTTTACAACTTCTTCTATAGTTCTATTTTGAACTTTCGCCATTTCTGTAAGGTACTGAGCAAATTCCCCCTCAAAATTTACATTAACATTAAGCCTTCCTTGACTTTGAGCCATATTATTCACTGTAAGATATCAACTGTGAACTATAACATTTTTACATAATTTTGTCAATCCCCTTGCTCGTTGAAAAAACAATTTTCCTCTTTGGCTTCACACCTGCAACTTTTAGTTCAGCTTTAATACGTTGCCGTAGATTCAGCAAGTCATTTATCTGGACTTCAGCATATTTCACAACATGATCACCATACGCAATTGATACTACTCTCTCTCCATTTTGTAGTTTCTTTATCGCTTCTTCGACTTGAATTAAATAATCTTCGTTATACATTTACTACTTGCTGATCCATTTACTTTTCACTATTTTCTTTGATTTTTTACTTTCTGGTTTTTCACTCAAACTATTCCACTTACTCTCTGGCCATCTGTCTATTCCCAGTGCTATCGATGCTGCTCTTGCGTAAATTCGGCAATCTAGTACTTCATTTCTTTCTCTTACCTTCTGCCACTCTTGTTTAGTGTATCCTTTTACTACCTTGCTGACTAATTGCTCTGCCGTTAGCTGCTTAAAATATTCAGGTGCATACTCCGGAAAATGACAATATCCTGCTGGCACTTTCTCTTCTTCTTTCAAAATATTAAGTAATTGAAAAAGCTCTGACTTTAATATCGATACTCCCACTGGCCAGAGCTTTATTCCTCTCTTTAGCTTTTGACCACCAACTGTTATATCTACTCTACTTGGGCTGCTAAGTGGTACTAGTGCTTTATTTACACCTTTGACTGCCATTACTCTTCCAGATCCTTGATGACCTCTTACCCAGTTGTATACTTCCTGTGTTGCATATCCTGCATCAACTGCCATCATACTTATCATATATTCAAGCCCATTTTTACCGATAAAATGATGACTCAGAAGCTCCGAAAGCTTTTTCCATACTTCTCCACCTCCTGTATCTCCTTCAAATACTCGGTAGTCTATTGACCAATTTTCACGGCTTTTTCCCCAGGCTACAACTTCCACCTCTAGACGATCTTTTTGGACATCTACTCCTGCAGTAAGTACTACTTCTCTCCTAGGTACTGTGCCAATCTGAAAAAATTCTCTCCTGTTAAATAATTGCTTCCAGTCTGGTACTTCTCCTTTATCTACCCAAGTTTCTCCAAGCGTTGTGTTTATCCAAACTTTTAGTAATTGTTCACTTTCTTTTGCATGAAGAAAATCTTCTACTGCTTGAGTCCAGCTATACCAGCCTACTGGACTATAAAGACTTGAAAGATGAAATCCTTTTTTCTCACCTTTTACTCTATTAGTAGGTCTCCATTCTCCACGCTCAAGCATCTCTGTCTTTTGATGATTTTCTATTTTGCCGCTACATTCAGTGCAGACATAATGTGCTGTTCTTGAGTCGTTGTTTTCCCATTTAATTTGTGACCATTTTAGAACTTGATAGTAATTACAATACGGACATGGTACAAAAAAGTACTGCTTATCTGTTGCTTCAAATTCTTTCTCAATTCTGCTTATTCCATGAATCGTTGGTGTCGATACTAAAAAAATCTTTCGCCTTGCAAATGTATTAGTTCGAGCAATACTGAGCAGTACTGGATCTCCTTCTCCTCCTGAATCTCCTGGGTAAGCATCTATTTCATCAAGAAAGAGATATTTTACTGGCATAGATCTCAGTCCTACACTACTATTCGCTCCAGTTATTACTACTATTCCACCTGGAAACTCCTTACTTTGTACAGTATTCCCTGAATCTCTTGACCTTGGGTCTTTTACTTTACTTTTTAAACATGGCGTACTCTCTATTAACGGTGCAAATCTTCCCTTCGACCAACGTTTTCCCATTTCAACTGTTGGCTGTACTACCAGCATTGGACCAGGAGTCTGATCTATGATGTAGCCAATCCAATTGTTACCAGCTTCTGTTCCACCAATCTGCGCTCCTTTCATGAATACTACTTTTTCTGCTGGTGAGGACGGAGAAAGTGAATCCATGATCTCTTTTAAATAAGGAGTTCTCTCTGTTCTCCATTTTCCTGGCTCTGATGCTGCAGTTGGTGCTAAAACTCGATACTCATTTGCCCACTCTGACACTTTAAGCTGGGGATCTGGTCTTAAACCTTCAGAAAAAGCTCTAGCGTATATCATTGTCTGCATCTACTAGTAATTGGTTCTAACTCAACGTCATTAACAGTAGAACTACACTCCTCCAGTTCCATAAACATCTTTTTCTGAAATTCGTTTTCTATATATCTTTTGCTCACCTCACTTATCATTATTGCTATAATAAGTGCAAATATCCCTGTTATTGTTGCAAAAATGATTGCATTGCTTATTGTTGTTGCTGTTAACCCTATACATACCGCTATTGCTACTGCACTTACTGAGGTAAAAACACAGATCACATTGTTGTATTTTCTTACTTTTGCATCTCTATGTTCTATACACCTATAATAAACTGGTACAGACTTGCCTATCTCGTCTGGTAATTTGATGCTCTTTTCTTTAAATAAAGTTTTTAGCAATTCTAAATTATTTGACTTGATTGCTAAGTGCAAAACAGGTGTATAGTTTGCTCCTTTTTTCAGCAATAACTTTACTACATGTAAATGCCTTTTTTCTGCAGCAAGATAAATTGGTGATAGACCTTTATTATTTACAATATCAATATTGATTTCTTCTTTTAAAATTGCATCTACAATCTCAATTTCTCCTCTTTGTGCAGCTAAATGGAGTAGACTATTCTTTTCAGAACCGTATTTATTACTCATCAAAGCCTTCTTTATCTCAGGTTTAGCGTAATCAAATGGTGTCTTGCCGCTATCGTCTTTTACCAGAGGGTCTATATCTTCTCGTGTTAGTAAAACTTCTATTGTTTTAAGTCTTTCAGCGTAATGTAGTGGTGTTTTACTTTCGTAGTCTTGCAAATTGACTTGAGCATTAGGCTCCTTTATTAAGGATTTGAGGATATCAAGACATAAGTCTCTTTCATCGTAATTAGTATTACTTACAGCTATATGCACAGGTGACAATTTCATTGAGTTTTGTCCCATGCGTGCACTATTCACATCTGCTCCAAGCTTTAGCAGTAACTTTACTATTTCCAACTTTTTGTTATTAACTGCATAGTGCATTGGTGTCTGATTTCGTGCATCAAAGACATCTATTTCAGCATTTCCTTCTTTCACTAAAATTTTGACAATATTTTCATGTCCTATGCCTGCTGCTAGATGTAATGGAGTATGATGCAGAGTATTTCGTACATTAACATCAATGCCTTTTCCTATCAAATATCTAACTGCATTAACTTCACCTATCATTGCAGCTAAATGAAGTAAGCTATCTTGTTCTGACCCGTATTTGTTATTAATTAGCGCTTGTAATATTTCTGCTTTTTTCCCTTCTTTGGCGTAATCAAGAGATGTTTTACCATCATTATCTTCTATAAAAGGATTAATGTTCTTTTTCGTGAGTAACAGATCTACCATACTTAATTCATCAAACTCTATAGCGCAATGTAGTGGGGTTTTTCCGTTTAATCCTCTAACATTTACATCTACTCCTGGTTGATTGATGAGACATTTTATTAACTCTAAACTTAAGTTATCAGACATTTTATATTCAAAATCTTTTTTATATTTGAAATTTAGTGTTAGATAATTCTTCAAGTGAGTTTGTAATCTCTTCAGTTAGCGCCATATGAATCTTTTCAGTGTCACTCAGTGATGCAAGCAATGCTGAAACTCTATTTGGAATATTAAGTAAATTATTACGGACAACTCTTGCTACATTAAATGCATCGCGCTTTACTTCTTCTACTGCTACAAGTTCTCCTATCTCAGCCCTAGCTTTTGCCTCAAGAAGTTTACCTCGTTCCATTTCATTTTTTATTCGCGTTTTAAGCAACATCGTGGAAAGTTTTTCTCCGCTTTCTGAATAGTTTTTTCTTCTCAGTGGTTGACTTGGATCTCTGATTGTTTCTATAGCCCTGTTTGCTTGTTCTCGGTCAATGAGTCCATCCTCCAACTCAACTATTCCTTTTTTTACTAAATAACAGACATATTGCTTTGATACTCCTATCTCTCTTGCCCATTCTGTTTGTGTGATTTTCACTTTTTTTTCTCCTCTCTCTTGTTTCTACGAATTTTCTTCTTGAATTTCTGCAAAAGTTTTACCAGTACTGGCTAAAATGGCATCTCTTCCGGTATATACTTGCCAACGTTTTATGGTTACATCTACAAATTTTGAATCTAGCTCTATTGTTCTGCAAATTCTTCCTGTTCTCTCACATGCAATCATCGTGCTGCCAGAACCGCTAAATGGATCAAGTACTATGTCTCCTGATCTGCTGCTGTTTACTATTGCTCTCTCCATTAGCTCTACTGGCTTCATTGTTGGGTGCAGTGAGTTATGTATTGGCTTATCATAAAACCACAGATCACTTTGATTTCTACCTCCATGCCACTCACGTTTATTGCCGCTTTTCCATCCATAGAGCATTGCTTCGTATTGTCTTTGATAATCTGATCTTCCTAGCGTAAAGTGATTCTTTGCCCAAATGATAAATGTTGACCATTTTCCTCCTGCCTCCTCAAATGCTTTTTGCAACGTTGAAAACTCTGATGATGATATGCAGATGTAAATTGCACCTTTCGTATATGCTAAAATGTGGGAACAGATGTCGTAGAGAAAAAGCTCATACTTTTCACCTTGATTATCATTTAATATTTTTTTATCTTCTCTTTCCTGACTGCTACCGTAATCAACGTTATATGGAGGATCACATACGGTAATATCTGCCATTTTATCGTCTAATACCGCTTTATATGATTCAACTACAGAGCTATCACCACAATAGATTCTATGATCACCTAAAATCCAAAGATCACCTGGTTTTGTTACCTTTTTGTCATCAATAGCTAAGTCAGAAAAATCTTCTTTTTCACTATCTAAATCATCAAGGAAATGTTGAACTTTTTCTAATTCAAATCCTGTCATTTTAAGGTCAAACTGCAAATCTTCTAGCTCTTGAATTTCCACTTTTAAAAGATCATCATCCCACTTTGCCCAATTAGCTGATTGATTGGCAAGTAATCGAAAAGCTTTGGTTTGTGGTTCGTTTAAATTATCACTTAAGACCACTGGAATACTCTCCATACCGAGTTTTCTTGCTGCTTTAAGTCTTAAATGACCATCAACCACAGTACCATCGCTTTTTGCAACTATTGGAATACGAAAGCCGAATTCTCGAATAGAAGCACACATTCTGTTGACTACATCGTCATTTTTACGTGGATTACGCTCATATTCGACCAGATTTCGAGTAGGATAGTAGTGGATTGCTAAATTCATATCTTAATAATTAAAAAGTTAATATTCAAAATATATCTGACGCTAGAGAAGGCCTGGGGTTGAACCCACCAAACCCGCCATTATGGCCGAAAGGACCCACTTTTACGGTATTTTTAATGTGTTAAAATCTTTACTAAGATTCATAACGTAGAACATTAATGCCAAAGCATCTGCTTGATTATCATCTCTAGGTGAAAAACCTTTTTCACGTATCGCTTCAATAACTTCACTCTTACTTGCATTACCTTTGCCTGCTATAAAGCGTTTTATAGTTTTAACATTAACACCTTGGTAGGGAATATTGTTCTCTTCACACCAAGCAGATAGAACGGCAAGAAAACCACCGTAGCAATGCGCTGCATCAGTTCCTAGATGTCTTCTCACTTCTTCAAAATACACTGCAGTGAACTCATGTTTCAAAGAATTAAGCCAATTACGAAAATTCAAGAAGCACATGCCACCTCCGCTAAAACGACTACCATGAAAGCCTTTGCTTCCACTTTCAATTATTCCATCTGTTAGAATTGCCCAGCCCGTTTGTTTGCCGAGGTCGAGTGTTAAGATTGACATTACTAGAAATTAGAGGTACGTTGTAGTGTGTACATAATATATATACACGGTAACTTCAAAATTCGTCCAAAAAATTCTATTTTTTTATTGAAGATATACTATAATAAGTTTATTAAACATAATAAGTTAATAAATGTTGCTCGTTCCATCCACTGAGCTATCTCAGCCTAAGATACTACATTTGCATATTATAAATAACTCAATCTACATAAATAACATTCAAATTATCAGTAAGCATTCAGTAGCACGCCTTGGTATTATGCACGTTTTGTTAGCTCAGTTTTGGCAGGATTTCAAAAGCGGATTGCCAGCAGAAAAATATAAGTTCCTTAATATCAATCAACTAGGAGAGCTCTTGGGTTTTAATTCAGAAATTCACAATTTAGAGTACAAGATTAGAAGGCCACTAAATAGAATGATTAAAGCAATAAAAGAAATTTTATCCAAAGAGCTTGGTGCAAATTGTAACGACGTTATTGAAAACATTGGCTGGCCAGGATATTCTTGCAAAGACCATGGTTATCGTCTCAATCCTTTTATACTTTCTTTAGGTGCTGCTAAGTCTACAGGACGTTTTTTGTAGCAATTTACTTGAGTTAATCTCAAAACTCTAACTTATTCATCTCTTATAATGGATTACATTCATATAGAGTTTGTATGCCTTTTATTCGCGTTTTTAGCGGTATTATAGAGGCTCTTTAGTATAAGATAGAAACACACAAACCTAAACTCATAAAATGCTTTAAAATACTGTATTTGCTTCTTTTTATTTTTGTATCTTTAATCAGTAGTTTATAGTAAGGTAGAAAAGGAAAACAAGGCCTTCAACACAAAGCATTCCGTCTCGCAGTCGCTTCTGTTCTTTGCCGTTCATCTGGTTTATTATTTTGAAAAAATATTTTACAACGAATAAAAAACGTGATAAGCTAGGCAAGGGTTTCTTCTACAAAGATAAAAGTTTAAAGCAAAAGAAATGCCTCGTAATTGAGTTTTAAGCTATCCTACACGAGCAACTTAGGTCTCAGTGATCAATTGTTACCATGAAGTCGTAAAATCCCTTTAAAACCGCACTAATTGCAATTATCTCTAAATTGTATCTTTTTCATAAAATCTAAGTAATGTTTTGCAGTGGTCTTTTTGATCTTCCTTCTTTTTGATAATTTTTATTTGTAGTTTATATATTTATTTTATTTATTATTTATTACTATTGTTATTATATATATATAATATATAAGGGTTTTAGGAATGGTAAAATCAGCCATATTAGCTCACTTTAAGTATGTAGTTACTAGGAATGCTTTTAGGAATGTAGGTCAAAAAGTCTAGGTTTTATGCAGGTTTTAGCTTCCTTGATTTCTAACTGTTTAGTGAATAACCCAGGAATCAGGAATGTAATTCAACCATTTGATGTCTTATCCCTTTTTAATTGAAATCATAGCTTATAATAGGTTGTAGTTTCTGGCTCCAAAGTTAATATTTTTGATTAAGTAGATTGAATAAAAAAATAGATTAAACTCTAAGATATTTAAAGAGCATACCAGTGTTTTTAATGTAAATGTTCATGTGGTTCCATAGATAATCTCTGTTTTTTGATTCTATCTGTCCATTTATCATTTTCTATATCTTGTTTATTGGTTGCTTGTTTTTCTTGTTCAATAATTGCCTTATCTACCTTCTTATGAATTGCATCAATTGCATTAATCGCACCTTTTTTTTCGCATATTTCTCTTTTCCCTTCAATAATTAAATTGGTAAAAATATTTACAACACACTGGACTTGATTATGATCAACCTCACCTTTTATCAAAGAAGGTAAAGATTCTAATTCCATTACATGTTGATCTATATTACTTTCTATACCTTCGCTATTCATCAACTTTATTATTTTATCATCAAACTCTTTCAATACTTCTGGTGCTATTTTACCTTGAAAGAAAAGCCCTAAATTATCTGCTACTTCACTTATTAATAACTCTCTATTTTCTTTATTATCTTCCAATTTAGCATAATCACTTAATAGATCCATAACTGCAGATACTCTGACTTCAATAATATCATCAACATCTTCACCCCCTAGAGTAACTCCTGGTCCCAATAACCTCCCTCTGAGATTTTTCCTTAAAAGATTGATGAACTCTTCATTTGCATCTGATCCTGTGGTTGATATCGTACCATCTAAATGGTTACTTACTTTAATTTGAGTACCTAAGACATGCTCTATTTGTATTTTTGTCTCATATTTAAACCCTAATTCTGCACAGAATTTCTGAAAATATTCTTTAATAATGTCAAACAAGGTCTTGCCATTATCTTTATAGTTTTCCAACTCTTTAGGAATAGTAAGTGATAATTTACCATCTCTGTATGTTACAAAGTCTTTATCATCACAAGATTCAATTATAAATTCCAATGAACTGGACAGATTACATATTTTATCTCCATGCATATGATCTTTGACAGAAAGTATTGGTAGCTTCATGTTAGATCTAATTCTTACATTATTTTGGTTAGCACAATCAATGTTTATTACTTTTTTAGGATTTTCTACTATGAACGACTGTCCAAGTGCAAGTTGGGTTTGTATAAATGGAGCAGCCTCATACCCGGCTTGATTACAATTGGTGACTAGCTCTTCTAAAATAGCATCACTTGGAACTTCTGCCCCAGCGTATCTAAACATTTTTTTGAAAACTTTTTTTGCAAAGGAACGGTAATCCTTGTTTTCATCTCTCTCTATAGGTAGTAGATCGGTATACTCTTGACCAGCATTGTAAAATTCTTTAAATTCTTTCTTATATGAATCAGTTTTTTGATTATCAGCAGTTTCAGGATTTTCGCAATGATCCTTCCACAACTCGCCAAATGCATCTTGTACAATCTCTTTCTCAATATCTTTAAGTACTGAAGCAACAAATGCTTTGCCATGATCCGTATCTATTTCTCTTGTTCCTTTTTTGTTAAATATTTCGTCATTATATATATCATCACTATTAAAAAGTTCGCTTCTGCGGTACTTAGCTCCTTCCTTAAATGCAATAATAAAATTTTTATCTATTTCTTTTCCGTTAATAATAAAATTCATCCTTTGAAAATCTAAGAACATTGTTTCACCGGAATTCGCCAATTTATTAGCTTGATCTACTCTTAATTTACTAAAATTGAATTCTTTAGCTGTAGCCTTTAATCTAACTACTGGATTCTCCTTTGCCTCTTTCATAATTAACACCTTACTATAAATATGCTGTAAGTTGTATCATATAATGATAAATAATTTGATAAGATATTAAGAAAACTGATAGTATATTTTCGAATCCCATTTATAGTACTTTAAACCTGTATGAGGGATTTATAAATAAAGTAGAGATTTATAAGTTTTCTCTACAGCTAAAATCCTCAGCTCCAGGAGTGAATTTTCCTACACCACAAGCAAATGGTCCTGTTGTAACGTCAAGCCACTTATCCTCTCTTGAACCTTTAGACATTCCTTTTACTAACTGCTTCGCCTGTAAAAGTTCCTGTACCATACGTTCTAGTTTGTCTCTTCCCATATTGTAAAAAATTTCAGGTAGCCTATGCCGTTGTTTATATACTCCTGTGCTTCCTGTATGAGTAAATGGATGTCCTGCAATAGCAGATCGTTTAATTGCATTGATAAGGTATATCTTAAGACTTTTATCACTAACATCTTTAACTTTTAATTGCGCTGTTATATCTTCTAGTAGTCCTGTTTCTTGATTTCTTAGGTAAGTACGTACAGTGCGATCAGCTAACCCATTTGCCTTAACAACTGCCCCGTTAAATAAAGCATTTTGTCTTGGAGTTTCCCCCATTGACCTAAAGATTTCTTGCTTAGCTGTATCTTCTATTGGCCAAAAAGCATATGAACATCTAACACCATTAACAAGGGCAGAGGTACCTCTAATTGCATCTCTTGCTTGCTCAACAGTTAGTATAGGTTTTTCTCCTTTTGGTTTTCTCATGTGGTGAGCAGTAATAATTGAAGCTCCAGTACTACACGCTAGATCAGATAGCAAACACATCAGATAATCTCCTACAGCAGGATCAGCATTTATATCTGCATGAATAAATGAAGCAAGTGGATCAAATACTATCAGTTTTAGATCTTTTATTTCCTCGAGCTGCTTCATGATTGATTCAAATTCAGGAGAAATTTCAACGATTTTACCACGAACATTTCTGAGTATTGTAAGTGATCCTCTGACATTTGGCAGTGGTACAATAAATAATTTATCTTTATGTTTTAACCTTTCGCACTTAGGGTCAAGTCGTTCTAAGCGGCGGTGTATCTCACTTGCATCATCTTCTGCTGAAAAAATTACCACTGATCCATGCTCAGTAACAAATGAACCAAAACTACATATCTGATCTTTATCACTTATAACTTTAAGTGCTAGATCAAGAAGAAGCATGCCTTTACCTGTATCTCCCATAGCAGCCACTATTGAAGTAACTCCTAAAGGAAATACTCCCTCAACAAGAAACTTTTGCTCTGGTACCGGACCTACAAAGCGTTCTGCACTCCAGTCTAAAATCTTTAGTGGCGGTTTAATCATTACTTTTTTTGCGTTGTTCTTGATAAAATCAGAGACGTTTATGCTTTCTTGTAAATAGTCAGCAGCATCCCAGCCTTTCGGTTTATTCTCTGGAATTTTAATCATAGAAAGTGATGCAATACCTAAACTAATAAGTTTTGTAGTAGCATTTTCAGCATACTTTTTACCTGCTTCATCATTATCTGGCCATATAATAATGTGTTTACCTTTAAGTGGAGTCCAATCTGTTTTTTCAATAGGTGCATTTGCTCCAGACATTGCTGTTGTTGCAGTTATTCCTTTCTCTATCAGCGCTTCTGCACATTTTTCTCCTTCAACAAGAATAACTTTATCGGACTTCAAAATACC
This sequence comes from Wolbachia endosymbiont (group A) of Machimus atricapillus, assembly GCF_964027095.1. NCBI lineage: Bacteria > Pseudomonadati > Pseudomonadota > Alphaproteobacteria > Rickettsiales > Anaplasmataceae > Wolbachia > Wolbachia endosymbiont (group A) of Machimus atricapillus. The sequence goes on along the minus strand of NZ_OZ034727.1, from coordinate 129,488 downwards.
TGGAATATTATAGAGTGGCCTTATCTTCGGTGCACCAAAGTCGGACTTTTTTATATCAAAAGGAAGATATCGCTTCCCATTATCATCATCGTAACGATAGATTCTAACAATAGCTTGGCCGTTTTCACCGTAATAATCCCAATATGCAGTTGGACTACTTGAAGTTTTGAAATGACCAAGCCACTCAGCTATAGAAGCCATTACTTCAGGAAACTCTATTCTTGTACTTTTTCTATTTACTCCCGCCCAAAGGTCGATAATGTCACCACCTTCTCCTGTTGCAAAATCATGCCATAGGCCAGCTTCACTACCACTTAATTCTACTACTAGACTCTTTCCTTTATCACCTTGTACATTGCCTACATAAAACTTATCACCACGAAAAGTTCCTCTTGGTAATAGATATGAAAGGCATGATCTGATATTTAACAGAAGCTGAGCTTTAAGTTGTTCTTTTTCTACTAACGGTGCATTTTTTCGTGGAGCTGCAGTATTAAAATCACAATAGATACCCATAAAATCTCCAATATATTTAAAGTTTAGAAATTTGGTTAAGCTGTGGCTATCCAGCGTCCGTTAACCATGTTTATGAATTTTGTTGGTATTGGTTTGCCGTTTTTAAGTTCGTACATCAATTGCAGAGTATTCCTTTCTGGCCTAAATATCATTACTCCAGATGTATATAAACTTCTTAAAACATTAGCACCACTCAATGCTTGAAATGGATTCTTTTTTAACGTGGTTGTTGACACTTTTTTTGTGTAATGTGTAACTATTACTCCAGCCGTAGGATTAGTTATAGAGCGTAGTTCATCAATACTATTTTGCAGAAAAGAGATCATACTCCTATAATCAAAAACAGAGTCTATTACTATAAGATCAACTGTTTTTACATCGAGATTTTCCGACATAATTTCCTTTATTTTTTCCACATTCAAAGTTAACTGTACTTTTTTAGTAATAACTAAGTTTTCTGTTCCTTCATCAAGGATTTTCTTGCTGATTCTTAGCTTCTGTAAGCGCTCTCTTATGTAATCATATTCCATTTCATTCTGTAGATAGAATATCTTAAGTGGCTTTGCAGGCTTCATACCAAGAAATGATACTCCAGCAGCTAAATGTACTAACATGGAAAGTAGAAAATTACTTTTTCCTATTTTTGGAGTTCCACCTATGACCAAAAGACCACTTGGAGTTAGAATTCTTGGGCCTATTATATCTTTTGGCATTGGTGATTTATCATTCAAGTAATGCCTTGCTGAAAACGATGTAATTTTATGTTTTGTTGTGTTTTCTTTAGTATTTAACCACTTCTTAGCGGAATTTATATCACCTTTCACTAAAGTCCAAAGATCAATGATATCACCACTAATTCCTTTAGTAAAATTATGCCAATTTCCAGCTTCTTTACCCACTATTTTAACTGTAATCATATCCCCGTCACAGTTGCCAACATAAGTCCTCTCTCGATAAAAATTACCGTTTGGAATTAGGTAAGGTACACACTCCTTAATATTATCAATCAATAATCCTTTTATTTCCTTTCTCTGCATAAAACCCCCATACATACTTTTCATACGTTTAGAGCTGAGATTAGCTAGCTCACAAACAGTTTCAAAAGACTCTGAATCAAACCATTTAATTGCTTCTTTCTTTAGCTCTAGATTTTTTCCTGCTGCATCTTTGATAGCTCTCTCAATTACAGCAATCCAGAGCTTCTCTTCGTCGTACTTCAAAATGGCAACCAATCAACTTCAGATTGTTCTGGAGTAATAACCGTAGCAATCTTGTTCTTTTCTCCATACCGATCAGCTTCAATACCAACTTTTGCAGTAAACTCTACCCCGTTAAAGTCAGCTATAGAGTTGACTTTTCTAGCAATAGCTGCTTTTTCTGAAGTGTCATTTGAATGAATGTTCCGTGCTGACTCCAAAATACTTCTAAGCATAGAACGACCAGATTCTCCCCAAGTATCTTCTCCTTCAACTCTTGCTTTGCCACTTTTAATACCAATTACTTGAAAAATCTTGCGTTTTGCATATGGACCTTCAGTGACAGTAAATTCAGCGTTTAAATAGATGCTGCCGGTAGCATAGCTTTTAGTGAACCAATTTTCATAACCTCCTGGTTTAATTGCCATTTTTACCTTGACTATTGTACCTTTTGGTATTAAATTACTCTTTAATTTTGCAGTATTAAAATCAGTTAAAAAATCTGTTAGCATATTGTTCCCTATAAATTAAGTAAAAAAAAGAATCAACTCCATTGGTCTACAAGTTTCCAACGACCATTTATCTTATCGACAAGCTTGCTTGCCACACGTTCACCATTTCGCAGCTCAAACACTATTTGACGGGTAGTGCTTTCTTCATCATGAGCAAACATCACCATGCCAGTGCTATAAAATCCACGTAAAGATCCAGCACCGCTTAGGCCTTGAAATGGATCTTCTTCCAGCATCTTTTTGGATAGTTTTTTTGTGTGGTGGGTAAGGATTATACCTGCATCTGGATTAATAATGTTCCTCAGTCTTTCAAGCGTTTTTTGCAAAAAGAATAGCATAGCGCTGTTGTCATTTTCATTACCATATTCACTTGAGTTAAAAATGTTACGAAGAGGATCAATTGCAATAATATCAGGTTTAAAACGCTCTTTAACAGTATTTTTGATTTCATCTATTTCTTCACTGCTGAAAGATAATTGCACTTTTGGCGTGATAATTAAGTTATTGGCAGCTATATCCAAAAGTTCCTTATCAAGTTGAAGCTGTTGCAAACGTTCCTTCATATAGTCATACTCAATTTCAGTTTGCATGTAGAAGATCTTCAAAGGTCTATTTGGCATCATACCAAGAAATGATCTACCAGCAGCCATGTAGACAAGCCAAGAGATCAAAAAGTCGCTTTTGCCGATTTTAGGTGGGCCACCCAGTACCAATAAGCCTCTTTTTGTTAAAATTCTTGGTGAGATTATATCTTCTGGTATTGGTGATTGATCATTCAAGTATTCTTTCACACTGAAAAAGGGAATTTTTTGACCGATATTGAAAAAGCTTTGTTCCATAATAATTATTCTCCAATTTTTAATTAAGCAATAGGTGCCAAAGTTTTGGCTTTAATTTTTGCAAGTAATTTACCCAAATGTGGTTCTTCAACCATATTCAAGCAGCCACTGCGATCTTTAGCTGGATATCCCCAAGAATTAATAGTCTGACAGACAAATGAACGTTTCTCTGTTCCATCATCTTTCTTGATTCCAACCATGCTGATTACCTCATCAACTATCCCTGGAATCTCACTAGCAGTTTTAGCCCCTTCACATTGAGGTAGCCATGTTGAACGATTACAGTCATCGAGATATTGACCTAGTGTGCCAACTATGATGATGTCTTTATCTCTGATGTGTTGAAACTGATTGAGCCATGCCATCATCTCTTGAGCAAGTAACCCATAAGCAGCTCTTTTATCTTCTTTTCCCGATCTATCAGAAAAACACTCAGGTTGCATCCTTGCCCATAAAAGACATAAACGTGAAGCAACGGTTATACTATCCACAAAGATGCATCGGTATTTAGAAACTTCAGAAAGAAGATCTTTGTGCTTGCTACAGACATGCTCATAGTGTTTTTGACTATACGCCTGATCAGATTTTAGTGCAGGGTTCGGACCACCAATTAGGCAGGCAATATCCCGAGCTTGATTCCAAGTACGAACACTAATTGAATCTCCCTGCCAATCTTGAACAGCAAGCAGACCTGCTTCAAAATCAAGACATAGTGTTGGTTCACTTATAGTCTTTAAGAGGCTGGTTTTACCAATACCGTAAGGACCAAAGATCACAATTTTTGCTCCTGTTTGTGTCTTCATTCGTTCATCTCTATCAATTATTTTCATTTTTCTCCTGGTTTAATCACTCAGATATATATACACGGTGACCTAGGTAATTCGTCCAAAACTTATCGAGCAAATCTCATTTTAAAGATGAAAATTTATCGCGTATTTGCCTTAAAATGTTGTAGACAGTTGTTTTTGGTATACCTGTTATTTTTGCAGCTTCAGTAATAGTAGAAACCTTAAGCAGCTCACATAGTTTTCTATGAGATTTCGGTAATTTTGAGATTATATTTTTTACGTCAATGTATACCATTATATCATCTTCAAGATATTTAGAATCTGGTATGTTATCATCAATACCAAAGTTAATCTGACGTTTAGTGCATAGTTGGTTACGCAAGAGGTTACGAGCACGACGTCTAGTTAAATTAGCAACAAAAGTATTAAAGCTACTTCTTGTTTTATCATACAAACTAAGGCAAGGCCAAACCTCACAAAAAAGTTCCAGCTCTATATCTTCAAGACTCCTATCAATAAAACAGTTAGTATGATTAAGACAGCTAGCATAGTACTTTATATATTTAACAATTATTGGATCAACGCCTGAAAAAGAATTTTTAGATTTCATAAAAACCTCGAATAATCAAAGATTTATTACTAATTCTTCTTTCGAGACCCTGCAGAATTTAAATAAGAGTAATTTGTCTATTATGAAAAATAGAATAAGACAATAGTTATTTTATTAATAGATCAAATAAGACTTCTCTAAAATTAAATAAGACAGATGAAAATCGGATGAGAGAGAGTTTGATTTTCAGTGAATTGCTGAAATTTAAAATATATTCACCTTGGTCTTCCCAATAACGAAATTTGATATAAGCTAGTTAGAAAGACTGGCTAATTTCCAAAAATCTTATTTAAACAGTGGAATATTGTATTGGTGCACTACTTTTCTATGATTTAGTTGATTTTCAAAAGCTGCCTTAAAATTATTTAAACTTTTTTTATATTGTTTGGACGAATTGTTGAGCAACCGTGTATATATATAATACAGGAGCCAAACTTTCAAATGTCAATACTCACACAATCAGGTCGAGCAGCAATAGCAGCAAGTATAAAAGAGCAATCTCTACATCTTGCCTGGGGCAGTGGTGATGCAAGCTCTGGAAGTAGCCATAAAGTAGAAAAAACTTTCGTTAAGGGTGAAATAAAACTTGATCATCAACCTGTTAAAGATGTGAAGGTTTTTACAGGACAAACAACTTATCAGCCAAGTATAGATTATATAGTTGATAGCAGTACTGGTGTAATAAAACGTACGGAAAATAGCTCTATCACGGCAAATAGTGCAGTTACTGTAGAATATACTCAAAGCACACCACCTGAATCTATAAATTCTATAAAGCTCTTGAATGAACTTGGCAGACGTACTGCAGATGAAGTGCTATTCTGTACAGGTGATGAGAATGGAGAGCTTTTGACTCCAACAGGGAGGTTTAACCCTTCTAATGTACCAACTAATAACTTATATCTTAAATTTAACTTCGATTTCAACGATGCTGCAAATCAAGTTATACGGGAATTAGGGGTTATGGTTGGTACTAAAATAAAAGAAGGATTACCTGAAGGACAGAGATATTTTGAACCAAAAGACGTGGAAAATCCTGGAATTTTGTTAGTTTTAGAACACACCGTACCACTTATCAGAACTGCAGCAACCAGGGAAACTTTTTCATTTGTTGTAACTTTTTGAATTTTTCTAGCATTAAATGACTTTAAACGCCTATTATAACCGCTTTAATCCTGACAAAGAATATGAGAAAAGCTTATTTCTTGCTGGAAGAGGTCTACAGTCTGCAGAATTAAATGAGACTCAGGAGTATGCTCTTTCTAAGCTTAAAGGCATAGGAGATGCAATATTTCGTGATGGTGATGTGATAACGGGAAGCAATTGTATTATAGATAGAGAAACTGGTAAAGTTACGCTTGAATCAGGAAAAATCTATCTGCGCGGTGCAGTTAGAAAAGTTGAAAAAGAAGAATTTGTTATTCCACTGAGTACCACAGTTCGCATAGGTGTTTATTATGTAGAATCTACGATTACAGAACTTGAGGATGAAAACCTTCGTGATCCTGCTATTGGTACAAGAAACTATCAGGAAGTAGGAGCTGCAAGGCTTAGAGCTACTATCACTTGGGGTTATCAAGCAGAAGGTCTTTCTCCACGTTTTTCTGAAGGAGAGTTTTATCCAATCTATAACATTGAAAATGGAGTATTAATAGAACATTCACCACCTCCACAAGCAAACATAGTAACTACTGCTCTTGCTCGTTATGACAAAGAGGCAAATGGTTCCTACGTCGTAAATGGTCTTGAAGTAATGTTCCTGCAAAAGGAAGAGGGAGAAGGAGGAAAAAAAATATTTGTGATTAATGAGGGCAAAGCTCATGTTGATGGCTATGAGATTGAACTTCCTCACAGTATTCGTGTTTCTTTTGATGAAGATCCGGATATAAAATCAGTTGAATCAGAACCACATACTTTTCAGCCAAATAGCCAAAGAGTAATGGAACTGAAGGTTAATGATTTTCCAATAAGTGAAATCAAAAAAGTAGATATAACCGTTCAAAAAACCATTACCATTACTCACGGTTCATACTCAGGAGCTGTTGATCCAATACCTGACTCTGCGGTACTTGAGATTATTCAAATTAAACAAGGCAATGTTATTTATGAAAATAGTATAGACTATAAGTTAAATGCAGGAAACGTTGATTGGTCATTACCAGGTAAAGAGCCAGCTCCTGGAAGTAGTTATCAAATAACTTACCGCTGTCGTACTCATGTAAGCCCTGAAGATATAAGTGAAGAGGGATGCAAAGTAAAAGGAGCAGTTGATAACAGCTTGGTTCTGATTGATTACACCTGGAAAATGCCCCGCTTTGATTTAATTACTATCGATAGCAAAGGAGTGGTGAGAAGAATCAAGGGAATTGCCCATCCCTGGAGACCATCAATGCCTAAAGCACCTAGCGGACAACTTTTGCTCTGCTACATTCATCAGACATGGAAAAACGGAGAAAAAGAAGGGGTAAAAATAGTGAATAATGCTATTCATGCTGTACCGATGAATGAGCTTGAAGCAATGAAAAAAGGAATAAATGATCTTTATGCGCTGGTTGCACAGGAACGTTTACGCAGTGATGCAAATTCAAGAGAACCTACCACCAAAAAAGGAGTATTTGTTGACCCATTCTTTGATGATGATATGCGTGATCAAGGAATTTCGCAGTTTGCAGCAATAGTAAATAGAGAGCTAGTTCTGCCAATAGATGTAGAAGTTGCAGATATTGAAAAAGGTGGGGAAAGATATCTTTTGCCATATGAACTTGAACCGGTACTGGAGCAGCTTTTACAGACTAAAGGAGAAAAGATCAATCCATATCAAGCTTTTGATCCAGTCCCGGCACAAATTACTCTAAATAAAAACATTGATCACTGGACGGAGGTAAAAACAAATTGGAAAAGTCCAGTAACCAGAGTATTTAATGCTAAAGAAACGACAGAGCTGCTGTCAAGTACTTCATACGAAACTGAATTTATGAGAGAAGCAGTACAGAATTTTGAAATTGAAGGTTTTGAGCCAGATGAAAAGCTTAAGGAAATAAAATTTGATGGCATTTCTATTATACCTATGGCATAGAGGAAAAAAAAGTGGAAAAAAGAGCTAACAACCAGGGAAAATTAAAGGGAAAGGTGAAAGTACCAGCAAACATTCCAGCAGGTACTAAATTAGTACAGTTTTATGGGGATAAAGGAAGCTATGGAGAGGCAACTTATACTGGTAAAAAAACTATTACTATAGAAGAAAGAAGAAGAGTTATCGCAGCAAGAAGAGTTGATCCTTTAGCACAAACATTTACTTTAAATGAGAGCAGACACATAGGAGGTCTAGAGTTATGGTTTGTAAATAACGGCAAAAAACGTGTTGCTGTGCAGATTAGAGAAACAGCAGTGGGAATGCCCTCGCAGACTGTCATTGCTGAAAGTTATATTGAGCCAAAAGATATAAAGATAGATGGCACAGCAACACGTATAGAGTGGTCACCAGTGTTTTGCCATGCAGGAGAGGAGTATGCAATAGTATTACTTACTGATGATCCTGGTACTGCAGTAAAAATAGCAGAACTTGGCAAATATGATGCAGTAAATAGCCGCTGGGTAACGAGTCAACCATATCAAGTAGGAGTATTACTTTCATCAAGCAATGCAAGTACCTGGACTCCACATCAAAATTTAGATTTAACGTTTCGACTACTAGCTGCAAAATTTAGTGAAGTTTCTCATGTTGTTGATCTGGGCAAAGTTACTGTAAATAATGTATCAGATTTAATTGTTTTGACGAACGTCGAAAAAGTAGCATTTGATACCAATGTAGAATTTATCTTAACGGATGAAGAGGGAAGAGAAAACTTTTTGTCTGATAATTTGCCGCTTGCACTGCGTGAAAGAATAAATGGGGAATTAACGGTAAAAGCAAGCCTAAAAGGAGGTCAAGAAAAAAGTCCAGTTCTTTATCCTGGGTTACAGCTAGTTATGGGTAATATAGGGGAAAAAGGAGATTATGTAACTAGGAGCATTACAGCAGGAGCTAACACTAAGATTACCATAACATATGATGCGCTAATACCTGGCACTGCAGATGTTAAAGCATATGTGGAACAAAGCGTCAAAGGATGGCAATTAGTAAATTTAACATCAGGAAAACCAATTGGAGAAAATTGGGTAGAGAGAACTCATGTGCTGACAAACTTTAATGGCAATGAGACTAGGGTAAAATTAGTTTTGAGTGGAACGGTTGTTTATCGTCCTAAAGTCAAAAATCTCAGAGTAATAGTAACATAAAATTTAAATGACTTTTGATCAAACCAAACGAGGATATCCACTGCCTCATCCAGAAAATATTGCAGTTCAAGATGTGGTACGTATTCGAAGAGCTATAGAAAAAATAGATGAAGATATTACCGAAAGAGAAGATGAGCATAATCAACTAAAAAATAATTTTAAACGATTTAGATTTGAAACTTTTTTGAATTTTTGGGAATGAAAGAAGCAATAGAAGCGTTACATCAAAGGATAAAGGATTTAGCAGCAAGTAGCACACCTGATCAACTGGCATATCTTGCAAAATCGCTGGAATTGATAGCAGATAAAAAAGCTATTTCTAATATTGTGCAAATGGCTAAAATAAAAGAAATAATTGACGCACTACAAAAAAGACTTAAGGATTTAGCGGCAAATAGTACACCAGATCAATTAGCATATCTTGCTAAAGCACTGGAATCAATAATCGGCAAAAGTTCAGTTTCTGAAATTGTACAGATGACAGATGGTAAGTTAAAAGAACTTCTTGATAGTGCAAAAAAACACCTAAATGATATAAACAGCAATAAAACAACCTCAATATCAGCAATAACTGCAGTAAAAACAGATTCCGTTGATGAAATCAACAAGCTTAGGGATAATTCCTTAAATACTTTAAAAGCATCATCAGATTCACATATATCACTACTTGATACAAGAAAGAATGCCAATATTGCAGCAATAAACAGTGTTGGCAATGATCATAAAGATGGTCTTAAAGGTTTAGTGAATAACTTCCGTACTGTTAATGATGTACCAAGTGGCTCATCAATCATGAAAGAAGTAAGAAATCGTCATATGATTGAACCTGGAGCATTACCTTTTTTATTTGGTGTACTAAGTAGAAAAAATAATTACTTTGGCCACGGAACTTTTACAACTGAGCTTGGTCAGTGGAGTAGTGATGTAACAAAAACAGACTATATGCTACAACTACTAGCAGGTACTCACACATATGATACAAGCTATGTTAGTTTTTATCGGCCAAGACAACTCAGTTTTTTAGAGGGAAGCAAAGGTACATTTATCTATGGAGAATCATACCCAAGATTCATGTATGATGGATTTTCGGAGCAATTCAATATGCTGAAATACCCTTATGCTGCATTGGGACTAATATTCGTAAAAAACACAAGCAATGTAGATATAAGTAAAACTCTAAACTTTGTTGGATCTGCAATGTGGTATAAAGATGAAGTTAATTATGGAGGAGCAGGATTATTTATAGGTACACCTGATAAAACTAATACAAGGAAGTCAGAGATTTCGAGAATTACTTGGACACGTATTTACCAGCATGAAATTAACAGTCCTGAATTTATTGCATCAGGTAACATACTCATTCCAGCAGGAAAAACCGTTACAGTGTTACTTTATACGTCATCTAATCTTCACTCAGAAGGTGAAAGAGTTGGTGAGACACCTGAGTTCTTTGCAAGTGAGCACACGTATAGCACAATCTATGGTCAATTTATTCAGTGGGGAATATATAACTTTCGCAGCAATTTTCTAACCACGGGGCTTGAGATAGATGTAGAGAGAACGCTAAGGGCTTGGCAATGTCCAGGATTATCTAACACGCATGAGATTTGGAGGTAACAAACAATGTCTATCTACATTAGATTTGAAAATGATAAACAAGTAGAAACAACAACGCTTGAAAGTAAGCCAACTGGAAATGATTGGTATGAAGCGCCAAAGAATTTCGACTGGCAAAAGAGTTATCAGTTAACAGAAGGAGGAGAAATTGCTCAGCGTACTAAAGAAGATATACAAAAGGAGTTACTGGATAATGCGAAGCTTTGTGCATTTGATAGTATGCGTTTCTATTATGATAATCATACTCACCAATATGCAGGTCATTCTCACCAAAAAGCTAAATCTTATGAGATTCAAGCGGAAGCCGCAAAAAGCATTCTAGCAGCACCAGAATCTATGAATAAAAAGGATAAAGAAATTATAGAACCTTTAGCAAAAGTCCGTGGTATTACGGTTATTGAAATGGCAAGAATAATTGAGGAAAAAGTGAAAAAAGCAGTAAAAGCAATAATTAAATGTGAAGAGCTTGAAGATTTAGCCAAAAGAAAGATTGAAGAAGCTAAAAGTGAAAATGAGCTAAAGACTTTGCTCGATGATTTTAGGAAAAAAATACAAAGAAATGGCTGAAGAATTTTTGCACGGAGTAAATGTTATAGAGGTAACCTCTGGAGCAAGGGCAGTACGTACGGCTAAATCATCAGTGATAGGTGTAATTGGTACTGCACCTGAAGCAGATGAGCAAAAATTTCCGCTAAATAAACCAGTGTTAGTTGCAGGAAGCTTAAAAGAAGCGGCAAAACTTGGCAAAAAGGGAACTCTTTTTTCAGCAATAAATGGAGTATTTTCCCAAATTGGTGCAACAGTTATAGTAATTAGAGTTGAAGAGAGTGAAAACATCAATCCAAAATTAAAAGAAGAAGAGACGCTGAAAAATATAATTGGCGGTGTTGATAAAGAGACTGGAGAGTATCAAGGGATAGAGGCATTCCTCAGCAGTGAAAGTATAATTCATGTTGCTCCAAGAATATTAATTGCACCTCAATTTACTCATCAATTGCCTGAATCTGAAAATCCTAAAAACCCAGTAGTAGCAGCTTTGATAGGAGTAGCAGAAAAACTGAGAAGCATAATAGTAGCAGATGGTCCAAATACCAATGATGAAGAAGCAATAAAGTGGAGAAAAAGTGTAGGCAGCTCAAGAGTTTACGTGGTTGACCCATGGGTGAAGGTACTTATTGAAGGAAAAGAAGAAATCTTGCCATCGAGTCCATTTGTAGCTGGTTTAATAGCTAAGATAGACAGCGAGCAAGGCTTCTGGCACTCACCTTCAAATAAAGAGATAAATGGTATTGTTGGAACAAGCAGGCCTATTGATTTTACGCTCGGTAATATAAATTGTAGAGCAAACCACTTGAATGAAAATGAAGTAACAACGATAATTCATCAAAATGGCTATAGGCTTTGGGGAAATAGAACATGTTCAAATGACTCAAAATGGGCTTTTTTGTCAGTGAGAAGGACTGCAGATTTAATCAATGATAGTTTACTTAGGGCTCATTTATGGGCAGTTGATCGCAATATCACAAAAACTTATATAGATGATGTGATTGAGGGGGTGAATTCTTATTTGGCTAATTTAAAAGCGCAAGGAGCAATTATCAGCGGAAAATGTTATGCAACCCCAGAACTCAATACACCGGCAAATATTGCAAGCGGGAAAGTGTCTTTTGATTTTGAGTTCACGCCACCATATCCGGCTGAGCAAATAATATTCAGATCACATCTTGTAAATATAAGTTAGGAGAAAGCAAAGTGTTACCGAAAATACTGAGAAATTTTAATGTATTTGTAGATGGCCGTGGTTATGCAGGAAAAATAGATGAAATAACCTTGCCGAAGCTTACCATAAAAACCGAAGAGTACAGAGCTGGTGGTATGGATATCCCAATAAATATTGACATGGGCATGGAAAAGCTTGAAGCAGACTTTACTTTCGCTGAGTATGATTCAGAACTATTTAGACTTTTTGGCTTGATAGATGGAAATTCGGTATCTTTAACGCTCCGTGGAGGAATGCAAGGGAGTGGTAGTAATGATATTGAAGCAGTAATAATCAATTTAAGAGGCATTTTTAAAGAGTTTGATTTTGGTAACTGGAAACCTGCTGAAAAAGCAACGCTGAAGTGTACTGTAGCTGCTCATTACTATAAACTTACTATAGGTGGTAATGAGTTAATAGAAATCGATGCTGAAAATATGATTAGAAAGATAAATGGTGTTGATCAGATGGCACTACTTCAAACGGTGCTTGGAATATGAAGATTTTTAGAATTCTATTTTTTAGATGTTGATCAAATAGTTACAACATTTTACAAGATTTTATTTTTTATAGGAGAATTTTATGCAAACTATAACACTAAACAACCCAATAACAGTTGATGGTATTTCTGTCTCAGAACTTACCGTTAGACGTCCAAAAGTTAGAGATTATCTAGCTATTGAGAGACTTAATGGTAGTGATCTAAGTAAGGAAGTAACTTTGACTGCCAATTTGACATCAGTTGCAAAAGAAGCGATTGAAGAGTTAGATATTGCTGATTATGTGAAAGTGCAAGAGGTATTAAAGGATTTTTTTTCACCAGTTATTCAAAGGACTTGAGGTCAGAAGTATTAATGTTCAGCTCTGTTGTAGGGGGCGGGGTTGAGCAAATACTTGAAATGGAAATTAATGAATTTATCCTATGGAATGAAGCAGCGAGGAAGGTACAATGTCAACGTTATCTATAAAAATTGGAGCAGTCCTAGATGGCAGTTTCAGTACTGTAATAAAAGGAAGTAGCAGTCAACTTACTCATCTTGGTGAGAATATAAGAAAGCTTGACTCATCTTTAAAATCAGTATCAAAGTTTAAGCAGTTAGGTCATGATGTTTTGACTAGCAAGAGGTCATGGAAAGGCTTTGAAGATCAAGTAAAATCTTTAGCTAAACAAATGAAAGCGATAGAGAAACCAAGCAAAACTTTAAAAGCAGAATTTGACAAGGCCAAAACCTCCGCAACAAAAGCAAAAGAAGCATATTTGAAAAAGAGAGATGCTTTGCATTCATTTAATGAAGAAGTAAGGAAAAGTGGAAGAAATATTAAGTCATTAGTAAGTGATCAATATAAACTTGGCTCTTCTATTGAAGTATTAAAAGGTAAGTATGGTAAGCTTGGATCTGCAATACGTAGTCACCAAAGTTTTTTAGCAAGCAAAGCATATTTTAAGTCACAAATTATAGAGACTATTGGGCTAGGGCTAACGCTTGCAGCGCCAATCAAAGTTGCTATTGATTTTGAATCGGCTATGGCTGATGTTAAAAAAGTAGTAAGGTTTAATGATAAAAAAGACGAAGCTAGTAAATTTGCTCAAGAGCTCAAAAAATTATCTCGGGAAATACCCTTGTCAGCTGCAGAATTAGCACAAATAGCTGCAAGTGGTGGTCAACTTGGTATTGACAAAAATGATCTTATAAAGTTTACAACAGTAGTTGCCAAAATGACCACAGCGTTTGATATGTCTGCAGAAGAAGCTGGTAATGCTATTGCAAAAATATCCAATGTCTATGGAATTAAAGTTGATGGTATGGAAAATGTAGGTAACATAATAAACCATCTTTCAGATAATACTGCTGCCAAAGCAAAGGAAATGGTTCTTACGCTGAATAGAATTGGCGGTAATGCTAAACAGTTTGGTTTAGAAATTGATCAAGCAAGTAGCTTAGCAAGTGCGTTCATAAGTTTAGGTAAACAACCTGAAAAAGCAGCAACTGCTATAAATAACTTTCTTAGTAAACTACAGACCGCAAGAGAGCAAAGTCCCGAATTTCACGATGCATTAGATGAGATGGGAACAAGTATAGAAGAGCTCGAACAAACTATTAAAAAAAATCCTCAAGAGGCAATATTGCAATTCCTTGAAACCTTAAAAAAAATAAATGATCAAGAGCGAGCTGGTATTCTTATGAATCTATTTGGCGCTGGGTTTCAAGATGACATTGCTCTTTTAGTAGGAAGCTTAGACATTTACAAGAAAGCTATTGAACATTTAGCTAATAAAGAAAAATATAACGCTTCAATGCAGGACGAATTTAACAATCGTGCAAATACTACAGCTAATAAATTACAATTACTTAAAAATGCAGTATTTGAAGCTGGCATGAATCTAGGGTCAGTAATGTTGCCTACTTTAAATTATGTAGCTGGAAGTTTGAAAGCAATAACAGAGCGTATAGCTTCTTTTGCAGAAAAATATCCAACTTTAACTACGGCAATCATGGGAACTATAGCAGCTTTAATAAGTTTAAAAATCTTAGTAGTGGGCTTAGGTTATGGATTTACTTTTTTAGCAAGTACAGTTCTTGGTTTAAGGACAAAAATAATTGCAACATTTTCATTTTTATCAGCTACAGTTTTTCCTGCAGTAATAACAGGGCTAAGAGCAGTAACACTCCCTCTTACAATGAAGTAAGCCCTCACTCTGGTAAATATTGCTATGGAAAAAAACTATGCAGACTTTTCTTGATAGCAAACATATTGCTTTTCAGAAAAACATTAGTGACATTAAACAAGACTCTGATATTAGTTTTGACTACCTCAATTCTTTTGTCAGTTAATTCTTCTCTGTCAGATTAAGTCTTCTCTTTTACATAATTTCTCTTGACATAGAAAAACTAATTGTGTTAAAATTAGATTTTAATATCTCAAATAAAGAATGAGCATTTCTAAAGCTTCACCTTCGTTAAAACATTCAATTGCTGCAATTTCACTATACGTGTCTAGTATTGTTGCTGGAGTATCCACTTACTTTGTGTATCTAGCAATTTCTAATGCTACTATAAGACTAATCCATTTTATAGCAATCGCCTCTGGAGTAGTCGCATTGAGTTTAGTGGTATATTTTATTAACTCAGCTGTTTCTGAAGAAAGCGGCAAGATACAAATAGACTCCAAACTAACTAAATCAATTGCTGTTTTTTTACTTTGTTTATCTAGTTTTGTAGCTGGAATATACACTTACCCTGTGGTCTTGTTAATTTCTAATTCTGCTGTGATACCAGTGCTTTCTGCAGTGGTCGCTTCCATTTCTACAATCACTGCATTGATTTCAGCACAATTTCTTCTAAAATCAACCGCTTATAGAGCAAATGATGAAAAACAAGAGTGTATGTCCAATACCCATAACGAAAAACCGAATGATAATAATGTTAGCACGAAAATTCCAGAAGGAGGTCCTACAATGTTAGGTATAGGGGTATACCAGGCAGTACCAGCTAGTCTACCAAAATCTTCTAACTTGTTGCCACCTAATTCTCCGGCACCTACAAATCCGGTATCTACATTACCTAATTCTTCGGCACCTACAAATCCGGTATCTACATTACCTAATTCTTCGGCACCTACAAATCCGGTATCTACATTACCTAATTCTCCGGCACCTACAAATCCGGTATCTACATTACCTAATTCTCCGGCACCTACAAATCCGGTATCTACATTACCTAATTCTCCGGCACCTACAAATCCGGTATCTACATTACCTAATTCTCCGGCACCTACAAATCCGGTATCTACATTACCTAATTCTTCGGCACCTACAAATCCGGTATCTACATTACTGAATTTTCATGTACCTCCGCCTCCGCCTCCGCCTCTGCCTCAAAATCTACTGGGATCAAATTATGATTTGCCAAGTCGAAATTTGAACACACCGGATTTTTCTCCTGCAGGACCGGCAGCTAAGTTAAGTTCATCAAGAAGTTTCATTGAAGAAATAAAAGCAGGCAACTTGCGGTTGAGAAAACTCAAGGGTAACAAAAGGAATAGAGCAGATACTTTACAAGCAGCTCAATCTCCAAAGGGAGTTAACGTAAACATTACTAACAAGTATGGAAGCACAGCACTACATAATGCTGCATATTATGGTAATTTAAGGATTATCAAATTTTTGCTAGAAAAAGACGCTAATTCTAACATTATAAACGGTGATGAAAAAACTAGAAATGTAGTAGCTGTGTTAAGGCACAACAAAGACAAGCCCTACGATCAAATAATAAAGCTAATTGCAGAGGCAGAGGATCGATATGAATCAACAAAAAATTAATAGAAAGTAATCACTGAAGCTATAAGTTTTCTACAATCTATATATAAACTTCCCAAACCATCCATAACAAATTAATATTTTCACATGAAAAAGCAAAAAATCCCAATTACGGTAATTATTACCATGTTAATCCAAACCGTAGCAGTAATCTGGTGGCTGGCCAAGCTCGATTTACGGGTGCACATCCATGATAAACTTATAGAAAAAAACCAAGGACTAATAGAAATAGTCTATCGACTTGAAGAGAGAGTGAAAAATCTCACTCAAGAAGTCAATGAACTTGAAGCCATTCACAAACAGAAATAAATTCCACAATGATTAAATATATCTTATCCGTTGACGGCGGAGGCATAAGAGGCATCATACCGGCCATAATATTAGCAGAAATAGAAAAGAGAGCAAAGAAACCGATTGCTGAAATCTTTGATCTTATGGCAGGAACCTCAACAGGTGGGATTGTTGCAGCAGGTTTATGTACACAAAAATACTCAGCTAACGATTTAGTTGAACTCTACGAAAAGTATGGACCATATATCTTTGAATCATCATTCTGGAGAAGGTCAATCGCTTCTTGGCTAAATGGTGCTCAATACTCATATAAAAACATAGAATTCATTCTCGATAAATACTTCGGCAAAAGTACTATTGCTGATGTTTCAAGTAATCTACTGCTTACCAGTTATGACATTCACAATAATTGCCCATTTTTCTTTAAAAGCTGGAGAGAAGACAGAAACTTTATTAAACTAAAAGACGCGCTCAGAGCTACAACAGCTGCACCAACCTATTTCATACCAAAACGTCTAAAAATTAACCAGACAGAACGAATATTAGTCGATGGCGGGGTATTTGCCAATAATCCAGCTGCTTGTGCATATGCAAGTGGCAAGAGGTTGTTTCCAAATGATGATATTGTACTGGTATCAATAGGTACTGGAAGAACAAATAGAAGTATAAAGTATGCTAATTCAAGGAGATTTGGAAGAATAGGGTGGATAAAACCACTACTACATGTGATGTTTGCTTCAAGTTTAGATGCAATAAACTATCAGCTCGATCAAGTAATAGGCGACAAATATATAAGAATACAATCACAACTGAAAGTAGCATCAGCTGAGATGGATAATATTACATTCAAAAATATTAAATATCTGCAGCAAGAGGCAAATACAATGATAGAGGACAACCAGGAATTAATAGATAAATTCTGCGATATCGTATCTTAATTCACGTAAAAATGCCAAGCAAGATAAAGAACTTATATAAAAAAGCGAAAAAGGGCTTAAAGAATATAGCTTTGCCGAAAAAACATAAAAAAGTTCAAGAAGCTAACGATAAGCCGAAACCGCTAAGCCCTGAAATTGTGATGAAACCTACGCTATGGCAGAAAAAAGTTGAATTAACCTCTAAAGCAGAAAATATCGAAAAAGATAACAAGTGGAAAATAAAAGTATTCAAAACTAAACACGTAGAGAAGGATTCAAAAAGGGGAAAAATGTTCAAAAATGGTCTCAAAAAGCTAAAAGGTAAGCTAAAAAGCCTAAATCCGATAAAAGCTAAGAAAAACAAGATCATTGGAAGCAAGAAGTTAGCATTTTTACTCACAGCTGGAACGATTGTAGCAATTTTACCAATGTTCAATTTGACCCCTTTTCCAGCACTTGCAATAACTTCTGCATGTGTTTTCAGTATCAATTTTATCGCAGTCAAAACATTGAAGAAAGTTATCAAACAACGCAAATTAGCAGCAGAATCTGAAGAAGAGTCAACTCTACTGGCTAAGCCGGAAGAAGAAATTCAAGATGTATCGGTTGAACCGGTAAAAGAAAAAGCCGCAAGCAAAACTTCAGAGAAATCTTAAATAGATTAACTATTTTCATCTATATCATAATATATTATATAAATTATCATAGTTTTAATTCCGTTGGGAGCGTAAGTTGCGCAATTTCCTCAGCAGTCAAGCTAGTTATTTGAGAAATATTATCAATGGAAATACCTAGTATAAGTAGATTATTCACAACCTTGATTGACTCTACTTTATCAATCTTTTCTTTGTAAATTTGCCTTCTTTGGGATAAAAATTCTACCCATATATCCAGTTCATCTTGTGATTCTTGAGTGTTAATTTTTTTAACTCTCTCGCCCAGCTTAATAGCTCTTTTTCTCCTTCACTATCTGTATCTTCCTCTCCACAACAATTTTCTTCCGTTACCAGATCTTCAGCATTCACTGATAATTTTCTTGCTATTTCCCATAACCTCTCACCGAACATGGTGCTTCCTTGTTCATAGTAATGTATCTGTGGACCTCCTATACCAAGCTCCTTCGCTAATTCCTCTTGCGTATACCCTTGTATTATTCTCCACTTTTTCATTCCATCCCTTTTGTTGAAACGCTTAGAACTTTTTTCTTCTTTATTTTCATATTCATCAGCTGATAAGCCTGTTGCTCGGTAGATTATATCATTAGCAAATCCTGCTTTGACATCACTTTCCTCTTCAGCTCAAATAGATTGGGTCAATGCATAAATTGCCTTGCGTTCTCTTGTTTGTGCCATGAGGTTGTATATTGCTTGTTCCTTGGCTTTATCAAAACAACAGTTTTCTCTTAGTACTTTTTGTCTAGGAAATAGACCTCCAGCCTTAATTGATAATGCATCCGCTAGTCTTTTTAAGTCTTCAGTTGGAATACCTTGTACCCCTTGTTCATATTTTAGCAGCGTATAATATTTTATACCTGTTTTGTCTGCTAGATCTTTTACGGTACATTTTCTTCTTAACCTCCAGCTTCTTACCTTTTGTGCTATTTTGTATCTTGCAGGGTTACTCTTTTTCACATACTCTCAGATGCCTGTTAAAAACTAGTATATTAAATGCCTATGCCGTGACAAGCTAAAATGAGAACTTCACACTTAAAATAGGTATGACCACTAAACTCATGAGCTGGGGTTTTTAGGTACTTTACAGAAGGGTTGATAAAAGATATACAAAAGGACGTCTAAAGCAGAGAATGCGATTCTAAGCCCACCTCTGAAGGTCATTTTTTCTCGAAGCTTTAAAAAACAAGATTTCAATATAAAAAAGTTGAATATTTCTTCAGAATTGTGTATTATTATTAATGTTTTTTAGGTACCCTTGCTATGGCTCTTTCGAAGTTTTTAGATCCTAAGCTTGATTTAACATTTAAGAAAATCTTTGGTACTGAAAAAAATAAAAATATCCTTATCCATTTTTTAAATGATATCTTAGGCTTCACTGGAGTCAATACTATTCAAGATGTTGAGTTCCTCAGCACTATTATGAATCCTGAGATTGCTTCTGATAAACAGAGTATCGTTGATGTCCTTTGTAAGGATTCTCTTGGAAATAGATACATTGCGGAAATGCAGCTCGCTCGTGATAAAGGCTTTGAAAAACGTGCTCAACTTTATGCTGCTAAGGCTTACTCAAGGCAGGCTGATAAAGGTGGTAAGTACATTGATTTAAAGAAGGTTTTCTTTATTGCTATTTCTAACTGTAATTTATTTCCTGATAAGCTTGATTATATATCTAGCCATACCATAAGAGATGAAAAAACTAATGAGCATGATTTAAAAGATTTTCAATTTATCTTCATTGAGTTACCAAAGTTTCCTAAAAGTAGAGAAGAACAGCTAGAAAATGTAGTAGATCGTTGGCTCTTTTTCTTCAAATATGCAGAAGAAACAACTGATGAAGATCTAAGAAAAATAGCAGAAAAATCTCCAATAATAAAGCTAGCATATGATGAGTTAGATAAGTTTCACTGGAATGAAAAGGACCTAATGGCTTATGAAGAAAGAGTAATGGATTTACAGAAAGAAGCTGCTATTTTGGAACAAAAACTTGATGATGCTACTCAAAAAGGTAGACAAGAAGGTAGACTAGAAGAGAAAATTGAAGTTGCAAAGAATCTACTTAAAGCAGGGGTTTTTATTGATATCATAGCTCAAACTACTGGCCTTACAGCTGATGAAATCAAAAACTTAAGCTACTAGATGAATATCTTTATATTAGATGAAAGCCCAGTGATTTCAGCACAAATGTTATGTGATAAGCATATAGTAAAAATGCCATTAGAAACTGCTCAATTATTGAGTAATGTTTTTTCAACAGCATTAAAAATGCCAAATCCTTTTGTCAGTATCACAAACCAAAACATAAAAGTTCCATATAAACTTACTCACAACAATCATCCTTGTTCTTTATGGGCAAGGCAATCAAAAGGAAACTTCTGTTGGTTGATAGAGTACGGGAAAGAATTATGTAAAGAGTATACGTGGCGATACAAAAGAAAACATAAATCGGAAGAAGTAATAGATTGGTGTGGTGGTAGTAAGGATCTTCTAATTTTTCAATCAACTGATTTACAAACCTTTATACAAGCACTGCCTGATCGGTATAAATGTAGTAGTCCTATACAAGGATATAGAGAGTATTATCTACATGAAAAGATGAAGTTTGCTAAATGGGAAAAAGGCAGAAAAGCACCAGATTGGATAAAAGAAAATTTCACTATACAATGTTACAACAATACAGCTCATGGGTAAAAAAGCCATCCAAATCGGCCAGGAAAAAGGGAAAAAAAGAAGGCGAAAAATAGGCTAAAATAGCAGCAGCTAAAAATTCACTCAAGGCCGGTGTCTCTATAGATGTTATCGCTCGGATTGCCGGTCTTTCGGTGGATGAAATAAAACAACTTCAGGAAGAAATAGCTTAAAATCTGGTGATCTCTTTAATTGGTTATTCACTGTTACACCACTTAAACAAGATTCAGGTTTGTCATCTGTCCCGCAAGTAGTTCCTGGTAACTGATTCTTTAATCGAGTAGCGCTAGCAGGATAAACAGTATTAAGATTACCAGTTATAAATTAATTGCTCCTTTAACCAACTCTTCTAATAGCTATGACTATTGTTAATGATAATTATCTTACTCCTCTAGATGTACTTGGCTCATTAACACCTAGCTTAGCTACCCCTAACGTTATTTCCGATGCTGATGTAGATAATTTACCACCCATAATCTCTATCGAGCTGTGCGGAACACCAGCCACAATAAACTTTTCGCTTACTAGTATCAAATTATCTCTTTTATCAGCATTGCTGTTGAAAACAACTCCAATAAACGCTACCTTGTCACCTTCTGTTATTGATTTGATATTTTGAGATCTTGCATATCCCTCTATCTGATTATTTGCTTCTTTTAACTTTTCACTAGCTGCCTCCTTTGTTGTTTCAGAGTACTTCAATTCAAACCCCACAGATACAGATTCTTTTAGCTTTTCCATCTTCTTCTTTTCATCAGGATTTTCGTTATCTACAACTTGTACCATAATATCAACTCTACCTCCTTCTCCAACTTGAAATTCTGTAAGTACAGCAATTACTCTATCTTTATCCAAATCACTTAATCCAGTGAATAGCCCATCTAAAAAAGCTTTAAACCTGTTTTCACTACTAATCATTGATACAAGACTTTGTTTTGGTTTCCCATTTTCATCACACATTAACTCTTTAACTGCATCAAACAAGTTTTTATATGCACCTAACTCGAATTTATTGTCATTTCTTCCTAACTCTTTCTCTTTGCCTTCAATTTCTTCCATTAATCCTTTTTGTTGATAATTTATTGCTTCTCTAAATTTATCAATTAATTTAGGTACAGGATTGATTAGTTGCACCTCTCCTTTGAACTTATTCTTAGATGTGATAGATCTTGTTTCTCTCCCTTGAGAAGAAAAAGTTCCTTCAAAGTATTCCCTTGAATCTTTATTTTCAACCTTTACTAAGTCTTTATTTTGATAAAAAGTGCCAGGTGAAGGTGCTGATTGACTAGGTCCGGTTTCTCCATAACCCATTACATATACCTGAGTGACTTGTCTAATTTCTCCTTGTTTGAGGCCAATTTTATTTAATATTTCTTCAGTAAATGAATACTTGTTATACTTAAATTTTTCACTACCAGCTTCCTGTACATGAAAAATAAACATCTTGCTTTTATTGATTTGTTCCTTAATAACAATCATGTACGTAGTAAGACGGTCCTGTATATCTGCTTCTGAGTGGTTAAATAAGCATACTTTTATATCTTTTGCCTTTTTAGGCTTTTTTACTAAAGGCAACTGTCCAAGTAAGAACCTACTTAAGTAATCTCTTGTATATTGCTCTGAAGGAAACGTGTAGTATACTTGGCCTAATAGATTTTCCATTCTATTTTGAGTATCTTCATTACTATAAACCGTATTAAACAAGGATTGCATAATAGGTTCTTCATTTCTTTTTATCTTAGATGCTACTTCAGAAATTTTATATGATTTTTTCTGCTCATTAAGGTTAATACCTATACAAATAGCTTTATCAGCATTTGTTAATAAGCGCATCTTATTACGACGCAATCCCCTAGCGTAACTTTCTGCTTCTGTTAATGCATTATTTACATTACCCTCTGCCTTTAATTCCATTACCACAGGAACAGCTGACCAAGATCGCTCTTTTCCTCTTACAAGCAACATAATATCACTATACCCCCTCCCTGTTAATAACTCTAAGTATAACTTCAAGTTGTAGCGATAACGAAAGTTTATCAACATACCACTGATAAAGCCATGTTGTGCTGCTTCTTTGCTACTATTTTGTACGAGATTTTTTCCTTTGAGGTCAGAGTAAAGTTTTTTAGCTTCTTGAATTATCTTTTCAATAACATCTATACTATCTTGAAAGTCACCTGTAGCTAACTTAACTATACTGCCTTCTAAATTTTCATCTGCTTTGCAATCTACTTTTTTAAAATCTTTGACTTCAGGGTTCTTACTTGTTTTATGTTCTACTAAGACTTTAAACTTCCACCTCTGATCCTCTTTTTTCTTTTTTTCTTCTCCTTCAAGTATTTCTCTACCTATTAGAACCTTAGTTCCTACATTTTTGCCTATATTGTCGCCTATATTCTTTATTTCTTCCTCCAAATTGGCACTGGACTTTTTGCCTTTGCTTTCTGAGAAAACAAAAAGATGTTTTTTCTTATCTTCTCCAAATTCTGCAATAACATGTAAATCTTTTCTAATTACCTGAACTTCACGAAAATGCAAATTTTGTAGCTCAAGTTTTGCAGCAAGTTTTGTGCTCTTTAAACTAGCGAACATGCCAAGAAAGAAGTTTATAAAGAACCCTTCCTTTTCTGGTGCAGCAGAAGCTCCACTTGGTTTTGGTATTTGATCCAAGAATGACTGAAATCTTTCTTGAAATTTTTTATTAGCAGTGCTCGCCTCGAAAAGATGCTGTATTAACTCCTTTTTATCATCTGGCATATTGCCACCCCTTAATGTGTTCTATACTTAGATACGTCTGCTTGAATAGAAGCGGTAGACTTCAGATCATTTAAAGATGATGATACATCGCCACCAGCCTGACTAGCTTGCTCGAACTCATTTATTTTCTTATCTATAATATCACTTAACCCGTAGTCCGATAGTAATTCCAAGATTTTTGTCATAGATTCTTTTATTCTAAATTCCTTATGTAGGTTGCACGCGCAATCCAATTTTTGTTTGTAAGCAGGATTTTGTTTTAGAATTTCCTCTATAGCCCTTACAAAATTATTACTATATTTAGTATCATCAAGAACTTTATCCAACAGATCTTTTCTGCCTTGAATGTATAAAGCACAACAAGGTTCCTGTAACATACGAAATGACTCAGCTATCTCCTTACGCCCTGCTTTAGTTGCAGAGTCTAATATCTTCTCTAAAGGCTCAAATGCACCAGCTTTGGAAAGTTCTGATAACATATTAATTAATCCAGGATCACCTTTACTTAATTTATTGAGACAGTATTCCCTATGTTTTGCAAAACCTTCTTTATCCCATATCCACGTTAAAAAATCACCTCTTACCTGCATTAATTTCTTATCAGGCGCCACACATACTTGACGTCCTATCCCAGAAATCAAGTGAATAGAATATTTCTCAAATGAGATATTCTCAGGCTCCAAACAACTAATTAACTCTTTTACATACCCGAACAAATACCTACCTTCTAACTCGTCTAATATAGAGTAATTGCCACGAACCTCAAAATCTTTCTGCAGAAGCATCTTATACTTATCAGCACCTAGATTAGCAAGACAAAAGTCTATGACATTAGCATTGCTATGCCTGAGATTGAAACCACCCGAGGAAGTAGTATACAGTGCTGTGTCAATTAAAATTCCATCACGTTCATCTTGTGTTATTCTCCCTTCTAATTTACCTAAAAAGAATTCAAGAGCTTCTATACACCCTTCTTTTTTTGCACATTCAAACCCATATTTCCATAAGTCAACTTGGGTGTTATAGTCTAAGTTTTTATGATAGTTCTTATTATATTTTGCTATTAATTCTTTGAAGTTATTTAGGATTTCCTCATTAGGATTTGAAATAAGGTCACCATTTTTATCCATTATCTGAATATAGTGTGACCAGAACTCCATCAGCCTAGAATACCTACTCAGTGTGTCTGTAACAAACTCCCCTTCTGACTCTGAATCACCTTGATATTGCTTTAGAGATGGAAAATTTTTACGTATACTTTCCTCTGAGCAAAGCCAACAAACAACTTGATACCTGTCGTAGTCATCTAATAGATCTTCATCGTCTGTTCTCTTTATGCCAAGTAATTCATTTACAACAGAGGCCCTATTGAGAATAAAATCACCAGATTGCCTGTGCATCCAATATTTAGCATCTGAGAAATTATTTAGCTTTTCAGCAACATAAGAAAGATCTGCACTCATTAAGACTTTTTCCCCAAATGGCTCATACCATTCCTTAATCTGAAAGCGCTTTACAGCATGATCTGGGTCACTTTCTGAAACTGAATTTATAAACTTTTTTTCATTTTCATTCACGACTATCTTACCTCCACCAAGTTAATAGTAGCATCATTTTTTATGAAAGCATATATTAGCCAGAATTGCAAGATTTTTAATGAAGAAAGAGTAGGGTTAAGGAAGGCTATAAAAAATTAATTAAAAAGAATGTTTAAGGCTTACGATGCTAGGGGTAATATTGGCCTCAAGTTGTATTGTTTCTATAAATTTGCCTTAATTCTTCTTCGTTATTCTTAAATAAATTAATATTAATTTATTATTATATATTATTAATAATCTAAATAATTCAACCATTTCTAGTGCTAAAAACCAATAGCCGTGAGAAGAGTTTATTTTGGGATGAGTTGGTCTACCGCTTGTTCTGTGCGAACTTTATCTTTATAATAATTCTACTATACCACAAAACTAGCTATATTAGCCTACTTTCACCATATTTAAATATGAACTAATTTACCTAATTTTGTTGCAAAAATTTCACACTTTTATTTTCACAACGCCGCTTTTATTTAAATTGTTCTCACGAAGGTAGGTACTTTTTTGCGATTTTGGAAGGAGTAAATAATTAAAATTTTTGTGGTGCTAAATTAGATACTTTTTTAAAATGTTCTACCAACAAAAAACACCTCTTTATTACCTCCTGCCTAGCAGCTCTATCTCACACATTTGAAAAAATTACCTAAGTAAATTTATATACCAGCTCCACTATCTCTCCTTGTCCCTGCACTTGCACCATGGCTTACGTTTACATCACTTAGCGAAGTACCCTGATTCAATAAACTTCTTATACCTGCCTCAATTACTCCAACACTTACTTTTCCTTCTTTTATTATTTGCTCTCTATTAATCTTTATTTCCTCTATTATTGCATTAATTACCTGTTCTGGAGATCCACTTGTACAACCTACAGCTGCTTCTACAATTTTGTCTTCACTTTCCTCATTTACTGCACTTTGTAGTTCTTCATCAAGACCTGCTAATTTACTAGCACAAACCTTAATTGCTATCCTCTCTAAGCTTTTTTCTTCTAATGCCTGCTCTAGCTGTTTTACTCTTTGAGCCACTTGTTCTGCCCTTTGAGCCTCTTGTTCTGCCCTTTGTTCTGCCTCTTGCCTTGCCTGCACATCCTGCTCAATCCTTTCCTGCAACTCTCTTAATTTTTGTTTCCTCTCTTCCCTCTCTGCTGCTATTCTTTCTTCTTCTCTTTCCATTAACGTCTTCCTTTCCTTAAATTTCTCTTCCAACAACTTTGCCCCACGCTCCAACTTAAATAAAACTTTTCCTAGTTCTTTTGTTCTGCTTTCTCTTCCCTGATTTGATAACTCTACCCTCTTATCTCTCTTTAACTTGCCTGCTAACTCATTGCAACTATCTGATGCAGACTTTAACAACTCTTGATATGAAAGCTTTTCTATATTCTGCTTCTCTTCCTCACTAATTCCATTCTTCTCCATAGAGCATTCGTTTATACCCTTTCCACCTGTAACGTTGAAAAACGTAAAATAGATATTCATTAAATTACAATACTCTAATATTGGCTCTATAAACACTCTATCCGCCTTTCCTTCCAATAATCTTTGATTTCCTTCTAATATTTCATACTGTTCTTTACTCTCTTTCAACAACATATCTACATCGTTTTTCACTACCTCTAATTCCTTCTCTCTTACACAATTTCTACTTAGCTCCTCTAGATTCTTTATCCACTTTTCTTGATATAAATTTCTGTATCTTTTATAACTTTCATCAAATCCCTTTCTCACATCATTTATTACATTTCCATCTTTTGGCAGTTTGCTCAATACTTCCAAACAACTTCTTACACTACTTAAATACTCATTTCTTCCCCTCATTAATATTTCACCTTCCCAAAAAGCTATGCTACTTAATTCACTTTTTGCCACTTTGTTCCCTACTTTTAAAGCATCACGATCTATTACATTTTTTATTGGTGCATCCTCAAACAACCTATACACAACACGGTTTTCAACCATGCTTTTATCCTTCGTAATATAATCGTGTATATTCCTTAGTGCCTGAGTCACATTGTTAATTAAAATCTGTTCACTATTTTTATTAACTTCTTGTTCTTGCTTGTCTGGATGGTAGACTTTCGATAGCTTCAATATCTCTCTAACTTGCTCATTAAAGTATTTATTATGATCTTCCATAGTTTTTCCTCCATCTCTTACAGCTGCTAAACTCCTATCTAAATATAGCGGCAACCACTCCATTTTAAATGACTCAAGTCCTCTTTTAACCGTAACAGTAGTTTCATCCCCTACGCTGAAGATTCTCCTTATTAAGTTACTTGACCTTGCTTCCAGCTCATCTGCAATTTCTTCATTTTTGACTGTAGAAGAAATAAGTGAACTTACACCACTTGCAGCTTTACTCAGGCCACCACTAATTGCATTGTAGGCTTCCTGAGATTTATTTTTAGCTTTTTTATAGCTATCCTTAACAGGTTTTGGAATAGAGATGTTAGGCATTTTTCCCTCCGTTAACTCTTGATAATTATAAATATAACCATACTTTGCAATATAAAGTTGGTGTAGTTTTACATTCGTAAACAGTGAATACATCACTCGTGCAATAAATGAATTATCACTATAGCTTAAAGCCCTTTCTACTTCTTCATCAGTTACTTCAATATCTTTTACCTTCTTACCCCACGGCCACCACCAATACTTTGGTACTTCATCAAGTCCTTCCAGTAATCTAAGGCAACATTCTTGACTTGCTACTCCGCCAGTATCTTTTCTTTTCGTCTTCTGATAATCAATAGCAACTGTAATTAGCACCCCAAATAATATTACCCCAAGAGTTGCCGCAGCAGTAAATGTTGCTCTACGTGTCGATGCAAATGAAATTATTGCCACAACAGGAGTAATACTGTAAGTTATAATCAATCCATTTTTTGCATAATCTGGCTGCTTATTTTCTCTTACTCTGTACAGATAATCTAACAAAGTAGGACCAAACTCCCACCCAAATATCCGATACTTTCTATGGTTTGATAAAAACTTAACAACATCTTTTTGCCACTCAGGTAAATTAGATGCACACTTCATCAATTTCTCCCCATTCCTGCATTTACACCATGACTTACGTTTACATCACTTAGTGAAGTACCCTGATTTGAGAAACTTCTTATACCTGCTTCAATTACTCCAACACTTACTTTCCCTTCTCTTATTATTTGCTCTCTATTAATCTTTATTTCCTCTATTATTGCATCAATTACCTGTTCTGGAGATCCCCTCGTACAACCTACGGCTGCTTCTACAATTTTGTCTTCACTTCCTTTACTTACTGCATCTTGTAGCTCTTCATCAAGTTTTGCTAATTTTCTACAACAAGCTCTAATTGCTATTTTCTCTGAGTTCTTTTGTTCCAATTCCTGCTCTAACTGTTTTGCTTTTTGCTCTGCACTTTGTCTTGCTTGGGCTTCCTGCTCTGCCCTTTGTTCTGCCTCTTGTCTTGCTCGTGCCTCCCGTTCAGCCTTTTCAGTTTTCTCTTGTAATTTACGCTTCCTTAACTCATCTGCCATTCTACCAGTATCCTCTAAAAAGCTACCAAATGTATACTGTCCTTTTGCTTTCCCCCAGCCTTGATTTGCAATCCCATATAAACGTTCTATATACTTCTTTACCTCTTTATCACTTGTTACATCTCCTTCTCTCGTTTTTTTTTACATGATCATACATAATTCCTTCATCAGCAAACCGATCTGCATACAATGCCCTTCTATGTAACTCTACAGCTTGGCTATCTATCACTGAATATTGTCCTTCGCTCAGACCTTGATAAATCAAATCGTAAACCATAAAAATGGGTTAAAAATCCACCATTCATTTCGATTCTCTTTATTTTCCCATATCTTCCTCTTCTCTTCTAATTCATCCTTTAATCTTTTTAGCTTCTTAACTATATCCTTGTATTTCTGTCCACCTATTTGTTCCAGCATAATCTTATCTTCACTGCCTCTTTTGTCAAAATTACCCTCTTTTGTTGGAAATACCGATACTAAATTTACTAACTTATCATCAAAATCAAATAAACTATCGTGCACATCTATCATTATTGTGTTATTTGACTTTTTGCTTAAATTCCTTACTTCTTCATTTTGACATATTTCTATATGACTCTTACAAAGATCCCCAGCATGAGCAAGATTGAGCAGCAACACACTGACTACTTTTACACTAGCTTCCCGCTTTTTATCCAATGCATATTTTAATAGATCATGAGTAGTGTCAACACTCACCTCCTTAGTTTGGTTGAGAATTTTCCTTTTTACCTCATCTACACCATTGTTTTTTATATCACTGTGTAACACATTCTTTTCATCTCCCCTCGCTTTCATTAGATAGTAATCTAACAATTTTTCATACATCGTATGTACAAATTCTTTATCAAATAACTTCCCGTCTGTCATTCTATCAACTGCTTTTTCCTTTACTTCTTGCCTTGCTTCCAATAGCTTCTTTTTCAATCCACTCTTTTCTGCTGCAATACTACTGAGCTTACTGTTTATTTCACTGACTTCCTTTATTTTACTGTCTACACAACTTATATTTTGTAAATTATTATTCATATAGTTGTTTACCACTTGCATTCCATTAACTAATGGCCTAAACACTGCTAAACATCCTCTAAGTAGATCAGAGTACCTGTTGTTTGGTATGTAATTTACAGCTTCATCTAAAACCTGACCATTTTCACCGCTTATATAATTATTTATTTCATTTAAATAGTACCCAGCCCTAGTAGAGAAATTAGTTTGTTCCCACACTTTGCTTACAATCATCTTTTCCATTTCATCAACAAGAACATTACATCCTTCTACAAAATGTAACTGAGTGACTGCGCTTACATTACGTAATGAATGAGCTGTGTACTCTGGAATACCTACTTCATTGCCTCCAACTGCGCCAGTGCTATTGTTTTCGCTCATGATAGCCTCATTCTGAGTACAGTATAGAAAATTTGTACCTGGTACATTTTCTTGCTCTATAATTCTTTTATGATCCTCAGCTATTTGACATGCATCTCTAAATAGCTTAGAAATCAAATCTTGCATATCAGTTAAGCGTCTTTCTTCCTCTTGTAAAGGAACAACTTGCCCACCTTCGTCTAACGCTCGCTTTCTACTTCTAAGTAATTCCAACTACCCTTCTAAAACCTCTCTTTGCCTTTCGATAATTTTTAAAGGTAAATTACACTGTGTATCTCGTTCTATCGCTAACATGTTATACGAAATCATTGCATGTGCTAACCAATATTGCCAAAGCTGACAAAATTCCGATCCCAAGAGAATCTGGACTAACTTATGATCATCTTTATCAATTGCTAGTTCTAGCTGTTTCTTTACCGGATTATCAAAAAAACTTGTCATACTACCCTATCATCATTAATCAGTATACCTTAGTTATCATTAAGTCACAAGTCAATATCTTTTTTTACATAAAATTCTAACACTTTGAGTAAAATTTGATACTCACTAAAAACTTCTAAACCACACCTGCATAACTTAAACTTCTCTATTGTTGCCTATCTTGAAATATTAAGGCGAAGGTTACTTTGGCAGAAATTCAATTCCACTAACGAAACTTATTCATTAGTAGTATAACGAGGCTTATTATAAAGCTTATCAAAATTGAAGTAGTGATCGGAAAATAAAACACCTTTTTCAATATAGATATCGCCTGCTATACCAAGTTTTTGTATTAGAGGATAAACAAGGCCTATCCCTGTAATCAATAAACCAAGTATTACTAAAAAGCGTGACATCAATTTAGTTTGAGAAAATCTCGTCCAAGTTTATTTTAATTATATCACAGAGTATTGAAACTAGTAAATAGAATGATTACATAATGCATGAGTAATGATAAGGAGGTATAACATGAGTAATCTAGTTCACTCAAATAAAAACAATAATCGCGATAATTTTAGCTTAAGAGGTCTGCAAAAAGCTGTTGACGACATGTTCAATAGCTTCTTTATGGGAGCTAGTCCTGGGCTTCTCAGATATAGAGATGGTAGTATATTGCCAGCTTGTGACTTATATGAAACAGAGCAAAACTATTGCCTATCTTTAGAATTGCCAGGTATCTCTAAAGAAAATGTAGATATTAGTACATCTGGCGATAATCTCATAGTGAAAGGTGAAAAGAAATGCGAAAAAGAGTCAGAAGATAAGCAATATTACCATCGTGAGAGGTATCATGGTTCTTTCTATAGGTCTTTTCAACTTCCAGCTAATGTAGACCAAGATAAAATATCTGCTAATTTCTCAGACGGAGTATTACATATAAGTGTACCTAAGTCGGAAAAACATATTAAGAAAATTGATGTAAAGTAGTGTACATGAGGTGGCGAGCTTCCAGTTTTAGGCTCGCTGTCTTATCGCTCTTCTCAAAGTAATTTGATAGCTCCCTCTTGCTTGCACTATCACAGTGGATACGTATCTAACTCTGATTGAGTTACTATGAAAATAGATATACCTTTAACTTCGTACAGAGACTAGCGGAAGCAAAATACTGGTGATTGCTTTAAATAGCTTAGTCTGGTATATTTTTAAATTGTTTAACTATATAAGTGGCTGCATTTCTTCCTCTAATTATCTTTCTAGTCTTATACCTTGGAAGTGGTATTTATTTTTCTTTTATCGGACTTGATAATCCTTTTCATCAAATTTCACCGTTAGTTTGCTTATTATCAGCATTATTTTTCGCTGTTCTACTCAATAAAAACAAAATTCAGCACAATATTGATACTCTTATAAAAGGTATGGGTACTAAAACTACTCTTACCGTGTGTTTGATTTTTCTATTTGCTGGATCATTCTCCACTGTTACTGAATCACTTGGTAGTATAAATGTTATTACTAACTTAACTCTTTGCTTTCTTCCAGTACGATTATTACTTCCTGGAATGTTTGTGGTTTCTGCTTTTATTTCAAGTGCAATTGGCACATCAATCGGAGTTGTTGCACTTATAACACCAATAGCTGTGAATCTAGCACAAAATGGAGCTTTTGATTGTGCGGTAGGCGTTGGAGCCGTTATAGGTGGTTCTATGTTTGGCAGCAATCTTTCAATGATATCTGACACTACTATTGCGGCTACTTCTTCACAAGGAGCTTCAGTAAAGGATAAACTAAAACTGACCCTCAAGACAGGATCTGTTACAGGTGTTATAATACTTATTTATCTAGTAATAATTTCAAATAGTACAGAAGTTGTTTCTATCTCAAGTCTGAATTACTTATCCGTAATCAAAATTGTACCTTATATATCTTTAATAATTATGGGTTTATTTGAAATAAACACTCTGGTAACATTAGCTGTTAATATGGTTATTGCCGGGATATTAGGAACAGCTTTTTTTGATTATTCTCTTATTGAATATTCTCATGACATATGTAGGGGTTTTAATAAGATGAATGAAGTAATGATATTTATTCTCTTCAGTAGTGGATTAAGCCACTTAATGTACGAATACAGTCAGAAAAAGATAGATAAATTCACCGATGAAGTGAATCTTACGAAAAGTCAAGCTGAACTTATGATTGCAGGAATATCATCTATGTTTACTATTTTAGTTTCCAGCAATGTTGTTGCTATTTTATTAACTAGTAATATTGCAAAAAGACTTGCACAAAGATATAACATTGCACCACACCGTAGTGCGTACTTATTAGAGGTATTTACTTCGATCACAAAAAGTATCTTACCTTATGGTTCTCAAGTATTACTAGCAAGCAGCATTGCTTCTCTGTCACCCATTATCGTACTAACAAAAGTATATTATTGTTTTGTTTTTGCAGCAGTTGCGGTAGGTGAAATAGTTATTAACGGCAGACGTGATACGATCGTAACTTAACAAGCTCTTAGTTAATTATAACAAAATTATCCACTCAAATTCCCCGCTTCGATTGGATAAAATATGAATTTTTGCGATAAATGACTTTTATTACATAATTAAATGTAAATTTCTGTAGCACTGGTTTACCCAAACTTCTTTTCATCAACCTGCATACTATAAATTCTTTGTTTTGAAATATCGGTTTTCTAGCTTTTTGATCTCCTGTTGCTTTTATAAATTAAGACGCCAGTTCGTAGAACTTCTCCAACTGCTCACTCCATAACATTGGTATTTCCCTTAAATCAGCTAATCTTAAACCTCTCGGTTGTCTCCCATTTACTATGTCTTCTTTAATCTTTGGAGCTAAATAATTTAACCTTAAAATTTGTTGTATACGTCTTGTACCTATATTAATTTTAACGCTCAGCTCTTTCACACTTCCATATTTCCCTTCCTCTAGTTGACGTTTCCACAGATGGGCTCTTACCACTGCTTTCAGTAGTGCATTGTTTGTTTTACCTTCTGGTTCTACTACCGTGCATTTATTTCCTTTCTTTTTTAAACTCATTGGTATCAATTTTTCCTCTGACTCAGAACAGACATCTATTCCATCCTCTCTCATCCATACTGTCTTTATTAATTTCTTCACCACTTCTTTCTGTTTTCCAAAACTTAAATTTTTCCACTCTTCCGCTTTTTCTTCCAAATTTTCATATAGGCGTTCTGCTCTCTTCATCACTTCTTTTTCTACTTCTCCCGCTACTACTGTTCGGTTCACTGATCCACAATCTTTTCCTCTTAAATGGTTATTGCATATATAATATCGATACCTCTTATTCTCCTTTTTCGCATACGTCAGTGTCATATTCACATCACAGCTCTTGCACTTGATTATTCCCTTTAGTAGTGCCTCTTCATATTTTTTCCCTTGATACGGTTGATTCTTTATTAATTCTTG
The DNA here is from genome assembly GCF_964027095.1 of Wolbachia endosymbiont (group A) of Machimus atricapillus. Classification (NCBI taxonomy): domain Bacteria; kingdom Pseudomonadati; phylum Pseudomonadota; class Alphaproteobacteria; order Rickettsiales; family Anaplasmataceae; genus Wolbachia; species Wolbachia endosymbiont (group A) of Machimus atricapillus. Next base: position 95,345 of record NZ_OZ034727.1, on the reverse strand, counting down.
CGCTTTTTGCCATTTTTCTTCTTCTATTATTGCTTCATGTTTTCCCTCATATTGCTTCTCATAATGCCGTATTTTTCCCATATATATTGGATTTGTTATTATTCTCCTTACCGTTGCTTTTTTAAAGATTTCTCCTCCGTATACTTTTCCCGATTTTGCTTCAAACCTCTTCTTTCGGTACCCCTCGCTATTTAACTCTCTTGCCAATTCTGCCATTGATTTTATCTCCATATACCTTGCAAATATATGTTTCACCGTCTTTGCCTCTTTTTCATTTATTATTAATTCCTTTTCTTTTACATCATACCCTAGCGGTAAAGTTCCTCCCATCCATAATCCTTGCTCTTTTGATGTTGCTATCTTGTTTTTTACTCTCTCTACTATCATTTCTCTTTCTAGTTGTGCCGCCCCTGATAACACTGTTTGCACAAACTTTCCCATTGGCGTATTATTGTCAAATATCTGCGTTACTGCTACAAAATTTACTCTGTGCCTTCTAAAAAATGATGTCACTTCTATACTATCTTTTGTTTCCCTTGATAGTCTGTCTAATGTATATACTACCACACAATCTACTTCTCCTGCCTTTACGTCTTCAAACAACTCCTTTATCGCTGGTCTATTTAAATTACTCCCTGAAAAGCCTCCATCATCGTACCTTTTGGCCAATACTACCCAGCCTTCTCGGCTTTTTATATACTTCTCACATGCTACTCGCTGCGCATCAAGACTATTAAACTTTTGTTCTAGCCCATCCTCATTTGATTTTCTCGTATATATCGCGCACCTTACCTCTTTTAACATTCTCAACTTCCACTTTTATCACGCATTCCAAACAATAAAGGTCCGTTGTAACTCATTCCCATTATTTTCCCTGCTACTGCTGACAATGACGTATAAAACTCTTCTCTGTAGATTAAACCCCTATCTGTTACCATTACCGCATGCATCTCTTCTCCTCTTTCTAATATTAGCTCTGTTCCTGCTACCGGAAGTTTGTCACTACTTATTCTTTTTCCCTTCTCTAGCCGATCTGCCAGATACTCTAGTCTTTTTGCTCCTTTTCTTGATATTTCTCCATACTCCTCCTCTTGCAACCTATATGCTAATCTTGGTACCAGATATTTCTTTGAGTATCTAGGCGCTTCTTTCTCATATACCTTTTTCCATATTTTCCTCAGCTCTTCTAATGATTCTTTCTCTAAATCCTTTACCTTTTTTTCTATTTCTTCCTCCATATTTTTAGCCTCTCGTAGATGGTTTTCCCCTTCGCTTTTCAAATAACTTTTCAATTCTGTCTGTTTCTTTCTTTAATACCTCAGTTACTTCTTTACTGTTTTTTGCATAATCCATCGCTTTCAGCCCAAACTTATCCTCTTTCTCTATTTCTCCTCCTGCTTCCACTAGCTCTTCCACTATCTCTTTTTCACCAATCATACATCCTAGGTGTAATGGCGTATTCTTACTCCCATATTCCTCAGCATTAACATTTGCTCCTGATCTTATTAGCTCTTTTACATTTTCTAGATTCTGGGCTGTTACTGCCAAGTGCAATGGTGTATACCCTCCTACATCTACTGCATTCACATTCGCTCCTTTTTCAGCTAATAACCTCACTGTTTTTGCATCTACTGCATAATGTAGAACTGTTCTTCCATTTTCGTCTCTTTCATAAACACTTTTAAATGAGTTCTCTAATAGAGATTTATTAAATGCCTCTTTCTTACCAAGCTTTATCATAATCTACCCCACCTTTCTTTAAAATTAAGTCCCTTTTTTAAGCTTTCCTTCTCACCACCTCATCAATCATTTCGTTCACTTTGCACATTATCTTGCTTGCTAAATTTTTACACTCTTCCCTTATTAGCGCCTTATCTCTCTTTCTTATTTCTTTTATCTCTATTATTTTTAACTCTGGTAAATAGCTTCTATCTAACATATATGCTATTTCTTCCACTAAATTCTCTATTTCATAGCATGTCACTTTTCTACTTTTTGTTATTCCACCTTGTTCTCTCATGAATTTTCTCGCCTTTTCATTCTCTCCATTATCCCATAGGCAATACCTTTCACTCTCCCATATATAATACATTGGTGTTGCACCATATTTATCCAGTTGATTAATGGCAGCTCCTGCTTTTACTAGCTCTTTTATTATTGCAATTCCTGCCCCTATCCTGCATGCAGAGTGCAGTGGTGTACATCCGCCGATATATTGAGTGGCATTTATTTCTGCTCCTCCCCTTATCAGCACTTTTACATTTTCTAAACTTTTCGCAAATACTGCCCAGTGCAGTGGTGTATAACCATTTTTATCTCTTGCATTGATCTCCCCTCCTTTTTTTATTAATAACTTCACTGTTTTGTGATCGGAGATTTCTACTGCTTGATGCAATATCGTCTCTCCTTCTTCATTTCTTTTATTAATATTTTTAAATCCGTTGCTTGATACTTCTTTAAAAAACTTACTAAAAGCTTCTCTCTTTTCCTTGCTAAACTTCATTGTGTACCTCACTATAAAAACATACATAAAATGGCCAATTTGGCTCATTCTAGCGTAAAGTAAACTTCTTATGTTTACCCACTACTATTCTAGTTATGCCTGTTTTGATATCAAAAAGCAACTTCTTTTTTTTCAAAAAACACACATTTTTACCGAATGTTAATGTAATATATGAAGATATAAATATAAGTACTTAGCGTATTAAACATATGACCTGTTTTTCTTCCCAACTTCTATTCAAATGTCGATGTTCGTGCCAAGTTAAGACACCTCCGTACAATACTAAAATGTAACTTTCTAATTTATGTATTGAATCCTTTTGCTCTGAATTTAAATCGCTTTCAAAATGAACATTGTGTTCTGCTAAACCAAATCTTATAACTTTCTGGTTGGTAAAATCTTCTACCTTGTAGTGGTGAGTAACGCTAAACCTTTCTAAAATTGGCTTGTATTTTAAATTCCACAGTTGTTCGGATAGTTTATCACTTCCTAGTAAAAATTTACTTCCTTTCTCTTCTGCACTCGTAACCGGAAAACATGCGTTTATTTCTCCTAAACTCCAACTGTCCGATAATACTATCTGCGCCTTTGCAAACTTAATTGCTGGTAATAAGCTCTGTGGTAGCGGATATAACGTTTTTAAATTATTCCACTGATGACTTCTTTCATAAATACCGTTACAATTCTTTGTGTTAGGCTCGGTTTCTCCAAGTACTGCTACATCTAATCGATATATGTCATTACTAAATGTTTGTTCATAATGCTCTCTTAAATAGTTGTCTACAATCTCTACTAACGGACCTCTAGAACTGAAAAAATTTACTCTTCCAAACGATAACACTGGCCCATTTTTTTCAACTTTTATACCAGAGTAGTCTGATAACAAACTTCCAAATAAACTTTCATCTAAAATAAACCTATCAACGTTGTAGTGGTCATTAAAAATCCTCATTAGCCGCGATCTTGCTGGTAGTGATAGTTTTGCAAGTTCTACTACTGCATCTACAAAAAAGTCATTTGGAACATCTTTTATTCCTATTTGCAGTTCAAAAAAATGTTTACCAGGTGGTTCTTCGATAATTGTAATATCTTCTATATTTGCCCATTTTAGTGCTATCTTAAGTGATGCAGGCGTTCCACGTAGCCTTTGAAATTTTACTCCTTCTATTACAGCTTTTCTTTTATCCCTTACCCAACGTAGAATTTCCCCCAATTCATATTCCTCAATCAACCACGGCAATTTTTCTTCTTCTAATCTAAATTTAAACCCTCTAATACAGCTTGGATCAACCTTATAATCTGTTGCATCTGCCAATGCTTGTTCTTGCTTTGTTGCATTTGGTGGCAATAACATTAATTCAACCCAACATTTAAACTTCTTAAGGCAGCACACTCATTCCCCAATACCACAACATCCTCCCTTGGCTCGATTAATTCTACGTTTTCTACTCCTTCTACGAACAAATTCGCTATAATCCACGATCTTGTCACACTCCATCCTAATCTTTTCGTTGTTTCAAATTTTTCGATAAATTTCTTCTTCACCGTTTCAATAATATCTGGTCTTTTAATGCTAATTTTACTGTGGACAACTATTTCTATAATATTGCAACTTACCACTTCTATTGTATCTGTTAAAATCCTCACATCTTCCCTGTTTAGTTGATTTCTGACAATTTCTAGTAATTCTTCTGGGGGTATGCCGGTTGTGGATAATTCTGTGGATAATATGGAAATTCGCACACTTCCTGGTACCAGAGATTCTACTAAAGCATCTTTTACTCTGCTATCTGCTGACAGTGCATGATATCGGTAATTTCCTCCTGTGCTCCAACCTACTATTCTTGCCTTGATTCTTTTTCTAAATCTTTCATCATCTTCTTCTTTCTGCCTCTCCACTCCGTAAAACTCAGCCAAATTATCAAGATCTTCTCCTACTGCAAATTTCAGTAAATTACTCTCTACTGCTTCATTTATTCTTTCTCTGAGCAAAAGTTCTCTCCATGCTGCTACCTCCATAATCTTTACCGCTGGATCACTTTCAACTAATGCTGAAAAGGTTTCATCTCTACGGACCAATTCTTCCTTCATTCTCGAAAAGATTTCTTCATAACTCAGCTTTTCAATAATATTAGGTGTCTGCATTTCTAAACAACTATTCCTCTAATATCTATGAATTTGCCTTCTGGAAGATAAATACCTTCAAGTACAAGAGTCATTTTTCCTTCTTTAACTTCAGCAATCTTTACTTTTTCTAACTTAAATCTCCTCTCAAATTTCCCCAGTGCTTCTGCTGTTGCTGCGTAAATTTCTAGTGTTAAATCCCTACTGATTGGCTTATCTACTAATTCAAATAGCCTAGACCCATAATCCCTCATCATAATTCGCGATCCTATCGGTGTGGTCAGTATATCAATTATCGATTGCTTTAAGTGCTCTATTCCTTCTAACGCTTTCCCTGTTTTAGCATCCATTCCTTTCATTTTTAGCCTGCAAACACGGTTTCACTGCCTTTTATTACTTTAAACCCACATGAAACTATATCTCCTACTCTTCCTACACTAAGACCATTTGCAAACACTGTTTTTGATACTTGAATCATTACTTTTCCTTCACTAAAACTGTCTCCTTGTCTACATATTGACTTACCGTTTACAAAAACATTATTACTTCCGCTAATGCAGAAATGTGGTATAGCTTCTCCACAATAGTCTCCTAACCTTACTATTCCTTTGTTCAATTTAAGTCAATCCTTTCTGCTTTCAGTTTTATTCCACTTTTTGTCATTTCTATACTTGATTTCCCAGCCTTCAGTGTTATTTTGTCCACTACTTCAATCTCTAAATGATGCTTCCCTTTATCATATAACAATCTTGTTCCATCTTGAAATTTTATCTATTTATTTCTTTTTTATTCTCTGGTGCAGGGTATTTTTCCTGATATATTCCTCCTAATACCACTCCTAATGATAGTTCACCAAAAGGAGAAAATATCATAACCTGTTCACCGATATCTGGTGGAGACCAATCTCTATCTTTTCCTGCTTTGCTCGTTACCCATGGCAGATAATCTGTTAAAAATTCTCCTATTTTCACTCTTACTTTTGCTTTTTCATAATCTATTTCTTTAATAATTCCGATACGAATAATATTCGCTACTTTTCTCTGTAACTCTGCAATGGCAAAATTATTTTCCAACATGCATTTCTCCCACTGCTATTTTATGTGGCTTAATTTTCCCCTCTAACCAGACTGATTCTCCAAAATGCAGATAGTGAACCCATTCAACCAACCACACTAAATATGCATCGAGCTCTGGCCTAAAATCATCTCCTCCTCCTGATATAAATTCTCCTGGTGAAACATTTTTCACGTTCCAAGTATTTTTATTTACTACTCTTGCTACTTCTGCTGCTAATGACCTTACAACTAACGAGGAATACTCGACTGTTCCATCAACTACAATTCTCGCTTCAAATCTTGCTTTCAGCGCTAATTCCTCTGTTCCAGGATCTTTTCCCGATTCTAAACTCACAAGCTCTACAAATAACGCTGGCGCTAATAATTCTTTCCTTATTGCTGGATAAATTTCACATGTCTGTATAGACGGTATTTCTTCCTTCAGTGTGCTGCAAATTGCTTGATGTAAATCTTTCCAGAACTTTGTCATGCATATAATTTAACTCATGTAATGTATAAAATATTTTTCAAATACCTTTTCAACTTCATAATTAACAAGATTCCCTATTATCCTTGAAGCCTCAGGTTTCAGTGGCAACTTAACTTCCTTTATTGGCAATGCTGCCCTTCCTTCACGTTTAAACATACCGCTATTTCCTTTTGGCATAACTGCTGCAAATCCTCCTATAAACTCATGCTTTCCTACTTTCGATCCTCTTCTTGTTTTTTGTATCTTGCCAATTGTCGATGCTCTAATGTCATAGAGATTTGCTCTAATTAACACTTCTAATCTGCTAGTTTTCGCCTTAAAAATTCTTAATCTCTTTCTTATCAAACTTAATTTTATCTTCTTTTCCTCACTAATTTCTTTTGCTGTCTTCAATTTTAGCCATAGTGCTGTTCTGTTTAACGCTCTCACTATTGCTAATTCTATTTTTTTTCTTTTAGCATTTACACTTTCTATTACCTCAACTTCTATATGAACAGACATTTTACACCCCATACGCTTCGGTTCGCCAGACCATTCCAGATTTATCTCTAAGTGGTGGTGTGTGTATTTTGTATTTGCAATCACCTATAACAAAAATATCTCCTACAATTGGCCTCAGTATATCAAAAATGCTTACCTCAAGAAAAAGCATCTCTCCCACAAATTGTCCTTCACCAATCTCGTATAATTTATCTGGCTGTTGCTTTAATACCTGTACCATATATGACTTATCCTTTGATTTATATAAAGCCACTTCTCCTAAATGGGCAAAACAATCTTTAAATAATCTCTTAATATTCTCTTGCACGTTTCTCCGCTATATACTAACATTTATATGCTAAGAAGAGGTAAAGCATTCTTCTGCCTCACACCGCTTTATATTTGCTCTACCTATGTTGCAACGATCTTGACTAGTATCGCTGGACGGTGGCACATTGGCAGAGGGTTTGACTGCGTATGCAAATCAGTCCCTCTATCAAATCTTCTTGGCTCTTGTTTTGCATAGAGTGGCTGTCCTAGTGTATTTACTGTTTCATTAAAATCTGCTGGTGCAAAATATGTTGTAAATGTGCTCGCTGTTCCTACTGGAAAACAGTGTCCTGTATCTCTTTCTATAAACCTTCTTACGGTTCCTTCAGGATCAGTTGCTTGCCCTCTATATTCCTCAAATGTGATTCCGCAGAATGTAAATCCTGACCTCATATCATTCCTTAGCGCTGCTCCTTCTTGCCATCTCTCATATGCCTCTTTCACCTTACTATGGGAAGTTAATGCATCAAAAAACTCAGGGCTTACCAGTGCATGAATTCCCGTCATATATTCACCACTTAAGTTATCCTCAATATGTCGCAATACCTCCAAGCACTTACGCTTTACATCAGTTGTTGCTGTTCCAAGGGCAAAATTTACTACTTTTGGTGTTATTTCAAATTCGTTGTACAGATTTAATAATTCCGACCCATCAGCATCTAAAATTATTCCCTTCAGCGCTCCCATACGCAAATGCTCTAATGTTATTGCGTGCTTGTTTCTCATTAGCTGTAAATGGTCAGTTATTACGTCTGCCAGCGCTTTCAGTTCACTTTCTGATCCAAATGCTCTTATTCCCTGCACTTCTTCTGGCAGTACTACATCATCATGCGGAATATGCGGAATCGTAAATGTTCTTATTTTCCGTTTTCCTCGTTTTCCCACTGTTGCTGGTGCTCCGGGTACTTGCGTTGGTAGTAAACTTAACACTCCGTTGTGTTCTTCTATCGTAATATGTCTAAATCTTACTGACCTACTTGGAAATAAATTTAAATTTTCAACACGTCCATAATTTATCGGCAATATATTCATCGCATTTGTTAGTGCCGTCATGCTAAATGCTGTATTCGTAAATGGATTTTGCATTCTTTTTCCCCCTTATTAATTTAAGTTACACTCCCTTGCGGATAATGATCCCTCGTCCTTCAAGTTGCTTTATTGCTTCAGCTTTCTGTTCTTCAGTGATATTTGCTGGCCACACCACTGCATGATCTGCTAGTATTGCACTGCGAGTAATAATTACTCCTTTCATATCAGAATCTTTGCTATGTATATCGGTTGTAATTACTCCTACTGCTGTTTGTGTGCCGTCTGTTCCAGTGGGGTTCAGCACTCTAATAAAACCATCATCTGTCTTCTTGGCAACTACTGTACCAAGTTTAATATTTTGACCTTTCGCTACATTTATCTGGTCTCTTGAATATAGACTTGATGCCTCATACTTTAATAAGTCACCTAGATTATTTTGTTCGGTTATACATGTCATATTTTCTTTTCTCCTTTTTTTCCTTTAGTTTTACCGCCATGTTTGTAGTTATTGTACGCGGCGGTTATAAAAAAACTTAAATACTTGATTGTGCTCTAGCTTTAGCTACCTGCATCATCAATTCTTCTCCTGAATTCTGTGGTATTGCACTCAGTATCTCTGTCTTTTTCGTTCGCTCTGCAAGTAACTCCATTAAAACTTCCCGTGCTTGCTCAACACTTACGCTTTGCTCAATAAATTCTCCTATCTTTTCTGGCATCTTTGATACATTACATAATCTTATTATCTCTAAAATTTCTCTACGACAGTTCTCGTAGCTTTCCTCAATAGTTGTCATACTAACACTCCTACTTTTATGATTGTTGATAAATTCAAAAAATGTTGTAACTCCATCTGCAAGACCTATTTCTATTGCTTTCTCCCCAAAATATAGCCCTGCCTCTGTTGATCGAATCTTTTCAATTGAAAGACCTCTGTTCCTTGCTATCAGCTGCACAAACATTTCATATAGTCGGTCTACTTCTTTTTGTAAGCTTCCCAGACTTTCAGACGTCATTGGCTCATGTGGGTTTAAATCATTCTTTCGACTACCAGCAAAGATTGTGGTGTACTTAATACCTTGCTTTTCATCAAACCTACTTTGATCGATATGACTTGCTATTACTCCAATACTGCCAACACCAGAAGTTCTGCTCACAAATACCTTCTCAGCGCTAGAAGCTATAGCATATGCAGCAGAATATGCATCATCATTTGCTATTGCAATAATTCTCTTTTTTGTTCTTGATTCATAAATAAAATCAGCTAGGTCAAAGACACCGTTTACTTCCCCTCCTGGACTATCTATGTCAAGTAGAATCGTCTCTATGCTTTTATCTCCTAAAGCACTCTCTATCTCTTCATGAATATTTTCATACGAAGTCATATCTAAAATATGATCAAAAGCTTCTGTTTTTTTTGTCAAAACTCCATAAATACGTATTATTGCTATTCCTTTTGGGTTTATATGAAAATGCTTTAAGTTCTTAAAGATAGGTTGTTTGCTGTTATATAATGATAGTAGTTCAAAGCTTCTTCTCTCTACCACTACTGGTTTATTTATCCACATCACCTTCCTTCCCTTTTATGATTAACATCAGAATCGAAACAAAGTCCAAAAGAATTAGCTCGCTTTTGATCTTCTGCTATTTCTTGGTCAATTTCTTCTACATCGTAACCCATTTCTGATACTACTTCTGCTCGACTTTTTTAGAAGTACCAGTTAACTACTTACTTGAGCGTTTTCACAATACAGAAGTCCGTCATTCTTGGATGAATTCACTTTCTGGTAGGCAGTTAAGTGTTATCTTTCAACACTGCTTTAAAGACAAGCTAAATGGTCAACTCTTTGATGATCAAGACTACGATAACACATCCATACAATATAAACGTAAAGTGATTGCTAAACATTTAGACTCTCTAGTTATTTATTATCTGATTAGCTGTTTTGAACGTGCAAAGCTTGAAGCTACTGTCAGTGAAATTGCAAGATCTGCATTGACTGAGGAACTCATGAAATCCTACCTTCTAAAAGGTAACAATAAATACGACAAAAAGTCTTTGTTATTTCTATTGTTTCATGTAGATCACAACCTTTTAAAGTCTGTCTATCACTTTGAAAAAATACAAAGAAAAGGTTCTGTATCATTTGCTCTTCAAAAGACACCACGACAACCAAATGTTCCATTTAAAGACTTCATCTCTCAGGAAACCATAGTGCAGATACTGAAAGAAGACGACATTAAACGCAATGACGGTTTTGAAAATCAATTACAAGGTTTCTTCTACCATCAAAATCGTTTATATGTATTAGTTCGTAGAGCTAGTGGTATAGATTTACTACTAAACTCAAATAAGGTTATTCATGGTCATAAGCCAGATTGGATGATTTTGGATTTTCTAGTTAATGGTACTCAAGTAGATCTTACTGCCAAAAATATTGATCAAGCTACAGAGATAGCAAATAGCATTGCGAGTCGTTATTTTAGCTCTGAATGTGTTTTTGTAAACGCGCAGGATAAAAACTTTGCAGAGCAAGTATATAAATTCATTAAAGTTTGTGTTGATGGCTCTGATTCAAATATATTCACTTTTGAGTTAAAATTTCAGTCAAATCGTTTCAATTACAGCTATACTAATATCACTTTGACTGTTGCTCCATATGATCCTATTGCACCGGAATTGCATGTTTTAAAGCCATTTGTAGGAGACATAGTGCCATTTATAGAGTCGATTAAAGTAATATTTCAAGGCAAAAAGATAGGCTTATTTTTCAAGCGAAGTGATGAGTATATAGCAATTTACTACTCTGAACATCCTCTGAATAAAAGGGAAAGAGAGGATTTTAAAGCATACATAAAACAATTTTATGGTCTTACAATCTTGCCAAGAGCAAATCTCTGATCTTCTTAATTCTGGCAGCTCTTGGGTTAATCCAAATCAAAATTATATCGAAACAGCAAGGTATTTGTCGAATCTTGAATTAATTAAGATGCAAGAGAGGGCCTATATTATCTGCTCTCATAGACAAGATAAATTAGATTGGCCAAATATAGTTGATCCATACTGTAACAATGAGATTTTCATTGATGAGGACTTTAACGAAGCATGCGATAATATAATTTGTGAAAATTGCAACCGTGATATTTTACCTAATACCTACAAGAAGCAAAGATTTCACCGCTTATCTGCATATTTAAACCCAGAGAAATTTATGAATTGGTTTGAAGGTCAGCTAAGTAATACGCATTTCATGTGGCAAAAAGTGGAAAGTGGAGTTTATCATGTTGGTGGACAAGGTAAGATTGTAAGTTTAATCATACTTGATTTTTGCACCAATCCAACATTCTTAACGATAGATAAGCTTAAAGCTAATCCAACTGTATTAATAATACTGAGAAAAAATCCATCAAACATACCTCTTGATTTGCCCATAGTAAAAATGGTTGACCTTTTCTTTCAGCATAAGACGTTAATTGAAGTATTCCAAGAAGCAGCACAAAGAGGAGTACTAGAGTTCATACCAAATACTTCAATGCAAATCTTACATACTGCACTTAATCTAATTGAACCTCCTAAAGAGAAGGAATTGCTAAAGTTGCAATTGATAGAGGGCTCACTTTACGTAAACAATATAGAGATTCTAAATAAGAAAGCTGTAGCATGTATGAAGGTTTTTCGCATATTATTTGAACAATTTTTGCATGATTGTAAAAAAGAATTACCTCCTGAAAAACACATGTTGCTTAGCATAATTGAAATAGAAAAGCGCCTAAATCTTGATCCAGAAGCAGATCCAGAACATCACATCAGAAAACCACTAAACACAATCCAAAGAACAATAAAAACCACCTTAGCTAAAAAGTTAGGATTAAACATCGAACGTAATGATGTGATTCAAACAGTTGGTTGGCCTGGATCATCGCGTAAAGATTATGGCTACCGTATTAACCCTTTCACTGTGCTGATAAAAGTAGTTCGTTAAGTTTTTAGTAGATTAAAGTCTCTCCGGTTCAAATCACCTATAAATAGTTTCCCAGTTCCCATTTTACAGTTGGAGCAGGGCTAGTAGCTTTTGGTTTTATATCACCTGCAGCATAGGTGCTTTAACTGCTCTTCATATTGCCTTGCATTGACAAATTTTTTCCTTCAAAGAAGATTCACTCGTTGAGATTTCCAAAATGGCACCATGCAAGCCTGCTAAAAACAGTATTCACCTATTGTAGATAAGGTATGTTTTTTGTCTCTTTCGGGCTTTTGTTTTTTCTTAAGTCTTTACAGCTAAAATAAAACGTGATATGGCTGCACAAGGTTTTCTATTGAGTTAAGCTACACATGCCCCTCATTGGGTTTTTAATGTAGTTTACAAGAGTTCTTTGGGTTAAACCTAATTTGGGTCCACCAAGTGGTATAATTACTCTAAAAAGCATTAAAAATAGGAATTAAAAAAATAGACTGTTATCAAGATGAATTTTTCTTCAACTGCTTCTGTGCTAATAATCACAATAGATATATTACATACTACTAATATGTAATATATTATATATATAAAGGAATCTGCCATTCTGCCAACTTGCTCAAATCAGCCATAGAAGGGAACTTTGGAACATATTTCAAGTTGGCAACTTTCTGCCATTCTACCAACTTATTACTTTTTCTAAGCTACTGATTTTCTTATATTTTTATCAATTTTAAGTTGGTAGAATGGCAGATTCTTCAGTTTGCCAACTTGCCATCTTGCCAACTTAATATATAATTCTACTATCTCCTTTTGCAATGTTATACATTTCTTGGTTTTTAGCTGTTAACTGCATTTGGTAAAAGATAATAATTTGGAAATTTTTGGTATAATCTGTGCTCCTAGGTCCTGATCTTTCTCAAGCAGCTCATTGAAATAGTATTTTCTCTCCTCTCTTTAATTCCTTAGTCCTACTATATTCAAATTTTCAGATATTTTTAAAAGGCTTGCCAGACATGTTTATATCTGTTCTATAATTATCTTTTTAGCATTTGTATTTACTTTGCTATTTTGTTGAATGGGTATTTACTTCCAAAAAATTTTTGTTTCAGACCCCTAATTCGTTTGCTATCTATAAAGAGGCTATTTGCTTCTTTAGCTTTCCTATAGATGTTATCTATAATGAAGATTGAGTAACATTATATTTTCATTATACTAATAATAATTAACATTGTATATTATCTTTCCCATATTATTTCTCAGAGTTATGTAAGACCCATACATCCCTATTTTCCACAGGTAGAGTCGCTCCATTGTTTGGTACAAGATAGTAATCTGGTTTTACCAATACATACTGATTTTCAGCAATTTTTAGCTCCATGTCTTTTACACATAGGTAACCATGCTTCGATCTTGTGTTTGATAATCCATATTCATCACACTTCTTGAAAAATTTTATATGACCTATCATTGCAAGATTACTAATTCTTTCACGAATGCTACGATCACTACCAAGTCCGAACTTTCCTTCAAAACACTTTGCAAAGCTAGCTGCAGTATATACTTCTCCTCTATACGCTTCATTAGAGATTAACTCTAAAATTATATCACATCTTCTTAGACGTTCTAAATCCAATTTAGTATTATAGCTAGACCTTACTATTCTTTCTGAATTTAATGTATCATCAGATTGTACAAACGCACCGTTATGCCAATAAAATGAAATCTTTTCTTCGTTAGATGCAGAATAATTTGACTTCTTACGGCAAAGTACTCGTTCATTACCAGAAGCATCAGCTTTATCTGGCTTTGACAAGTACCAACGAGATCTTACTGTATTATTCCACGCAGTTGAACCACCTGTACCTGTTTTACGTATTATTCCTGAATCAGAAGGATGAGCACATAATAATACAGCTCCTTTTATTACTTTCACTATTTTTCCACAACAACTTTGAATAAATTGTCTCACATGAGAGCGATTGTTTTCATTGCCACCAAATAAGTCTCTGCTGTATCTAAAACTACTAGCTTTGGTTGAAACAATTTAATATCTTCAAGTAATTCTTCAAAGCAATGAGTTAATTTACCTATATCTTTGTTATCAAATATCATGAGTAGATTATCTTTCCACACTCTCGATAAAAAGCCAATATTATCATGAAAGTCACAGGATTCCATATCTAACTGATGTAATCTATTTATAGCACACTGTCTTCGCCACAGCTCTTCTGTATCATCTTCACAAAATAAACCATATGTCTTCATCTGCTCAATTTCCATTCCCAACCAAGATTTACCTGTGCTCGCTGCTGTCATTAGTTGTTGAGCAAGTAGAGACTTTCCCATACTACCATCACCGTAGAGAGCCGTAACACTTCCAATAGGAAGCCAATCTTTAACAATCCATTCTCTTTCTGGAGCAATATTAGCCCAAGCTCTGGTATCTATTCTCAACGATTTTTTTGAAGGAGCCTTTTTTGTACTAAGGATGAACTCTTTAACATTTACACCTTCTTTCACGCAATCAGCAGCGTCCCAACCCTTTGGTTTATCTTTAGGTATTTCCAAAATGCAAAGTTCTTCAACTCCAAGACAAGTAAGTTTCATAGCAGATTTTTCAGCGTATTTCTTACCTGCTTCATCATTATCTGGCCATATAATAATGTGTTTACCTTTAAGTGGAGTCCAATCTGTTTTTTCAATAGGTGCATTTGCTCCAGACATTGCTGTTGTTGCAGTTATTCCTTTCTCTATCAGCGCTTCTGCACATTTTTCTCCTTCAACAAGAATAACTTTATCGGACTTCAAAATACCTGGAATATTATAGAGTGGCCTTATCTTCGGTGCACCAAAGTCGGACTTTTTTATATCAAAAGGAAGATATCGCTTCCCATTATCATCATCGTAACGATAGATTCTAACAATAGCTTGGCCGTTTTCACCGTAATAATCCCAATATGCAGTTGGACTACTTGAAGTTTTGAAATGACCAAGCCACTCAGCTATAGAAGCCATTACTTCAGGAAACTCTATTCTTGTACTTTTTCTATTTACTCCCGCCCAAAGGTCGATAATGTCACCACCTTCTCCTGTTGCAAAATCATGCCATAGGCCAGCTTCACTACCACTTAATTCTACTACTAGACTCTTTCCTTTATCACCTTGTACATTGCCTACATAAAACTTATCACCACGAAAAGTTCCTCTTGGTAATAGATATGAAAGGCATGATCTGATATTTAACAGAAGCTGAGCTTTAAGTTGTTCTTTTTCTACTAACGGTGCATTTTTTCGTGGAGCTGCAGTATTAAAATCACAATAGATACCCATAAAATCTCCAATATATTTAAAGTTTAGAAATTTGGTTAAGCTGTGGCTATCCAGCGTCCGTTAACCATGTTTATGAATTTTGTTGGTATTGGTTTGCCGTTTTTAAGTTCGTACATCAATTGCAGAGTATTCCTTTCTGGCCTAAATATCATTACTCCAGATGTATATAAACTTCTTAAAACATTAGCACCACTCAATGCTTGAAATGGATTCTTTTTTAACGTGGTTGTTGACACTTTTTTTGTGTAATGTGTAACTATTACTCCAGCCGTAGGATTAGTTATAGAGCGTAGTTCATCAATACTATTTTGCAGAAAAGAGATCATACTCCTATAATCAAAAACAGAGTCTATTACTATAAGATCAACTGTTTTTACATCGAGATTTTCCGACATAATTTCCTTTATTTTTTCCACATTCAAAGTTAACTGTACTTTTTTAGTAATAACTAAGTTTTCTGTTCCTTCATCAAGGATTTTCTTGCTGATTCTTAGCTTCTGTAAGCGCTCTCTTATGTAATCATATTCCATTTCATTCTGTAGATAGAATATCTTAAGTGGCTTTGCAGGCTTCATACCAAGAAATGATACTCCAGCAGCTAAATGTACTAACATGGAAAGTAGAAAATTACTTTTTCCTATTTTTGGAGTTCCACCTATGACCAAAAGACCACTTGGAGTTAGAATTCTTGGGCCTATTATATCTTTTGGCATTGGTGATTTATCATTCAAGTAATGCCTTGCTGAAAACGATGTAATTTTATGTTTTGTTGTGTTTTCTTTAGTATTTAACCACTTCTTAGCGGAATTTATATCACCTTTCACTAAAGTCCAAAGATCAATGATATCACCACTAATTCCTTTAGTAAAATTATGCCAATTTCCAGCTTCTTTACCCACTATTTTAACTGTAATCATATCCCCGTCACAGTTGCCAACATAAGTCCTCTCTCGATAAAAATTACCGTTTGGAATTAGGTAAGGTACACACTCCTTAATATTATCAATCAATAATCCTTTTATTTCCTTTCTCTGCATAAAACCCCCATACATACTTTTCATACGTTTAGAGCTGAGATTAGCTAGCTCACAAACAGTTTCAAAAGACTCTGAATCAAACCATTTAATTGCTTCTTTCTTTAGCTCTAGATTTTTTCCTGCTGCATCTTTGATAGCTCTCTCAATTACAGCAATCCAGAGCTTCTCTTCGTCGTACTTCAAAATGGCAACCAATCAACTTCAGATTGTTCTGGAGTAATAACCGTAGCAATCTTGTTCTTTTCTCCATACCGATCAGCTT
This sequence comes from Wolbachia endosymbiont (group A) of Machimus atricapillus, assembly GCF_964027095.1. NCBI lineage: Bacteria > Pseudomonadati > Pseudomonadota > Alphaproteobacteria > Rickettsiales > Anaplasmataceae > Wolbachia > Wolbachia endosymbiont (group A) of Machimus atricapillus. Next base: position 78,749 of record NZ_OZ034727.1, on the reverse strand, counting down.
CAATACCAACTTTTGCAGTAAACTCTACCCCGTTAAAGTCAGCTATAGAGTTGACTTTTCTAGCAATAGCTGCTTTTTCTGAAGTGTCATTTGAATGAATGTTCCGTGCTGACTCCAAAATACTTCTAAGCATAGAACGACCAGATTCTCCCCAAGTATCTTCTCCTTCAACTCTTGCTTTGCCACTTTTAATACCAATTACTTGAAAAATCTTGCGTTTTGCATATGGACCTTCAGTGACAGTAAATTCAGCGTTTAAATAGATGCTGCCGGTAGCATAGCTTTTAGTGAACCAATTTTCATAACCTCCTGGTTTAATTGCCATTTTTACCTTGACTATTGTACCTTTTGGTATTAAATTACTCTTTAATTTTGCAGTATTAAAATCAGTTAAAAAATCTGTTAGCATATTGTTCCCTATAAATTAAGTAAAAAAAAGAATCAACTCCATTGGTCTACAAGTTTCCAACGACCATTTATCTTATCGACAAGCTTGCTTGCCACACGTTCACCATTTCGCAGCTCAAACACTATTTGACGGGTAGTGCTTTCTTCATCATGAGCAAACATCACCATGCCAGTGCTATAAAATCCACGTAAAGATCCAGCACCGCTTAGGCCTTGAAATGGATCTTCTTCCAGCATCTTTTTGGATAGTTTTTTTGTGTGGTGGGTAAGGATTATACCTGCATCTGGATTAATAATGTTCCTCAGTCTTTCAAGCGTTTTTTGCAAAAAGAATAGCATAGCGCTGTTGTCATTTTCATTACCATATTCACTTGAGTTAAAAATGTTACGAAGAGGATCAATTGCAATAATATCAGGTTTGAAACGCTCTTTAACGGTGCTTTTGATCTCATCTATTTCTTCACTGCTGAAAGATAATTGCACTCTTGGCGTGATAATTAAGTTATTGGCAGCTATATCCAAAAGTTCTTGGTCGAATGTCAGTTGCTGTAAACGCTCTTTCATGTATTCATACTCAATTTCAGTTTGCATGTAGAAAATTTTCATAGGACGACTAGGAGTCATACTGAGAAATGAAACTCCGGCAGCCATGTGAATCAACCAGGAAATAAGAAAATCACTCTTGCCAATCTTAGGTGGGCCACCCAGTACCAATAGACCTCTTTTAGTTAGAATCCTTGGTGCGATTATATCTTCTGGTATTGGCGATTGATCATTCAAATATTCTTTCACACTGAAAAAGGGGATTTTTTGACCGATATTGAAAAAGCTTTGTTCCATAATAATTATTCTCCAATTTTTAATTAAGCAATAGGAGCCAAAGTTTTGGCTTTAATTTTCGCAAGTAATTTACCCAAATGTGGTTCTTCAACCATATTCAGGCAGCCACTTCGATCTTTAGCTGGGTATCCCCAAGTATTAATAGTCTGACAGATAAATGAACGTACTTCTGTGCCATTATCTTTCTTAATTCCAACCATGCTGATCACCTCATCAACAATACCTGGAATCTCACTAGCAGTTTTAGCTCCTTCACATTGAGGTAGCCAAGTTGGACGATTGCAGTCATCGAGATATTGACCTAATGTGCCAACTATGATGATGTCTTTATCTCTGATATGTTGAAACTGATTGAGCCAAGCCATCATCTCTTGAGCAAGTAACCCATAAGCAGCTCTTTTGTCTTCTTTTCCCGATCTATCAGAAAAACACTCAGGTTGCATCCTTGCCCATAAAAGACATAAACGTGAAGCAACGGTTATACTATCTACAAAGATGCATCGGTATTTAGAAGTCTCAGAAAGAAGATCTTTATACTTGCCAGATACATGTTCATGGTGTTTTTGACTGTATGCTTGGTCAGATTTCAGCGCAGGGTTTGGACCACCAATTAGGCAGGCAATATCCCGAGCTTGATTCCAAGTACGAACACTAATTGAATCTCCCTGCCAATCTTGAACAGCAAGCAGACCTGCTTCAAAGTCAAGACATAGTGTTGGTTCACTTATAGTCTTTAAGAGGCTGGTTTTACCAATACCGTAAGGACCAAAAATTACTACTTTTATGCCTGTAGTTGTTTTCAATCTTTCATTATTGTTTAAAATTTTAAAAGTCATTTATTCACCTCAATGGTATATGTTATATATTCAGGAAAGGTAGAATTTATGTTCAATTTTTCTTTTTGCTCTTGTAGTAGATGGAAGAGAGTTTTATACGTATTTTTCTTACCATAGTATTTAAAGTAGTTCTTGATATGTTGTTCATCTTAGCAACTTCATATAAGTTAAAGTACTTGAGTTGTTCGCATATCTTTTGCATCTTTCTTGGTAGCGTTGAAATCATGTAATCTACATCAGTACGTTTTGCTACTTCATCTTCAAAAGCTTCTGTTTTCTCAATATTGACGTAGTTATTAATGTTGCGTTTAATACATAGTTGTTTCTCCAATAAGTTATTGGCACGACGTTCAGTTAATCTTGCTACAAAAGTGTTAAAGCTACCTTTACTTTCATCATATCTATCAAGATAAGTCCAAATTTCACAGAAAAGTTCTTGCTCAAGATCTTCATGAGTTTCATGAGCAAAGCATTCAAAAAGTTTTAATCTCTTAGCTTGATACCGTATATTTTGAACAACTATGGCAGTTTTTAGTTTCATAACTTTTCCCTAAAACAATTAATGCTTTAAGGATGAGAACTTATAGGTGCACTTTGTAGGACAGGAGCAAAAATAAATAATACAGATGCAATTTTTAACCTATTGATATTCTATTGTTTTTTTTCGAGAATAATACAGTTCGATTTTTAAATAATACTGCAACAAAAAATTAGGCAAAAATTCATTTTTTTTGGACAAAAATTTTCCAAATCCTGAATATATATTATATAAGCCTTTCAAACTCATCACAGGTGTCAATTCTTACACAATCAGGAAGAGCAGCAATAGCAGCCAGCATAAAAGAGCAAGTTATACATCTTGCTTGGGGTAGTGGTGATGCCAATTGGGAAAGTAGCCATCAGGTCGAAAAAGTTTTTATTGAGGGTGAAATAGCTCTAAATCACCATACTATTAAAGATATAAGGGTTTTTACAGGACAAACAACTTATCAGCCAAGTATAGATTATATAGTTGATAGCAGTACTGGTGTAATTAAACGTACGGGAAATAGCTCTATCAGGGCAAATAGTGCAGTTACTGTAGAATATAGTGAAAGCACACCACCAGAGCTGATAACTTCTGAAAAACTGCTCAATGAGCTTGGCAGACGTACTGCGAACGAAGTGCTCTTCTGCACAGGTGATGAGAATGGAGAGCTTTTGACCCCTTCTGGAAGGTTTAGGCCCTCAAATGTACCAACTAATAATCTCTATCTTAAATTTACTTTCGATTTCACGGACGCAGCAAATCAAGTGATAAGGGAATTAGGGGTTATGGTTGGTACTAAAGTAAAAGAAGGGTTACCTAGAGGACAAAGATATTTTGAACCAAAAGACGTGGAAAATCCTGGAATCTTATTAGTTTTAGAACACACCGTACCACTTATCAGAACTGCAGCAACCCGGGAAACATTTGCCTTTGTAGTAACATTTTAAAAAATTTATGAAAGGAAAAAAAGAAATGACAAATGATGCGCTTATTCGTTTACAGAAGATGGGACTTGATGATTCCACTGCTGAGCAGCTACTGAGTTTTAAAGACGATGAAAACTTCTTATATGACTCAGTGTTTAAAATTACTGACTTATCCGAGAATAGGTTTGTTGAAGTAGTAAAAGATACATTTTTAGAAAGCACGGCACGGGATATCTACCAAAAAGCTGTAGCCAGAAAGAAGTTTATTTCAGTTTATGTAGCAAATGCTAAGGAAATTTCTGAGCTTCATTATCGAGCTCAACGCTGCTGCAACATACATTAAAATTTATAGGGGAAAACATGCATATATCAAAAATCTTTAATACTGATGATTACAATCAGTGTGAAAGTTGCCAATCAGTACTAAGTCCTGCAGCTTATCTGGTTAAGTTATTGGAAATAGTTGGTAAATATATTACAGCACAACCAACTAAATCACTCGAAGAACGTCGTCCAGATCTCTACGATATCAAACTCGATTGCGACAATACCAACAAAGAGAAGTTATATCTTGAAATCGTAAATGAGATAATGGAGGAAAAGCTAAAGCATGATCTTGGAGATGATGTTCTAAGTAAACTTGCAACTGCCAAATATCCTTTTAACCTTCCAGCAAATTTTCCACTAATGAGTATACGTGCTTATCTTAAGAAGCATAAGACAAGCTTAGCAGAGATATATAAAATACTCATTGCAAATGCTGATACTGATGCAGAGTTTTTATGTCTTTCTCCGGAAGAATATGAAGTAATTACGTCTGATAACAAAACAGAAACTTATTTAAAAGAAGTATATGGAATAAAAGATGGGGAAATAGATCAACTAAAAAATGTTGATAAATTCATTGCACAAACAGGTATAGAGCACGATAAACTTCAGTCATTACTTGATAGCTATAATAAAATTAAAGGTTCAATAATACTTGCCGTTACAGAACAAACTATAGATGAGCACAAAAAACAAATTATAGATAACCTTGATAACCAAGCACTAAGCTTTCTACATCGCTTTATTCGTTTAGCAAACAAACTCAACTGGTCATTTGATGAGTTAACTCAAGCACTAAGTGAGGGTAAAATTGATCAGAAAAAAATAGCAAAGATTAAAAATCTACATGAAAAATTTCAACAACCTTTAGCTAAAATATTTGCATTGTATGCTGATAGTCTACCAGAGGGTATATCAAATAAAATTGACAGTTTACCAGAATTTAAAGCACTTCTAAGTCAAAAAAGCCTCAAAGATTTAGCTGCCACAGCAAGTAACTATAGTACATTACAAAATATTTTAGGAGTAAATAGTAATGAATTAACTTCTTTAATTAACTACCACAATGATCAAGAGGTATTCGGAGAAAAAATTTTAAAAGTATACAAACAAGTTCTGCTTGCAAGATTAGTAAACATACCAATAGCAGAGCTCTTATCACAATTAAAGATAGAAGGAGTAAATCAAGACAATGTAGTTGAGTTTAATGATTGGCTAACAAAACATGCAATTACGACAGAGCAAATACGCAGATTGATTGATCCTGCCTCAAGCAAGCAACTTGCAGAACAATTGCACAATTCAGTACAAGGAGTAAAAGATCAGCAAAGTTTCTATAACGAGGTGTATAAGTTTGTAGGTAATATTCAACCTGAAATACTAGATGCTATTTATACATTTACTGCTGATCCAGAGAATCCGCAATCATTTTCAGACAGAGGATTTTTAGAAAAGTTTCTTCATAATATAGATGTATTTACAACATTAAAATTTGAAGTAGAGAGTATTGCAAATTACAAGAGTGCATAATGGAGGACAAGAAACCTGGTCAATTGAGCAGATCAAGACTTTAGCAAACTATAGAACACTAAAGGGATTATATTCTAAGTTGCCAGAATACATAAGCTGGCTATATGGAAATGACTACAAAAGTGACAAAATAATAGAAAAAATGGTTCAGCTAACTGGTTGGAATCAAGATACGCTAGAAGCTATTAAAGAGGTCAAAATATTTAGGCCATGTTTTGAGAAGCAAGATCCAGTAGGCTCTCTGATGAAGATTAAACCTCTCATGGATATAGCTGGTATTAACGTCAAAGTTCTACTAAAGCTCAAGGATTTATATAATTTAAAAGTAAGTGGAAATGATGAGTGGAAAAAATACACTGATGTTGCTCGAGATTTGGAGCTCATTACTGAAGAAGACGAAGGATATTTAGCAAGAGAAAAGCGGGATATTCTCGCAAGGTACATGATACATATCAATCAAGACCTGAAAAACATGAGGGATCTCTATGGATTCTTGCTGATAGATGTTGAAATGAGTGAATGTTCAAAGATTTCGCCGATTAAAGCAGCACTAAATAGTGTTCAGCTATACATTCATCGCGCTATGATAGAAGAAGATATAAAGGTTGATGAGAAATTCACTGAAGAAAAATGGAAATGGCTGTCCAGTTATCGGGAGTGGGAAGCAAGCAATAAGATAAAATTATATCCAGAAAACTACTTAAATCCAACATTACGCAGAATTGTTACTCCAGAATACAAAAAGCTACAGAATACTTTAATGCAAGGAAACATCACCGATGAAGGAGTAAGTGATGCATACATGAAGTATTTTGAAGATTTTGAACAAGTAACCAGCTTAAAGATAGTTGATAGCTGTTTTGAAAGAGTAGATAAAAAAAATACACTGTACGTTATTGGCAGAACTCTTGCGCAACCATACGATTATTATTACCGCATAGCAATATTTGATGAAGAAAACCAAAATATCCTCTACTGGACTGCGTGGGAGAAAATAGAAGCATCGATTCCAGTTGAGACAGTTACTCCAATATATGCGTTCAACAGATTATTTATATTTTGGGTCCAGCAAATTGAAAAAGGGAAAGATAACGAAAAAAGAATTGATGCAACGATTAATTACATCTTTCAAAAACCAAGTGGTAGTTGGACAGCACCACAAAAGCTTGCAAGTGATATTAAAATAGATCCAGTTGATGAAGCAAAAAAATTATACTGGAAGAAAGTAGCAGTTTTTTATCTAAAAGAACAAGGTGGAGAAGAAAGACGGATTGTAGTTATTATAGGTGAAACAAAGTTTGATAGTGAAAGCCCGTCTAATCTATTTACTCTTGATGAAGATTTAGTTGCCAGTGAGAATCAGAAGGGAGTGTTTATTAATAACCTGACTTATGAAACCCGTGCTATTAATTTAAACAAAAAACTTCCTGACACACACAGTGTTGTGATTGGCAATAGAGTTCTTTTTTTTCGAAGTACGGTTCGTGGTTACCCTGATTTTCAGTATTCTTCTCAAGTTGATATTTATGATAATGACAATGAAACCTGGATAACTCATCCCACTGTAGAATCACGCAGTGAAGTGGCAGTGGCAGTAGTAGGAAAGAGGGCTATTTTCTTTTGGGGCAGCATAAAAAGTAAATCCTCTTCAGAGAGAGACACCTACGATCTGACTGAATTCTCTTCAAAGATAGATATCTACGACGATGAAACGGGAAATTGGACAACTCACAACGCTAGTGAAGCTAGACAATCTGCAAAGGTAGCGGTAGTAGGAAAGAAGGCTATTTTTTTTGGTGGTTATAAAGAGAGACCAAACCGATACTCTGCAAAAATAGATATTTATGATGATAAAACCAAACAATGGACGTCTCATACTGCTAGTGAAGCGCGATTATATCCAGGAGTAGCAGTAATAGACAAAAAGGTCATTTTCTTTGGTGGTGTAGGTGAAGAATGCTTTGGAAAAATAGATATTTATGATGATAAAACAGGAATATGGACAACTTATACCACTAGTGAAGCTCGATACCTTGAAAAGACAACAGTACCAGTGTTAGGTAAGAAAGCTATTTTCTTTGGGGGAAATAAAGGTAATGATCAGTACTCATTACAAATAGATATTTATGATGATGAAGCAGGAAGATGGTCAACTCATACTTCTAGTGAAGCACGTTTGGTTCCAGCAGTAGTAGTAGTAGGAAAGAAGGCTATTTTCTTTGGTGGTCAGAAAAGTAATCATCACAGCTCTGCACAAGTTGATATTTACGATAGTGAAACAGAAGGATGGTCAACTCACACTGCTAGTGAAGCGAGAATGGATGCAGCAGCAGTAGTAGTAGGAAAGAAGGCTATTTTCTTTGGTGGTTACATTCCTGAAAGAAGTCGTTATTCTGCAAAAATAGATATTTACGATAGTGAAAAAGGAGAATGGAAAACTCATGAAGCTAGTAGAGCAGTAGCTAATGTGTCAGCAGTAGTGGTAGGCAAAAGGGCTATTTTCTTTCCAGCTGATGGAGCTTCTCAACAAATCAATATCTATGATGACGAAACTAACAAATGGACATCTATGACTACTACTGGTGTAAGTCATGTTGTCCACTCTATTCAAGATAACAAAGTAACGTTTTTTGGTAATGATATACGTGGTAACATATTAAAATGTGAAATACGGTTAAATAAATTTCAATATCCATCTTATGATGCAATTAACTATGACGATAAGCTTCTTTTAGGAGAAACCAAAAATATCTTTCAAACCAATGTTACCAATAAAGATGGTAATGCTACACTTTTATATGAAAATGACTCTACTAAGCAATTAATATTGTTAAATGATTTTAAAAAGTCCTTATCACAGCAAGTAATAAACAAACCAGGCTGGTTCATTGTTGAAGATAACTTAGAGCGTGAAAATATTCGTGAATCTTTCTTGCTTTTACCTAAAGATTACAACTTATCTGCAATTAGTGAGCAATCAACTTATAAGATAAATAAGGATAAACTTGAGTTTGAATATATTAGCGAAACCCCAAAGTCTAATTTTAAAGATATAAAATTCTCTTTTACGAGGTTAAACATCACTGGCAATGTTCGCTATTTACGTCAAAAAGCTTATGCTGGTGGGCCAAAAAGTATTTTAACCTTAGAATCACAATTAGGTCCACAAAATGAAGAAAAACTTTTGTTTGCGAGATTTAAGCCACAAGATAGCGTAATTGAGCGTCCAAGTGATGCTTTGGAATTCAGTGGCGCTTATGGCCTTTATCTATGGGAAATATTTTTCCATATTCCAATGCTGGTTGCTTGGCATTTGCACAAAGAGCAAGATTTTGCTACAGCAAGAAAATGGTATCAATATATCTTCAACCCTACCAATGATAAAGCATGGCAGTTTTTGCCTTTTGCAGGGCATAACAATGACGGTATCGTTGCATCACTAAATGATACGCAAACTAATACAGAACTTGCAATTGATCCATTTGATCCATACACCATTGCAAAACAACATGTAACTTCATTTGAAAAGTACATCATCATATCTTACGTAAACAATCTTATCGATTGGGGAGACATGCTCTTTGCTAAGGGATCATGGGAAGCATTAAATCAAGCTACGATGTTATATATCAGAGCTTGGGACTTACTTGGCCCAAAACCTATTAAAAAAGGGAATTTTTCAGTTCAGCCTCAATCCTTCAATGAATTGAAACAGCATGATTTATTGCAACTGGAAACAGAACTACCCTCTGGTTCACAACCTGAAGTTCAATCTGATGAAGCTCATGATCTTATCAAATACAGCAATTACTTCTGCAAGCCTGAAAACAAGAGCTTTATTGGTCTTTGGGATAAAGTTGAAGATCGTTTATACAAGATAAGACATTGTTTAGATATAGGAGGCAAAAAAGCAGTACCGCCTTTATTCCAGCCACCGCTTAATCCTAAGCAACTATCAGTAGCAACTGGAGGCCATTCTGTAGAATTACCACAAATACAACTACCACATTATCGATTCAGTCAGATGGTGAGTTATGCAAAATCAATAGTTGAAACTGTGATGCAATTTGGCTCAGAGTTACTTGATGTTTTGGAAAAGAGAGATGCTGAATCATTAACTATTTTTTACAATAAACAAGAAGGGATAACCAGTAATTTAATCTCATCGATTAAAGAAAGGACCATAGAAGCTTTAAAGAAAGAACAAGATGCACTAAGTGCAAGTTTAAATAATGCTGAGGAGCGTAGATCGCATTATGAAAAATTAATTAGTTCTGGTGTATTTTCTGATTTACCAATTCTCAGTGGATTACTCCATGGTTTATCAGCTCTTGAATTAACAGGAGTAACTTTGCGTTCTGGAGCAATTGCAACAAAACTTGGAGCTTCTGGTACATTTGGAGCTGCAGCGTTAACTCATTGGACACCTACAATATTTGGCTTTTCTAATGGCGGTTTTCATCCCGGTTTTTCCGTAGAAGCAGGAGCAGAATCTGTTAGTGCCTTAGCAGATAATATGAGAGATGGTGCTGAATTATGCAACATTATAGCAAGTTATCAAAGACGTGATGAGGATTGGGATTTACAGAAAAAGTTAGCTACCTGTGATGTGAAGCAGATTAATCATACAATAGAGGCTAATCAAATTAACCAAGCTATTGCTGAGCAAGAATTAAAAGCACATCAAGAGTCAATCAAGCAAAACCAGGAAAAAAGAGAATTCTTTGAAAGTAAATTTACAAGTAAAGAGCTCTATGACTGGATGAAAGGGCAAATAGCTGTGATTTATTTCCAAGCTTATAAGATGGCTTTAGAAATGGTAAAACAGGTGGAAAAAACTTATCAGTATGAGTTGAATAACGATAGAGTATTTGTTACAGCAAGCTCTTGGAACAGCTTAAAAGAAGGATTACTTGCAGGTCATAGCTTGAAGTTTGCTCTTGAGCAAATGGCCAAAGAGTATCTTGATAATAATGAAAGAGCTCTGGAGATTACTAAAACAATACCTCTAAGTCCTATTGCAATCAATGACTTAAAAACAAAAGGAAGCTGTAAGTTTGCATTAACAGAAAAGATGTTTGACCTTGATTTTCCAGGTCATTATTGCCGTAAGATCAAGAGTATAAGGATTACTATTAGAGCAGAAGTTGCTCCTTATCAGGATATTCATGCTACTTTGCAGCAAACAGGCAATAGAGTAGTACTTAAACCTGACATTGAGGCAATAAAATCATTACTTGGTGAAAGTGATGAATCAAATGAGTCGATAAGGGTAAATTGGAAAACAGGTCAACAGATAGCAATATCAAAAGGAAACCAAGCAGATAGTGGATTATTTGAATTAAACTTCAATGATGAACGTTATCTACCATTTGAAGGTACAGGGGCGGTATCTGATTGGATTTTAGAGCTACAAAATACTGAAAAAGTTTCTGATGTGATTATACATCTTGATTATACTGCATTTAACGGAGGAAAAGAGTTAAGTAACAAAGTAAAAGCTCTGCCGAAGCTAAAGTACTATTACGACATGTTGGTAGTGAAGTTAAGTGAGGTAGATCAAGAAAAGTGGCAAAGATTTAAACAATCAGGAGAGTTTAAGTTTAAACCCTCTTTTTCGACTCGAATCAAAAATCCAGAAATTGATTTAAACGGTGTTTATCTCGTACCAAAAATAGCAGATGGGAGTGAGGTAAATATAAAACTGGGTAATAACGTTTGGGATAAGGATACTCATAAAGTCACTGTAACTCAGCTGGAGAATGATTGGGTCATTAAAGCAACTAATGCGAATAAAATAGAGGAGATTACGGTGATAATCCCTTATAAGGCTGAAGTCAATTGGAAGTAACATGAGTTTAAACGGCTATTACAATCGCTTTGATCCTGACAAAGAGTACGAAAAAAGCTTATTCCTGGCAGGAAGGGGTTTACAGTCAGCAGAATTAAACGAGACTCAAGAGTATGCTCTTTTCAAGCTCAAAGGCATAGGAGATGCGATATTTCGTGATGGTGATGTTATAACAGGAAGCAATTGTATCATAGATGGGGAAACCGGCGAAGTCACACTTGAATCGGGAAAAATCTATCTTCATGGAGCGGTGAGAAAAGTAGGGGGAAAAAGATTTATTATTCCACTGAATACCACAGTTCGCATCGGTGTTTTTTTCGCCCTATCCACTATTACAGAATTAGAGGATGAGAATCTTCGTGATCCTGCAGTTGGTACGCGTAATTATCAAGAAGTAGGGGCAGCAAGACTTAAAGTTTCCACCATTTGGGGTTATCAAGCAGAAGGTCTTTCTCCACGTTTTTCCACCACTGATGGAGAATTTTATCCAATTTATAACATTGAAAATGGAGTTCTCATTCAGCACTCACCACCTCCACAAGCAAACATAGTAACCACAGCTCTTGCTCGTTATGACAAAGAAGCCAATGGTTCCTACGTAGTAAATGGCCTTGAAGTGATGTTTTTGCAAAGGGACGAAAAAGGGGGAGAAATATTTGTGATTAATGAGGGCAAAGCTCATGTTGATGGTTATGAAATTGAGTTACCTCATAGTATTCGTGTTTCTTTTGATGAAGACCCAGATATAAAAGCAGTTGAATCAGAACCACATACCTTTCAGCCAAATAGCCAAAGAGTAATGGAACTGAAGGTTAATGATTTTCCAATAAGTGAAATCAAAAAAGTAGATATCACTGTTCAAAAAACCATTACTGTTACTCACGGTTCATACTCAGGAGCTGTTGATCCAATACCTGACTCTGCGGTACTTGAGATTATTCAAGTTAAACAAGGAGACGTTATTTATGAAAATAGTGCAGATTATAAACTAAACGCAGGAAACATTGATTGGTCATTACCTGGCAAAGAACCAGCACCTGGGAGTAGTTATCAAATAACTTATCGCTGTCGTACTCATGTGAGCCCTGAAGATATAAATGAAAAGGGATGTAAAGTAAAAGGAGCAGTTGATAATAGCTTGGTTTTAGTTGATTACACCTGGAAAATGCCCCGCTTTGATTTAATTACTATCGATATCAAAGGAGTGGTAAGAAGAATAAAAGGAATTTCTCACCCTTGGCGACCATCGATGCCTAAAGCACCTAGTGGACAACTTTTGCTCTGCTACATTCACCAAACGTGGAAAAACGGGGAAAAAGAAGGGGTAAAAATAGTGAATAATGCTATTCATGCTGTACCGATGAATGAGCTTGAAGCAATGAAAAAAGGAATAAATGATCTTTATGCGCTGGTTGCAGAGGAAGGTTTACGCAGTGATGCAAATTCAAGAGAACCTACCACCAAAAAAGGGGTATTTGTAGATCCGTTCTTTGATGATGATATGCGCGATCAAGGAATTTCGCAGTCTGCAGCAATAGTAAATAGAGAGCTAGTTCTGCCAATAGATGTAGAAGTTGCAGATATTGAAAAAGGTGGGGAAAGATATCTTTTGCCATATGAACTTGAACCGGTACTGGAGCAGCTTTTACAGACTAAAGGAGAAAAGATTAATCCATATCAAGCTTTTGATCCAGTCCCGGCACAAATTACTCTAAATAAAAACATTGACCACTGGACAGAGGTTACCACTAATTGGAAAAGTCCAGTAACCAGAGTATTTAATGTTAAAGAAACAACAGAATTGCTGTCAAGTACTTCATACGAAGCTGAATTTATGAGAGAAGCAGTACAAGATTTTGAAATTGAAGGTTTTGAGCTAGGTGAAAGGCTTAAAGAAGTAAAATTTGACGGCATCATTATCCAACCTATGTAAAAATAAAAAGAAAAAAAGTGGAAAATCAAGGACAAATAAGTGGAAAAATAAAAATCCCAGCAAATATTCCAGCAGGTACTAAATTAGTACAGTTTTACGGGGATAAAGGAAGCTATGGAGAAACAACGTATACTGGTAAAAAAACTATTACCATAGAAGAAAGAAGAAGAGTGATCGCAGCAAGACGAGTTGATCCTTTAGCCCAAACATTTACGCTAAATGAGAGCAGACACATAGGAGGCGTGGAGCTATGGTTTATAAATAAAGGCAAAAAACGTGTTGTTGTGCAGATTAGAGAAACAGCAGTGGGAATGCCCTCGCAGACTGTCATTGCTGAAAGCTATATTGAGCCAAAAGATATAAAGATAGATGGCACAGCAACACGTATTACTTGGTCGCCAGTGTTTTGTCATGCTGGGCAGGAATATGCAATAGTTTTACTTACCGATGACGGGGAAAATGCGGTCAAAGTAGCAGAACTTGGCAAATATGATGCAGTAAATAGCCGTTGGGTAACAAGTCAGCCATATCAAGTAGGAGTATTACTGTCATCTAGCAATGCAAGTACGTGGACACCGCATCAGAATTTAGATTTAACGTTTCGGCTATTAGCAGCAAAATTTAGCGAAAGTTCTCACGTTATTGATCTTGGTAAAGTTACTGCAAACAATACTTCAGATTTAATTGTTTTAACGAACGTCGAAAAAGTAGCATTTGATACCAATGTAGAATTTATTTTAACAGACGAAGAAGGAAAAGAAAACTTTCTGTCTGATAATTTGCCACTTGCACTGCGTGAAAGAATAAGTGGGGAATTAACGGTAAAAGCAAGCCTAAAAGGAGGGCGAGAAAAAAGTCCAGTGCTATATCCTGGATTACAGCTAGTTCTGGGTAATCTTTCAGAGTCTGGAGATTATGTTACAAGAAGCATTACAGCAGGAGCTAACACTAAAATTACCATAACATATGATGCGCTGATATCTGGCACTGCAGATGTTAAAGCATATGTTCAAAAAAACGTGGATTGGCAGTTAGTGAATTTAACATCAGGAAAACCTATTGGAGAAAATTGGGTGGAGAGAGTCCACATACTGACAAACTTTAATGGCAATGAGACAAGGATAAAATTAGTTTTAAGTGGAACGGTTATCTATCGTCCTAAAGTCAAAAATTTGCGAGTGATTATTACTTGAATCAATGCCAAATGACCAAAGCAAACGAGGATATACACTACCACATCCAGAAAATATTGCTGTGCAGGATGTTGTTCGTATCCGTACCACAATTGAGAAAATAGATGAAGATATTACCGAAAGAGAAGATGAGCATAATCAACTTAAGAGTAATTTTGAGCGGTTTAATTTTGAGACTTTTTTGAATTTTTGGGAATGAAAGAAGCAATATACCAAAGGATAAAGGATTTAGCAGCAAATAGCACACCTGATCAACTGGCATATCTTGCAAAATCGCTGGAATTGATAGCAGATAAAAAAGCTATTGCTGACATTGTGCAGATGACTGAGGTAAAAGGAATAATTGATGCACTACAAAAGAGGCTTAAGGATTTAGTAGAAAACAGTACACCAGATCAATTAGCATATCTTGCTAAAGCATTGGAATCAATAGTCGACAAAAGTGCGGTTTCTGAAATTGTGCAAATGACTGATGGTAAGCTAAAAGAACTTCTTGATAGTGCAAAAAAACACCTAAATGATATAAACAGCAATAAAACAAACTCAATATCAGCAATAACTGCAGTAAAAACAGAGTCTGTTAATGAAATCAACAAGCTTAGGGATAATTCCTTAAATACTTTAAAAGCATCATCAGATTCGCACATATCGCTACTTGATACGAGAAAGAATGCCAATATTGCAGCAATAAATAGCATTAGTAACAGTCATAAAGATGGTCTTAAAGGTTTAGTAGAAGATTTTCGTGCTGTTAATAATGTACCACCTGGCTCATCAATTATAGGAGAAATAGAAACTCGAATTGAAAACATCTCTAATGAGGTAAAAACTCGGGATGAACAGTTAAAAGCGTCTCTTATAAATGAAATAAGAAAGCGCAACATGGTTGAATCAGGGTCATTACCTTTCTTATTTGGTGTACTTGGAAGAAAAAATAATTACTTTGGCCACGGAACTTTTATGACAGAGCTTGGAAAGTGGAGTAGTGATATAACAAAAACCGACTATATGTTGCAATTACTAGCAGTTAGCCATATATACGATACAGATTACGTTAGTTTTTATCGGCCAAGACAACTCAGTTTTATAGAGGGAAGCAAGGGAACATTTATTTACGGAGAGTTATACACAAACAGTTTTTCTGGTAGTTATGATCAAATATACTATTACCCATATGCTGCACTTGGAGTAGTATTTATAAAAAATACAACGAATGTGAACATAAATAAAACTATAGAGTTTGTTGGATCATCGTATTCGAGTACGGAGTATGGAGGTGCAGGATTATTTGTGGGAACACCAGATAATACCAATTCTAATAAATCAAGAATTTCAAGAATAATATGGAAAAATGTTTACCAATACACGAGTTCTGATAGCAAATTAGCTGGATCTGGTAATGTGGAGATTCCAGCAGGAAAAACAGTTGCAATATTACTTTACACATCATCTTACCTGTATTCCAGAACACAAGTTAGTCAAGGTATGCTTGCATCAAATTATGTACACAACTATGGTCAATTTATTCAGTGGGGGATTTATAACATACGTAGCAATGTTCTAACTACAGGACTTGAAGTAGATGTGGAGAGAACGCTAAAAGCTTGGCAATGTCCAGGATTATCTAACACGTATGAGATTTGGAGGTAACAAACAATGTCTATCTACATTAGATTTGAAAATGATAAACAAGTAGAAACAACAACACTTGAAAGCAAGCCAACTGAAAATGATTGGTATGAAGCACCAGAAGATTTTGATTGGCAAAAAAGCTATTGTTTAACAGAAGGAGGAAAAATTGCTCAGCGTACTAAAGAAGATATACAAAAGGAGTTACTGGATAATGCGAAGCTTTGTGCATTTGATAGTATGCGTTTCTATTATGATAATCATACTCACCAATATGCAGGTCATTCTCACCAAAAAGCTAAATCTTATGAGATTCAAGCGGAAGCCGCAAAAAGCATTCTAGCAGCACCAGAATCTATAGATGAAAAGGATAAAGAAATTATAGAACCTTTAGCAAAAGTCCGTGGTATTACGGTTATTGAAATGGCAAGAATAATTGAGGAAAAAGTGAAAAAAGCAGTAAAAGCAATAATTAAATGTGAAGAGCTTGAAGATTTAGCCAAAAGAAAGATTGAAGAAGCCGAAAGTGAAAATGAGCTACAGACTTTGCTAGATGATTTCAGGAAAAAAATACAAAGAAATGGCTGAAGAATTTTTACATGGCGTAAATGTTATTGAGGTAACCTCAGGAGCAAAGACAGTACGTACAGCTAAATCATCAGTGATAGGTGTAATTGGTACTGCACCTGAAGCAGATGAGCAAAAATTTCCGCTAAATAAACCAGTGTTAGTTGCAGGAAGCTTAAAGGAAGCAGCAAAGCTCGGAAAGAGTGGCAGTTTACCTTCTGCAATAAATGGAATATTTTCCCAGATTGGTGCAACAGTAGTAGTTATTCGAGTTAAAGAAAGTGAAAACAGCGATCCAAAGCTCAAAGAAAGTGAAACTATTCAAAGTATAATCGGTGGAGTTGATAAAGAAACCGGAGAATGTCAGGGAATTGAGGCATTTCTCAGCAGTGAAAGCATAGTTCATGTTGCGCCAAGAATATTAATTGCACCTCAGTTTACTCATCAGTTACCTGAAATAGATGGAGTAAATTCAGTAGTGAGTGCTTTAATTTCCATAGCAGAAAAATTAAGAGCAATTATTGTTGCAGATGGACCAAATACTAATGATGAAGAAGCAATAAAATGGAGAAAAAGTGTAGGCAGCTCAAGAGTTTACGTAGTTGACCCATGGATTAAGTTATTTATTGAAGGAAAAGAAAAAATCTTGCCATCGAGTCCATTTGTAGCTGGTTTAATAGCTAAGATAGACAGCGAGCAAGGCTTCTGGCACTCACCTTCAAATAAAGAAATAAACGGTATTATTGGCACAAGCAGGCCTATTGATTTTACGCTCGGTAATACAAATTGTAGAGCAAACCACTTGAATGAAAATGAAGTAACAACGATAATTCATCAAAATGGCTATAGGCTTTGGGGAAATAGAACATGTTCAAATGACTCAAAATGGGCTTTTTTATCAGTGAGAAGAACTGCAGATTTAATTAACGATAGTTTACTTAGGGCTCATTTATGGGCAGTTGATCGCAATATCACTAAAACTTATATAGATGATGTGATTGAGGGGGTGAATTCTTATTTGGCCAATTTAAAAGCACAAGGAGCAATTATCAGCGGAAAATGTTATGCAACTCCCGAACTCAATACACCGGCAAATATTGCAAGCGGAAAAGTGTATTTTGATTTTGAGTTTACACCGCCATATCCGGCTGAGCAAATAATATTCAGGTCTCATCTTGTAAATAATAGTGTAATAAGTTAGGAGAAAGTAAAGTGTTACCGAAAATACTGAGAAATTTTAACGTATTTGTTGATGGCCGGGGTTATGCAGGAAAAATAGATGAAATAACCTTGCCAAAACTTACCATAAAAACAGATGAATATAGAGCTGGTGGTATGGATATTCCAATAAATATTGACATGGGCATGGAGAAATTAGAAGCAGACTTTACTTTTTCTGAATACGATACAGAGCTCTTTCGGCTATTTGGGTTGATAAATGGAAATTCGGTATCTTTGACGCTCAGAGGTGGAATGCAAGGTAGTGGAAGTAATGATATTGAAGCAGTAATAATCAATTTAAGAGGCATTTTTAAAGAATTTGACTTTGGTAACTGGAAACCTGCTGAAAAAGCAACGCTGAAGTGTACTGTAGCTGCCCATTATTATAAACTTACGATAGGTGGTAATGAGCTGATAGAAATCGATGCTGAAAATATGATGAGAAAGATAAATGGTATTGATCAGATGGCTTTGTTACAAGCGGTCTTAGGTATTTAGGTTTAGTTTTAAAAAGATTTTAGAATTTTATTTTTTAGGAGAAAGTATGACAACAGTAAAACTTGATAATCCAATAACAGTTGATGGTATTTCTGTATCAGAGCTTACCATTAGACGTCCAAAAGTTAGAGATTATCTAGCTATTGAGAGACTTAATGGTAGTGATCTGAGTAAGGAAGTAACTTTGACTGCCAATCTAACATCAGTTGCAAAAGAAGCAATTGAAGAGTTGGATATTGCTGATTATGTAAAAGTGCAAGAAGTATTAAAGGATTTTTTTTCACCGATTATCCAAAAAACTTGAGATTAGAAATACTAGTGCTTGGCTCTATCATAGGTGGTGGAGTTGAGCACATTCTTGATATGGAGATTAGTGAGTTTATTTCATGGAGCAAATTAGCAAAGGAGCTTAAATGTCAACATTATCTATAAAAATCGGAGCTGTTTTAGATGGTAGCTTTAATACTGTAATAAAAGGAAGTAGTAGTCGACTTACTCATCTTGGTGAGAATATAAGAAAGCTTGATTCATCTTTTAAATCAGTATCAAAATTTAAGCAGTTGGGTAGTGATGTTTTGACTAGCAAGAGATCATGGAAAGGTTTTGAGGATCAGGTAAAATCCCTTGCTAAACAGATAAAAGCAGTCGAAAAACCGAGCAAAACTTTAAAAGCTGAGTTTAATAAGGCTAAAGCATCAGCAACAAAAGCAAAAGAAGCATACTTGAAAAAGAGAGATGCCTTACATTCATTCAATGAAGAAGTAAGAAAAAGTGGAAGAAATATTAAGTCATTAGTAAGTGATCAATATAAACTTAGTTCGTCCATTGAAACGTTAAAAGGTAAGTATAGTAAGCTTGGATCTGCAATACGTAGTCACCAAAGTTTTTTAGCAAGCAAAGCACATTTTAAGTCACAAATTATAGAAACTATTGGTCTTGGACTAACGCTTGCAGCACCAATCAAAGTTGCTATTGATTTTGAATCGGCCATGGCTGATGTTACAAAAGTAGTTGAATTTAACAAAGAAACAAAGGAAGTAGATAAATTTGCCCAGAAATTAAAAGAGATGTCACGTACTATACCACTATCAGCAGCAGAATTAGCACAAATAGCTGCAAGCGGTGGTCAACTTGGTATCAAGAAAGAAGACCTTTTTAATTTTACAGAAACAGTGGCAAAAATGTCCACAGCATTTGATATGTCTGCAGAACAAGCAGGAGATTCCATAGCTAAACTTTCTAACGTTTATGGAATTGATGTTAGTGAAATGGAGCATGTTGGCAATGTAATCAATCACTTATCAGATAACACTGCTGCTAAAGCAAAAGACATGGTTGAAGCTCTAGCAATAGTTGGTGGTACTGCAAAGCAGTTTGGATTAAAGTTTGAACAAACAAGCAGTTTAGTAAATGCTTTCATTAGCTTAGGCAAACAACCAGCAAAAGCTGCAACTGCAATCAATGCACTACTTTCAAAGCTTCAAACTGCTGAAAGTCAAGGAAAAGCGTTTAAAGCAGCATTAGAAGAAATGGGCATAGCCACAGAAGAAATGGTACAAAGGATAAGTGAAAATGGAGAAGAAGCATTGCTATATTTTTTCCAAACTCTAAAGAAAATGGATAACCAGGAACGCTCTACAATCCTGATGAAACTTTTCGGTCAGGAATATCAAGATGATATTGCATTATTAGCTGGAAGTTTTAATAAATACGAAGATGCAATAAAGTTATTGGCTAATACAGAAAAGTATGGAAGCTCTCTGCAGAAAGAATTTAAAAATCGTGCAGACACTACAGCCAATAAATTACGACTTCTTCGAAATTCAATAGCTGAAGTTGGTATGAACCTGGGTTCAGTAATGCTGCCTACTTTAAAATCTATAGCCGAATTTTTACAAGAAAAAACTAGGAGCATAGCTTTATTTGCAGAAAAATATCCAACCTTAACTACAGCAATCATGGGAACTATAGTAGCTTTAATAAGTTTGAAAATCTTGGTAGTGGGGTTAGGTTATGGATTTACTTTTTTAGCAAGTGCAGTTCTCGGTTTAAGGACAAAAATAATTGCAACATTTTCATTTTTATCAGCTACAGTTTTTCCTGCAGTAATAACAGGACTAAGAGCAATAACGCTTGCTGTAATGAGTAATCCTATAGGGCTTTTAATTACTGGACTTGTCACAGGTGCAGCACTTGTTATCACCAACTGGCAAAAGGTGAAAGACTTTTTCTCTAGCTTTTGGAAATCACTCATTAAACCTATAGGGAAAGCTTTTTCATGGGTAGGAAATACAGTTAGTAGCATATTTGGAAAAATCTCTGAAAATAGTCCACTGAAAGAATTTGAAAAGAGAAAAACTGTTGTTTCGTTGGTTGATGGAAAAAACAGCAGTATACTCTCTCAAAACAACATTTTTAATAACAGAAATCCTCTATTAAGTAATAGTGCACTCAAAGAAATTTCCCAGAATAGCTCGAATAATGTTAAGATTACACATACTATCACAGAAAAGAAATCTATAGCAGATGAGAAAAATCTAGAAGAGTACATAAAAGGCAAGTATGAAAATAAAACTTTTAACCAAACTCAACATAATTATTTTAACATAAGCATTCAAGCAGCAGCAACTCAGGATGTTCGTAGCCTTGCTGATGAAGTAATAAAAAGGATAAGAGAAAAATCACGTGATGTTCTGTTTGATAACATAGACCCCGTTTATTAAAGTGTTGTCTCTTGGCCCGTATAAATTTGCTCCAACAAGTTTAAAGTATAATAGAGAAAATCGTTGGAGCACAATTGAGTGTATTGAAAATATGCCACTATTGCAAAATATCGGCCAAGGTGTAGAAAATATAGATTTGGAAGGAATGATTTATCTTCATAATCTTAACGGGCTAAACCAATTAAAGAATATGAAAGAAGCTGAAAAACCACATGTTTTAGTAGATAGTTTAGGTAATATTTTAGGACAATTCGTAATTACCAAGTTAGAAGAAAAGCAGATGTATTTTTTACCTAATGGACTACCGAGAAAAGTTGAATTTAGTTTGAGTTTGAAAAGCTATAGATGACTATATATTACTTAACTAAAGAAGGAGAAATGCTAGATCTGATTTGCTGGAAACATTACGGGTTTACGGATGGAGTAGTGGAATTAGTACTAGCAGAGAACTTAGGTTTGGCAGAATACGGAAGCTTTTTGCCTGCTGGATTAAAGATAAAACTTCCTACTATTAAGAAAACAGTACAAAAGTCAAAATTAAAGGTCTGGGAATAAATGCAGCCAGATTTTATAATAGATAAATGTGAATCAATTAAAGATAGAGTTATCTCATTGCGCCTTACAGATGAATCTGGGACAATAGACGATGTAGTTGAAGTGTGTGTTGATTACAGAGATGAAAACATAGATGTTCCGAATGAATTAAGTATCGCTCTAGGTTACAAGGAAACTGGAGTAGTACCTATGGGTATATATACGGTTAATGAAATTACAGTGCAGAGTCCACCTAAAACCTTACTAATAAAGGCTCATGCAACAAATTTAAGACTCTCATTAAAAGAGAAAGTATCTAAAGAATGGCATCAAATTACTTTAGGTAACTTGGTTAAGGAAATAGCAGAAAAACACGGATATGGGTGCAGAGTTGCAGAAGAATTTGAAAATGTGTTGATTCCACATATTAACCAAACAGAAGAAAGTGATATAAGTTTACTAACAAAAATAGCAATAGAACGCGAGGCAATGGCAAAGTTAGCTGGCGGATATATACTCTTTATTCCAAAAGGCAAAGCAAAGTCGGCAACTGGAAAAGCTTTAGGAACAACAGCGATTAGACCTAAAGACGCGATAAATTGGAAAGCGCACTTTACCGTGAGCAGGTACAACTCAGTGATTGCAAAATGGCATAGTTATGAAAGAGGTGAAACTATATCAGAAACAGTTGGCTCTGGTAGTCCAAGTTATATCATACAAACAATTTACTCGAATGCAGAGTTAGCATTAAGTTCGGCAAATGCTAAATTAAAACAACTAAAACGAAATAATGCAGTGTTGGATATCACTATGCCTGGTAATCCAGAGCTATTTGCAGAGGCAAAACTTAGCCTGTTAGGGTTTCATCAAGATATAGACGGTGAATGGATAATTGACAGAGCAGAACATGTGTTAGATAGTTCAGGTTATCGCACTGCATTGTCAGCATCTATCAGTAAACGTTAAAGGAAAATCAGTAAAACCAATGTTTAATGTTGAAAAAGTATTGAATATGAATAGAGACTCAAGAAATAAGCTACATTTTTGGTGGTGCATAACAATGATAATATGTGTTGTTATTACCTATTGCTATATGAAAGCAAAAGCTACAGATAATTATAAAACAATATTACGCGTTGCTTCTCAAAATTGTAACTTAGAAGTTGTAAAATTTTCAGCAAATAATCTATTAGATATTAATACACAGATTCCCGAATTAACAGCATTACATTATGCATCTGGTGCAGGATGTTTGGAGATTGTTAAATTTTTAATAGAAAAAGGAGTTGATATAAACACAGAAAAATATGAAAGATGGACAGCATTACATGCAGCTTCATACAAAGGTAACCTAGAGATAATTAAATTTTTGTTAGAAAAAGGCGCAAACCCTAACATTAGAGACACAGATGGAAAAAACCCAAGAGATGTAGCTGTACTAAGATCGCGGCATAATAAAGATAAACCATACGATGAAATTATACACTTGCTCTATAATGCTGAAAAGAAACACGAGTCTGATCGGTAATATTTCGTAACTGGAAACGAGAAGTAGTTGAAAGTTTTTTATTACACAGTTAGGAGAAACATGCAGAATCAAAAGATTCCAATCACAGTAATAGTAACGATGGTAATACAGACCATAGCAACAATTTGGTGGCTTGCCAAGCTGGATTTACGGGTTCACATTCATGATAAATTTATAGAGCAGAACAACGGATTGACCGTTACGGTATATCGTCTGGAAGAACGGGTAAAAAATCTTTCTGAGGAACTTGATGAGTTTAAATTACAAGTCTTAAGCGGGAAAATTAAATATTAACATCTTTATCTAAATTTTCATTTCACAATGACTAAATATATTTTATCCGTTGACGGCGGAGGCATAAGAGGAATAATACCAGCCATAATACTAGCAGAAATAGAAAAAAGATCAAGAAAAAAGGTAGCAGAAATCTTTGATCTTATGGCAGGGACCTCAACCGGTGGAATTGTTGTAGCAGGATTATGTAAAAAAGATAAACAAGGAAACCCTCAATATTCAGCCAATGATTTAGTTGAGCTTTACCAAAAGTATGGACCATATATTTTCAAGTCTTCATTTTTTAGGCGATCAATATTATCTTGGTTTAACTGTGCACAATACCCATATAAAAATATTGAATTTGTATTGGACAAATATTTTGGTGATGATACTCTACAAAACACTTTAAATAATGTACTGCTTACCAGTTACGACATTCAGAATAATTGCCCATTTTTCTTTAAAAGCTGGAAAGAAGGTACTATTAAGCTGAAAGATGCACTCAGAGCTGCAACGGCTGCACCTACTTATTTCATACCAAAACATCTAAAAATTGACCAGATAGATAGAGTATTAGTGGATGGCGGGGTGTTTGCCAATAATCCTGCGGCTTGTGCATATGCAAGTGGTAAGAAATTGTTTCCAAATGATGAGATTATACTGTTATCACTAGGTACTGGTAGAACAGATAGAAGCATAGCTAATTCAAGGAGATTTGGAAAAATAGGATGGATCAAGCCACTACTGAATGTGATGTTTTCTTCAAGTTTAGATGCAGTAAACTATCAACTTAATCAAGTTATAGCTGATAAATATATACGCATACAATCGCAACTAAAAATAGCATCACCTGACATGGATAATATTACATCAAAAAATATCAAATCTCTTCAGCAGGAGGCAAATGCAATGATAGAAGGTAATCAAAAAGTAATCGATAAATTTTGCGATATCGTATCTTAATTTACATAAAAATGCCAAGCAAACTAAAAAAATTATACCACAAAGCAAAGAAAGGTTTAAAAAACATAGTTTCGTCCGAAAAACATACTAAGGGCCAAGAAGCTAAAACTTCAAACGATAAGCCAAAACCGCTACATGAGCAACCTCTAAAGTTGATGGAGAAGACCTCTAAAGTAAAAAAAGATAAAAAAGGAATAAAAGAAAAAATAAAAAGCTTTAAAATAAAACCCGTAGAAAAAGAGCTGAAAAAGGGTAACATATTCAAAAAAGGCTTCAAAAAGCTAAAAGGGAAAATAAAAAGCCTAAACCCCATAAAGTCCAAGAAAAACAAGATAATCGGGAGCAAAAGACTAGCATTTTTACTAACATCTGCTACAATCGTGGCAATTTTACCAACATTCAGTTTAGCTCCCTTGCCAGCATTAGCGGTAACTTCTGCATGTGTTTTCAGTATTAATTTTATAGCTGTGAAGACGTTAAAGAAAGTTATCAAACAACGCAAATTAGCAGTAAGATCCGAAGATGAGCCAGAAAAACTAGAAGAGGTATCTGTTGAACAAGCGAAATCTAAGCAAATTTTCAGAGATGGTAAATAGATTTATTAAATAAACAATTACTTTTGCTTATATCTTAATATATTATTTCTGAGTACCTCTGTTTTTAATCCAGAATTCAAGTTGTTACTTCATCACTCACTCAACTCATCAACAGTTAGACCACTTGCTCGCACAATAATCTCAATCGCAATACCTGCCTTAACTAGATCTTTTGCAATCTTGATTTTCTCTGCTTTTTTAACTTTTTCCTTGCCGCTTTTCATATCTTCAGATAGAGATTTGACTAATGCATCTAATGATTCTTGTTCTCTGTACTCATCCATTAAACTCAATAGCTTTTTGCTTTCTCTTGTTTTAGGCAGTAGAACTTTAATATTCACTGATAATGCTCTTGCTATTTCATATAATTTATCAAATGAGATGGCAGTATATCCTTTTTCATATTCGTGTATTTCCTTGAGCGTTAAATCAATTTTATCCGCCAAATCTTTTTGAGTATATCTTCTTATCAATCTCCATTCTCTTATTCTTTGCCCTATTCTGTAATATATAGAATCAGTGTAAATTTCTTGTTCTGTATCATTATACTCGTAAATAGATAAGCCGGTTGCTTGGGAAATTATGTCAACTGAAACTCCTTCTTTTACTAGATTTTTTGCTATTTCCAACTTTGCTTCTTCTTGATTAATTTTTTCGCTAATATGAACAAACCTGACTAATGAAGGTACTATTTTGCCTAACTTTTGACTCTCGTATATTTTTGTTAGATAGAGTATTTCTTCGTCTTCATCTTCATGCTCTCTTACTGTTATTGGTTTAGGTAATAGATCTACAGCATCAACTGATAATACTCTTGCTATTATATATAGTACTTCAATTGGAATAACGATATATCCCTGTTCATAGCTGTTTACTTCTTGATATGCTAGCCCGATCTTACTTGCCAACTCTGCTTGAGTACACCTTTGCATTAATCTATACTCTTCTATTTTTTGCCCTATTTTGTAGCTTATAGGACTAACATTACTTGCAGAAATAAACATATATACCTCCATTTAAGAAAAAACTTTATTGCTATAATTTTTTTACGAGCTATCCATCTAAAACCATATCAATAGATAAACCTACCGCTTGCAAAATAATATCAATAGAAATTCCCCCTTTTACTAGATCCTTTGCAACTTTAATCCTTTCTATCTCTCTCACTTTCTCCTCACAAATACGTATTCCCTCAAACAGAGATTTTATTAGTGCATTACGTAGTTCTTGGCTCTCAATTTCTTTGTATTCTTTAATCAAATCAAGCAGCTCATTTTCCACTGTACTACCTTCATCTTTCTCTATTAGTAGATCTGTAATATTAATCGATAACGCTTCTGCCATTTCATATAATTTATCAAGTGGAACAGCAGTCCTTCCTTGTTCATAGTTGCTTATTTCATGACGTGTTGTATTCATTTTCTCTGCTAAATCTTTTTGAGTATACTCTCTCACTAGCCTCCATTCTTTTATCTTCTTTCCTATTTTGTAGTAGATAGAACCTGTTTTTTCTTCAATACATTCATCAGCAGAGAGGCCAATTGCTTGTGAAACAATATCAACAGAAATTCCTGCTTTAACCAGACCATTTGCAATTTTTATTTTTTCCGATTTTCTACTACTTTTCTCACTAACTTGAACAAATTTGGTTAATAAACAAAACATCCTACGTAACTCTTGGTCATTAATTTTTTTATATTCTCTTACTAGATTTAATATTTCTTCTCCCTCATCTTCAAGACAACTTTTTGATACAGGAATAAGATCCGTAATACTGATTGATAGTGCCTCAGCTATAGCATATAACCTTTCAATTGAAATTCTACGGTTCCCTTTCTCATATTGCAGTATTACCCAGTATTTTACACCAATTTTCCTCGCTAAATCCTTCTGAGTATACCCTCGCTCTAACCTCCAATTTTTTACTTTTTTCCCTACTTCATAGTCTAGACTTTTTTCCACGCAAAGAACCATACATATAATATTTTCTACTATAGCTCAAAGGCTCCAGTAAACTCTGGAACCTCAAAGTTAGCCATAATTAAAGTTTCCTACAAGTTTCTTTACTATTTTCACGTACTTTATCTACCCATGAAGACAGCTTTTCACCTGGGCTATCAACCTCCTTCATAAGCTGCTTGCTATTCCATATGCCACATCTCATAAAACTTCCCTTTTCTACTGCTTCTTTAAGTTTTACTCCAGCAAAAAGACAATTTTTTCCAATTTCTTCTCCTCTTTTTTGTAATTCAGCCCACATTTCCTTATCCGCTACTTTTACTTGTACCTGACTGCAGTTTTTTACGTCCTGGTACAATACAATATTTAGCTTACCAATGCTCGTAGGAAATTCTAATACAATAGAGCTTCCATCTGACATATCAGTATAGTTTCTTATACCTCCCTTCTCACTTTTAACCTCAACTGCATCATTACCAATTTTTAAAATATTACTTCCTAACTTTCTGTTTGCTTCCAGTATTTTGGCAACCTCTACTTTACTGTCCTCAGAAAATTCTATATATAATGTTGCATTGTCTATCTCGATATCTATTAATTCTCCTTCTTGAACAGCACTTTCGCCAGCCTTCTCTAGTTCTTCTAGCTGCCTATCTATCTGTGGCTGAACTTCTGGCTGTAGCTCATTATAGATTTCACCTATCAGTTTATTCTGCAATAAAGTATCATGAAACTCTGCACCGCTTAGCATTAATTTACGTATTAGCTTTTTTCTATCACTTTTTTCTAATCTGTGAAAATGTGTACCTAATACTACATATTCTGCAAAGCTCCATTCTCCATCATTACATGCATTTATTCTTGCTCCAGAGGCTAGTACTTGGTCTATAGTTTTGTGCAATTCATTTACGTTTTTTACCTCTACTACCGCACTCTTAAACCAGCTCAACTTTTCACTTTCGCTTGCACTTGGCTTTATTTTTTGCAAAGCTGAAGTAAATGGATTAAAATCTTCTGCTTGATCATTTAAAGGTTTTGTGCCATATATGTAGTCAAGTCCTTTCCCATAGTTGATTTGGTTTTCGCGAACTTCTCTACCAGGGAAAGGTGCTATTTCTTCAGGCTTTTTAGCCTTATTAATTTTGCTTACAAAAGTAGATTGCTTTATATCAATGCCTTTAAGAGCATCAAATATTTTCTTGTGATTAACATTAGTCTTTTTATCCCGATCTTTACTAGTCATATAACCCCCATATTAAAAATACTTTTTAAGTATACAAACCTTGGTTTATATATTCTATTACTTATTATAAATTAATGTGAGTAGATTTGCAAATACTTTCTGCTATAACAATCCGTTTTCTCGAAAGCTGAAATAGCCTCCACTTGTGATGATAATATGATCAAATAATCTAACGCTTACAGTACTACACGCTGCTGCTAAGCTCTTCGTTACTGCTTGATCTTCTTCTGATGGTTCTAAGCGTCCCCCAGGATGGTTATGTGACATTATTACTAATGTTGCATTCTTTATTAATGCTTTTCTTATAATTTCCTTTATATATACCGGTGCTTTTTCCATTTCACCAATATAGGATTCTTCTCCGATTAGTTGGCGCCTTTTATTCAAGTACAGTATTTTTATACACTCCCTTTCTGAGTGGCCTATACTTACGTTCAAATATTCTACTAGCCCTTGTAAGTCCATTATTGGTTCACTCTTAAGCTTTTCTCTCAGTACCCTTTCTAGCGTTTCCTTAACACACATAATCATTGCTACTGCAGAATCAGTCACTCCTTCTATAACTTTCAGGTCATCCATTTCTCTACCTAAAATCCTTCCTACTCCTGTATAAGTATTCACCAGATTTTTAGCAATTTCTTGAGCTTGCGGCCTTTCATGTACTGCACTTAGAAACGTTTCCATTATTTCACGATCAAGTAGTGCTTTTCCTTTGCTTTCTAATATTCTGAATTCGATTTCTTCTTTACTTTTATTCATATAATTTACCTTTCACTAACAACAAACTTTTTTTAGATATTTACTGCTGTTTTTTTATCAGCATTGGCATAAAGCCATAGCTTTCGAGTGAAGTCAAATCAATTTCTCAATCTTTTTTACTTATTTTTTCATCAAAAAGTGAAGATATTAATATATGATGATTTTTTTATTTTAAACTTGTTGAATTTCGTCTAAAGAGATGCCTATCGTTTGCAAAATAATGTTGATTGGAATTCCTCCTTTCACTAAATCCTTTGCAATTTTCATCTTTTCTGCTCTTTTCACTTTCTCTTCGCAAATTTGTATGCTTTCAAACAGAGATTTTATTAGCGCATAGCGTAATTCTTGACTCTCAATTTTTTTGTATTCTTTTATTAAATCAGGTAATTCATTTTCCACTTTATCATCTGCATCTTCTGTTAGCTCAAGTAGGTCCATAATATTAATCGACAATGCCTTTGCTATCTCATATAATTTATCAAGTGGAACAGCAACCCTTCCTTGCTCATAGTTACTTATTTCGTCACGTGTTGTAACCATTTTCTCAGCCAAATCCTTTTGAGTGTACTCTCTCACTAGCCTCCACTCTTTTATCTTTTTGCCTATTTGATAGTAGATAGAACCAACCTTTTCTTCAACACATTCATCAGCAGAGAGGCCAATTGCTTGTGAAACAATATCAACAGAAACTCCTGCTTTAACCAGACCTTTTGCAATTTTCACTTTCTCTGCTTTTTTACTACTTTTCTCACTAACTTGAACAAATTTGGTTAATAAACAAAACATCCTACGTAACTCTTGATCATTAATCTTTTTATATTTCCTTACTAAATCTAATATTTCCTCTCCCTCATCTTCAAAACAGATTTTTTCATTTGATACAGGAATTAGGTCTACAATACCAATCGACAATATCTCTGCTATAGCATACAACTTTTCAATCGAAATTTTACGTGTTCCTTTTTCATATTGTAGTACTACTTGATACGTTACACTGACTTTCTTCGCTAAATCTTTTTGAGTATATCCTCGCTTTAACCTCCAGTTCCTTACTTTTTGTGCTATCTGATACCTTATTGAGATGTTTGCCATAAATATTATACATGTTAATACTACCAAACAAAGATATACAAAAACTTCTATGTTTGCATTTTAGTTGAATATTTCTTCACAATTGTGTATAATTATTAATGCTTTTTAAGTCGATTCCCTATGGCTCTTTCAAAATTTTTAGATCCTAAGCTTGATTTAACATTTAAGAAAATATTCGGTACTGAAAAAAATAAGAATATCCTTATTCACTTTTTGAATGATATTTTGGGGTTTACTGAAATAAATACTATACAAGAAGTTGAATTCCTTAGCACCATTATGGACCCTGAAATTGCCTCTGATAAGCAGAGTATTGTTGATGTTCTGTGCAGAGATTCCACTGGGGCCAGATACGTGATTGAGATGCAACTCGCTCGTGATAAAGGCTTCGAAAAACGGGCTCAATTATATGCTGCTAAGGCTTACTCAAGGCAGGCTGATAAAGGTGGTAAGTACATTGATTTAAAGAAGGTTTTCTTTATTGCTATCTCTAATTGTAATTTATTTCCTGATAAGCTTGATTATATATCTAGCCATACCATAAGAGATGAAAAAACTAATGAGCATGACTTAAAAGATTTTCAATTTATCTTCATTGAGTTACCAAAGTTTCCCAAAAGTAGAGAAGAGCAGCTAGAAAATGTAGTAGATCGTTGGCTATTTTTCTTTAAATATGCAGAAGAAACAACTGATGAAGATTTAAGAAAAATAGCAGAAAAATCACCAATAATAAAGCTAGCATATGATGAATTAGATAAGTTACATTGGAATGAGAAGGACCTATTAGCTTATGAAGAAAGGGTAATGGATTTACAGAAAGAAGCTGCTATCTTGGAACAAAAACTTGATGATGCTACTCAAAAAGGTAGACTAGAAGGTATCCAAATTGGCCATGAAAAAGGTAAAGTGGAAGGCAGAAAAGAAAGGGATATTGAAGTAGCAAAAAACTCACTCAAGGCCGGTGTCTCTATAGATGTTATAGCTCAAATTACCGGTCTCTCTCATTCTGAAATTTTACAACTCAAGGAAAAAACATAATATTCCTACTTATTCACTTCAACATTTATGAAAACCTTCTCTAAGTTAGACATATCCCCTAATTAAGAATATAGTGAACTGTCTAAAATGGCTATAAAGATTGCACATAGAATTATATAAATTACTATCATAACGTTACCCAAAGTTCTATATCAAAGCTACGCGCTGTAAGTTCAATATGGAAAACACATTAACCACTTAGCATTTGATGTCTACTTCATCCATTTTAGTATTAGGACCATCAAACTTGGTCTGGTATCCCTAATTATTTTGGCTAATTTTGCTACCTTCACTTTAAATTTTCCACTACTTGGCATATTATAGCTCCACCTCTTATATTATAACCTACCTATTGAGATTATTTCCAAGCTTGGTTAATCCTACATCAGAAAGACAAGTTGATACTTTTGAATGGCTGTGAACTGAAGCATTACTTAAATAACTTTGAGGCTCTAAACTCATTTGCTTTGCATCATCAACTTCTAATCTACCATCTCTGTTGTGTAATATCTGCTCTATTGATTGATTTAGCAGACCCTTATTAAATTGAGCTATAAACTTTTCAAATTTCTTCGGACTTAATTTACCAGCTTCTTCACCAGGACATGCTTTCTCTACATACGATTTTAAAATCCCTGAAATTTCATTAAATTTACCACTCATGACTTTTCTAGTAATCTCTTTCTGCATTCCCATATAATCAGTATTTAATCGATGCATTGATAAACCACTTTTTAATCCAGCTTGCTCTACTACTTTCTCAAATCCCTTTGTAATATTGAGTGCATAGCCCTGTGCTTCTAGTGGAGATATAGATTGACCTACTGTAGAAATATACTTTTGACCTGTAACCTTTCTAACGAGCACGTCAATGAACATTATTGTACCATTTACATCGATTGGTGCACTAATTTGTGAGATTGAACTTTGAGTGAATGTTTTCTCAGGTAAAGCAGCTCTAGAACCTAATAACCCACCTATAGAGCTCTTTACCCAACCAAACAAATCATTTATCCATGAAGATGGTCTTGTACTACCACTTACTGCTATCTCAGGTTGATTACTTGAATCTATAGCAAGAAGTTTTCTTGACATATGATGACGAGCATAATCTCCATGGTGATGACGGCGTTTGCGTTGTCTTACACTATCATCAGCTGGGATAACATGATAAATCAACGCTGAAGATGGAATTGCAGACTTGCTCCTTAAATATTCCTTAATTTCTCTATAATTCTGATTGATAGCCAAATCATAGGGTGTTCTACCGTCAGCAGTTAAGGCATTAACATCAGCACCTCTTTCAACAAGACGCTTAACGACGTCTAATGAACCCAACTGCACAGCCCAATGAATAGGTGTCCAACCTTCATCATCTTTGACCTTAATATCAGCATTGTTATCTAAAAGAAGTTCAACTATATTAAAATTGTTCTTTTGAATGGCCCAGAACACAGGAGTCCAACCCTGCCTACCCTGAACATTAACGTTAGCACCTTGTCTGATACCGTCTCTAACTTTTTCAAGATCTCCTTTTTCTGTAGAAATTAATAATTCTTTATCTAGATCCAATTGTTTTTGTTTCAAAACTTCTACTATATCTTCGTAACCCTTTTGAATAGCTAGGTCTAAAGATGTCTTGCCGTACATGTCTGTAGCCTTTAAATTAGCACCCCTGTCAAGAAGTAGATTTACTACATTCAACCTGTTTGCGTCAACAGCAATATGCAAAGGTTTCCTATTGTATGCATCTTGAGCCTCAATATTAGCACCTTTATCAAGAAGAAATTGAACCATATTTGAATTACCTTCTTGAGCCGCAAAGTGCAAGGGTGTTCCTTGATATGTGATCTCATTATTAAACTTGGCACCCTGAGCTATAAGGAACTTGACCGCATCCCATTTACTTCCCTGAGCGGCATAGATTATAGGTGTCCAACCATTATTACTATCTTGAGTATCTAAGCTAGCACCTCGAACTACAAAATCCTTAACTTCATTAAGATTACCACCTTGTACTGCAGTTAACAACTGCCTATCTAGATCTAATTGTGTTTGTTGTAAGTATTCTACAACATTATTATGTCCTTTATCTCTAGCAAGATTTAGCGGTGTTTTACCATTCCTATCTTTAGTATTGATATTGGCTCCCTTACCCACGAGGTATTCTATTATATTAAGATGGCCATTCCAAGAAGCCCAGTGCAGAGGCATCCAGCCGTCTTTGTCAACCTCATTAACACTTACTCCTTTATTAAGAAGAAATTCTATAATATTTTTATTATCGTGCTCAGCAGCAATGTGTATAGGCTCTCTGCCATAAACGTTTTGAGGATTAATATTAGCCCCTTTGTCAACGAGAAACTTTGCAACTTCTAAACAGCCTTTCGACGCTGTATAATGTAGCGGTGCCCAACCATAGTTACTGGTATCATCAACGCTTACCCCCTTACCGAGAAGGAACTCTATAATATCTTTGTAATTTTTTTCAGCAGCAATGTGTATAGGTTTCCTACCAAAAATGCCCACATCTATAACATTAACATTAGCACCCTGACCAACAAATTTTTTGACTTCAGAGAGATCTCCATTTTCTGTAGCAGTCAATAATTTTTTGTCTAATTCTGTTTGTTTTAAAAATCCTACTATATCTGTATAATTCCCTTGAATAGCCAAGTCTAAAGGTGTTTTTCCATCGCTAGTTTTAGCTTCAATATTAGCCCCTCGACTTGAAAGTACTCTAACTATATCAAGCCTGTCTTTGAAAATTGCATGATGTAAAGGTGTCCAGTCATTTTTCGTTTTAGCTTCAATATTAACACCTTTATTAAGAAGAAACTCAATTATTTTAGGTGTAGTATTATTATGCTGAATAGCCACATGCAAAGGCGTTAAACCATCATTAGTTTTAGCTTCAAGGCTAGCCCCTTTATCTACAAGAAGCTCAATTATTTTCAATTGACCATAAGCATTTGCTATATGTAAAGGTGTTTCCCCAATGTTAGTTCTAGCCTCAATATCAGCATTTCGATTTAAAATTGCCCTAGATATATCAAGCTTATTATCATTGTCAGCAGCACAGTGCAAAGGCGCCCAACTACGTTTATCTCTAATATTAACATCTGCACCCATACTGAGAAGATTCTCAACTTCACTAAGATTATTTCGTCTCACAGCATCAAACAGTTGCTCTGTCGATAGAATTGCTTTTTCCTTATTAAATTCCACTATAACATCTTCTGAGTTACAAATAGAAGCTATACACTTTGAGTTAGAAACTATTGCATCATTAAAAGCAAACATCATTTCTCTTGCCGGTTGATAAGTATTCCAGTTCTCTACTTTTACAAGAGTGTTATTTTTATGTGATAGCAATAAGGTATCATTTATAACTCTCATATTGAAATCTAATATAGACTTATCTTTCAAATCAACTAAACCAATATCATTCTTGTTAACAGGTTGATTATGATAAATCTGTAACCCTTGCTCATCTGGCTTATAATATCTGAAAGAACTAAATTCATCAGCTCTTTCTCCAAATTCTTCTGGTTCCATAATTTTGTCGCTCAACTCTATGGATAAATCCCAGTTTTTATGAACAGAAGAATAGTAATCCGATATTGATAATGCTCCTCTATCTGATAACAATAGCAAATCATTATTTAGCTTCAAAAAAAGAACTTTTTCTGAGTCAAATGTGAAACAATTATGATGATTTAAAAGGTTAGTACCATTAACACTAAATCTTCCATCTACTTTTAAGCTATGAGAGCAATAATCTCGCTCTAATTCTCCATTCTGAAGTTTGTAATATTCTTCCCCATTAAATGTAACTGTAACATCTTTATAATTTGATAGCAGGGTTATATTTAGGCCATTTTTGTTAATCTTTATTTCTCCTTTATTATCTTCTATAAATGGCATATCATTTAACGTACTATTTAGTAGACTAAAATCTAATATACCATTTGCTTGAGCAATCATAATATTAGCGTTTCTGTTATCGAAAAGATAAAGATGGCTTATATTACTTGGAGCTTTCCAGTAAAAATTATGGTGATCCTCATCAGGGTAAAAAATATGATTACTAGAACTACCTACAACACCATGATAATTGGTGTTTAATAATTGCTTTGTAATATTAAAGTTTGAATTGTCCATTTTTTGCAGATTATCCAACTTATTATCTAATTTTGTTATGTGCACATTTGTTACTTTATCAGTATTAATGTCTACTTTTGTTGGAGTTACAAACAAACCATCTGCTGTTTTTACTGATGTTTGTTTATCTACACTTATAAAAGCTCCACTTTTATTGTAGATATTTGTTATATTATTAGCATGAGTCATACTACCTATATCACTAAAATTTATCGGCAATAATACTAAGCCTTTCCCATAAATAGAATCACCAAAATAACCCTTTATTGCAGTAAAGTTTTTTGCTGTTATTACATCATTGCCACCCTTACCATCAACGTAACCTGCATGAGAAACTTCTATATGATTAGCTTTATCACTGCCAATAATAGAATGTATATTCTCTGAATCTGTAAAATTACCTTGCGTTACAACTATGTTCTTTTGTCCTTCTATTCCTAAATTACATACAAAATTATCCTTTGCTATGTAGAAGAAATTTGTTCCTTGTTTATGAATATCACAATTACTTAACTGATTTGTAAAATAATACCTATTCTGTACACTAGACCCTTGATTATTGATTCCATAACTATTAAGTAATATATTTTTACCATTGAAAATCACATCAACGGTATAATTAGAAGTCACATTTATAAAAGCATTGTTATTAGACATATAAAATAACATCTTTACAGACCCAGAAGGATTATTTCTGTTATATGAAACTGCATTATAGCAATCGGTCATATGTTCTTGTAGAAACCACCTTTCTACTGTTCTACTTAATTTCATATTATTGTACTTCGATGCACTACTGCATGATGCGCCACTTGGTAGACTCGCCAAGGTTTCTTTGCTTACAATTTGTACTGCAATATTGTCGTCATGTGGTCCACAAACAACATTATAGTTTCCAACAGCACTAGGAATTATTCTAGAATTGTGAGCAATGCTACTAGTATAAAATGGGTGTGTAATATTTGTTCTTGATTCAAAATCAAATGTATCATCAACTATCCTTGTTTTAGCACGGCACTCATTCGATACACCATGCAAAGCTTGACCAAATGCTAGACCGTATCCTTCCCATTGTCTTTTATCTCGAGAACGAGCGCTAGTAGCATATTCTTCTTTTGTAACCAGTATAGAAGGCAGTGAAATAGCTATTGTATCATAGTTATTCTTAAATTGATCTAAGATCTTTGATATATACTGTTTATATATTTCTTCTGCTTCCATATCATGTTCTATATAATCTGGTACTTTTTTACCAAGAAAGAAATCCCAATAAAGATCATGTTTTTCCTGATCTGTAAGGTTCATTTGTTCTTCTAATTTTTCTACCTCAAGCCCTGCTTCTACAAACTGTGATATGACAATAACAGCAACTGAGACAGCAGCACCAACTGGACCAGCAAATTCTCCTACTACTCCAGTTTCTAAGCCTGCTACTGACATTGTTTCAGTAACAACCGCAGGGACATCTGCGGCGATAAAGATAGAATTAGTTGCGATGTTTAGGTCAGCAATCTTTATATCTGCAGGATCTGTCGCACTTTGCCTTGCTTTTATTGACTCCGCTAACCCTAAAAATGCCGCAAAATTACCTATAGCACGTCCCATAACTGGAGCAAATCCCTTTAGCATCTGAGAATCAAGCTTTGTTCCTAACTCTAACATTTTTCCAGAGATTTTTTCACCAATCTTTGGCATTACCCAAAGATTTAATGCATCATAACCTAGCCCTTCTACATCTCCATTTGCTATATGTTTACCAACTAAAAATACCGTAAAGGCAAGACCTGCACCTTCTGCTACTTTCCCTATTTTTTCTGCTACTCCAGACCTTCTCAGGATATTTTTCATTTCTTCTTTATTTTCTATGTTGTCCTTCATCTCCTTCACAATATCCCTAATCTCTGGATCTATTGAACTTAGATCTATATTTTTAACTTTTGCGATAAATGCTTCTTCAACATTTTGGTCTATAGTTTCACCTCTAGATATTCGCTCAGAAACCTTGAAAAGCTGATCATAAAACTCAATATTCTTTACTCTTTCTGCTACCTTGTCAGCATTAAACAACTCTTTGATACGTTGTTCTTTTTCCTCTTCTGTAATCTCTTCTTCATCAAACGAATCCTTGCAGGCCATATTTACACTTCTTTCTCTTCTTGGTTTTTTACTTGGTGGATACTCTGGTGATGAAGGTTCTCTTTTTTCTCCTTTAGAACACTGCCCTACAGTAGGTAACATATGAACTGAACTATGAACTACACCAACAGGAATAAATCCTTCCTTAGCTGTCCTACTTGTTAAAATAAGTTTATTTGGATTATTAGATCCTTTATCGAAAACAACACCGATAAATTTCACCTCATCACCATCTGTGAGTGTTTTATAGGTAACGCCCTCTTTATACTCTTCATTTATTTGATCATTTGCTTCCCTCAATAAAGCTTTAGCTCCTTTGCCCTGCCTTGATGTCTTAAGTTCTAATCCTATTGGAGTGTACTCCTCAGCATTTCCACCTTGAGCTACAAACTTAATACCATGAACTAGCATATCAATGCGTTCCCCTCTACCAGTTTGAAACTCAGTTAAAACTAATGCTCTAGTTTCTGGTGATTCTTGTAATTTTAGGTCGCTATAATAACTAAATACTCCATTCAATATTCCCTGGAAATGAGCTTCTTTATTAACGAGACTCTTAAAAGGGAATATTCCTTCTCCAATTTTTTCTAATAATCCACTATATCCTTTTATTGATAAGGATTGGATATCTAGTGCTTTATCAAATGTTTCTTTTAACTCATTAGGATAAGGAACTTCTTTGAAAGTACCTTGAAATCTCTCAGCTCCGTTGTTGTACTCTTGTAAAGAATTATATTTTTCAGTCCAAATAGTAAGATATCTTCTAAAATCTGACTTGTATCTAGTATCAAAATTAAGATTTAATTCGACTATTTCCCTATTCCCTATTTCTCTATTTAATCTATCAAGAGGGAGTACTTCATTTAGCATGTTCAGAACATCTTTTCTGTTAGCTTCAATAATATTTATCACATAAACCAATTTCTCTGTATTTTCTGGAATAAGCACCATTGTTACAACTGCATGGCTTGCATCAAGATTAGCCGATAGTCTTTCTCTGGCTCTTTCAGCTGCTGGACGTCTAAGCCTACGAAGATTAGGATGCACTTCAGTAGGTATATTGCCTCCATAGATAAAAATGTATTTTTTTAAACTTGTTCCTGAATCTTCACTTAATAATAACAATTGCCCTAGTAAAAACCTACTAAAATAATGATTATCTCCCTTTTCCGGTGTACCAGGAAACGTGTGATAGATACGTTCCATATTATTTTTTATTCGTTTTTTTAGCTCATTTGTGTAGATTTCTTGCGTATCCCAATCATCAGCAGACTTTAATATATCTTGAAAAAGAGGAATTACTCTCCCCTCACGGCTCGACCCTCCGATATTAGAAATAGGAGATGAACTATCAAGATTGACACCAACACATAAAATTTCGTCCGCAGTGGTTAAAACCCGCATAACATTTGGTTGGAAGCCTTGTGCATACCTCTCTGCTTGTTGCAAAGCCTTATCTGGAGTGGCATTAGGACCTGCCCCTGCTTTTAATTCAATAATAATGGGAATAGAGTTTAATGCACGATCAGGACCACGAGCTAGCAGGATAATATCTGCATAACCCCTTCCTGCAAATTGCTCTGGATAAACTCTAAGATTATACCTATAGTGGAAATTCATGAAAACGCCTACCATAAATCCATGATGTGCTGCTTCACGTGCTCTGCTAGCATAGATTAGTGAGTCTGCATATTCGGAGTGAATTGTGTAAATCTTATCAAGAATTCTCCTTAAAGATGCTTTAACTGTTCGCTGATTGGAAATAGCTAGCTTCGCTATATCGACTTCGGGATCCCTCCATAACCCTTTTCTCACTTTTTTAAATTGAACTTCAGAATTATGTTCTATGTCTACTCCTTTATCTTTCACATCAACAACTATTTCTCCCTGATGACCGGCATCTTTAATGATTTTTATTGATTTAACTTTAATTTTATCTAGGTTATTTTCAATAAGAGAGTAAAGCTTGCCTAATACCTCCTTCAATTCACCTTGATCAAACTCTTGAGTGTAAGAATGAGAACCACTTTCTGATATAACAAATAATTTTACTTTATCGATCACATCTTTTTGACTCTTCATTTCACCATTTTTTATAATAGCTACCTTCAAAGTCTTTGCACCGTCAAAGCTAAAATAAATCTCCTTGATGTCTAGCTTTTTTGCCATCTCTGTATCCAACAAAGTAGAAAAACTACCTAGGAAGAAGTGTGTAAAAAACCCTGCTTTTTCTACAGAGTGTAAATAAGATGGAATCTGATCCACAAATGACTGAAATCTCGGTTCAAAAGATTTAAAATCCTCATCTTGCCGGCTTATACCAACTTCTTTATCTGCTTCCTCTATCAATAACTGTATTAACTCAAAGTCTTGTGGTCTTACTTTACCCATGACTCTTTTTAAGCCTTTTGCAAGCTCTTTATCATTATCAATAATATTCCTTTCAAGACCAAAATTATAATGGTTTCGTTTACCTGGTGCACCAACATGAAATAATTGTATTTGAATATCCCCATTACCATATTGAGTCTCAACTTCACCAGAAACACTAATCGTTGCGCTAAGCATTCCACTCATTGCTCTTATTTCAGGTTCACCTCCCCAAGTATCAGGGTTCCTCATGTTTTCCAAGTAACGCTCAAAATCACCTTCAACAAAATCTCTGAACTCATTTCTATAAGAACTTATGTGATCAACTACTCGATTACGAAATAAGTTTCTTACTAAATTTGCAAATGTATCATCATAATTCGCAGCACCTAAATTCCGAACCAAACCTCTAATATGATCTAAATTTTGGGTTACAGTTCCATCATTTCCAAATAGTACTTCATACCTTTGTCGAAATAAAGCATCGTCGTTTCTGACGGGTATTAAGTAAGCCATAGTAACAGACCAAAACAAGCAACTACCGTCTCCTGGAACATCGATTCTCTTAATCTGACTTCCACTTTCGGAATCAACATCAGATCTCCGATAACGCTTAAGTTGAGAAAATTCTCTAGCTTGCTCTATATATTGCACTAACATAAACCCCCTTCATTATATTATACTAAACCCACTATACCAAGCTTATTGTATAACCATCAGAGATATCAATAATAAAAGCTATTTTTGCCTACATGCTGACTTGTGTATATAACATTTGTATTACAATGCAACATCTTTTTGACAGAAGCTAAAGTAGTAACAAGAAACCACCACCTACTTTATAGAATTGCCTTATAATACCTTAATTGCCTAACCCTAATTGCTCACATGCTTTGCTTAATTCAACTTCAGTTAAGCTAGTGAACTCTTCATCTGTAGACTTTCTATATGCTAGAAACTTATTCAATGAATCAGCATCTCTTTTTTCCAATATAGATCGTATGTAGCCTGCCTGTTTAGAACACATAAACTCTTTAATCTGATCAGAATTAGCTTTATTTAATAACGCCCATACTGGTTCCATACAGCCCTTTTCTACTAAAGGTGTTAATAAAACTGTACAGAAAAGAGGTGATTTATCCTCTAGTTCCTCTCTTATCACTAAAGCACGATGGCTATCAAATCCTTCCTTCATCCACATATGCATAAAAAGCTTTACACTTTCACTTACATAAGGCTCTGAATGTTTTTTGATTTCCATGTCTAACCAGATATTATAATCATCTTCTGGAACATCATTTGGCTTTAAACAATCAAATAATTCCTGAAATTTATCAAAGCGAAGTGCACCCTGTAGTGTATTCAAACTACCATAATAACCATTTTCAGCTAAGTCTCTTTTTAGAAGTTCTGGATATTTATCAGGACTTATTTGACTAAAACAAAACTCGAATATTTCAGGATAACTATTACAACGACTACCTGCTGCATACACTGCTGTCTTCATGAAGATCTCATCCTTTTTCTGTGAGCCCATTTCATCTTCAGGTAATGACTTTATTTTATTCCAGAAGAATTCTACTGCTTCCGCTTGTTTCAAATCTATAGCACATTTAAGTCCATATTCATATGGATGACGACCATCTAGATTTAGTTTAGAGATGTAACCGCTAACAAAATGTGACCAAAAACCTGTTAAAAGGTCGCTTGTTAAAGATTTAACTAAGTGACCATACTCCAACAGACTACTTTTACCTTGAGCTGATAATCTTTTTTTTCTTTCCTCAAATAAAGCAATAATATCTTCCTCTAAGCAGCACCTACAGGCAATTTCATAGCTAGAGTTACTAAAGGGACTTCCTGGCATTATCAGCTTTTTACCTATCACCTGCCTATCAAGTTTAACTTTATGTAAATTGTCTACTTTCTTCCAACAATCCTCATTAGATAGCACTTGTGAAAGAAAATTGTGCCTCTTTTTACCACCCCTTTTGTGCAAGTCCCAATTTGCATAACACCAGCGCTCAATTTGAAAAAGCTTAGATGCTCTATAAGGATCATCTTCTTTAATACAAGAAAATAAAACTTTTGGAATATCTGAACGTAACATAACCACCTCTTTTGGAAGATATAGTAAAACTACTTATTCAATTAATAATCTTTTAAGTATAGTATTCCTTCTTTAAAACTTGTCAACTACTAATCGAAAAATTTTCTTAGCTTGAAGTAATTTTTGACAAACGCCTCTTAACAGGGTCAACATAGGATCTATTGTTACTTTTAAGTTCTTTTTTTACTGTAAATTTACCTTAACTCTTCCGCAAGCAAATTAATATTAATTTAGCAAAACATATTATTAAGATCTCAAGTAAAATAACCATTTCCAGCACCCAAAATCAGCAACCGTGAGAAGAAGTTTTCTTGGAATCGATTGATCTACCAAACAATACGTTCGAACTTTTCTATATAATAATTCCACTATACCGCAAAACCAGCCACATTAGCCTACTTTTGCCACATTTAGGTACGAACTGATTTGCCTAACTTTGTTGCAGCAATTTTGCGTTTTTATTTTCGCAACGCCGCTTTTGTTTAAATTGTTCTCACAAAGGTACGTACTATTTTTATATTTTTTGAAGAAAGTAAATAATAAAATTTTTGGTGACGCTATAGAAAGCAGCATTTTCATAAACTTTTACGTAATTTTTTAACATAGTTGAAAGTTACTGAAATATCTGATATCATGTTTGCATGATAGCATTAAACAGCAGAGTAAAATGAGTTTTGATCGATACGTTAAAGATGATTCTTTAATAATAAAGGACGCTACTGCGGTAGACATAGGGAGATTGCTAAGCTTTTTACAAAGTAATACGCACATTATAAGGCTTTCTTTAAAGAATTGCAATGTTGGTAGTGAAGTTGTAGAAGAATTAACTGAGCCTACAACGCTTAATTTATTGTGCAATAAGATTGATGATGGAGTTAC
Source organism: Wolbachia endosymbiont (group A) of Machimus atricapillus (assembly GCF_964027095.1). Taxonomy (NCBI): domain Bacteria; kingdom Pseudomonadati; phylum Pseudomonadota; class Alphaproteobacteria; order Rickettsiales; family Anaplasmataceae; genus Wolbachia; species Wolbachia endosymbiont (group A) of Machimus atricapillus. The sequence continues at coordinate 36,091 of NZ_OZ034727.1, read as the reverse complement.
AAGAGGATTAGCTAAACTTGAGCTTTATACACCATCATCTCTAATGTCTGGATATGTTGATAACAGATATACTGTTAGTACCAAGGCTGTAAAAAAACTAGCTCAACTTAAAAATCTTACTTCACTTGATTTATCTAGTAACAAGATTGATTATGAAGGTGTAAAAGAATTAGCTCAACTTAAAAATCTTACTTCACTTAACTTATCGGGTAACAGGATTGATGATAAAGGTGTAAAAGAATTAACTAAACTTGCAAATCTTACTTCACTTTCTCTAGTGGATTGCGGTATTGGTTATAAAGATATAGGAGAATTAGCTCAACTTAAAAATCTTACTTCACTTAATTTATCAAGTGACAAGGTTAGTGATAAAGGTGTAAAAGAATTAGCTAAACTTGCAAATCTTACTTCACTTTCTCTAATATCTTGCCTTATTAGTGTTAGGGGTGTAAAAGAATTAGCTAAATTTACAAATCTTACTTCACTTAATTTATCGGGTAACAGGATTGATGATAAAGGTTTAAAAGAATTAACTAAACTTAAAAAGCTTACTTCACTTAATTTATCGGGTAACGAGATTGGTAGTGAAGGTGTAAAAGAATTAGCTAAATTTACAAATCTTACTTCACTTAATTTATCGGGTAACAGGATTGATGATAAAGGTTTAAAGGCTTTAACTAAGTCTTCATGCCTGAAGAACCTTAAAAAACTTCGCCTTGGTGAAATTGAAATTGGTATTGAAGGTATAGAAAGTCTAGCTGAAATTAAAAATTCCGGAGTTAAATTAATTCATTCTTTGAAAGAAATATCACATAGAATCTTTTGTGATTTCCTGTTGAAACCACGTCCTCACAATCAAGTTACATATAAAAAGGGCGTAAAAAAGATGATTTTTAATGTAGCCCAACATGATAATAGTGGCAAGATAGTTAAGCATATCCTCACACAACCTAACAAATACCATTTTTTGATCAACTCACAAGATGAACAAGGGCATACATTATCTCATTTCTATACCCACTCTCCTGAAATGCAAGAATTTTTATTTAAACATGGTTTAATTCCTGAAAAAGAACCAGAACTAGAAAGGGATGCTGAGTTACAGGGTATTTTACGAAATAGACAGTCTGTCCATGCAAGAGCAGCAAATAAGGAAACGTGTTTTTTCACTGCAAAGTTAGTAAAATCTATAAATGCTAATGAGAATGAATTAAAACAAGCTGCAACTTCTTATATGGAAAACGTGCCTAAACTACTTAAGCAATATCAAAACGACCAGATGAAAGTAAAGTTACTTGGCCTGACCAAAGATGGAAAAAGACTTGTAATGGAACAAGTATTACGTAAAAATGCAGCTGTACCAGATGATAAAGAATTTATTGAAATAACCTTTAAAAAAGTCGAGGAAGTGTTGAAGCAAAAATACTTAAGCAAAGATCAAGAAGGTGAATATATTGAAGAAATGTCTAGGGGAAAACTACAATATGATTACACGAGGGATAATGCAAAAGTTACCATACCTGAATCTATAGGTTATATTAAATTGCTAATTGATAGATTCACTATTCCATTGATGGCAAGAAAAGAATTGCTCGTTACTCTTGTGAACCAGAATCCAGAGCTGGTGCAACAAAAGTTATCTAGAATAAAATCAGAGCTTGGGAATGATAATGTTTCTCAAAAGCAAATAACTAATAGAGCAGAGTTTCATAAGTTATTAAATGATGTGGATGCTGATAAAGTAAACAAACTGTTTGAGGAAATTAGTGGCTTTAACATAGAAGAAACGTGGAAAGAGCAGAAAGAATTTGTTCTTCTACAAGAAATATATGAGGCGGCAACAACATATATTAGTAGAAACACTGGTGAAAACATTAATGCCTGTATTCAAGGTACATGGAGTCACATTATTAACAGTGTAAGTCAAATTGATTTAAACTTAAGGGAGCAGTGCGATCAATATTTAGAAAAGGAGAGAAAACTGGAAAAGCAACAAAACTCTATCACTGAGGAGAATATTACACCATTTGTAGAAAATTTAGCTGGCAAATTAATTCAATATGCTAAAGACAATCCAGAATTTGGAGAAAATTTGGTAGACGATTTTATGATGAGTGGAGTACATTACGAAGAACCTAAGAAAATTTCACTTGGACAGCAAAAGGTTTTAGCAAAAATCAATCAAGAATTTACTGCAAGTATCCAGGAATTCCTGCCCAATTATGATAGAAGTATACCAAAAGTGGACGAGTATGTAATTATCATCAATGAGTTATGTAAAGTTAAGGCAATGCAAGATTTTGTACAAGGTAAAAGTGTAGACAATGACCAGGTTACAGAGCAATCGAATAAAACAACAAGCATACAAATAGAAGAAGAAAGTAACGATCGATCACAACCATTAACACAAAGCTCTATTGCTTCTTCAGATGATATTAGAAATCAAATACAAGAGAAAAATGATGAACAACGAATAGGAGTACAATCTGTATGTAATGGTTTAAGTGGTAGTACACAAACAAAATTCAAATCAACAAGCAGTAAAGCCTATGCTATAGGAATAGGGTGTGGTATGATTATTGGAGTAGCTATAGCATACCTTGCAGGAGCTGCTGCTTTAACCTCTGTTGCTACTGTTATTGCAGTGTTGCTTGTAGCTGCAGTGATTGGCGCACTGGTGGGTTATGGTATTAGCAAGTTTTGTGAAAAAGTTAGTGAAGAGAAACGAGAGAATTCTGATATAAGTACATGTGCTGCTGTTAAGAGTGTGCTTTTTGGTGCATTTGCTACTGGGTATTCTAAAACGTTGCAGTTTTAGTTCAAAATTAGCCTATTTTCACAACGCCGCTTTTATTTGAATTGTTCTCACAAATATACGTACCTTTTCGTGTTTTTGGGGAAAGTAAATAAACAAATTTGTTATGACACTAATTGACATGGTATCTTTGTTAAAATATTTTGTGAAAAAGTGGTTGACTTATAGTTTGGATATCTTAACGATAGCGTTAGTATAGGTATATTTGTTATGTATGCTTGTATGTTACATGATAGCATTAATATAGAGGGTAAAATGAACTTTTCTCAATATGTCAAAGATGACGCTTTAGTATCATATAACGCCACAATAAATATAAGCGAATTGGTAGGCTTTTTACAAAGTAAAATACACATTACAAAACTTTTTTTACCGTTTTGCGATATTGATGAAAAAGGTGCAGAGGTCTTAGCTAATGGGAATCTTTCACATCTTACTTCACTTAATTTATGGGGTAATAGTATAGGTGAAAAAGGTGCAGAGTTCTTAGCTAAAGGTAAGCTTTCAAATCTTACTTCACTTAACTTACAGTCTAACAATATTGGTGAAAAAGGTGTAGAGGCCTTAGCTAAAGGTAAGCTTTCAAATCTTACTTCACTTAACTTACAGTCTAACAATATTGGTGAAAAAGGTGCAAAGGCCTTAGCTAAAGGTAAGCTTTCAAATCTTACTTCACTTGGTTTAAGGGGTAATAGTATAGGTGAAAAAGGTGCAGAGACCTTAGCTAAAGGTAATCTTGCAAATCTTACTTCACTTAACTTACAGTCTAACAATATTGGTAAAAAAGGTGCAAAGGCCTTAGCTAACGGTAATCTTACAAATCTTACTAAACTTAATTTATATAATAACAGTATTGGTGATGATGGTGCAGGAGCATTAGCTAAACTGAAAGAAAGACGTGAAGCTGAAACAACAAGATTAAGAGAAATGGAAGAAAGTCAAAATAGGGTGAGAGAATTAGAAGAGAGATATCAAATTGAAATAACAGCATATAGATTAAGAGAAATGGAAGAGATGCACCAAACCGAAATAACGAGATTGAGAAAAGAAAGACAAGATATGGCAAGAGAAATAGAAAAGTTAAAAGAAGAAAGGCAAAACACGGCAAGAGAAATAGAAGAAATAAGAGCTCAGCTTATGGAATTTAGAGCTGCAAGAGATTCACAGCAAGCAACTACTAGCCCTGCAAATCAAACTAATGATCAGCCAGATCTAAGTAGCAGGTTAAGTGAAGCGCAATCAGTGCCGGCATGTTCAGTTACTAAGCTCGTTGCATTCTGACGATAGTGATATTGAAGTAATCAGCAGACCGTAATGTCGTTAATCTGGCAGGCATAGCTAATTAACAAGCAGAAGCATAGCAGGATCAGAGGTGTGCACATCAATGTCAGTGAAGTTTGTGGAAGTCAAGAATACTAAAGTTAGAAAAATTATTCTTGCATTAGCTTTTATCCGTGCTATGTATATTATACATAATATCTTTATCGAGGGGGTGTATGACTGAAGGTATTTTTGAACCTGAGCAGGTTTCTAATGCAAAAATAAATCTCAAAATAAGTGAGACAGAAGAATCACCTAGTGGGTCAGTTACTGAAGAACTGTATGCAGAACATTTTGATCGGCAAACTCTTGAAAGTGGTACAGTATCGTCAAGTCAAGAACAAAGTGATGATTCTGATTACTGGGATGAGTCCGGTATTGCAGATAAAAATACTGTTGTTGAAAATTCTCTTATTTCAGCAAACTCAGTTTTAATGGGGTTAGGAAAGCTGTTAACTGAAAGCGAAAAAGTTTTGATTGATGAATTTTATAGAAAGATGGAAAATATAGTAAGAGCAAAGGTAGAAATGCCTCGCCAAGGTGAACACAGAAATTCTACAAAGGTTACCCTGGAGAATATGGAACATTTAATAGATGAATATTTGAAAAAGAAAATAAAGCTAAATTTACGCTGTGATGGCTATGAGTACACTGTAGCGAACTTTGTGTTCAAAAAAATAATTGATATTGCTAATGCTGATAGTGTTATGCGTATAACGCCTACTACTAGATCACGGTATAAAGATTATAAGGAAGAGGAAGAGGCAATAGATGAGTGGACAGAGGGTGAAGAACCTTTATTCAATATTGTCAATAAGATATTATCAGCAGGTGCAAAAATAGAGTCTGATTTTTATGATCATAGTATGGTAAGTGAAGTTATGTGGGGAAATGATGAACCTATTTTTGCAGAATGCGGAAAAATTGAGAAAGAACTAAAAAGTATAGCATATAAAGGTTTAGTAAACAAGAATGAACAAGCTCAAGATGATGATCTAACAGTAGAAACGGATAACAATCTTGTTTTTTTTAGGTGGCCACAAAACAGTATTGTTGAAGTTGCAAAGGTTATAAATAGTAAGGTGAATGAAAATTTCAATATAGAAAGTGGCATTTTACAGATTGGAGAAAGTATAATAAGAGTTGAAAATGTAGGAGGAAAAAGAAATTACACAGATGTCTTAGAAGGCAGCGTCGAGATGTCTTTTACTACTGAGGTAGGAAAGATTAGTATTTATCTAAGTTCTAGGGATGAAGGTAGTAATAGAATAAAAGTAGAGCTCGATGAAAAGAGCCAGGGAAAGTTTGATAAATTAAAAGATCAATTAAGTTTAGGAGAAAGCTGCTTTTTAGGAGGGAAAAGTGTTCTACAAGCTGTAAAAGATGGAGGTTTTGAAAGAAACGGTGGTATACCTATAGAGTTAGCTGAAACTATTAAACAATCAGATTGTGTAGTGAAAGAATCAGGCGTTCCGTCTACTCTTGTGAGTCCGATTGGTAGTTTAGACTCGCCGAAAAAGAAGGAAGCTTCAAGTCAAACAGTAGGCCATTTATAGGGTGGAGATCCCTATGGTGATATTAAATTAATAGCTTAGGAGTTTTTCTAAAGAAATTATCTTGTTTGAAAAATTACTTGATATTTATGGTCTTTCAATCATACCACTAGCTTTAAGATTCTGTAGATCCAGTTGTTCTATGTCTTCCACTTTTTCTAGCTTTGTGCCAGGCTTTAGAGCATTATACACAACGCAAAACCCATACAAACCAACCCAACAATCCCTCCAACTACCGCTATAACGTGTACTTTGGAATATTCAATCAGTAGATAAGATGCAACACAACTTACCAATAACACCGCACCAACAACACCAGCCAGGATTGCTTGCCTTTGTTGCGTTAACGGTTTGTTTTTTTCGTCTACAGAATTGCTAAATCTACTATCAAAACATGGTTCGGAAGTTGGCTCTACAGTAGTTTCTATTTGCGCTTTTTCGCTGCTTTCACTTATAGGTTGAAGATCTTCACTATTTATATTACATAATTTTGTGTCAGTTTCTGTAGCTTTATCAATTACGTGAGTAGTATCTTTATTTGTTACACCATATTTACATACTTCACGCACTTCCTTACTATTTTCATCTTTAGCTGTAGTAGTTTTGGTTGTAGGTGTGGTTTGCTGTTCTATGGTCGTTTTTATGCTAGGAATATCTTCTAAAATTTTTTGCCTTCTTCTCTTTTCTGTGCTGCTAGAAACACTTGGCTCTTGTTCTTTTGCGGCAGCGCTATTTTTGAATTTTTTAGCAATACTTTTCCATATTTTTTTCGGTGTTCTCATAATGTTTTTCTCCTATTGTTTTTATAAATTAAGATCATAAAACTTCTCCAGATACTGTCTTTCATGTCAATAGTAATTTTAAAAAACTTTTTAAACCGAATTTAAATTCCATTGATTAGTGTAGCTGTGCTTTAAGTTTGTGCGGACGCACAGCTACACTAATTTAGGGAAGCTGACCTATTTGTTACATTTCTCAGTAAAAACTCTACTATCTCTGGTCAAAGAGTTAGAAAAGGTAAGCAACTTTCTCATGTCAATGAGTCACTTAACTAAACCACCATTGAATGGTTGATTGTTTTTAAGAATACCAAAAAATACATGCATTAGTTTTCTCATCAGCGCAACAATTATAACCATTGGGCATTTTCCTCTACTTTCTAAACGTTGGCAAAACTTTTGAAAGTGAGAATTATGATTCTTGGCTACTATAGCTGGCATATAAAGAGCTTTGCGAATACGCTCAGATCCTATTTTACATATTCGACTTTTTTTACTTAGGGAGTGTTAAATAAACTGTGTCAAACCGAAAAAAAAGTAATAAATTGATATAAAAAAATGGAGGTTTGACAATGAGTCAGAAAGTAGTAAACAGAACTACCGGTTTGGTAGATTATAAAGAATTAGAAACAAATATCCTGTCGTCTATACGAGAAGGAAGACCGTTGACAGGAAGAGATGGAGCATTAACACCGTTTATAAAAAAGTTGCTGGAGGTAAGCCTGGAAGGTGAAATAGAAAACCACTTGTCGGCTGAAAGCGAAGAGAATAATCGAAGAAATGGGAGGAATGCAAAGACTTTACGTACAAGCGCAGGGTCATTTGAACTTTTGACGCCAAGAGATAGGGAAGGAAGTTTCGAACCACAAATAGTCAAAAAAAGGCAAACAAACTTACATCCAGAGCTTGAAACGAAGATTTTGAGCACATTTGCCAGTGGTATGGGCTATAGAGATATAGTGTCACATGTTGAGGAAATTTATGATCACAAAATATCGGTGGCAGAGATATCAAGTATTACTGACAAATTGCTACCAGTAATCAACGAATGGCGTAGTCGCCCGCTGCAGTCTGTATATCCGATAGTTTTCATGGTTTTTTAAAGTCAAAGAGGACGGGCATTGCGTAAGTAAATGCATGTATAACATATTAGGCATAGATCAAAATGGCAAAAAAGAAGTATTAGGTTTTTATTTGGCTGAAAGTGAAGGAGCTAACTTCTGGTTGGGAGTGCTAAATGACCTCAAAGAAAGAGGAGTAGAAGATATCCTTATTGCCTGCGTTGATGGGCTGAAAAGCTTTCCTGCAGCTATAAACAGTGTCTTTCCTAATGCGGAAGTGCAGATGTGTATAGTGCATCAGATACGCAACTCACTGAAGTATGTGGCCAGTAAAGATGCGAAGAGTTTTTTGAGCGATTTAAAGAAGGTATATCAAGCTTCAAGCAAGGAAATTGCCGAGAATTATCTGTTGGAATTGGATGAAAAATGGGGCACAAAGTACCCTATGGTTATAAAATCTTGGCAGAATAATTGGGAAAACTTGTCTGGTTATTTTAAGTATTCTGGTCCAGTTAGGAGGATAATCTACACCACCAATCCCATAGAGGGGCTACATAGGCAAATTAGGAAATTCACTAAGACCAAAGGCTCATTTACCAGCATAAATGCCTTGCATAAGCAGGTATATTGTGCTATAAAGAAGGCAGAGGAAAAGTGGACGATGCCTGTACATGATTGGGCATTAACTATCTCTCAACTTGATGTTTTCTTTCCTGGCAGATTGAAAATTGAGTTGAACTAAAAATGCGGTTTGACACAGTTTATTTAACACTCCCGTCTAAGGTGTCTGGGCACTGGGATGACATCATAGGGGCGCTGGGATGACACCCTGACAATCGTCATCCCGCTACTTGTTAGCGGAATGAAAATGTTGTACCAAGACCACGGTAGCTATAAAATTATCAAGGGAAGTACCACACACTTCCCTTCTTTTTCAAAATAAGTTTACCTACAGGTCTGATTGTATTAAGATTACTTAATACAATCAGGTCTATTATATGCGTTTATCCAAATATTACCTACCAACTCTAAAGGAAAAGCCTACCCATGCTAAAATTATCTCCCATCAATATTCTTTACGTGCAGGTTTAATAAAGCAGATAGCATCTGGCATCTATACGTGGTTGCCGCTTGGTCTGCGCGTGCTTAAGAATATTGAAGATATTATCAGAGATGAAATGGATAAATCTGGTGCAATTGAAGCATTAATGCCTTGTGTGCAACCAGCAAATCTTTGGCGAGAATCGGGACGTTACGATGATTACGGTAAGGAAATGCTACGTATAAGGGATAGGCATGAGGAAGATATGCTTTTCGGTCCAACGCATGAGGAGGTAGCAACTGATCTAATTAGAGATGTGGTAAAAAGTTACAAAGATTTGCCACTTTGTTTGTATCATATCCAGTGGAAATTCCGTGATGAGGTAAGACCACGTTATGGTGTTATGAGGGGTAGGGAATTTCTGATGAAGGATGCATACAGTTTTGATGTAGATTACGAAGGTGCACTGAATTCATATAATTTGATGTACAAAACTTACATAAAAATCTTCAAACGCATGGGACTTACTCCAATTGGAGTGAGAGCGGACACTGGGCCAATTGGAGGAAATTTGAGCCACGAGTTTCATATATTGGCAAACACTGGTGAGAGCACTTTATATTATGACAATAAATTTTCTGAACTACTGGAAAGTGAAGATGTTGAAAGTTTGAAGAATATATATGCAGTTGCAGATGATATGCACGACCCTAAAACTTGCCTTGTGCCGCAAGAGCAGTTAAATGTTAGTAAAGGTATTGAAATAGGGCATATTTTTTATTTTGGCGACAAATACTCAAAGCCTATGAAGGCAAGTGTTACTTCTCAAGATGGAAAAAATGTCAACATGCATATGGGTTCGTATGGCATTGGGGTTTCAAGGCTTGTCGGTGCAATAATAGAAGCTTTTCATGATGATAAGGGAATTATCTGGCCAGAAGCGGTAGCTCCTTTCAGAATTGGTTTAATCAATTTACAAACGAAAGTAACGGAGGCTGCAGATAAAATATACAAAGCTTTGAAAAGTGATGAAGTGCTTTACGATGATACGGAAAGAAGTATAGGAGTAAAATTTTCTAGAATGGATCTGATAGGCTTGCCGTGGCAAATAATTGTTGGAAAAAAGGCAATAGATGAAAATATAGTTGAAGTAAAAAATAGAGCAACTGGAGAGGTAAAAGAAATGCAGATTGAGGAAGCAATAAATCGCTTTAGCACAAAATGATACGCGGTATCGGCACTGACATAGTATATATACCAAGAGTATTGAGAATATTACAAAAATACGGGGAAAAATTTCTCAATAGAATCTACACTGAAAAAGAAATAGAGCTAAGTAGAAAGTATAATAGTCAAGAAATGCGAGCAAGGTATTTTGCCAAACGCTTTGCAGCAAAAGAAGCTTTTGTTAAAGCACGAGGTACTGGATTTAGCCAGGGCATTATAATGAAAGATATAGAAATATACAGCGATGTAAGAGGAAAACCATATATTGCTGTCAGAAAGGATTTCATCTCAAAGGACTACAAGATTCATCTTTCTCTGAGTGACGATGGAGATTACGCTACTGCATTTGTTATAATTTGCGTCTAGCAGATATTGTTTCAATTTATGCAGTTGACTTTATGCTATCTATATAGCTAAACTGACTTAGGTTTACCGACAATTTGAAAAACCGTCATTCCGCTACTAGTTAGCGCCGCGGCGGTATGACGGTTCGCGGTGGCATGACGATAAGCTTGTCATCCCGCTACGTGTTAGCGGATGAGATGCCGCGAATGAATCGCGGTATGACGTAACGACAAGTTCGTCATACCGCTACGTGTTAGCGGGATCTATGCTAAGAGATACCGTGAATAAATCACGGTATGACGGTTCGCAGCGGTATGACGATAACCTCATATCCCGCTACTAGTTAGCGGATGAGATACCGCGAATGAATCGCGGGATGACGTAACGACAAATTCGTCATCCCGCTACGTGTTAGCGGGATCTAGAGATACCGCGGCGGTATAGCTATAGCATACACAAACAACTAGTTTGCCAAAAAAACATGGCGGTTTTTCTATGATTTGAGTATAATTCTAGCTTTACCTAAACAGAAAATTTAATGGACTATATCTTAATGTATCTTTCCTTACCATTTTCAATTACTGAGAATTACTTATTAATTACTGCGTTGATTCCGCTTTTAAGTGCTTTTGTTATCTTTTTTACTGGTAAATGGCCCGGAGTGAACAATAGTATTACTGTCATTTCTTCTGTACTTCTGTTTACGTATACGTGTCTGTGCACTTTATATTGGGTATATGGTGATCATTCTCAATTTATTCTTATGGATTTTGGTAATAATTTGCACATTAGTTTAAAGCTAGAGTCTACCGGAGTAATATTCAGTTTATTAATATCGTTTTTATGGATACTAACCAGTATATATGCAATATGTTATATGCAGAATAACTATGCTGATGGCAATCACTCAAGTTTTCTATGCTTTTTTTCAATATCGATTAGCTGTGCAATGTTTATTGCTTTTTCTGGAGATTTGCTCACTACATTTGTTTTTTATGAGCTTCTAACTATTAGTACATACCCTCTGGTTACTTACAACTCAACAAATGAATCAATGATTGCAGGGCGCTATTACTTTGGCGTGCTATTTTTCTCTTCTTTAGTATTATTTTTTCCTGCAATAGGCCTTTTATATAATGAATTTCATACTTTAGACTTTGTAAGTGGTGGAATATTCAAATTTGATACTTCACTCATCACTTTCATTGCAGTGTGTTTTGCTATGCTGATTTATGGAATAGGAAAAGCTGCATTAATGCCAATGCATTTTTGGTTACCAAAAGCAATGGTTGCACCAACTCCTGTGAGTGCACTATTACATGCTGTTGCTGTTGTGAAATCCGGAGTTTTCATCATCATAAAAGTTATATTATACACTTTCGGCGTCGATAACATACAACGTTTTGTGCAGCAAAATTGGTTTGCTGGAGGGTGGCTTCCGTACGCTGCTGGATTTACTATTATTACTGCATCATTGATTGCATTAAAGCAAAAAGAATTAAAGAAATTGCTTGCTTACTCTACCATCTCTCAATTGTCGTATATTATATTATTTGCTTCAATTTTTAGTGAGCTCAGCATGAGGGTTGCAATTTTTCAATTAGTTTGCCACGCATTTGCAAAAATCACTTTGTTTTTCATTGCCGGAGCAATAATAACGAAAACAGGTGAGAAATATATAGATAAGATTCACGGTATAGGACGCAGTATGCCAATTAACATGACAGCATTTGCTATAGGTGCATTGTCTATGATAGGGGTGCCACCTGCTCCGACTTTTTGGGGTAAATTTCTCATTTTTCAAGCTGTTTTCAACTCTGGCAATGTAATACTTTCTGTGTTTGTAACTCTAGTGTTAATTGTTAGTACTATACTTAACGCTCTGTACTTTTTACCGATAATTTACAATGCCTTTTTCTTAAAACCTTCTCAGAATTACTTTATTAAAAAAACGCCAATTCTTCTAGTTTTACCTCCAGTTATTACTGCTACATGCACTTTAGTTATTTTTTTTAGCTACCAAGTAATATTTTAAAATCTGTATTTATAACCATTAACAATAAATTTAAATGGTATTATACCAGCCAGAGTTGCTTTTATACTCGACAAAGTGAAGCTAATCTCCACAGTATGATCTTTCACCTCCTTATTTTGCTCGGTTGTAAAAACTACAGTAGCATTTCCAGCAAATGTAACTAAGTCCTTGGTCGATCGATCAATAGATAATGTTATTACATTTATGTTGGCAGTTTTTCTTTTGGATGAAGGTGAACTAACAGCTTCATTGTTCGTTTTTTCCTGAAAGCCTTGATAGATTTTATGTATAGAATTGTTTCTTATAAAATTTTCTTGGTACTTCGGTTCAACGATCTTAATGGACTCGTATATTTCAATGTATTTACTTATTAAGTACCTCGCTGTGGAAGTGTATTCATCTTCCTTTTTACTGAAACTAAGCTTATGCATTGCAGAGAACTCATCTTCTGTGTGGTTCATGTACTTCACAAAATTTAAATCTTTTTTAACAGGAAATAACAGGTATATGTTTAATATTAATAAACATAAGCATACTAGGAGAAGCGATACTATTAATGCCATCCAAGATCTTTCTGCTACACAAAACAGATACCTATGGCAGTACCATTCGACTGCTTTACTGAAATAACTTTTGTTTTTTACTGATTCAAGCAATTTATCTTCCATAACACAATGCTACCAAACCCAATTATAATAACAATAAGATTAGATACTCTAAAAAACTTTAAAATATGTCTAAATTTTCCAAAATAGGATGAATGATTATATCACCTTGTTCCGCAATAAGGTAGAATTTATCGATTTTGCTCACATCTACATTGATCATTTTTACACTGAAATTTTCAGGATTGTAAATATTACTTTCAGCACTTTTGTGATAATTATAATAATGTAATTTATTTTGATCATCAAAATAACCAAATTCATCAGCGAGGGTTCCCACTTTGCTACCTTTACCACTTTTGACTAGCTCAAATAGATCAATTGCATGGTTTTGAGATCCAGGCTCAATAGGCCCTTCTGCAGCAAAAAACTTAGGTGCATGACCAACGTATTCCTTAAATTTTATATTATGAGTCTTTTTTACACTACCAAAATCCACAAACTTATATTCATCTGAAACGCCAGAATATTGTGGATCATACTTTTTATATTCAAAGAACTCATTACCTAAAAAATTACAAAACGTTAATTTATAATCATCATGATCGGATTTAACGACTTTAAGGTAATGAAAATCTCTAGGAATCTTTACTTCCTCTTCCGTGATATGATTACGTACAACAAGCTCACCATTTAGCATATGATAGCCAATTTTTGGCAAAGTAGCTATATTGATTGCCTTGTTTAGCTTAAAATTTGCTTCATAAATGCCGCTTAACAACTCCTTTCCTTTTTCTAAGGTGACGTCCTGGTCTAAAGCTATATTCTTGATTGAACTTAATTCTTTCTGCATGTTTAGTATGGCTTTCGTCAAAACTTCTATTGATTGCCATACAGTTAATTTATTATCAGTCAAATTATATACTTCGAGTATTAAATTAACAGAATTTTATCATGAATTTATGTTAAAAGTATTATACTTTGTAAACTTATGTCATGATATTAACTACATTAGCTAAAACATGCTTTTTATCTAAGTGAAGTTGCTTAGCAACAACGAAAAGTTCATCTATTTTTTTCCACTGACCTAGTAAAATTTCAACACCATTTACCTCTCTCTTTATGCTTTCTAAAATGAAGGCCTGAATTATATATGATGCTAGTTCTAGTTCGATTTCGCTATTAATTACTTTATTAATCATATTGGGATTCTTTAAATCATGAAGAAATTTATAAAAGCATTTGTATGCTTCATAAGCATCACTACTTATTGCATTTATTATCATTCCTGGCATTCCAGGAAATAAAGTAATCATTTCGTCAAACGTTTGATCATCAAATTTACATTGAGATGAAGCAACTTGCTTTGTTTCGTCATAAGTTAATGGAAGTAAATTTAGCTGAAAGCACCTACACTGGATAGTAGTTTGTATATCATATGGCTTATGGCTAATTATAAATATCTTAGAATTTTTTGGCGGCTCTTCTAATATTTTCAATATTGCGTTTTTAGCGTTATTAGTCATTGCCTCTAAGCTATCTATTATAGCTATTTTGTGTTCTGATTGAATGGGACTTAAGTGTAGAAAGTTTTTCATTTCTCTGACTTTTTCTATTCCGATAGTATCACCTTCAACAATGTGTAAGTCCAATGCTACTTCATTATAGCTTTTTATGAGTAACCAATTGGAGAAGGATTTTGCAAGTGTTGCTTTTCCTATACCTTTTTTACCACAGATCAGCCAAGACTGAACAGATAAGTTGTTCATTAATTTTTTTTTGGCCTGGTTGTGACCTATTACTTTTTTCATTCTTTCTCCTATAGATCTTAGTTTGAAAATGCATTGGTTACTGTTTGTAATAAAATTGCACCTTCCCTTAAAACCTTAATCTTATCTTCGGTTAAGTCAATAATAGTAGATTCTATACCAGAAACTAATTCATCATCTTCAATCACTGCAGATAAATGTTGCTTAATGGATTGTGGTATATCGTCTGCCTTACATACACTTTTTTCTCCTGAAATATTTATACTAGTTGCAACTATTGGAACTTTCAGTTTGTTTAGTATTGAAATTGCAATAGGATGCTCAGGGATTCTGATGCCTATACTATCTTTAAAGAATTCGTTTGGCAATATATTATTGTTTTTAAGTGGTAAAATATAGGTAATCGGTCCAGGAGAAAAGTGATTTACTAAACCAATATACTTTTTCTCTAGCTTTGCTATTCTCATCAAGCTGCAAATATCACTAACAAATATAGACAGTGGTTTATTTTGAGAGCGTTTCTTTATCTGATATATTTTTCCTATAGATTCATTATTTAATGCATTACAAGCAAGAGCATACACTGTTTCTGTTGGAAAACACACTAACAAGTTGTTCTGTATTGCATTTATTATTTTAGATACCATATAGCTAAAAACTTATTCATAACAACTAGATCAGTTTTGTTGCATTGTATCTTATATAGTAACTGCTAGTTTTTGTGAACGCAATGCAACGCAGCTTACCATTTGTTATGCAGACTTGCTACAACCCAAACTCTTCATTGACTTTATCAACTATTGCCTGTGGTGGATCCTCTCCCCATCCTGAATACAAAATCTCTCCATAGTCTGCAACATCTATAGAGCCAGTTCTGCTTTTTGCTAGAAACATTTCTCTTTTCTCTTTATCAACTAATACATAATGCCACGCTGATTTTCCACGATCTTTACCACGGACTAAATATATAAGATCTGACCTACTTCTTTTTGTTGCATCAGCAAAAGATCTTTCATTGACAGTTCTGCTTTTACTTTTTATGCCGCCACTTTCAGAAAAAGCTTCCTTGGATTCGGTTTTTTTGTTTGCTAATTCAGAAATTCCCCCTTTTTCCCCTAATGCCCGTTCTTTGGTGTTTTGAGACGAATACTTACTGGAAAAACCTTCCCCTGTACCGCCAGGAGTCCTGTTTGTGAAACGCTTAATAAATGAATTATTGTCGTTGTTTTCTGCCATAAAAATCTCCAAACTTTAGATTGTAGGACCCAAATTTTTACTACACTCTATCATATGTTAATTAAATTAATATAAATGAAAAATAATATAGTAATTATTACAGGAATTACAGCTTCAGGTAAATCAGAATTGTGTGATAACCTGATAAAAAAATATAATAATATCAGCATAATAAATTGTGATTCAAAGCAGGTATATGAAGAAATTCCCATAATTACTGCTCAACCACTAAAGCAAGAAGAATTTTATAAATTATATGGTTATGTTTCAGCAAAAGAAAATTATTCCGTGGGTCTATGGTTAGAGGATTTAGAAAAAGAAGTTAATCACGCATTAGAAAATGCTCAAATACCTATCATCACTGGAGGAAGCGGGCTTTACATCAGCAGTTTAATCAAAGGCTTATCATCAATGCCACAAATAAGTCAGAAAGTAAGGAAAAATGTAAGCGAATTAAGGAAAAATTTAAGTAAAGAGGAGTTTTACAAATTAGTGCTAAGCAAAGATCCAAGGATTCAAGGTAAAGTATTCATGAATGACTCGCACCGCCTTTCAAGGGCACTTGAAGTTATCACTGAAACTGGTAAGACAATCTTTGTATGGCAAGAAAATAGACAGCCTCCTTTATTCGATAATTTTAAGATATATACAATTTTGCCTAAACGTGAGGATGTATACCAAAAAATAAATTCTCGTTTTATCAAAATGATCGAAAATGGAGCAATTGATGAAGTAAAAAAGCTACTTAGTATGAACTTAGCTCCACATTTGCCAGCTATGAAAGCACATGGAGTGCCAGAAATTGTAAAGTATTTGAAAGGTGAGATTACTTTAGACGAAGCGATACAGATTGCTCAAACAAACACAAGACACTACGCAAAACGCCAGTACACTTGGTTTAAAAACCAGTTCCCAAGTTCTGAAGTAATTGATTGTGCAAATGAGCTAACAGCGCTTGAAATATTTTAATTGTTAGTTTCCAGGTGTATTTCCATGCTCATTGCTATGAATGGGCGGTTCCATATTTTCCAGATGGCTGTTTACTTCTAGTGGATTACCTAAACTATGTTCTATCTCTGCTTCAAACTTAAATCCTAACTTCTCGCAAAATTTCTGGAAATACTCTTTAATAATATCAAATAAATTTTTGCCATCAATTTTGTAATTTTTCAGTTCTCGAGGAGCAGTAAGTAACAATTTACCATCTTTATATGTTACATCATTTTTCTCATCTTGGAATGCAAGTGTAAACTCTAATGAGCTATTTATCTGACAAACTTCTTCTTCTGGATTATCAGATTTTACCGTAGGCACTGCCATCTCAGATTTGACTTTTACATGATTTGGATCAGTGCAATCAATAACTATTGTTTTTTGAGGACTTAGTAGCGTAAATTCGGACTGGCGAAATGCTTGAAAGAGAACATCAGTGAATAAAGTGCCTTCATACCCTGCTTGATTACAATTAGTAATTAGCTCTTCTAGAATAGAATCACTTGGAACTTTTGCTTCAGCATATTTAAACATTTCCTTAAAAACTTCTTTTGCAAACGGGCGATAATTTCTGGCTTCTTCCTTTGGTAATAGGTGAGCATACTCCTTGCCTAAATTGTAAAATCTCTCAAATTCCTTTTCATACTGGTCAGTTTTTTTATGATCAGGAGTATTGTCATTTTCACAATATTCGCTCCAAATTTTATCGAATTCACGTTGCTTAGCTCCTTCCATCAACGCACTAGTTAAAGTTTGGTCTATACTTTTACCATTAATAACAAAATCCATTCTATTGATGTCTTTATACATCTGTTCACCAGAGTTTGCTTCAGCATTATCTTTACCAGCTCTTAATTTGCCAAAATCAAACTCTTCTGCTTGAGCCCTTAATGTAACTACTGGATTGGTACTATTCATTTCTATCATAGACCTATTAACATCATAATTAATTATATCACAAATTATTAATAATTCAATAAAATACCTGCTATAAGCCCTATGATAGCAAATATAGTTAGGGGTAACTTAGGCTTACCGACAACCGTCATCCCGCTGCTTGTTAGCACCGCGGTGGTATGATGTTAGAGAGCTGTGCTAGCTATAGTGCATACCTGACCATAAGGTGACAAGATTTTAAAAAGGCTCTATTATTGATAAACAGTTTTTACACATGTATGAATCTCAATGAGCAATTAGATGTGCTGGCTTTTCTAAATGGCAAGCTGGAAAATATGCTTAAGTTCCATTCCGCAATATTACCTAAACTCTGTGGTGGGAACAAAGTGGTGGACCTGCTGTTTTATAGGCCGCTTGGTTATATAGATAGAAGTAAGTCACTACTTGATACTCAAGTTGGAGAATTTACAACTTTCATGGCAAAAGTTTATGAGCATCAGTCGCCCACTTTTAGAGGTAGACCATATAAAATAGTCGTTGAAAGTGAGAGTCAGTATATATTCATAGTCTTTTTTAATCACTCAGTTAAGTATTTATATAAACTATTTCCAGTTGGAGCCTATGTAATCATCAGTGGCAAACTCGAAAAATTTGCTGAGCATTGGCAGATTACTCATCCAGATTACGTGTCGCTTGACATCAACCAATTTAAAGAAATAGCTCGCATAGAGCCAGTCTACCAATTATGCCGTGGCATTACCAATAAGAGCATTGGGAACATAATAAGCTCTAACCTGAAAGAATTGCCTGATTTGCCAGAGTGGATAGATGATACATTAATCAAGCAAAAAAAATGGCTAAGTTGGAGGGAAAGCATCATAAAGTTGCACAGACCAAGCTCATTGGCGGAAGCCGAGGTTTGTAGAAAAAGGCTTGCTTATGATGAATTGTTTGCGTATCAGCTAGCACTGAAACTTGCAAGAGAAAATCATGTAAAAAAAAGGGGAAGAGAATTTATAGTATTGAATAAATATAAAGAGCAAGTTTTAAATGAATTATCGTTTCAATTAACAAACGATCAAATTCGTGCAATAGATGAAATTTCAGAGAGGCAAAAATCCAAGTATCGCATGATGAGCTTGCTGCAAGGTGATGTTGGTAGTGGCAAAACCGTAGTTGCACTTTTTGCGATGCTAAATGTGGTAGAAAACAACATGCAGGTAGCTCTAATGGCACCGACTACTATCTTGGCGGAGCAACATTATAATTGGATTGAGGAAGTTTTATCCTGTACCGATATAAAAGTTGCGCTGCTTACTGGTAAAACTTCGCGCAAGGAAAGAAAGATTATCATGAACGAACTTGCAAGTGGTGTTTTAAATATAGTGATTGGCACCCACGCGTTATTTCAAGCTAACGTTACATTTAAAAATTTAGGGCTTGCAGTCATAGACGAGCAACAGCGATTTGGAGTGATGCAGAGAAATCGCTTGGTAGGAAAAGGAGAAAATGCCGATATACTTTTCGTTACTGCAACTCCCATTCCAAGAACCTTGCAGCAAGCTATGTATGGTGACGTTGAATGTTCAATTTTGAGAGAAAAACCAAAATCCAGATTGCCAATAAAAACTGTAACTATGAACATTAGTAGGGTGCCAGATGTTATTGAAAAGCTAAAAGGTGCTATAAACAGGGGCGAAAAAGCATATTGGATTTGTCCATATATAGAAGAAAACGAAGAGACCAATATTGCTGCAACAGAGATGCGTTTTCAGGAATTACAAAAAACATTTTTTGATAGAGTCGGGATAATACACGGAAAATTGACTCAGGAGCAGAAAGATCAAGTTATGTTTTCCTTCAAAAGAAATGAATTTTCTTTGCTTGTTGCAACCACTGTGATAGAAGTTGGTATAGATGTGCCAGATGCAACCATTATGATTATAGAAAATGCAGAGCAATTTGGGTTATCGCAATTACATCAGTTAAGAGGCAGAGTAGGGCGAGGAAACAAGCCATCTTTTTGTGTATTATTATACGATAATTTAAGTAAAAGCTCATCTTCAAAGTTAAAGATCATGTGTGAGTCACAGGACGGATTTTACATTGCTGAAAGGGATATGATGCTAAGAGGCAGTGGAGATATTTTAGGCACAAAACAATCAGGATGTATGGAATTTAAATTTGCTGATTTATATCAGGACAAAGAGCTGCTCAATCTCGCGTATAATAACGCAAAAGGCGCAATGGCTAATTTTGAATTACTGCTTGATATATTTGAATATAGAAGTAGATTACATTTTTCAAAATTTCAGTAGGAAAACCAGGTAGCTCGCAGAAACGAATTAAATGCAAAAATTCCTTGACAAACTCCGCCAGCCCCCTTATCATGATAGTGAAGGTATTCAGTTATCTTCATCTGTGCAGATTAAACAGCAAGAAAACAACGTAGTTGGCGTCTTATTTTTAATTTTTTGCACTATGTGCACCTTATGTCTTCACAACATTTCTGGGTTTTTACCTATATAAGCTGAAACGCGCTTATAAGTCGTTTAAGACAGTATAGTACGCCAATTTGCAGGATTAGAGAGTGACAACTAGCTAACACGGGATTTCTTTTGCCTTTTTTTCTGCTTAGTAAATTTCTTAAACATTTAAACTAAGGTTAGTTGCATTAAAAAGCAGCTGAGTCGCGGTTATTAGACGTTTAAAACATAAAAAAACGCCAATACTGAAAATAGACAATGACTAGGGCTTCTTTTGCCTTTTTTTTCGTTTGGTAAATTTCTTAAATATTTATAGCTAACATGAACTGGGCAGTGCGTCACGCGCTGACCATTTACTGTGCAAATCACCTTCAAAAACAAACGTTCGTACACATATATTCTAGTTATATGATAAAATAAATGAAAAACATCAATTATCTAAATGAAATTCACATCTTAAAAGGATCATATACATCGATTTCCTTAGAATTACTCTTTTTCAATTTTTCACTTAATAATCTTAAAATAGGCTGTAAATCACCATTAATTGATAAGCACAGCACTTCTTTATTGAGATAATTAGCTAGGTGATTCTTCTTTTCCAGAATTTCTGCTTCCCTCAATAAGTCGCATTTGTTTAATACTACAATCTCTTCTTTTTCAACAAGATCACTATTGTAAAGTTCCAACTCATTATGGATACAACTATAAGCCGAAACAACGTCATCGTGAGTTACATCGATTAAATGAAGTAAAATTTGACACCTTTCTATGTGCTTTAAAAATTTATGCCCGAGCCCAACTCCAAGGTGAGCATCAGTAATTATTCCAGGAATATCTGCTATTACAACTTCGCTATCATCCACTTTTGTCACACCTAAGTGGGGTCTTACGGTGGTAAATGGATAATCGCCTACTTTTGTATCGGAATTTGAGCAGCGAGTCAAAAATTTTGATTTACCTGCGTTTGGCATGCCAATAATTCCAACATCTGATAAAACTTTTAGTTTTAATAATACATGTTTTTCTTCGCCAGGCTGACCGTAAGTAAAATGTCTTGGTGCCTTATTAGTAGAAGATTTAAAATTAGTATTTCCAAGTCCACCTTTTCCACCCTGTGCTACTTGAAATTCCATACCAGGCTTGTCAAGATCTACTATTATCTCTTCACTTTCTTCATCAATTATTTGTGCACCGACTGGAACTCGAAGTATAACGTCTTTCCCTGCTGTGCCAGATCTATCCCTGCCTGCACCATTTTTCCCATTATCTGCTTTAATGTGTCTTCTATAACGAAAATGAAGCAAAGTGTTGAGATTAGCGTCGCTGATGAAAACTATGTTTCCACCCTTTCCTCCATTACCACCATTTGGACCACCAAATTCAACGAACTTTTCTCGACGAAAACTTGCACAACCGTCACCACCATCACCGGCTTTTAAGTACAATTTTACTTCGTCTATAAAACCCATGCTAACCCATGATAATATTTAGCATCTTTTCCTAATGTGCCTTCTATTCTCATTAGCTCGTTATACTTCGCGAGCCTATCAGAACGCGACAGCGACCCGGTTTTTATTTGCCCGCAATTTGATGCAACTGCTATATGAGATATTGTTGTGTCTTCTGTTTCACCTGAGCGGTGAGAAATAACAGCTTTGTAGTTGTTTGATTTTGCCATTTCAATAGCAGCAAAAGTTTCTGTTAACGTCCCTATTTGATTTGGCTTGATCAGTACAGCATTTGCCATTTTTTCTTCTATTCCTTTGCCTATTAGTTCACAATTTGTAACAAATAAATCATCCCCAACCAATTGAATTTTACTCCCCAATTTTGCAGTAAGTAATTTCCAACCTTCGTAATCGTCTTCACTCATTGCATCTTCTATAGAAATTATTGGATATCTTTCCACAAGACTACAATAATATTCAGTCAATTCTTTTGAAGTAAGCTCTTTATTTTCAAATTTGTAAATTCCATCTTCATAAAAAGTAGATGAAGCAACATCAAGGCCTAGTGCAAAATCACTTTGCGCTGAATAACCTGCTGATTCTATAGCGTATATGATCAAGTCAAGTGCTTCTTCAGTACTTTCAATATTTGGTGCAAAACCGCCTTCATCTCCTACGTTTGTGCTATAACCCTTTTTCTTAAGAATGCTACGTAAGTTGTGGAACACCTCCGCAGATATTCTGATTGCTTCACTGAAAGTCTCAGCACCGACCGGAAGAATCATGAATTCTTGGAAATCGAGCTTATTGTCTGCATGTACTCCACCATTAATTATGTTAATGAGTGGAACCGGCATCTGCTCTCCTCCCAAATATCTATACAACGGTATTTTGAAACTGTTTGCTGCTGCTTTTGCAACCGCAAGAGACACACCCAAAGTTGCATTTGCTCCAAGTTTAGATTTATTTTTTGTTCCATCTAGTTCAATTAATGCTTTATCAATTGCACTTTGGTTTGTTGCATCCATGCCAATGATTTCATTTGCTATCACTCCATTTACAGCTTGAACAGCTTTCAGCACTCCTTTACCACAATACCTTTTCTCATCTTGGTCTCTGAGTTCCAAGGCTTCTAATTTACCAGTTGAAGCTCCAGAAGGTACAGAGGCCCTACCTATTGCTCCATCACAGAGTTCAATTTCCACCTCAACAGTGGGGTAACCCCTGCTATCTAAAATTTCTCTTGCAAATACGTTGTTGATTATCTTATTCATCGCATTAAACCTTAACTTCCGCAATAAGTGCTGCAGTTTCCTTTGCCAATTTAGCTATATTACTACCAGCACCAATAAATAATACTATATCACCTGGACTTGTCGAATCACTAATAAAATGTGAAATGAGTAGAGCATCATTCATAATCTTTACATCATTAAACCCATTACTGATTAAAGCTTTTTGTATATCATCAATCCCACAACCAGGAATAGGCTTGTCTTCTGGGGGATGAATAGGAGTAAGGATTACATAGTCAAACATCATAAAGATCCTTATGAATTCACCAAAAAAATTACGAACGCGAGCAAAACGAAGTGGTTCGATAATTCCTATTACTTTTCCTTTAGTAATCGAACGTGCAGCCGTTAAAGTTGCATATATTTCATTTGGATGATGGGCATAATCCTCAATTAACTTAACACCTTTAATATTGGCAATCAAAGAGAATCTTCTTGCTACTCCTTGAAATTCCAAAAGGCCTTTTTTAATCTCTGCATTGCTAATCCCGAGCTTTATCGCAACTGATATTGCAGCCAAGGCGTTACTCATTTTGTGAATACCTATTGCGTTTGATAGTACTATGTTTTTTAAAGGGCTGGATCCCAGTGTCACGCACTGGGATGACAGAGGGTGATGGGATGACAGAAGGTGATGGGATGACACCTGCTTTTTTGTCATGCAAGTAGCTGATGCTGGAATCCAGTTGTTCAACACGTCAAATTCTATGCTGTTAGCATGCTGTTTAATGTTGCTGGCTCTTATGCTACCATTCTCAAACCCAAACGTTATAGAATTACTCGCATCATAATTAATGCCTACAGAATCAGGCAAAACTGCAAAACCTGCTTTGCTTATAAACTGAGAAAACGCATTTTTAATATCGTCGAATGTACCATAATGATCCATATGATCGTCGTTAATACTCGTTATGACAGCAATATTTGCAGGAATTTTTAGCATGGTTCCATCAGACTCATCAGCTTCGATTAAAAAAATGTCACTCTTTCCAAGTCTTGAATTACTCTGATACGAATTTAGTATTCCTCCTACAATTACAGTCGCATCAATGCCAGAATGATCAAAAATAGAAGCAATCATAGCCGTTGTTGTCGTCTTTCCACTTGAACCTGAAACTGCTATCACATATTTATCTTTCATAATTTCAGCAAGTATGTCTGATCTATGCAAAATGGTTTTATTGTTATTTCTCGCTGTTACTAACTCCACATTATCAGATTCTATCGCAGAAGAATGTACAACTATTTGAGCTTGGCTTATATTATTAGCATTGTGACCAATAAAAACCTCTATGCCCAGCCTTTGTAATCTATCTACATTGTTGTTTGATTGTGCATCACTGCCTTGAACTTTGTAATTGGAATTGTGAAGAATTTCAGCAATGGCACTCATTCCGATTCCACCTATACCAATTATATGTATTATTCTTTTTTGAGTTTTGTTAATATTTAGCAGTAGATGTTTACTCATTACTAAATTTATTATAGTATAATTTAAAATCCTCATAGTATCGAACCCTCTTACCGAATACAATGATAAAAAACCTAGCCTTCCTATGTCTAATATTTGTTTTGATAAGTAGTTGCAGTTTTAGCAACAGGTTTAATTGCACTGCAGGTCATTATAAAATTGGCTGCAGCTACACAATAAATGGTATAACTTATTATCCAAAAAACTGTAAACACTATGAAGAGATAGGGATAGCGTCGTGGTATGGAATAGAAGATCATGGCACGCTTACAGCAAATGGTGAAGTGTTTAACCGTCACTTGATCTCTGCAGCGCATAAGACTTTGCCCCTACCCTGCTTTGCTCTTGTCACTAATTTAGAAAATGGAAGAAAGCTTGTTGTAAGGATTAACGATAGAGGGCCTTTTATTGAAGGCAGAATAATAGACTTATCAGAAAAAGCAGCTCAAGTCTTAGGATTTCATAAAGTAGGGCTTGCAAAGGTAAAAGTCCAATACCTAAGAAAGATGTCAGAACAATTGATACAAAATACTCCTCATTACAGAAAGCAATATGAAAAAGAAATGCAGAAACGTCACCCGAAACAAGACAGTGCAGAAAGTAAGGGATATGTTGCATTTTTTAAAAGTGCTCAGGCTGCTAAATCAGCTGCATCAAAGCTTCGCAATCAAGGAATAAAAAATGTTAGATTGCTTTTTAAGAACGATCAATATTGCGTGAAAGTGAGTTATAGGTAGTGGTGAGTGCAGAATTCGAAAGATTTGGTTAATGTAAGAAACGCTGGCTAACTATTGTAAGTTAAAAATGTGATATAAAAAAGATATCAACAATTTATAGCTATACCGCCGCGGCGCTAACACGTAGCGGAATGACGAGTTACTATACCACCGCGAACCGTCATACCGCCGCGAACCGTCATACCGCGATTCATTCGCGGTATCCCAGCATAGATTCCGCTAACACGTAGCGGAATGACAGTTTTTCAAATTGTCGTAAGTCAGTTTAGCTATAGCACTATAGAGACAAAGATCGAAATTTACTTATTTACGTCTCCAATTTCATTGTGTATAATGGAGACAAAGATTTATATTTTGTATTTTATGTCTCCATCATTTATTGGTAGGCAAACCGAGTTGAAGCAACTGCTGGAGCTTACGGAAAAAAACACTGCATCTTTTGTAGTAGTCAAAGGAAGGCGTCGTATAGGAAAAAGTCGTTTAATTCAAGAGTTTGGTAAACATTTCGAACAACATTACTCATTTGCAGGTTTGCCACCAGAAAAGCATACTACAACATCCCACCAACTTAATGAATTTTCTAGACAAGTTGCTAGACAATTTAATACATCTTTTGCTAGATATGACGACTGGAGTGACTTACTATGGGCAGTTGGTGAACGTTTACTATCTGGCAAAATATTATTGCTCCTTGATGAAATTTCTTGGATGGGCTCAAAAGATCCAACTTTTTTAGGCAAAATAAAGAATTTTTGGGATACACAGCTAAAAAATAATAACAAGCTAATTTTTGTTGTCTGTGGATCAGCTTCATCCTGGATTGAAAAAAATATACTTAGTAGTACTGGTTTTGTAGGAAGAATATCGTTGACTTTAACACTCGGGGAGTTATCACTTTCTGATTGCAATGAATTTTGGCCAAAAAATATTTCAGCATACGAAAAGTTTAAGGTGCTTGCAGTAACCGGTGGAATTCCAAAATATTTAGAAGAGGTAAATTTTAAACATGGTACTGAAGAAAATATTAAAAAGCTTTGTTTTACAAAAGGTGGGTTTTTAGTTGAGGAGTTTGACCAAATATTTTCAGATCTATTCATGCGAAAAACAGCTTTTTATAAGCAAGTAGTGAGAGCTCTTTCTACTGGAGCTAAAGAACAGGAAGAAATTTGTACTGCTTTAAACATTGCAAGACACGGACGCATTTCTGAGTATCTATATGAGCTCGAGCTTGCCGGTTTTATTGCAAAGGATCACACTTGGGATATAAAAACGGGTACTGATTCACGACTCAGGAAGTACAGACTTCAAGATAATTATTTAAGGTTTTATCTAAAATATATTGAAAAAAATCTAGGAAAAATTAATCGCGACACCTACTCTATAGGGTTACTTACATCTCTACCAGAGTGGCATACAATTATTGGACTTCAGTTTGAAAATTTGGTGCTTAACAATAGAAAGAGCATACATAATATCTTGAGAATTGATGGAATAGTAAGCGAAAATCCATTTTTTCAGAGGAAGACAGGTGCTGGTTGTCAAATTGATTACATGATTCAAACAAGGTTTAACACTCTCTACATTTGCGAAATCAAATTTTCAAAAAATAAAATCGGTCATTCAATAATACAAGAAGTACAAAAGAAAATAGATACACTAAAGCGTCCAAAAGGCTTTTCATGTCGTCCAGTCCTTATTCACGTTAACGGTGTGAGTGATGACGTTATAGATAGTGATTACTTTTCAAACATAATTGATTTTGGAGAATTATTGAATTGTAAGTAATTCTTGCTCTACTTTTTCAACTTTGTGTTGTTTAACATTGGAACAAGATTCCAGATGACATCTTTCATGAACTCTTATTATAACAATGTTCGTACAGATGTGTGCCACGCGCTGGAATGACATGGTGAGGTGTCATCCTGCTGCTCCTTTCTTGTCATCCCGCGCGGAATAATTAACGCCGCGGTATCTCACATAGATCCCGCTAACAAGCAGCGGGATGACGATTGTCAGGGTGTCATCCAAGTAGCCCCTTTTTTTGTCATCCCAGTGCCCAGACTACTTGGATCCAGGAAAAAGAATGGTGTCATCCCAGTGCCCCGACACTGGGATCCAGAAAAGTTTGCTTGCTTACAAGCAAACTAGCATAGAAAGTGGTTACAACATTTTCGATGAGATTATATGGAAAACTGGATCCCAGTGTCGGGGCACTGGGATGACAGCAGTCCTACGTCATACCGCGATTCATTCGCGGTATCTCTTAACATAGATCCCGCTAACAAGCAGCGGGATGACACCTCTCTTGGGCTCTTTTAGCTATAAACATTAAGAAATTTACCAAATGAAAAAAAAGGCAAAGAACTCCCGTGGTGCGAGTTTTGACTCTATATTACTGTAAGTGGCGCTGTAATAATGTGCTAACGCTTAAAATAAGCGCGGTTTGGCTGAATGTAGAAAAAATTTAAAAGACATGCAGCCGCTATAATTTTATGTAATCCGCCAAAAAATACCCTGAGTTTTTTACTGAATTTTGTCATTGAGCCTGCAGGTCAAAAACAAGTTTTGAGTCATAAATACCCTTATCGTCATAATAAGGGGGCTGGCGGAGTTTGTCAAGTAAGTTTTTTCGTTTCTACCAGCTACTTGGATGACACCACATAAATTAATAAATAGGAAAATTACTACAAATCTTTTCAACTTTAGTTTTTACTGCTTTTTCGACACTTGAGCTATTTCCGCTGATTAATCCCTGAACCACTTCATTTACTAGGCTGGCTATCTCTTTAAAATTTTCTGCCTCAAGTCCGCGTGTTGTCTCAGCAGCGGTGCCAAAACGGAGCCCTGAAGTGATGGTTGGCTTTTCTGTATCAAATGGTACAGAGTTTTTATTGCAGGTAATGCCAGCCCTCTCAAGGCTATCTACAACGTCTTTTCCAGTTAATTTCTGCGATCTTAAGTCAACTAGCACTATATGAGAGTCAGTGCCACCGGTTATAATGTCGAGTCCATGCTTTTGCAATTCTTGAGCTAGTACTTTCGCATTTTCCACGATTTTCTTGCTATAAGTCTTAAACTCTGGCGCTAATGCTTCTTTAAATGCAACAGCTTTTGCAGCTATTACATGCATAAGTGGCCCGCCCTGCAATCCTGGAAAAACTGCAGATTGAATTTTTTTGTGTAATATTTCATCATTGGTCATCACTATTCCACCACGAGGACCACGCAAAGTTTTGTGAGTCGTGGAAGTCATAACATGTGCATATTCAGCAGGAGATGGATATTCGCCCGCTGCAATAAGCCCTGCATAGTGAGCAATGTCTGCAAGCAAATAAGCACCAACTTTATCTGCAATTTCGCGAAAGCGTTTGAAGTCCATTTTTCTCGGATAAGCAGAAGCACCAGCTATGATCAATTTTGGTTTATGCTCCAGCGCCAGCTTTTCTATCTCATCCATATTGAGCAGATAAGTGTCTTTGTTAACTGTATACTGAATTGACTTAAACCATTTACCAGAAAAGCTTGGTGCCGCACCATGAGTTAGATGTCCACCGCAACTCAGTGATAATCCAAGTATTGTATCGCCTGGAGTAAGCAGTGAAGCAAATACCGCCTGATTTGCCTGAGAACCAGAGTGAGGTTGAACGTTTGCAAATTTAACACCGAACAGCTTACAAAGTCTTTCTATAGCTAGACTTTCAACTTTGTCCACATGCTCACAACCACAGTAATACCTTTTGCCTGGATAGCCTTCTGCATATTTATTAGTCAGAAAAGAGCCTTGTGCTTCCATTACTGCTTTACTTGCAAAATTCTCTGATGCAATTAATTGCAATTGTGACTTTTGACGTTGTAACTCTTTTTCTATAAACTGATAAACCTCGTTATCAAAAGACTTTAAACTATTTTTAGAGCCACAGATTTTTTTTAAAACACTCATCATAGATCAAACCTCGCTTTAATTTTAAGATGCACAAGCAATTTTAAGACTACTTATCCTGCTTTTTTAACCATAAGAGCCCAAAAACAGCTATTAGCAAACATACAGGAATAATAGATGTTGCTTTTATCAGCAATTCAGCACTATACACAGGATTTCCTTGTATTACTGTTCTATCCCAACACAAATTTATTATTTTTGCGATTCCAGTGTGAAAAAAATAGCCAAAACCCATGACTATCATGTTTGACACAGCTGTAGCTAAGCCTACTAAGTTATTATTTACATAACTTAGTGCTTTATAAATTGTAACTACTTGATATCCAGATGCAAAGCCGATAATAAAAAGCGTAGGTAATACAACATACAAGCCACCAATCTGAGTAAAAAGTAATAGAAAACCGGCGATCATTGCAAATGAGCATGAAATTATTACTTCATAATGCTTATTTTTATACTTTTCCAATAAATAAGCCAAAGAGAATGATCCTGTTAACATTCCTATCAATATTACGGAAGAGAGAGAAGATGCCAAGCCTTCATTCATTTCATATACTTCAAAAAAGAATGCTTTCGCCCAACCATCAGCAAAACCTTGCATTGGACCGACCATGAGTCCACCAAAAAAGCTAATTAGAATAATATGCTTGTTGAAAAGTATGTTTTTCAAGTCTCTAATGCTAACTTTTTCCTGTTGAGCATTGCTTTCAGGCGTTACTAAGAACAGTAACAGAGCAAGTAAACACCCGAATGCTGAGAAGGTATAGATAACATAATTCCAGCCAAATTTATTGAGTAAGAAGTCTAACGGTAATCCGCCACATATCCCCCCCAAAGTTCCTATAATTATGGATAAACTAGCCATTCTTGCTGATTTTTCTTGCGCAAAATACATGCTTGCAACTTTAAAAAGCCCAATTGCTGAAGCGGACGACCCAATTCCAACGACTATTCTGCCAAGTATTGAATAATACCACTCATCAAAACATATAAGCGGTAATGTTCCGGTAAATGTTAAAACAATACAAGCAGGCAAAACAAATTTTGGCCCAAATCTATCAAGGAAAAGACCAACAGGTATATGAGCTAGCGTATAGCCTACATAGTATAACCCACCAAACTGGCCAACATCTGTAATACTTATGTTAAATTTTGTTATCAATCCAGGCGCAATTATGTTTGGAATTACGCGTAATATATATTGGTACGCATAAAACAGTGACGCCAACAACCAGATTAAAAAATTCCTCTGCAGTACTTTACCCCAAAGCTAGTATTATAGATACTCTGTTTATAGAAAACAATATTTTTATGAATACTTATTTTAATTTACCGGAATTTTATACAGTTGAACTCATAGCCAACATAAGTAGTTTATGCATTAACTAAATTTTCCAGGTTCAAGTTTGGATGATGGAAAAAGTTCACTTTTTCTATTTTTAAAAGAGACCTTTTATTTTACTTATAATTTTTTCTACCATATCTACAACTGGCTCATGAATAAGGTATATGAAAAAAATTACACCACAAATGACAAGTATATTTATGATTTTGCCCTTATTCATCTTTATCTTGAGCTTCACTTTTGTTACAAGATCCATTTTATTTATGTTTTTATTTCATGCTAACAATTATATATTAAATACTATAATTTTCAGTAAAATTTGACTTCAGAAGTACCCTATTAACTCAATATTAACCTTTCTACATGTAAAATAGTTAATATAACATTGAGGTAGGTTGATGAACATAAGCACAATAGACAACACACTGCAAAATTACATAACAAAATACATTGAACAAACATTCGCTACACATGTGTCAGGCAATAGATATGACAAATTGTATAGGGAACTTCTAAGTGGTATAGAAGAGATAATAAAACTCACTATAAACGAAGCAAAACATTATGACAAAAGTTTGGAAAATCTATATAACGATTCAAGATTTAATAAGAAATTTATTCAAGCTGTTGCTAAACATCAGGTGTCGGAATTTTTAAATACTCACCCGAAAAGAAAAGAAATTGTTGCAGAATTTTACAATGAACATCACATTAACGAAAGTGATTTAAAGACTCTGGAGAAAGGGAAAGATTTAGTAAATAAAATAAATAACATTAACTTACTGCAACGAAATGAAAAAAATGAGGAATTCAATATTAGAAAGACACTTGCTCACTCAATAAAAATGCCTTCCATAGAAAAATACAAGTTAGAACATTCAAGATAACCTTAGTGAAGGGAGTGTTAAATAAACTGTGTCAAACCGAAAAAAAAGTAATAAATTGATATAAAAAAATGGAGGTTTGACAATGAGTCAGAAAGTAGTAAACAGAACTACCGGTTTGGTAGATTATAAAGAATTAGAAACAAATATCCTGTCGTCTATACGAGAAGGAAGACCGTTGACAGGAAGAGATGGAGCATTAACACCGTTTATAAAAAAGTTGCTGGAGGTAAGCCTGGAAGGTGAAATAGAAAACCACTTGTCGGCTGAAAGCGAAGAGAATAATCGAAGAAATGGGAGGAATGCAAAGACTTTACGTACAAGCGCAGGGTCATTTGAGCTTTTGACGCCAAGAGATAGGGAAGGAAGTTTCGAACCACAAATAGTCAAAAAAAGGCAAACAAACTTACATCCAGAGCTTGAAACGAAGATTTTGAGCACATTTGCCAGTGGTATGGGCTATAGAGATATAGTGTCACATGTTGAGGAAATTTATGATCACAAAATATCGGTGGCAGAGATATCAAGTATTACTGACAAATTGCTACCAGTAATCAACGAATGGCGTAGTCGCCCGCTGCAGTCTGTATATCCGATAGTTTTCATGGTTTTTTAAAGTCAAAGAGGACGGGCATTGCGTAAGTAAATGCATGTATAACATATTAGGCATAGATCAAAATGGCAAAAAAGAAGTATTAGGTTTTTATTTGGCTGAAAGTGAAGGAGCTAACTTCTGGTTGGGAGTGCTAAATGACCTCAAAGAAAGAGGAGATACCGTCTTGTTAGTCAACAAAAAAATTATAAAAATTTCCCAAGTTGCATCATAAAATCAAAAAATACTTCCAATTGTGTAACAGTACACAGATTATAGTTAGTGGATATGTTGATAAGTAAATTAGTTTTATACGCACAAAACAGATGAAGTTTACTTATCAACATATCCACTAACTATAATCTGTGTACTGTTACACAATTGGAAGTATTTTTTGATTTTATGATGCAACTTGGGAAATTTTTATAATTTTTTTGTTGACTAACAAGACGGTATCTCCTATGCCTGGAATAGTCAATAGAAGTTGAAAATTTTCCAACAATTCTTTGTGTTGATTTAATAGTTCACGTACGGAGTTTTTTATTGTTTCTATTTTTTGAGCTATATTCATTGCAAGGTCTTCCCAAGCATTTGCAACTTCTTTAGGCAGTCTCTCTTTTTTTTCTAAGTGGTTATTTACTAATGTTAACTCATCTTTTAACGCAACTGAGCAACGATAAAGATGTTTTAATTTTTTCATTTCAGGAGAAGGTGGTGTCCAACTAGAAGGTTCCTGTCTTTGGCAATAACCAGCAATAACTTCTGCATCGGTCTGATCATTCTTTTGTCGTATCAGCTTACTCCTTGCATAAGATTTTATGCAATAAGGATTTACAACACTTACAAAATGTCCAGCATTGTGTAGAAATTCAGCCAGTGCTTCGCTATAACAACCAGTAGATTCCATGCAGGTTTTTACTTTTTCTACATTATGTTTGTGTAGAAAATTCAGTAGACTTTGAAACCATCGTTCTTAAAGCTTCTTTTTCTAGTTTCACGCTTTCCTTTTTTGCTTATAAATGAGAGAAAAACATCAAAGCGATCTTTTGATATATCTATGCCCAAAAAGTTGTTGATCATATATAACCCCATACGTTACCATTAAAAATGAAAAGTAAGGCTAACCTTGTGAATACAGAATTAGAACCATTCAGGTCTTTCTACGATACCGTCCAGCCTATACTTTTGAGAAGGGAATTCTTATCTCCTCTACAGATTTTATATCTAAGAAGAAGCACAGAGTTCCTCCCTTCTCCACCTAATGCTTAAGCTTAAAACATTAGATGCTTTTGACAAGATACAAGTAGAAGATATCCTTATTGCCTGCGTTGATGGGCTGAAAAGCTTTCCTGCAGCTATAAACAGTGTCTTTCCTAATGCGGAAGTGCAGATGTGTATAGTGCATCAGATACGCAACTCACTGAAGTATGTGGCCAGTAAAGATGCGAAGAGTTTTTTGAGCGATTTAAAGAAGGTATATCAAGCTTCAAGCAAGGAAATTGCCGAGAATTATCTGTTGGAATTGGATGAAAAATGGGGCACAAAGTACCCTATGGTTATAAAATCTTGGCAGAATAATTGGGAAAACTTGTCTGGTTATTTTAAGTATTCTGGTCCAGTTAGGAGGATAATCTACACCACCAATCCCATAGAGGGGCTACATAGGCAAATTAGGAAATTCACTAAGACCAAAGGCTCATTTACCAGCATAAATGCCTTGCATAAGCAGGTATATTGTGCTATAAAGAAGGCAGAGGAAAAGTGGACGATGCCTGTACATGATTGGGCATTAACTATCTCTCAACTTGATGTTTTCTTTCCTGGCAGATTGAAAATTGAGTTGAACTAAAAATGCGGTTTGACACAGTTTATTTAACACTCCCTTAGTGAATATTTTTGACGCGGTGAAATGGGTAATTTATGGATAGTCTATTTCATTTTAACTCCTGGCACGCTTTAGTAATACTATCACATCCAATTTCTAATTGTTCCTGAGAGGTTGCATAAGAAATTCTGATAAAATTTTCTAGACCAAACGCAATTCCTGGAACCACAGCAACTAAATGATCCTCTAGCAGGTATTCAGTGAAATCAAGATCATTATTTATTACTTTACCACTTTTTGTACTCTTACTGAGCAATCCTTCACACGAGACAAATAAATAAAATGCGCCTTGCGGAATGGATGCTGATAATCCCGGAGCAGAATTTAGCTTTTTCACCATAAAATCTCTACGACTCTTAAAAATCCTTGTTCTTTCTTTCAAAAAACTATGGTCACCGTTTAATGCTGCTGCTGCTGCTGCTTGTGCTATCGAATTTGGGTTAGAAGTGCTCTGAGACTGCAGCGTAGAGATAGCTTTTACTACATCACTTCTACCTGCAATATACCCTATTCTCCAGCCTGTCATTGCATAGGCTTTTGACACTCCATTGACTACAAAAACTCTGTTGTAAAGCTTTGGCTCAACCTGAGTGATAGTAAAAAACTTTTCGTCGTATATTATATGCTCATAAATATCATCTGTAACGACATTCACATGTGGATATTCAAGCAATATTTGTGCTATGTCTTTCAATTCATCATATGTGTACACAACTCCTGCAGGATTGTTCGGTGAGTTAAGAATTAACCATTTAGTTTTTTTAGTTATCCTGCTTTTCAATAATTCCGCTGTCAGTTTAAAATTTTGTTTGCATTCCACTACAACTGGTAAGCCCCCAAAAAGATTTACCATATCAACATATGAAACCCAATAAGGAGCTGGAATAATAACTTCATCTCCAGAGTTAATTGTTGCCATAAACAAATTGAATAACACCTGCTTAGCGCCAGTACCAACACAGATTTGGTTAAACGTGTACTCGAGGTTATTATCCCTTCTTAACTTATTAATTATTGCTTCTTTCAGCTCACGCGTTCCATCAACAGCAGTATACTTAGTTTTACCTTCACTTATTGCTTGAATAGCTGCTTTTTTTATATGATCTGGAGTATCAAAATCCGGTTCTCCTGCAGCTAAAACACAGATCTTTTTTCCTTTATTTTTCAACTTATTTGCCTTATCAGTTACAGCAATCGTAGGTGATGGTTTTATTAGGGACATTCTTTTTGCAAGGTCTGACATATCTTACTGAAGCTAAATTCAAATGATAAACCCTGTACAGCAAAAAAGCTAGGAATTTTGTGTATTGTATTAGTAGCTTTTTACCAAATTCACCAACGCAGTGATATTTTCAACTGGAGTATCAGGGAGTACTCCATGTCCGAGATTAAATATGAAGGGTGAATCTCTAAAGCAATCTATTATACGTTTTGCTTCTTTTATTGCTTCCGTTTTATTATAGGCTAAAAGATTAGGATCAAGATTTCCTTGTAGAGGGATTTTTAGATTCGCTTTCGCCCATTCTATTGGGACATTATAATCTATACTTACTGCAGATACACCTGTTTGTTCGCAGTAATCCTTATAAAGATTTCCAGCAGACCTTGGAAATCCTATTATTGGAAAATCAGAAAATCTATCCTTTATTGCCAAGGTAATTCTCTTTGTTGGTTCGATAACATATTCTTTAAACAATGGTTCCGATAATGCACCAGCATTACTGTCAAATAGCTGAATAACATCTGCTCCAAATTCTATCTGTTTAATTAGATAAATAATCGTTGCTTCCGTTATTCGTTCAATTATTTCCTTCAAATACGAAGGGTAAAAATTTAATACTTTGGAAAAAGTTTTGCTGCTTCCACCTTCTATGATATATGAAGCTACTGTCCATGGGCCACCAGCAAATCCTATAAGAGACTTTTTTTTTGATAGCTGACTTCTGACTTTCTTTATAGCGTTTAGAATTGGTAAAATTTTAGCTTCAATGTCTTGTGGACTTTTCAATTCTTTAGGATTCTTTATAGGTTTTATTCTCGGGCCCACATTGCGCAGGAAATTCACGTCACAACCCAAAACATCAGCTATTATTAAAATGTCTGAAAAAATTATCGCCGCATCCACGTCAAATCTTGTCACTGGCTGTAACGTCAATTCTGTCACTAAATCTGTGTTGTAGCATATCTCCATAAAATTATTCATATTTTCCACTGCTTTGCGGTACTCAGGAAGAGACCTGCCAGCCTGACGCATTAGCCAAATAGGCACTCTTTCACCTGGCTCATTTTGTTTGATAACTTCTACTATTGTTGTTTTGCTGCTTTCCA